>CAWEWE010000004.1:0-810415 GCA_963812745.1 uncultured Chloroflexia bacterium | reverse complement strand
CCCCTTCGAGTACGTGCCGGAGATGTCGCGCCGGGCGCGCGGCTTCCCGATCTCCGCCGCGATCCGCTCGCTCGGCGCGACCGGCATCGCGGAGATGGTCGAGCGCGGTTGCGACCTCGCGTCGCGCATCGCCCGCCGGCTCGCCAACCACCCCGATGTCCACATCATCAACGAGGTGGTCCTCAACCAGGTCCTCGTCGCGGTCGGGGACCAGGCGACGACGAAGGCTGTCATCGACCGAATCCAGGCCGACGGCGTCCTGTGGCTCGGCGGGACCACGTTCCATGGCACGCCCGCGTTGCGCATCTCGGTCTCCGGCTGGAACACCCGCGAGGACGACGCCGATCGATCGGCCGATGCGATCCTCGCGGCGGTCGATGCCGTGCGTGCCGGTCGGGCGGTCAGCCCTCCTCGGGATGGATCGTGACCGACGTCATCGCGACGGGCTCGTTCGGCAGGTCGCGCGAGTCGCGCGGCGCGGACACGATCTTGTCGACCACGTCGAGGCCCTTGGTGACCATCCCGAAGATCGTGTAGTTCTTCGGCAGGCGGCCCCGAGGTCCTCGTGGCAGATGAAGAACTGGCTGCCGTTGGTGTTCGGCCCGCGTTGGCCATCGCCAGCGTGCCCCGCTTGTAGTCGCCCTTGACCGGCTCGTCCTCGAACTTGTAGCCGGACCACCGGTCCCGACCCGCCCGGTCGAGGCTGACTTCTTGCCGAACTGGCCATCGCCGCCCTGGATCATGAATTCGGGATGACGCGATGGAAGATCACGTCGTCGTAGAAGCCCTTGGGGGCGAGGTCGATGAAGTTCTTCGTGGTCTTGGGGGCGGACTGGTCGTACAGCTCGAGCTCGATGTCGCCGATGTCGGTCGTGATCGTGGCGTGGGTCATGTGCTGACTCCTTCTTTCGGTATTGGGTCAGGGCGACGGTCACGCTGTCATCCGACAGGTTCGAGCGGCACTCGCCGCTTTGGGCGGCGACGATGTTATCGGCGGTTCCATGCCTGGGCGACGGACCCGAAGATCTCGTAGGTGTTGGCCTGGGCGAGCGGGGCGCGGGCCTCGTCGGCCAGCACGATGAAGAACTGCGAGCCGCCGAGTCGGCTGCGGGTGCGCGCCATCGCGACGGTGCCGCGCGCGTAGTGCGTGGTGACCGGCTCGTCGCTGATCGTGTAGCCCGGGCCACCGGTGCCCGTACCGGTGGGGTCGCCACCCTGGATCACGAAGCCCGGCACCACCCGATGGAAGACCACGCCGTCGTAGTAGCCGCACTCGGCGAGGGCCACGAAGTTGCCGGCCGCGATGGGCGACAGGTCGGCCTCGATCGTCAGGGGATCGTCCCGAGGTTGTCGCGATGGACACCGTCGGGTCTCGCCCGCGGGGAGGGGCGCCGGCTCGCCGTCGGGCACTCGGGGCCGGGGCCCCGGTCGATGGCGCCGCGGTCGCCGGTGGCGGCGCGGTGCCGCCCGGCGGCGCTGCACGCGACCGCGCGAGCGCGACGGCCAGCAGGACGAGGAAGGGGATGGGGCGCGGGTTCATGCGGCGGCCTCCAGGGCGGCGGGGAAGTCCAGGCTCCGGAGAGGAGTGCTCTCCGACGATGACGCCGGCGACGCCGGTCTCGCGGAGGTGCCGCAGACCGTCGAGGTCGGTGGTGCCACCGGCGACGAGGATGTCCGCATCGTGGCGACGGACGAGCGATCGAGCAGCGCGGGTCCGCGGCTCGCCCGTGGGACAGCACGAGCCGGCGGACGCCGAAGCCGACGAGCTCGCCGACCAGCGTCTCGATCGAGGGTGGAGCCGGTCGGCGCCACGGGAACGCGGCGATCGTTCCGGTCGCGAGTCGAGCCCGACCGCCAGCCAGTCTCCCGCGATCGCAGGCAGCCCGCAGTGCGTCGGGCCGGTCCGCGACGCCGTGGACAGCACGACGCGCGTCGCGCCGGCCGCGAACGCGAGGCGGATGGCGTCGGGGCGTCCAGGCCGCCGGCGAGCTGCAGCGGGACGGCGACCCGGGCGGCCACCGCACCGACGACCGCGAGGTTGCCCGGGCTGCCCGCCGGCGCCGTCGAAGTCGACGAGGTGGATTAGCGGCGCGCCCGCGCTCACCAGGCGTTCGACGATCCGGTCCGGGCGGTGGTGGGGTGCCCCGACGCCGGTCGAGGCGCCGGCCAGTAGACGATCCGCGAGCGGCCGCCCCGAGGTCGATGGAGGGGATGACGCGCACGCGGTCAGGCGACCTCGCCAGCCAGCAGGCGCCGGTGGAAGCTGATCGGCAGCGACCCGGTCCGGAGCAGCGTGTCGTGGAAGGCGCGCAGCGAGAAGGCGTCGCCCTGGCGCCGCCGCTCGGACTCCCGGAGCTCCAGGATCAGCGTCGACCGAGGAGGTACCTCAGCGGGTAGGTCGGCCGGTACGTGTACCGCTCGACCTCGAGCGAGCGTTGGGCTGCTCGAAGCCGTGTGCTCGATGAGGAAGTCGACGCCCTCGTCGACCGCAGCTCGCCGCGGTGCAGCCGCACGTCGAGGATGATCCGGCACGCGCGCCAGATCGCGTCGGTGTGGAGCATGACCCGGAACTCCGGCCCGGCGTCGAAGCCCTGCTCGCGCATCATCAGCTCGGAGTACATCCCCCAGCCCTCGACGAACTCCGGGGCGTCGGTCAGCAGCCGGGTCAGCGACGGGTGCCGGCGGGCGACGTCGAGCTGGAGGTGGTGGCCGGGGTACGCCTCGTGGATGCTGGTGTTGCTGATCGAGGCTCGGTTGTGCTCGCGCATCGCGTTCGGGTCGTCGTCCACCGACGGCGTGACGACGTAGATCCCCTTGGCACTCGCGTCGAACGCGGCCGGCGCGAAGTAGGCCGCGAACGGGATGACGTTGCGGAGGTACTCGGGGTCTCGAGGACCTCGATGCGCTCGTCGTCGGGGACCGTCACGAGGTCTCGTCGATGAGGTGGTCGCGCGCCCGCTGCATCGCGTCGCGGTAGCCCTCGAGGGCCCCGGCGAACGTCGCCGGCGTGGTCGGCCTTGATCCGCTCGATGACCTCGGCTCGTCGGCTTCGGGGTCGATCTCGCGGCGGCCGCGCGCCGCGCCGCGCGCTCCTCGGCGAGCTGCTGCTGGCCGAGCTCGAGGATCTCGTCGGCATCGAGCCCGTCGAACGCGCGCTGCTCGACCATCCGGTCGTGGCGTTCGCGGCCGAGCGCCCAGTCGTCGGTCCCCCCCGCGAGCGTGCCCTCGAGCCACGTCGTGTAGAGCTCCACCGCGACTGCCGCCGCGCGCCGCTCGCTCGAGCCGGCGCTGCTCGGCCGCGCCGAGCACGTCCCGCCCGGCGGCCACCATCTCGTCGAACAGCGCGGGCAGCTCGCCCGGCCGTTCGATCTCGATCTGCTGCCACAGCCGCACCTGCGGCTCGCTCGACCGGGTCCGCGCCTCCTCGAGGTAGGCCGGCACCGCCTCGAGGCGGCCGGCGATCGCGTCGAGGCGCTCGGCGAGCGGCGCGTGGTCGCGGGCGAACAGCAGGAACAGCCCGTCACCGATCGTGTCGAGCGCCAGCGACCGACGCTCCCAGATCCGCAGCTCGTCCGCCTCGAAGATCTAGCGGCGGACGTTGTGCAGCTCGAGGTCGCGCTCGAAGCGGACGGCCGCCGACAACCCGGCTGGGTCCAGGGCCTCGATCGTGGCGAGGTCCGCCCGGTCGGCGGCGATCTCGGCCAGGACGGTCTCCCGGCCGCCGTCCCCGAGCTCGTCGTCGTAGTCGTGGATGCCGAAGTAGGTGGCAGCGACGGGGTTGTCTCGGAGCAGGCGCCGGAAGCGACCCTCGACGACCTCGTAGAACCGATCGTCGAGCGGGCCACGATCGGTGGCTGGCGCCGGCCGCGGCAGGGCCGGACCGGTCGTGTCGGCGGTTCGGGTCACGGGTCGCTCCTGGGGAGGTGGCACGACCGGCGGGCAGCCGGTCCGGGATGGCTGGTTCGGTCCGTCAGGCCGAGGCTGCGATCCGCTCGGCGGGTTCCTCCGCCGACACGGTCGGGGTCGTCTCCGCCAGGGCCTCGCGCGTCGCCCGGATGACCGTGTCGATGTCGGCCGCGGCGACGTCGTGATGGGTGACCGCCCGGACCTGACCGTGGGCATATTCCACCATCAACACGTTCCGTGCTGCGAGCGCCTGCGAGGAATGCGCCGCGATCGCGGTCGACCTTGAACAGCACGAAGTTCGTCGCGACGCGCGCCGGGTCGAGGCGTCCGGGTGCCGGCTGCGCGACGCCGCCGGGGCTGCGGACGCCGTCCATGTCGGCCAGCGCCTCGGCCAGCCGGCGGGCATTGGCGTGGTCGTCCGCCAGGCGATCGATCATGCCGTCGGGGCCGTCGGACAGGGCGACCAGCCCGGCCGCGGCGAGCACCCCGACCTGGCGCATCCCGCCACCGACCATCTTCCTCGCTCGACGGGCACGACCGATGAATGCCGTCGAACCCACGACCACCGAGCCGACCGGGCAGCCGAGACCCTTCGACAGGCAGAACGTGACCGAGTCGGCCGGCGCCGCGAGCGTCCCTGGCGTCGACACCATCGTCCCGCTGGGCGACGACGGCGTTCCAGAACCGCGCGCCGTCGATGTGGAGCGGCACGCCGTGGCGGCGCGCGATCGCGGCGACCTCACGCTCGTATGCCGGCGTCAGCGGACGCGCCATCGAGTGGGCATGGGTGTTCTCGAGGGCCACCAGGCCCGAGAGCGGCTCGTGCACGTCATTCGGGTCGCGGAACGCGGCGTCGATGTCGGCCGGGTCGAGCGTGCCGTCCGGGCGATCGTCGAGCGCCCGCGCGCTGGCACCGACGATGACGGCGTGGCCGGCCGCCTCGTCGATCACGAGGTGATGCTGACCGCCGGCGATCACCTCCTGGCCACGCGCCAGGTGGGCCATCATCGACACCAGGTTGCCCATCGTGCCGGTCGCCACGAACAGCCCGGCCTCCTTGCCGAGCAGCTCGGCGGCGCGCTCCTCGAGGGCGATGACGGTCGGGTCGTCGCCGAAGACGTCGTCGCCGACTTCGGCCGTCGCCATGGCTCGGCGCATCGCGTCGGTGGGTCGCGAGACGGTGTCGCTGCGGAGGTCGATAGGGCGGTCGGGCATGGCCCTCGAGTATAGGCGGGACGTCTGACAAGGCAGGGTGCCTCTGCTATAGTCCGGCCTCGCCGCAACTGGACCCGTGGTGTAGCGGCCCAACATGCCAGCCTGTCACGCTGGAGATCGCCGGTTCGAATCCGGTCGGGTCCGCCATCACTTCGCATCTCCCTACGCCCCGTCCGCCCGCCCGGACGGGGCGTTCCTCTGCCTCTGGCAGAATGCCCGCGATGCCGCGGCTTTCGACAGCGCGCCTCCCGATGCTGGTCGTCCTGGGCCTGCTGGGGCTCAGCGTGGCGGTGGCGCTCGCCGGCACCGAGCTCGGGTTCGGCGGCGGGCTGGCGCCAGCGGCGCCATCCGCATCGACTGCCCTGGGGAGCGCGTCACCGACACCGACACCGACCCGGACCCCCGCGCCGACCGTGGCCGCGACGCCCGCGCCGACCGTCACGCCGGTCCCGACACCGGGCACCGTCGAGGCCGCGATCGTGCCGGTCACCCAGTTCCGGGCAACGGTCACTGCCACCGGCCGCAAGGAGGTCGCCGACGTCCTTGCCGGCACGAGCAAGCGCTACGACGCGCTCGAGCTGGTCGCGGACGAGGCCGATGCGATCCTCGCCGCGGTCGGCGCCGCTCGACCAGCGGTCGCCGCACGCCTCGTGCTCGCGAAGGACGCCGCGACGCTGCGACGGGATCTCGCCAAGAACCGCAAGCGCCTGGCCTTCCTGCGTGCGGAGGACGTGACGCAGGCGGTCCGTGCGCTCGCCTGGGGCAAGCAGGCGCTGTTCGGCGTCGACCGCGTCACGACGGCCGACGCGTGGCGGCTGCGGGCCGACCTGCCGACGCGCGACGGGTCGGCACCGTTCGATCCGGCGGCCACCTGGACGCTGTTCGCCGGTGGCGACATCCTGCTCGACCGGGGCGTGTACCAGACGGTCCGCATCCGCGGCAAGGGCGTCGACTTCCCCTTCGACGGTGGCACGGCCGAGATCACGTCACGCTGTAAGGACTGTTCACCGTTGGGCTGGGACCTGCCCCGGACGCGCCGGACCGGCAACGCGGGCGCCGTCCGCGAGCTCATCTCGGGCGCCGATGTCGCGATCGCGAATTTCGAGAACCCCGCCCCCAACCGCTTCCGGTGGCATACCCGGAACACGGTCTTCACCGCCGATCCCAGCCTGATCGACGGGCTGGTCAACGCCGGCATCGACTACGTCTCGATCGCCAACAACCACATCGGGGACGCCGGCGACACCGGCATCCTGCAGACCATCGCCAACCTTCGGAAGCGCGGCCTCAAGTACTCCGGCGCCGGCAAGGACCTCGCGGCTGCCCGCAAGCCGGCCATCATCGAGGCCAACGGCGTCAAGGTCGCGGTCCTCGCCTACGACGCGATCGCCAAGAGCTATTTCGCGGGCCGGTCCGAGACCGGCAGCGCGCAGCTGTCGCTGCAGATGGCGCGGACGGGGATCAAGGCTGCCCGAAAGGCCGGGGCCGACGTGGTGATCGTCTTCCCGCACTGGGGCGTCGAGTACCGCGGGACACCGTTCGAGCGCCAGCAGCAGCTCGCGCGCGACATCATCGACGCGGGGGCGGACATGATCATCGGCAACCACGCTCACTACGCGGCCGCGATGGAGATCTACGAGGGCAAGCCGATCTGGTACGCGCTCGGCAACTTCGTGTTCGACCAGGACTGGTCGGAGTTCACGATGGAGGGCATCACCCTCGAGCTGACGTTCCACGGCGCGGAGCTGCGTCAGGTGCGCATCCGCCCGCACATCATCCTCGACAAGGCCCAGCCCAACTTCATGGACCCGGCCGGCGACGGACGGGTCGTGATGGGCCAGATCTTCGACGCGTCACGCGGTCTGCTGCCCTACTGAGGCGTCGTCTCAGACGAGTCCGGCGAACAGGTCGTCCTCCGGCTTGGGCGTGTCGACGGTCGACTCGCGGAGGATGTACGCCTCCTTCGACCACTGCTCGCGCCAGCCGTCGAGCCCGAAGGCCATGAACCACGAGTCCTCCGCCATCTGCGTCGCGTGCTGCTTCAGCGCGTTCCACTTGCGCTCGACCGGGTCGCCCGAGATGTCGATCCACGTCGTGATGCTCTCGTCGGGGACGAGCATCCGCGCCTGGTAGGCCTCGATCTCGGCGAGCTGTTCGGGGGTCGCGTCGGGCGGTGGCGCCCATGGGTTCGGCTTGTCGAGCTCGGTCATCCGGTCGCGGATGGCGGTGCGGACGGAGGCCGGGATCGCCTGTTCGTAGAGCTTGGAGGGCGTCCACGGAGCGAGGCCACCATCCTCGACCGAGGGCCCGCTGCCGCCATGCTCAGGCGCCAGCTGCTCCGGGTACCAGGCGGGATCACCCGCCCGCGGATGGGCCCGGATCGTCACGTCGTGCGTGCGGATGTGGTCGGGATGGCCGTACCCGCCGAAGTCGTTGTAGGTGGTGATCACGTCGGGCTGGTAGCGGCGGATCAGCCACACCAGCCGTCGCGCCGCCTCGTCCAGATCGGCCTGCCAGAAGGAACGCGGGTCGCGGTTGCCGGCACGACCCATCATGTCGGAGTCGTGGTAGCCGAGGTTCTCCCACTCGGTGACGCCCAGGACGCCCATCGCCCGTTCCAGCTCCCCGGCCCGGATCTCGCCGAGCCGACGGTGGTTGTCCGGCGTGTCCATGTCCTTGACCACGATCTCGCCCATCTCGCCTCGGGTGCAGGTCACGAGCACGACCCGCCGGCCCGCGGCGACCGCTTTGGCCATCGTCCCCCCGGTACCGATCGTCTCGTCGTCGGGGTGGGCATGGACGGTCATCAGGGTGGCGACATGGGGTGCTGGCATGCCTCGATGCTAGCGCTCCACGCGTCGGGTAGTACTTTCGGGCCACCCTCGGGGTGGGACGTGCAGCGACGCACCGGTGACCGGGGACACCGCACACGGGACGGAAGTACCTCCGGGTCACTTGGGCGTGGACCGACCGGCCCGACCATGGCCACATGATCCAAAGTCTTGGACGACGCCTCTCACTCATCTTCGATCGCAGCGCCGACGTCGACGGCGGTGCGGAGGGTTCGCATCCGGGCGCGGCCGTGCTGTCTCCGCTGGTCGATTTCGTGGCGTACGCCGAGGACTGCACGCTGTCGGGCCGGATCCGCCTTCGCTCGGATCGGCTGACCGACATGCTCAACGACCACGAGGAAGTCCAGCTGGTCGACGTCATGGTCCAGTCGCTCGTCCAGCCCGAGGCCGTCGAGGTCAAGGAGGTCGTCGTCGCACGCGACGAGCTCCTGCTGGTCCACGCGACCGGCCCGCGTGGCGACCAGACGCGTCGGACGCGGACGCGCCAGACGTACGTCGCTGTTACGACCGGGCCGTACGTGGCGCGCGGCTACCTCCATTCCGTGCCGTACCTCGACGCGATGGCCGGGCTCCACCGGCGCAGCGCGATGATCCCGTTGACCGACGCCGTGGTCGACTACCCGCTGGGTGGGGACCGTTACCGCCAGCGGGTCGGCACGCTGATCGTGAACCGGAGCCGGATCGACAACATCACCGAAGCCGTCGAGCGCGATGGTGCCTTCGGGTTCGCACCATCGACTGACGACGATCTCGCTGCGCCGGACTTCGGCGCCACCATCCTGGCCGCTTCGAGCAGCGCCTCGTCGTAGGGCGCCTCGCCGCCAGACGCCTCGGCGGCGCTACCATCGCCGCCATGCCGGTCGACCCCGCCCTCGCCCAGGGTCCGCTGTCCGGGATCCGGGTCATCGACCTGTCGACCGTGCTCGCCGGTCCGTACGCGACGATGATCCTGGCCGACCTCGGCGCAGACGTCGTCAAGATCGAACCACCCGAGGGTGACGCGACGCGCAGCTGGGGCCCGCCATGGGTCGGGGATCCCGATCTCGGGACCCGGACCGCCGCCTACTTCCTGGCGGTGAACCGCAACAAGCGGTCGGTCCGGCTGGACCTCAAGACCCCCGCCGGGGCCGACATCCTGCGACAGCTCCTGGCTGATGCCGACGTGCTGGTCGAGAACCTTCGACCCGGGTCGCTGGAGCGGCTCGGGTTCGACGACGCCACGCTCCGCTCCATCAACCCGGCGCTGGTCCATCTCGCGATCACGGGCTACGGACCGACGGGGCCCGCCGCCGACCGGCCCGGCTACGACGTCGTCATCCAGGCCGTCGGCGGCCTGATGTCCATCACCGGTGCGCCGGACGAGGCTGGTGGGCAGCCGACCAAGGTCGGGGTGGCGATCAGCGACGTGGTGACCGGGTTGTACGCGGCGATCGGGATCCTGTCCGCCCTGATCGGTCGCGGCGGGAACGGCGCTCCGAGCGGCCAGCGGGTGGATGTCTCGCTGCTCGGGTCGACGCTGGCGGTCCTCGTCAACCAGGCCCAGAACGCGTTCGTGACGGGCCGGTCGCCGGGCCGCCTGGGGAACGCCCATCCGAACATCGTGCCGTACGAATTGTTCGCCACCGCCGATGGCGATCTCGTCGTCGCGGTGGGCTCGGAGCGGCAGTGGTCGCGGTTCTGCACCGCCATCGGCCTGCCGGCGCTCGCGGACGACCCCCGGTTCGCGAGCAACGGCGACCGGGTGGACCGCCGCGACGAGCTGCTCCCGACCCTCGCCGAGCGGCTCGCGCGGCGGTCGACCGCCGAGTGGGTCGCGGTGCTGGACGCCGCCGAGGTCCCGAATGGGGCGGTCGCCGACGTCGCGACAGCCTTCGACTCGCCCGAGGCACAGGCACTGGGGATGGCCGTCGACGTCGAGCACCCTGCGCTCGGCGTGCTTCGCCAGGTCGGCATCCCACTGGCCTTCGAGTCGACGCCCGGCGCCATCCGCAGCGCACCGCCGCTGCTCGGCGAGCACACCGACGAGGTGCTTACCGAGGCCGGGATCGGCGCCGAGGAGCTGGCAGCGCTGCGCCGCGACGGGGTCACCTGAGGACAGCGTTGCAGACCTGCACGCGACCGGGTCGTCGGCGTCCTGACCGCTGCTAGACTCGGCCCGCCCTGACCACCCACCGGAGGCCGCCCGACCAATGACCGATGACCGCGAGCGCTGGGCGCTGATCCTCGGGGCTTCGTCGGGGATGGGCGAGGCGACGGCACTGACGCTGGCCAAGGCCGGCTACCGGATCTTCGGGATCCACCTCGATTTCCGTGCCGGCCTCGCGCACGTCGACGAGATCAAGTCGGCCATCGAGGCGGCCGGATCCGAGGCCTTGTACATCAACATGAACGCGGCCGACGACGACAAGCGGGCGGCGGCGCTCGCGACCCTGCGCGAGCGGTTCGAGCGCTCGAAGGCCGGTGGCCGCGAACCCTATGTGCGGGTCGTGATGCACTCGCTCGCCTTCGGCTCGCTCGTGCCGTTCCTGGCCGAGGACCCCAAGGCCGCGGTCGACCGCAAGAAGATGGAGATGACCCAGGACGTCATGGCCAACAGCCTCGTGTACTGGGTCCAGGACCTGTGGCGCGGCGGCTTCCTCGGCAAGGGCTCGAAGGTCTACGCGATGACGTCCGAAGGCTCCACGCGGGTCGTGCCGTCGTACGGCGTCGTGTCGTCGGCCAAGGCGGCGCTCGAGTCGCACATCCGCCAGCTCGCGATGGAGCTGGCGCGCAACGGGACCGGTGTCACGGCCAACTGCATCCGCGCCGGCGTCACCGTCACGCCCGCGCTGCTCAAGATCCCCGAGTCCCAGACGATGATCGACATCACGATGAAGCGGAACCCGACCGGCCGGATGACCACCCCACAGGACGTGGCCAACGCCATCCTCGCCTTGTCCGGCGAAGGCACCGACTTCATCAACGGCGACATCATCAGCGTCGACGGGGGCGAGTTCGTCACCGGTTCGTGAGCGGCCGAGTAGCGATCCGCGGCTAGTGGACGTCGCCACCGATGGCGCCGACGGCCACCGAGAACAGGTAGATGGCCAGCGCCCCGCCGAGCGTGGCTGCGACCACCGCCCGCGACCCACCTCGACGATGTGCCTCGGGCAGGAGTTCGGCCGCGCCGACATACAGGAAGAAGCCGGCGAAGAAGCCGAGGAGCGCGCCAAGCACCGAGTCCGGCACGGTGATGACCGCACCGAGCAACACACCGACGACCGGAGCAGCAGCGACGAGAAGGACCCATCGCCAGGCGGTGCTGGCGGGGGCTCGACTGGCGAGCAGGAAGCTCACAACGCCGATCCCGTCACTGAATCGGTGGACGATGACGACGGTCGCGATGATGACGCCGATACCCCCGCCGACAGCGAGGGCCGCGGCCAGGGCCACACCGTCGAGGAAGCTATGGATCCCCATGCCGGCCGCGCCGACCACGCCGATGTGCTGGTGCGCGACGGTGTCGTGGTCCAGCTCGGCCGCCGTCTCGTGGCCCACATGGAGTGATGTGACCTTGTCCACGGCATAGAAGGCCAGAAAACCGAGCGCGACCCAGACCATCGCGAGGTCCATCGACCCAAGGTGCTCGACGGCTTCAGGGATCAGATCGAAGAATGCCGCGCCGATCCGGATGCCGGCGCCGACCGCGATGATCACGCCGACATAGCGAACAGCCCGCATCGCAAGCCATCCGCCCACCAGTGCCGAGGCGAACGCTCCGAACGAGACGGCAAGCGCCGCGATGGGCATCAGGCGGTGCCGCTCTGACGGCAGTCCGGGCAGCGCCCGAAAAGCTCGAGGCGATGGTCGTCGATGCGGTAGCCCGTCCGCTCCTCGATCTCACTGACGACGGCTCGCCAGCCGGCGTCATCGACATCACGGCTGGCGCCGCAGTTCGAGCAGACGACGTGGTGGTGATGGACGGGCTCGCAGGCGACGTAGGCGTGCTCGCCGGTCGGCAGGTCGAGGCGTTCGACGGCATGGAGGTCGGCCAGGACGTCGAGCGTGCGGAAGACCGTCGCTCGACCGATGCCGAGGCGTCGCGTGCGCACGTCGGCCACGAGGTCGGCCGCCGTGAAATGCCCCTCGCGCGCGGCGATCAGGTCGGCGATCGCGCGGCGTGCGTCGGTCAGCCGATACCCGGCGTCATCGAGCGCAGTCTGGACGGCTGTCGGTCCGGTCATCGCCCGGAATGATACTGAGTCTCAGTTAGGGTGTCCAGCCGCACCACGATGGGTACCGGGATGCCAGGGACCATCGTCGGACTGCTCATTCGCAGCGGACCTTTGCAGACTGGACTGGTCATGACGATCGACGCGCTCCGCGGACCCGTCGAACGACCGCGCGACGCCTCGCCCGAGCCGGTCGCGATCGGCGCACCCGATCAGCACATCTTCCTGTGCCCGAAATGCACGCGGCCGTTGGCCGTCGGCGTGTCGCGGTGTGCCGGCTGCGGGACACGGCTGGTCGCCGGCGTGCCGCTGCTGCGCGTCGGTGGCTTCGTCGGCCTCGGCCTCGTCGCCGGCATGGCCGTCGGCGGCGGCCTGGTCGCTGCCGTCGGGGTCCTGACCCGACCCGCCGTGATCCCGGTCGCGCAGCCACAGGTCGCGGTCGTGCCATCGGCGGCGCCCCTCGTCAGCGCGGCTCCGGCGCTCGTCGCGCCGGTCGCTCCTGAGATCCCGCCCTCGGCGCTGTCCGCGCTCCGCCAGTCGACGGTCGTGAACCAGCGCCTGTTGGTCGATGCCGACCTGCTTGCCCGTGCCCTCGCGAGCGCGGACCCATCCGCCGCCGACATCGCACCGCTCCTGCGCGGGCTCGCGACCAACGCCGCGTTCGGGGACCGGCTGGTGCCGGCCGTCGCAGCCTGGGACGACGGCGTCGCCGTCTCACAGGGCCTCGCCTCGTTCTACGGATCGATCGCTCGTATCGCCGACGAGGGCCTCGCGGCCGCGCTCACGAACGAGCGCGCCTACGTCGACGCGGGTCGGAAGATGCTGGTCATCCTTGACGGCCTGACCGACCTCGACGCAGCGTCGCGCGGGCTCGCGGCCAGCGCCGACACCGAGCTCCCGCCGCTCATCCCCGCGCGCTAGCCGTCAGGGCGCGAGGCCCGACGGCGCGTAGCCAGTGAGCTCCACGTAGGCCTCACCGCCCAGCTGCACGTCACCCAGCCGCCGCCCGGTCGTCCGCCGAGCGCTCACGAGCTGCGACCCCTCCCAGTACACGACGCCGGTCGATGGCCGCGTGTCGAGCTCCTGGTCGGCGACCGCCGGCACCAGGTCGATGACCAGGCCGTCGCCGGGCACCGTGATGTGCCAGGCGGCCGGGTACGTCGCGCCGGTCTTGGGGCTGGTCCATCGCTGCGTCGCTTCGATCGTGAACTCGTCGCGCTCGAGATGGCGCGCGGCTCCATTCGCACCGACGATCGTGCCGTAGACCAACGGATAGCTTCCGTCCGCGTCGCGCACCTGCGAGAAGGTCAGGTCCGTGCCGTCCTCGAGGTTGATCGCGAACCAATCCCAGCCGCCACCGCCGACCGTGATGTAGTCGCCCCACTGATGGTCGAACCACCCGGTTCCCTCCGCCCGGTAGGTGTCATCCCCGATCGTCAGCACTCCCTGGGCCTGCATGTCGGTGCGCGAGTAGTAGTACGAGCTGCCGGCCGGGCCGAAGTCGATCCAACCGTCGCGATCGTGGAGGACTGGCGGCTTCCGGGTTTCCAGTTCCAGGGCGAGGTCCAGAGACGGCAGGCCCGCGACCAGGGCCTCATCCGGCGCGAGCGTCACCCGAAGTCGGTCGGAGCCGTTCGCGCCGGTCATCTGCCACGGCGGGCGCTCGACTGATCCCGGCTGGGTCGGGTCGGAACCGGACAACTCGAAGTCGAAGCCCAAGCTGGTGCCGTCGGTCAGGAGCGCCGATCGATCGACCGCGTCGCCGACCTCGGCGCGCTGCGCATAGTGGAATTGCCTTCCCGTCTCGTCCGTGAGCGCGAAGTGCGACGCCCAGATCGTCGGGAACGCCCCGCGCTCTCCTCGGAACACGACGAACTCGAAGCCGAATCTGCGGGTCACCGATAGGCCCTCGTCCCGGCCCCCAACGAGGTGCCCGGTGTAGTACCACCACTCCATCAGTCGCTGATGCGGACCGTCGTCGCGCGGCAGCTCCACGGGGACCGGATCGGCCGGCCGCGTGGGTTCGGCGGTCGGCTGCGGGACGGGCGGCTGGATTGCCGGCGGGTTGGCCAGGATCGGACCGCCGCCGCAGGCCGCGGCCAGCGCCGCGACCGTAGCGAGTCGCAGGAGCCGTTTCATCGAGCCACAGCGGCTTCGGTCTCGGTCTCGGACGCGGGCAGGCGATTCGCGACAAACCGCTCGAGCGACGCCGGCATCCACCAGTTCCAGCGGCCGAGCAACCGCATGGTCGAGGGGACCAGGAGCGCCCGGACCACCGTCGCATCAAGCGCGACGGCGATGGCCACGCCGAGTCCGAGTGCCTTGATCAGGACGATGTCGGCAAGGGCGAACGAGCTGGCCACGACCACCACGATCAACGCCGCAGAGGTGACGATCCGGCCGCTCCGCTCCAGGCCCCGGGCGACGGCCTCGACGTTGTCGCCGGTCGTGTCCCAGACCTCCTTCATCCGCGACAGGAGGAAGACCTCGTAATCCATCGACAGACCGAAGAGGACGCAGAACAGGATGACCGGCTGGGTCGTCTCGACGAACCCGACCGGCTGAAAGCCGAGGAGCGCCGACAGATTGCCGTCCTGGAAGATCCAGACGAGCGCCCCGAAGCTCGCGGTGATCGACAGCGCGTTCATGACGAGCGCCTTGGCCGGCAGGATCACCGATCGGAGCAGCGCGAACAGCACCAGGTAGGTCGTGACGATGATGAAGACGGCCGTGCGCGGGAAATCGGCCGCGACGCCATCGACCACGTCGGCGACGTCGGCGGCGCCACCACCGACCAGGATCGACGTGTCGGCCGGCGCTGCCAGCGGCCCGTCCGCCGCGCGCAGGTCACGCACGAGGTCGCGACCCTGGTCGCGGTTCGGGCCGAATGGCGTCGTGATCGTGAATGCCGTCAGGTCGGCCTTGGTCGTCAGCGACAGGATGGTCGCGATGAACCGGTCGCGCGGCCCATTCGGGTCGCCATACAGGAGCTGGTACTGCGCGAGCGTCAGCCGTTGATCGATGTCGACCAGGCTGTCGAGCCGGCTGACGCGCGGGTCGGCGCCGATCCGCCGGGAATAGTCGTACAACGTCGCAAGGTTGGCGGCGGATGTTGCCGGGCCGTCGGTACGGACCGCGATCACGATCGGCGCGAACTCGCCCTCGCCGAAGGCGTCGCGCAGGCGGTCGAACGCGGCGCGCGACGGCACATCCGGCGGCAGGATGCTGGCGTCCGGCGCGTTGAAGCGGACGTGCAGGAAGGGCGAGCCGAGCAGGAGCAGGACGGCGAGCGTCGGGATGAGGACGGCCAGCGGGCGTCGCATGACCCGCCGGGCGAGGCGCGCCCACGGTCCGTCTGCCGAGGGCCGTGCGCTGACCCGCCGGATCGGGAGCCGGTCGAGATGCTGGCCGAAGAGCGCAAGCAGGGCGGGCAGCAGGGTCAACGCGGCGAGCACGGCGAACCCGACCACGACCGCGCCCGCGATCCCCACCGAGCGCAGGATCATGAACTCGAAGAGCACCAGCCCCAGCAGCCCCAGCAGGACCGTGAGGCCGCTGAAGAACACGGCTCGTCCCGCGGTCGCCACCGTGAGCCGAACCGCCTCGTGGACGCGATCCGGCGCCGCTGCCGGGCGCTTGGCGAGCTCCTCGCGGAAGCGACTCGTGAGCAGCAACGAGTAGTCGACACCAAGCCCGAGGCCGAGGAGCGTGGCCAGGTTGAGGACGAAGATGCTCATCGGCGTGACCGACGCGACCACGAAGATCGCACCGAGCGCCACGAGGACGCTCGAGCCACCGACCACGAGCGGGAAGCCGGCGGCGACCACGGAGCCGAAGACGACCAGCAGGGCGAGCGCGGCGAGTGGCAACGAGATGAGCTCGCTGCGCTGCAGGTCGCGCTCGGTCACGGCCTGGACGTCGCCGTAGAACGCCGGGCCGCCGGCGAGCTCGACCGTCAGACCGGGCGCCTCGTGGAGTCGCTCGCGGAGGATCGGCAGCGCGTCGGGGGAGTCGTCCGCCGGCAGGTCGAGCTGGACGATGTCATACGCGGTGTGGCCGTCCGCCGAGACCTGACGCGGCTGGAGCAGGTGGGAGATCACGAGGACGACGTGCGGTGCGCTCGGGATGTCGCGCATGGCGGAAGCGGCCGCTGCCTCGAACTCGGGCGAGCCGGCGGTCAGCGTGTCGCTGTGGAAGGCGACGACCAGCGCCGAGGGCGGGAGCTTGAGTTCCCGTTCGAGCACGTCCCTGGCGCGCGCGGATTCGAGGTCGTCGCGGATGAACCCACCCGCCCGGAGGGCGTCAGGGACGAGCGGCGCCAGTGGCAGTGCGACCGCGATGAGGACGACCCAGGCGACGACGACGAGGCGTGCTCGGCGCACGACGAACCGGCCCAATCGATCGAAGGGAGTCATCGCCGGTCATCGTATGCGGGGCTCTCGATTCGCGGCGGAGCCGGTGCCGTGCGGAGCGGCATCCGCCCGCGCGCTGTCTGCTAGCATCGCGGGACGATGCAGCTGTTCCTCGTGGCCTTCCAGCAGCCGATCCCGTTCGGCATCAGCGTCGCCGTCGTGACGCTCATGATCGTGATCATCCTGAAGGCGGCGCTGTCGAGCGAGGGCGGGTCGCGCTGGGTCCGGCGGGTCACGAACCCGAACGCCAAGTTCCTGTTCACCCTGCTGTTCATCGGGTGGGCCGTCGCGTTCGGCATCGGCCTGCAGCTCGTGCCCCACGTCGGCGCGAGCACGCCATACGGCGGTCTCGGGCTGATCGCGCTGTTCAGTGGCTTCTTCATCATGATGGGGCTGCTCTGGGCCGTGATCGGGGAATAGCCCCGGAGGTCTCCCCAGCGGAGACCGTGCTCTTCGTCCTCGTCGCCTTCCTCGCGGCTGCGCTGGCCTTCCTCGTCGAGCCACTGGTCGCGCGTCTGCTGCTCCCGACCTATGGCGGGTCGAGCGCCGTCTGGACGACGGCGCTGGTGTTCTTCCAAGCCGTGCTGCTCGCAGGCTATGCGTGGGCCCATCTCACGTGGACGAGCCTCGGGCTGCGCCGACACGCATGGCTCCAGATCGGGCTGGGCGGGGTCACTGCCCTGCTCGTCATCGTCGCGCCGGTCGCGGTCCCGGCGTTCGCGCGACCGCCGGAGGGAGTCTTCACGGCGCTCTGGCTCGTCCTGGTCATGGGCGCGATGGTCGGCTTGCCCTTCTTCGTGCTCGCGACGGCGAGCCCGACCACCCAACGCTGGTTCGCGGCCCTGCCCGGCGGAGCCGAGCCCTACCGGTTGTTCGCGGCCTCGAACGCCGGCAGTCTCATCGGGCTGGTCGCCTACCCGACGCTCGTCGAGCCCAACCTCGACCTTTCCGACCAGGCCCGCTGGTGGTCGATCGGGTTCGCTGGCTTCGCGGTTGCGACCGTAGGCCTCGCGATCGTCGTCCGGCCGAAGGGTCGACCCCTCACCTCGGCCGTCGACGACGTCGAGCCCCCGCCGCCGGCACTCCGGCGTCTCTGGTGGATCGTCCTCGCGGCGCTCCCGGCCGCGCTGTTGATCGGCGTGACCACCGACATCTCGACCGACATCGCGGCCGTGCCCTTCGTATGGATCGGGCCGCTCGTCGTCTACCTCGCCACGCTCATCCTCGCGTATGCCAGGGCGGAGCCGATCGGGGCGCGCCTCGGAAGCGTCGTGCTCCCGCCGCTGGCCTTGGTGGTTGGTTTGCGCAGGCTCGACGTGATCGACCTGCCCATCGGTCCATCGATCGCGCTGCTGCTCGCGACCCTTGCGGCGGTCGGGCTCGCGCTCCATGGACGGCTGGCCGCCGATCGGCCGGGGCCGCAGCATCTGACCACGTATTCCTTGCACGTCGCGTTCGGCGGCGCGGTCGGCGGGCTCGTGGCGGGCGTCGTCGCACCGCTCGTGTTCCGGGTGCCTGTCGAAGGCCTGATCGTGCTTGCCGTCGCTGTGCTGCTCGCGTCCCGGCGCGGCTGGCGGCTTGTCGCCAGCATCCCGGCGCTCGCCGCGCTGTGCGTCGCGGTGGCGGCTGCCGTCGGTGGCCCTCCGGACTTGATCCGCCTGGACCGGAGCTTCTACGGCGTCTACCGCGTCGACGAGCCGCAGCCCGGTCTGCATGTGCTCACGTCCGGCACGACCATCCACGGCCGCCAGACGTTCGAGGGACCGCTCGCTGGGGAGCCGCTCAGCTACTACCACCGGGCGGGGCCGTTGGGCGAGGTGATCGAGGCGCTCCAGGCCGAGCGACCGTCGCTGCGGGTCGGGGCGGTCGGGCTGGGCGCCGGTGCCATCGCCGCCTTCGGTCGCGACGGGGACACGTACCGGTTCTTCGAGATCGACCCGACCGTCGTCTCGATCGCCCGCGATCCTGCGAGCTTCACGTTCCTCGCCGACTCGCCGGCGTCGATCGAGGTCGGTGTCGAGGACGGGCGGCTCGGCCTCGAGTTGGCGCCATCCGACACCTTCGATCTCCTCGTCCTCGATGCCTTCTCGTCGGATGCGGTCCCGGTCCACCTGCTGACCGTCGAATCCTTCGCGACCTCGATGCGGACGGTCGCGCCGCGAGGGGTGATCGCCGTCCACGTCTCGAACCGCTTCCTGGACCTCGAGCCGGTCGTGGCCGCGGCGGCGCGCGACCTCGGCTTCGTCTCGATCATCGGCAGCGACACACCGCCGCCGGAACTGGCCGAGCTCGCCGATCCGTCGCAGTGGGTCATCGTCGGTCGATCGTTCGCCGACGTGGCCGGGCTGGCGGAAGGCGACCGCTGGCGCACGGCCCATGCCGACGGCCGCCGCGCGTGGACGGATCGATACAGCGATCTGCTCGGAGCGTTGCGGGACTGAGGAGTGGACCGGCTCGGTACCTCAGGGCTATCATCCGGCGACTTGCAGACTGCATAGACTTTATGCGTCGCAGCCCGGAGGTTCGGACCGCTTGGACGCCCAGGAGATCAAGACCGCCATCGCCCACCAGGAGGCGGCCAAGGCCGCTGCCGAGGCGCCGTTCGTCAACCTGACCGATCCGGCACGGGCGGTGGGTCCGGACGGCCGACCGGCTGTGAGTCGCCGAGCGCCGATCTACGAGGACGTTCCCGAAGAGAAGTGGAACGACTGGCGCTGGCAGCTGTCGAACCGGGTCAACGAGCTCGCCGAGATCGAGCAGATCCTCGAACTGACCGACGAGGAGCGCGAGGGACTGTCGGCGACCGACAAGTTCCGGGTCGATATCACTCCGTACTTCATCAGCCTGATCGACCCCAGGGACCCCGACGACCCGATCCGCCGCCAGGTCATCCCGACCGGCCGCGAGCACGAAGCCTTCACCGCGATGATGGAGGACTCGCTCGCCGAGGACCGCCACTCGCCGGTGCCCGGGCTGGTCCACCGCTACCCGGACCGCGTGCTGATGCTAGTCACGACGCAGTGCGCGTCGTACTGCCGCTATTGCACGCGGTCGCGGATCGTCGGCGATCCGACCCAGAACTTCAATCGCAAGGACCACGAGGCGCAGCTCGAGTACCTGCGCCGGACGCCGCAGGTCCGCGACGTCCTGATCTCCGGCGGCGACGGCCTGACGCTGGCGCCGAAGCTGTTCGAGTCGATCCTGCGCGGCCTCCGCGAGATCCCGCACATCGAGATCATCCGGATCGGCTCACGGGTGCCGGTGTTCCTGCCGCAACGGATCGACGACGAGCTGTGCGAGATGCTCGAGAAGTACCACCCGCTGTGGATCAACCTCCACTTCAACCACCCCAACGAGATCACGCCGGAGGTCTCGCGCGCGACGGACAAGCTCACCAAGGCTGGCCTGCCGGTCGGCAACCAGAGCGTGCTGCTCGCCGGCGTGAACGACTGCGTCCACATCCAGCGGGCGCTCGTCCACCAGCTCGTCGCGAACCGGATCCGGCCGTACTACCTGTACCAGTGCGACCTTGTCGAGGGATCGGGGCATTTCCGGACGCCGGTCGGCAAGGGTCTCGAGATCATGGAGGGCCTGCGCGGCCATACATCGGGCTACGCCGTCCCGACCTACGTGATCGACGCGCCGGGTGGCGGCGGCAAGATCCCGGTCATGCCGAACTACCTCATCTCGTACTCGGATCACAAGGTCGTGCTGCGCAACTACGAGGGCTACATCACGACCTACGAGGAGCCCGAGACCTACCAGAAGCACGACGTCGCCGCATGCCGGTACTGCCAGCACGAGCGACCCGAGCCCGGTCAGTCCGGTGTTCTCGGCCTGCTCGAGGGCGAGCGGATGTGGATCGAACCGAAGGGCTTCGAGGAAGTCCATTCGCGCGGCAACACCGAGGCGCATCGACTGCAGGATCCGTCCAAGTGGGTGCCGTTCGGCGTCGGCGCCATCGAGGGCACGGCGGGCGCGCCGCTCAAGGTGCTCGAGTCGGGCAACGGCGCCGACGCGACGGAGTACGCCCCCGGCGAGGAACCCCGCCCGCGCGAAGGCGAGCCGACCGGATCGGCCCACGGGGAGCTGCTCTAGGCGCTGTCGGGCCATTCGCGGACTGCCCAGACCGGGTCTACCCAGTCAGTCCGTGTGAAAGATCTCGGTCATCGTCTTCCACCACGTCCCGGGTTCGCCATCGTGGCGCGGTTCCTGCATCGGGTCCGTCTGCGCCCACCAGCGCCTGGTCTCCGGGTCGGCCGCCATCGCCGCCATGTCCGCTTCGAAGTCGTCGCCGACGTACTCGAAGTAGGCGAACAGCTCAGTCCCGTCGCGGAAGATCGAGTAGTTCCGGATGTTCGAGCGCCGGATCTGCTCCAGGACGCCCGGCCACGGGTCGGCATGAAGCCGTTCGTAGTCGTCGATCCGCTCGGGGCGGACATCGATCCGCTGGCCGAACCGCCGCACCGTCACCGCGCGGCGCCGGCCGCTCCCGCCGCCACGCCGGCGGCCGCGACCTCGGCCGCGATCGCCTGCCATTCGTCGCCGTCCGGGAACCGGTACCGGGCCAGCGACTCCGGCCGCATCTCCGCGCTGTAGCCGGGTCGCGTCGGCAGGACATAGCGTGCCTCGCGGATCTCGACGGGATCGAGGAAGTGCTCATGGAGGTGGTCGACGTACTCGATCATCCGGCCATCGAGCGAGCCACTGATCGCGATGTAGTCGATGGCCGACAGGTGCTGCACGAGCTCGCACAGCCCGACGCCCCCGGCGTGCGGACAGACCGGCACGCCGAACTCGGCGGCCATCAGCAAGACCGCGATCACCTCGTTCACGCCGCCCAGGCGGGCCGCGTCGATCTGGCAGATCGCGATGGCGTCGGCCTGCAACAACTGCTTGAACATGACGCGGTTGTGGACGTGTTCGCCGGTGGCCACCCGGATCGGTGCCACGGCACGCGCGATCGCGGCATGGCCGAGGATGTCGTCCGGGCTCGTGGGCTCTTCGATCCAGTACGGGTCGTACTCGGCGAGGCTCGCCATCCACGTGATGGCCTGGCCGACGTCCCAGCGCTGGTTGGCGTCGACCGCCATCATGGCGTCCGGTCCGATCTCCTCGCGCACGATGCGCGCCCGCCGTCGGTCATCCGCGAGGTCCGCCCCGACCTTGAGCTTGAACCGCGTCCAGCCCTCCGCGAGCGCCGTGCGGCAGAGCCCCCGGATCTTGTCGTCGTCATAGCCGAGCCAGCCGACCGACGTCGTGTAGGCGGGGTAGCCTTCCCGCCGAAGCTCCGCCTCGCGCTGCGCACGGTCGGGGGCAAGCGCACGCAGTCGCTCGAGGGCGCGCTCCGGCGAGAGGGCGTCGGAGATGTAGCGGAAGTCGACGAGCGCCACGATCTCTTCGGGCGCCATGTCCGCGACCAGTTTCCAGAGTGGCTTGCCGGTGGCCTTCGCGAACAGGTCCCAGACGGCGTTCACGACGGCCGCCGTCGCGAGGTGGATGACGCCCTTCTCGGGGCCGATCCAGCGAAGCTGGCTGTCACCGACCAACTGTCGCCAGAAGGCGCCCATGTCGGCGAACAGCTCGTCGGTCGAGCGGCCGAGCACCAGCGGTCGAAGCGCACCGACGGCGGCCACGACGATGTCCGTGCCTCGCCCGATCGTGAACGTGAACCCGTGCCCCTCGAGGCCGTCCCCAGCGTCCGTGCGAAGGATCACGTAGGCCGCCGAGTAGTCCGGATCCGGGTTCATGGCGTCGGACCCATCAAGGCTGCGCGACGTCGGGAAGCGGACGTCGACGACGTCGACGGCGGTGATCGTCGACATGCCTAGCCCTTCAACGCGCCGACCAGGATCCCGCGCGTGATGAACCGTTCGAGCGCGACGGCCATGACCACCACGGGCGTGATCATGATGATGATCAGGACGGACATCGCCCACCATTGCGGGCCGCGCGTCGCGTTCTGCGCCGCGACCTGGAGCGGCATCGTCTGCGCATTGGCGCTGGTCAGGACGAGGGCGATGAGGAACTCGTTCCAGGCGAAGATCAGCACGATCAGGAACGTCGCGACCAGGCCGGGGACGGAGATCGGGAGCACGATGGAGCGCACGACCTGGTACACCGACGCGCCGTCGACCGCGGCCGACTCCTCGAGCTCGCGTGGGAGTGACGCGAAGTACTCGCGCATCAGCCATACGACGATCGGCAGATTGGCTGCGACGTAGGTGATCACCAGTGCGGCCAGGCTGTCGAGCAGCCCGACCTGCTGGAACAGCACGTATAACGGGATGGCCACGGCGATCGGCGGCAGGATGCGCTGCGAGATCAGCCAGAACGCGATGTCGCTGTTGCCGAGCGTTCGTCGGAAGCGCTGCCCGATCGTCTGGGCGAGCAACAGGAAGATCGAGACCGCGCCTGCGATCGCGATGGGTACCGGGGCTCCGAGGGCAGCGGCAAGGAAGGCGAAGGCGATCGTGCCGATGCCGACGCCGATCAGGCCCAGCTTCGGCCGGTACGTGAAGCGCACCAGCGCGTAGGCCGTCAAAGAGCCCATCAGCAGCGCGATGACGGAGCTCGTGAGGCCCACGATCACCGTGTTGACGTACGGCCGCAGCGTGTCGTTGCCGAGCTCGACCAGGATGTACCGCCACGCATCGAGGGTCGGCTGGAAATCGACGAACGGGATGTAGAACGGGCCCTTGTCGACGTCACCCGGCGTCTTGAACGAGGTGACCACGAGCCAGTAGATCGGGAAGAGCACGACGAGCGCCCAGGCAAGCAGCAGCAGGAACGCGACCACCTTGGCCGGCGCCGACAGGTCGGCCGCGGATCGTCGGCGGAACGGGTTCGTCATACCGTGTCCGTGACCCGTCGCCTGACGAGGCTGACGTAGATGGTCGCCACGATCGTCACAAGGATTAGGAGCAGGTAGGCCACCGCCGCCGATCGGCCCAGGTTGAGCGTCTGCCAGTCGATGTAGGCCTGAAGCGTCATCGACTGGGTCGCCGTCCCGGGGCCGCCGCCGAGCAGGATGTTCGGCATGTCGATGATCTTGAAGCCCTCGATCAGCCGGATGAGGATGATCGTGGTCGTCACCGGCAGGAGGGCAGGGAAGGTGATGTGGCGAAAGCTCTGCCAGCGGCTGGCGCCATCCGCGATGGCCGCCTCGCGGACCTCCTGGTCGAGGCTCTCGAGGGCGGCGAGCAGGACGATGAACACGAACGGCGTCCATTGCCACGTGTCGCCGATGATCACCGCCGCGCGGGCCAGCCACGGGTCCGTGACCCAGGTGAAGTCGCGCAGGCCGAGCGCCACCCAGATGGGTTCCAGCGGCCCCTTCGATGTGTCGGTCAGCATCAGGAACATGTAGCCGACCCCCACCGGGGTGATGGTCAGCGGGATCAGGAACACGACGCGGAAGAAGCGCCGCAGCGGGACCTGCTGGACGGCCAGCAAGCCGAGTCCGAGTCCGAGTCCGTACTGCAGGGCGATCCCGACGAAGACGAAGATCAAGGTCACGATCAACGACCCCGGGCGTCCGCCCTCGCTCGCCAGGGTCTGGACGAGGACCCACACGAAACCGACCAGCAGCAGGCCGCCCAGTAGCCGGAGGACCAGTCCGACCCTGCCGACCTGGCCGCTGCGGGCCGAGCGCCACCAGGCGTAGGCCGCCAGTGCGACCGTCGCGAGGAGGATCGCCCAGCCGATCGGGGAGGGCGACTTGAGCACACCGAGGAAGTGGCTGCGCTCGAGACCGAACAGCAGCTGCTGGTAGTTGGTGAACCCGACGAACTTGAGGTCCACGCCGCCCCGCTGGAAGGCCAGCCTCGAAAGTGACAAGGCAAGCGAGGCCACCAGCGGGAACAGGGACAGGGCGAGGATGAAGAGGACGGTCGGCCAGATGAACAGCCAGCGCGCCGCCCCGTCGGAACGCCACGCGCCGAGCGACGTGATCGCTCGGCGCGGTTGACGTGTCTCGGGAGCCTGGCCCTCGACGGTCAGGCTCCCGGGGTCGGCGGCGACGGAGTTACCGCTCGACGCCAAGGCTGGCGACGTACGCGGCGAGCTGGGCTTCCTTCCCGGCCTCGTCGCTGATCGCGTTCCAGCCGTCGGCGATCGCCTGCCCCGCCGCGGCGGCGTCCAGCTCCCCAGCGAGGTACTGCGAGACTGCCGTGTCGAGCACGTCCTGCTGGTAGCGCTTGGTCAACGGGATCCGCATGTCGAGGACCATGTTGGTGTTCTCGAGGCTGGACTTGATCGCGCCGAGATAGTTCTCCGCGGCGCCCTGGCTGAGACCGGCGTCGAGCCACGGTTGGATGTTCGAGAAATGCGAGGTCCGGTACGGGTTGTAGCCGGTCTTGCCCAGTGTGACATCCTCACCCGACTGGGCCGGGGCGCTCATGTACGAGAGGAAGTCGTAGGCGGCGTCCTGGTTCTCCTTGGGTGAGGCGGCGTTGATGGCGCCCGACCAGCCACCGAACGAGGCGAACGGGGCGTAGTTGACGCCGTCCACGGCATTGGGGCAGGTCGTCGCATCACAGGCCACGAGCTTGCCGGTCGAGCGGTCGAGGACTTCCTTCCAGCCCGGCGTGATCGTCGCGCCGGTCTTGTCCTGGGCATAGGTGCCGGGTGTCAGGGTCCCGATGTCGCCCCAGTCCATCGACAGCGCGCACCGGCCGGTGGTAAACAGGCCGCGCGTGCCACCGACGTCCATGTTCAGCTCATCGGGCGGACCGACGGTCGCAGTCTTGGCGTACATGTCGAGCGCCTTGGCCATCGCGTCGTTCGATGCGAACAGGGGGTTCATGTTCGACGTGTCGAAGAACGCGCCCTCGTTGGTGCCCTTGCCCTGGAGCAGGCCGGCGGCGATCGAGATGATCCACCAGTAGCTCTGGGCGCCCTTCTTCTTGGCGATGCACGAGCCGAAGTCCGGCTCACCGTCGGCGTTGAGGTCCTGCCCGTGATACTTCTGGGCGATCGTCATGTAGTCGTCCCAGGTGGTCGGCGGCGTAAGGCCGTCCTTCTCGAGCAGGTCGGACCGGTAATAGACCATGTGGAAGTCGCCATCGAGCGGGATCGTGTAGACCTTGCCGTTGTACGTCGCGTTGAAGTCCCGGAAGAACGGTCCGATGTCCTGCCAGTCCAGTTGCGTGTCGGCGGTCACGCGGTCGGTCAGGTCGAGCAGGTAGCCGGGGGCGACGAAGTCGCCCATCCACTGCGGGTCGAAGACGTAGCCGTCGAAGGAGTTCGTCCCGGTCGACGCGTCGAGGAGCGCCTTGTCGTAGATCGTCTGGAAGCCGACCGCGACGACGTTGACGTGACCACCGGTCAGCCGTTCCCAGTCGGGGGCGCGCCGCTGAAGCGGCTCGGCGACCTGTGGCCCGTTGAAGGTCAGGATGTTGACGCTGATCCCGGCGAACTTGGTCCCGGGGGAGCCTTCGGGCGTCGCTTCGGCAGATGCGGACGCCGAGGGTGCGGGCGGGGCCGACGCGGACGCCGCCGGCGACGTTGACGGACTAGCGGCCTGACAGGCCGTCAGGACGAAGATCATGATCGCTGCCGCGACCAAGCGATACCGCGACACGGCGTGAGGCCCTCCTCTTGACATCACCCGCGCATCGTCCAGCATACTGAACGAATGGCGGTATGCTGGCCAGTATGCCGACACTGCCCACAAAGTCAAGATACCGCACGCGGTTCAGCAGGCTGGCCGGAGCGGAGGGGAGGCGACGATGACTGAAGCCGCGACGGCGGTGGACGAGACGACGAGCGAAAGCGAGTCGCTGGCCCCGGCGGTGACTCGGGCCGGGGCGATCCTGGACCTGCTGGCGGAGAACGCCGGCCACGCGGCCGGGCCGAGTGAGCTGGCTCGTCGGCTCGGGCTCCCGAAGTCGTCGATCGCCAACATCTGCAACGCCCTTGCGGACATGGGCCTGGTTCGGCGCGTCGGGACGGGGTTCGCCCTCGGTCGCAAGCTCGCGGAGCTTGGTGGTGCCTACCTCGCATCGGTCGACCTCGTCCAGGAGTTCTACGAGGCGGCCCAGCTCCTCCCTGCCGGCTCCGAGGAGACCGTGCAACTGGCGGTCCTCGACGGACTCGAGATGACGTACCTCGCCCGCCACGACGGCCGCCAGCCGGTGCGGCTGACATCGCAGATCGGCCGGCGCCTGCCGGCCACGGTCACCGCCACGGGCAAGGCGGCGCTGGCGTCGCTGCCCGACGACGACCTGGACGGTCGCCTGGCCGGTGCCGGCCCGCTCCCGACCCTGACCGCGAGCTCGATCGGGACGGTCGAGGCGCTGCGGGCCGATCTGCGCGCGGTCCGCGAGCGTGGCTACTCGATGGACGACGAGGAGACCGTCGAAGGCGTCGTGTGCTTCGGCGTGATGATCCCGGGACGGCGTCCGGGCGAGGGTCCGTACGCCGCGAGCATCACCCTGCTCAAGGCGCGCGCGACCGACGAGCGCATCCCGCTCCTCATCGACGACCTCCACCGGCTCGCCGATCACCTGTCGGATCCGCTTCGCGCCGGGCGGGTGCCACGCCCGATGGGCGTCGCTCAGAACCCGTAGACCGTCCTCGCGTTTCGCCCGAACACGGCGGCTCGCTCCGTGGCGGTCAGGCCGGCGGTCGACTCGCGCGCCGCAGCCAGCACCTGCGGGTAGGGCGCAGCCAGCAGGCACACCGGCCAGTCGGACCCGAAGATGAGCCGCTCCGGTCCGAGCACGTCGAGGGCATGGTCGACAAATGGGGCGAGGTCGCCCGGCGTCCACCGTTCCCAGTCCGCCTCGGTGACGAGGCCGCTCAGCTTCCACCAGGCGTTGGCGAAGGGGCCGAACGACGCGACCAGCCCCGCCCACGGCTCCAGGGCTCCGTCGCGGATCGGGGGCTTGGCGAGGTGATCGACGACGAACCGGGCATCGGGCATCGAGGCGACGACCTCGCGAGCGGCCGGTAGCTCCCGCGACCTGACCAGCAGGTCGTAGACGAGGCCGGCGTCGGCCACCGCTCGGATCCCGCGGCGCACGTCGTCGCGGAGCAGCCACGCCGGGTCCGGCTCATCGTGCACCTGGTGACGGATGCCGAGGAGGCGATCACCGCCCGGGCCATCCCGGAGTGCGGCGATGACATCGCCGACGGCCGGATCGGTGAGGTCGACCCAGCCGACGACACCCTGGATGAACGGGAAGGCCGCGGCCGTCGCGAGGAACTCCCGCGTCTCGTCGAGACTCGAGCGCGTCTGGACCAGGATGCTGGCGTCCACCCCGTCCGCCTGCAGGAGCGGCGCCAGGTCGATCGGCCCGAACGGACGTCGGATCGTGGCGAGCTCGTCGGTCAGCCACGGGTAGTCGCCGCGGCCGGGGTCCCAGAAGTGGTGGTGGGCGTCGACGATCATGGGACGGGAGCCTCGGCGGCCAGCAGCCCCTCGGACCGCAGCTCCGCCCAGAGCGACGCGGGGATGTGGCGTGCCATCGCGGCGGGGTATTCCTCGAGATGGTCGATGCGGCGGACACCGGCGACCAGCGAGGTGATCGCCGGGTGGGCGAGCGGGAACTGGATCGCCGCTGCCCGAAGCGGGACGCCATGACGCTTGCATATCGCGCCGATCCGCAACGCCCGTTCGACGATCTCGGGTGGCGCGGGCCGGTAGTCGAACCGGCTGTCAGGTCGCGGGTCGGCGAGCACCCCGCTGTTCATCACCCCGCCAAGCAGGATGCCGATGCCACGCTCGACGCAGATGGGCAGCAGATCGGCGAGGGCGCTCTGGTCCAGGAGCGTGTACCGGTTGGCGAGGAGGAAGACATCGAAATCGCCCTCCCGGGCGAACCGCGCCAACATGGCCGACTGGTTCATGCCCGCCCCGACGGCGCGGATCGTGCCCTCGTCACGCATCCGGGCGAGCGCCGGCCAGGCCTCGCCGATCGCCTGCTCCCAGTGGCGGTCCGGATCATGGATCAGGGCGATGTCGACGCGATCCAGCCCGAGCCGCTCGAGGCTCTCCTCGATCGACCGGCGGACGCCCGTCGGCCGAATAGTCGAAGACGAGCTTGACCGTGTCGGGGCGGGCGTAGAACGCGTCATCGCGGCCCTCCAGCGATTGCGTGTCGATGTCGGCGCCAGCCGGGATCGCATCCGCGGGGCGGACGAGCCGGCCGACCTTCGTCGAGAGGACGTACTCGTCGCGGGGGCGGCCCGCCAGGGCTTGACCCACGCGTCGCTCGGCTGCGCCGTAGCCGTACAGCGGTGCCACATCGAACATCCGGACCCCGAGCTCCCAAGCCCGGTCGACCGTCGCGATCGCGTCAGCGTCCGAGACCGCCTCGAACAGACCGCCGATCGACGCCGCGCCGAGGCCGAGTCTGGTCAGCGATAACTGCGTGCTCCCCAGCTGTGATCGCGCTGTCGGCTCGAAGGGCATCCGGTTCTCCAGGCTTGTTGACGTCTCGCCCGAGGCTATCGTAGTGTTCAGTCCTCGGTCCATCGGACAGAATACTGAACAGCGGGAGTCCCAGTGCGCCTTGTCTCGTGCCGAACCGACACCGGTGAGACGCTCGCTGTCGTCGTCGGAGCGCGGTGGCTCCCGGCCGCGGAGATCGTTGGCGGCGGCGTCTTCTCGATGGCGGATCTCCTCGCGGGCGGCGGACAAGCACTCGCGGCGCTCCGTGATGGCAGCGACCACGCGCGGATCGCCGAGTGCGGTCGTCCGCTGGCCGACGCAGACCTGCTCGCCCCGGTGCCGCGGCCCGGGAAGATCGTCGCGATCGGCCGGAACTACCGAGACCACACGACCGAGGAGGGCGTCGAGCCCCCGCAGGCTCCGTTGATCTTCGCCAAGTGGCCCAGCGCCGTCGTCGGCCACGGCACCGACGTGTCGTGGGATCCGGACCTGACTCGGCAGGTCGACTATGAGGCCGAGCTCGCGGTCGTGATCGGACGGACCGCTCGGGCGGTCGGAGTGGACGACGCCCTCGACCACGTCCTCGGGTACACGTGCCTGAACGACGTCTCGGCACGTGACCTCCAGTTCGGCGACGGACAATGGGTGCGAGGCAAGTCGCTCGACACCTTCTGCCCGATGGGCCCGGCCCTCGTGACCGCGGACGAGATCGGCGACCCGCAGGACCTCGCGATCAGGTGTTGGGTCGGCGACGAGCGGGTCCAGGAGGCGCGGACGTCGGACATGTTCTTCGGGGTGGCCGAGCTCATCAGCTATTGCTCGATGTCGTTCACCCTCGAGCCTGGCGATGTCATCGCGACCGGGACGCCCGGTGGGGTCGGGGTCTTCCGCGATCCGCCGCGGTTCCTGGGTGATGGCGATCGGATGACCGTCGAGATCGAGCGCATCGGGCGGCTCGAGAACGCGTGCCGTTTCGCGAGCGTCCGGGCAGCGGCATGAGTGCCGAGCGGTTCCTCGTCACCGGCGCTCTGGGCTGCATCGGCGCGTGGACCGTGCGCGAGCTCGTTCGCGAGGGGGTCCCGGTCGTCGGGTTCGATGTCGGTCGGGACCGTCGGCGGCTGGCCCTCGTCCTGCGTCCCGACGAGTTGGCGGGTGTCCCGCTGGTGAACGGCGACATCACCGAGCTGGGATCGCTCGAGCAAGCGATGGCCGATCACGACATCACCAACGTGATCCACCTGGCTGCGTTGCAAGTCCCGTTCTGCCGGGCAGATCCGCCGCTCGGGGCACGCGTCAACGTCGTCGGCACCGTCAACGTCTTCGAGGCTGTGCGCCGCCGGGTCGATGCCGGCAGCGACGATGGCGCCGGTCGTGTACACCGGCTCGATCGGGATGTTCTCGGCATCGGACGTCGATGCCGCGAGCGGGCAGCTCCGCGAGGAGGCCGAGCCGCACCCCGGCAACCACTACGGCGTGTACAAGCTCGCCAATGAAGGCAATGCCCGGATCTACTGGGCCGACTCCGGAATCCCGAGCGTCGGGCTGCGGCCGATGACCGTCTACGGGGCGGGGCGCGACCAGGGCATGACGAGCAGCCCGACGGTCGCGATCGCCGCGGCCGTCCTGGGGACGCCGTTCCGGATCACCTTCGGTGGCAGCACCCTCTTCCAGTACGCGCAGGACGTCGCCAGCACCCTCATCCTCGCGAGTCGCGCGGCACCGGCCGGCGCACGGGTGTTCAACCTCGGCGGGAGTCCGGTGTCGATCGAGGCGTGGATCGAGGCGATCGAGGATGCCGTCCCGGGCGCGCGTCGGCTCCTGACCTTCGAGTCGACGCCGCTGCCGTTCCCGGCCGACATCCAGCACGACAGCCTCGCGGCGCTCGGGGACGTGCCCGTGACGCCGTACCGCGACGCGATCGCGGCCACCGCACGGATCTTCCAGGACCTTGCCTCCGAGGGACGGCTCGAGGGTCGTGAGCACGGCATCGCGCCGGCGGGACCGGTGAGCGCCGCCGGGACGACGTCGACGGTCGATCCTTCCGCCGCAGCGATGGGGCAGCAATAGGCCCGTCAGTCCGGGGTGCCCGTCCGCGATAGCATCCGGTCATGCGTCGGGCGTTCTTCTACGGCTGGGTCGTCGTCGCCGTCACGGCAATCGTCGTCCTGATCACGGCCGGCGTCCGCTCGGCGCCGGGCGCCTTCCTGTTGACCATGACCGACGAGCCAGGCTGGTCGACGTCCTCCGTCTCGTTCGCTGCGGCGGCCGGGTTCATCGTGTTCGGGTTCGCGGGGCCGGTGAGCGGCTGGCTGATGGGTCGCATCGGCGTGAAGAACGTCGTGCTGGTCAGCCTCGCCGTGACGGGCGCGGCGCTGCTCGCGACCAGCCTCGTCCGCGAGATCTGGCAGCTGACCCTGCTGTTCGGGTTGTTGTCCGGCCTTGGGACCGGTCTCGTCGCAAGCGTCCTCGGGCCGACCGTGGCGACGCGCTGGTTCGTCAAGGATCGCGGCCTCGTCGTGGGCATCTTCGGGGCGAGCACCAGCGCAGGGCAGCTCGTGTTCTTCCCGGTGCTGACCGCGCTGGCCATCACGGCCGGCTGGCGAGTCGGCGCGATCGTGCTCGGCGTGATCGCATTGATCCTCGTCATCCCGGTCCTGCTCTGGCTCCGCAACGATCCTGCCGAGGTCGGCGCCCGCCCGCGCGGCGCGACCGAGGGTGCGATCACGCCCGCGAAGCCGCCCGATCGCGGGGTCATGCGTCGCGCGGTCCGCACGTCCGACTTCTGGTTCCTCGCCGGCACCTTCTTCATCTGCGGCGCGACCTCCAACGGACTGGTCGGCCAGCACTTCATCCCGCACGCGGTCGATCATGGGTTCACCCCGGTCGCGGCGTCCGGCGCCCTCGCGGTCATGGGCGTCTTCAACTTCATCGGGACCATCGCCAGCGGCTGGCTGACCGACCGCTTCGATCCCCGCAGGCTGCTCCTCATCTATTACGGCTTCCGTGGGGTCAGCCTGCTGTTCCTGCCGTTCGTGCACGACGCGATGTCGATCGCCGCGTTCGCCGTCCTGTTCGGGCTCGACTACATCGCGACGGTCCCACCGACCGTGGCGTTGGTCGCCGACCGGTTCGGGCAGCACAACGTCGGCGTCGTGTACGGCTGGGTGTTCGCGTCGCACATGGTCGGGGCCGCCGTGGCGGCCTGGGTCGCCGGTATCGTCCGCGAGAACGTCGGCGACTATGCCGCGGCGTTCGTCGCGGCCGGTTGGATCGCGATCGTGGCCGGCTTTGCCGCGCTGGCCATCCGCCGGAAGGGACCCGATGGAGAGGTGCCTGTCGTCGCGTCGGCGCCTGCATGACGAAGAAGAAGCGCGGGCCGACCGGCCAGACGATCGGCGCGATCATCGTCGGCTTCGACCAGCAGATCTTCCGGACCCTGCCGCCCGCGCAGGAGCTGGTCGTCAAGGCGAAGCCGGTCCGCGGGCTGTCCGGTCAGGATCGCGAGCTGGAGGTCGTGTTTCCGGACGACGTCGTCGTCAGACCGGGCGGATCTCCGCAGGATCTCGACACGGAGGTGTGACACTCCGAGGTCCCAAGCGTCGTCCAGGCGTGAAGCGGAGGGTTCGAGCATGAGCGACACGCCATCGCACCTGGCGACCTGGGAGGCCGCGGGTCTGATCGATGCGGCCACAGCGGAGCGGATCCGCGCCTGGCAGCTGACCGCGCCGGCAGTCGCGGAGGCGAGCCGAGTCTCGTCGGAGCCCACCCGGCGCCCGTCCGCCGTTGGCGCGATCTTCGGTCCGGGGATCGGCGTCGGGGAGCTGTTCAGCTACCTCGGCGCGATCTTCCTGCTCGCGGCGACCGATGCGTTCATCGTTCGGATCGCGGGCGCGCAACCAGATCCTGCGTCCACATTCGCCGCCGGTGCGGCGATCCAGGCGGCGATCCTGGCCGTCCTCGGCGATCGCCTGCGGGGCGGCGATCAGCGCCGCAGTCGTGCCGCGGGTGTCGCGTTCCTCCTGGCCTCGATCCACGCTGGTGTGGCGGGCGGTTTCCTGTCCGAGGTCGCGAATCTCGGTTGGCCCGTGACCGGGATCGTCGCGGCCGGCAGCGCGCTCGCGGTGGCCTGCCTGGTACGGCGTCTCCATCCTGGCCTGCTGACACAGACCGCCGTGCTCGGGTCGATCACCGTTCTTGCTGGCGCGATCCTGGCGTGGCTGGAGCAGGCCCTCATCCCGCCGCTGGCCATCGAGGCCGGCGGATCGGTGACCGATACAGGTCCTGAGCCGCTGCTCCTGGTGCTCGGGTCCGCGGCCTGGTGGCTGGCGACCGCGATCGTGATCGGACTGATCGGCCTCCGCGAGGCCCGGCAGGTCACTCGCGACCCGACCGCGTCGAGCAGAGCCGGATTGACACGGTTCTGGGCCGGACTGGTCGCGGTCAGCGGCTTCGCCAGCGCGGTGACGCGGACCGACGCCCTCGCGGACGGCAGTTTCGGCCGGGTCGTCGAGCCGTGGCTCGGCGAGCTCGCGATCCTCGTTCTTGCGGTGATCCTCATCGAACGAGCATTCCGACGCGACGACAGCGCGTTCGTCTATCCGGCGGCCCTCGGCATGATCATCGCCTTGACTGATTTCAATGTCACCTACCTGGCGGACGGACCAGAGGTCGGCCTGTTCGTCGAAGGCGTGATCCTCTTGGCAGTCGGCTTCAGCGCCCAACGGCTTCGGAGGATCATCGGGTCCTCGCGTGATTCGTCGGACGGCCTCGACGGAGGCGAAGCGCTATCCGGGTCGACCCTCGAGCCGGCTCAGGAGGGCCGACCCGAGGCGTAGCGCGCGTAGTAGTCGGTCTCGACCGGCGCGTCGCCGTCGTCGGTCGCGGGGAAACGGTCGGGCAGGAACTGGCGAAGCAGCGCCGGGGCCTCGCCGGTCACGAGGTGCTCCGCGAGCAGCTCCGTCAGGTACGGCGCGAGCAGCATCCCCCGGCCGCTCCAGCCCAGCGCCTGCCACCAGCCGTCGAGCTGGTTCGTGGGGCCGACGATCGGCAGGTGGTCGGGGGTGATGTCGTACATCCCGCCCCACTGGCGGATCACCGCGACGTCGCGGAGGGCCGGGGCCTTGCGGGTCATGAGTGCCGCCGTGCGGCGCAGGAACGACCACGACGAGCGCTGGTTGACGCCCGCCGGCTCGTCGGGGTCGACCGCACCCATCACGATCTCGCCCCGCAGCGTCTGGTTGAACCACCCCTCGCTGGGCCGGTAGAACGTAACGGCCGCCTCGATCGAGCGCCGAAGCGGCGCCGTCACCAGCACCTCGCGCCGGTGCGGGCGGTTCGGCATCCGGACGTCGGCCATCGCGTTCAGCTCGCCGGACCAGCCGCCCGCCGCGTTGAGCACGACCGGGGTCTCGACGCGGCCCCGGTCGGTCACGACCGCTCGGACCCGTCCGTCCTGTCGCTCGACGCCGGTCACGCGCGTGCGCGGATGGATCGTCACGCCGCTGCCTCCCAGATGGTCGAGATGCGCCCACACCACCGCGTCGTGGTGGACGATCGCATCGTCGCTGAGGACGGCACCGGCGACCGGCTCGCCGCCCTCGAATACGGGCAGGTGGCGGAGCGTGTCATCGGGTGAGAGCAGGGCCGATCGAACCCCGAGTCGCCCGTGCATTGCGACGACGTCCCGCATCCGCTCGACTTCCTCCTGCTCGTAGAGGATCCATGCGTAGCCGAGCCGGTAGAACAGGACGTTCGAGCGGAGCTCGCGGCCCATCCTTTCGTATTTGTCCTGGCAGGCCATCGCGACGCGGCAGAGCTCCTCGGTGAGCTGCATCCGCCGGATCCGCGCCACGTTCCGACCGGTCGCGCCGGCACCTGGATAGTCGCGCTCGAGGACGACGATCCGCCCGACGCCCCGCGCGGCGAGCTCGCGCGCCGCGCCCAATCCACCGATCCCCGCCCCGACGATGACGACGTCGGCGGTGCCCGGGAGGGTCATGGTTCGTCGGTCGCGACGAGGTCGCCCAGCCGGACCGGTCGCAGCGGCGGCCGTGCCGTCGGCAGGCCGGTCTTCTCGGCACCGGCGTCGATCGCCGCGCTGGCGAAGGCTTGTAGGCAGTACTTGCCCTGACAGGGTCCGGTCAGCGCTCCGGTGCGGCGCTTGACGAGCTCCGGATCCCCATAGCCGGCGGCGATCTGGGCGCGGATCTCGTCGGCGTGGACGTCCTCGCAGAAGCAGACGAGCGCCCGCCCGGTCGCCTGCGATACGGCTGCCGCGCCCCCGGCCGCCGAGCCGACGACCGACAGCGACGGCACGGTCGTCCGCCCATTGGCGTCGACGACCGGCGTCAGCACGCCGTCGCGTCGCTCGACGGCGGCGCCCGCGGCGAGGACGAGGTCGAGGTTCGGTGTCCGATCACCGAAGACCACGAGGTCGGCGGTCTCGCGCTGCGATCGGCCATCCATGTCGATCACGACGCCGGTGACTCGCCGTCGACCCAGGACGCGCCGAAGCGCCGTCGTCGGGACCTGCCGGATCGGTGGCGATCCGGCAGCTGCCAGCGCGGCCGCGACCGGTGCCAGCGCCTCGGGGTCGCCGACCAGCACGGGTCGCCGGCCGGGGAGCACGCGGTGATGGGTCACGAGCCGATGGACGAGCCGCGCACCCATCGAACCGGGCCGATCCGCACCGCGGACCGACGGCACGCGCTCGTACGACCCCGTGGCCGCGATGACGTGCGCCGCGCGGATCGACCACAGCGCCGCCTCGTCGATCGCCGTGACCACGCCGTCGTACCAGCCGACGACCGTCGCGCCGTCGAGGACCTGCACCCCCGGCATCGAGACCGCCGCGCGCCCCGCGACCGCCTCCACCAGCGCGACGCGCGACCCAGCGCTGGCCGCGTGTTCCGCCGCCGCCACGCCGGACCGCCCACCACCGACCACCAGCACGTCGACCTCGAGCTCTCGAGTCACTCGGGACCGAGCCGGCGACGGACGACCGATCGGCAACCGGCCCCGCCCGCCGAACCGGCGGATCACGTCGAGATACCACTTGCGGAGGCGTCGCGGCCGGAGGAATCGATGGTGGTAGAACGTCGGCGGGATCAACCGGGCGCCCGCGTCGAGCCAGCCGAACACGTCGCGTTCGACGCCCGGCCAGGCATGTTCGCTTCGCGCCTCGAGCCCATCACGGACGGGGACCTGGCAGGACCGAACACTCGGCCGTCCGTCGACCTCGCACTCGCACCAGCCGCACTGGCCCGTGTCGCACATCATGCCGCGTGGCCGGTGGAAGCGGAAGCTGCGCGACAGGATCCGACGGTCGACGGCCAGCAACGCGATCGCGAGCGGCTCGCCCTCGACGCCCTCGAACGTCGTGCCATCGAAGGTGAAGTGGACTCGGCGCCGTGGGGGGTTCGGCACCGAGTCCGAATGGGGAGGCAGGCGACGTGCCGCCACGTCAGCGGATGTGGAAGGTCGGGCTGCTGTCGATGCAGACGCGCTTCGACTCGAGGTACTCGTCCAGCCCTTCCATGCCGAGCTCGCGACCGATCCCGCTGCCCTTGACGCCGCCGAACGGGCTCTCGGCAAGCCGGACGTAGTGGGTGTTCACCCAGACGTCGCCGACCCGCAGCCGTCGAGCAAGCTTGATGGCGCGGTCGAGGTCGGTCGTCCAGACTGCACTGCCAAGCCCGAGCGGGTTGTCGTTGGCGATGGTCAGCGCCTCGTCCTCGTCGTCGAACTGCATGACCGACAGGACCGGCCCGAAGATCTCCTCGCGGGCGATCGACATGTCCGCACGCACGTCGTCGAAGATCGTCGGGGCCATGTAGAAGCCGCCCGACCACTCCCCGCCCAGCCGCTCCCCACCGAGGACCAAGCGTGCCTGCTCCTTCCGGCCGCGCTCGACATAGCCGAGCACCCGGTCGAGCTGACGGGCCGAGACCATCGGCCCGAGCTGGGTGTCCTCGTCGAGCGGCGACCCGACCTTCAGCGCACGGGCACGCTCGATGAGCCCATCGAGGAACGCGTCGTGGATCGATCGATGGAGGAGCAGCCGCGATCCGGCCGTACAGGACTGGCCGGCATACAGGAAGATCCCGACCGCGACGGCGTCCATCGCCTTCTCGAGGTTCGCGTCCGGGAAGACGATCACCGGTGCCTTGCCACCGCCCTCGATCGCGACGCGCTTGAAGTTCCGCGCCCCGAGCTCCATGAGCCGCCGGCCGACCTCGCTGCTGCCGGTGAAGCTGATCTTGTCGACCTGCGAGTCGGCTGCCAGCGCTTCGCCGACCACGTCGCCCTGGCCGACGATGCCGTTGGCGACACCGGGCGGGAGCGCATCGATCCGGTCCAGCAGCTCGAAGATCGCCATCGACGACGCCGGCGCGTCGCTTGCCGGCTTGAGCACGAACGTGCAGCCCGTGGCGATCGCCGCGCCGATCTTGCGCAATGGCAGGTCGACGGGGTCGTTCCACGGCGTGATGAGCCCGCAGACCCCGACCGGCTCCTTCAGGACGAAATTGAGGAGATGGCCGGGCGCCGAGCTCGTGACCTCGCCACGGATGAGGCGCGCCGCTCCCGCGTAGAACAGGATCCGGTCGATGGCGGGCTCGATCTCGCGCTCCCGCACGTAGCGGATCGGTTTGCCCATCTCACGCGCGACGAGCTCGGCGAGGCGTGGGCCCTCCGCTCGAAGCAGCCCGGCGAGCTCGTACAGGATGGCCGACCGTGCCTTGCCGGCCGTCGTCGACCAGTCCGTCTCGTCGAATGCGCGGCGGGCCGCCTCGATCGCGGCCGACACGTCGTCGAGCGTGGACGCCGTCGCGGTCGCGACCAGCGCGCCGGTCGCGGGGTCCCGGCTCTCGAACGTCTCACCGCTGCTGGGCACCCAGCCGCCGTCGATGTAGTTGAGGACCTCGCGGACGCCCGTCCCCGTCTCGATCATGGCAGCGCCCCGATCGCGTCGATCACCACCTGGACGGCCGCCTGCGCGAGCCCTTCCTCGATCGTCAGGGGCGGGCTGATCTTCACGACGTTTTCGAAGCGGCCCGCGACGGCCACGACGACTCCCTGCTCGAACGCCGTTCGGCGTACCGCCGCACAGGCCTCCGGATCGGGTTCACGGGTGGCGCGATCGCGGACCAGCTCGATCCCGATGAACAGGCCGAGGCCGCGGATATCGCCGACGCGGGGATGGTCGGCCAGCCCGGTCGTCAGCTCCTCGAGGAGGTCGGCGCCGAGCCGCGCGGACCGCTCCCACAATCGGTCACGACGCATCACGCCGAGCGCGGCGCGACCCGCCGCCAGGTTGACGGCGTTGCCCAGGAACGTCGACGTGTGCGTACCCGCCGGCCAGTGGTCCATCGCGCTCGCGCGTCCCACGACGGCCGACAGCGCGAGCCCGCCGCCGATGCCCTTGCCGACCGTCATGAGGTCGGGCACGACACCGGTGTGCTCGCTCGCCCACAGGCGGCCGGTCCGCCCGAACCCGCACTGGATCTCGTCGAAGATGAGCGGCACGCCGTGCTCGTCGCAGAGGGCACGAAGCCCTTGCAGGAAGCCGTCCGGCGGGATGATGACCCCGCCGTTGCCCTGCGCCGGCTCCATGATGATCGCCGCCAGCGGCCCGACGCCGGAGCCCGGGTCCTCGAGGGCGCTTCGGACCAGGGCCAGTGCGCCCTCGCACGCGAGCGCCGGACCGCCGAGCTCCACGGGCCAGCGGTAGGCGTCGGGGTAGGGCAGGAAGTGCGCCTCGGGATCCCGGCCGACGCTCGTGCGGAAGGCGGCCTTGCCGTTCACCCCGACCACGCCGCCGGCACGCCCGAAGTATCCGCCCGAGAACGCCAGGACCTCACGGCGACCGGTCATCGTGCGCGCGAGCTTCAGGGCCGTGTCGTTGGCGTCCGCCCCGCTGATCCCGAGGAGCACGCGGTCGAGACCGATCGGGGCGATGGCGACGAGATCCTCCTCGAACGCGACTCGCTGCTCGCTGACGGCTGCCGTGGACACGTGGCTCGCGACGCCGATCTGCGCGGCGACGGCGGCGGTGACGTCGGGGTGGCTGTGCCCGATGGTCGCCGCGGCGAAGCTCGCAGCAAGGTCGGTGAAGGCATTCCCGTCGGGGTCGATGAGCGTGGCGCCCGACGCGCGATCGACGACGAGCGGATCGCCCACCGACGTGCGCAGCCCGGCGCCTTCGACCGCCCGCATCCGATCGAGGATGGCGCGTGCCTTCGGCCCGGGATACGACACGGGCGTCACGGCTCGTCGTACACGTGGCGGCCGTCGACCACGATCGGCCGGCCATCGAACTCGATCGTCGGCGCGATCACCAGGCCGTCGAGATGGACGTCGCACTCGACCAGGCCGCCGTATTCGTTGGCCGAGTCGCCGAGGGCGATGTGGACCGTGCCGAACGCCTTCTTCGCCTCGGTGATGTCGTCGGCGATCCGGGCTGCCGGGTTGAGCCCGATCCCGATCTCGCCGATGTTGTCGGCGTCGCGGACCGTCGCGACGATGTCGCGCAGCCGCTGGGCCGAGGCGCCGCCATCGATCGCGACGGCGCGCCCGTCGCGCACGTCGATGCGGATCGGCGCCTCCAGTGCGCCCAGGTCCGAGGCGACCAGCTCCCAGACGACGACACCCTCGGTCGTGCCCTCGATCGGTGGGAGTGACACCTCGCCGCCGGGCAGTGCCGACACCTCGCCCGGGTTGCGACAGATGCCGGTCAGCCAGGCCATCGGCTCACGCCCCGCCACCGTCGCCCGCAGGTCCGTGCCCGCGAGCGACGTGATCCTGACCTCACGGGTGCGCCGCCACAGGGCGGCCAGCCGCTCCGCCCGTTCGCGGATCGCGAAGAAGTCGGCGGTCATCGCCCCGTTCGCCCATGCCTCGGCCCGATGCGGCGCGTTGAAGTCGCCACGCGCCCCGGCCCGCTGCGCGGCCGCCTTGGCCGTCGTGTGATACAGGGACGTGCTGGCCGCGCACAGGACGACGTCGGCCGCGGCCATCGCGGCAGCGGCGAAGGCCGGTGGCTCCGCGCCGCTCCGCGCGAGTGGCTCGAACGTGACGACGACCGGCGCGCCCCCGATATCGCTGGTCGCCGCGGCGAGGGCATCGGGGATGGCGCTGTCAGTCCGCGTGTCGACGACGATGGCGAACCGCTCGCCGGGCCGCACGGCGAGATAGTCGGCGACGACGCGCCGCGCGATCGACTCGACCGTGTGCAGCTGGACCGTCACGCGTCGGCCTCTGGATGGTCCACGTCGATGAGCTTCCAGCGACGCCATACGTCGGCTGCCTCGGCCGCATTGTGCTGCTCGTGGCGCTGGTACTGGCCGGCTCGGCTGATCGCGTACTTGCCGGCCCGATGCAGGTCGGCCAGCGTCTCGGCCGCCTTGAGCGCCAGCAGGTTCGGGTTGAGGATCGGCAGCTCGCGGTGGCGGCCGGTGGTCATGATCTCGCGCTCGAGGCAGCCGGCGATGATCGTGCAGCCGAGGATGATCACCTCGGAGCCGTCCTCGTCGAGCGCCTTGAGGGAGCGAGCAGCGGCGTCGTCGGCGACCGCCGACGGGTCCTTGATCATGTCGGTGATGTACCAGTCGATGGCGCGGACCCCGCGGCAGTTCGCCGCTCCGTGGAGCCGCACGAGGTCCTCGAGCCACGGTACGGCCTTGCGGTGGTCGGTGATGACCGTGAACCGATGCCCGAAGTAGGAGGCGTGGTTCATCGCCGCCTCGAGCGGCCCGACGACCGGGATGTCGACGAGCTCGCGGGCGACCTTGACACCCGGGTCGTAGCAGCAGCCGACGACGACCGCGTCGTAGCCATCGTCCTCGAGGCGCCGCACCTCGCGGAAGATCGCGAGCTCCATGAGGTGCTTCGGGTAGTAGTAGTCGATGTTGGCGGGGACGCCGTCGAGGTGGATCACGTCCACGTCGGTGCCGGCACCCGCGTAGGGGACGAGCGTCTCCTCGATGATCGCGTCGAAGGCGGCCGTGCCGAACGGGTTGATGAACGCGATGCGCCGCTGGCCCTGGTCCTGCATCGTCACCACACGCTCGTGTCGACCGGGTCCGTGAGGCCCGGCCGGTCGGCTCGGAACACCGAGATGTCCATGATGGGCTGGCCGCCGAGGATCAGGTCGGCCACGATCCGGCCGGTCGTCGGGCCGGCGCCGTTGCCGAACACGTGACCGACGGCGATGTACGTGTCGTCGAAGCCCGGCAGTGCATCGATGATCGGCAGATTGTCCGTCGTGAAGGGAAGCACGCCTGCCCACGCGCGAGCGAACCGCGCGGACCGGAGTTCCGGCATGATCGCCGGCAGGGCTTCGGTGACGAGCGCGACCCCGGCGAGGTCGGGCTCCCAGACCGGTCCCGGGTAGTCCATCGCGCAGCCGAGCAGAAACGACCCGTCGGCGCGCTGGCAGACCGCCTCGAGCAGCGCCTTGCCGTGCCGATCCTCGGCCTCGTTCACCCAGTGCTCGAGGCGGAAGGAGGGGAGCTCGCGGAAGATGCGGTATTGCTTGACGGCCGCGGAGCCATACAGCACCGGGCCGAGCTGGCGGGGCATCGGCGTCGTCTGCACGATCTGGAGCCGCATGGCGTGGATGGGGATCTCGGCGCCGATCGGGCGCAGGAGATCGGCCGTCCATGCGCCGGCCGCGATGACGACGCGACCGGGGGTGTAGGTCACGCCGTCCGTGACGACCCGAACGATGCGCGAACCTTCCCGCTCCAGGGCGCGGACCGGCGTGTGCTCCAGGATCTGCGCACCGGCGCGGCCGGCGGCCTTGGCGAAGGCCCCCACGTAGCGCGTGGATTCCATCTGGGCATCAAGCGGACAGAACGACGCGCCGATAACGGTCTCCGGGAGGATCGGCGCGAGCGAACGCGCCTCATCGCCGTCGATCAGCCGGATATCGACGCCGTCGGCCTGGCGTCGCTCGACGAACTCACGGAGGGTCGTCAGCTGCTCTTCTGTGTGGACGTACAGCAGGCCCCCCTCCGTGCGCAGCCCGAAGTCGTCGTCGAGCATGCCCTGGAGCTCTTCGAGCTCGCGCCGGAGGTGCATGACCAGCTCGAGCTCCGCCCCAGGCCGTCGCGTGTGGATCCAGATATAGCCAAGGTTCCGCCCGGTGGCGCCATAGGCCAGCTCGTTCGCTTCGAGCAGCGTGACCGACACCCCGCTGCGCGCGAGATGGTACGCAGACGCGCTACCGACGATGCCGCCGCCGACGATGAGGACGTCCGGTGAACTCGTCACATGGTCTCCGGTTCGGGCCGCGCTGATGCGGCCGAGGCATGAATTGGGTCTCCGACGCTACCAGCCGCTCCCAGCCGTCCGTACGTGGCGACCAGCCAAATCGGGTCCTGGATCGTTGGTGGTGTCCCACAACCGATGACCGATGCTCGACGGTAAGATGCCAATCTGATGGGTGCGTCCTCGAGGCTTGCGCGGGCGGCGGGTCCGGCCGTCGATATCGCCGTCCCGACGAGCGGGTTGACCGGGGCGTCGACGGGTGCATCGAGCCGAGCCGAGCAGGTCGAACGCCTGCTCGCGACCGCACGTCGAGTCACGGAGTCGCTCGACCTTGAGACGGTCCTGGCCGCCATCGTCGAGGATGCGAGAACCCTGCTCCGGGCGGACAGCGGCGACATGCTGCTCTGGGATCGCGAGCGAAACCGGCTCCGGGTCGTGGCGGTGTCCAAGCGACCGACCGACCTGCTCGGGTTCGAGATGGATTTCGGCGTAGGTGTGTCAACCCAGGCGATCCTGCGCCAGCAAGCGATCTGGGTGGACGATTACTCGACGTATCCGCACCGCGCGCGTGCGCTCGACAAGTACCACTTCGGCGCGGTGATCTGCGCGCCGCTCGTCTTCCGGGGCGAGGCGATCGGCGCGCTGAACCTGCACGCGACGAAGGGCGGCCACCGGTTCGGGCCGGAGGATGCCGACCTCCTCGCCGCATTCGCCGGGCATGCCGCGATCGCCATCGACCACGCCCGCCGGTACGAGAACGAGGTCCATCTGGGACGCGTGCTGGCCGAGACGAACGCCGAGCTGGGCCGATCGCTCGCTGTCCAGCAGCGACTCGCTGAGCAGGTATTGCTCGATCGCGGGCCGGCCGGCATCGCCCTGGTCCTCGCCGAGCACCTCCGGCGCCGGGTCGTGATCCAGGACCACATCCGGCGGGTGATCGCCGGGGCGTCGCCGGATGGCGGCGACGACTGGCGGCGGCTCGTCGAGGCCTCGACGGAGCCTGAACCGTTTTCGGTCGCGGTGCGGGTCGGTCGCGAGGTCGCCGGTCATCTGCTGCTCTCAGCCGAGCGGGACCTCGCCCCGATCGACCGTGCGCTCGTCGACATCGCGGTCACGGGCGTCGCGCTGGAGTTCGCCAAGATCCGGGCCTCGCTCGAGGTCGAGGAGCGGCTTCGCGGTGAGGCCATGGCGGACCTGCTGACCGGGATGTATCCAGATGAGCCCGCGATCTCGGCACGAGCGGCCCGACTGGGGCATGACCTCGGCCGACCGCACGACCTCCTGGTCATCGACGTGAAGCGACCGGGCTCGTCCGCGGAAGTCGTTGATCGCAGGCTCGCGGCGGTCGTCCGGGAGCACCTCGCCAAGCGGGCGCCGCGCAGTGTCACTGTTCTCCACGGGGGCTCGATCGTCGTGCTCGCCGCGCAGCCGCGTCGCATGGACCGACATCCCGCTGCGCTGGCAGACGAGCTGCTCTCGACGCTCGAGGGCGTCGCGGGTGAGGGCGCGGTGACGATCTCGCTTGGAAGGACGTGCGACAGGCCTGATGCGTACGCACCCGCGTTCGCGGCGGCGCGCCGGGCGCTCGATCTGATGCTCAAGCTCGGTCGGCGAGGGGCCGTCATCGGGGCGCGAGAGCTTGGCCCGTACGGCTTGCTGCTCGAGGCGTCCTCCCGGGAGGACCTGGAGGTCTTCGCGACGTCCGCCCTCCAACCGATCATCGATCACGACCACGAGCACGGCGCCGACTTGTTGCGGACGTTGCGCGTTTACCTCGAGGAGGACCGCGTGCAGCGGCGGACCGCAGCCCGCTGCTTCATCCACGTGAACACCGTGGTCTACCGGGTCAACCGCATCGAGCAGCTGCTCGGTCGCTCGCTGGACGACCCTTCGACGGTGTTCGACCTGACCCTGGCGCTTCGGATCGTGGACGTCATGGAGGGCACAACACAGCCGGCGGGCTAGCGGATCTCCTCGGGCTGCGCGTACCAGCGAACCCGGTCGCCGATGGCGGCACGCACGCGCCAGGCGGCCGATTTGGGCGCGTTGGCCAGAGATCCACGCAGCGCGGTCGCGCGCGCTGTCGCCGTCCCGAACGCCAGTCCCTCTTCGGCCGATCCACCGGCCGCATCCTCGGGCCATCGGGCGACCAGTCTGCGGAGGTTCTCGTCCACCGTCCTCCACCAGCCCCAGTCGGTGGCGCACACCGAGCGGATACGTCCCAGACCGATCCCTGAGTCGTTCTCGGTCAGCTCGTGGTCCGCCAGCAGCGCGGCGACGTCCTGGGCGTCGCGGTCGGTGAGCTCGATGATCTGGAGCTTCGAGAGCAGGAGGTCGGCCAGCGGCAGCGTCCACCCGTCGACCGTCAACCGCTCCGCGAAGCGGAGGTCGTGGCACATCCGGAGCTGATCGAGGAACATGTCCACGCGTCGGCCGGACGCGTCGTGGAAGAGCAGTCGGTCGGCGCCGTTGAGCGCGTTGAAGCGCCGCGCCGGTTCATACCCCAGCCCGGTCAGCGCCGTTTCGATCGGGCCGCGCGGTGCGCAGCCGACGAGGTCGATGTCGTGATAGGTCCGGGTGGCCCGGAACAGTCGGATGCTCGGCGCCCGGAGCGCCACGCCGACCCCGCCGATGGCGCGCAGGTCGACCCCGGCCGACGTTGCCTCTTCGAGGACGCGCCGAGTCTCATCGACCGGGTCCGCGAGGACGCCGGTCATCCGGCGGTGAACGTCAGATCGCGCACGCCGTCCGTCGCCGACACGCGCACGAGGATCCCCAGCAGCACCCCGTCCTGGTACTGGCTGCCCGGGTTCGCACCGATCGTCCGGCCGAGTCGATATCGGCCACGACCCTCGTGGATGTGCCCGTGCAGGGCCAACGTCGGCACTCGCTCCTCGATGAGCCTTCGGATCGAGCTGCTGCCGACCGGCCGCATCCGCGGCTCCCCGCCAGCGTCGTATCGGATTCGCAGTTCGTCGTCGAGTTCGGGGGCGTCGTCGATGCCGGTCCTATGTGGCGGCATGTGGAGGTTCCAGATCGTCGTGCCGGCCTTGGGCAGCGCATCGACCACGTTCGCCACCCGCTCGCCGAGCGTGTCGTCGGGCAGCTCCCGCGGCGTGTGCCATGGCGTCGGGGTCGACTCTCCGACGGACGCCATGTGGATGCCCGGTCCGATTTCGGTGACCGCGCCGCCGACGTCCTCGAGGTGCTTGGCCGTCGTGAGCAGGTCATCGATCTCGGGCGGGTCGTCGTTGCCGGCCATGACAAGCGCTCTGACCGACCCGTCGGCGAGCCGCTGGTCGGCGAGTTGCACCCACGCCGCGAGGCCGTCGACCTTGAGGCGCGTGAACGTCTCGCGCTCGAGGGCGGGCGAGGCTCGGATGGCGGCCATCTCGTCGACGGTCGTGACGTATCCATACGTGCCTTCATCGCGGGCGGTCCGGATCAGCTCATCGACCTCGACCCTTGTCTCGAGGTGGACCTGGCGCCCGCGCCATGTCGCCGTCCACCTGCCGATGGTGCCCGTCGCGGGATAGATCGGCAGGAGGACCTTGCCGGTCAGGTCGCCGCCGACGACCAGGACGTCGGCGCCGTAGAAGCGCGCGGCGTTCAGCCACTTCCGAAAGCACAGGTCGGAGCCATGGATGTCGGCGACGTAGAAGATCGTCCGCTCGGCACCGGCCGTCACTCGGGCGGGATCTCCCGGAACGCCGCGTCGATCGGCAGGCCCTGTCGGCGCCGATACGCACGCACGACGAAGAACAGCACGAGCGGCACGATGAACTGTAGGCCCGTGGTGACGAGCTGCTCTGGCGTGTTGAGGAACAGCAGGTCGTTGGTCAACATGAGGTACAGCCCGATCGTGAAATAGACGAGCCCGACCACCCCGCAGATCGTCATGACCGGGACGCCCGCTACCCGCCAGTCGACCGCGCTGCCCTCGAGCAGCGGTCGCGTCCTGCGGAGGTACGGGAACAACACGCCGCATAACGACACGAGCCAGAACACGAAGTAGTAGGCGAGCGCGGGCGTCAGGAACTTGAAGACTCCGACGTGATACAGGATCAGGAACAGCTCGCCGATCACGGCCACGACGATCACCGCCACCCACGGCGAGTTGTAGCGGGGGTGGACCTCCGACAGCTTGTCCGGCATCACCCGGTCGAACGACCAGGCGAACATCGCGCGCGTCGCGATCAGCATCGCCGACGGGATCCAGAGGTAGCTCCAGAGGACGAGCCCGGCGCCGACGAGCAGGAACAGCGCGAGGTTGTCGATGAGGACCCCGGCGTACAGGATGAACACCGGGTACAGCTCGACGGTCTGGTCGCCCGCATAGTTGTAGCTCAGCCAGGTCAGCGCTTGGTTGAACTCCGTGGAAACCGGGCGCGAGATCGCGAAGAAGAGGCCAAGCGCGATACCCGCGTAGAGGAGCATGCCGCCCACCGTGGCTCGGAGCTGGGTCTTCACCGGCGTGCGCACCTCACCGCCGATGTACGTCGAGGCCCATGCGATCAGCCAGATGATCGGGATGATCCCGAGCGTGTCGGCCAGGCTGAAGCCGGTCGGCATGCCGCTCGCGGCGGCCAGGTCGAGCGTGCCCTGGTAGGTCGGGATACCGGTCGCGACCGCGTATCGATCGAAACCAGCCTGGAATGCTGACGAGGATGCCAACAGGAAGATCACGATCAGGAGCAGCCCGGTGAGCGCGCCGATGATCCAGTTGATGTCCTGGAACCGAAGGTAGGCACGTAGGCCGCGGATGTTGAGCGCGGCCACGAGGATCACGAACAGCGTCCCGAAGATGAAGTGCGTCTGGGGATCGCTCGCCCATGCACCGATCGACGCGATGGTGGCGTCACCGGTCACCGCGCCGTACGAGGACAGCAGTGGACCGAGCACGTACTGGCTGATCCAGTAACCGCCGATGCCTACCCAGAACGACTGGCTGGTCGCCGCGGCAAAGCTGGCCATGAACCCGATCGCCGGGTGGAAGGTGCGCGACAAGAACACGTACTCGCTGCCGGTCCTGGGCATGATGGCCGAGAACATCCCGTACAGGAGGTTGAAGAAGATCGCCATCGCCGCCGCGACCGGGATGGCGACGAGCAGGTTGCTCTGCGGGAAGACTGCCGGATGCGCCCAATACGTGAACATGATGTAGACGACGCCGATATTGGCGACGTTGAGGAGCAGCATCCGCCACGGCGAGCCGACCCGGACCAGCCCGGACGACTCGCGGCTGAAGACCTGGGTCGGGGCCTGGCCGGCTACGCCCGGCGTCGCGACCGCCTCGCTCATCCTCGCCCTCCTCACCGCGTGGTTGACCCACGCGTCGGCGGAGGCTACGGGCGGCCGTGACGGCCAGCAATGGGTCTAGGCGACAATTACTCGGCGTTCGAGTTGTCGGCTGACCCCGAACCTGGTCACTGTGCCGTTAGGCCCGCGTCGACCATCACCACTGCGCCCGTCATGAGTCGCGCGTCGTCGGAGGCCAGGAAGGCCACGACATCGGCCACCTCGTCTGGCTGTCCCTGTCGGCCCATCGGGACCATCACATCGATGAACGGCTCGACGACGTCGCGACCACCGGCGCGCTCGATCGCCGGATCGTTGAACGGAGTGTCGATCCAGCCGGGGCACACGACGTTGACGCGGACGCCCTGGCGCGCGTAGTCGACGGCCATCTGCCGAGCGAGCATCACGACCCCGCCCTTGCTCGCACAGTACGCCGCGATCCCGGGCTCGGCCACGACCCCCGAGGTCGATGCCATGTGGACGATGGAACCACCACCGTTCGCCAGCATGATCGGGACGACATGCCGGGACGCGAGGAACGGGCCGGTCAGGTTGACGGCGAGCGTCCGATCCCAGTCCTCGAGGGTCGCCTCGGTGACGCTGCCGGGCCGCAGGATGCCGGCGCAGCAGAACAGGATGTCGATGCGGCCGAATGACGCGACGACCGAGGCGACGAGCTGGGCGACGCTTGCGTCGTCCGTGATATCCACCTGCAGCGAGACGAGCCGGTCGCCGCCGTCGAGCTGGGTGGTGGCGCGTCCGAGCGCACCGACGTCACGGTCGGCGAGGACCACCCGCGCACCGTCCTGCAGGAAGCGCCTCCCCGCAGCGCGACCGATCGCACCGGCCCCCCCGGTTATCAGTGCGACGCGGTCATCGAGCCTACCCACGCGGACATGCTAGGTTGCCGCGCCGAACGGAGGGCTGGTGACGAGCCACGAAGCCTGCGGGCTGCGACTGTGGGTGACATCGTCATCGTGAGTGGACGCGATTCGCACAAGCCGTGCGGGATCGATCGCCCAAACGACGGTTCTGGGCGTATGGCTCGTGCTCATTCATCTGAGGGATGTCACTGAGGCTGACATTGTCACGCTGAGTGGCACGGGTGGCAGCATGGACCCCCCGGCGGTCAGGGCGTCGCGGCGACCTGCTCTTTGCCGACGATCTCAAGCGCCTTGGCCAATTGCGTGTCGTCGATCGATCCAACGGAAGCCGCCGTGAGCTTGGCGATGTCATCCGGGCCGAGCGGCTGGATCCCGTCGGGCAGGGAGACCGGCACGTCCGGGGCGATGCCCTCGTGCCAGATCCGGCGGCCGGTCGGGGTCAGCCACTCGACGGTCCCGATCCGCAGCGCCGAGCCGTCGGACAGGTCGAATTCGCCGAGCACCGTCCCGGTGCCGAACGTCGTCTCGCCGATGACCCTGGCACGCGCGGCGTCCTGGAGCGCGCCGGCCACGATCTCGGCCGAGCTCGCGGTGTTGCCATCGACGACGACGACGAGCGGCAGGTCGATCGCCACGCCGTCGGGCGAGACCGGATGCTCGGTCCGCTCATCGGCGGCGTTCCGCTCGATGTACACCAGGCCCTTCGACAGGAATTGGCTCGCCACGCCCACCGCCTCGTTGACATAGCCACCCGGGTTGCCGCGCATGTCCAGGACCAGCCGCGTGGCGCCGTCGGCGCGAGCGGCGTTCAGCGCCTCGACCATGTCGTCGGCCGAGCCGTTGGAGAACTGGTCGAGGCGGATGAGCGCGGTCTTCGAGCCGGGCACCATCGTCCAGGACACCGGGTGGATGGGCACGTCGGCGCGGACCATCGAGATCGTCCGCTCGGCTGCCCCGGTCTCGGGGCGGATCGTGACCTTGACGGTCGTGCCGGCCTCGCCGCGTACCCAGCCGGCCACCTCGTCGATCGACACGCCTTCCGTCGAGCGGCCGTCGACCTCCACGATGACGTCGCCAGGCACGAGCCCGGCGGCCTCCGCCGGGCCGCCCTCGAACACGCCGATGATCTTCGGCTGTCCGGCGGCGTCGGGCTCGATGCGCACCCCGATGCCGACGTACGAGCCCGACAGCGAATCGTTGCGCTCCTTGCGCTCCTCGGGCGTCATGAAATCGGTGTGGCCGGTGTCGCCGACAGCCTCGGTCAGGCCCTCGATGGCGCCGTAGATGAGCGCCCGGTCGTCGAGCGTGTCGCGGCCAACGAACTGTTGATGCAAGGTGTCCCACGCTTCGCGGATGAGCCCGAAGTCGGTGGGCTTCAGCGAAGAACCAGGGTTCGGGGTCGTTCCGTCCGGGGCACCCAGCGGCGACACCAGACGACCGACCCCGATCCCGGCTGTGAACGTCACGACCAACGCGAGCAGGACGACCGCACCGATGGCCGCCGTCCGGCTACCGCGACCAGCCGCCGGCGACGTCGGAGCCTGGGAGGGACCCGGCGTGAGGGAGGTCACGTCGGGCGGCTCGTGGCCAGTGGTCGGCTGGGTCGGGATCCGGTCGGTGTCCATCGGTCGCATCGCGCTCGTTCGGTTGGGACGCTCGGTCGCGCGGAAGCCGCGCGAACGGCGCCGGATGGTCATCCGGCACGCGCAAGGATGCCCCAGATCGGTTGCGGGCAGCGCCTGGGACCGGTGAAGGTTCGTTCGCGATGCGCTAGACTCGGCCAATCCCTAGTGACTTACTCGGAGATGGGCAACGACGTGACCGACGCCCCGACCGCGACCATCGGACTCGGCCCGTTGCGGCCGGCGCCCCCGGGCCTGCCGGATCCGGGGATCGTGCCGCCGACCGTCGCCGAGACCGGCGACCCGTTCAGCTCGTTGCGGGTCATCGACCTGGTCGCCCGGCTGGAGCGCGGCCGTCCGATCCGCTTCGCGGACGTCGTCGACCGGCTCAATGCGACCTACCTCGATTGGCTGTTCCCGCAGGCCGTCGTGATCGACGTCGTGCTGCAGCTGCAAGCGAACTGGATGGCCGACTATCGGAACAGCTCGGGCATCGTCGTGGCGGAGGGTCCGTCGGGGCCGACTGTGGCGATCGAGGACTCCAGCCGTGTCGACCCGTGGATCGTCCGTCAGGCGCAACGAGCCGCGGGCGACTGTACCGAGCGGCTCGCCGAGTTCAGCCGCCGGGACCGACCGTCCTCCGCCGACTGATCGTCGACCGCCGCGCACCTCCTCCCTTCGCCGAACCACCACCCCGCACCACCTTGTGGAGGCCGTTCACATGACCCAGCCGACAACCGCCCTCGTCGACGCCGATTGGGCGCAGTCCCATCTCGACGATCCAGCCGTTCGCTTTGTCGAGGTCGACGTCGACACCACCGCCTACGAACAGAGCCACATCCCGGGCGCGGTCGCCTGGAACTGGACGAGCCAGCTGTCCGATGGCGTCCGCCGCGACATCGCGTCGCGCGAGGACTTCGAGCGGCTGCTGTCCGAATCCGGCATCGCCCGCGACACGACGATCGTGCTGTACGGCGACAACAACAACTGGTTCGCCGCCTGGGCGTTCTGGCAGCTGAAGCTCTACGGCCACCGCGACGTGCGCATCCTCGATGGGGGTCGCAAGTACTGGCTGGACCAGGGGCTGCCGCTGACCACCGATGTGCCGTCGTATCCGGCGTCCGGCTATGACCTGCCGGAGGCCGACTTCGCGCTTCGCGCGTACCGGGACGACATCCTGCCTCGGCTGGGTGACCCGGAGCTGGTCCTCGTCGACGTCCGCTCGCCGGCGGAGTTCAACGGCGAGATCATCGCGCCGCCGAACATGCCCGAGACCGCCCAGCGGGCGGGCCACATCCCAGGCGCGGCGTCGATCCCGTGGGCGCAGACCGTCCGTGAGGACGGCACGTTCAAGGATCGGGACGAGCTGGCGGCCCTGTACGAGGCCAAGGGCGTGACGCCGGACAAGGACGTCATCGCGTACTGCCGGATCGGCGAGCGGTCGAGCCACTCGTGGTTCGTGCTGCACGAGCTGCTTGGCTACGAGCGCGTTCGCAACTACGACGGCTCGTGGACCGAGTACGGCAGCCTCATCGGCGTGCCGATCGAGAAGCCGGTGGCCGTGGGCGTCGGGGACTAGGGGAGACTGGCGGCGGGTCGCGGGGCCGGGTCGCCGCCGACCCCTCTGAGCCGCCTTGCCGGCTCGGTTTCTGCTCCCACCATACGAATTGGGCGACGCAAGCCCATAACGGCCGTCGTCGCGCCCAGAAACGACGGCCGGTCGTGCACGTGCCACGCAGGCGACCGGTCGTTGTACCTCCTGATAGCCAGGATCTTCTGATCCCAGCAGAATCTCGGCGGTCAAGGGGCTGGGGCGGGCGCGGGCGGGGCGGGCGCGGCCGGTACGTCGCCGCCGGCCGCCGGTCGACGGCCTAGAGCATCCCCGGGCTGGGGAAGATCCGGGCCGGGTCGATCAGGTCGCGGTCCGTGGCGCAGAAGGTGTCGGTGCCGTCGAACCGCACGCCATCCTCAAATAGGCGCGCGACCGCGGGATGCGGCCCGGGGACGGCGGCGCCGAGACGCTCGCGCCCCGCCGCCGCGCGGAGGATGCCGAACGCCGCCCGGACGGGGTCGGCATCGGGCGCGAACGAGGCGTGGTCGAGCCAGCGGCCGGGTGCCGCGAGCTCGCGTCGCGCCCAGCCGATCGCCCCGACCGCGCCATCGATGACGACCGCGAAGCCGGCGGCGTCTGGCAGTCGCGCGTAGAACGCGAAGTCAGCCCCCCGATCGATGCCGGTCCAGGCGTGGGCGAGGCGGGACGCCTCAGCAACGTCTGCCGGGCGGCTATCGACACCCGCGTCGTGTGGCCCGAGCCGACCCGCATCGGCCTCCACGTACAGCAGCGGCCACCACGGCCGCATCCCGCTCCTGATATAGGACGCGAGCGCTCGCGGATCGCCCGACGAGAACGTCATCCGCTCACGTGCGTCGCCGAACACCTCGGCCAGCATCGCCCGACCCAGACCCTGCGATTGCCGTGCCGGGTCGACATACAGGTCGCTGAGGAATCGGCGGTCGTGTGCGCCGAACTCGATCGAGGCGGCGAGCCCGGCCACGGTGCCGTCGAGCTCGCCCACGACCACGCGTGTCCGGGGACGGGTCAGGAGGTGCTCGACGTACGGTGGTCGCGGGACGTCGGGCCAGCTGACTGGTTCGTCGTTCGCCTCGAGGATCGCTGTGATCGCCGGGATATCCGCGTCGCTGGCCGGCCTGACGATCACCGCCCGCCCGCCCGCATCACCTCCGCGAGTCGGTGGTGCGGGATGGCGTAGGCCGCGATCCCGTCCCGCCCGACCACCGTCGTGGCAGCGACCAACGCGTTGACGATCGCCTCCTCGGTGGCCTCGATGACCGCATCGAACAGGCGATCGATGACGATGTCGCCGACCGCCCGGACCGCGTACGTGCCGAGACCGATCGGGTGGTCGTCCTCGCCGGTGCCACGGGGGATCCGGTTGCCGGTCGCGAACGCGATGAACAGGTCGCCGCTGGTGTGGCCGCCGGTACCACCGACCCGGGCGATCCCGAGCCCGGCCCGCTGGGCGAGCCGCGCGCATTGATGCGGCAGCAGTGGGGCGTCGGTGGCGATGACCACGACGATCGAGCCTGACCCCGGCGGCGGTATCGACGACCGCATGTCGTACGGGCTGGGCACCTCGCTGACCGGGATCGCTTCGCCCACGCGGACGCCGTCGATCCGTAGCCAATCACGCTTGCCGTAGTTCGCCTGGACCAGGACCCCCACCGTATGGCCGCCGGCGTCGTCGCCAACGACCCGCGAGGCCGTCCCGATCCCGCCCTTGAACTCATGACAGACGCTCCCGGTCCCGCCGCCGACCGCCCCTTCCTCGACCCGGCCGCCGCGAGCTGCGGCAAGCGCCTGGTGGAGGTGCTCGCCCTGCACGTGGAATCCATTCATGTCGTTGAGCAGCCCATCGAACGTCTCGCTCACCACCGGAAGCGACCAATGCGCATCGTCCCCATCCACGGACGCGGCGACGAGTGCGTCACGCACGACCCCGACGCTATGGGTGTTGGTGAGCGCGATCGGCGTCGTCAGCAGCCCCGACTCACGGACCCATTCGGCGCCGGTCATCTCGCCGTTGCCATTGAGGCTGTGGAACCCTGCGAACACGGGCTCGCGCATGCCCTCCGCACCCCGGGGACAGACGACCGTCACCCCGGTCCGGACCGGCCCCTGACCGACCACGAGCGGACCCTCGCCGCGGATCAACGTCGTCTGGCCGACGGTCACCCCAGCGACGTCGGTGATGGCATTCAGGGGACCAGGTGAGCCGAGACCGAGCCTGATCCCGAGGTCACGTGCACGCATCCGAGGAGGGTAGCGGCCGGACGTCATGCCCGAGGCTTGGTTCCGGAAGGTCGGTCGCTCTCGGCGGCTCGTACGGCGGCAGCGCCGTATCATCGCCCGCGTGATCCCAGGTCCGAACACTCGCGCGTCGCTGTCGCCCGTTCGGCTGCGGCGCCTGCCCGATCGCATCGCGGGCCTCCGCCCGATCGATGCGGCCGAGGGGTTCCGCGACCTGCCCGGTCTGGCCCTGCTCGAGAGCGCCCGGCCGGGCCGCAACGCGCGATGGACCTACCTGACAGCAGATCCGGTGGCCGTCCTCGACGCCCCGGCTGCCGGCCCCGATCCGTTCGCGGTCGCGCGTCGCCTGCTCCTTCGCCTGGACGCCACGCCGATCGTCCAGGCCGACGCACCGCCGTTCCTCGGTGGCCTCGTCGGGTTCCTCGGCTACGACCTCGGGCATGCGCTCGAGCGGCTGCCCACCATCGCGATCGACGACCAGGGGCTCCCGCCGATGCTGCTCGGGCTTCACGATTGGGTCGTGGCCTGGGACCGACGGACCGGCCACGCCTGGCTGGCGGGCCGCGCGCTGGACGGCGACGCGCGGCGCCTCGCGCGGCGGCTCGACGACGTCCACGCTCGACTGACGACCCCACCGCCCGCCCCACCGTCGGCCGAGCCCGACGGGCCGTACGTCTTCCAGTCGAGTCTCTCGCGCCAGGCGTACGAAGCCGGCGTGGAGACCGTCCGTCAGCACATCGCACGCGGGGACATCTACCAGGCGAACCTGACCCGCCGCCTGGAGACACCGTTCGACGGCGACCCGTGGGGACCGTACCGGCGGCTGCGCACCGGCGATCCGTCGCTGTTCTCCGCCTACCTCGACCTCGGGCCGTCGCCCGAGACCGGCCGTCCGCGGGCGCTCCTGTCCGCATCGCCCGAGCCCTTCCTGTCGGTCGACGCCAAGGGCCTCGTCGCGAGCGACCCCATCAAGGGGACCCGACCTCGCGGCCGGGATCGCGCCGAGGACCGGGCCCTCGCCTGCGAGCTGCTGACCAGCGCTAAGGACCGGGCCGAGAACGTGATGATCGTGGACGTGCTGCGCAACGACCTGGGTCGCGTCTGCCGGCCCGGCACGGTCCGCGTTCCGCGCTTGTGCCGGCTGGAGCGCACCGCGGCCGTCCAGCACCTCGTCTCGACCGTCACGGGACGGCTGTCAGCCGGTCGGGATGCGTTCGACCTGCTGGCCGCAAGCTTCCCCGGCGGGTCGATCACGGGGGCGCCCAAGATCCGCGCCATGGAGATCCTCGAGCAGCTGGAGCCGGTCCGGCGGGGGCCGTACACGGGAGCGTTTGGCTGGATCGGGCCGGACGGGGCGATGCAGACGAGCATCCTGATCCGCACCTATGTCGCCGACGGGCGCCGCCTGACCCTGCACGTCGGCGGGGGGATCACGTGGGGGAGCGATCCCGCTGCCGAGTGGGACGAGACCGTCGCCAAGGCCCGCGGCCCGCTCGGTGCGATCGGTGGCGAGGAGCTGGCGTGACGTCGTCGCCCGACGGGCGACCTGCCCACGTCTGGGTCGACGGCGAGGTGCTGCCGGCGGACGCCCGGCACCTGTCGGTCTTCGACCGCGGGTTCCAGCTAGGCGACGGGGTATTCGAGACGCTTCGCGCGCGGGCCGGTCACCCGACCGAGCTCGACGCGCACCTGGCCCGCCTGCATCGGTCGGCCGTCGGCCTCGACATCGAGCTCCCGGCGGATGTCGATGACCTGCTGGCGCGCGGCATCGGGTCGTTGCTCGCGACGGATGGTCTCGACGGGCCGGGTGGCGATGCCTCGATCCGGATCACGGTCTCCCGCGGCCCGTTCTGGGCGCGTGGCGTGCTCCCGCCGAGCGACGGCGCACGCGCGACCATCGCGATCCAGGCGTGGCCCGTCGTCGCGGCGCCGGCCGACCACCTCGAGCGCGGCCTGCACCTCGTCGCGTCGTCCGTCCGGCGCGATCCGCGGAACCCGCTCGCGACCCTCAAGACCACGTCCCGAGCCGAGTACGTCTACGCGCGGCTCGAGGCCCGCCGTGCCGGCGCCGACGACGCGCTGTTCCTGACCATCGACGATCACCTGTCGGAGGGGACGTCCGCCAATCTCTTCCTGCTCCGATCCTCGACCGCCGGGGAGCAGGAGCTCGCGACACCGTCGCTCGACTGCGCGATCCTGCCGGGGACGACCCGTTCGTGGCTGCTCGATTGGGCGGCCCGGGTCGGTCTTCGGCCGGTCGAGGCGAGGCTGCGCCGCGCCGACCTCGCCGGAGCCGACGAAGCGTTCCTGTCGTCGAGCGTGGCCGGCATCCTGCCGGTCACTGCATTCGAGGGGGCAGCGATCGGCGATGGGCTGCCCGGCCGGTGGACGCTTCGTGCCCGTTCCGCTCGCGAAGCGATGATTCGTGAGGGCGAGGAGGCACCCGCATGACACGGGACGAATTGATCGCCCGGACCCGACAGCTGATCGACGAGGGTGAACGGCTGGTCGCGATGCCCTCGCTCGGCGCGATGCAGGTCTGGCTGCAACTGTCCGACGACCTGCTCGCCAAAGCGTGGGGCAGCATGGACCGCTACCACCTGGCGTGGCTGATGGTCGGCAAGCCGAAGGCCATCGTGCGCGGCCGGGCGATGACCGACGCCGAGGAGGCGGCCTACGTCGTCGAGGTCGCGACCCAGAAGACGGCGGCGCTGCGCATGAGCCTCGACGCGGTCGAGCGACAGGGGATGCCCTTCGTCGGCGAATCGGGCGGGCTGGGGCACGGGTCGCCGGCCGAGGCGCCCATCGCCGATCGATCGCCGGATCACACCGGCCTCCCGCCGGACCCGACCCTCGCCGAGCGGCTCGCCGAGGCACGCCGTCGCGCCGACGCGCATCGGGACCACGGGGAGCGGCGGGCGCCGCGACCGGATCGGATGCAGCGGTGACCACGACGCCACAGCAGGTCACGGCGGTCGGCGGCACGCGCCACGTCCCCGCGCCGGACCCGATCGCCACGGACTACATCCTGCTCGGCTTGCGGCTGGACCAGCACATGCCGGGGCTCGTCGACGGCTATTACGGTCCGGCAAATCTGAAGGCGCGAGTCGACACCGACCAGCTCCGTCCGCCGGCCAGGCTGATCGACGATGTCGCCACGCTCACCGAGACCGTCGATAGCGATGTCGATGATCCAGATCGCGGGGCGTGGCTGACCGCCCAGCTCCATGCCCTCGACGCCCACGCCCGCGCGCTCGCCGGCGAGCCGCTTCCGTACGTGGAGTACGTCACGCGGTGCATGGGGTTCGCGCCGCGACGCCATGCCGATGACGAGTTCGACGGGGCTGTCGCCGCCATCGATGCGCTGCTGCCGGGAGCCGGGTCGGTGGCGAAACGGTTGGAGGCGTGGGATCGGCAGCTCGCGATCCCGGTCGAGCGGATCGCGTCCGTGGCCGGGTGGCTGCTCGAGCGGTTCCGCGAACGTGCTGCCCGCGACTTCGGGCTCCCGGATGGGGAGGCGACCCGGCTCGAGATCGTCCGCGACCAGCCGTGGATCGCGTACGACACCTTCGAGGGTGGAGGGCGGTCGCGGGTCGATATCAATGTCGACCTGCCGGTCACGGCGCCCGATCTCATCGTGACGATCGCGCACGAGGCGTATCCCGGACACCACCTCGAGTACGCCTGGAAGGAGGCGGAGCTTGTCGAGCGGCGGCGTCAGCTCGAGGCATCGATGATCCTCACGAACACGCCCGAGGGTCCGGTCAGCGAGGGACTTGCTCGGTACGGGACGAGGTTCGCGTCACCGCTCGATGAGCGGGCGGGCCTGCTCCTGGAGCTCTTCGAGCGGGCCGGGATGGCCGTCGCGGCCGACCGTGTGGCCGCCGCCGAGCTGGCCGAGAAGGCCGTCGCCCTCCGCCCGCCGCGGGAGGTGCTCGAGGCTGCGGTCGATGAGGCCGCGCTCAAACGCCACGCCGACGGCGCGTCGCACCGGGAGGCGCTGGCGTACCTGCGCGAGGTGGGTCGCTACCCGCAGAGCGTCGCCAGGAAGCGGCTCGCGTTCATCGAGGATCCACTGTCGCGGCTGTACGTCTTCGCGTATGAGCAGGGCGAGGCGCTCGTCGCCGGCTGGGTCGAGAAAGCCGAAGCGCCCGACCGCGTCGGGCGCTTCGGGACGCTCCTCCGGGAACAGGTCACACCGGGTCGGCTCCTCGCTGCGGGCTCAGCGCCGGCGTCTTCGCGTCGTCCCGCTTCGGCTGGCGGCCGGCCAGCCAGGCCATCGCGAAGCCCGCGGCAGAGCCGGCCAGGACCGACAGGCTGATCACCGCCAGCAGCGGCAGTCCGCCGACCCCTTCCACGGCGTCCATACGCGCGGCAAGCGCATCGCGATCGGCCGTGACGTTCCCGAGCTCCCTGCCCAGGTAGTCCAACCGGGCCCGCTGGCCCTCGTTCTCGACGGTGAGGCGCTCGATGTCCGTGTAGACCCGCTCGTTCACGCTGTTCGTGACGTCGATCTTCGCCTGGTCGATCGCGGTCAGGACGCTCGACGGATCGAACGGCGGGGTGGCACCGCTCGCGGTCAGCACCGTCATGCGGACCGGGACGTGCTGGCTCTCGAGGTCCCTGAGCGTGACCTGCCAGCTCCAATAGCCGGCATCCGGCATCGTCGCCGTGGCCACGAAGTGCCCGTCCGGACGGTCGTTCTTCGCCGCGACGTCGAACGTCTCACCGGTGCTCGAATTCGTGAAGTGGACGGTGGCGGTCTCCCACGGCGCGGGCGTCTGGCCGTGCTGGAGCACCTTGAAACCGACCTCGATCGGCGTGCCCTCGCTCGGCGTCTTGATCTGGCCGTCGGCCACGATCTCGGCCCAGCCGCCGGCGAGGACCGGTGCGGCGAGGACGAGGAGCATGGCGGTCGCGGCGATCACGGCGGCGGTCCGGCGGATCATCAGTCGACTCCTTCGTGCGGCAGGTCGGCAGGGGGACCCTTCTCGACATCTACACCGGTCGGCGGCCGGCGGTTCCCGCCGTTCAGAGATCGCGGACGAACACCACGCGATCGTCGCCGTCGCCGTCGTAGTCCGCGTAGGCCGGGGTCCCATACAGGTTCTGCGTCTCCGGCCCGTCATCGACCCGGAAACCGATCGCCCGATGGAACGCCACGCTCTGGCGGTTGCCGGGCCAGGTGATCGCGATCACCTGTCGGACACCGCGCGCGGCGAGATCGTCGAATACGCGCTGGTACAGCGCCCGACCGACGCCACCCCGTCGCTGGTTCGGGTCGGCGGCGATCATGTGGACGTACCCGGTGGCGGGGTCGTCCTGGCTGACGAAGGCCACGACGAACCCTGCCAGCCTGCCGTCGGGCGCGTCGGCGATCCAGGATGTGCCGGCGAAGTGCTGGAACCACAGACGCGGCAACAGGGCGCGCATGCGACGACCGCCCCACCACTCGTCGACGAGCCCGACGATCCGGGCGTAGTCGGCCTCGGTCGGGTGGCGGAAGGTCAGGTCCCGAGCGTCGGTGCGCGTCACCGCGACTGCCACCAGGCGACGACCGCGGCGATCGCCAGCTGGAGCGGTACGAGGAAGCCGAAGGTCTCAGCGAGATAGTCGATCAGGCCGAGCGTGCCACCCTCCTGCCGCGCCACCAGCCACAGGCCGGCCTGGCCGAGGGCGACCCCGAGCAGCGCGATGCTTGGCGCGAGCCAACGGCGCCGGGCGATCGCGGTGCCCTGCGCCAGGACGGTCGCGATCGCCCAGCCGAGGGCCGCCGCGATCACCAACAGGCCGGCCGTGATGGCCAGCAGGCCGCCGGCCACGGTGATGGCCACGGCACCCAGGATCGTGAGCAGCACCGCCAGGACGGATCCCCGCCGGGGGTCGGCCCCGCGGTCCGGTGTGGCTCCAGCCGGCGACGGTTCCGGGGCAGGCGCCACGTAGCGCTCGGACGGCGGGCGTGCCAGCCGTCGTTCGCCGGGTGCGTCGCTCGGCCGTCGGTCGCCCATGGGGCCATCGTAGCGGCGACGCGGATGGCGACGGGCCCGGCCGGACGCTAGACTCCGGAACGTGAGCCACCCGAGCCTCGGTCTGCCGCCGCCCGACCTGACCGCCGGGTCGCCCGTCGCCGCGCGCCGCATCAAGGACGCGGCCGCGACCCTCGCCGCGCGGGCGTTGGCCGATGCGCTCGATCGCGACCCGACGCTGCGCGATCGGAACGACGAGGCCGGCCTGCGCCAGCGCCTCTGGGATGCCAAGCTCCTCGCCGAACGGATCGCGCTGGCGGTCGCCGCTGGGGATCCGACGCCCGCCCGCGAGTACGCCGACTGGACGTCGCCGGTCTATCGCCGCAAGCACGTGCCGCTCGACGACCTGATCAACCTGTGCGAGGGCCTGCGCGCCGCGCTGCCGGCCGTCCTGCAGCCCGACGAGCTGCCGCTGGCCGGCGAGGCGATCGATGGGGCCATCGCCCAGTACCGCTGGCATCGCCGCCTGGCCGGAGACGCGCGCAAGAAGAACGCCTTCCTGCAGTTCATCTACAAGGGCGGTTGAGCTGTATGACGATCAAGTGGGTCCAGCAGGACCCCCTCGTCATGAACGGCGAGCCGTTCTGCTACGGCTCCCGGCTCACGGTCCGCCAGCTGCTCGAGCTTCGCGCGAACGGCTACGACCTCGCTCGCATCCTGACCGATCATCCGGAGCTGCGGACCGTGGGCGTGGCGGCCGCGTTCACGTACGCCAGCACCCATCGCGAGCGCTATGCCGACTTCTTCGAGGCGGACGGCTCACTCATGGGCCCCGGCTACAGCGAGGACGAGGCCGCCGACCTGCCCTCCCAGTACCGCCTGCCCGGGATCGTGGTCAAGACGGCCTAGGGGCCCCGTTCGGACTCGGTGCTACGCTGTTCGCAGCATGACCGACACCACGACCTCAACAGACACCCCCAGCGCGACCTCGACCGAGGCTCCGGCCTTCGATCCCGAGCGCCGCGCGACCGAGCTCGCGATCCTCGACGCGCTGCGAGCGGTCGTCGATCCCGAGATCGGGATGAACGTGGTCGAACTGGCGCTGATCAAGCAGATCCTGCTCGGCCCCGACTCGACCGAGATCAAGATGATCCTGACGACGCCGTTCTGCCCCTACGCGGGATCGATGATCGCGCAGGTCAAGGAGCAGGTCGAGTCCGTCGTCGAGCACGAGGTCAAGGTCACCCTGCTGGCCGAGCGCTGGGATCCGCGCGACGCCGGCCTCATGTGGTAGGCGGCCTTCCGATCCCTCGACCCCATCTGCTACGTTCCCTCAATCGTTCCTGCATGAGGAGCATCGAGCCGCATGAGTGATCCGCGGTACCCCAACCCCTACGTCCCTTCACCGTCACCCACTGGTGGGCCGCTGGCGACGCCGGCGGACGCCGCCACCCGCACGATCCCCGACGCCCGTACCCAGCAGGCGCTCCTGACGCAGGCATTCCTGTGGATGTTCGTCGGGCTGATCGTCACGGCCGGCGTGTCGTTCGTCGTCCAGAGCAACACCCGGCTGCTCGAGTTCGCCGGCAACAACTGGCTGATCCTCGTGTTCGGTCAGCTGGCGCTGGCGCTCGGCATCCAGTTCGGCATCCGGCGCCTCCCCGCCACGGCCGCGCTCGGGCTGTTCTTCGTGTACGCCGCGTCGCTCGGTCTGACGATCGGGCTGATCGTGTCGTTCTACACGGCAGGCTCGGTCGCGACCGCGTTCATCTCGGCATCGGCGATGTTCGGGGCGGCGGCGATCTACGGCCATGTCACGAAGCGCTCGCTCGCCGGTCTCGGCGGCCTGCTGTTCATGGGCGTCATCGGCCTGCTGGTCGCGAGCGTCATCAACATCTTCCTGCTGAACGACACGGTGTCCTGGATCATCTCGATCGTCGGCGTCGTGATCTTCACGGCGCTCACGGCGTATGACGTCCAGCGCATCCAGAACGGCGACCTCGCGGTCTACACCGGGTCGACGGAGAAGGCGGCCGTGCTCGGGGCCCTCCACCTGTACCTCGACTTCGTCAACCTGTTCCTGTTCCTGCTCCGCCTGTTGGGCAACCGCGACTGACGCGTTCGCACGAACGGCGACGATCGACCCCCGGGCGACACGGTTCCCGGGGGTCGTTCCATGTCTCAGACGACGCGGCGTAGCGTCCTCGTGCGCGAGCGCCGAGCCGTCGACGGGGTCACGGTGGCTGCCGGCATCGAGCCGAGCAGCACGGCCGTCTGCTCGGCGGGGACCGGCCGGCTGAACAGATAACCCTGTCCGAGGTCGCAACCGAGCTCGCGCAGGCGATCGGCCTGCTCCTCGGTCTCGATGCCCTCCGCGACGACCCCGATGCCGAGGCCGTGCGCTAGCGCGATGACGGCCTCGACGATGGAGCGGTCCGCCGTCTCCTCGATGCCGGCGACGAACGTGCGATCGATCTTGATCGTGTCGAGCGGCAGGTGCTTGAGATAGGACAGTGACGAGTAGCCCGTGCCGAAGTCATCGAGCACGAGCCGGACGCCCAGGCCGCGCAGGTCGCGCAGCGCGCGGATGCCGGCCTCGGACTGATCCATCAGCACGCTCTCGGTGATCTCCAGCTCCAGCGCGTCGGCTTCGAGGCCGCTATGGGCGAGGGTCTGGCGGACGTCCTCGACCAGATCGCTCTGGGTGAACTGGCGGGCGGACAGGTTGACCGACACGAACAGCGGCGGCGTCCCCTTGGCCGCGCCCGTGGCGTTCCAGATGGCCGCCTGGCGGCAGGCGGCGTCGAGCACCCAGCGTCCGAGCGGCACGATCAGGCCGGTCTCCTCCGCCATCGGGATGAACGCGAGCGGCGGCACCAGCCCGCGCGTCGGGTGCTGCCAGCGGACGAGCGCCTCCAGCCCGGCGACGGCGCCGCTCACGAGCGAGACGATCGGCTGGTAGTGGACGCGCAGCTCCTCACGATCGAGTGCACGGCGGAGGTCGTTCTCGAGGTCGAGGCGCTCGAGCGTCTGATCGCTCATCGAGGGCTCGAACAGGAAGTGCCGCTGGCCGGCGTCGCCCTTGGCGCGGACCATCGCGATCTCGGCTTCGCGCAGGAGATCGTCCGGGCTGCCGCGGCCCGGGGTGGCGAGGGCGATCCCGATCGAGGCAGTCAGGAACCAGTCGCGGCCGTTGAGCGGGAACGGTTCGCCCAGCTCGTGGGTGATGCGCTCGGCGATCCGGTGGGCCTCGGCGGCATCGGCGACCGGGTCGAGCACGAGCGCGTACTCGTCGCCGCCGAACCGCGCCACCGTGTCGCCCGGGCGGAGGCTGGCGACCAGTCGCTGTCCGACCGCCATCAGCAGCCGATCGCCGGCGACATGCCCCAACGTCTCGTTCACGACCTTGAAGCGGTCGAGATCGAGCAGGATCACCGCGATCGACGCGTCCTCGCCGGGTCGATGGCCGGCCAGGGCGTGGGCGATCCGGTCGGAAAGCAGCTCGCGGTTGGGCAGGCCCGTCGTGGGGTCGTACAGCGCACCGCGCCGGGCGACGTCCACGAGCCGCGCGTTCTCGAGCCCGATCGCCGCGAGCCGTGCGAAGCTCGACAATGCTTCCAGATCGCGCTCCGACCATACCCGCGTCGAGACACCCGCGGCGAGGCCGAGCACGCCGATGACGCGACCGGCCGACTTCAGCGGGGCCGCGATCGTCGCCCCGAACCCAGTCGGAACGTCCGCCGATCTGCCGGGCCAGGCTTCGTAGTCGGCGACTGCGAAGGGCCGACCCGTGCGGACGACCTCCCCCCCGACGCCCTCATCGAGGGCGATGGACGAATCAGAGAACTCTGTGAACATCCCGGTCCCGACGCGCAGCGCGAGCCGGCGCGCCTCGGGATCGACAAGATCGATCCACCCGTGGGGCGTCCCAAGGAGCGCCGATGCCCGATCGAGGATCGCCCCGAGCAGGCCGTCCTGATCGTTATGGTCGAGCAGCGCGAGCGCCGTCTCGTCGAGCGCCCGCAGGTAAGGATCGGCACGGGTGGGTTCGCGTCGGTCGCGGCCTTCGCCCTTGACGATGTAGAGCGCACGGTCGGCCACGGCCACCAGCTCGTCCTTTGTGCGCCCGTCCTCCGGGTAGCAGGCGACCCCAGCGCTGATCGTCACGCTCGGGCGCGGCTCGGCATCGTTGGCCACGGCCCCGCTCGTGCGGTCACCCACGGCCCGCCGGATCCGCTCGGCGACCTCGTGGGCGATCACCCGATCGGCGCCCGGCAGGATCGCGGCGAACTCGTCGCCGCCGTAGCGGTAGGTCCGGTCCGTGTCGCGGGTGGCCCGTGTCATCGCGGCCGCGATCTCGACCAGCAGGCCGTCGCCGGCCGGATGGCCGAGCGTGTCGTTGAAGCGCTTGAACGCGTCGAGGTCGAGCATGAGCACGGCGAAGGGACGCCCCGCTTCGACGGCCGCCCCGAGCTCCCGCTGGAACGCGCCGTGATTGCGCAATCCGGTCAGGGCGTCCTGCTCGGCGCGCACGCGGACTTCGCGGTGGGTCTGCGCGTTCTGCATCGCGATCGACGCCTGGCCTGCGAACAGCTTGGTCAGCTCGAACTCGTTGGCGGCAAAGTGGGCTTCCGCCTCGCCGAGCCGACCGATGTTCAGCGTGCCGATGGTCTCGCCGTTGACCAGCAGCGGGACGACCATGATCGACTCGGGCTCGAACGGGGTGTTCGGTACCTGCACGGAGCGGGTGTCGAGATGGGCGTCGTTCGCCAGGACCGCCTCGGCGTGATCGATGACCCAGCCGGTGATGCCCGGACCGAGCGGACTCTCGTGGGCAAGGATCTCGTCGGCGAACCGATCACGCGCGATGACCGCGCGGCGGACGCCGGCGTCGCGGTCGACCCGATAGATCGTGAGCGAGTCGTACGGCACGATCGCCCGCAGCGAATTGGCGATGAGCTCGAGCACGCCGGCCGGGTCCAGCGTGCCGAGCAGTCGCTCGTTGACCTCGAGGAGTCGGCGCTGACCTTCCAGCTGCAGCTCCATCTCGGCCTGCTGGCGGCGCAATCGATCCATGTTCTCCGCGTTGATCAGCGCCTGTGCGGCCGCCGACGCGAAGATCGTGAGCGTCACCTCGTCTTCGTTGTCGAACCGGTCGATCCCGAAGGCGGAGACCACGATCACGCCGAGGACCCGGTCGTCCTGGGTCATCGGCACGATCAGCATCGACTCGGGGCGGCGCTCGCCGACGACCATGACCCGTGGGTCGCTCGTGGCGTCGCCGAGGCGCAGTGCCCGACCGTGCGCAGCGACCCAGCCGGTCAGCCCGCTGCCGATCGGCATGCGGAGGGTCTCCATGTCCGGCTCGGTGCTTCCGAGGAACGTGCCCTCGAAGGCGATCGGCTCGCACATGCCGGTCGCGTGGTCGACGTGGTAGACGCGGACGGTGTCGTGCTCGATGAGTCGCTTCGCCTCCTCGACGATCGCCGCCGCGATCGAGGCGCGGTCGTGCAGGCCGTTCAGCCGACCGGCCAGCTCGGCGATCGAGGACAACCGGTCGGCCAGTCCGCGACGGGCGTCGACCAGCCTGGCGGTGCCGATCGCGGTCGCCATGTGGTCACCGAACGCTCGTGCGAGTCCGCGTTCGGATGGTGTCCAGCCGTATGGCTCGCGGTGGTACAGGACGAGGAGTCCGAGGACGTCATCGCCATACACCAGCGGAACGAAGCAGACGGAACCGACGCCGATCGTCCGGTAGACCTCGCGCAGCCCGGCCGTCGTCGAGCGCATATCGCGATCGAGGACGCGCACGCGGCGGGTACGCAGTGCGTCCATGCCTGCAGTCCGCGCGTCCTTGGGCAGGGAATTGATCGCGTCGATGATCACCGGCGGCAGCCCGCGCTGGGCGGCGAGCTCGAGCGGCAGCTCGGCGGTCGGGTCGTAGGTCCAGAGCGCCGCCCGATCGACGCCGAACAGCGTGAAGGCCTCGTCGATGATGTCGTCGAACAGCCCGGTCAGATCGCGCCGACCGCTGACCTTCGCCGCGATCCGGCCGAGCGCATCGGCCCGGGTCGGGTCGGTCGTCGGCGCGCGGCGTGGTGTCGTGGCCGGCCGTCGCGACGCCGCTCGCCGCTTCTCGGGACCGGGTCGGTGCTCGGCGCTGGACATGAGTGTGGGGCGCGACCTCCTGAGGGCGAGCAGGGCTCGGCCCGTCCGTACGTCGGACTGCATTGGGACGGTACGGTCCGGTGCCCTTCGGGGCGATAGCCCATCCGTACCGGGTGTTGACGCCGCGTGCTAGCGCAGCAGGTCGCCGACCGTATCGATGAGCGTGTCCGCCGCTGCGAGGTCTCCGTCGGTGCCGACGCCGCTGCGGACCCCGACGACCAGCCCGGCACCCGCCGCGCGGGCCATCGCGAGGTCGGCCGGTGCGTCGCCGACGACGGCGACGCGGGCCGGCTCGATGAGGAACGCGTGGCACACCGCGAAGATGGCCTCGGGTGATGGCTTGACCTCGAACCCGTCGTCGCCGCAGACGATCGCCTCGACCTGGTCGCGCACGCCGAGGGCTCGCAGCGTGGCGTCGGTCGGGGCACGGTCGTCGGTCGTGACGACGGCGATCCGCAGCCCGCTCGCACGCAGATGATCGAACAGCGCCACGAGGTCCCCGAGCGGCACCGCCAGCGCCATCGGATCGGGGACGAACCAGGCGGCCTCCGTCGCGCGACGGGCGGCGGCGATACTCGGGCACCAGCGACGCAGGACGCGCGCCACGGTCTCCTCGATGCCCGCCATCGTCGCGGTGGCGAGCGCGCCACCGGGCGCCACGCGACCGCTGCTCGGGTCGAAGCCGATGGTCGCGAAGACGTCGAGCGACACCGGTCGCCGGATCGTGGCGTCAAGGCGCGCGCCCAGCTCGCGTGCCCAGCCGCCCCACATCGCGTGGAAGTCGATGAGCGTGCCGTCTTTGTCGAAGACGATCGCCTCGATGCCGGCGAGGTCGACCGGGCCCCTCCGAGCCGCTACAGCAACGCCTCCGCGGCCGCCAGCGCGTCGGTCTGGTCGGGAACGGCGTCGGGACTCAGCACGTGGCAGGCTTCGGGCGGGAACCGGAGGACGACGCGAGCGCCGGCCGCGGGCACCTCGAGGTTCGGGTTGTTGAACGTGTCGATGCTGATGATCGACCCATCGCCGATCGTCGTCCGCACGCGGACGACGGACCCAAGGAACGCGACATCCTGGACCGTGGCCGGGATGCGATTTGCGCCGTCGCCTTCGCCAGACCCGTCGAGCGTGATCATCTCCGGCCGGATCGCCATGGTCACGAGCTCACCCGCCGCCCCGGCAACGTCGGAACTCGTCGTTACATCGCTATCCGCGACCGAGAGCCGCCGCGCCGCGGGGTCCGAGATGCGAGCCTGGACCGCGTTCAACGTCCCGACGAACGACGCGACGAACGCGGTCGCCGGGAAGTTGTAGATCTCGAACGGCGTGCCGATCTGCTCGATGCGGCCCTCGCTCATCACTACGATCCGATCCGACAGCTCGAGCGCCTCTTCCTGGTCGTGCGTCACGTACACCGTCGTGATGCCGAGTTGCCGTTGGATCGCGCGGATCTCGTGGCGCAGTGCGACCCGGATCTTCGCGTCGAGTGCGGAGAGTGGCTCGTCAAGGAGGAGTACCTGGGGCTCGATGGCGAGGGCCCTCGCCAGCGCCACGCGCTGCTGTTGGCCTCCCGACAGCTGATACGGGTAGCGTCCAGCCTTCTCCGGCATGTTGATGAGCTCGAGCAGCTCGCCGACTCGCTTCGCGATCGCGGGTTTCGGCTGCTTCTTGATGCGCATGCCGAACCCGACATTGTCGGCGACCGTCATGTTCGGGAAGAGCGCGTACGCCTGGAAGACCATGCCCACGTTGCGCCGGTTGGGTGGAAGGTTGGTGACTTCCCGGCCGTTGATCTTGACGCTGCCGGAGTCCGGGTACTCGAAACCGGCGATCATCCGCAGCGTCGTCGTCTTGCCGCAGCCTGACGGTCCCAGGAACGAGATGAATTCGCCCCGAAAGGCGGACAGGTCGAAATCCTCGACCGCGGTGAACGCGCCGAACTGCTTTTGGACGTGGGACAGTTCCAGGAAGGCCATCTCCGTGTCGGCCATCAGCGCGCGCCTCCGATCTGGACCCGGACACGGGTGCCGCGGCCGACCACGGCGATGGCGATCATCGCCAGCCACGTCAACGCGAAGCTGATCAATGACACGGCCGCGGGTTCGTATGCCTTGGACTGGCTGAGCAGGTTGAGGTACGGCCCGAACGCAGGTCGGGCGAGGAAGCTCGCGATCGTGAACTCGCCGAGGACGATGGCGAGTGTCAGGAACGCGCCGCTGAGGAGCGCCACCCGCACGTTGGGCAGGATGATGCGCAACAGGATGGTCGGCCAGCCGGCACCCATGCTCTGGGCCGCCTCGGTCAGGCTCCTGATGTCGATCGACCGCAGCCCGGTGTCCACGGCCCGGTACATGTACGGCAGCGACAGGACCACGTATCCGAAGACCAGGAGCGCGCTACCGCCCAGGTCGGTGTGGGTCAACGGGAGCGGGGCGCGGCTGTAGACGCGGATGAGTCCGAAGACCAGCACGACGGCCGGGACGACGAATGGCAGCAGCGTGACGAATTCGACCGCCGTTCGCGCGCGGGGCACCCGCAGCTGCACCCAATACGCCGTCGGCACGATCAGCACGAGGCTCGCCACGATCGTGATGACGCCGATCGTGAGTGAGTACAGGAGACTCGAAAAGAATCCTGGATCGCCGACGGCGTTGGAGTACGCGGCCAGGAATGGCTTGGCCTTAAGAGAGAAATCGAGGGTCGCGTAGAGGGGCAGGAAGAAATAGAGCAAGCCGAGCGCGAACACCAGCCACCAGACGACCGAACTGCGTCGGGCCCTCATCGTCGGCGCCAGCGCTCAGCGCGTCGCTGGAGGATCGTGTAGACGGTGATCGCCACGGCCATGACGATGACCATGCCCATCGCCATGGCATACCCGAGGCCCGGATTGTGCAGCACGTCGCCGCTGATCTGCGCCCCGATGATCACAGGAACGATCGGTAGCGTGCCAGCCGTCAGCTGATATGCCGTCGCTTGGGCTCCGAACGAGTTGCCGAACAGCAGGATCATCGTGCCCAGGATCGTAGGGAATAGGATCGGCAGCGCCACGCTGCGCCAGTACTGGGCCGAGCTGGCGCCCATGTTCTCCGCCGCCTCCCGCCATTCCGGCCGGAGCCCATCGATGGCCGGCGCGATGATCAGCACCATAAGCGGGAACTGGAAATACAGATAGACCAGCTCAAGGCCCGTCTTGGTGTAGATGAAGTTCGGTGGATACGCCTGGATGCCGAGCGTCTTCAGCCAAACCGTCAACAACCCGAGCTGGCCGACTGTGAAGATGAATGCAAGGGCCAACGGGACGCCGGCGAAGTTCGAGGCGACGCCGCTAAAGGTCATCAATGCGTCTCGAAGGACGCGCGGGAGACCCCCAAGGATCACCGCGTACGCGAGAAGGAAGCCGAAGACGCCACCCGCGATCGCGGTCACCAGACTGATCTCGATGCTGGTCAGGAACGCCGTCGCGACGGTCGGGGTCGCCAGGTCAGCGTAGTTCTGGAGCGTCGTCTCGCCGGCGTTGTTCTGGAAGCTGCCGCCGACGAGATAGATGACCGGCGCGACGATGAACAGGAACGCGAACAGGAAGAACGGGACGAGGCCGAGCCACGACCAGGACCCGCGTCGAGCGCGCCGCACCGGTGGCACAGCCCGCTCGACGACGGTGGTCATGGCTCGACGGTCGCCCTGCGTCGTCCGCTTCGGTCAGCCCGGCGGGACGACGATGTTGACGCCGACGGTCTTGTCCCATCCTGCGGTGATGAGGTCGGTCGCCGCCTTGAGCTGGGCCGGCGTGGGGAACACCGCACCGGTCGTGTCCGGCAGCTTCGCCGCGAGGTCTGCCGGCACCACGCCACGCGCGACCATGTCCTCGTAGCGGATCGGGTTGCAGTAGCCCTCGAGCCACATGAGCTGGCCTTCATCGGAATAGAGATGCTCCATCCACAGCTTGGCGGCGTTCGGATGGGGCGCGTACTTGCTGATCGCCTGGACGTACACGCCACCGAAGCGACCACTGGCCGGGACGGTGACGTCGATCGTCGGGTTATCGGCCGTCTCGTCCCGATGTGACAAGCCGTTGTACGACCAGCGCAGGGCGACCGGGGTCGCGCCCTGGACGATGGTGCCCGGGTTGGCGTCGGTCGGGACGAAGTTGCCGGCGTCGACGACCTTCTTGAAGAAGTCGAGCCCTGGCTGAGCGTCGTCCAGCGAACCGCCGTTGGCCAGCGCGGCAGCATAGACGGCCTGGATGGCCTGGTTCGAGGTCCGCGGGTCGCCGTCGAGCGCGATCTGGCCGTTGTATTCGGGCTTCAAGAGGTCCGCCCAGTCCTTCGGCGGATTCGCCTGGACGGCGGTGTTGGTCGTGAACGCCATGACGCCGTAGTAGTCGCCGTACCATGCGCCGTCCGCTGCCTTGGCGGCGTCGGGGATCGAGTCCCAGGTTGCGACCTTGTACGGCTCGAACAGATCCTTGTTGTCCTCGCCGAACGAGAAGCCGATGTCGACCACATCCGGCGCTTGCGGGCCGGGGTTGTTCTGGTTGGCCTTGATGGCTTCGATCTCCTCGCCGGAGCTGCCCCCAGGGATGAGCTCGTTGATGGCGATCCCGTACTTGTCCTTGAAGGTTTGGAGGACCTCGCCGTAGTTGCACCAGTCATGGGGCAGCGCGATGGTCGTGAGGTTGCCTTCTGCCTTGGCGGCGGCGATCAGCTCTTCGGAGGGACCGGCGGCGGCGCTGGCCGACGCGCCGGCGCTCCCTGACGCCGCGGGCTCGGATGCCGCCGGCGCTGAGGCGCTCGGGGCGACCGAGGCGGCCGGCGTCGAGCACGCTCCGACGATGATGGCCCCTGTAGCCAGCAGACCCGCCCAGCGGGTCAGGTTTCGCTTCGTGGTCAACGTGTCTCCTCCAGATCCATGCGGTAACGGATCGCGGTGGACCCTGACCCGAACCCTCCTCATGGTCGGATCATGCCCGGATGCGGGTCGATCTCTGGGCCGCGCTCCGGTGTCGGTGCATTCCACCTCGCACGCGGCGGGGCGTCAAGACCATGTGATGAGTTATGTCAACGCACAGTGTGCGCCACGATATCGGCTCGACGCATCTTTGCGGCGTCAACTTCGCAGCCGGCGCATCTCCGGATCGAACAGCGGGTCAGTGCCTACGGTCGCCGGGACGGGCTCGCCGAAGTAGCGGATCGTGACGGGTCGCCCGGCTCGCGCGGCCTCGGACGGCAGCCATGCGAACGCGATCGGGGCGTCGACCTCGGGCGAGTAGCCGTAGCCCGCGCTCGTGACGTAGCCGGCCGGGCGGCCGTCGACGTGGACGGGCTCCTTGCCCATCACCACGGCCTGCTTGTCGGCGATGACCAGCGGCACGAGCCGCCGCTCGGCCGTCTCGGTGCTGCCGCCCACGAGCGCGTCCCGCCCCACGAAGTCGCCCTTGTCCATGCGGACCGCGAACGCGAGACCGGCCTCGAACGGATCGTGCTCGGTCGTCATGTCGACGCCCGACAGGCGATAGCCCTTCTCGAGGCGCAGCGATCCGAACGCACTCCGCCCGGCGGCGATGATCCCGTGCTCCTGGCCGGCTGCCCACAGCGTGTCCCACAGCTTCAGGCCCATGTCGGCCGTCGTGTACAGCTCCCAGCCGAGCTCACCGACGTACGACACACGGAGCGCCGTGACCGGCACGCTGCCGATCCACAGCTCCCGGCCGCGGAAATACCCGAAGGCATCGTTGGAGACGTCCGCATCGGTGACGGAGGCGAGGACGTCGCGCGCCCGCGGACCCCATAGCCCGATGCAGCAGGTGCCGCTCGTGATGTCGCGCACGATCACGCTGCCGTCGCGCGGGGCCATATGGGTGAGCTCGTCGAGGTCGAGCGGGCCGTTGGCGCCGACCTGGAAGCGGTCGGGCCCGAGGCGCGCGACGGTCAGATCGCTCCGGATGCCGCCACGCTCGTCCAGCAGCAGGCTGTACACCACGGTCCCCACCGGCCGGTCGATCCGGTTCGTCGTCATGCGGTCCAGGAAGGCGGCGGCACCCGGTCCCTCGACCGCGATGCGCTTGAGCGGGGTCACGTCGAACATGGCGACCCCATCGCGCGTCGCTCGGGCCTCGGCGCCGGCGATCGGGTGCCAGTAGCGGGCGGCCCACGCGTTGCGTCCGGGGACCTCACCGCCGTACCTGCCCAACAGCCGCTCGTTCACGCCGAACCAGTGCGGTCGCTCCCAGCCGCCGCCCTCAAGGAAGTACGCCCCGAGCTCCTGCTCGCGCTCGTAGAACGGCGATGTCCGAAGCGGTCGCGGCTCCTCCATCGGCTGGAGCGGGTGGACGATGTCGTACACCTCGACGTAGTTCTGGATGCCGCGGTCGTGGATGAACGACGGGGACAGCTGGTACGTCTCGAACCGGTTCAGGTCGCATTCGTGCAGGTCGCTCCGTCGAGCCGCCGTCGACCAGCCACTCCGCCATCGCCCGACCCACGCCGAGGGCGTGGGTGACCCACACCGCCTCGGCCAGCCAGAAGCCGGCGACGTCGCGGGACTCGCCCATCAGCGGGAAGCCATCCGGGGTGAACGAGAAGATGCCGTTGATCGCATGGTCGATCCGGGCGCCGGGCGCGCGCAGCGCCGGGACCAGCTCCTCGGCCCACGACCAGGTCTCGGCGAAGGTGTCCGGCGTGAACTCGAGCACCGACGGCATGACCGGCGCGTCACGCGGGTGGAGGAGGTCGGCGGCGTCGACCGGCAGCGGGACGTGCCCATACCCGCCGACGGCGAGTCGGTCCGGGTACTCGCGGAAGTACATGTCGCGATCCTGGACGCGGATGTTGGGGTGGATCGCCTCGCGCTCCGGTGGGATCTCGAACGCCACCACCTCGGGCAGCACCGTCGTCCAGCTGAGCTGGTGGGCGAGCGGTTGGAGCGCGACCGTCAGCCCGACCATCGAGCCGATCCGGGGGCCCCAGATACCCGCGGCGCAGACCACGATGTCGGCCGGGATCTCGCCCCGATCCGTGATGACGCCGCGGACGCGGCCGTCATCGGTGCGGATGCCGGTCACCGTGTGCTCGCCCAGGAACCGGGCGCCACCATCCGTGGCGCGCCGGGCCTGTGCCTCCGACACGCGGACGGCGTCGGTCAGCCCGTCCGAGGGCAGGTGGTACGCGCCGAGGATCCGCTCACGATCGACGAGCGGCCACAATCGGGCCGTCTCGTCGGGGTCGATCACGCGGCCGACGAGGCCCCACGATTCGGCGAAGTCGCGGCGCCGGTGGAGCTCGGCCAGGCGTTCCGGGGTGAGTGCCAGCTCCAGGCTGCCGACGGGGTTCCAGCACCACTGGCCGTCGAGCTCGAATGACGCCGCCTTCTCGACCGTGTAGCGGGCGAAGCCGGTCATGGTCTTCGACGCGTTGGTCTGGAAGATGATCCCGGGGGCATGCGAGGTCGAGCCGCCGGTCTTGAAGAGGCCGCCCTGCTCGACGACCGTGACGTCGGACCAGCCGCGCAGGACGAGCTCGTCGGCCAGCGAGCAGCCGACGATGCCAGCTCCGATGATCACGACGCGCAGTGGCCGCATGGTGTGGGTCAGGATACGGGCGTTCGATCGCGCATCGCGCTCCGCGATGCCCGCCGGGAAGGTGGAATCGACCACCTATACTCCGTCGCACGCTCCTCCTTCGGGAGCGAGCGCGGCCTGGAGGAGGGTGATGGCCACCGAGCCCGGCGTCACCGGCGAACCAACGACCCTCGCGGATCCGCTGGAGGAATCGCTCCGGCTCGTCGAGGTCGCGGATGCGCGTGGGCTGACGCTCCGGCTGATGGGCGGCATGGCGATCCGCGCCCATGCGCCGCGGTGGCCGGCCAGGACCCGACGCACCGAGGTCGACCTCGACTTCGCGACCACGTCGCGGGACCGCTCTGCCGTCTATAAGCTGCTCGAGGCCGAGGGCTACACGCCCGATCGCCAGCAGAACGCGCTGTTCGGCCAGAAGCAGGCGTATTTCGTCGACGTGCCGCGCCGGCGGCCGGTCGACGTCCTCGTCGACGCGCTCGAGATGTGCCACCGCGTCGAATTCGGATCACGGCTGTCCAAGTCACGACCGACGCTGCCCCTCGCCGAGCTGCTGCTGTCCAAGCTCCAGGTCGTGAAGATCAACCGCAAGGACGTGCTCGATGCGTTGATCCTGCTGGCCGAGCATCCGCTCGCGCAGGACGATGGGATCGACGCCCTCCACGGCCCGGGCGCCGTCAACGTGCCGCGCATCCTTGACGTCACCTCGAACGACTGGGGCTGGTGGCGGACTGTCACCGGCAACCTCGACAAGCTCGACCAGTTCCTGGCCACCGACCTGCGGCCCGACGACCTCGACCTGGGCACCGGTGAGGCGGTCAAGTTCGACGCCTCAGCGCAGGTGGCCGCGCTGCGTGCAGCCATCGACGGCGCACCGAAGTCGACACGCTGGCGGCTGCGGGCCCGTGTCGGTGAGCGGGTCACGTGGTTTGCGGAGCCCGAGGAGATGGAGCACCGAGCCCTATGAGGATCTTCTTCGCGACCGACGTCCATGGCTCCGAGGTGTGCTGGCGCAAGTTCCTCAACGCTGGGGCGTTCCACAAGGCCGACGTCCTGATCATGGGCGGCGACATGACCGGGAAGGCCATGGTCCCGATCGTGCACCGGGATGGCGGCTGGGAGCTGACACTGCAGGAGCAGGCGCACCGGCTGGCGACCGAGGACGAGCTTCGTGCGATGCAGAAGCGGATCTCGGACCGCGGCTACTACCCGGTCGTGCTCGAGCCCGACGAGCTGGAGGCGTGGAGCGCAGACCAGTCACTCGTCGACGCGCGGTTCAAGGACGAGATGCTGCGCAACGTGGAGCGCTGGATGGCCCTCGCCGACGAGCGACTCGAAGGCAAGGGCATCCGCTGCATCGTGTCGCCCGCCAACGACGACATGTTCGAGGTCGACCCGATCATCGCGGCGGCGGAACTGGTCGAGCTTGGCGAGGCCAACACGATCGCGCTTGACGGAATCTCGCTGATCTCGACGGGCTGGGCCAACCCCACGCCCTGGAAGACGTTCCGCGAGTTGCCCGAGGACGAGCTTCGCGCCCGGATCGATGGGCTGGTCGCCGACGTCGCCGATCCGCGCCGCTCGATCTTCAACTTCCATGCGCCGCCCTACGGCTCGAATCTCGACTCCGCGCCGCAGCTTGACGCCGACCTCAAGTACACGTCGGGCGGCCAGGCACTGGTTCCCGTCGGATCGCATGCGGTCCGGGACGCGATCAGCGCGTACGGCCCGATGCTGTCGCTCCATGGCCACATCCACGAAGGGCGAGGCGCCGTGAAGATCGGCCGCACCCTCGCCGTCAACCCCGGAAGCACCTACGAGGACGGGGTGCTCCAGGCCGCGATCGTCGACCTCGACGTCAAGAAAGGCGAGGTGAAGCGCTATCTGCTGATCAACGGCTGACACCGACCGGGATCTGGAGGGGACCAGGAGGGATCAGGAGGGACACATGGCAACTGGCACTGCGTCCCCGTCGCTCTTCCTCAGGAATGCGACGGGACTCGTCAAGGGCTGGTCCGCGTTCGACGCGTTCACCTACTCGTTCATGTCGGTCAACCTCGTCACGCTGGGTATGTTCTACAGCCTGGCGGTGTTCGCCTACGTGCCGACGGCATCGCCCGTGCTGTCGATCCTCATCGCGGCGATCGCGGTGACGTTCCTGGCGGTCGCGTACGCGGCACTGATCGCGGTCATGCCGCGCGCCGGTGGCGACTACGTCTGGCAGACGCGAGTGCTTGACGGGCTGCCCGGCATCGTCACCGGTGCGGTCACCGGTGGCGTGGCGTTCTTCCTCGTCGCGGGCGCGCTGGGGCAGGGCGGCACGATCGCGCTCGTCGCCGGCGTCATCGGCCTCGTCGCCGGCGGCTTCATCGGGAGCATGCGCGGCGGCATCGGGTTCGTGCTCGCCGCCACCGGCTGGTGGTTCATCCTCGCGTTGTGGGCGCCGATCTACGGCGCGATCCTCAAGCTCGAATTCTTCCAGCCGCTCGCGGCGCTGCTGGGCTCGACTGCCGGCGTCGAGTTCTTCGGCTCGGACAACGGGACGCTGGTCGTGTCGCTCATCGTCATCGCGCTGACGTCGGGTCTCGTCGCCCTCGGGATGGCCGGCTACGCCCGGATCCAGCGGTGGTGCCTGTATCTCGGGCTCATCGGTTTCGCGATCATGGTCGTGTTGATGCTCGTGTCATCCCAGGACACGTTCAAGGCTGCGTTCGACACGGCCAACCAGCGGATGTTCGGCGTGGCCGGCGCGTACGACAAGACCATCGCCGACGCCGCCACGAACGACGCCTTCACCGGCTCGCTCGAACCGCTGGCGATGGGTAGCGACCTGATGGCGACGCTGGGGGCGGCCGTCGTGATGCTGCCCTTCATGCTGTTCTGGATCCTCTACCCGAACTGGGGCTCGACCCTCTACGGCGAGGTCCGCGGCTCGGGCGACTTCCGCAAGGTCCTCAATGGGATGCTTGGCGGCATCTGGGTGACGGCGATCCTCGCGATCGTGTTCGTGCTGCTGGCGGCCAAGACCTTCGGCTGGCTATTCTTCAACGCGACCAACGTCAACTTCATCAACTGGTTCTACGGCTACACCACGACCGACCCGACGGTCCCGATCTGGAGTTACCCACCGCTGCTGGCGTCCTACCTGATCGATGCGCCGATCTTCCAGATCGCGATGGTCGTGCTGTTCGCCGTATGGTTCCTGGGCTGGTCCGGGACCCTGTTCCTGTCGTCGACGCGGATGATCTTCGCCGCGGCCTTCGACCGGATCCTGCCCGAACGAGCGGCCCAGGTGTCCGAGGGCCGCGGCGTCCCGGTGACAGCGTTGTTGTTCATCATGGTCCCGGCGATCGTCGTGAGCGTGATCTACGCATTCTCGGCTGAGTTCCGGGCGCTGACGCTGGATGCGACCCTGGTGATCGCAGTGACGTTCCTTGGGAGCACGGTCGCCGCGACGATCCTGCCGTGGTGGAAACCGCAACTCTTCGACAACTCACCGATCGCGCGGCTCAAGGTGCCGATCACCATCGCCAGCCTGATCATCTCGGTGGTCCTGGCGTACACGATCTACCTGTGGCTGACCGACCCGCTGTACGGCATCGGCGTCGGCAACACGAACTCGATCATCTTCCTCGGCGTGCTCTACGGGCTCGCCGCGATCGTGTACATCGCAGCCAGGCTGTACCGCCGGTCGCAGGGCGTCGATCTCGACGCGATCCACGCGGAGATCCCGGCGGAGTAGCGTCCGTCACTCCGACACACGACGAGCGCCCGGACACCGTCCGGGCGCTCTGGATTCAGCCCGAGAACCACCCCGTCGGGCCTGGCGCGGTGTTCTGCCAGATGTGCTTCGCCTCGCGGTACTCGTCTAGACCGCTCAGGCCAAGTTCCCGGCCGATGCCTGACCGCTTGAAACCGCCCCACTCCGCCTGCGGCACGTAGCGGTTGTAGTCGTTGATCCAGACGGTGCCGGCGCGGAGCCGGGCGGCGACGAGCTCGGCGCGCGACGCGTCAGCGGTCCAGACCGCCCCGGCCAGTCCGTAGTCGGTGGCATTGGCCAGCTCGATCGCCTCGTCCTCGGTCGTGAACCGTTCGATCGTCATGACCGGGCCGAAGACCTCCTCGCGCACGATGCGCATGTCCGGCCGGACGTCGGCGAACACCGTCGGTCGATAGAAGAAGCCGGCCTGCAGGTCGGGCTCGTCGGGTCGCCGGCCGCCCGCGACGAGGCGGGCGCCCGAGGCCAGCGCGTCGGCGACGTGCGCCTCGACCTTCGCGCGGTGGTCGGCCGAGATGAGCGCGCCCGTCTCGGTGCGGTCGTCGGTGCCGTGCCCCAGCCGGATGCGCTCGGCCCGCTCGGCGACCGCGGCGACGAAGTCGTCGTGGATGCTCGCCTCGACGATGGCCCGGCAGCCGGCCGAGCAGACCTGGCCCGAGTGGATGAAGGCCGCGGTCAGCGCGTTGTCGACCGCGGTCTCGAAGTCGGCATCGGCGAACACGATGTTCGGGCTCTTGCCGCCGAGCTCGAGCGCGACGCGTTTCACGTTCACGGCGGCCGCGCGCAGCAGCGACCGAGCGGCGTCGATGCCACCGGTCAGCGAGACCAGGTCGACGTCGGGCGAATCGCCCAGCGCCTGACCGACCCGCTCGCCGGGCCCAAGGACGAGGTTGACCACACCGCGCGGGACGCCGGCCTCCTCCAGCAGTCGCGTGAGGTGGATCGCCGTCAGCGGGGTCAGGTGCGACGGCTTCATGACCGCGGTGCAACCCGCGGCGAGGGCCGGAGCGATCTTCCAGGACAGCTGGAGGAGCGGGTAGTTCCACGGGCCGATGAGGCCGCACACGCCGATCGGTTCGTACACGATCCGGCTCACCGCGGTCGGCTCGCCGCTGTCGACCGGGCGGCTGGCATCCCCATCGGCGAGTCCGGCGTAGTAGCGGAAGACGCGGATCACGTCGGCGATATCGGCGCGGCTCTCGCGCATCGCCTTGCCGGTGTTGAGCGTCTCGGCCCGGGCGAGCTCTTCGAGGTCGCGCTCCAGCAGGTCGGCGACGCGGTCGAGCAGCGCCGAGCGCTCGGCGGCCGGCCTCCTGGGCCAGTCGGTCGCATCGAAGGCCCGGCGCGCGGCGGCGATGGCGGCTTGGACCTGCGCGTCCGTCGCGACATCGACCTCGGTCACGACCGTCGCGTCACTCGGGTTGATGACGCGGCTGCACGCCCCGTCGGCTGACGCGAGCCATTCCCCATCGATGAACAGGCTTGGCACGGTCCCCTCGGCTGCACGATCCGGCGGACGCCGAGGATGCGACCGACTCGGGTGCGGGTCAAGGGTCGTGCCGCTGGCCGGGTCGACGTCCGGGTATCCTCCTTCGGCACGTCACACCGTCAGGACGGAGGAGGAGGGTCGGCATGGGCGCGCTCCCGGCGCGAGCGGATGTCGTCGTCATCGGCGCGGGCATCGTCGGCAACAGCATGGCCTACCACCTTGCGGAGCAAGGCTGGCGGAACATCGTGCTGCTCGACAAAGGCCCGCTGCCCAGTCCCGGAGGATCGACCGGCCACGCGTCGAACTTCATCTTCCTGACGGACCACTCGAAGGAGATGACGGCGTTCACGGTCGACAGCGCCCGCCAGTATCGCGAGCTCGGCGTGTACGACGAGACGGGCGGCATCGAGGTGGCGCGCACACCGGAACGGATGGAGGAGCTCAAGCGGCGGGTGGCGTCGTCGACGTCGTGGGGGATCGAGGGATCCCGGCTGCTGACGCCCGCCCAGGTCAAGGAGATGGTCCCGTTCATCGAGGCGTCGGTGATCCTCGGCGGCTGGTACACGCCGGGCGTCGGCATCGTCGACTCGCTGCAGGCCGGGACGCTCATGCGCGAGAAGGCCCAGCAGCTGGGCGCCCTCACCGTCGCGGCGGGCGTCGAGGTCACCGGCGTCGACGTCGTCGACGGCCATGTGCGCGGCGTCCGCACGGACCAGGGCGATATCGCCGCCGACACCGTCGTCATCGCCTGTGGTGTGTGGAGCCCGCGGATCGCCCGGATGGCGGGGGCGTCGATCCCGCTGACACCGGCGGTCCACCAGATGATCGATATCGGCCCGGTGCCGCAGTTCGAGCACACGACCAAGGAGGTCGGCTTCCCCATCGTCCGCGACATGGACACCAACATGTACGAGCGCCAGCACGGCACCGGCTTCGAGGTCGGCTCGTACGCCCACCGCGCGATCCTGATGGACGCCGACGACATCCCGTCGATCGAGGCATCGGCGCTGTCACCCACGATGCTGCCCTTCACCCAGGAGGACTTCGACCCGCAGCTCGAGGATGCGCTCGAGCTCTTCCCCGAGATCGTCGGCGACGAGTCGGTCGGCGTGAAGCTGGCGATCAACGGCCTGCTGTCACTGACGCCGGACGGCAACCCCATCATCGGCGAGACGCCGGAGGTGAAGGGGCTGTGGTCGGCCGCGGCGATCTGGATCAAGGAGGCGCCCGGGATCGCCAAGGCGGTCGCGGAGTGGATGACCACCGGCGAGCCCGAGATCGACCCGCACGGGTCGGACATCGCGCGCTTCTACGATCACCACAAGACCGCGCAGCACATCGCGGCCCGAGCCAGCGAGGGCTTCAACAAGACCTACGGCATCGTCCATCCGATGGAGCAGTGGGCGTCGAACCGGCCCATCCGGCTGTCGCCGGCCTACGACCGCCACGTCGAGCTGGGCGCCGAGTTCTTCGAGGCGGCGGGTTGGGAGCGGCCGTATTGGTACGGCACGAACGAGGCGCTCCTCGGCGAGTACGGGGACCGCGTGATGCCGCGCGAAGCTGAGTGGGAGTCACGCTGGTGGTCACCGATCATCAACGCGGAGCACCTGGCGATGCGCGATCGGGCCGGTCTCGTCGACCTGTCCGCGTTCGCGATCTTCGACGTCACTGGACCCGGCGCGCTCGCCGCGCTGGAGCGCCTCTGCGTCAATCGCGTCGATGTGGCCCCCGGCCGGACCGTCTATACGCCACTCCTCAATGCCGCCGGCGGCATCCTCGCCGACCTTACGGTGATGCGGCTTGGTCACGACCGGTTCCGGGTCGTGACCGGCGGCGGCATGGGCATGCGCGACCGGAAGATCTTCCAGGACGCGATGCCCGCCGACGGTTCCGCCCAGCTCCACGACGTGACCGACGCGTTCACGACGTTCGGGCTGTGGGGACCGCGTGCGCGGGACATCCTCGGCGCCGCGGCCGACGGGGGCGCCGACATCAGCCACAAGGGGTTCCCGTTCCTGACGTCCAAGACCATCGACATCGACGGCGTGCGGACCCTGGCGTCGCGCATCAGCTACGTCGGTGAGCTCGGCTGGGAGATCTATGTCCCGATCGAACAGGGGTTGCGCGTCTGGGACGCACTTTGGCGGGCCGGCCATCCGCACGGGCTCGTCCCGGTCGGCATCGGCACGTACGCCGTGACCTCGCGGCTGGAGAAGGGCTACCGCGCCCACGGCGCGGAGCTGGAGCTCGATTTCGACCTCGTCGAAGCCGGGATGGCGCGACCGACCGTGAAGGACGGCGACTTCATCGGCCGAGCCGCCTACCTCCGCAAGCGCGAGGAGTCGCCGGCCGCGATCCTGTGCACGCTGACCGTCGACGACAACACATCGAAGAGCGGCGTGAAGCGCTACATGCTCGGCCGCGAGCCGATCCTGGCCGAGGATGGCAGCCCCCTGGTCGACGCCAAGGGGCGGCGGTCGTACGTGACGAGCGCGGGCTCGGGCCCGTCGGTCGGCAAGCATCTGCTGATGTCGTACCTGCCGCCCGAGCAGGCGGTGGAAGGGACCAAGCTCCTCGTCGAGTACTTCGGCGAGCGCTATCCGGTCACCGTCGCCGTCGCGGGCAGCACCCCGCTGTTCGACCCCGAGAACGAGCGGATCAGGAGCTGATCGCTCACCGATGCGCATCCTCGTTCTCGTCAAGCGCGTTCCGGCGACCGGCGGACGGATCGTCCTCGCTGACGACGGGCGCTCCATCGACACGCGCTTCCTCGGGTTCGTCGTCAGTCCGCACGAGGAATGCGCCGAGGAAGAGGCGGTGCGGCTCATCGAGGCGAACGGGGGCGAGTCGGTCGTACTGACGCTCGGTCCGCCCGAGGCCGCCGACCAGCTGCGCGACGCGCTGGCGATCGGCATGGATCGCGCTGTCCTGCTCGAGACCGATGGCTCGGACTGGGATCCGTTCGCGACGGCGGCCGCCATCACCGATGCGGTCCGTGGTCTCGAGGCGACCGACGGTCCGTTCGACCTGATCCTGGTCGGCAACGAGTCGGCCGACTCGGGCGGGTACCAGGTGGGGATCCGGCTGGCGGTGGCGCTCGATCGGCCCATCGTCACCGGCATCAAGGGCCTCGAGGTGCGCGATGGGACCGCCACCGCACGGCGCCAGGTGTCGGGCGGCGCCGACGTGTTCGAGCTCCCGATCCCGGCCGTCGTCGGGGTGCGCGAGGGGATCAACCTGCCGCGCTATCCGTCCGTGCCGGGACGGCTCCGCGCCAAGAAGAAGGACATCGAGCGGATCATCCCCGAGCGCAGGCCCGGCGGTCCCACCCTCGAGCGACTCCAGGTCCCGGTCGAGCAGGAGCAGCACGTCGAGATCCTCGGCAACGGCCCTGAGGCGGCCCCGCGGGTCGTCGAGCTGTTGCGCGAGCTGGGCGTCCTGTGAGCGGTGTCCTCGTCCTTGTCGAGCTCGCCGGCGACGGCCCCGACCGGCTGAGTGCTGAGGCGCTCGGCCTGGCCGGCGGGGTGGCGCGTTCCATCGGCGCAGCGGTCGATGCCGTGGTCGTGAGCGGATCGGGCGACGCCGCCGCGGCGGCCTCCGCTGCAGCCGGTCTCGGCGCCTACGGCGTGTCGACAGTCCATCTCGCGTCGAGCGACCGGCTGGACGCGTACGCGCCTGCGGCCTGGGCCGCGGCGGTCCAGGGTGTCGCCGCGGGCGGCTCGTACGACGCCATCGTCGCCTCGGGTGGCGAGCAAGCGACCGAGGTGCTGGCGCACGTCGCCGCGCGCATGGGTCTGCCGATGGCCGCCAACGTCACCGCCATCGAGCCAGGCGAGCGGTGGCGGCTCACCCGGCAACGCTGGGCGGGCAGCCTGCTCGAGGAGGCGTGGCTCGATGGCGGGCCTCGCGTGTTCACCGTGGCGGCCCACGCCGTCCCGGCGCCGGAGCCTTCGTCCTCCGCGGCACCGGCGGAGGTGGTCCGCGTCGAGCCCACGATCAGCGATGCCGACCTGCGAGCGAGGGTCGTCGGTCACGATGTGGCCGGCGGCGATCGCGTCTCCCTATCGGACGCCAAGGTGGTGGTCGGCGGCGGACGCGGGATGGGCAACGCGGACGCGTTCGCGTTGCTTGACGAGCTGGCCGGGTTGCTCGGCGCCGCCGTCGGTGTGTCGCGGGTGGCGACCAGCCTCGGCTGGCGGCCGCACGCCCAGCAGATCGGCCAGACCGGGACACGGATCGCGCCTGATCTGTACATCGCATGCGGGATCAGCGGCGCGATCCAGCACATCGTCGGCGCCAAGGCGGCGAAGCGGATCCTGGTGATCAACACGGACCAGGACGCCCCGATCTTCCGGCGAGCCAGCTACGCGGTCGTCGGCGACGTGCACGCCGTCGTCCCGGCCATCACCGCCGAGATCCGCCGGACCCGCGGTGGCGGTTGAGCGACCTGTCGGCGCTACACTCCCCTCCAACGCGGAACCGACCCGCGCTGAGAGGAAGGTGACCTGATGGGCTTCATCCGTGGCGTCATCACCGGTGTCGCCGTCGCCGCCGGAGCGGCGGCCTGGTACATGTCGCGGGCGGGGTCGCGCTTCAGGGATCGCTACCGCGTCGATCGCAAGCTCGGCCAGCTCGGCGATGAGATCGAAGAGCGCACGCGAGACGTCCGTTCCAAGGTGACCGCCCAGGTCGCCGACGTCCGATCCCAGGCGACGGGCGCGGCGGAAGCAGGTGGCGAGGTCCTGGACGACGCGGCGGCGGCGGCTGCCGAAGAGGCCGCCGAGCTCGCCGCCGACGTCGAATCGAAGGCCGCCAAAGTCAAGCGGGCCGCCAAGACGGCCGCATCCGAGTAGCAGGAGAAGCTGTGGCAAGACGGAAAGTCACGTACCCGCCGCCCAAGACCGCCAATCGACCCGCGCCCCCAACGGGGCTGCCAGAGGACGCACCCTATGTGCGTCCGACCGTCGCCATCATCGACACCACTGCGGGCAAGGGCCGCGCCGGACTGACCGTCGGAGGAAAGGTCCGAATCACCGGCACCGGCTTGTACGCCGGCGAGACCGCGGTCATCGAGCGACTCTCGAACGGGGTGATCCCGTCGGCCGTGGTCAGGACCGAGGCCGGCAAGACCCGCCAGGTCCGGACCATCGACCTCGAGCCGATCGGAGCGAACCCCACCACCTGAATCGCGAGTGACGCGAGCTCCGCGTCAGGCGTCAGCCGCATCCGGGGGGATCGCCGGCGTCGCGCTCGGCCGGTCCCCCTGTCGGGCCGGCCCATCCGCCGCGAACCCGAGCTCCTCGAGAAGCGCCGCCCCGTCGGCCCCGAGCGTGGGGGCCGCTCGGTAGGTGGGGACATGGTCGGTCATGGAGAGCGGCAGGCCGATGGAGCGCACCCGACCGAATGCTGGATGGTCGTACTCGGCCAGCATCCCGCGTGCCGCGAGCTCGTCACTATCGAGCGCTTCCTCCATGGAACGAACGGGCGCGATCGGGATGACGCCGCGCAGCGTTTCGAGCCAGTCGGCGGTCGTGCGTTCCGCGAAGCGTCCGGTCAATCGAGCCAGCAGGACGTCGCGGTGGTGCCGACGCCCCTCGAAATCGGCGAATCGGGGGTCGGTGGCGAGCTCAGGCAGGCCCATCCGCTCGACGAGCGTCCGGAAGAACTTCTCCTTCGGAGCGGCGATCGCCAGGTAGCCGTCGGCGGTAGCGAAGAACTGGAACGGCACGACGCTCGGGTGTGCGGACATCGACTGGCGTTGGCTCACGAAGCCGCTCGACAGGAACCAGGTCGCAGGGTAGGACAGCATCGCCAACGCGCTGTCGTAGAGGTTCGTGTCGACGTCGCGGCCGAGGCCGGTCCGACGAGCGTCGAAGAGCGCGACCATGAGGCCCAGGACGGCGGTCAGCCCCGCGATGTAGTCGGCCAGTGAAAGCCCACTCTTGGTGGGTGGCCCGTCGGGTGAGCCGGTCAGGGATGCCCAGCCGGACTGCGCCTGGATCAGGGCATCGTAGCCAGGGAGCCGAGCGTCGGGTCCGGTTCGCCCATAGCCGGTGAGCGCGACGCACACGATGGCGGGATTGGCCGCGCCGAGCGTCTCGTAGGTCAGCCCCAGCCGCTCCGGCTGATCGCCGCGGAGGTTGCTGTATACGGCGTCGGCCGAGGCGACCAGGCGTTCGAAGACCGCGCGTCCGTCCACCGACTTGAGGTCAAGCGCGATCGACCGCTTGCCTCGGTTGAACGCCTCGAAGAAGAGGCTGTCGGTCCCCGCCTGTCCCGGCGGGATGTAGCGCGCGACGTCGCCTCCGGTGCCCGGGTCCTCGACCTTGATCACCTCCGCCCCGAGGTCGGCGAGATAGAGGCTGCCGAAGGGGCCCGCGCCGTACTGCTCGACGGCCACGATGCGAACGCCACTGAGCGGGGCCTCGCGGCGCGAGGGTCGGGACGGCGAGTCGTCGGAAGCGGTCACGCAGCGGCCTCGAGCGGGGTCGAACGGCCCGATCCGTCGACGGCGGTACCGTTTCCAGTTACGATTGCGCCTCGGATGGTGGCACCTCGGCCGCCGCTGCGTCAATGCCGTCGCCGCCTTGGGAGGGGATCGTCGGATGCCGCTCACGATCGAGTCCATCGAGACGATCCCGATCCGCGTGCCGCTGCCTTTCACCTACAAGGGCAGCTACTACAAGATGCGCAACCGGTGCACGATCATCACGCGCGTCCGGACGTCCGAGGGCATCGTCGGTGAGGCCTACAACGCCGACGAGGATGAACCGCTCCAGTCCGAGATCCTGTCGATCCTCCATGACGAGCTGAAGCCTGCCGTCCTCGGGCTCGACGCATTCGGCACCGAGCGGGTGTGGCAGGCCATGCTGCCCGCGACCTTCGACCAGCTCCGGCCGCGCTGGTACGCGATGCAGGCGATGGCCTGCATCGATACCGCCGTCTGGGACGCCGTGGGCAAGGCCATGGGCCAGCCGCTCTGGCGCATCTGGGGTGGGTACCGCGACCGGATCCCGATGATCGGCATCGGCGGCTACTACATCCCCGATGACGACAGCGCCAAGGGCCAGGAGATAGAGCGCGAGATCGACTTCTTCCAGTCGGACCATGGCATGGTCGGGATGAAGTTCAAGATCGGGGCCGAACCGCCCGCGGTCGACGCCGCCCGTCTGGCCCGGGCCCGTCGTCACGCTGGCGAGGACTTCCTGTTCGTCGTGGATGCCAACCAGGGCTACACCGTGCCCGAGGCGCTGGAATTCGTCGCCGCCGTCCGAGCGGAGGGGATCGCCATGCGCTGGTTCGAGGAACCGACCCGCTGGCACGCCGACTTCCGTGGACTTCGGGACGTGCGCATGCGAGGCAACATCGATGTGGCGGCAGGCCAGAGCGAGATCAGCCGAGTGGGGATGCGCGAGATGATGGCCGCGGGCGCCATCGACGTCTGCAACTACGACGCGTCCTGGGGCGGCGGTCCCACCGAGTGGCGTCGGGTGGCTGCCCTCGCGTCGGCATTCGACGTCCAGCTCGGCCACCACGAGGAGGCCCAGGTCGCGTCCCACCTATTGGCGTCCCAACCGCATGGCACGTTCGTCGAGGCATTCTCCCCGGTCCGCGACCCGATCTTCTGGGAGATGATCGAGAACCGCCCAGCGCTCGTCGACGGTCAGTTCCCGCTGCCCGATCGGCCCGGTCTGGGCTGGGTCCTCGACGAGACATTCATCGACAAATACCGCGTCGATCGCTGACGGGCCGGCGCGGGCGGCGGGGACGTCGGCGGATGCTCAGTCGCGCAGCGGCACCCATGTCGGCGGCCGAGTACCGAACCACGGCGCCACCGGGGGCAGGTCGCCCGGACCGTGCACGCCCGGGGACGCGGCCATCGCCTGGGGCAGCCCGTTGACGATCATCGCGGCCGTCGAGAGGAGCGCTCGGCAGCCGGGTTCGACGCGGACGTGCAGTCCGTGACGGCCATCGATCTGGATCTCGTCCGTTGGTCGGAGACCGGCCGCTGCCGGTCGAACGTGGAGGGTCATCGAGATGTCCAGCCACGCCCGACCCTCGAACCAGCCGATCGCCCGCTGGTCCGCCCCGGCCGTACGACCCGTCGCGATCACCGATCCATCCGCGATGGTGAGCGGCTCGGTCGCGAGGATCGGCTCCGACACGATCTCGATCCGTTCCAGCTCGCGGCCCATCGCGGCGGCCAGGATACGCAGGCTCTCGGGAAAGCCCGCATGGCCGACCACCGATCCGTCCGCGATCCCGGCGCGGAAGGCCGTGGGCGTCAGGTCGATGCCGAGCGAGGCCCGGACGCGCGGTCCGAAGACGCTCACGTCGACTATGCGACGCGCACGAAGTCGCTCGACATCCCACGCGAGGCCCGACAGCGTGAGCGGCCAGACGTCCAGGACGAAGCCCGGGTTCGCACCAGTCGCGACGATCGGGATCCGATGCGTCTCCGCCAGGTCGATGATCCGCGACGCCTCGTCGGAATCGGCCGGACGGATGAAGGCAAGGTCCTCGGCTGTACAGACGATCGGCACGCCGCTCGGAGCGATTGCCGCGAGGACCGGCAGGACGTCCACGAGCCGCGTCGCCGTCGCGACCACGACGACATCGGGATGGGTCGTGCGCATCGTTCCCTCGAGATCGGTGGAGCAGCGCAGGCTGTCGGGGGCACCCTCGACCCGGCTGGCCGAGGCCTCGCCGTCGCGCGCCGGCGAGCGGACGACGATCCCGACGACCTGCAGCCACCGACGCATCAGCGCCAGCTCGAGGACCGCCTGATTGGTCTTGCCGAAGCCGACGAGGACGACACGGACGGGTCGATCCTTCACGACCGTGACCATACCCGTTTCGCCTCCACGTCCACCGGGAGGACGAGACGGGCATCCGGCACGGTCCGCACGGCCCGTCAGACGGTGACCGATCCGAGCGGCGACACGGAGCCCGGCGTAGGCACCGTGCTATGGCGTTCGAGTCTGGTGACCGCGCGCGCCAGCGCCTCGACGTCCGCGTACGTCGTGACCACGAGCGGATCCGACAGGCGCCCATCCGATACGACGTAGGCGAGATCCGCCGTCTCGAAGACCTCGGGGATCTCAGTGCAGTAGATGATCACGGCGTGACCGCGCCCGGCGTACTCGCGCATGAGCCGGTAGATCTCGCGTTTCGAGCCGACATCGACACCCCGGGTCGGTTCCTCGAGCACGAGGACGCTCGGCCGCCTCACGATGGCCGCCGCGATGGCCACCTTCTGCTGGTTGCCACCCGACAGCGAGCGGATCGGCAGCCGGACGGAGGCGGCCTTGACGCGGAACTGGTCACGCAGCGCGTGCGCGATCCGCTGCATCCGCCGCGGACGAAGGGCGATCCCGCCCGTCGCGATCTCCCGACCGAGGCGGGACACCATGTTGTCGCCGATCGTCAGGTTCGGGAAGAGGCTCGTGTGCCGGTCCGCCGATACGAGGCTCGTGTGCCTAACCATGGCCGACCCACCGGTGCGCGACCCCACCTCGACGTCGCCCGTCGTGCGCTCGAAGCCCGCGATCGAACGCACCAGCTCGCGGGCGCCAGACCCTTCGACGCCGACGATCGACACGATCTGGCCTACCTTGACGTGCAAGTCGATGCCCGCGAACTCGCCTCCTGCGTGGGTCCAGTCCGTGAGCCGCAGGCCGGTGCCCGCATCCTCCGAGCGGGCAACGACCGGTTCACTGGGATCGCGCGCGGCTTGTCCGCTCACGAGTCCAGCCGCGATGCCGTCGGGGGTCAGGGCCTCGCCCTCGAGCAGATCGGTACAGACCCCGTCGAGGATCAGCGCGACCCGATCGGTGTGCTCCGCCAGCTCGGCGATGCGGTGCGAGACCAGCAGCACGACGTTGCCGGCATCGGCGAGTAGATGCATCCGGCGGAAAAGGTCCTTCGACTCCTCCTGGGTAAGCGCCGAGTTCGGTTCGTCGAACAGGAACACGCGCGCGTCGCGCGCGAGCGCGCGACCGATCTCAACTCGCTGCTGGATGGCCAGCGGGACATGTTCGAGCTTGCGGTCGGCGACCTCGAGGATCGCAAGATCACGCATGAGCGAGCGCTCCTGCGCATTCAGCCGACGGACCGTCGCCCGGGTCGCCTCGCGCCCGACCATGAGGTTCTCGGCGACCGTCAAGTTCGGGAATAGCTGTGGCTCCTGGTGGACCACCGCCACCCGATCGCGATCCGACGATGTCTCCCACGGACGCCCGTCCAGCTCGATCTCGCCTGAATCGGCGCGCGTCTCACCCGCCAGAACCTTGATCAGCGTGCTTTTGCCGGCGCCGTTCGGCCCGGCAACGCCGAGGATCTCGCCAGCCCGGGCCTCGAGGTCGAGACCATCGAGGGCGCGGGTATCGCCGTACCACTTGCGCAGGCCGCGGATCCGGAGACCGCGCTCGCCCGCGGAGATCGGCGGATCGGCGGCCACGGCCGCCACCTCCTCGTTCACTTGCGAAGGCTCTGCGTGAACCGATCCAGTACGACGGCCGCGATCGTCACGGCGCCCGACACGAAGTTGCTCAGGTACGAGCCTGCCGACAGGAGGGCCAAGCCGTTCGCGATGATGGCGAGCAAGAGCGCACCGCTGAGGGTGCCGATCGCTGTGCCGCGGCCGCCCGCCAGGCTCGCACCGCCGATGATGACGGCGGCGAAGATCGGGAACGTCAGCCCCACCCCGGCGTTCGGCTGGACGGAGCCGATGAACGCGAAGTCGAGCATCGCCGCCAAGGTGGCGAGGAGCGAGCAGATGATGAATGCCGCGAACTTGTACTTGACCGTCGGTAGCCGCGCGAGCTCGGCGGCGGCTGGGTTCCCGCCGATCGCCTTGAGGCGGAAACCGAACAGCGAGCGGCTGAGGACGAAGCCGATGACGAGGGCGACCGCCGCCATCCAGATCGCCTGCATCGGGATGTCGAACGGGAGATCCTGATTCGACAGGCCGAAGAACCAGTTCACCTGATCCTCCGGGACGATCTTGCCGGCCGGCGGATACGCGGGGTTGAGGGTCGCCGTATTCGAGACCAGCAGGGTCGTGCCGAACACGAGTTGACCCGTGCCGAGGGTGACGATGAACGAGGGGATCTTGAGCACCGTCACCAGGAACGAGTTGACCGAGCCCACGACGACGGCGGCCGCGAAGGCCAGCAGGATCGCGAGGTAGATGGGCCAGCCCCAGATGATCCAGGCCACGCCGATGAGGATGGATGCCAACCCGTAGACGTAGCCGAACGAAAGGTCGATCTCACCGACGACGATGACCAGCGTGAGCCCCAGCGCCACCATTGCGATGGTGCTCATCGATCGCAGGATGCCGACGGCGTTCGTGAACGTCAGGAACGTGTTCGGCTTGCTAAGCGCGGTGAAGACGACGATCACGATCAGGATCGCGATGACCAGGCCGCCGATGCGGACCCCGGCCGCCAGGGCCCGCCCCGACCAGCGGTTGCCGGCGGACGCCGCGCCAGGCGGCTGGACAGGGATGGGCGCACTGTTCTGGGTCATCCGTGGACCGCTCCCTCAGTGATCAGCCTCGGAAACCAGCCGGACCGGTCGGCGATCGTCGACCGGTCCGGGGAAGCCTACGACGACGGGTTCAGCCGCCGGCGATGGCCATGAAGTCCTTGCGAGCCTGGACGACGTTCTCCGTCGTGATCGGCTTCAGGGTGTTCGTGTTCGGGAGCACCTTGCCGTTCTTGAGGAGCTCAGCGCAGGCGAGCGCCCCGAACCCGGCCTGATCGCCCCACTGCTGGTCGAGCGCGACGATCTGGGTGCCGGCTTCGACGGCATCCAGCTGGCCGATGCTCACGTTCCAGCCAAGGGAGAAGATCTTGCCGGTGTTCCCGGAGTCGGCGATGGCCCGGGCGGCGTGCTCACCACCGATGTCGACGTTCTCGATGACCTGGACCTCGGGGTTGCCCTGGATGAACGCCTTGTAGGCGTCATAGGTGCCGGCCGGATCGTAGGTGGTCACCAGCGCCGTTGCGGCGGTGTTGATGAACTTGGCGTCCGGGATGGCTTCCGTGATCCCATCGATGAACCCTTGCATGCGGCCCTGCGCCCAGTTCTGGGTGGGATCGCCACCGGACACCGCGAAGCTCTTGAAGTCCAGGTTGTTGGCCTTCATGTAGTCGACGACGATCCCCGCCGCCTGGAGGCCTTCCTTGTTGGAGATCTGGGTGAAGTTCGAGAATTCGTTGCCGTTCGACTCGACGCCGACCGTGAAGACGGGGATGCCGGTGGCCATGTAGTCGTTCACGATCTTGGTGAATGCGTCGGTACCGGTCGACTGGATCGACAGGCAGTCGATCTGGTCCGCCTTGAACAACGCATCGAACTGCGCGATCTGCTCATTCGGGTCCTGCACGGCCGAGGACGGCGCGATGGCCTGACCGTTCATCGGCAGGATCTTCTGCGCCTCGGGCAGGGTCCGCTCGTAGCCCGCCTTGTACTGCGGTGAGAACAGCGGGATCGCGGTCGAACCGTACGAGAACACGTAGTTGATCGGCTCACCCTTGGCCAGCTTGTCCGCGACTCGAGGGTTGAGCGTGAACGTCGACCCGTCCTTCAGGGTGCCCGTGAACGGCAGGCCGGCGGCCGCCGACGGAGCCTCCGAGGCGGCGCTCGACGCAGGCGCGCTCGCAGGCGGGTTCGAGGCAGCAGGCGCCCCGCTACTACAGGCCGTGACGAACAGGGACGCCGCGGTCAGCGCCGCGAACGCCCGACGTGATCGAAACATCATGCGGATCTCCTCCTCATGCAGGCGGTCGTGTGCCACGCCCGTCGCCTCCCCGGGGCGAGGGTCAGTATCGTTTTCAGTCGCGAGCGATGTCAACGTTTCTGGAAAGGATTGTCGCCGCTGGCCCGGGACTGGGGCTCACCACATGACGAGGCCACCGGTGTAGTTGATGGCTTGGCCGGTCATGTACCCGGCTTCATCGCTGAGCAGGAACCAGATGGCCCCCGCGCACTCGTCAGCCGAAGCCGCCCGGCCGAGTGGCACGGTCTTGTTCCGGGCGGTCGACAAGTCCTTGACGGTGATCCCGCGCTTGGCCGCGACGTCCGCCAGTACGCGCTCCTGCATCGGCGTATCGATGATGCCCGGGCAGATGGCGTTGACCCGGACGCTGTTCGGCGCGAAGGCATAGGCGAACGAGCGAGTGATCGACAGGACGGCCGCCTTCGACGAGGCATAAACGGCCGCCTCGGTCGTCGTCGCGAGCTTGGCCGATGACGACGAGAGATTCACGATCGCCGCACCCGCAGGCATCGTGCGACCGATCCGCGACACCAGATCCCAGGTCGCCTCGACGTTGATGGCGTAGATCTGACGGATGTCATCGACCGTGAACTCGAGGATGGGCTTGAGCATGATGATGCCCGCGGCGTTGACTAGGTAGGCCGCCCCATCGCCGGCGGCAACGAGCCGATCTCGGTCCGCCGGATCGGTCAAGTCGGCCACGAACGCCGACGCCCCGGCCGCGGTGACGGTCTCGAGACCGGCCGCATCCCGGTCGACTGCCATCACCGCGACGCCTTCGCCCAGCAGCCTTCGAGCTACTGCTTGCCCGATCCCGCTGGCCGCCCCGGTGACGACCGCTCGCTTGCCCGTTACGCCCATCGTGGACCTCCTCGATGCCGACGGCTTCCCGACCGGACGCTGAGCCCGGTATCCTCACCGGAAACGGTTCCGATGATACGGGACGGTGTCGGCAGCGCGATCGGAGGGCCTGCATGGCCGGACGTTTCGATGGCCAGGTGATCGTCGTGACGGGCGGCGCGCGCGGCATCGGCGCGGACATCGTCGCGAGGGCGGTCGCGGAGGGCGCGCGCGCGGTCGTGACCGACGTGGACGCGCCGTCGACCCCGTTAGACGGCGTCCGCTACCTTGCGATGGACGTCACAGATCGGACGGCGGTCGAGGCCGCGTTCGCAGAGATCGAGGCGACCGAGGGGAGGGTCGACATCCTCGTCAACAACGCGGGGATCCAGCGAGTCGGGCTCACGGAGACCTTCGACCCGGCCACTTGGGAGCTCGTCGTCCAGACCCACCTGATGGGTACCTTCCATTGCAGCGCCATGGCGATCCGGTCCATGCGCCGGCACCGAGGCGGCGCGATCGTCCAGGTCGCGTCCGTGGCGGGACTTATCGCGCTTCCCGGGCGCGGCCCGTACTCCGCGGCCAAGGCCGCGATGATGAGCCTGTCGCGGGTCATGGCCGTCGAGGTCGCAGACCTCGGGATCCGCGTGAACGCCGTCGCCCCGGGGATGGCCCGCACGGCCATCGTGGAAGAGGGGATCTTGAACGGATCGATCCGGCTCGACACGATGCTTCCTGAGATCCCGCTGCGCCGCCTGGCGACGACTGCGGACATCGCCGCGGCCGTGCTGTTCCTGGCGTCAGCAGACGCGGCCTACATCACCGGCCAGACACTCGTCGTCGACGGTGGGTGGTCGATCCTCGGGATGCACGACCGACCGGACTGGCTGCAGGCGGCGCGCGATGAAGGCGGTCGCACGGCGACTTGACCGAAGGTCGGGTCGCCTTCACGATCGTGCGGCGATCGACCCCCGGAACAGCGGCATCCCCTCGACGCCCACGTCGACGCGCCACAGGCGACCATCCATCGGCGCCTGGTCCGTGACGGCGGTGATGTCGCCGAAGTCGGTGATGATCAGCGAGCCGTCGTGGAAGACGCAGTTGAGCGGGACGCCGCCGGTCTCGAGGAAATCGACGATCGTGCCGTCGGGCTTGAGGATGTCGACTCCGCCGCCCATGAACGCGGTGACCCACAGGTCACCATTCTTCGCGACCTTCAGGCCGTCGGGTACGTGGCCCTCGGGCAGTCGGGCGATCTGCTCGGACGCCTGGCCCGGGCGCTTGCGATAGACGCCGCGCTCGTACGAGTCCACCCACACGAGGGCTCCATCGGGCTCGGCGACGATCCCGTTCGTGTAGGCGCTCGGGATCTCCTCAAGGAGTTCGCCCGACCCATCCGCGTCGAGAACCCAGATGCGGCCCGGCTTGCGGTCGTCGGGCAGATAGTCCGCCGGGTCCGTGAAGTACAGGCGCCCGTCCGGGCCGAACGTCAGATCGTTCGGCGCCGTGAGCGGCACGCCGTCGATCTCAGCGACGACCTCCTCGACCCGGCCGTCTGGCCAGGCCTTCTGGATGGAGGGTCGACCCATCACCTCGGCCCGCCACGCGCCGACGGTCCCGCCATTCTGCGTGATGTAAACCGCCCCGTCACTGCCGAGCATGCACGCGTTGGGACCGCCGCCGCAGTCGGCATAGTCGTGAAGGCCGAGCGCCTCCGACCATGCCACGATCTTGCTCGTGTATGTCTCGACCATCACGATCCGGCCGTCGGGCAGGACGTCCGGGCCCTCCGGGTGGCCGAGGCCGCTTGCGAGCGTATCGATCGGTCGACGCATCGTGTCCTCCTCAGAAGCTCGGAGGGCGCTGGAACAGCTCGACGGCATAGCCGTCGGGATCGGTCATGTAGCAGCTTCGTGCCCCGGCGTTCGGGCCGGCCGTGATGTCGACGACAGCCGATGAGCGGGCCGCGTAGCCCATCGAGACCAGCTTCGCGTGCATCGCCTCGACGTCATCGACGTACAGGCACAGGTGCCCAGCCCCATAGTCGCACGGGCGCGACGCCGCCGACATCCGCTCGACCCCCGCGTACTCGAGGAGCTCGACGAAGCCGCCGCCGGGGAGGTGGAGGTACACGCATCGGATCTGGCTGAACTCGAGGCCGAGCACGACCGGCAGGTACGGGGCATCGAGGATCCGGTCGAAGGCCTGCTCGAGGCCAAGACCCTCGCGGTAGAACGCGAGGGAGCGATCCATGTCGGCGACGGTGATCCCGCCATGGAAGAAGCCGGTGACGGCGGCCATCGGGGTCGGACCTCCTGTCAGGCGAACGTGGCGCGGTCGCTCGACCGCGTCGCGACGGTGTAGGCGCGGACGTAGTCCCAGTCGAGCTCGATGCCGAAGCCGGGTCGCTCGGGCAGCGTGTAGCGGCCGCCGGCGATCCGGGTCGACATGTCGGACAGGCGCCAGAAGAACGGGTCACGCTCCTCGTCGAAGCACTCGACGAACGTGTGGTCGGGGACCGACGCCAGCAGGTGCGAGGCGATCTGCGGCTCCTCGTGATGGCCGAGCTCGATGCCGAATGCCGCGGCGAGCCCGGCCGCCTTGCGCCAGATCGTCGGGCCACCGGCCCAGGACGCGTCGAAGTTCGAGACGTCGATCGCGCCACCGATCATGAGGTCGCGGATGCCGGTTAGCGTCGTCTCGGACTGTCCAGCGCAGACCGGGATCCCCGTCTGGAAGCGCACGTCGCGCATCCAGCGGGCGTCATTCGTCCAGCGCACGGGCTCTTCGAACCAGCGGATGTCGAGGTCCCAGACGTAGCGAGCGAACTCGACCGCCTGGGCCCGGCTATAGCCCTGGTTGGCATCGACCATCAGGACGAACTCGGGGCCGGCCGCCTCGCGGGCGACCCGGACCCGGCGGGCGTCCTCGGTCGGCGTCTTGCCACCGACCTTGAACTTCATCCCGGCGAATCCGGACTCGACGTACGACCGGATCACGGTCGCGACCTCGTCGAGCGAGAGATGGTAGTAGCCGCCGATGATGCTGATCGGGATGCGGTCGGCGGTGCTACCCCACAGGCGGTGGAGCGGCTGGCCGAGCGCGCGCCCGAAGATGTCCCAGATCGCCTCGTCAACGCAGGAGATCGCCTGCAGCGCGAGGCCGCGATCGCGCAGGATGTCGTTCGTAGCGGGCTCCATGGCGCGCCACGCCCCCTCCGGATCGCCGGCCGTCCGCCCGAGCAGTCGCGGCGCCAGCTCGTCGTGGATGATCGCGACGATGATCGCCTGCTCGACATCGGTGTCGCCCGTGTAGACCTCCGACACGAGGCCGTCCGCCGTGTGGAGCCGCGTGATGATCGTGCACCGGTTGTCCATGCTGTAGGCGCTGCCGGAGAAGCGCCGTCCGAGCGGGGCCCGCAGGGCGATCGTCTCGATCCGGTCGATGCGGAGGGACTCGCGATCGAGGCGGACGCCACCGGCGATGCCTGGTGCGTCCACTGGGGCGTCCGCCATCAGGCGCGGATGCTCGCCCGTGCCGCTGCGGCGATGCGTTCAGCGGACGGGATGACCTCGTCCTCGAGCGGCGGGGTGTACGGGATCGGCAGGTCGTCCGGCAAGCTGACCCGACGCGGCGCGGTCGCCCAGTCGACGCCGTCGATGGTCAGTTGCGACACCACGGTCGCGCCCCAGCCTGCGGCGTGGACCTGTTCCTCGGCGATGACCAGTCGGCGGGTCTTGTCGACCGAGGCGCGAACGGTCGGCAGGTCGAGCGGGCGCAGCCAGCGCAGGTCGATGACCTCCGCCTCGATCCCGTCCGTCGCGAGCGCTTCGGCAGCGGCCAGGGCGCGTTCGACCATGAGGAGCGTCGCGACGATGGTCACATCGCCGCCCTCGCGGAGCACGGCCGCCTTCCCCAGCTCGGCGATCTCGCCGCGCTGCACCGGCCCCTTCCGGCCGTACAGGCCCTTGTGCTCGTAGAACAGCGTCGGGTTGTTGTCCTGGACCGCGGCTCGCAGGAGGCTATAGGCGGATCCGGGGGTGCTGGCGGTGACGACGCGCATGCCCGGCAGGTGCATGAACCAGCTCTCGCCCGTCGCGCTGTGCTGCGTGCCGAATCGCCCGGTCCCGCCGCTGATCGAGCGGATCGTCACCGGCACCGCGGTCTGACCGCCGCTCATGTAGCGGTATTTGGGCAGCTGGTTGACGATCGCGTCGCCGCCCGTCGGAAGGAAGTCGGCGAACATGATCTCGACGATCGGGCGGAGGCCCACCAGGCTCATGCCCAGGGCGACCCCGAGGAACCCGTTCTCGCAGATCGGCGTGGTCCGGACGCGCTCCACACCGAAGGTCTCGACGAGCCCGGCATTCGTCTTGAACACGCCACCGTCCGCGCCGACGTCCTCGCCCATGAGCAGGACGGTGTCATCGGCGGCCATCGCATCGTGGAGCGCGGCGTTGATCGCCTCGCGGTACGTCAGCTCGGCCGCCGGCGCAGCCTCAGCGACCTCCCGCGCAGGTGCCTCAGTCGGCGTAGACATACGGGATCGTCTCCTCGAGCGTCGGGTAGGGGCTCGTCGCGGCGCGCTCGGCGGCTGTATCGATGTCGGCCTGCGTCTCGTTGCGGATCTCGGTCGGGTCGTTCGGGCCGATCACGCCGTCGGCGATGAGCCGATCACCCAGGATGTCGATCGGGTCGCGCTGTTTCCAGCGCTCGAGCTCGCCCTCGGGCCGGTACTTGGCCGGATCGGAGCGGGAGTGCCCGCGATAGCGGTAGGTCTTCATCTCGAGGAGGGTCGGCCCGCCCCCATCGCGCGCCCGCTCGACCGCCTCGATCGTGGCCGCATGGACCGCGTCGATGTCCTGGCCGTCGACGATCGTGCCCGGGAACCCGAAGGGATCCGCTCGCCGCGCGAGGTCGTCGATCGGCGTCGTCGCGCGCAGCGGGCTGTACTCGCCGTACAGGTTGTTGACGATGATGAACACGACCGGGGCGTTCCAGACAGCGGCCATGTTGAGGGCCTCGTGGAACGTCCCGATGTTCGTCGCCCCGTCGCCGAAGAAGCTCAACGCGACGTTCGGCTTCCGCTGCATCTGGAAGGCGACGGCCGCACCGACCGCGATCGGCAGGCCCGCGCCGATGATGGCGTTGGCGCCGATGTTGCCCTTGGAGAAGTCGATGAGGTGCATCGAACCGCCCACCCCGCCAGATCCTCCGGCGGCGCGGCCCATGAGCTCCGCGAAGGCCGTCTCGGGGGCCATCCCGAGCGCGAGCGCCTCTCCGTGCCCGCGGTATGTGTTCGTCTGGACGTCGCCCGGGCGCATCGCCCCGATCGCGCCGACCGACACCGCCTCCTGACCCTGGCAGAGGTGCGTCGTCCCCTGGATCTGCCCGGTCATGAACAGCTCCTGGACCTTCTCCTCGAACAGTCGGATGCGGACCATCGACTGGTACCACGCGAGGCGGTCGGGCGGAGCGCTGGTGGGCTCGGTCATGGGTGCGCTGCCTCCGGGCTGCTCCTGCGGCCGCACGACCGGCCACTGCATCCGGCGGGCGGTACCGTTTCCAGTTTCGATTACATCGTGGCACTCGTGTCGTCGCCACGTCAACCGCTCGCCCCATGGTCGCAGAGCCGCTGGATGTGTGTGCTACCGTCCGATGGAACCGTTACTGGAACAACGGTCCAGCCATCAGGTGCGACCGTCAGGGAGGGACTGGATGACCGAGCGCAGGCGCTCCGACACCCGCCGCAAGCGGGCGAGCATGCGCGAGGTGGCGGATCTCGCCGATGTGGCGATCTCGTCCGTGTCCCGCGTCCTGTCCGGACACCCAGACGTCAGTGCCGACATGCGCGAGCGCGTGCTCGACGCGGTCAACCAGCTCGAGTACGAGCCGGACTTCCTGGCCCAGAGCCTGCGGCGCGGCGCGACGCTATCGGTCGGTTACGTCGTCGGCGACATCTCGAACCCGCTCATCGCGACCATCACCTCGGGCGCCGAATTGGTGCTGCGCCAAGCGGGCTACTCGATGCTGCTGATGAACTCGGAGAACGACCCCGAGCTCGATGCCGCGCACATCCGCTTCTTCCAGGCGCGCCGGGTCGACGGGATGATCCTGTCGCTCGCCAGTGAGCGTCAGCCCGAGACGCTCGACGTCCTGGCCCAGGTCGACGTGCCGGTGATCATGGTCGACCGCGACGTCGACGCGCAGCTCGACGCGAGCATCGTTCGCAACGACCACAAGGCGGGGATGCGCGCCGCCGTCGATCACCTGCTGGACCTCGGCCATCGCCGGATCGCGCTCATCACGGGTGGTCTCGACCTGTGGCCCGTGCGCGAACGGATCGCCGGCCTTACCGAGGCGGTGGACGCGCGCGGCGTGCCGGACGAGACGATCAGCCTGACCGGCTCGCTGTCGGCGGAGCACGGCGAGCGCAGCACCGAGCAGGTGCTGGCCATGAACCCACGCCCGACCGCGATCATCGCCGGTGGCAACCAAGTGCTCGCGGGCTGCATCCGGTCCCTGCATCGGCATGGCATCCGGATCCCGGACGACATCTCGCTGGTGACCTGCGACGAGGTCGACCTGTCCGAGCTCCACGCGCCGCCGATCGCATCGATCGCGCGCGACACGCTCCGACTCGGGAATACCGCGGCGGAGCTGCTCCTGGAGCGGATCGCCGGTGGCGAGCCACGGACCGTGCTGCTGCCAACGACATTCAACCCGCGCCCGAGCTGCGGGCCGGTGCCCGCCGGCGCTTGACGGGACCGCATCGGTAACGATTGCAGAACCGCTACCAGCGTGCGATAGTCCGCGGACCGCGCGGCAGGTCGGGACGCACCCGCGGTCGCGGTCATCATCCTCGCGGGGCACGCACGAGCCGCCGCGGCCGGCATGGAGCGCCAATGGCTTTCGTCATCCAGGGCACCGAGCGGCGCCCGCTCGTGGTCGGGCGATCGCTCTTCGACTACGCCGACGCGGTGTCGAGCGCGGTGCCCCAGTCATGCCGCCGGACCGGCCGGTGCCGCGAGTGCGTCGTCGAAGTCCGCCAAGGGCTCGAGAGCCTGTCGCCGCGAACGCCACCTGAGACGTATCTCCGGGGCGGCTTCCGGCTGGCGTGCCAGGCGGAGATCCAGGCCACGGACGAGGACGTCGAGTTCGCCATCATCCGCCGCCGGATGCGCATCCTCGAATCGATGGAGTCACCGGCCGAGCGGCTCGACCCGGTGGTCACCGCGGACGACCTTGCCGTCCGCTACGGCGGCCAGCCCATCGATCTGCGCCGAGCCCACGTCCTCGGGCTGGCCATCGACATCGGTACCACGACCGTGGTCTTCCGGGTCATCGACTTGCTCACCGGCGCCGTCGTCGCCGGCGGGGCGCTCGAGAACCCGCAACGGTTCGGCGGCAGCGACGTCATGACTCGCATCTCGTACGAGCAGGATTTCCCGGGCGCGATGCGCCTAGCGCTCCGGCGCGGGTTGAACCACGAGCTGCGCGACATCTACCGCGCGTCGGGCATCGACCGCCACGAGGTCTACGAGGCGATCGTCGTCGCCAACAGCACGATGCGCGACCTGTACTTCGGCCTCGATATCAAGCCGATCGGCGAGTTCCCCTACAAGTCGAGCACCGAGCTCGAGATGATCGCCGGTCGCAGCGGATCGACCTGGCTGCGCCGACGCGGTCATGAGGTCGGGCTCCTGATGAACCCGCACGGACGGGTCGTGGGGGCGCCGGTCATCGCCAGCCACGTCGGCGGTGACACGGCTGCGGACCTCGTGGCCGTGGATTTCGCGCGCGGCACCGGCGTGCGGATGCTCATCGACATCGGCACCAACACCGAGGTCGTGGTGACGGACGGCACGCGCTTCCTGGCGGCCTCGTGCCCGGCCGGTCCGGCCTTCGAGGGTGGCCTGCTGCGCTACGGGATGCCAGGCGCAGACGGGGCCATCGAGGGCGTCCAGCTCGACGGCGACGGCTTCGCCATCGAAACGATCGGCGACGTCGAGCCGGTCGGCATCTGTGGCTCGGGCCTCGTCGACGTCCTGGCCGAGCTTCGCCGCGCTCGTTGGATGAACGAGGAGGGACGCTTCCGTGACAGCCTCGACGAATTCGTCGTGGCCCCGGCTCAGGGCATCACCTTCTCGCGCTCGGACGCGAGCCTGCTTGCCCAAGCCAAGGCGGCCAACGCCTGCGGCCAGCGCATCCTGCTGCGCCGCCTTGGCGTGACCGCGGAGCAGGTCGACCGGGTCTACCTGGCGGGCGGCTTCGCCAATGCGGTCGATGTGGCGAACGCGATCGCGATCGGGTTCCTCGCGCCGGTCCCCGTCGATCGCGTCGTCCGCGTCGGGAACGCCGCGCTGCACGGTGCAGCCGGCCTGCTCCTGTCGAAGGGCCGGCGCGACGCACTCGATGCGTTGATCGGCCGCATCGAGCATGTCGAGCTCGAGACCGAGGCGGACTTCTTCGAGCTGTTCGTCGACGGCTGCCGGTTCGTGCCCATCGCCGCGTAAGTCCATCGCCCGCGGCCGCCGTCGCGCCGCGGCCGAGCGAGTCACGGAGGGATCGCCCGTTGTCCACGCCCCCGCCGTTCACGGTCATCGGCGAGAACATCCACACCAGTCGCGTGGTCAAGCGTGATGGCGCGCGTATCGGCCGAACGGCCGGTGGAGAGGCTGCGGTCCGGGTACCGCAGCCGGATGGTGGCGAAGGGCTGCTCGCGGTCCAGCCCGCGATCCGCGACACCCGCGAGTTCACCTCGGGTCGCGTCAAGCACGTGATGGCGGCAGTCCTGGAGGGCGTCAGCGACGGCCCGGACGCCGAGCTCGCCGCCACGTACGTGCGCTGGATGGCTTCGCGGCAGATCGCCGGCGGTGCCGCGTACCTCGACCTCAATGTCGACGAGTTCTCGCCGGACGTGGACGGTCGTCTCGCGGCGATGACCTGGCTCGTGCCGGTCGTCGGACCGGTGTCGAGCGTGCCGCTATCCATCGACTCGTCGGACGTGGCGGTCATGGAGGTCGGCCTCGACCTCGTGGATCCGAGCTGGGGCGGCGGCGGGAGGCCGTTGCTCAACTCGGCCGCGGCGGACCGGCAGGAGGTCCTCGGACTTGCGGCGTCGCGCGGTTGCCCGGTCATCCTGTCGTCGACCGGCGAGACGATGCCGTCGGGGACCGAGGAGCGGATGGTCCGGGCGATCGAGATGGTCGAGCTGGCGCAGGCGCACGGCCTCGCCTTGCACGACCTGTACGTCGACCCGCTGGTCATCCCGATCGGCGTGGACGCCGAGGCCGGAGCGCACTACCTCGAGGCCGTCCGCCAGTTGCGGGCACGCTACGGGCCGGACCTGCACATCACCGGTGGCGTGTCGAATGTTTCGTTCGGGATGCCCGCCCGCCGCCTGATCAGCGACGTGTTCCTCGACCTGTGCGTCCAGGCCGGCCAGGACTCCGGCATCGTGGACCCGGTCGCCGCGGACATCGCGGCCGCGCTGGCCCCCGATCGCGAGGCCGAGGCCTACCGCCTCGCGGCGGACCTCCTGACCGGTGCCGACGCGTTCGGTGTCGAGTTCATCGACGCGTACCGGTCCGGTCGCCTGGGATAGTCGCGGTCAGGCGGCTCCGGCGGTGGCGCCGTCGGCCGCCCTGGCCGCACGGGCCTCGGCGACGAGGCGCCGGGCGAGGATGACCGCCGAGCCGGCGTCGGGTGCCCAGCCGTCGGCGCCGATCTGCCCGGCGAACTCCTCGGTGACCGCCGCGCCGCCGACCATCACGGGCAGGTGCGGCAGGTCGTCCGCGGCGCGCACTGCCTCGATGACCGTGCGCATCCCGCCCATCGTCGTCGTCAGCAGCGCGCTGATGCCGATGATGTCGGCCTTGTGCTCGCGTGCGGCCGCCATGAACTTGTCGACCGACACGTTCGTACCGAGGTCGACGATCTCGAAGTTCGCTCCCTTGAGCATCATCCCGACCAGGTTCTTGCCGATGTCGTGCAGGTCGCCCTTGATCGTGCCCATGACCGCGACGCTGTCCGGCTTGTAGCCGCTACCGATGAGCAGCGGCTCGAGCAGCGCGACCGCCGCCTTCATGGCCCGGGCGCTGATCAGCATCTCGGGGACGTAGATCTCGTTGTCCTGGAAGCGCTGGCCCACGACACCCATCGCGTCGGTCATCGCGTCCAGGACGGTCTTCGGAGGGATCTCCTCCTCGATGGCCTGCTGGGTCACCTCGACCGCGGTCTCGCGGTCGCCGACCTCCACGGCAGTCTGGAGTCGCTTCAGGTCCGCCATCGTCGTGCTGCTCTCCTGCTCGAAGGTTTGGGTCAGCCGGGCTGGCCGGGATAGCCGGTGTAGGTGCTCGTGTCGGGATCGGGGCGGTGGATGATCCCGTCGTCGCCGCGGTGCTTCGCCGACCAGTCGCGGGCCGCGTGGGCGATGGCCATGAGCGGCTCCTTCTTGGTCACGAGCGGCACGGAACCTTCCGGGGCGAGGCCGTCGACGCCGGCGTCCATGAGGTCCCAGCACGCCTTGTAGACATCCTCTGGCGTGCCCTGCCACAGCAGGGTCGGGTTGTTGAGGTTGCCCATCAGCGACAGCCGCTCACCGGCCATCTCGCGCGCCTCGCGTGCGTCGACCTGCGATTCGAAATGGAATACGTCCCAGCCCGCTGCCGCGAACAGGTGGACCCGATCGATCGTCTTCCCGCAGCAATGGAAGATGCCCGGACCGCCCATCTCCTGCGTGACCTTCTGGTGCATCTCGAGCAAGAAGTCGCGGTACGTCTCGGCGCGGCACAGGTCGCCGGTCGTGTGATCGGCCCACATGACGGCGTCGGCCCCGGCCTCGAACTGGGCGCGTGCGGAGGCGATGCAGGCCGGGACGAAGGCGTCGAGATAGCGCTTGATCTTGTCGGGGTCGAGCATCACGTCCATGAGGAAATCCTCGATGCCGACCATCTGGTAGCCGACCGACCACGGCCCGTAGACCTTGCCGACGATGGCCACGTCCGGGTAGCGCTGGCGGAGCAGCTTGATGGCGCCGGTCACGGCGGCCATCGTCGGCCGCTGCAGGTAGTCGTCCGGGACCTTGACCTGCTCGGGCTCGGTGATCGTGAAGCGCGACGGCGAGGGCCAGTTGTCCTTCTCGGCCCATTCGGTCTCACCACCCAGGGCGTCAGACTCCAGCTGTGAGTGGAAGACCGGCATGATCGTGTCCATGCCGAACACGTCGTGCGCCGTCGCAGCCAGGCGGGCCATCTTCTCGGCGTCGAGATGTGCCTCGGGGAACGCCGCGTTGACGAGGTCCATCATCTCGACCGTCACGACCGAGCTCAGCGTGCACGCCGGGATCTTGTCCACGTTCCCCCGGTAGACCGCCGACAGGAACCGCCGGCGCGGGGTCATCCACTCGCCCTTGAGCGGGCTCGTGACCTCAGCAAGCACCATCCGTGTCCTCCCTGCGCCCGCGGCGCGCAGCCTCGCTCAGAGCGTCTTGACGCGCTCGAGGACGCCGCTGCCAGCGCTCCGATACGCGGCTTCGAGGATCTCCACCGTCCGGGCACCGAGCTCCGCCGGCGAGTTGTTGTCGAACGGTCGGCCGGCGCCGGCGTCGACGAGGGCGTCGATCGGCCCGATGCAGTCGTAGAGACCGGCGTCCGCCTCGAGCGGGACGCGGACGTCGTCTTCGGGTGATCGATAGCGCCACAGCATGTTCTCGCGAAGATCGAGATGGAACATGCCGTTCGAGCCGACGACGCGGACCTCGACGGCGTGACGATTGTTCGCGCCCCCGAGATGGCTGGAGGCGCCGCTCATCGTGCCGATCGCCCCGTTCGTGTAGCGGATCGCGACGGCGTCGTGCAGCTCGACCTTGGCGTCGAGCGGGGCGGACATCAGCGCGAAGACATCCTGGCCGCGCAGGTCGGTCAGCCAGAGCGTGACACCGAGGAGGTGGGTCAGCTGGGCCTGGCCGTAGCCGCCACCAGACGTTTCCGGGCGGGACCAGGTGTCGGGCTGCGGGATGTACTCCGGCGCGGACTGCGGGTAGGCGCCGGTCTCCGAGAGCAGCTCGCGCGTGACCGAGTCCATGTGCAGGGCGACGTGCTCGATGTCGCCGACGCCGCCATCCTCGTGCAGCATCCGGTGGGCCTGCACGACCATCGGCCGGTAGTTCCAGCCATAGCTGAGGATGAGCGCCTTGCCGGTGCGCTTCGCCGTATCGGCGAGGTCCCAGGCGTGGGCGGGATCGATGGTGAACGGCTTCTCGCACATGACGTGCGCGCCGGCCTCGAGGGCCGCCTTGCTCTGCTCCCAGTGATAGCCGGGTGGGCTGCCGACCACGACGATGTCGCAGCGCTCCTCGATGACATCGCGCCAGTCGGTGGTCGCCTTGGCGAACCCGAAGTTCTTCTGGATCTTCGCGAGGAGGTCAGGATTCCGACGGTTGACGATGGTGAACTCGATCTCGTCGGCGTGCCGCTGGAAATTCGGCAGATGCGAGCTGACGGTCCAGGATCCGGCGCCGATGACCCCAAGACGGAGCTTCGCCATGTGCTTCGCGACTCCCTTCTGCGATGCCCGATCCACGGGGTCTGCGGTTGACGCGATGGAAGACCGACGACTAGGATGCGACGCGGGGTGGAAACGAGTCTGGAAATGATATCAGACCCGATTCGTGCAACCCATCGGCAGGGTCGGAGGTGCCGGCTTTCCCGGGCTCGCTGCGGGCCGTCCACCGCCGTGACCGTCAACGTACCGCGTCGCACAGCCGTCTGATCACGCCCGCGTGAAACGCGATAGGAGCCGCCGTCCGTGAGCACGATCCAGACCGTCGAAGCCATCCCCGTGAGCTATCCGGAGCCGAACGACTTCGACGCGCTCCGGCACCTCTGCCTGGTCAAGATCACGACGGACGACGGCGTCGTCGGCTGGGGCGAGTCCATCACCCAGTTCCCGGAAGCGAACTTCGCCGTGAAGGCGATCATCGAGGGGATGTCCGAGCGGGTGGTCGGCAAGGACCCGCTCGACAACGTCGCCATCTGGCACTCGCTGCGCGACCAGATGTGGTGGTACGGCTACAACGGCGGGATCGCGTCCTACGCGGTCGCCGCCATCGACATCGCGCTATGGGACATCAAGGGCCAGCTGCTCGGCGTGCCCGTCGTCCAGCTGCTCGGCGGTGCCGTCCACGAGAAGCTTCCCGCGGTCGCGTCCAGCCACGCCCACTATGAGGACATCGACCGGATGGTCGAGGAGGCCCAGGAATGGGTCGCACCCGGGATGCACGGTCTCAAGGTCGGCCTCGGGAAGCGCGGCAACGCGCGCCTCGGCTACGAACACGACCGTGACGTCGAATACATGCGCAAGATGCGCGCCGGTCTGCCCGGCAAGTGGATCATGCTCGACTGCGGCTGGAACGTGAAATGGGACGTCAAGACTGCCGTCCGTCGCGTCCAGGCCTTCGAGGAATACGACCTCCACTGGATCGAGGAGCCGCTCGGTGCCTGGGATCCCGAGGGCTACGCGAACCTGCGGAGCAAGACCACGTCACTCATCGCGTACGGCGAGAAGGAGTGGAACGTCGAGGGCTTCGAGCGGGTGTTGTCGACCGGCACGGTCGACGTCGTCGGCATCGACCCCGGTCGCGCCGAGGGCATCACCGGCTTCAAGCGCGCGGTCGAGCGGATCGAGTTCTACCGCCGCCAGGCGAATGCCCACTGCTGGTCGTCGGCCATCGTGACCGCCGCCAGCCTGGCGATGTCGTTCAGCTCCCCGGCATTCAAGCTCATCGAGGTCAAGCCGCTGCGCAACCCGATGCAGCACGAGCTCGTGCCGGAGCCGATCGAGCACCGGGACGGCTGGTTCTATCCGCCGACCAAGCCGGGCCTCGGCATCGACGTCCAGCAGGACGTCGTCGACCGCTACCGCAGCGAGAAGGTGCTCGGGGTCTAGCCGAGCGCGTCGAAGGAGGGACGAGCGATGACATGGAGCGTCGGTTCCGGGCTCGAGGGTCGCGGCGTGATCCTGACCGGCGCGACGGGGGGGATCGGTGCGGCCGTGGCCCGTGGTTTTGCCGCGACGGGAGCGAAGGTGATGGCGGTCGATCTGGATCAGGGCCGCCTCGACGACCTCGTCGGCGGGCTCGAGGGCACCGGCCATGTCGGCGTCGCGGCCGACCTGCGCGATCTCGGGACGCACGCGCCGCTCGTCGAGCGGGCACGCCAGGACCTCGGCGGCGTCTACGTCCTCGCCAACCTCGCCGCCGTGCTGCGCCGCCGCGGGTCGCTCGATGAGGTGACCGAGGACGACTGGGACCTCCAGCACGACATCAACCTCAAGTCGGCGTTCTTCCTGGCGCGCGCCGCCGGGCGCGCGATGATCGAGGCAGGCGATGGCGGCCGGATCATCCTGTTCAGCTCGCAGGGTTGGTGGACCGGAGGCTTCGGTGGGTCCGTGGCGTACGCGGCGACGAAGGGGGGCGTCACCACGATGTGCCGCGGGCTCGCGAGGACGTTCGGGCCGCACCAGATCACGGTGAACTGCGTCTCGCCGGGCCAGGTCAACACGCCGATGCTCATGACCGGGTTGGCCCCGGAGATCTACGAAACGATGAAGAAGCAGACGCCGCTCGGCTATGTCGCCGAACCGGAGGAGCTCGCCGGTCCCGTGGTGTTCCTCGCGTCCGACCACGCGAAGTACATCACCGGGTCGACGCTCAACGTCTCCGGCGGCTTCCTCATGTATTGAGCGACGCGACGATGCGGGTCGTCGAGCTGCCCGCTATCGGCGCCGCGCTCCGTTCCGCCGAGCGACCCATCCCCGAGCCCGGGCCGGGCGACGTCAGGGTCCGTGTCGAGGCGTGCGGGGTGTGCGGCTCGGACGTGTTCCTGCAGAAGGGCGGGTTCGGTGACAAGGTCGCCCTCCCGATCATCCCGGGTCACGAGGCGGCCGGCGTGATCGACGCCATCGGCGATGGCGTCGAAGGCTTCGCGGTCGGCGATCAGGTCGCGCTCTACTACATCACGACGCCGCCCGACGATCCGTGGGCCGCCCGTGGGCGCCCGAACATCAGCCCACACGTCACGCGCATGGGGGTGGACGTCGATGGCGCGTTCGCCGAGTACGTGCTCCGGCCGCCGGAAGCCCTCATCGTCCCGCGCGCCCAGGTGCCGCCCGAGGTGTTGGCCGTCCTGACCGACGCGGTCGCCACGCCGCTGCATGGCCTCAAGCGGGTGGCGAAGCTGCAGCGCGACGAGACGCTGGTCGTGCTCGGTGTGGGCGGCTTGGGTTCCAACGCCGTACAGATCGGGAAGGCGATGGGCGCGCGGGTCATCGCCGTGACACGGTCGGCGGCGAAGTTGCGGCTGGCCCGTGAGCTCGGCGCCGACGAGACCGTTGCCGCCGACGATGGCGATACGGTCGCGGCCGTGAAGGCCCTGACCGGCGGGTACGGACCGGACGTCGTCATCCAGTGCGTCGGCTCGGCAGCCGTCGACGAGCAGGCCATCGCCATCGGCGGTCCCGGTGGCCGGGTCGTGCTGATCGGTGCGAGTCTCGAGCCCTTCCAGGCGCGGGCGGTGGACATCTTCTGGCGCGAGCTCGCCGTCCTCGGGTCGCGGGGGTTCGTGCCGGACGACATCCGCGACGCCATCGACCTCTATCTCGATGGGACGATCACGGTCGATCACCTGGTCAAGGCGGTGCGCCCGCTCGATGCGGCCAACGATGCACTCGATGATCTGCGAGCCGGGCTCGTCCTCAGGAGCGTGCTCCTGCCCTGATCGCGGGCAACGCTCGCCGGGCGTCTGCCCGCTCAGGACACGGGCGCGAGCACCTTCGTCAACCGCTCCGCGCTGTCCCGCAGGTTCCCCAGGAGCGACGGCACCCGCGCGGGATCCTCGCGGCCCCAGCCGCAGTACGAGGCGATGCCGAAGTCGGGCAGATACCTGTGCGCGGCTCGGGCACGCCGTTCGAACGCGTCCAGGCCGTCATCGAGGACGATGCCGAGGAACGGCCACGTACCCCCGATCGCGAGTCCCTGCATCGGTCCGAAGTAGGCATCGTCGGCGTCCGGCATCACCGGCATGTGCACGTAGTCGACGCGCCGTCCAGCCCGGCTGACCGCTTCGTTGGCGAGACGGACGGCGACGCCCATATCGGGCGCGACGGACTTCGGCCAGCCGCCCCACGTCCCGAAACAGAAGTGGTAGCCCAGGACGACGTCGTCCGGGATGTCGCCGGACAGGTGGTCCATATCACCCAGATGGCGCTGCCACTTCTCGTCGAGCGACGTCGCTGGCGACCATGGCAGCAGTGGGGCGTCGCCGGCCAGGAGGTCGCGCACCTCGCTCGCGATGTCCCACTGGATGACCAGATCGTCGTTCGGGATCGAGGCCACGATCTGCGCCACCTCTTGGCGGATGGCGCGCCGATACGCGTCGTAGACGATCGGCCAGTCCGCCGGTCGTGCGAAGAAGCCCATGATCGCCGAGCCCGTGGCGGGAAAACTGACCTGGAAACGCGCATCCGCGGGGATGACGCCGTCAGCACGGAGCCGTCGAAAGATCTCGTAGGACCGCGTCGCTTCTTCCACGTAGTGAAGGCTGTCGAAGGTCAGCTGCCCCACGCCCGGCCGGAGCTTGAACGTCCACCACGACTCGTTCCATTCCTTCTGGCTCGCCCCGGGCGTCGGCTGGCGAACCTGGCCGTCAGGGGGCGCATTGACCGCTTCGAGGTCCGGGTGCACTGAATACGTTCGGGTCGGGAGGTAGAAGGTCCAGTACTTCCGCTGGCCGACCTCACCGTCCGGGTAGGAGGCGACGAGCGATCCGAGGGCGCCAGCGCACGTCCGCAGGACGTCCTCGACGGTCTCGAGCGGGACGCTACCGACCAGATGAACCGCGCCGTTCTTGCTCATGCACTCCTCCAAGGCGGGTCAGCCATCGACCGAAACGCGCCCATCTCTGTCAGTCACGTCGGGGGCTTGGTCGGGCGACTATCGTCCATGGCCCGAGCAAGAATGTCGATACCAGCCCCCACGCGCGATTTCCCATCGAAACGTTTCCTGTATCTTCTGTCCCGGCGCTCCATTTCCTGGTTGTACCTGCCGAACTGACCCCCGGCCGTGGCTTCGCCGGTCGTGCGAAGCGAGGAGACACGTGACCGCAGGAACGCCCGCGACCGCTCGGCCACCCGCCCCTGAGCGCACGGCGCGTTCACGGCTGCGCGGCCTGCCGGACGAGACCGGCGTCATCGTCGCCCTGCTCGCGCTCGTCGTCATCGTCGGCGTCCTGCGTCCGACATTCTTCGCACCCGTGACGCTCGTCCAACAGCTGTCCGGCGCCGCATTCATCGGGATGCTCGCGCTGGCGATGGTGTTCGTCGTGGTCATCCGCGATATCGACCTGTCGATCGGCTGGATGTTCAATTTCTCGGCGGTCATCGCCGCGAAGGCGATGGTCGCCGGCATCGACCCCTGGCTGGGGGCCGCGATCGGCATCGCGTTCGGCGCGCTGCTCGGCCTGATCAACGGGCTCCTGGCCGTCTGGCTACGCATCCCGGTGATCATCATCACGCTCGGCACGCTGTCCGCCTACCGTGGCCTGTCCCTCGTCGTCAACGAATCGCGCGCGGTCGTGCCCGTCGACAAGTCCAGCGCCTTCTTCGCGCTGTTCGACATCCGCCTGTTCGATCTCATCCCGTTCGTCGCGATCCTGTTCCTCGTCCTGGCGATCGCGCTCCACCTGCTCCTGCACCAGACGCGCTTCGGCTATCGGGTGCAGGCGATCGGCAGCAACCCCGAAGCCGCACGTCTCGGCGGCATCCCGGTGGACCGGACGCGCATCCTCGTCCTGGTCCTGATGGGCGCGGTGGCGGGCCTGACTGGCGCGACGTTCCTCGGCTTCCGCGAAGCCATCGACCCCGTAACGGGCGGGGACTACCTGCTACCGGTCGTCGCCGCCGTGATCATCGGCGGAACGGCCCTGTCCGGCGGTCGGGGGACCATCATCGGTGCCGTCATCGGGGCCCTGATCATCCAGGTCATCACGACGGGGATCCTGTTCCTCGGTGTGGATGTCAAGTGGAGCACGTTCGTGACGGGCGCCGTGATCATCATCGCGGTCGCCGTCGATCAGCTTGTGCGGCGGCAGCGAGAGCGCCGCACGCGTGACGCGGTCGACCTCGGGTGAGTGACCCGTGGCCGCCGCGGGATAGGAGGCCCGCCGATCCGATGGCGATAGGACGCGACGCGAACGAAACGACACAGAGGAGGAGCGATATGACATCACGACGACGACGATGGCTGGTGCTGCCGGCCACCCTGGCCCTGGTGCTCGCGGCCTGCACGGGCGGTGGCGCCTCGACGGCCCCATCGGCCGCCCCCGCGACCGCGGCCCCCAGTGCGGCCCCGAGTGCCTCGGCAAGCGAGGCGCCGCCCGCGTCGATCAAGCTCGGGTTCGTGACCCACGTCCTGGGCAACCCATTCATCCAGCAGATCGTCGACGGCGCCGAGGCCGCCGCCGATGACCTCAATGTCGAGCTCCAGGTCGTCGGCCCGGAGGACGGCAGCGCCGAGACCCAGCTTCAGCTGGTCGAGTCGCTCGTCGCGTCCGGTGTCCAGGGCATCGCGACATCCGTCCCGGGTGAATCGATGGCCAGCCGACTCAACGAGATCGTCGCCAGCGGCACGCCGATCGTCCAGTTCAACCTGCTGGTGACCTCCGTGAAGGCGCCGTACGTCGGTGAGCGCTCCGTCGGCTCCGGCCGGATCCTCGGCGAGAAGGTCCTCGAGAAGATCGGTGGCACGGCCGCCACCGGCAAGGTCATCATCGGAAACTGCTTCCCTGGCTTCCCGGTCCTCGAGAATCGGGCGGCGGGCGTGCAGGAGTCACTCAAGAAGGCGACCGGCATCGAGATCCTCGGACCATTCGATGTCAAGGTCGCGGCGAACGAGAACTACGCGGCCTGGGAGGCGCTGCTGGCGGCCAACCCGGACGCCAAGGCCCTCATCGGCCTGTGCGCTCCGGACATCGCCAGCCTCGGCAAGCTCCAGGCGGCCAATGCGAGCACCCCGTTCGTGTCCGGCGGCTACGACCTGACCGCCGAGAACCTGGCCGAGATCAAGGCCGGCAACGCCTACATCAGCCTCGGCCAGACCCCGTTCATGCAGGGCTACCTGCCGATCAAGATGCTCGCCGACGTCGTCCGCGGCGATTCGACCGTCGACCTGTCCGCTGGCGGCTTCCTCGATGCCGGTACCGAGATCGTCACTGCCGACAGCGTCCAGGAGCCGTTCGACCTGCCGCCGCTGACGTTCACCGAGCTCGAAGCGCTCGCCGCGTCGCCCGAGAAGTCGCGCGAGTACTACCAGCCGCTCGTCGACAACCAGATCGCGAACTGGTCGACGCTCATCGAGCCGATCGAGAACGAATCGAAGTAGCCAGACGGGACTCGTCATGACCCAGGGATCGGCCACCGCCTCGCCACCGGCGATCGCCGTGGCCGATCTGCGCAAGGCGTACGGCGGGATCCATGCCCTCGGGGGCGTGGATCTCGCGATCGAGGCCGGCACCGTGCATGCCGTCGTCGGCGAGAACGGTGCCGGCAAGTCCACCCTCATGAAGATCATGGCCGGCGCCGTGGTGCCGGATAGCGGCGAGCTCAGCATCGATGGCGCGACCGCAGCGATCGCCTCGCCGGCCGATGCCCGTCGTCTGGGCGTCGGCATCGTCTACCAGGAGCTGAGCCTCTTCCCGGACCGCTCGATCCTGGCGAACCTCTTCCCCGACCAGCAGCCGACCCGGTTCGGCCTCGTCGATTCGGCCGAGATGCGGCGGCGAGCGCTGCCCGTCCTCCAGCGCGTCGGCCTGGCACTCGATCCGGACGCGGTCGTCGGCGGCCTGGGCGTCGGCGAGCGCCAGCTCGTGGAGCTCAGCCGGCTGCTCATCGTGCGCCCGCGGGTGCTCATCCTGGACGAGCCGAACTCCGCCCTCAACGAGGCGGAGACCCGCCGCTTGTTCTCGATCCTGCGCGAGCTGTCAGCCGACGGGATCACGATCATCTACGTCTCGCATCGCCTCGAAGAGGTCTTCCAGATCGCGGATCGCATCACGGTGATGCGCAACGGCCGTATCGTGATGAGCGTCGACCGCGCCGCCGCGACGATGGCCGAGATCGTCGAGGCCATGGTCGGCATCGACCCCGACGTGCTATTCCCGCCTCGTCCCGAGCCGGCCTCCCCGGAGGTCGGTGCGAGTGGCCCAGCGCCGGCACCGGCCCCCGTCAGCCTGCGCGTCCGCGACCTGTCCGTCGGCGACGAGTTGCGCGCAGTCACCTTCGAGGCGCACCCCGGCGAGATCATCGGCCTGGCCGGCCTCGAAGGCTCGGGCGTCGCGACGCTGCTCGGCGTGCTCTACGGCACGCGGCGCGCGACTGCCGGCGAGGTCGCCTTCGCTGACGGACGGGGCGCGCCGGACTCACCGACCGCGGCCGCGCGACGGCGGATCAGTCTCGTACCCGCGGACCGCCGGCACCAGGGTCTGATGCTCGGATCGAGCATCGCGACGAACATCGCCCAGGTCGCCGTCGGAACGCTGCCGTCCCGGCGTCCATGGCTTGACCGCAAGGCGATCCGCGCCGCGGCTCGTCGCCAGATCGACGGCCTGCGGATCCGAGCCGAGGGGCCGAGGCAGATCGTCGGCCAGCTGTCCGGCGGGAACCAGCAGAAGGTCGTCGTCGGCAAATGGCTCGAGGTCGCGCCGACCGTGTTCCTGCTCGACGATCCGACGCGTGGCGTGGACGTTGGTGCGAAACGCGAGATCTATCGACTCATCCGCGAGCTCGCCGACGCCGGTCGAACGGTCCTGTTCCGCTCGACCGAGCTGCCCGAGCTCGTCGGCCTGGCCGATCGCATCCTCGTTCTCCACCGCGGGCGGTTGACCGCGGAGGTGCGCGGCGGTGCCATCGACGACCACGGCCTCCTCCATGCCATCAACACCGGCCGCCTGCCCGGCGCGCCGGCCACCGCCCAGGAGGTGCCCTCATGATCCGCCGCGCTTTCACGATGCGCCTCAAGCCCGGTGGCCTCGCGCAGTACAAGGCCCACCACGACGCGATCTGGAAAGAGCTCGTCGACGAGATCGAGCGGCAGGGTATCGCCCAGATCACGATCTTCGAGCGCGACCCGGTCCTGTTCCTGTATTCCGAGATCCGCGACGAGGAGGCCTGGGATCGCCTCTGGCACACGGCCATCCACGACAAATGGGGCGAGATCATGGACCCGCTGATGGAGTTCAACGACGACGGGATCGTGGATTCGAGCGAATTGCGCGAGGTCTTCAACCTGCGCACGAACGCCTCCTGACCAGGGGCTAGACGGTCGCCGGATCGGCGTCGAGTAGGGAGATCCAGCCATGGATGCCGCAGCAGCCGACCGCGTGGCGGTCGTCACGGGGGCCGGCCGCGGCCTCGGACGGGCCGTCGCTACCGCCCTTGCCGAACGTGGCCACCCGATCGTGGGGGTCGCCCGCGATGCGGCCGCGCTGGCCGACACCGCCGACCGTATCCACGCCGCCGGCGGTCGTATGCTCAGCCGGCCCGCAGACGTCGCGGACCCGGACGCGGTCGAGGAGCTCGCGGCCTTCGTCCACGACCAGCTCGGGCCGCCATCGATCCTCATCAACGCAGCCGGCGTGTACGGTCCGATCGCGATGATCCGCGACACCGATCCGCGGGCCTGGGTCGAAACGGTGATGATCGACGCAGTCGCGCCATTCCTGACCACGAACCGATTCGTGGGCGGCATGGTCGACGCCGGGTGGGGGCGGATCGTGAACGTGACGTCGGCAGCCTCGCTCCATCCGCCCGGTCCGCTCAATAGCGCCTACGGCACCGCCAAGGTCGCGCTGAACCAGCTCACGCGCCACCTCGCTGCGGAGATCGCCGGCACCGGCGTGACCGCTAACGTCATCCATCCGGGCGACGTCAAGACCGCCATGTGGAAGGACATCCGCGACCGGGTGGTGAAGATGGGTCCGGAAGCCGACGCGTACAAGCAATGGGCTGCCTGGGTCGAGGAGACCGGTGGAGATCCGCCCGAGAAGGCCGTAGCGCTCGTCCTGCGCCTGACGAGCGACGAGGGCGCGGACATCAACGGACAGTTCTGCTGGGTCGAGGAACCGCTGCAGGCACCCATCCCCTCGTGGGGCGATGCCGCCGAGACGCAGCCATGGCGGAAGTGATCGCGCGTCGCCGCGTCGGGTCGACGGACATCGAGGTGACCGAGCTCGGGTTCGGTGGCGCCTCGATCGGCGAGTTGTTCGTACCGGTCACCGAGCACGACGCGATCGCGACCATCGACGCTGCGTGGGACTCGGGCATCCGCTATTTCGACACGGCGCCGTGGTACGGCCGCGGGCTCTCGGAGCTGCGGACCGGGAGCGGCCTCCGGGACCACCCGCGCGAGGACTTCGCGCTGTCGACCAAGGTCGGACGGTGGCTTCGACCCGCCAGCGATGACGGATTCGAGCGCGGTCCGTGGGTCGGTGGATCACCCAACGAGGTCGTCTTCGACTACACGTACGACGGCATCATGCGGTCGGTCGAGCAGAGCCGGCTGCGCCTCGGAATCACCCGCTTCGACATCGCCTTCATCCACGATCTGGACCGGCTGTATTTCGACGAGGCGACGTGGGCCACGCACTTCGACGCCCTGGCGACCTCCGGCTGGAAGGCACTCGAGGAGTTGCGAACCAGCGGGCAGGTGCGAGCGGTCGGTGCCGGGATCAATGCGCTCGGCCTCATCCCGCGCTTCCTCGACGCCGTGGATGTCGACGTCTTCCTGGTCGCGATGCCCTATACGCTGCTCAAGCAGGAGATCCTGGATGACGAGTTCCCGGCCGCGGTGGCGCGTGGCGTCGGCTTCGTCATCGGTGCCGTCTTCCAATCGGGCATCCTCGCGACCGGCGCCGTCGACGGTGCGACGTACGATTACGCGCCGGCACCGCCCGACGTCATGGAGCGGGTTCGCCGGATCGAGGCCGTCTGCGCACGACACGGGACGACGCTCGCCGCGGCCGCATTGCGCTTCCCACTGGGTCACCCGAGCGTGGCGGCGGTGATCCCGGGGGCCTTCCATCCCGACCAGGTCCACCGGAACGTCGCCACGTTCGCCACGCCGATCCCGGCCGCCTTCTGGGCCGAGCTGAAGCACAAGGGCCTCCTGCGCGCCGACGCTCCGGTGCCGGACGCGCCCATGCCCACGTGAGCGACGCGGCCGATCTTGTCGGCGGCTGGCGGCTGCGCTCGTGGGTGTCCGTCGCGGACGACGGCTCGGAAGCCCGGCCGCTGGGCGAGGCGCCAGACGGGCTGTTGGCCTATACGGCCGACAGCACGATGGTCGGCATCATGGCTCGGGGCGATCGCGCGCGCTTCGCGACCGACGACGTGACCGGCGGGACGGCCGACGAGCAGGCCGCGGCGTTCGCGACATGCATCGCCTACGGTGGGCGCTATGCCGTCGACGGCGATACCGTCATCCATACGGTCGACACGAGTCTCTTCCCGAACTGGAACGGCACGGAGCAACGACGCAGGTTCGCGCTCAGCGACGGCGGCCGGACCCTGACGTTGACGTCGCCGCCGATCGCGATCGGCGGTACGCGCCGGATCCAGCGCCTGACCTGGTCCCGGGTCGACGAGTCGGGCTAGCTCGCGATCAGCCGGTGCCACCACCGCGACCCGGCACGGAGCCGGCCCAGGCGGGTCCGTCGCTCACGCGGAGGCGAGCGGTCGCAGGATCGAGCGGCGCGTGCCGGAGATCGACCGGCCGCCACGCCCGCGACACGAAACCCATCGGCACGACGTTCTCGGCCGTGCCCGGGGCTCTGGCCAGATCCGGGAAGGCGCGCCACAGTCCGCCGACGACCTCAGTCGCCTCCATCCGGGCAAGGTGGGAACCGACGCAATGGCGGGGCCCGACGTTGAATGCGAGGTGCCCCCACAACCGTGGCCGGTCCGGGTCCAGCTCGTCTGGCCGCTCCCACCGTTCCGGGTCGCGGTTCGCGGCCGCGTTGATGGCGATGACCCGCTCGCCGGCCAGCAGCGTCACGCCGCCGAGCTCGACATCCTGGGTGGCCCGTCGCGCCCGCAGGTGGACGACGGTCGAGTGGCGCAGGACCTCCTCGAGGAAGCGCGCGAAGACCGCCGGATCGGCCAGGGTGGCGAGACGACGCTCGGCGGGCCACTCGAGCAGCCGGTGGATGGCGGTGCAGATGAGGAACGCCGTCGTCTCCGAGCCGCCCTCGAACAGGAACTTCGCGTTGTCCATGACGTCCTGCTCGCCCCAGTCCGGAGCGACCTCGCGACCGGTCGACCAAAGAAGGCTGATGGCGTCGTCCTCTGGCCGGTCACGGCGCGCCCGGACGGTATCGACGAGCAGCGGGTCGAGGCGCTTCGTCGCCTCGATGGCCGCGGCCCGGAGGTCCGGGTCCTCGCCATAGGTGTGGCGCCACGCGAGGACCGCCTCCATCCAGCCCTTCGCCTCCTCCAGCGTGGCGACGTCGCGATCGGGCAGCCCGAGCAGGCGTCCGACGACGGCGATCGGCAGGAAACGCGCGAGGTCCTCGTAGAGCTCGAACGCCGGGAGGTCGGCCAGACTGGCGATGCGATCGAGGACGATCGGCCGGACCGCGTTCATGGCCAGCTGTGCGATCGGGTCCGGGCGCCAGGCATGCGACAGCGATCGGTGGAGCGTCTCGTGCTCGCCGCCGACGAGCGACCGAAAGTCGCGCCGCCCGACGATCTCCGCGGCGCCCGGCAAGGACCCTGTCGGCTCTTCGAAGAGGTCCTCGCGCCGCTCGACGAGCGTGCAACCGTCGTGCGACAGCACGAGCCAGGCGGTCATGCCCTCGTCCCAGATCACCGGGCCGACGGCGCGCATCGCCTCGTAGGCGGGATACGGGTCGACGTCGCGCAGGTCGCGCAGGGAGACGGGCGCGAGTGGGCGCGGGCGTCGGGCCAGGGTCGTCACACGATCACCGCCTCGACGCCCAGGTGCCGAGCCACGGTCGCGACCGCTTCGGACAGGTCGCCCGGCGTCGCGGAGCTGTGGTGGTTCACGCCCGTGCTCGCCCAGCGGGCCCACGCCGCCTCGACCGGCCCTTCGGCGAACCGGAACGCGCCGTTGACCGTGCCCGTCTCGGGGAAGGTCCGGCTCGTCAACTCGCCACGAGCGACGGCGTAGCGAAAGCCGCCACGGGCGCGTGGATGCGGGGTGAAGCCGACGAGGGTGGCCGGCCCGGCCGGCGGCTCCAACACGGCGCACACGCCGCAATGCGCATCCCGGCCACAGAACCAACCATTCGGGCGCAGCCGGGGTCGCGAGCCCGGCGCGAGCCACGCCAGGTCGTGCTCGCCGGAGTTGGCGATGACCACCTCGCCGGTCGCGTAGTCGATGGCCTCGATCTCGTGATAGACCGCGGCGCCGCCGAGCCGCTTGGTCGTGAGCATCGCGACCGCCGTCACGATGTCGCCGGTGCACGTGAACGGCCGGCCCGCGGTCGTCAGCCGACCGAGGCCCCAGCACGGCGCGATGCCGATCGGCTCGCCGAAGCGGAACTGGGGAACGTGGCAGTTGAACGCACCGCCGTCGAGGCCGTGCGCATCGACGACTGTCTCGAGCGCGAGGGCCGCCCGGATGGACCGGTCGAGGTCGTCGGGCAACGGCTCCTGCTCGAAGGTCCAGTCGCGCCGCACGTCCGCTTCGAGCGCGACCGCGTCCGGATCAGCGACCTCCCTGAACCGGGCCACGACCTCGTCCGGATCGACGAATACGAGCTCGATGCCGGTCGCGGCGCGGAGCGCACCATCGTCGACGTCGACGTGGGCATAGCCATCGAGCGGGCGCCCGATACGCCCCAGGCGCGATCGCGCGATGCCCCTGGCGACGCCGGCCAACCGGAGTGCCTCGCCGACGCGCGCCCGGCCACCCGGGTCGCCCCGCCGCGCCAGGATCAGCTCGAACGGGCGGTCGGCGCGGGACAGGAGGTTCGACAGCATCGGCGCGCCGACGGTCGCGCCCTGGGTCGTGATCGAACCATGGTCGAAGGCGCCGTCGACCAGGCCGGTCTCGTGGAGCGCCCACACGACGACCGGGACGCCGGGCAGCGCGTCGAGGGCGGCCATCGTCCAGGCGGCCGGCACGGCCATCGTCTGGACGACGAGGACGACATCCACGCTCGCGGCGGCCAGCTCGCGCCCGACGGCTGTGCCCGCCTCGCTGGAGTCGACCTCGAGGACCGCGACCGCCTCGATCGACCCGTCGGCTGCCAGCTCGTCCGCCACGGCGCGTGCCAAGGCCAGCCTGTCAGACCGGAAGGTCGGACCGGCGGTGTGCTCCCAGAGCGTCCAGTACGGGCTGATGACGCCGACTCGCGGTCGAGCGCCGGTCGGCGGCATCGGGTCAGTCCTGGTGGTAGATCTCGTTCGCGGTCAGGAGCCGGCCGTCGGCATCGGTGATCGTCGTGATGATCCCTTCGAATGCCGTGCCCCAGCGTCCATTCACCTCGGTCTGACCCATCGTCCCGAAGACCGTCGCCATGTCCGGGTAGAACTCGCCGTAATAGACGACGTGGGCGCCCCGTCGGAAGCCCTGGTACTTGCGGAAACCGGAGGCCTCGATGGCCCCCATGAGGTCCGGCCACGGGTCCGCATGCAGCGCCTCGTAGTCGCCGGCGCGCTCCGGATCGATGACGAGGCCGAAGAACCCGCGCTCGAACGGGCCGTCGAGCGGCGGCCCGTCGGACTCGAAGACCTTGTCGTACCAGAGCAGGTTGCCCGCGTCGTCGGTGATCTGAGCGATGACGTCGCGGAAGTAGCGGTTCCAGCGCTGGTTCGCCGGTTTCGGGCCGTGCACCGCGAACGCGTCCTCGACGGTGGTCCCGGGCTCGACCTCGGTGTAATACCAGACGTCGGTGCCGCGCCGGAAACCGGAGAAGTTGCGCAGGCCGGATTCGCGGATCTCGGCGACGAGGTCGGACCAGATCTCCGCGTGGCGCCGGTCGTATTCGGCCTCCGTGCCCGGAAAGATCCGCAGGTAGAAGACGGCCTGGTCCATGTGCGGGCAACCTCCTTGGCCGACGGGATCGGGTTGGTGGCGGCGGGATCGCATCGTAGCAGGGCGGGCTGCAATCGGTACCAGCCCCCGGGTGCTCGGCTACGATGGCGGCATGTCGGGTGGGTTCAAGCTGGGCATGCAGCCGCTGACCTACGGTCTCAGCTGGCCCGAGTCACTCGCCGCAGCCCAGGCCGTCGACCACCTCGGGTACGACTACCTGTGGGGCCACGACCACTTGTACTCGACCGGTGGTGACCCGTTCCAACCGTTCTTCGAAGGCTGGACGACCCTCGCCGCATGGAGCGCCGCGACCCGCCATGTGCGGCTCGGACTCCTCGTCGGGGCCAACCCGTTCCGCAATCCGGGCGTCGTCGCGAAGATGGCGGCGACGGTCGATCACATCAGCGGCGGCCGCCTGGTGTTCGGACTCGGGGCCGGCAACCGCGAGCTGGAGGTCACGGCCCACGGGATGGATCCTGGGCGAAGCGTCGGCGATCGGCTCGACTGGCTCGACGAGGCGCTGACCATCGTTCGGGCGCTGCTCGACGGCGAGACGGTGGATCACGAATCGGCCCGATACCGATTCAGCGGCGCCCGCCACGCACCCCTGCCCATCACGCCGCATGTCCCGTTCCTCATCGGTTCGTCCGGTGAGAAGAAGGGCCTGCGGATCGTGGCCCGCCACGCGGACATCTGGCAGTTGTGGCTCGCCATGCACGACGTCGAGCGCTTCCGCCACAAACGCGGGGTCCTCCACGAGCACTGCGCGGCGATCGGCCGGGACCCATCGACCATCGAACACACGGTCGGCGGCAAGCTCGTGATCCGCCGGGATGCGGCCGAGGCACGGCGTGCGTTCGACGCCCAGATGCGGATCCACGGGTGGCCGGAGTCGATCCGAACGGACATGGCCTGGACCGGCACCTCGGACGAGGTCGCCCGGGCGTTGCTGGCCTATCGTCAGGCCGGGGTCGACGCCTTCAGTCCGTCGGTCGCCGCCCCGCTCGACCTCGAGACCATCGAACGCTTGGCGACCGAGGTCCGACCCATGGTCGACGCCGCGTAGCGGACATGGATCGGGCCCGCCGTCGGCGGGCCCGATCCGTTGCTTCGCCGTGGCGCGCTACTGGGCAGCGGCCTCCACGTTGGTCTTGTCGTAGACGGTGAATGGACCCATCAACACGCGCAGGCCGGCGTCGCGTGTCGGGTCCTTCTCGATGGTGTACTCGCCCATCCGGCCGGCCTCGAACTGCTCTCCCTCGGTGCCCTGGATCGCACCGGTGGCGAGCAGGTACGAGACGTAGTAGGTCAGGTAGCCGAGGTCGACGAAACTCCACAATGCGAACTGGGGAGCGCAGTCGTTCATGGTGTAGGCCACCATCTCGCTCGGAAGGCCGAGACCGGAGACCTTGACCTTGTCGCACAGGTTCTCGTCCTGCATCGCCTTGGCCGCGGCCGCGATCCCGACGGTCGTCGGGGCCATGATGACCTCGAGGTTCGGGTGCTTGTCGACCAGCGCGAGCGCCTGGCTGTAGCTCTTCTCGGACACGTCGTCGCCATAGACGGTGTCGACCAATTTGACCGCCGCGTACTTGGGATCCTTGAGTGCCTCCTCGAGCGCCGCGATCCAGGCGTTCTGGTTCGCCGCGTCGGGCGAGGCCGACAGGACCGCGAACTCGCCGCCGTCCGCCCCCGTCAACGACAGCGCCATGTCGGCCATGACGACGCCGATCGAGTCGAAGTCGACCTGTGCGACGAACAGGCTCTCACCCGCCGCCGAGGGGATCGGCGAGTCCCACGTGACGACCTTCGTGCCGGCTGCCTGTGCGGCTTCCGCCGCCGGAGCGATCTGGTCGCCGGCGTTGTTGGAAAGCATCACGACCTTGTGGCCCTGGGTCGGTGCGTTGGTCATGAACTCGATCTGGCCCTGGACGCTGTTCTCGGCCGTGGGACCGACGAAGGCGACCGCCTCGGGGTTCTGCAGCTCGGCCTGGGCCTCTTCTGCGCCCTTGTTCGCTTGGTCGAACGGCAGGATGCCCAGGAACTTCGGGAGCAGCATCATCTTGACGCTCTGACCCGGTGTGGCCTTGATCACGCCGCCCGCGCTCGCGGATGGACTCGCGGCCGGCTCGCTGGCCGCCGCCGATGGGCTCGTGGCCGGCGGGGCCGCCGACGTCGAGGCCCCGGGCGAGCTACAGCCCGTGAGGATCGCAACCACGCCGAACAGGGCGACCGCAACGCGAAGCTTCATCAGCGTCTCCTCCTACTGCCGGCCACGCGTGGCCGTGAAGCCACGACATCCTACGCCGCTAGTCCACCTGGGTCATCCCGGGCGACGTGACAGTGACGGGCTCTTCCCTTGCAAATCGCGAGCGCGCGGCACCCACGAGGTTGGGGACGAGCACCGACAGGATCAGGAGGACGCCGATGACGCCGGTCTGGGTATTGCCCGTCACGTTCGCCAGGCCGAGCCCATTGCGCAGGTTGAGGATCAGCAGGATCGACAAGATGACCCCGGGCATCGTTCCGCGCCCCCCGAAGATGCTGACCCCTCCGAGCAGGACGATGGTGATGATGTCGAGCTCGAAGCCCTCGGCCGTGCTGCCGCGGACGGCGCCGAGACGGGCCGCCAGGAGCACGCCTGCCATCGCGGCGATCAGCCCGCTCAGCGTGAAGATGGCCAGCCGCAGGCGGGCGATGCGGACACCCGAGAACCGTGCGACCTGGATGTTGCTGCCGAGCACGTAGACGTAGCGACCGAAGCCCGACGACCGCAGGACGACCGTCGCGCCGACGGCCATCACGGCGAAGACGATGAGCGCGAGGGGGAGGGGCCCGATAAACGGCCGCTGCCCGAGGTCCTCGAACCAAGCGGGGAAGCCCCCGATCGAACGGTCCTCGATCAGGACCCGTGCCAGCCCTCGATAGCCGATCAGGCCGGCCAGCGTGACGGCCAGTGACGGCAGCCCGACGATCGCGATCCAGAAGCCGTTGAGCAGGCCACACAGGCCGCCGGCGGCGAGCGCGATGAGGATCGCGGCCTCCGTCGGGACCCCCTGGCTGGTCGACCAGGCCACGACGACGGCGGCCAGACCCATGACCGACGCCACCGACAGGTCGATCTCCCCGCTCACGATGACGAACGTCATGATGAGGACGACGATCGCCTTCTCGACACTCAGCTGGAACAGGTTGATCTGGTTCTGGGCCGTCAGGTAGCCGGGCGCGGCAAGCGCGTTGAGGCCCATGACCACGATGAGGATGACCAGCAGGAGGCCTTCCCAGGAGCGGAGCCTGGACACCAGTTCACGCACCGTCTGCCACCCCGCCCGATGGCTCCACGACGTCCTGCGTCCGCCGTCGCTCGCGGATCCAGAGCGTGCGCAGCCGGCCGATGATCACCTTGTCCGAGGCGACCGCCAACAGGATCAACAGTCCCAGGATCGCGTCTCGCAGGAACTCGCTGACTTCGAGCCAGCGGATCAGGCTCTGCTGCAGCAGATCGATCAGCGTCGCACCGAGCAGCGCGCCGATGATGGAGCCCACGCCGCCGAAGATGTTGACCCCGCCGACCACGACCGCCGCGACGACCTGCAGCTCGAGGCCCTGCCCGGCCGTGACGGTGATGTTCCCGAAGCGCGCCAGGAACATGAACCCGGCGAGGCCCGCGAGGGCTCCGGACAGCACGAACGCCGCGAAGATGTCGCGTTGGACCGGGAAACCGGCGACCCTCGCGGCGTCCGGGTTGGAGCCGATCGCGAACAGGCGTCGGCCGAAGGGCAGATAGCGCAAACCCAGCTGGAACACCACCGCGATCACCACGGCGAGGATCACCAGCGGACGTACGTCGACTGCCCCGAGGGACACGAGCGTCACGCGCGGGAGGTCCAGCATCCAGGCCGGCAACGCGTCGGTGGTGACGGTCTTGGCTCCGGACAGCTCAACGAGGGCGACCCGGTACAACGCGAGCGTCCCGAGGGTGGTCACGATCGCGGGGACGCCGCCATAGGCGACGAGGAGGCCGTTGACGGCACCCAGTCCGGCGCCGATCGCGATCGAGATCGCGATGATGACGGGAGCGGGGATGGTCGGATCGTTCGACAGCATGGTCCCCGTGAAGTACGCCACCAGGCCGACGATCGAGCCGACGGAAAGGTCGATGTTCCGGGTCAGGACGACCAGCGTCTGGCCGACCGCGACGACCGCGATCACGGCCACGCTCGTGCTGATCCGCGTGAACGTCCGCGCCGATACGAAGTCGGGGATCTGCGTGGCGAAGAAGGCCGCCACGGCGATGATGATCAGGACGAGCGTGAGCTCGCGGAGCTGCTCGGGCCGGACGTGCCGCAGCAGCAAGCGCATCAGTCGCCCCCGACTGGCTGGCCCATCGCGGCCGCCAGGACCAACTCGGGCGTCGCCTCGTCGCGGCCGAGGATCGCCATCTGCCGGCCCTCGCGCATCACCAGGATCCGGTCGCTGGTGGCGAGGACCTCCGGCAGGTCGGAGCTGATCAGGATGATGGCGATCCCTTCCTGGGCCAGCTCGTCGATGATCTGGTGGACCTCCGCCTTGGACCCGACGTCGATCCCACGCGTGGGCTCATCGAGGATCAGGACACGCGGATGCGTGTCCAGCCATTTGCTCAGGACGACCTTCTGCTGGTTGCCGCCCGACAACGTGGCGACTGGCACATGGACCGATGCGGCGCGGATGCGCAGGCGTTCGCGGTAGCGTTCCGCCGCCGCCTCCTCGGCCCGTCGGCGGATCAGCCCGAGTCGATCCTGGTACCGCGCGAGGGTGGGCAGCGAGATGTTCGCCGCGATCGACAGCGGAAAGACCAGACCCAACGCGCGCCGATCCTCCGTCGAGTACGCGATGCGCAGGCGCAGCGCATCCTGCGGATGGCGGATCCTGACCGGCCGACCGTCGAGGAGGATCGTCCCCGTGTCGGCCGGGGCGATGCCGAAGAGGGCGAGGCCGACATCCGTTCGCCGGGCGCCGACCAGTCCGGCGAAGCCGAGGACCTCGCCCGCCCGTAGGTCGAATGACACGTCGCTGAAGACGCCCTCCAGCCCGAGCGCGCGAACCTCGAGGACGACCTCGCCGGGTCGAGCGGGTGTCCGTTGGAAGAAGGCGCTCAGGGTCCGACCGACCATCTCGCGGATCGCGATCCCGGGGGTCAGCTCGGAGCGAGGTCGAGTCGAGACCCAGCGGCCGTCCCGCAGGACGGTCACGCGGTCGGAGATCTCGAAGACCTCCTCCATCCGGTGCGAGATGAACAGGATGGCGACGCCCTCGCGCCGGAGCGACTCGACGATCCCGAACAGGCGACGGACCTCGTGGGCGGACAGTGAAGCCGTCGGCTCGTCCATGATCAGGACCCGGACCTGCAACGACAGCGCCTTGGCGATCTCGACCGTCTGCTGCTCTGCGAGGGTGAGGCCGCGGGCCGGCTCGTCCGTGTCGAGGTGCACGCCGAGGCGGCCCAGGATCGTCTCGGCGTCTCGGCGCATCGCGCGGCGATCGAGGACGCGTCCGCGGTCACGATGGCTGATGAAGATGTTCTCCGCGACCGACAGGTCCGGGAAGATGTTCGGCTCCTGGTAGATCGCGGCGATCCCCAGATCCTGTGCGTGGAGGGCGCTACCCAGGGACACTTCCGCGCCGTCGACCGCCATCTGGCCGGCGTCCGGTTGCTCGACGCCGGTCATGACCTTGATCAAGGTGGATTTGCCGGCGCCGTTCTCACCGAGGAGCGCGTGGATCTCGCCCTTGTGCAGGGTCAGCGAAACGTCGTCGAGTGCCTGGGTCGAGCCGAATCGCTTGCTCACGCCGAGGATCTCGAGGATCGGCGGCGGGCCGGACGTGCCGTCGTCGAGGCGGTCGACGGTGACCATCGGACGCATGGTAGCGGCGGCGCATCGCGCGTCCAGCCGGCCGGCGGCCCTGATCGGTCACGCCACCAGGATCAGCACCACCCCCACGACGACGATGAGTGCGGCGGCGACCGCTCGGACGGGCGGCGCCGCGCGGCGTCGGATGGACTCCACGGCCAGCACGAAGAGCGGGGTCGTCGCCACGAGTGTCTGCACGACGACGGGGCTGCCCGACTGCGCGCCGAGGATCACGAACACGAAATACGTCGTCACCACGACGGACCGGACCAGCAGCCGCGGGATGTCGCCACGCGCCACGTCGCGCGGCGGGAACAGGGCGACGCACACGATCGCCGCCAACGCCGTGCGAACGACATACGTCTCGACGAGCCCGACGTCCAGGTCGCCAAGCAGCCGCGTGACCACGGTCAGGATGCCCGTGCCCGTCGCCGCACCCACGATCCGCCAGGCGCTTCCCCACCGATCCAGGGCGCCGAAGGCGTCCGCCAGTGCGAGCAGCACGCCCCCGACCACGATCGTCGCCGCGACCACGTGGAGGGGCTGGATCACGGCCGGCAGGACGAACGCGGCCGCAATGGCGGCCGGGATCGGGCTCATCGCCGTGGCGGTCGTCATCGCCGAGGCCGTCCCATGGTCCAGCAGGTCCCAGACGCAGATCGCCGTGAACACCATGAGGGCCACGGACACCAGGTGCAGTCCGATGATCTCGCCGGACCAGGTCCAGACCACGAACGGCGCGAACGGCAGCAGCACGAGGGCATTGCCGAGGTACAGCACGCCGATGAGCTGCCGCGCCGGCGCCCTCGCGGTCAGGTCCTTGCTGAGCAACGCCTGCCCGGCGTTCGCCAGCGCCGCGAGGAACCCGAACACGAGGGCGGTCATCGGACCTCCGGCTGGCCGCGGGCGGATGCGGCATGGTATCGTTGCCGCTGCCGGCTGCAAACGGTACCGGTATCGTCAAGCACCGAGACGCCATGGCGGAGGGCACGGTGACCGAGACCAAGGTCGAATTCACGGAGTTGCTCGGTCGGCGCGTCCGGATGGGGCCCTGGGAAGACCAGAAGATCTCGACCTACCGGAAGATCATCGAGGCCATCGACGGCGGGCGTTGGGACGAGGCGGCGACCCTCGGCAGCTACTTCGTGGACGAGGCGAACGTCTGCTTCACGCTCTACCGGCAGTGGATCGGCGACCTCAACGGCTACCTGCGCGACAAGGGCGTCGACGAGGGTGTGATCACGGCCCGCAACGACCAGGCCGTCGCGCTCGCGACGCTCCCGGACGGCTCGCCGTGGCATCCCCGCAAGCACTGGAACCGCTTTCTGTCGGAGGTCCAGGCATTCACGGCCGCGACCTATCGAGAGCAGGCAGACGACGCCAAAGCCAAGCTCGAGGTCATGAAGGAGACGTGGCGTCAATGCCACGATCGCGATGTCGACCACACGTACGCCCTGATGTCACTCATCAAGGAGCAACTCGGTGAGGCCGCCATCCGGGACATGTACGACCGTGTCCTGCTGCCGCTGTTCGTCTGGCGGTACGAGAAGTTCGACATCGACAAGTACCCGTGGGACGAGTCCCTCGAGATCCTGATGCTGGTCGCCTGCGAGGCGATGCGTGGTCATCTCGTCGGACCCGAGCGGACCGGCGACATGGAGCTCGTCGAGCTCGAGGACCGCTTCATCCTCCGATTCGACCCGTGCGGCTCCGGACAGCGAACGATCCGTGGCGACTGGATCGAGGGCACGCCCGCCCGGATGGAACCGCCCTACGACTGGACGGTCACTGAAGAGCCGCACACGTGGAACCACAACACGCCCGGGGTGTGCCTGTACTGCACCCACTGCATCATCCTCATGGAGGAGATGCCGATGGACCGGTTCGGGTACCCGGTCCGCGTGGTCGACCCACCGGTCTATCCGGACACGAACAAGGAGCCAAACGTCCGCCAGAAGTGCCAATGGCAGATGTTCAAGGACCCGACCCAGGTCCCCGAGGAGTACTACACACGTGTCGGCCGGACCAAGCCGGCGTCGTTCGGATCCAAGGCCCAGGGCGCCCGTGAGCTGCCCGTCATGAATGCAGGTCTGCCCGGCGCGGGCTGACGTCGCCGTCGCGTTTCACAAGCCCGGTCGCCGCTCCGCTCCTCCGGGCGGCGCCCGGGCCCTCCCCTCCCTCGCGACCACCTCGTCAAGGCGGATCAGTCGAACAGGTACCGGCGGACGACTGCCTCGTCGACCTCGACGCCCAGGCCGGGCCCGTCAGGTGGCGTGACCCACCCAGCGTGCTGGTCGATCGGGTTCGTAACGAGTTCGTGCTGCATCGGCGATGGCACCGGCTTGAGCTCCATCACGAGGACGTTGTCCGAGGCCACGGCCATGTGGAGCGACGCGGCGGTGTTGAGGGCGCTACTCCACGAATGGGCATTCCAGTCGCGACCGGCTGCGGCGGCCGCGCGGATGACGTTCCAGGTCCCCGTCACGCCCTCGGCCTTGGCGGGGTCGATCATGATCACATCGACGGCGCCCGAGTCGATCAGTCGATCGAAATGGTCACCCGTCCAGCCCTTCTCGCCGGTACAGATCCGCGTCGTCACGGCTTCGCGCAGCTGGCGATACCCGTCCAGATCCTGCTCGACGAGGGGGTCCTCCAACCAGAAGAGCCCGACCTCGTCGTCAAGCTGGCGCGCCATCCGGATCGCATGGTCGGGCGTCCAGCCGGCGAGCGCGACGACGTCGCAGATCATCTCGACCTCGGGGCCGATGGCGGCCCGGACGGTCCTGGCGATCGCCATGTCGCGTATCTCGTCGCGGCCGAACGCGATCTCAAGGTCGTGGCCCCAGCCGCCCTTGACGATCGTGTAGCCCTGGTCGCGGAAGCCGGCGAACTCCTGCGCGATGCGGTCCAGGTCACCGGAGTGGTAGATCGTGCTGGCGCAGGCACGCAGCCGGTCGTGCTTCGGTCCACCGAGCATGTCGGTCAGCGACCGCCCTTCGATGCGGCCCTTGAGATCCCACAGGGCCATGTCGAGCGCCGAGATCGCGAATGTCACGATGCCGCCATTGCCGTCCCAGTAGGTGGCGTCACGCATCCGCTGCCAGAGCCCGACCACCTCGCTCGGGTCGGCACCAAGCAGCAGCGGCGCAAGGCGGCGCTCGACGATGAGCTCCACGGCCAGTGATGTTTCCTGACCACCCGTGATCGCCTCGCCCCAGCCCGTCTGCCCGGCCTCGTCCTCGATCCGAACGAGGGTCAGCGCACGGATCTTGCCGTCGTTGTTCGGCTCCGGATAGCGGACGGGGAAGGCCTCGATGCGGGCGATCCTCGATGGGTTCATGCGTTCCAGTCCGGCCCGCCGGGTGGGGCCTCGAGGAGCTCGATCGATGCGCCATCGGGATCGCGCAGATAGCAGGCCCGCCCGCCGCGATAGGGCCCCCACGGGATGTCGATGGGCCGCTCGGATCGGAACGTGTCGTACCCGGCGGCACGCAGCCGGGCGAAGTCATGAGCCATGTCGTCGGTCACGAGGCAGAGGTGGGCGTTGCCCGCGTTGTAGCTTTCCATGTCGACGGTGCCCGGCCTCGGCGACTTGTACTCGAGCAGCTCCAGGATGACGCCATTCGGAAGCTGGAAGAACGCACCGTCCAGCACGAGGCCTGGATAGCCGACGATCTCGCCGACATACGGGACGTCCCACAGCTTGCGCATGAGCATCGGGGCTCCCAGCAGCGTCTCATAGAAGGCGATCGATCGGTCCAGGTCCGTGACGGCATAGCCGACATGGTCGAGCGCTCGAAAGCGCGGAGTCGTTGGCTCGGATGGCATGCTGCGACCTCGTTCCCGACGATCAGTGAAGCGCAAGCCCGCCGGTGATATCGAACTCGGCACCGGTGGCATACGTGTTCAGGTCGCTGACGAGCCACACGACCATGCGGCCGATCTCCGCCGGGTCGGCGATGCGGTGGAGCGGGATCATCTCGCGCTCGGCCTTGGCGACCAGCTCGGGTGACGTCTCGTTCAGCAGCATGCCGGTGCGCATCCCGCCCGGGCAAACGGTGTTGACCAGGATCCCGTCTCCGGCACCGTGACGCGAGAGCATCTTGGTCAGGACGGCCACGGCGCCCTTGGACGCCTCATACAGCGCCGACGTCATCGTGAACCCGCCTTCGTAGACACCCGTGGACGTGACGTTGACGATCCGGCCCCAGCCTCGGCTGGCCATGTCGGACATCGCAGCACGGGCCAGCAGGAACGGGGCGAGCGTGTTGACGTGGAAGACGTCGTCGAAGTCCTTCGGCGTGACCGCATCGAAGTCGCGGCGGTGCAGGATGGCCGCCGCGTTGATGAGCGCGTCGACACGCCCGAAGCGGGCGATCGTCTGGGGGACGACGGACTCGGCCGCCTCGGACGAGCCGAGGTCCACGACGAGCGGCTCCGCGTCGGCGCCGAGCGCTCGGACCTCGTCCGCGACCGTCCGGACGGCGTCGCGTCGGTTATCGACGAGGCACAACCGGTAGTCGCGCGTCTCGGCCAGGAGGCGGGCGACCGCCGACCCGAGACCGCCACCGGCCCCGGTCACGATGGCGACCCGCTCCGCGCGGGCCGGATGGTCCTCTTGGTGGCTCGTCACAGCGGCGCTCCTTCGATGGCGATGGCGGTGCCGTCCTGGCCGGCGCTCCGATAGGCGGCGTGGAGGATCTCGACCGTCCGCTGTCCGAACGAGACGGGCGAGCCGTTGACACCCACGCCGCGGGCGAGGTCGACGAGGTTCCGCGCTGGGGCGCCCATCGGGTATCGATCGGCGACGGGCAGCGTCGGCTCCTCGGTGATCCCGTCTTCCGTGTACAGCCGAAGCGATCCGTCCATGACGTCGAAATGGAGGTGGCCCTTCGAGCCATGGATGATGTACTCGAGCGTGTCGGTGTGGGACACCGGAGCGACGGCCCCGGTGCTTCCGACGACCCCGAGCGCGCCGTTCCGGAAGCGGAGCGTCAGGGCGTCGACGACATCGACGGCTGCCGACCCATACTCCATGAACGCAGCGACCCGCTCCGGGTCCAGGCCGGTCAGGAATAGCAGCAGGGCGATGCTGTGGGTCAGCTGGGTCTGGCCCTGGCCGCCGCCCGCGAGGTGCGGATCCGAGTAGGTGGATCCGAGCGGACCGTCAAAGTCGTCACCGGCACCGTAGGCGTACACGTCGGCCTCCGGTTCCCCGCGATACAAGTTGATCGGACTCGAACCGAAGAACGACTGCACGTACGCGATCGAGCCGATCCGGCCCTCCGCGATCCACCGTCGCGCGGTCAACGCCTGCTCGTTGTAGTGCCAGGTGTAGCCGACGACGATTTCGACGCCCGCCGCCTCGGCTGTGCCGATCAGCCGACGCCCGTCCGCAGGGTCGAGGACGAGCGGCTTCTCGATCAGGACATGCAGGCCACGGGCGATCGCTGCCGCAGCGATCGGGTAGTGATGGACGTGCGGCGCCGCGATGACGAGCGCGTCCATCGGCGTCGTCGCCAGCATCGCCTGCGGGTCGTCGAAGCAGGCCTCGATGTCGTAGCGCCGCCGGGACCGGTCGAGGTTCCCGGGGTCCGGATCGGCCAGCGCGACCACCTCGGCAGCGGGGTGGGCTGCCAGCGCCGGGAGGTGGGCCGTTCGCGCCCAGTGGCCGACCCCGGCGACGCCGACACGGATCCGGTCCACCTACTCGGCGTCCTCGGCCTGCCCGAACATGGTCAGCGGCTTTCTCCGACCCACGTCGGTGTAATAGCGCTCGGGGACGTTCGCCGGGTCCTTGTAGACATGCCACGTGCACTTCGCCTCGCGGTCGTCCGGGTACGTCGGAGGCTCCACGACGCGCACCGGATAGCCGAACCGGTCGATCGGCATCAGCTGCATCACGACACAGCAGTTCACGCAGTAGTAGCAGACGCCCCGCTTGTTCCAGGCGAAGTCGTACTTCTCCTTTGTCACCCCGTACTCGAACGGGGATTCCATCCGCGGCGGCGAGCCCTCGACGCTGTCGCCACGCATCGAGCGCCCGCCGCTGCCGCACGGATCGAAGCGCCACGTGTATCGCTCGGCGTCCTCGCTGAACTCCATGTTGCCGTCCCGGTCCGGTCCGACGAGGTGGCCACGCATCGCCTCGAAGGCGAGGTAGACGTTGGTCCACAGCGACTCGTCCCAGGGGTTCCGCGCGACGTCGAACTTCTCGTATCGCGACGTGAACAGCGGGCCGATGATCGCGTCCCAGAACTCCCCGACGACCGGTTCACCCCAGTAGACGACCGCCTCGTTGAGCAATCCGTACAGGTGGTCCACGTCGCGGTCCTGGATCTGCCGCCAGGTCTCCTTCAGCTCGGCCAGGCTGCCCAGTGCCCGCTGCTCGTCGGCCGCACCACAGGCCTTGGTGCACGCGCGGACCTCGGCCTGGAATTCCGCCCAGCGGAGCCGAGCCACGAACGGCCGGCCGTCCGGCAGGTGGATCAGATCGAGCAGGCGCCGATTGAGCTCCAGGAGCTGCGGCCGCGTGACCCCCCGGGCCTCGAGGAACGAGATCGCGTCGGGGATCAGGCCGCGGAAGACGCCGTAGATGACGGACGCCTCGTCCACGAAGAAGTCGACATATTCGGCCGCGCGCGTCCAGTCCCCGGCCCTGATCGCGTCCTGCGCCTTCGTGTACGTCGAGACCGCGGCTTCCGCCCAGGTAGCGTCCGAGCGGACCCGTCGTCCGAGCGTCGCCGAGTAATGCAGGACGTCGCTGCCAGCGATCTGGCCCGACGGCGGCGCGACGGCAGCATCGACCAGCAGCTCTTCGATCCAGCCACCCGCGTCGCGCGCCATCCCCACTCCTTCCGCCCTGCCGGGCGATCCGTCAGCCGGAGAGATTCCCGCCGTCGATGTTGATCGACTCGCCGCTGATCCAGCTTGCGCTGTCGGAGACGAGGAACAGGATCGCGTCGGCGACGTCGGCGACCGTTCCGAGCCGTCGCAACGGGTAGGAGGACGCCCCGTCCGCCAGGACGCGCTCGGCCGGCTTGTCGAAGAGCCGCACCTTCTGCTCGAGCACCTTCTGGCCCATCCCGGTCTCCGACACGGTCGAAGGGCAGACGGCGTTCACGGTCACACCGAATGGCCCGAACTCCGCGGCCAGGGACTGGGTCAGTCCGACGACGCCGAACTTCGACGCGACATACGTCGAGATCAGCGCGTAGCCCTTCTTGCCGGCATCCGAGGAGATGTTGACGATCCGCCCGCGACCGCTCGCACGGAGGTAGGGCATGGCGGCCTGGCAGCTGAGGAATACGCCCTTGAGATTGACATCGATGATCCAATCCCACTCCCGCTCGGAGATCTCCTCGAACGGTCGGAACTCGAACACGCCCGCCGAGTTCACGAGCGTGTCCAGACCTCCGAGCACGTCGGCGGCACGGGCCACGCCGCCCATGACCGCATCGCGATCGGTGACATCCATGACGATCGGGATGGCGCCCCCAAGGCGCGTCGCGGCATCCGCGACGACCGGCTCGCTGACGTCGGCGATGGCGACCTTCGCGCCGGCCGCGACGAGTCGTTCCGCGACCGCGAACCCGAAGCCGGACGCCCCCCCGGTGATCAGCGCCGCGCGTCCCGGGGCGATCTCGAACATGGCCCGAGCCTAGCAGAATCAGGGTTCCGTTGGTATCGTCTGTGGTATCGTTTTCAGGTCGCCGCAGGGCGCCACGACGCGTGGCTGTCGCTGGCCGCCCTCCGCGAAGATGGAGGAGGAACCGTGTCGAAGTCCCATCTCGGGATCGACGCGCGTCGCAGGATGGCCGCCCGGCCGACCCTGCTGGCGGTGATGGCCCTCATCGCCGTGGCGTGCTCCGGTCCGGCCAGTTCCGCGTCCCCAGCGACCTCAGCGACACCCTCGGGCTCGGCGGCCGCGTCCGAAGCACCATCGACGCCTGCCGAAGCGGTCCGCATCGGGTACATCTCGGGCGGCGACAGCGACCCGTTCGTGCTGCTCGTGACGAACGGCATCCGCGAAGCGGCCAAGGCGGCCGGCGTCGAGCTGTCCGAGTGCGACAGTGACTTCGCGGCCGAGAAGGCGCTCGCCTGCGCGCGGACCCTCGCGTCCCAGCAGCTGCAGTCCATGGTCAACTGGCAGTTCTATCCCGACTCGTCCGCGGAGATCTGCGAGGCCTATGGCAACCTGCCGACGGTCGCGATCGACACCCCCGAGGAACCGTGCCAGGAGACGTTCGTCGGCGCCAACAACCGCGAGGCCGGGCTGATCGCCGGCAAGGGCCTCGGCGATTTCGCGCAGACCAAGTTCCAGTGTGCGTACGACGCCTATATTTCGCTCGACTTCCCGACGATCGCGGAGATCAACGCGGCCCGCGCGGGCGGCAGCAAGGAAGGCTTCGAGGGCGTCTGCGGCGCCGTCCCGGCCGACAAGTACTTCTCGGTCGATACCTTCCTTGGCGGTCCCGACCAGAACGAGAACTCGCGTCGCCAGGTGACCGACATCCTGACGACCCTGCCGGATGCCAAGACGATCCTCATCATCAGCCCGAACTCGGACGCCGCCGCCAGCGCGGCGCTCGCCGCCGCGGACGTGGCCGGCCGCAAGGACCAGGTATGGATAGTCTCGCACGGCGCGGACCCGAGCGTCCGCGACACGATCCGCAACGAGCCGCAGTGGATCGGCTCCGTGGCGTACTTCCCGGAGTCCTACGGCGAGCTCGTCATCCCGCTTGCGATCTCGCTGGCCAAGGGCGAGACCGTGCCCGAGCAGTCCCTCGTTACCCATCTGTTCATCGACCGATCGAACATCGACCAGTTCTACCCCGCGTGAGCCGACTCGATCCCGCGCGACTCGGACGTAACGACGAGCCGATCCGGCGCCGCCGGTCGGCTCGTCGACCGACTCGCCCCGCCGTTGGCTGAGACCGGTGCCGCGGTCGTCGGCACGGATGCCAAAGGGCGGGCGCTGCGCAACCTCGTCCTGACGCCGACGACGGCGCGGATCGCCGCGCTGATCGGCGTGTGCCTCTTCTTCACCGTCGCGAGCCCGTTCTTCCTGAAGCCCAGCAACCTGCTGAACATCATGCAGAACACGGTGGTGGTCGGGATCGTGGCCGCGCCGCTGACCCTGCTCCTGGTCGCGCGCCAAGTGGACCTGTCGGTCGGGTCTGCCGTGGCGTTCGCCGCGACGACGCTGGCCGTGGTCGCCGAGGCGGGCTATGGCATGGCGGCGGCCGTCGTGGCGGCCATGGCTGCCACGATGCTCGTAGCGGTCGTCAACGCCATCGTCATCACGAAGTTCCGGGTCAACTCCATCATCGCCACCCTGGGCACGCTCGTCGCCTTCCGCGGCCTGGCCAAACTGGAGGGCTCTGGCCGCAACATCCGCGTCGACGACTTCGACCTGCTCGGCCGGGCGAGGATCGACATCCTGGGGCTCCAGGTCCCGCTCGCCGTCCTCATCCTGCTCGCCGTCCTGGCGAGCTTCTGGCTGCTGATGAGCCAGACCCGCTATGGCCGGCACATGTACGGCATGGGCGCCAATCCGAAGGCCGCCCTCCTCGCCGGCATCCGGCTCGAGCGGAACGTCTTCATCGGCTTCCTGTTGACCGGGCTGGTCGTAGGTCTCGCGTCCCTGATCGCCGTATCCGAGATCGGCGCCGTCGCCCCGACGACGGGACAGGGGCTGGAACTCCTGGCGATCACCGGGATCATCCTCGGTGGCGCGAGCCTGAGCGGCGGTCGCGGCACGATCCCGGGGATCATCGTCGCGATCCTGATCCTCGCTGTCCTCGACAACGGGCTGACCCTGATGCGGGTCACGTCGTTCTGGCAGGAGGTCGTGCGCGGCACCATCCTCATCGGAGCCGTGGCCCTCGACCAGGCGCGTCTCGCGCGGGGCAAGGCCGATGTGCGGTTCGAGCTGTGATCGACCAGCCGCTGCTGTCGGTGCAGAACCTGAGCAAGAACTACGGCGCGGTCGAGGCGCTCAAGGACGTCAGCTTCGAACTGCGTCGCGGCGAGGTCGTCGGCCTGGTCGGCGACAACGGCGCCGGCAAATCGACCCTGGTCAAGTGCATCGCCGGTGTGCTCACCCCGAGCAGTGGCGAGATCCATCTCGAGGGTGCGCAGCACGAGTTCAGCTCACCGGCCGATGCACTCGCCGCCGGGGTCGAGACGGTGTACCAGGACCTCGCCCTCGTCGAGATGTTCGACATGACCGACAACCTGTTCCTCGGTCGGGAGCTCGTCCGCGGTGGCCTGCTCAAGCCCTTCGGCTTCCTGCGCAAGCGCGAGATGGCGACGGCGGCTCGACAGGCGGTCGCCCAGCTACCAGCCCGGTTCCCCGACCTCGATGCCCCCATCGAGACGATGTCCGGCGGCCAGCGCCAGGTCGTCGCGATCAGCAAGGCCGCGTTCTGGGGCCGGCGCCTGCTGCTCCTCGATGAACCGACCGCGGCGCTGGGCGTGAAGGAGTCGGCCGGCGTCCTCGAGATGGTCGCCCACACCGCCTCCCGCGGAGACATGGCGATCCTCGTCATCGCGCACAACCTCGAGCACATCTTCTCGGTCTGTACCCGGATCCTCGTGATGCGCCGTGGCTCGCTCGTCGCCGACGTCAGCGTCCAGGACACGACCCCCGAGGTCGTCGTCGCCTACATGACGGGGGCGCACTAGCTCGCTCAGGGTCCCTCAAGCAGTGGCCGTGGCGGGAACGTGCTCGCGCAGCCAGGTGACGCTGCGCTCGACCATCGCGAGCTCGTCGACGTCCGCGGGCCCAAGGGATGCAAGCTCGACGCAGACGGCCCCGTCGTACCCGGCGTCGACCAGGATGTCGATGAGGCCATCGAGGTCGGCGACGCCCTCCCCGAGCGACGTGCATTCGGGGCCGCCCCACACCGCCGGGTCGCCGGTGCGGTGATCCTTGAGCTGGACCAGGAACGTGGATGGCGCCAGCGCTCGCGTGCCCTCGGCCATGTCGTCGCCGACACGGATCAGATTCACGTTGTCGAGGGTCACACCGAGGACGTCTCGGCGGTCCACGCGATCCAGGATGGCGAGGATGTCCGCGACGCGCAGGTCGCCATGGTTCTCGAGCCCGAGTCGAACGCCGCGCTCGCCCGCGTAGTCGGCGGAGCGACGCAGCGGCGCGATGAGCCGATCCACGAGGACGTCCGCCGGCTCATCGCCGCGCGAGGCCGGGCTACCGGCGGTGATCCGTACCAGGTCGTGACCCAACCGCTGGCAGGTGTCGACCCAGCGGCGGAGCTCGACCTCGGCGCCGGGTGACCGCCCGCCGTCGAGACCGTGGAAGGTCCCGCTCGGCCAGGGGTGGCCCCACGAGAAGCCGACCTGCACACCATGGTCGGTCGCCGGAGCGAGCGTCGCTGCGGTGATCTCCTCCGGCGCCGGCAGATAGCAGGTCTCGAGGAACACGACGTCCGCACCGACCTCGACGGCGTGGCGCAGGACCGGCCCCGGCTCCAGCGGCCAGGGCACGTGGCGGCTCGGCGCCTCGGCGGCGCGCTGCTCGCCGTACCGCCGGTGGTAGCTGTAGCTGTCGATGCCGACCTGCACGGCGACGCTCCCAGGGTGACCTGTCTCGGCTATCCTAGCGACGCACTGGAAACGTCACCAGATGGCTTGCGCAACGGCCGCAGAGCCCCGATGACCCAGCCGCCCGACGGAGGGACAGCAGCGATGATCCAGGTGGAGGGGCTGACCGATCGCGTGGCGGTCGTGACCGGCGCCGGGCGCGGGATCGGCCAGCGGATCGCCGAGGTCCTGGCCGGCAACGGCGCGAAGGTCGCCGCCCTGGACCTCGAGGCGCCGGCCCACGAGGGCATCCTGGGCATCGCCTGCGACGTGAGCGACGAGGCCGCCATCGAGGCAGCGTTCGAACGCATCGAGGCCGACCTCGGCACGGTCAGTGTCCTGGTCCTCAACGCCGGCATCTACCCGATCGTCCCGTTCGAGGAGACGACGCGGGAGCTGTGGGACAGGACCCTCGCGATCAACCTGACGGGGGCGTTCCTGTGCGCGCGACGGGCGCTGCCGGGCATGCGTGAGCAAGGCTACGGCCGCATCGTCGGGATCGGCTCCAGCGCAGGGAAGGCCGGTGGCAAGCGCTCGGTCGCGGCGTACGCGGCGTCGAAGGCCGGGGTCATGACGCTGATGAAGTCCATCGCGAACGAGTACGCGAAGCACGGCATCACGGCGAACGCCCTTGCCCCGGCGCTCATCGATACGCCGATGATCGCGGACACGCGTGACCTCGTGAACCTCATCCCGGTCGGACGGTTCGGCACCGTCGACGAGGTCGCGTCGCTGGTGGCCTTCCTCGCCTCCGAGCACGCGGGCTATATCACCGGAGAGGTGACGGACATCAACGGTGGCTTCCTCATCGACTGACGGTCGACGATCGACATCGCGGCCATTGGACGACCGATGACCGAGGACGGCCCGATCGAGGTCCGACTCGACCGGCTCCGACCGGCTGGCATCGACGCGGCGATGGCGCGCGCTCCGATCGCCTGGGTCCCGCTCGGGGCGCTGGAGTACCACGCCGACCACCTGCCGAACGGGACGGACGGGATCACCGGTCAGGGTCTCCTGGAGCGCGCCGCACGGTGGGCCGGTGGCGTCGTCCTGCCCTGGTCGTATCTGACGATCGGCACCCTGGCGCTGCCCTGGTCGTTCCGGTACGACCCGGTGCTCGTCGCCGAAGCGTTGCGCCAGACCCTTCGCCAGCTGCCCGGCCACGGCGCCAGGGTGGCCGTCGTCCATAGCGGGCACGCGCCGCTCGACCTCGACCATCTCGTCAAGCGGGTGTGCGCCGAGGTCGAGGGGGAGGGGATCGGCCTCCGGGCGATGGGCTTGACCTACCTAGAGCTCAACGCCGCGCTCGGCACGGGGCTGGGCACGGACTGGCCCGTCGCCGTGGACCACGCGGCGACGATGGAGACGTCGTGGACCGCCGCCCTCGCGCCCGAACTCGTTGCGACCGACGTGCTGCCGGACGACGCGGACGCCTCCATCCTTGGCGTCTACGGCCCCAATCCGCGCTTCACCGTCGACCAGGCTCGTGGCGATTCCCAGATCGAGGCCGCGGCGGGACTCCTCGCCCACCGGGCACTCGCCTTGCTCCGCGGCGAGCCCTACGATCCCTTCGCCGACCTGCGCACGTTCGTCGAGCGCTACTGGCCCGAGCCGCTGTCCCTGGCCGGGCGGGTGGGCGACGCCGGCGACGCCGCGATCCTCCTGACGAACCCGGGCGCGGTCTCGCGGTATCTCACGGGCATCGGTGTCCGCCTCGATGGCGTGGACGTGCCGACGAACGCCATGGAGCTGCGCAACCCGACCGTCGGGGAGACGGGCGCCCCGGTGGCCGTGTCCGATCTCGGGCCGGAGCGGGGCTTCTACATCCGCCGCCTGCAGACCGCCGCGCTCAGGCTGCCGGTCGCCGTCGAGCCCGGGATCCACGACGTCGTCCTCCGGCTCGGCCTCGCCGGCGTGACGGAGACGACGCTCGACCAGCCGGTCGCGTTCGCGTGACGGCGGCCGGGGAGGCCATGACCGTCGCTGGGCCCGTGCCCGTCGCCGAGCTCGGCGTCACGACCATGCACGAGCACCTGTGGATGGATGCCAGCCCGCTGCTCGCCGTGCATGGCTACACCCCCGGCGCTGATGGGCCGTGGGACGCGGCCGTGGCAGCCGAGGCGCGATGGGCGCCCGGCATCCACTCCGACAACTACCGGTTCACGGACTCGGCCACCGTCGTCGAGGAGCTCGCGCCGTTCAAGGCCGCCGGTGGCCGAACGCTCGTCGAGCTGACACCGCCGTCACTCGGCCGCGCTCCGGATCGCGTGCGCACGATCGCGATGTCGACAGGCGTCCACGTCGTCCAGGGGACCGGCCAGTACCTGGGCCCGACCCACGAGCCGTGGGTCGCCCAGGTATCCGATGCGGAGCTCGTCGGGCGTCTCGTGGCCGATGCCGCGACCGGCCTGGACGGCACCGACATCCGCGCCGGCGTCTATGGCGAGATCGGCACCTCCGACCCCGTTCGGCCCGAGGAGCGTCGCATCCTGCGCGCGATCGCCGTCGCTGCCCGCGAGACCGGCCTCGCCATCTCGGTGCACCTGCACCCGTGGGGCCGTGAGGGCGCCACCGTCCTCGACGAGCTCGTCGACGCGGGCGCGGACCCGGAGCGCGTCATCCTGGGACACGTGACGACCGCGATCGACCAGCCCGACGGCCTGCGGGTCCTGGCGGATCGCGGCGCCGTCCTCGGCTTCGACCTGTTCGGGTTCGATCACTCGCTCCTGGGACCGGGCCGTTGGCCGCCCTCCGACCACGACGCCGCTCGAGCGATCGTCGCGCTGGTCGAGGCCGGGCATGGGGAGCGGATCGTCCTCGGTCAGGACATCGGGGTTCGGACGCGGTTGCGCCGCTGGGGCGGCTGGGGCTACGCCCATCTGCTCGAGCACGTCGTGCCGCTGCTGCGTTCGCTGGGTCTCGCCGATGACGACCTCGACGCCATGCTGGTGCGGACACCGGCGCGGCTCCTGGCTGTGCCGATATGAACGCCGATATGACCAGCGCCGCCCTCGATGCACGGCTTACCCGCGTCTCCCCGTCGCTCTGGTGGTTTCGTGACAGCTGCAACGTGTACGTGTGGGCCGACGGGGAGCGTGCCCTGTGCATCGACTTCGGCTCGGGCGCCGTCCTCGATGTCCTCGACCAGATCGGCGTGCGCGAGATCGTCGCCATCGTTCACACCCACCACCACCGCGACCAGTGTGCCGGCGACGATCGCGCCGCGGCGCTCGACATCCCCATATGGGTCCCGGCACGCGAGCGCGCGATGTTCGAATCGACCGAAGCGTTCTGGCGCCTGCGGCGCACGTACGACAGCTACGACGCGTCGAGCGCGGGCTTCACGCGTGCGACGTCCGTGCCGGTCGCCCGTTCGCTGGCCGATCACGAACGCATCGATTGGAGCGGTGGCACCCTCGAGGTCCTGCCGACGCCGGGCCACACGAAGGGCTCGATCAGCGTCCTCGCCGAGATCGATGGCGCCCCGGTCGGGTTCACCGGCGACCTCATCGCCGGTCATGGTCGCGTGCCGACCCTGCACGATCTGCAGTGGCAGTACGGGATGCCCGATGCGGTCGGCGCTGCGCTCCACTCGGCGGTCACCGTGGCCCGCCACGGCCCTCGCCGCATCCTGCCGTCGCATGGTGCCCCGATCGACGATGGCCGGGCCGCGCTCGGGGCGCTTGCCGCGAATCTCCGGCGGCTCGCTGGGCTCCTCGCCGAGATCCGGCGGAACCGCCTGTGGACCACGTGGCCGAGCTCGGTCGACCAGCCGCTGACGCAGGTCCTGCCACATCTCTGGGTCAACAGCCACAGCGTCGCGAACACGTACGCCTGGATCGATGACCGCGGCGACGCGCTCATCCTCGACTACGGGTTCCCGTCGTGGGACCACTTCTTCGCGGATCAGCGGTTCGTCGCCCACACGCTCGACGACTTCCGGTCCGCCGCCGGCCTCCGTCGCGTCCGGGCGACCGTCCCGAGCCACTACCACGACGACCACCTCGCGGGGGTCCCGTGGCTCCAGCGCGAGCATGGTGCCGAGGCCTGGATCCACGACTCCTTCGCGGCCATCGTCGCCGAGCCCGGGCGATTCGACCTGCCGTGTCTTCTGCCCGATCCGATCCGCGTCGACCGCGTGCTGGCGGACGGCGACGCCGTGGAGCACGCCGGCGCGGCGCTCGAGACGTTCCATATGCCCGGCCACACGATGTTCGCGCTCGGCCTGGCTGGGACGCTGGATGGCGTCCGCGTGGCCTACACCGGCGACAACCTGCTGGCGGGCGCCCTGTCGCCATTGCGAGCCTCGGCGCCGATCTATCGCAACGTCCTGCGCCTCGACTCGATCCGGGTCGGGGTCGAACGGCTGATCGCCCACGAACCGGAGCTGCTGCTGACCGGCCATACCGGCGCGCTCGAGGTCTCGCGGGCCGACCTCGATGATTTCGTCGCATGGGCACGGGAGCTCGAGCTGGTGGTCGGGCGTCTCGCACCGGTGCCCGGCCTGGAAGACGAGGCGCTCGATCCCTACGTGGCGAGGGTCGACCCGTACCGGACCACGGTCGTCGCCGGCGACGCGGTCGCCATCGACGTGATCGTCACGAACCACGGTCCCGTGCCGCGCCAGGCCGCGGTCCGCCTGCGTCTGGCGGACGGCTGGCGAGCCGAGCCGGCCCAGGCGACCGTGGAGGTCGCGGCCGGCGGCGCCAGCGCGACCCTGCCCTTCACGATCCACGTGCCGTCCACCGCCCGACCCGGCCGCCACGTCCCGACCGTCGACCTGACGCTCGGTGGCGAGGCCCGCGGCGAGCTCGCCGAGCTGCTCCTGGAGGTGCTGCCGGCATGAGCGCCTATGACCTCGTCATCAGCGGCGGCACCCTCATCGACCCTGGGGGTGGCCGCCATGACCGGCGCGACGTGGCGATCGCCGACGGACGGATCGCCGCGATCGAGCCCGCCATCGCGACGACGGACGCGTCGGACGTCGTCGATGCGACCGGTGCGTTCGTCGTGCCCGGTCTCGTCGATCTGCACGTCCATGTGTACCCAGGGGTCGCCGACCTTTCGGTCGAGCCCGACCCGACCTGCCTCGGCCGTGGCTCAACGACGGTCGTCGACGCCGGATCGTCAGGCGCGAACACCTTCCCGGGCTTCCGTCGCTGGGTCATCGAGCCGGCGCGGGGCCGGATCCTCGCCTACCTCAACATCAGCGCGACCGGCCAGATCGATCCGTTCCTCGGCGAGCTGCACGACCTGCGCTTCGCCGATCCGGAACGGGCTGCCGCGGTCGCCGTGGCGAACCCCGATGTCATCGTCGGCTTCAAGGTGCGGTTGTCGGAGATGCTGGCCGGACCGAATGGGCTGGCCGGCCTGGATCGGGCGATCGAGGCGGGCCGGGCCACCGGCCTTCCCGTGATGGCGCATATCGGTGGCACGACGTTCGACATCGAGGAGGCACTCGTCCGGATGCGGCCCGGCGACATCGTCACCCACGCCTACACCGGCTGGCAGCCCGGAGCGATCGTGAGCGATGCGGGGCGACTGGTCCCGGGCGCGCGGGAGGCCCGCGAGCGCGGGGTCCGCTTCGATGTCGGCCACGGGGCGGGCAGCTTCACCTGGCCCGTCGCCGAGGCCGCCCTCGCGGACGGCTTCCGGCCGGACACCATCAGCTCGGACCTGCATCGCTTCAACATCGCGTCGCCCGTCCACGACCTCGCAACGACGCTCTCAAAATTCCTGCTGCTCGGGCTGTCGATCGACGATGTCGTCGCGATGGCCACCACCGCACCGGCCGCCTCACTCGGGGCGGCGGGACAGTCGCTTGGGAGGCTGGCCGTGGGCACGGAGGCGGACGTCACGGTCCTGCGGCTCGAGGATGGCCGCTTCACGCTCACCGACTCGGCGGGCACGGGTCGGGAGGCGCGGCAGCGGCTCGTCCCCACCGCCGTGATCCGCGGCGGGCGAGCACACCCGATCCATGCGCTCGTGACGGTGCCGCCGGTCGGGATCAGCCCCGGCTGACGCTCGCGAACTCGCCGGTCGCGGCGCTGCGGTACATGCCGTCGAGGATCTCGACGACGCGAGCGCCGAGCTCGCCCGGCGACGGATTCTCGGTCGTCCGCCCGAGGACGAGGTCGACGAGGCGATCGGTCACCCGGTCGAACGACCAGAGCACGTCGTCGTCGGTCAACTCGGCCGTGACGAGCGCCGCGCCTTTCGAGCGGACGACGACGCGCGGCGCCATGTCGAGCATCACCTGGCCGTCCCGGCCGGTCACCCGGATGGTCAGCTGGTGCTCGTTCCCGAAGGTGTCCGGTGGTAGCGACGCCCCACCGATCGACGCGATGACCCCGTCCGCGAAGCGGACGATGAGTGCGTCGTGCAGCTCGACGGTCGCACCCGGACCGGACGTGAATGCGCCGATCCGCGCCGGAACGAGCTGGGGCACGAGGCGCAGGACGAGCCCCAGGGCATGGGTCAGTTGCGCCTGGCCGTAGCCGCCACCCGAGATCGACGGATCCGACCACGTATCGAGCCGCGGCAGCGGGACGTCGGCATCGCCGAGATACGTCGTGCCGACGGTCAGGAGGCCGCGGACGATCGTCGACATCTGGACGGAGACGGACTCGATGGGGCCGATCCCGTCGTCGCCGTGGATGAGCCGGTACGCTCGCTCGGTCATCCCCATCTCGTTGTAGGCGTAGCAGAGCACGAGATGCAGGCCGCGTTCGCGCGCCCGTCGCTCGATCGCCCACGCGTCGGCCGGATCGACCGTGAACGGCTTCTCGGCCAGGATGTGGATGCCTGCGTCCAGCGCGGCGAGGGCCTGCTCGGCGCGGAGGTGGACCGGACCGGTCAGGGCCACGATGTCCGGCTTGGCGGCGATGACATCGCGCCAGTCCGTCGTCGCGTGCGGGAACCCGAAGCGAGCCTGGAGCTCCGCCAGCTGCCCCTCGTCGCGGCGGTTGAGGATCCACGGCACGACCTGGGGCCGTCGGAGGAAGCCCGGGATGTGGGCGAAGGCGGCCCATGCGCCCGCGCCGATGACGCCCAGACGGAGCGTTCGCTCGTCGCTCATCGCTCGATCACGGCATGATCCAGCCGCCGTTGACATCGATCGTCGCACCGTTGATGAAGCTCGCCGCATCCGACGCGAGGAACCCGACGACCCGGGCGATCTCCATGGGTTCGGCCATCCGTCCGAGCGGCACCTGCGCGATCACGGCAGCCCGCTCCTCGGGCGTGAGGTGCGCCGTCATGAAGCCCTCCACGGCACCCGGTGCGACGGCGTTGGCCGTGATGCCGTGCTTGCCGTAGTTGCGGGCGAAGTTCTTCATGAGGCTGATGACCCCGGCCTTGGCCGCGCTGTACACGGCCGAGTGGGACATCCCGCCGGTGCGCGCGCCCACGCTCGAGATGGCGATGATGCGTCCCCGACCGCTGGGTCGCATCGCCTCGGCCGCGGCCTGTGAGAGGAAGAAGACGGCCCGCAGGTTGACGCTCGTCTGGAGCTCGTAGTCTTCGAGGGTGACCTCGGCCAGCGGATGGATCGGGACGAAGACCGCGGCATTGTGAACGAGCACGTCGAGGCGGCCTTCGGTGGCGAGGACGTCGGCGACGACCGAGCCGGGCACCGCCGGGTCCAGCAGGTCGGCCGCGATGGCCCGCTCGAGTGGGCCGGGCTCCTGCTCGAGCCGGTCGAGGCCGACGACGCGATGCCCCGACTCGGCGAGGACCTCGCACATCGCCCGACCCATGCCCCGGGCGCTCCCGGTCACGAGCGCGACGCGAGGCTCGGTCATGTCCGTTGGCTCCAAGGTGGGAGATCGCTCGGCCTCGCCCTGGGGGTGGGGCGAGGCCGAGCGGGGGGTTGACGAGGCGACCGGCCTCAGCAGGCCGGGGTTTCCGGATAGAGCGTGCGGACGTTGTCCTTGTTGACGACCTCGTGCGGCGTGAACAGGTTCTTCTCGACCGTCTCGCCGTTGAGCAGCTTGACGACCGCGGGGATCAGGATCTCGCCGTAGCGCTCCGGGAAGTACGCCGTGTCGGCCAGCCACTGCGGATTGCAGGCCAGCTCCTTCCAGGACGTCGGATCGGCGCCCTGACCGGCCAGCCGGAGCTCGGTCTCGCGACCGGCCGTGCGGGCCGCCGCGAACGCGCCCAGCGACATGTCGTCGTTGAGGCTCAGGACGACGATGATGCCGCCCGGCTGCAGGGCGGACAGCTGATCACCGAACTTGGTCACGGCCAGGTCCGTCGTGCCGCCCACGTCGAGGCTGCGGAACTTCGCCTGGTCGATCGTGCCGCAGGCCTGCTCGAAGCCGGAGATCATGCCGTTGACCCGGGCCTCGGTGGTCGCCCCCGCGCCCTTGGTATCGAGCGTCACGACCGCGGTGTAGTCGCAGTCGTTCTCGGCCTTGAGCGCATCGCCGACGAACTTGCCGGCGATCTCGCCGGCCAGCGTGTTATCGGCACCCATGAAGGCGACCTCGCACGGCGCCTGGTGGATATCGATGGCGATCGTCGGCAGGCCGCCGTACGCGGCGCAGATCTCGGGCGAGCTGTCCTCGAAGAGCTGGAAGTTCAAGACGGCCTGGACCTCCTGGACCTTGAGGTTCTGCGCGCAGGCCAGGGCCTTCGCGGCGTCGATCTCGGAGTCGCAGAAGGCGATCTCGACGCCGGCCTTGTCGGCCTCGGCCTTGATGTTGTCGGACACGAGCTTCACGAAGGGGATCGACTCACCGAGCGAGATGTAGCCGACCTTGAAGGCCTCGGCGGGTGCCGACGGCGACTCGCTCGGGGCCTCGGATGCGGCCGGCTGGGATGCCGCGGCCGACGGTGCGGTCGAGGTCGCCGGGTTGGAACAGGCGGTCAGGATCAGCATGAGGCTGATCGGGATCGCGAGCCAGGGGATCGCGCGCATGGATGGACTCCTCGTGTGGGTTGATTTGGGATGACGCTGGGGCGTCAGATCCGATAGAAGCGTTCGGCGTTCCGGTAGAGCATGTCCTCCTGCTCGTCGCGCGAGAACCCGGCCTCGGCGATGATCGACCGATAGGCGTCCACCTGCTCCAGGTAGGTCGCATACAGGATGTCGACCGGCCAGTTCGTGCCGAACATGATCCGGTTCGGCCCGAAGGCCTCGATCATGTGGAGCACCCACGGCCGGATCGACTCGATCGTCCAGTGGTTGTCGGCCATGCCGAAGCCGGACACCTTCGCGGCGACGTGCTCGACCTCGGCCAGCTGGCTGATCTCGGATTTCCACAACTGCAAGTAGTCGTCGTCACGCTGGACCGGGAAGCCGGCGTGGCCGAGGATGACGGCGACGTCCGGGTTGGCCGCCGCGACGGCACGCCCGTTGAGCAGCTTTCCCGGTGAGGCATTCAGCTCGTACGACAGACCGCGCGCCCCGAGCGCCGCGTAGCCGCGCTTGAACGCCGCGGTGTCCGGGTCGTCAGGGTGGGCGCGGATGCGCACGCCCCGGACGAGCTCGCTGGCCGCGAGGTGGCGGTCGAGCTGCGCCTCGCTGTCGTCCTGCTCGATATCGCAGAAGACAACGAGCGCGTGCGGGTAGCCGTGCTCTTTGGCCACGGCATCGAGCCAGACCGTCTCCTCGACCGCGTCGGGCCCGGCGTAGGCCGCCTCGACATGGACGCTCTTGATGACGTTCTGGCCGTAGAACTCCTTGAAGAACCGCCACGGCGCCCCGATCGTCGATCGGATCATCTTGTAATCGCCCAGCAGGGCGTTGTGGCCGGGCCATCCAGGATCGGTCAGCCAGTCGTAGTGGAAGCGTTCGAGCTCCCACAGATGGTGGTGCGTCTCGATGAACGGGATGCTGCGGTCGACCTCGTTCACTGACCTCCTCCTCTTCGGCTGCTGCTGATGGACCGGTCGTGCCGCTCCCTCGACGGCTTCGTCAGCTGTGATCCGGGTTGCGGCCGCTAGACGTCGGCGCGCGTCAGACGCACCCGCACTCGATCCACGGTGACCGCGCCGAGGAGCAGGAGGCCGTTCGCCACTTCGATCCAGAACGACGGGACATTGAGCTGGATGAGGCCATTGGCGAGCACGCCGACGATGAGCACGGCAAGCACGGTCCCACCGATCCCGCCGCGTCCACCCGACAGGCTGGCGCCGCCGAGGACGACGGCCGTGACGACCGAGAGCTCGATGCCGAGGCCCGAGTTGACGGACGCGCCGGCGACCTGGGACAGGCGGATCAGGCCCGCCAGGGCGACGCACAGGGACGACAGGATGAAGGCGATGAAGATGACGCGATTGGTCCGGATGCCGGCCAGGCGAGCTGCGCTCGGACTTGCGCCGATGGCGTACAGCGACCGGCCGTACACCGTGTACCTGAGGACGAGCCAGAACGCGATCACGCACGCGACGAAGATGTACACAGGGAGCGGGATCCCGGCGAGGCGCAGGACGCCGAGCTCGCCGAAGCCCTCGATCCGGATCGTCTGACCGTCGCCGAGGACCTTGGTCAGGCCTCGGAAGATGGCCAGCGTACCGAGCGTGGTGATCAAGGCGTTGATGCCGAGGGAGGTCACGCAGAACGCGTTGATGAGCCCGATGAGGAGCGTGCCGAGCACGGCGACGATGAACGCCGAGCTGACCTGCAGGTTCATGGCCAGCGGCAGGTCGACCCCACCGGTGCCGGGTGCGAGGGCGGCGACGGCCATGAGCATGCCGGCAAAGCCGACGCCGGATCCGACCGACAGGTCGAATTGGCCGGAGATGAGGAGCAGCGTCGCCGGGCACGCGATGATCCCGACCACCGCGACGTTCTGCAGGATGTTGATGAGGTTCTCGCGGTTGAGGAAGAACGGCGACGCGATCGAGAAGAACACGAACAGCGCGACCAGGACGAGCAACAGCGCAGCCGTCTCCGGCACCGACAGACCACGACCTCGACCGGTCGCGGTCACGACCGGCTCACCGGTGCCGGACGACGCGGCGGCGTGGGCCGGCGCGGTCCCCGGATCCTGGGATGTCACTGCGCCTTACCCTCCTGCAGCCGCGAGCAGTCGTGTGGTCGTCACCGCCTCACCGGTCAGGTCGTCCACGACGGCGCCCTTGACCATCACGTATACGCGGTCGGCGACCTGGACCGCCTCTTCGTAATCCGAGGTGCTGATGAGCACGGCGACACCCTCCGCCGTGAGGGCGCGCAGCGCGCGATAGATGTCCTGACGCGCCCCGACGTCGACACCGCGTGTCGGCTCGATGAGGACGAGGACGCGGCTGCTGCGTTCCAGCCACCGCGCGAGCAGCACCTTCTGCTGGTTGCCGCCGGACAGCGTCCCCATCGCCTGGCGAGGGTCATTGCGCGAGCGGATGGACAGCTTGTCGTGCCAGCGACGGTACGCCTTCGCCTCGGAGCGGCGCGAGATGAACTGGCGGAAGGCGGCCATCCGGCTCCACGAGGCGACCGCGACGTTCTCCATCACCGGCCGGACCATGAAACCGCCGCCCGCCTTGCGATCGGCGGGCAGGAAGCCGACGCCGGCCTCGACCCCGTGGCTCGGGCCCTTGACGGTGAGGGGCTGTCCGTCGACCTCGAGCGTGCCGGCCGTGATCGGGCGCAGGCCGTAGGCCGTCTCGCCGACCTCGGTGGCACCGGATCCGAGCTTGCCGTAGATCGCCACGATCTCGCCACGTCGGACGTCGATCGAGACATCCTGGAAGTCGTCCTCGGAGGCCGCCGAGATCCATCGGATCGCGGGCTGCCCCTGGTCGATCGTCCCGGACACCCCGGGTCGCGAGATCTCCGAGATCCGGCGCCCGACCATCGCCTGGATCATCGACGCGCGATCCGTCTCCGCGACGTTCGCAAGCAGCGCCACGTTGCCATCGCGGAGTACCTGGACGCGATCGGCGATGGCGGTGACCTCGTCGAGCCGATGCGTGATGTAGATGATCGCGACGCCCTGGTCGCGCAGGCGGCGCACGAACTTGAACAGCGTCTCCGCTTCATGGTGCGAGAGCGCGGCGGTGGGCTCGTCCAGGATCAAGAGGCGCGCCTTGCGCGACAGGGCGCGCGCGATCTCGATGATCTGGCGCTCGCCGACGCGGAGCGTCGACACGCGCCGCGTCGGGTCGATGTCGACATCCAGTTCCTTGAGGATCTTCCTGGCCCGCTCGCGGACCACGCGCCAGTCGACGATGCCCAGCCGGTTCGGCAGCCGCCCGAGCGAGATGTTCTCGGCGACCGACAACGTCGGCGCGTCCTGGAATTCCTGGAAGATGATCGCGACGCCGAGATCGCGTGCTGCGATCGGCGTGAGCGAGGGATAGCTCACCTCGTCGATGACGATCTCGCCGGCGTCCGCGGTGTAGTCGCCGGCGATGATCTTGACGAGGGTGCTCTTGCCGGCACCGTTCTCCCCGAGGAGCGCCAGCACAGAGCCACCGACGGCGTCGAGGTCCACGCCATGGAGGACCTCGACGCCGCCGAAGGACTTGCGGATGCCTTGCGCCTGGAGGGCGAAGGTCATGCGGCGATCTCGACGATGACCCCGGGCATCAACAGGCCGGCGTTTCCGGGTAGATGCTCCGGATGTTGTCCTTGTTGATGACGATGTGCTCGGTGAAGATCTCCGTGGGGATCGTCTCGCCCTGGAGCGCCTTGACCATGTTCGGGATGAGCAGGGTCCCGTATCGCTCCGGGAAGTACGCCACCGACGCGATGTAGTTCGGGTTGCAGGCGACGTCCTTCCAGATGGAGGGATCGGTGCCCTGACCGCCGTAGTAGAGATCGGTCTGGCGACCGAGCGTGTTCGCGGCGCCGATCGCGCCGAGGATCCCGTCTTCGTTGATCGCGACGACGATGATCCGGTCGCCCTGGAGGGCGCCCAGGAGGTTGGTCACCTGCTCGAGGGCCGGGTCCGTCCGGTCCGCGCCGTCGAGGATGCGTTCCTTGTCGGGCGGGATCGGGCAGGACTCCTTGAAGCCGTCACGCCAGCCGCCCATGCGGTCGGTGTTCGCGGCACCGGCGGCGGTCGACTCGAGCGATACGTACGCCGTGATATCGCAATCCCAGGTCGCCTTGGCGTACTTGCCCAGCTCGGCGCCGCCTAGGCGTCCGGCCTCGCGGTTGTTGGCGCCCATGAACGCGATCTGACACGGCGGCTGGATGATGTCGATCGCGATGGTCGGCACGCTGCCGTAGGCGGTGCAGATCTCGGGCGAGCTGTCCTGGAAGACCTGGAAGTTGAGGACCCCCTGGGCACCCTGGACCTTGAGGTTCTGGGCGCACGAAAGGGCCTTTGCCGCGTCGATCTCGGAATCGCAGAACAGGAGCTCCTGCCCGGCGGCAGAGGCCGCCTCCTTGATGCCGTCCGACACGAGCTTGACGAACGGGACCGAATCGCCGAGCGAGATGTAGCCGATCTTGAACGATTCGGCCGCGACCGATGGCGCGGCCGAGGAGGGTGCCGCCGACGCGGGCTCCGAGGCGGCCTGGGTCGGCGCCGTCGAGCTGGCGGCCGGGTTGGTACACGCGACGGCCACGAGGGCGCCCATCGCGATCAGGCTCGCCACGCGGGCGAGCCGGGAGCGGGTGTGCTGCACGTTCCTCCTCCGAATCCGCCGTAGGCCCGGACTGCGACGAGATATCGGCGCACGCGTCGCCAGAAATGCTTACTGGAAACGTCGTCAGGCCCTAAGCCGAGCGAGCGTAGAGCCTCGGACGGTGTCAAGTCAATGCCAGATCGGGGCTCTGGCCCGACGCGCTCCTCGGCGGGCCGCTCAGGCCGACATGATGTAGCCGCCGTCGACGTAGATCGTCTGGCCCGTGACGTACGCAGCCGTGTCGGACAGCATCCACACGACGACCCCGGCCATCTCGGACGCCGGTGCGGAGCGCTTGAGCGGGACGAGGTTCGTTCGCGCGCCGCTCAAGTCCCCGTAGCTCAAGCCGCGCAGCCGTGACACCTCGCGCAGCACGCGTTCCTGCATCGGCGTGTCCGTGATGCCCGGCGAGATGGCATTCACCCGGATCCCGCGCGGGGCGAGGTGGATGGCGAACGACCGGGTCACGCCCTGGATGGCCGTCTTGGTCGCGCTGTACACGGCCGTTTCCAGCGTGTACGCCCAGCGTGCGGACGGGGACGAGAAGTTGACGATCGCACCGCCCTCCGCCAGCACGGCGCCCACATCACGGCACAGGAACCAGACCGCCTCCACGTTCACGGTGAAATGGCGACGGAAGACGTCCGGGTCCACATCGGCGATCGGGATGACCTGGAGGATGGCCGCCGCGTTGACGAGGAAGTGCGGCGGGTCCTGGCGGGCGGCCTCGACCACGCGGGCGCGCTGATCGAGGTCCGCGAGGTCGACCACGAGGGCATCTCCGCCCGCCTCGCGCACGGGCTCCAGCCCGCCATCGTTGATGTCGACCCCGGTCACGCGCGCCCCTTCGCGCAGGAGCTGGAGCGCCACCGCCTGGCCGATGCCGCTGCCGGCCCCGGTCACGATGGCGCGCCGTCCGCTGAAGCTCATGCCGGGGACCCTCCCGGCCTGGCTGCGTCGCCTGGCTGGATCACGGGGAGAGCCGGCTTGGTGCGGCCGATGCGTTCGTACTCGCGCTCGGGGATCGCCTCGAGCGACTTCCAGACCGTCCACTGGCACTTCCGAACGGTCTCGGGCGCGCCCTCGCCGCGCCACAGCGGCGGATCGACGGTCCGGACCGGGTGACCCCAGCGTTCGGCCGGGATCGTCGACAGCGCCAGGTTGCAGTGGGCGCAGTAGTGACAGACCCCGGTCTCGTTCCACGTCCAGTCGCGCGGCTCCTCGATGACCCCGAACTCGTACGGCGCCAGGACCCGCGGGCCGGTCCCCTCCTTCTCGTCGCCGCGCATGATCCGTCCGCCCGAACCGCACGGGTCGAAGCGCAGGACGAATCGGTCGTCGTGCTCCTCGAACTCGATGTCGCCGCGACGGTCCCGCCCGACGAGGTGGGCGCGCATCGCTTCCAGGCTGATGTACAGGTTGCGGTCCAGCGTGGACTCGTAGGGGTTGACCCGGACGTCGAACGGCATGTACCGCTCCTGCAGGTAGGGCTCCATGATCGCCCGGTAGCAGTCCTCGAGGCGTGCCTCCCCGAACCGCTGCACCACGAAGGCCAGGATCCCTGCCATCAGGTCCGCCATCCGATCGTGCAGCTGGCGCCAATCCTCCTCGACCCCATGGAGCTCCTCGATGGCCGCCTCGATCGACAGGTCGTAGCCGCGGATCCCGTGCGCCAATCGGCCGGCTCGCACCCCGAGCGCCTCCCAGCGAGGCTCGCGCTCGAGCGGCGTGCCGTCGGGGAAGGCGAGGAGATGCGCGAGCCGCTCGAGCTCCGCGTCAAGCTCAGCGCTGGTGACGCCCTGCTCGAGCAGCCAGTCCTGGAACCCGGTCGTCCACACCCGGTAGACGACGTAGACGACCTTGGCCTCCTCCATGTAGTAGTCGACGAGCTGCGCCGCGTTCTCCCGCCGTCCTCCAGCGAGGCCGAGATCGTTCCCGCCGGCCCGCAGCTCCTCCTCGACCTTTACCGCGGTCGAGATCGCCTGATCGGCCCAGTCGCCGCTCCGGACGCGTTTGCCGACCGCGTCGGACCAGGTCAGGTGCGTCGCCATCGCTCCTCCTTGGAATGGTGTTCCCAACGGTCGGCTAGGCGCCGCCCGGGCGCTCCGGATCGTTGGGGTGGGCCGCGAGCGGGATCACGTCGACGTCGAGGTACGGGAACAACGGCAGCGACCTGATCGCCGCGTGGAGGGCGGTCGCATCGGGCGCCTCCCAGATCCCCCAGTTCGCGCGCCGGCCAGGGACCCGCCACATCCGCCGGATCGTGCCCGCGGCTGCAAGCTCAGCCCCGCGCACCCGCTCCGCGGCAGTCAGTCGGGCGAGCTCATCCGGGTCGCCGTCCGCGGGCCAGCCGACCTCGATGTTGACCAGGAACTCCACCCACGGCCTCCGTTCGTCGCGAACCGCCGCGGGCCCATCCGAGACGCCCGCCGGGACGGCTATGATAGCGGCTGGAAACGCTTGCACCCGCTGGGTCGCACAACCGTCAGGCCGGGCAAGGCGTGGCTGGACCAGGGACTGGAGGCAGCATGGCGCGCATCCCCATCGAGATGCCCCGGCTCGGCTACGACATGGAGAGTGGCAAGGTCGGTGGCTGGCTCAAGAAGGTCGGTGACGAGGTCGCCCGCGGCGACGTGATCGCGGAGATCGAGACGGACAAATCGACGGTCGAGATGGAGTCGACCGCGAGCGGCACCCTGGTCGAGATCGTCCAGGCCGCCGGCGCCGAGGTGCCGGTCGGCGAGACCATCGGCTGGCTCGAGGACGGCGCGTAGCGTGACCGAGTCCGCCTCGATCGGCGCGGCGGAGGGGCAGGCTCCCGACCGCCACGCGATCGACCAGAGTCCCATGCGCAAGGCCATCGCCCGCCGGATGGTCGAGAGCAAGACGCGCGTGCCCCATTTCTACCTCTCCACCGAGGTCGAGATGGATGCCCTGCTCGACCTCGTCGACGCGACCAACCGGGATCGCGGACGCGAGGATCGCATCACGGTCACGGCGTTCCTGGTGCGGGCGGTTGCGATCACGCTCGCCGAGCACCCGGCCTTCAACGCTGCCTGGAACGGCGACGTCGTCGAGCGCTGGGACGCGATCAACATCGGGGTCGCCATCGCCCTCGACGACGGGCTGATCGCGCCCGCCCTGCTCGACTGCCGGAGCCGCGACATCGACGATCTCGCGCGCGGCCTGGCCGACCTCGTCGAGCGGACCCGGGTGGGCAGGTTGCGCGCTCCCGAGGTCAGCGAGGCCACGTTCACCCTGTCCAACCTCGGGATGTTCGACGTGTCCCAGTTCACCGCGATCATCACGCCGCCCCAGGTCGCTATCCTGGCAACGGCCCGGACGGTGGAGCGGCCGGTCGTGCGCGACGGCGCGGTCGTCGTGCGGCGCGTGATGACCGCGACGCTGTCGTCGGACCATCGGGTCGTCGATGGCGTCGGCGCGGCTCGCTTCCTCGGCACGCTCAAGGGGCTGCTCGAGGCGCCCGGCGACTGGCCCACGGCCGAGCCGTGAGCCTCCTGGCCGGCGCGGCCGAAGTCGAGATCACACCGCCCTTCCCGGTCGACCTGCTCGGCTACGTGCGCCGGCCGCTGGCCGCGCGCTCCGCGTATGACCGGCTGATGGCGACTGCCTGCGTCTTTCGGGACGAGGACAGCGCCACCACCGTCGTGATCATCGCGGCCGATGTGGTCGGCCTGACCACACCCATGGCCGATCGGATCCGGGATCGCGTCGGGGAGCTCGTCGGCTGTGATCCGGCCGCGGTGCTCCTCAATTCGAGCCACACGCACGCCGCGCCCTGGCCGGGCGCGACCATCAAGCTCGGGGGTGAGTTCGACGGCTGGACCGACGCCGAGCTGCGCTACTGGGAGTCGATCCCGGACCGCTACGCGTCGGCGGCGCTGCAGGCGGTCGCGCGGCTGGCCCCGGCCAGGGTCAGTGGCGGCGTCGGCGCGGCGCAGGGTCTCGCGGTCAACCGGCGCGAGCGAACCTCGGACGGCCGCACGATCCTCGGGTGGAATCGTGACGGCGTGCGTGACGATTCCGTGGTGGCGATCCGGGTCGACGGCCTCGACGGGGCGCCGCTGATGCCGGACGCGATCGCGACGCTGGTGTCCTTCGCCTGCCACCCGGTCGTCATCGGGCCGGACATCGAAGGGGCGGGCCCGGACTTCGTCGGTCCACTTCGCGACTCGCTCGCGGCGAACGGCCTCCGGCCCGGCGGCGTGACACTGTTCCTGCAGGGCGCTGCCGGCGATGCGCTGCCACTCGAGTCGTTCCGCGACGACGAGGGGACCGCCTGGATCGCGGCCGCGATGATGGGCGAGCGCATCGCGCTGGAGGCGCACCACGCGATCATCGACCGCGAGCCCTGGACCACCGACGTCGAGCGCTCCGACTGGGGATCGGTCACGCCGATCTCGCTGTACCGCCGCCGCCTTGCAGACGTCCAGCCGCCGCAGCTCCTGCGCACCGCCCGCCGGATCGTGTCGTTGCCCCTCCAGGACGCGCCGCCGATCGAGGACCTCCGGCGCGAGCTCGGCGAGCGCCGCGCGGACCTGGAGGCGCGTGCCGCGAGGGGCGAGACCCGCGTCACGATGAACCCCGTGCGCTACCACATCGACTGGCTGGAGCTCCAGCTGCGCCAGGACGCGGAGGGCGGCCGCGCGACGGCGATCGACGGCGAGATCTGGGCCGCTCGGCTCGGCGAGACGGCGATCGTCGGGGCTCCCGGCGAGATCTTCGGAGCGATCGGCACGGCGGTGCGGCGGCGCTCGCCGGCACCCGTCACGATCTTCGCCGGCTATAGCCAGGGATCGCTCGGCTACGTGGCCACGCCGGACGAGTACCCATTCGGTGGGTACGAGCCAGCCGTGTCGCATCGGGGCTATGGGCAGCCCGCGCCGTTCGACCCGTCCGTCGCCGGGATCATCGAGGACACAGCCGTCGGTCTGCTCGAGGAGCTGTTCGCGTGACCGAGGATTCCTTGGCCGCAGCGATCGAGGAAGGCGATACCCGGCGCCGCGAGGTGGCGGCGATGCTCGCCGATCGGCAGGTGGAGCTGCCGCTGCGCTATTGGCGCCAGGCCGCCCACTACACGACCCCTGCGGCGGACGCGGCGATGGCGCGCAAGGCCGTTGAGGGCGGGACGGCACCGGTCGCCCGGATGCTCGAACGCCTCGAGCTCACCGCCGCCGATCTGGCCGAGGCACTGGAGCTGCCGACGGCCATCGTCGAGGCTCGGCTGGCGACGCCGGTCCGAGCCCCGCTCGTCATGCTCGACGGCGAGGACGCGATCGCGCCTGGCGAGGCGGTCGCACAGCGCGCGACCGCCGTTGCCGCGGACACATTCGCCATGGCCGACTGGGGGAACGGCACTCGAACGCCGTCGCTTCGCTTCTACCGACCACCCGGCCTCGGGATCGATACGGTCGTGCGGGACCTGTACACGCTCCTGTGGCGCCTGCGGGAACGGACCGAGGACGTCGCCGAGTTCCCGCTCGATGGGATCGTGATGCCCAAGCTCCAGCATCCCGAAGAGGTCGACCTGGTCCACGATCTGCTGGACCGTGCGGAGCAGCGGCTCGGGCTCGTACCCGGTCGCCTCCGCGTGGCCTACCTCATCGAATCCGGCTGGGCGGCCACCCAGCTGCCGGCGCTGGTCCGCCGGTCCGCGTCGCGACTGGCGGCGCTCATCTTCGGGATCGCGGATTTCAGCGCCGATCTGGGGCTCCCGGCCATCGGGACGGACCACCCGCTCGCCGTGTGGGCACGTGCCGAGCTGGTCGCCACGGCCGGCGCGGCCGGTGTGCCCGCGATCGACGGCATGACCCTCGCGTATCCCGTCGCGGATCCTGCGCTCGATGCAACGGCGAACCGTCGCCGGTGGCTGGCGCGGATGCGGCTGGTGTACGAGGACGCCGTGGCAGCTCGCGATCTCGGCATGACCGGCAAGTGGGTCGGGCATCCGGCGCAGCTGTTCGCAGTATTGCTCGCGTTCGAGACCGGCCTCTCAGACACGTCCCTGGCCGCCGAGGCCGCGAAGCTCGAGGCCTACGAGACCGCCCTTGGGGCGGAGCAAGGAGCGACGGTGATCGATGGGGTGATGAGCGACCGCGCGACGGACCGTCACGCGCGCGTCCTGCTTCGACGCGCCACCGCCGCAGGCCGCTTCGATCCGCGCAGGGCGCATCAGCTCGGGCTGATCACGGACAGCGAGCTCGCGGAGGCGACGGCATGAGCGACGGTGAGCGGCCTCCGAGCCGCGGCTGGGAGGGTCGTTTCCTCGAGGACTTCGTCGTCGGCGATGTCTACGAGCACGCCCACGGACGGACGATCAGCGACACCGACAACACCTGGTTCAGCCTGCTCACGAACAACCCCCATGACCTGCACTCCAACGCGGACTACGCCTCGCGGACGGAGTTCGGCAAGCCCCTCGTCGTGAGTACCCTGACCCTGGCGATCGTGACCGGCCTGTCGGTGGCCGACGTCAGCCAGAACGCGGTGGCCAATCTGGCCTGGGACCAGGTCCGCCTGGTCGCGCCGGTGTTCGCGGGCGACACGCTCTACGCCCAGTCCGAGGTCCTCGAGGTACGGCCCTCCCAGTCCCGGCCCGGGCAGGGGATCGTGCGTGTTCGGACGACGGGGCGAAACCAACGCGGCGAGACGGTGATCACCTACGAGCGCACCGTGCTCGTCCCCACGCGAACCGCGCGGCCGGGCGCCTGAGCAGCAGGCTCAGACCTCGCGGAGCCCTGCCGCGACCGTCGCCGCGCCGGCGACCACGATCTGCGCGAGTGCGGCGCGTTGGTCCGGTCGAGGGAAGCGGTAGGACGGTCCGTGGACGTGGACCGCGGCGATCACCTCCCCCGACGCGTCCGCGATCGGCGCCGCGATCGAGGAGATCCCGGCGTCGAACTCCTCGATCGCCCATGAGTAGCCGCGCCGCCTGACCTCGCGCAGCCGGTCGCGCACGGCGTCGGGGTCGACGAGCGTGTTCGGCGTGAAGCGTTCCATCGGTCGCTCGAGATAGCGCTCGATCGCGGCGGACGTCCGGAACGCGAGCAGCACCTGCCCGGATGACACCGCGTGCAGCGGCGCCCGTACCCCGGTCCAGTCGCGGACGAGTACGGGATGGACGGTGTCGACCTGGTCGATGTAGTGGACGAGGTCGCCATCCGGCACTCCGAGCCCCGCGGCCTCACCGGACGCGTCGGCGAGGTTGCTCAGCGTCGGGCGCGCGATCGCGGCCAACGACCGCGTCAGACTGAACCCGCCCGCCAGCGTGATCAGCCTGGGGCCGAGGCGGTAGGACGTATCGCCGGGCACCTGCTCGACGGCGCCCTCGTCGACGAGCGTCGCGAGCATCCGCGCCGCGGTCGACTTCGGGAGGCCCGAACGCTCGGCGACATCCGTCACACCAAGCGGGCCGTCCCCGAGGGCGCTCAGGACGCCGAAGGCGCGATGGATGGATTGGACGCTGGACATGGCCCCTCTCGTGGGCTGAGATTCGCACTCGCGGTTCCATGATACGGCACGGTTCCACGATGTGGAACCCCTCTTCGAGCACACACCGCCGATTTGGCAGCAACGCCGCCGGAGCAGACCCGATGACCGACGACCTCCAGGACATCGACCTCAACGCCCTCTCGGACGACGAGCTCGTCGAGCAGATGCACAACGACCTCTACGACGGCATGAAGGACGAGATCGTCGAGGGGACGGAGATCCTGCTCAAGCGCGGCTTCTCGGCGACCAAGGTGCTCGACGACGCGCTGGTCGCGGGCATGAAGATCGTCGGTATCGACTTCCGCGACGGCATCCTGTTCGTTCCTGAGGTGCTCCTCGCGGCGAACGCGATGAAGGCCGGTATGGGGATCCTCCGCCCGTTGCTCGCAGAGACCGGGGCCGAGCCGGTCGGCAAGGTCGTGATCGGGACCGTCAAGGGCGACATCCATGACATCGGCAAGAACCTCGTCGGGATGATGCTCGAGGGCGCCGGCTTCGAGGTGATCGACCTCGGTATCAACACCGACGCGGACAAGTTCATCAATGCCCTGACCGAGCACAAGCCGGACATCCTCGGGATGTCGGCGCTCCTGACGACGACGATGCCGTACATGAAGGTCGTGGTCCAGACGCTCAAGGATCGCGGCATGCGCGATGACTACATCGTGCTGGTCGGCGGCGCGCCGCTCAACGAGGAGTTCGGGATGGCGGTCGGGGCCGATGCCTACTGTCGCGATGCCGGCGTGGCCGCCGAGACGGCCCGCCGCATGATCGACGAGCGACGTGCCCGCATCCCCGCCTGACGGCGCCCTTGCGGTGAAGGATGGGGCGGCCATCCGCATGGTCATCGTCGGCTGCGGGGCACTCGCCCGCGAACTCCTGGCACTGACTCGTGACATCCCGGGCGTCAAGGTGCTCGGCGTGGATGCGCGGTTGCATATGCGCCCGGCCCTGATCGCCGCGGCCGTCGAGCGGCGCATCGCCGAGGCACGCGCGACCTATGGCTCCGACGTCGGGATCTTCGTCGCGTATGCCGATTGCGGCACCGGCGGGGCGCTCGATGCGGTGCTCGAGCGCGAAGGCGTCCAGCGCATCGAGGGGGCCCACTGCTACGAGTTCTACGCGGGTGCGTCGGCCTACGCCGCGCTCCAGGACGAGGAACTCGGGACGTTCTATCTGACCGACTTCCTCGCTCGCCAGTTCGAGTCACTCGTCCTGCGGGGGCTCGGCCTCGACCGTCACCCGGAATTGCTGTCCGACTATTTCGGCAGCTACCGCCGGCTGGTCTACCTCGCGCAGTCGGACGACCGGGAGCTCGACGCCAAGGCGCGTGCGGCGGCGGACCGACTCGGTCTTGCCTTCGAACGACGGGCGACCGGGTTCGGCGACCTCGCCCCCACCATCCAGAACGCGATCCAGGCAGGGAGCTGACAGCGATGCCGACGATGACCGTCATCTGGTGGCGGGACATCCCCGCCCAAGTCACCGCGCGCGCCGGGCGCCGCCAGAGCAAGATCGTCCTCCACCCGCGCTTCCAGGTCGCGATCGACAAGGCCGCCAGCCGAGCCGGCAAGCGAGCGTATGACGCCTACATCGAGGAATGGCGTCGCGTGGATCGATCGTGCGGCGAGGAGATCGACGCCGAGGTCGCGGCCGAGGTCGAGCGTCTCGAGACGGAGTACGACAAGCATCGACTCGCGCAGCTGATCCAGTCCGGCGGTGTCGAGGGCGGCGAGGTCCTGGCGCCGGCCCACGACGAGACGCCCGGCAAGTCGACGGCGAACCAGGATCGGGCCGACGCGCCGCCGCTCGACCCATGACCCGGACGGTCGTCAGCTCCGCCACGCGCGAGGTCGTCATCGGCGACGACCAGCCGTTCGTGATCATCGGCGAGCGCATCAACCCGACCGGTCGCAAGGTCCTCATGGAGGAGATGAAGGCCGGCGACTTCTCGCGCGTCGAGCGCGACACGATCGCCCAGGTCGAGGCGGGCGCCCACATGCTCGACGTCAACGCAGGCATCCCGCTGGCCGATGAGCCGGCGATCCTGGCCCAGACCATCAAGCTCGTCCAGTCGCTGACCGACCTGCCGTTGTCGATCGACTCGTCGATCGTCGAGGCGCTCGAGACGGGGCTCGCGGCCTACCAGGGCAAGCCGCTGCTCAACAGCGTCACCGGCGAGGAGGAGCGGCTCGAGCGCGTCCTGCCGCTGGTCAAGAAGTACGGCTGTGCCGTCGTCGCGATCAGCAACGACGAGACCGGTATCAGCATGGACCCGGACGTGCGCTTCGCCGTCGCCAAGCGCATCGTCGAACGGGCCGCCGACCACGGCATCCCCCGCGAGGACATCGTGGTCGATCCCCTGCTGATGCCCATCGGGGCGCTGGCCGGGGCGGGACGACAGGTGTTCCACATCCTCGGCCGGCTCCGCGACGAGCTCAAGGTCAACTCCACCTGCGGCGCCTCGAACGTCAGCTTCGGGCTGCCGAATCGCGAGGGCATCAACGGCACGTTCCTGAGCATGGCCATCGCGTCGGGGCTGACGTCGGCCATCACGAACCCCGTCGCCGAGGGCGTCCGCCACGCGGTGATGGCCAGCGACGTGTTGATGGGCAACGACCAGGACGCCACCCGCTGGATCCGCCAGTTCCGGGTCGCGCCGCCCGCCGGCGAGGCCGGCGGCCGGCGGGTCAATCGCCGTCGCGGCGGCAGCCCGAACGGGGCCGGCGAGGCGCTCTCAGCCGACGTCCCCGGCGTCGACGTCCCGGGGCTCGACGTCCCGGCCTCGCGCTGACGGCGGGCCCGATGGCCCCGACCCCACCGCGCCCGCACCGCGACCATCGCGGCAGCGACACGCCGCATGCCCACGTCATCTTCACGCCCTCGGGACGGCGTGGTCGCGTGCCTGTCGGCACGACCGTGCTCGATGCCGCCCGCTCGCTCGGCGTCGACATCGATGCGGTGTGCGGTAACCGGGGTGTCTGCGGCCGGTGCACGGTCACGCCCGCATTCGGGACGTTCCCGAAGCACGGCATCACGTCGAGCCCGGAGCACATCGCGGAAGCCGGCCTGCTCGAGGCGGCCTACCGCGAGGAACACGGTCTCCCCGAGGACCGGCGGTTGTCCTGCACCGCGACGCTGCTCGGCGACGCCGTCATCGACGTCCCGCCCGAGAGCCAGGTCCATCGCCAGGTCGTGCGCAAGGACCTCGCGGCGCGGGCCTTCGAGATGGATCCGGTCGTGCGGCTGCACACGGTCGATGTCACCGAACCAGACCTGGCCACGCCGACCGGCGATCTCGGCCGGCTGTTCGCGGCGCTCGAGGCGGAGTGGGGCCTGACCGACCTGCGCGCCGACCTGTCGGTGATCCGTGTCCTGCAGTCGACCCTGGCGACCGGCGGCTACCGCGTCACGGTGGCGGTCCACGTCGGCCGCGACGTGATCGCCATCTGGCCGGGCTTCCACGACCGCGCGTTCGGCGTCGCCATCGACGTCGGGTCGACGACGATCGCCGGGCACCTCGTGAATCTCGTGAGCGGCGACATCCTCGCCAGCGCGGGCGTGATGAACCCGCAGATCCGGTACGGCGAGGACCTGATGAGCCGCGTCTCGTACGTGATGATGCACGAGGGTGGCGACGTCGAGCTGACGACAGCCGTCCGGAAGGCGCTCGACGGGTTGCTCGCCGCGCTCGCCAACAAGACCGACATCAAGCGGGCCGAGATCCTCGAGCTCGCGATCGTCGGGAACCCGATCATGCACCACCTCCTGCTCGGGATCGATCCGACGCCGCTCGGTTCGGCGCCGTTCGCGCTTGCGACGGACACGGCTGTCTCGACGACGGCCGCGGAGATCGGCGTGTTCGCGCACCCTGGTGCCAGGGTCTACGTGCTGCCATGCATCGCCGGTCACGTGGGTGCCGACACGGCCGGCGTCATCTTGGCCGAGGAGCCGCACAACGCCGAGGCGATGACGCTGGTCGTCGACGTCGGCACGAACGCCGAGATCGTCCTTGGCAACCGCGACCGGCTGCTGGCAGCGAGCAGCCCGACCGGGCCGGCGTTCGAGGGCGCCCAGATCAGCTCCGGGCAGCGTGCCGCCCCGGGCGCCATCGAGCGCGTCCGGATCGACCGCGCGACGCTCGAGCCGCGCTTCCGGGTGATCGGCGTCGATGCCTGGTCGGACGACCGCGGGTTCGTCGAGGCGGTCGAGGCGGCCGGCACGGGCGTCTCGGGGATCTGCGGTTCGGGGATCATCGAGGTGATCGCGGAGCTGTTCCTGGCCGGGGTGATCACCGCGGACGGCGTGATCGACGGCGGGGTCGCCGAGCGCACGCCGCGCATCGTCCCGGACGGCCGCACCTTCAGCTACGTCCTCCATGAGCCAGCCGATGGCGGCCCGCGCATCCTGATCACCCAGAACGACGTGCGCGCGATCCAGCTCGCCAAGGCGGCCCTCTACGCCGGTGCGCGGCTCCTGATGGACCAGCTCGGGCGGGACACCGTCGACGAGGTCCGGCTGGCCGGCGCGTTCGGCAGCCAGATCGACCCCTTGCACGCCATGGTCCTCGGACTCGTCCCGGACTGCGACCTCGATCGCGTCAGGGCGGCCGGCAACGCCGCCGGCACCGGGGCCCTGATCGCGCTGCTGTCGGGCGCCGCCCGCCGTGAGATCGAAGGCGTCGTGCGGCGCGTCGAGAAGATCGAGACGGCGGTCGAGCCACGCTTCCAGGAACATTTCGTCGAGGCCATGGCGATCCCGCATCGGACCGCGCCCAGCCCGAACCTCGAGCGTGTCGTCACGCTGCCGCCGCGTCCGCACACCGCGGATCGGGTCACGGATCGGCCCGGCGACGGGCGACGGCGACGGCGGGCGGTCGTCCGCAGCGCCCCGGGAGCCGAGCGATGACCGACGACGCCCCCACCAGGCGGAGCGGCGGTCGTGAGGGCCGGCGTGCGGCGCGCCTCAGTCATCAGGTCGAACGGATGCCATTCCTCACCCGGACCCTGGCCCCATTCGAGGTCCTGAACGAGGAAGGACTTTCGCTCCTCGAGCACAACGCCGACACGATCCTCGAGGAGGTCGGCGTCGAGTTCCGCGGTGATCCCGACGCCCTCCGCTTGCTCAAGGACGCGGGCGCGGACATCCAGGGCGAGCGCGTGCGCTTCCCGCGCGGGATGTGCCGCGGGATCGTCCAGGCGACCGCGCCGCGGCAGTTCACCCAGTACGCGCGGAACGAAGCCAACAACGTCGAGATCGGCGGGATGCACACGGTGTTCGCGCCGAACTACGGCTCGCCGTTCGTGCGCGATCTCGACCGCGGCCGGCGCTACGGCACGATCGAGGACTTCCGCAACCTGGTGAAGCTCACCTACCTCTCGCCGCATCTCCACCACAGCGGCGGCACGGTCTGCGAGCCGGTCGACATCCCGGTCAACAAGCGCCACCTGGACATGGTCTACGCGCACATGCGCTACTCGGACAAGCCCTTCATGGGCTCGGTCACGGCGCCCGAGCGCGCGCGCGACACGGTCGAGATGGCGCGGATCCTGTTCGGCGCCGACTACCTCGAGGACCACCCGGTCATCCTGTCGCTGATCAACGCGAACTCGCCACTGGTCTGGGATTCGACGATGCTCGGATCGGCGAGGGCCTATGCCGAGGCGAACCAGGCGACGCTGCTGACCCCGTTCATCCTGGCCGGTGCGATGGCCCCGGTGACGGCGGCCGGTGTGGCCGCCCAGACCCTCGCCGAGGCGCTCGCGGGGATGACGTTCGTCCAGCTGGTCCGGCCCGGTGCGCCGGTCGTGCTGGGCAGCTTCGCGAGCTCGATGTCGATGCAGTCCGGCGCCCCGACGTTCGGCACCCCGGAGCCTGCACTCGTCCTCTACGTGATGGCGGCGCTGGCCCGCCGGCTGGGCGTCCCGTTCCGCTCAGGCGGGTCGCTGTGCGCCTCGAAGATCCCCGACGCGCAGGCGGCCTACGAAAGCGCTGCGACCCTCCAGCCGACCGTCCTCGGCGGCGTCAACTTCGTCCTCCACGCCGCCGGCTGGCTCGAGGGCGGGCTGACCGTCGGCTACGAGAAGTTCATCCTCGACGCCGACCAGTGCGGGATGATGGCCGTGTTCGTGAAGGGCGTCGACCTGTCGGAGAACGGGCAGGCGCTCGACGCGATCCGCGGCAACGGGCCAGGGCAGCACTTTCTCGGCACGGCCCATACGTTGGCCAACTTCGAGACCGCCTTCTATCGCTCCGAGGTCGCTGACAACAACTCCTTCGAGCAATGGACCGAGGATGGCGGCCTGGACGCGGCCCAGCGGGCGAACGCGATCTGGAAGCGCATGCTCGCGGCGTACGAGGAACCGCCCCTCGACCAAGGGACCGACGAGGCGCTGCTCGAGTTCATGATCCGCCGCAAGGCGTCGATGCCCGACTCCGAGGTCTGAGCGGTGCTGTTTCGCCGCCACGCCCGTCTGTCACCGAGCGCCCGCGAGGCCCTGGCGGGGCTGCTGCGGTCACCGACGTTCGAGCTGATCCCACTCAAGAACGCGATGGCCCAGGCCGAACTCCTGCCACCGGGCGCGACCGTGTCGGTCACTGCCTCGCCGACCAAGGGGCTGGAGGCCACGGTCGAGCTGGCCGCGCAGCTCCGGCTGGCCGGCTTCACGGTCGTGCCCCACCTGTCGGCGCGGATGGTCCGCGACCGCGCCCACCTGACGTCGTTGGTGGCCTCGCTCGAGGACGCCGGCATCGACCGGGCCTTCGTGGTCGGTGGCGATGAGAAGGAACCGGGGGCGTACGTCGACGGGCTGGCCCTGCTGCGCGAGCTGGCCGAGATCGGCCACTCGTTCCGCCACGTCGGCATCCCGGCCTATCCCCAGGGCCATGCCTTCATCGCCGATGGCCCGTTGCTGGATGCCCTCCGGGCCAAGGCCGAGTTCGCGCAGTACATGACGACCCAGCTGTGCTTCGACCCGGCGGCGATCTCGACGTGGCTCGCCGCCCGTCGCGCCGAGGGCGTGATGCTGCCGGTCCACGTCGGGGTGCCGGGCGTGGCCGAGCCGCAGAAGCTGCTCGCGCTGGCGGCACGCATCGGGGTGGCCGATACGCACCGTTTCCTGGCCAAGAACATCCGGTTCGTGGCACGGCTGGTCCGCTCCGGCGGCTTCTACCGACCCGACGCCTTGCTCGAGGGGATCGCCCCGACCCTCGCCGATCCCGAGGCGATGATCAGCGGCTTCCACCTCTATCTGTTCAACGCGGTCGAAATCACCGAGCGCTGGCGTCAGGCCAAACTGGCGACCCTGGGCTCGTGACGCAGGAGCCGGCGAGCCGCGACGACCTGCTGGCGTCGCTGGCGGCCGTCCCGGATCGAGTCGCCGCGGCCGCCCGCGCGGCGGCGGTTCGGCCCGTCGCGCCGGGTGCGTGGACCACCGAGCAGGTCGTCCGGCACCTGGTCGCGGTCGAGACCGACGTCCACCAGGCGCGGCTGCGCGACCTCGCCACGATCGCCGAACCACGCTGGACTTGGACCGAGCCCGGTCCGTGGTCGGGCGAGCCGGACATGGATCTGGAGGGCGTCCTGCGACGGTTCGCCGACCTCCGTGCCGAGACGCTGGTCATGATCGGGGCACTCGACGATGCGGGCTGGGCCCGATCCGGCCACCACGCCACTTTCGGCGCGCTCGACGTCGCTGGCGTCCTTCGCAACGCGGTCGACCACGACGAGGGGCACCTCCGCGGTCTGCGTGACGCGTAGGGGACCGCTGACCCCTTCTAGCCTCGACGCCCCGCGACAGGCGAGTGGCAGTATGGCGCCAGGCGTGGGGATGCCCGCACGCCATCGAGCTGGAGGGACCCTCATGGCGTCCGACCCCAACGCTCCCCGCTCTCGACGCGCGCTGCTGACGGCCGCGGCCGGCGGCGCGGCGGCGATGGCAGCATCCGCGGCGATGCCGCTGACGGCCGCAGCCGCACCGACCCCGATGTTGACGGAGCAGGACAACCCGTCCGTCGCCCAGACCTCGGTCACGCAATCTGCAGCCGGTTTCATCGCGTTCAAGGCGAGCACAACCAACCCGGACCGGGCAGGATTGGTCGGAGCGACCGGTGACCAGACCGATGCCAACGAATCCCTGAGCGCGTACACGGGCGTGTACGGCTTCGCACCAGCCGCCCCGCTAGATTTCAGCGGGTTCGGCAGCGGGGTCTGGGGCGACAGCCCTGATGTCGGCGTCGCCGGCTCGGGCTTCGTCGGCGTCCGCGGCGACGGGGCATACGGCATGGTTGCCGCCGGCTTCATCGGCGGCGGGACCGGCCTCCTCGCCTGGGGAGGCGATGGATCGGGCGCCGATGTCGCGCTCGACGTCCGCGGAAAGGTCAGATTCAGTCGATCTGGGCGGGTCACGATCCTGAGTGGCAGGTCATCGATCAAGGTCAATCTGTTGGGTGTCACGACGATCAAGCCGCGTGTTCGCGGTGCTCCACTCGAACCGGTCGGGACGCTACGTCCGCGCCGTCGTCCCGACCACTGGCTCGTTCACGATCTACCTCAACACCACGGTCACGGCGTCAACACGTTCATCGCCTGGTTCGTGGTCAACTGACATGGCCGACATCGATCTCGAACGCATCGCGCGGCTACGCGCCCGCTTCGGCCAGCCTGCCAAGCGGAACACCGCGGCCGTCAAGTCCATCGGCGCACGGTTCAAGGCCGAGTCAAGGGGCCTTGCCGCCTCGACCGACGAGGCACGCCGCGCCCGGACGCGTGATGCCACCGACGGGGAGTCGATCCGCGAGTCGTTCGCGGGGGCCTTGAGGCGCTCGCCGCGTAGCTAGTGCCCCCGGGCTGTCCGGGGTCGCCGCTTGCGGTGCCCCGGACGCTCGGGCATCATCCGCGTACAACCGAAGAAGTGCTTTATCCAGAGTGGCGGAGGGACCGGCCCGTCGATGCCACGACAACCTACCGACGCGACGTCGGCAAGGTGCCAAATCCGGGCAGGTCCTCCTGCGAGATAAGGGACACTCCCTTCGGAGCTCCCTCGAACCGACCAGGTCGTCCGGCTCCGCGGGCCGCGTCCAGCCGCTGCCCCTCGTACGCCGGAGCTGCCTGTGTCGAATCGCACCCTATCGCCGCCGAGCCCGCCGAGCCCGCCGGGCCCGCAGCAGGCGCCCGCGCCGGACGCCGCCGTGCCGTCCACGCGCGCGAGCCGGCGTGCCCGGCTGTCCGGGCTGCTCGCGGAACGGATCCTCGTCCTCGACGGCGCGATGGGCACGATGCTCCAGGCATACGAGTTCGACGAGGCCGGCTACCGAGGCGACCGATTCCGCGATCATCCCCGCGACCTGCGCGGTGACAACGACCTCCTGACGCTGACGCAGCCCGACGCGGTCCGGGCCGTGCACGCCGGCTATCTCGATGCCGGCGCGGACATCATCTCGACCAACTCGTTCACCGCGACGCGCATCGCCCAGGCCGACTACGGGCTCGACGACGAGGTCGTCCGCGACCTCAACGCCACCGCCGCCCGACTGGCCCGGGCCGCCGCGGACGCAGCCGAGGCACGCGACCCCGGCCGGCCGCGGTTCGTCGCGGGTGCCCTCGGGCCGACCAACCGGACCGCGTCGATCAGCCCGGACGTCGGCGATCCAGCCGCACGCGCGGTCACCTGGCTCGAGTTGCAGGAGGCCTACCACGACGCGGCGGCCGCCCTGGTCGAGGGCGGCGCGGACATCCTCCTGATCGAGACGATCTTCGACACGCTCAATGCCAAGGCCGCGATCTTCGGCGTCGAGACCCTGTTCGACGAGCTCGGCGAGCGGCTGCCGGTCATCGTGTCAGGAACCATCGTCGACGCGTCCGGTCGGACGCTCTCGGGGCAGACCGTCGAGGCGTTCTGGCACAGCATCCGCCACGCCGACCCGCTGGTCGTCGGGCTCAACTGCGCCCTCGGGCCAAAGCAGCTGCGCGAGCACCTCGACGTGCTGGCGCGCATCGCCGACCGGCCCGTGTCGGCCTATCCGAACGCCGGCCTCCCGAACGAGCTGGGTGGCTATGACGAGACGCCGGAGGCCGTGGCCGACGCCCTTGGCGAGTGGGCCAGCCACGGCCTCCTCAACATCGCGGGCGGCTGTTGTGGCACGACCCCGGCGCACATCGAGGCGATCGCCGCGGCCGTGTCGGGCGCCGCGCCGCGGCCGCTCGTCCGGCCCCGGGCCGTGACCCGCCTGTCCGGCCTCGAGCCGGTCGTCATCCCGCCCCCGGGCGACACCTTCGTCAACGTCGGCGAGCGGACCAACGTGACCGGTTCGCGCAAGTTCGCGAGGCTGATGGCCGAAGGCGGCGAGGACGAGGCCATCGATATCGCGCGCGAGCAAGTCACCAACGGCGCCCAACTGATCGACGTGAACATGGACGAGGCGATGCTCGATGGCGTCGCTGCGATGACCCGCTTCCTGCGACGCGTCGCCGCCGAGCCCGACATCGCGACGGTCCCGGTCATGGTCGACAGCTCCAAGTGGTCGGTCATCGAGGCCGGGCTCCAGCAGCTCCAGGGCAAGGGCGTCGTGAACTCGATCTCGCTCAAGGAGGGCGAAGCCGAGTTCCTCCGTCAGGCGCGCCTGTGCAAGCGCTACGGCGCGGCGGTCGTCGTCATGGCGTTCGACGAGCAGGGCCAGGCGGATTCGGTCGAGCGGCGCGTGAGCGTCCTCAAGCGCGCCTACGAGCTCCTGACCAAGGTCGTCGGGTTCGCGCCGGAGGACATCATCCTCGACGCCAACATCTTCGCGATCGCGACCGGCATCGAGGAGCACAACGCCTACGCCGTGTCGTTCATCGAGGCCGTCCGGCGGCTCAAGGTGGAGCTCCCCGGGACGCGCACCTCGGGTGGCGTGTCGAACGTGTCGTTCGCGTTCCGCGGCAACGACCGCGTGCGCGAGGCGATCCACTCGGTGTTCCTGTACCACGCCAAGCAGGCCGGGCTGGACATGGCCATCGTCAACGCCGGCGTGCTGCCGGTCTACGACGACATCGAGCCGGACCTGCGGGAGCGCGTCGAGGACGTGGTGCTCAACCGCCGCGCCGACGCCACGGAGCGCCTGCTGGAGGTCGCGCGGCAGTACGAAGGCAGCGCCGGAATGGATCGGCCGGCCGAGGACCTGACGTGGCGCGAGCGCCCGGTCGGGGAGCGGCTGACCCACGCGCTGGTCGAAGGCATCGACGCCTGGATCGTCGAGGACACCGAGGAAGCCCGCCAGGCGGCCTCCCGCCCACTCGAGGTCATCGAGGGTCCGCTGATGGACGGCATGAACGTCGTCGGCGACCTGTTCGGCTCCGGGCGGATGTTCCTGCCCCAGGTCGTCAAGAGCGCACGGGTCATGAAGAAGGCCGTGGCCCACCTCATCCCGTACCTCGAGGCGGAGCGCGAGGGGACCGGCGTCCGCAGGGCCGGCACGATCGTCACCGCGACCGTCAAGGGCGATGTCCACGACATCGGCAAGAACATCGTCGGGGTCGTGCTGGGCTGCAACGACTACGAGGTGATCGACCTCGGCGTGATGGTGCCGGCCGCGCGGATCCTCGAGACCGCCACCGAGCACGACGCCGACCTGATCGGGCTGTCAGGGCTCATCACGCCATCGCTCGACGAGATGGTCCACGTGGCGTCCGAGATGGAGCGCCTCGGGATGACGACGCCGCTGCTGATCGGCGGGGCGACGACCTCGCGCACCCACACGGCCGTGAAGATCGCGCCGGCCTACTCGGGTCCGGTGGTCCACGTGCTCGACGCATCGCGAGCGGTGGGTGTCGCCGGCGCGCTCGTCGACGCCGATCGACGCCCGGCGTACGCGGCCGGCGTCCATGACGAGTACGAGGCCATCCGCGTCGACCGTGCCGGACGCCAGGCGAAGGAGCGCTACCTGACGATCGCGGAGGCGCGCGCGAACGGGTTCCCGATCGATTGGTCGACGGTCATGCCGCCGCGACCGACCTTCCTCGGCGTCCGGACGTTTGGCGACTACCCGCTCGCCGAGCTCGTCGAGCGCATCGACTGGACGCCGTTCTTCGCGACGTGGGAGCTGCGCGGCGCCTACCCGGCGATCCTCGACGACCCCAAGCTCGGTGCGGCCGCACGCGACCTGTACGACGACGCGCGCCGGCTGTTGGACCGGATCGTCTCGACGTCACGCCTGCGCGCGAGCGGCGTCGTCGGGTTCTGGCCGGCCAACGCCGACGTCGACGACATCGCTTTGTGGCGCGACGACGAGCGCCGCGAGCGGCTCGCGACGTTCCGCACGCTGCGCCAGCAGATGGCCAAGACCGAAGCTCGCCCGAACCTCGCGCTCGCCGATTTCGTCGCCCCCATCGACAGCGGCCTCGCCGACCATATCGGCGCGTTCGCCGTCACCGCAGGCCACGGTCTCGACGGCCCGGATGGGCTCGTGGCCGAGTTCACGGCGGCCCACGACGACTACTCGGCGATCCTCGCCAAGGCGCTGGCGGACCGGCTGGCCGAGGCGTTTGCCGAGCGACTCCACGAGCGCGTTCGGCGCGAGCTGTGGGGGTATGCGCCAGACGAGGCCCTGTCCAACGCGGAGCTCATCGGGGAGCGGTACGAGGGCATCCGACCCGCCCCCGGCTACCCGGCATGTCCCGACCACACCGAGAAGCGGACCCTGTTCGAGCTCCTCGACGCGGAGGGGCGCGCCGGCATCGAGCTGACGGAATCGTGCGCGATGCTGCCCGGCGCATCGGTCTCCGGCTACTACCTCTGGAACCCGGCCAGCCACTACTTCGGCGTCGGCCGGATCGACCGCGACCAGCTCGAGGACTATGCCGCCCGCAAGGGGATCCCCGTCGCCGAGGCGGAACGGTGGCTGGCACCGAACCTGCGCGAGCCGGGATGACGGTCGGCGACGCACGCGCCCGGTTCCGCGCTCGGCTGTCCGCCGGACCGCTCCTGGCCGACGGGGCGATGGGCACGCTGCTGTTCAGCCGCGGTATCCCGCAGCGAGCGGTGCTCGATGACCTGGTCGCCACACGGCCGGATCTGATCGGCGCCATCCATCGCGAATACCTCGCGGTCGGCGCCGACATCATCGAGACGGCGACGTTCGGGGCGAACCGCGTGCGCCTCGCGCCGCACGGCCTCGCCGAGCGCGCCGGTCGGCTCGCCCGCCGCGGTGCCCAGCTCGCCCGGGAGGCCCGCGATGTCGCCGGCCGCGACGTGCTCGTCGCGGGCTCGATCGGCCCGCTCGGTCCGCCGACGCGCGACATCGTGCATCTCCCCGAGGACGCCGTCCGCGGGGCGTTCCGCGAGACGATCGAAGGGTTGCTGGAGGGCGGCGTCGATGTCTTCTGGTTCGAGACGTTCGGCCTGATCGACCACCTGGCGATCGCGGTCGAGGAGGCGCGTGCGGCGGCGGCCGACCTCCCCGTCGTCGCGCTGCTGACCTTCGGCGAGGACGCGGCCCTGCCCGATGGCACCGGTCCGGCGGCGGCGGCGGGATCGCTCGTCGGTCGGATCGACGTCGATGTCATCGGCGTCAACTGCGGCGCAGGCCCGGTCGGCTGCCTCGACGCACTGGCGGCCATGGGCGACGGCGGCGGGGCGATCCCGCGCGCCATCCTTCCGAACGCCGGCCTGCCGCAGCGCGTCGAGGGGCAGTTCGTCTACGCCGCCGGTCCCGACTATCTCGGCCGGATGGTGAGCGACATGCTCGACGCTGGCGCGGCCGTCGTCGGTGGCTGCTGCGGGACCACGCCCGAACACATCGCCGCGATGCGCGTCGCGATCGATGCGCGGGTCGGCGCGCCGCCGAGCGGTGTCGCAGCGGTGACCGCGCCCGCGCTTGCCGCGCCCACGTCGGCCGCCAGCGCCACGATCCGCGCGGAGGCCGCGGCCGCCACGGACACGCCCGCCCCGCCGTCCCGGCTGGCCAGGGCGCTGGCCGACGGCCGCTACGTGATCTCCGTCGAGATCGATCCCCCGCGCTCCGTGCGCATCGAGCGCACGATCGAGGCGGCGCGCATGCTCCAGGACGCCGGCGTCGACATCGTCAACGTCAGCGACTCGGCCATGGCCCGTGTGCGGATGGGCGCGCTGGCGGTCGCGTTCGGGATCCAGCACGACCTCGATATCGAGTGCGTGGTCCATTTCACGACGCGCGACCGCAACCTGATGGCCCTCGAGTCGGAGTTGCTGGGCGCCCACGCGCTCGGCGTCCGCGACATCCTGGCGCTGACCGGGGACCCGCCGCGGATCGGCGACCTGCCCGGCGCGACGGGCGTATGGGACGTCGACTCGATCGGTCTCGTCGAGATCCTCGCGCGCCTCAACCGCGGTGAGGATGCCGCCGGATCGCCGATCGGTCAGCCGGCCACGTTCACCATCGCCTGCGCACTCGACCCGACGGCCGCGGATGCGGCCACCGAGTGGGATCGGCTGGAACGCAAGATCGCCGCCGGCGCGCACCTGATCATGACCCAGCCGCTCTATTCGGAGGCGCAGGTCGAGGCGATGTTCATCGAGGCGTGCCGGCGCTTCGGGCCGGCCGGCTTTCCGATCCCCGTGCTGCTCGGCGTGCTGCCGCTCCAGTCGTCGCGCCACGCCGAATTCCTCCACCACGAGGTGCCCGGCATCACCATCCCGGACGCCACGCGAGACGCGTTGCGCGAGGCCGGCGAGCACGGCGCGGAGGTCGGGCTGCGCATCACCGAGGAGCTGCTGGCGGTCGTCGGCGACCGGGTCGCCGGGACCTACGTGATGCCCTCGTTCGGGCGCTACGAGCAGGCCGCCGAGCTCGTTCGCCGGCTCCGTGCCATGCCGGCGGCTCGCGTTGACGCCCCGGCACTGCGGCCGTAGACTCGATATCCGACGAAATCACTCGGATATGCGAGGAAGCGACCCCTGACCGCGCCGACCGGCAGCCCACCCGTCCCCGTCCAGCGCCCCGCCTACCACGGCTCGGGCGCGGTCTCCTTTTCGACGAAGGGTGAGTACGGCGTGCGCCTGATGGTCCAGCTGGCCCGCCACTACGGCACCGGCCCGGCCAGCCTGGCGGGCATCGCCGCCGAGGAGGATCTCCCGCGGGCCTATCTCGAGCAGCTCGTGGTCAACCTCCGCGAGGCGGGCCTGGTCGTCTCGACCCGTGGCGCGCACGGCGGCTACGAGCTGACGCGTCCGCCCGCGACCATCGCGATGGGCGAGGTCCTGCGCGCGCTCGAAGGCCCGATCGCGCCGATGTTCTGCGCCAGCGACGATCCCGAGCATGCGACGACCTGCGACCGCTCGTCGCGCTGCACCGTCAACATCCTGTGGGTTCGCGTCCGTGACGCGATCACATCCACGCTCGACTCGATGACCCTGGCCGACCTCGCGCCACCGCGCGTGTCCGCCATCGACGATCCGGAAGGAGCCCTGATCACCACGTGACCGACCAGTCGACCGCCACCACCGACCAGCACCTCGTCATCCGCGGCCTCCGCGTCGCCCCCCTCGGCAAGCCCGACCAGGAGATCCTGCAAGGCATCGACCTCACCGTCGGCAAGGGCGAGGTCCACGCGATCATGGGCCCCAACGGTTCGGGCAAGACGACCCTGGCCTACGCGCTGATGGGCCACCCGGCCTACGTCGTCACGGCCGGCGAGGTCCTCTGGAAGGGCCGCGACATCCTCAAGCTGTCACCCGACAAGCGCGCGCGGCTCGGCCTCTTCCTGGCGTTCCAGTACCCGACGGCCATCCCGGGCCTGTCGGTCGCATCGTTCATCCGCAGCGCCCTCAATGCCAAGCTCCAGGGCATCGACAAGGACGCCGACATCGACCCGACCGACCCGGTCAAGGGCGGCATCTCGATGCGCGACTTCCGCACCAAGATGCGCGAGAAGATGGCGCTCCTGCGCATGGACGAGGGCTTCGCATCGCGCTATGTCAACGAGGGCTTCTCGGGCGGCGAGAAGAAGCGGCTCGAGATGCTGCAGATGGCGGTCATCGAGCCTGAGATGGCGATCCTCGACGAGACCGACTCGGGCCTCGACATCGACGCGCTGCGCATCGTCGCCGAGGGCGTCAACGCGATGCTCAACCCGGACCTCGGGGTGCTGCTGATCACCCACTACCAGCGGCTGCTCAACCACATCAAGCCCGACGTCGTCCACGTGCTCGCCCAGGGCCGCATCGTGAAGAGCGGTGGTCGCGAGCTCGCCCTCCAGCTCGAGGACGAGGGCTACGGCCCGATCCTGCGGGCCGCCGGTCTCGAGCCTGAGCTCCCGGACGAGGCGCTCAAGGTCCCCAAGGGCCCCGAGCTCGACGCCGACCTCGACCGCGAGCCGGTGGAGGCCGCCCGCTAGCCGGGCGCCATCCATGGCCATCGAGGCGTCCGACCGACCAGCCCTCGACCCGATCGCGCTGCGGCGCGACTTCCCGATCCTCGACCAGGAGATCAACGGGCATCCGCTCATCTACCTGGACTCCGCGTCGAGCAGTCAGAAGCCGCGGGTCGTCATCGACGCGGTTTCCGATTACTACCGCGAGTACAACGCCAACGTCCATCGCGGCATCTACACGATCGGCGAGAAGGCGACGGCCGCCTACGAGCACGCACGTGCGACGGTCGGGCGGTTCATCAACGCGCCCGACAGCCACGAGATCGTCTTCACCCGCAACGCGACCGAGGCCATCAACCTCGTCGCCTACTCCTGGGGCCGCCGCAACATCGCGCGGGGCGACGCGATCGTCCTGACCGAGATGGAGCACCACGCCAACCTCGTCCCGTGGCAGCTCCTCGTCCAGGAGCAGGACGGCGACCTCGAGTTCATCCCCATCACCGACGATGGCGAGCTGCGGCTCGACGTGTTCGAGGTGCTGCTGCGGCTGCGACCGAAGCTCGTCGCGTTCACCCAGGTGTCGAACACCCTCGGGACGATCAATCCAGTCCGCGAGATGGTCGACATGGCCCACGCGGCGGGCGCGCTCGTCCTGGTCGACGGCGCGCAGGCCGTGCCACACATCCCGGTCGACGTCCAGGCGCTCGACTGCGACTTCTACGCGTTCAGCGGCCACAAGATGCTCGCCCCGATGGGCTCGGGGGCGTTGTGGGCGCGGCGCGAGCTGCTCGAGGCGATGCCGCCGTTCCTCGCCGGTGGCGAGATGATCCGCGAGGTCCATCTCCGGCGCAGCGAGTTCAACGACATCCCGTGGAAGTTCGAGGCGGGCACGCCGGCGGTCGGCGACGCGATCGGGCTGGGTGTCGCGGCCGACTACCTGATGGACATCGGCATGGACGCCGTCCGATCCCACGAGCGCGAGCTGGTGGCCTACGCGTTGGACGTCCTGCCGCGCGAGGTGCCCTCGATCCAGCTGTACGGGCCGCTCGATCCCGACCGGCGTGGCGGGGTCGTGCCGTTCAACCTGCCGGGTATCCATCCACACGACGTGGCACAGGTGCTGGACCGCTACGGCATCGCGATCCGGGCAGGCCACCACTGCACGATGCCGCTCCACGAGCGGATGGATCTCGCAGCGACCGCCCGCGCGAGCTTCAGCGTCTACACGACGACCGACGACATCGACAAGCTCGCCGCCGGTCTGCGGGAGGTCGAGCGGATCTTCAACGACTAGGGCTGGGTCGCTAGCCCGGCGTCAGCGACCTCCACGTGTCGAGCGCCCACTGCCAGTCGGCCGGGTCGTCGAACTCGATGCGGATGGCTGCGCCCGACCCGGTGACCGCCGAGTACCCCTCCAGGATCCCCACCTCGACGCCCGACGACGCATCGGTCATGAGGCGCGCCCGCCCGAGGACGCCGCCCAGGCTGTGGGCGATCGCATCCCGCCCGAGGTCGACCGCGAACTGCTCGATGAAGGCGTGTGCCGTCATCGGCGAACCGTCGGCATTGCCGGTCGCGGTCGCCGCGAGCGTGACGCTCCGTCCGCCACCACTGCCCCACCATTCGTCGGCAGTGCGGCGCTCCGCGTAGTCACCTGGCACCTCGAGCGACCAACCCTCGTGGTTGATCCGGACCGGCTGGCGGCGATAGCCGATGGGCGGCACCGGGTCGGGTTCCTTGGTGGCGTTGTTCGCAGCCTGGCGCGCCATCGGATCGTCGACGCCACGCAGCGCGGTGAGCTCGGTCCAGGCATGCCACGGGTAGGGCAGATCCGGGTCGATCGGGTAGGCGCGCGACAGCAGGCGATGGACCTCGTCGAACAGGTCGGCCTCGCCCTCCATGGCCGGCGTGCGCCAGCGGACCTCGAGCCACATCAGGACGAGGGCGCGGTTCATCAGGTAGCGAGCATCGGTCGCGTCGGCCCACCACGGGGTGATGTCCAGGGCGACCCGCGGGTCGGCGATGGCCGCCTCGAGCCAGGCGTCGTCGCGCGGGCCCATGACGGTCGCCAGCGCCTCGTCGGTCGTGAAGCGGACGCCCGGCGGCATCCCGAGCGGGACGCCGCGCTCGCCGCGGCCGACCTTCACGCGGGCCCGCGATAGCCGCGGTCCGAGCCAGCCCAGATAGAGCCGCTCCACGTCCGCGCGGTCGGCGAACGCCGTCGCCCCGTCGCCATCGGTCCAGTCGATCCCGACCTCCGTCCCGAGGCGTTCGAGGATCCGGCCGACGAAGCGGTGATAGCCGGGGCCCACGACGCCGGTGTCACCGGACGCGCTCACGCGACCCTCATCCGAGGCGGTCAGGATGAGTGGTGACGTGGCCGGATGAAGGTCGACCGCCAGCGCGGTCTCGCCGGAGGCCAGGGTTCGCTGGTGGGTCGAGCGCACGGCGTCGGCGTATTCGCCGGTCAGCCAGACGGCGGCATCGGCGAGCAAGCGGTCACCGGCGGGCAGGCGTGGGATCAGGCCACGCTTCTGTGCCATGCCGCCGAGCGCCACACCGAGAGCGTCCGAGAGGTTCGTGGTCACCGAACCCCGACGATATCCGCGAATGGCCTCCACGAGGCTCGCCGGTTGGTACCACCGAGCCCGCCCAACGGTCCGTTGCGGGGATGCACCTCGGGCGCCACGGCGCATGGATTGGAGCAATCCCGACCCCGCTGGTCGGGATTGGATCTTCGCGCTACACTCGATGCTCCGATGGACGACCTGTACCGCGATTACATCCTCGAGCACTACCGCCAGCCCCACAACTTCGGGGTGATCGAGGATGCCGACGCCAGCTACGAGGGCTCCAACCCGCTGTGTGGCGACCGGATCACGCTGATGCTCGGCGTGAAGGACGGGGTCGTCGACCGCGTCGGCTTCACCGGTCGCGGCTGCGCCATCAGCCAGGCCAGCGCGAGCCTCCTGACCGACGAGATCAAGGGCAAGCCCCTCAAGGACGTCGCGTCGTTCCGTGCCGACGACCTGCTCGACCTGTTGGGCATCGAGATCGGCCCCGCGCGCTTGAAGTGCGCGATGCTGAGCCACGAGAGCCTCCAGCACGTGCTCGAGGACCTCGGCGCCGCGGCCCCCCAGGCCACGGAAGGGGCCAAGGCATGACCCGGATCGAGCGCCGCTGCAGGTGTCGCCCGCCGGCTTGAGCCGGCACGCGTCGCGACCCCGCCAACGACCGCAACCCACGACATCCATCCGCCCTGACGGCCATGAGCCGCCAGCCTGTCGAACCACCGGAGCGAACCCGACCGATGCCGAAGTCCTACGCCGACCTCCTGCGTGAGGCCCGCGCCCAGATCCGCGAGGTGACCCCGCAGGAGGTGGAAGTCCTCCCCGCCGATGCGGCCACGATCGTCGACGTCCGTGAGGCGTCCGAGTGGGAGCAGGGCCACCTGCCTGGCGCCCACCACGTCTCGAAGAGCTACATCGAGCAGCAGATCGAGGCCGCCGCGCCCGACCGCGACGCGCCGGTCATCCTCTATTGCGCGGGCGGCATCCGCTCGCTGTTCGCGGCACAGACCCTCGCCGACATGGGCTACACGGACGTCGCCAGCATGTCCGGTGGGTTCCAGGGCTGGAAGGGCGCCGGCTTCGACTTCGAGACGCCGGTCGTCCTGAACGCGGAGCAGAAGCAGCGCTACAGCCGCCACCTGCTGATCCCCGAGGTCGGCTCGTCCGGCCAGAAGCGCCTGCTCGAGTCGAAGGCGCTGCTCATCGGGGCCGGCGGGCTCGGCAGCCCCGCGGCGCTCTATCTCGCCGCCGCCGGCGTCGGGACGATCGGTCTGGTCGACTTCGACGTCGTCGACGTCAGCAACCTGCAGCGTCAGATCGTGCACACGACCGACCGCGTGGGCGAGCGCAAGGTCGAATTCGGCACGCATCGCGATCAACGCCCTCAACCCGGACGTCGATGTCGTCCAGCACGAGGAGATGCTGACGGCCGCCAACGTCGAGCGCCTGATCGACGGCTACGACGTGATCCTCGACGGCACGGACACGTTCGAGACCCGCTACGTCCTCAACGACGCCGCCGTGGCCGCCGGCATCCCGGTCGTCCACGCGAGCGTCTTCCGGTTCGAGGGCCAGCTCACCACGTTCATCCCGTACGAGGGGCCGTGCTACCGCTGCCTGTACCCGACGCCACCGCCCCCCGAGCTCGCGCCGGGTTGCTCGGTCGCCGGCGTCCTCGGCGTCGTGCCCGGCATCCTCGGCCTGCTCCAGACCAACGAGGCGCTCAAGATCCTGCTCGGCATCGGCACGACGTTGGCCGGCCGGCTGGTGCTGTTCGATGCCCTGGAGACGGAGTTCACCGAGCTCCAGCTCCGACGCGACCCGCATTGCCCGGTCTGCTCCGACGCCGCCGTCGAGGCGCGCAAGGCCGGGCGGCCGCTCGCGACCGCCAACGTCGGTGCGGACGCGCCGTTCCTCATGAGCACGACCGGCCTCGCCGGATCCGTGTCACCCGAGGCGCGGGCGTGAGCACGGTCTACATCCCGGCCGTGCTCCGGCCGAACGTCGGCGGCGCGAAGTCGGTCGAGATCGATGGCGACTCGATCCGGTCGGTCGTCGGCGGGCTCATCGAGCGGCATCCGTCGCTCGGTGGCCAGCTGCTGACCGACGAGGGCGACCTCAACCGGTTCGTCAACGTGTACGTCAACGGCCAGGACGTCCGCTACCTGGCGGGTCTCGACACGCCGGTCGCCGGGACCGACGAGGTGCGTCTGTTGCCGGCCATGGCCGGCGGCTGACCGTGGCCGTCCCGTGGCGGATCGCCGACGCCGATCACGACCACACCCACGCCCACGAAGACCTGGCCCCGCACGGCGGGCGTTACGCGGACATCCTCGACGCGATCGGCCACACGCCGCTCGTCGAGATCCCGCGGATGAGTCCGAACCCGGACGTCCGCATCTTCGCCAAGCTGGAGATGCTCAACCCGACCGGGTCGGTCAAGGACCGCGCCGCCAAGTACCTGATCGAGGACCTCGAGGCGCGCGGCCTGCTCCACGAGGACTCGATCATCCTCGAGCCCACGTCGGGCAACACCGGCATCGCGCTGGCCATGATCGGCCGCCGCAAGGGCTATCGGGTGGCGCTGGTCATGCCCGACAACGTCACGAACGAACGTCGGCAGATGGCCGCGCTGTTCGGGGCGGAAGTCATCGACTCCCCCGGCGCGTTCGGGTCGAATGGCGCGATCGCCCTCGCCAAGCACCTCGTCGCCAAGGACGAGCGGTTCGTGATGCCGTACCAGTACGGCAACCCGGCCAACCCGCAGGCCCACTACGAGACGACCGGCCCCGAGATCCTGGCCGATTGCCCGGAGATCGACGTGTTCGTGGCAGGCCTCGGCACCGGCGGGACGCTGATGGGCGTGTCGCGCTACCTGGCCGAACACAAGCCGGGTGTCCGGATCGTTGCCGTCGAGCCGCTCCCCGGCGAGAACGTGCAGGGGTTGCGCTCGCTCGATGAGGGCTTCATCCCGGAGATCCTCGACCCGAGCGCGATCGACGCCAAGTACCTCGTCTCCAACCTCGACGCGCTCACGGCGCTCCGCGAACTCGTGTTCCGGGAGGGCATCTTCGCCGGCCCGTCGTGCGGGGCCGTCCTCGTCGCCGCGGCCCGCGAAGCGGCCCAGATGACCGAGGGAACGATCGTGGCGCTGCTGCCCGACGGCGGCTGGAAGTACCTCTCGGCCGGTACGTTCACGACCGACTTCGGGGAGATGCAGGACGCCCTCGAAGGCGGCGTCAACTGGTGGTGACGCCGGTCCATCCGGGCCCTGCCACCGCGGCGCTCCCGGCGACCATCGTCCAGGCGCTCATCGACCATGCCCGTGCCGGGTACCCGAACGAGGCGTGCGGATTGATCATCGGCGACGGCGTGGCCGCCGAGGACGGCCGCGTACTGCGCTTCGAGGCGACCCGCAACGCGGCTGCCTCGCCATATCGCTACGAGATCCACCCCGACGACCTGTACCGGTTGAGCGTCGCGACCGACGATGCCGACGAGGCGTTCTGGGGGATCGTCCACTCGCACACCCACACGCCGGCCGTCCCGTCGCCGACCGACATCGGGCTCGCGTTCTACCCCGAGGCCCTGTACGTGCTCGTGTCGCTCAGCGCCGACGAGGCGGACCGGGCGACCGGCACGCCCAGCATCCGGGCCTGGCGGATCGTCGACGGCCACGTCCACGAGGTCGCGATCGACGTCGTCGAGGGATGAGGGCGGCGAGCGACCGCGGCTCGGGGCGACGATCGCCGTCGCGCTCGGCATCCTTGCCGTCGTCGCGGCGACGGTCGTCGGCTGGAACGGCGCGTGGCTCGACGCGATCGTGGCGCCGCCACCCATCGTTCGCGCGGCACTGGTCGCCGGCGCCGTCGTGCTGGGCGGGCTGCTGCTGGCACGCTCGGTCGGCCGGATGTCAGAGGCCGGCACGCAGGACGTGCCGGGGCTGATCCGCGCCGTCCGCCTCGCCTTCCTGGCCGTCGCCGCGTTCGCCGCAGCGGCCGGCTGGGCGCTCGGCCACCCGCTGCCGCTCATCGTGGCCGCGGTCATCGCCGGCATCGACGTCATCGAGACGTCGTTCCTGCTGCTAGTGGTCGGTCGAGGCCGCTAGGTCACCGCGGCTGCTCGACCCGCAGCCAGGCCGCCGACACGATCGATCAGGCGATCGAGAAAGGCGCCGGCATCGGCAGTGACTGCCACATCGAGGTTCGGTGGGTGGCCCGTCAGGCGTCGCCGGTCGGCGACGGTCATGCCGGTCGTCAGCTCGCCGCTGGTCTCGACGTCGACATACAGCGCCTCGCTCGTAACCAGCCCCCGGTCGAGGGCCGCCGCGACGGCAAGCGGATCGTGGATGAAGGCGCCGTAGAACCCGTCGTACCGCTGGTGGAATTCGAAGTAGAACCGGAGCGCGTCGGCGATGAAGCGGATCATCGGGTCGGAGGCGACCGACCGTTCCGCTTCGAGCGGCCCGTCCGAGCCAGCGGGCGCGAGTGATTCGTCCGGTGTGCTGCCGGCTCGCCGCGCCAGCTTGACGACGTGGTCGGGTGTGATCCGGGCCAGCTCGGTCACGTCCAGTCCCAGCGCCAACGGCCGCGGGATGGATGGATCGGCGGCGAGCGCGTCCGCCCAGGCGCGGAACACGATGCCTGCCGCTTCCGGGTCACAGTGCAGGTTCCACTCGGTCGTCGGGGTGGTGTTGCCGGGCACGCCGAACGCGCCGCCCATGAACACGAACCCGCGGAGCAGGCGGGGGAGGGCCGGCTCGCGCTCGAGGGCGAGTGCGAGGTTCGTCAACGGACCGAGCGTGACCAGCGTGAGCTCGCCGGCGAGTCGGCGGGCCTCCTCGACGATCAGGTCGACGCCGTGGCGGTCGCTCACCGGGCGCGTGGGCGGCGGCAGCTGCGCATACCCGATGCCGCGCGGGCCGTGCGTCTCGGGTGTGGTCTCGAGCGGCCGCACGAGGGGCACCTCCTGCCCGATCGCGACCTCGATGTCCGTCCGTCCGGCAAGTTCCAGCACCGCCAGCGTGTTCGTCGCCACCTGGCGCGCCTCGACGTTGCCCGACACGCATGTCACCGCTACCAGGTTCGCCTCGGGCGAGGCGACGGTGTACAGCAGCGCCAGGCTGTCGTCGATGCCGGTGTCGACGTCGAGGATGACGGGGATGGGCCGGGTCACCCGTCGATGCTAGCCGAGCGCGTGCCCTCGAGCCGCCAGACCGGGCGGGCGTCCCCACCGGCGCGCAGCCGTCGCGCCCAGGTCGAGCCGGACGCCGCGATCTCCGCCGGTGACGCGGGCCGCATCGCGGTCAGCCGGAGCCCGGTCGCGGACCACGCGAGACGGATCGCCGGCTCGGCCTCGGCATCGAGACACGGCATGCCGGCGACCCCGTCCGAGGGCACGACCGACGCGAGTACCTCGAGTCGCCCACCCTCGGCCACGAGCGACGCGACGCCGCACAGCGCCGTGTCGTCAAGCCCGACGATCCCGCGCAGCAGCGAACCCCAGGGAAACCGCACGGTGACGAGGTCGGCGCGACCGGCCAGCGGCGAGACGGCCAGGGTCTCCGCACCGGCGGCGAGGAACAGGACGTTGGCGGGGCCACGCCGGTCAGCTCGCCTGGAAGCGTCGGCCATGGCGGACGCCGCAGCGTCGACGCCGACCACGAGCGCGGTCGGCTCCGCCGCCGCTCGCAGGAGGACGGCCCGACCGTCGCCGGTACCGACGTCCACGATCACCCGGTCCGACCGGGCGATCAGGCTCGTGACTTAGCCGACGTCCACCTCGAGGACGCGCCGGCCGATGACCTGTCGCATGACGGCACTTTACACTCCCCCGGTGAACCCACCGATCGGACCCTATGTCCGACTGCCCCCGACAGTCGAACCGTGGGATCCCAGGACGATCGAGGTGGCCGCGGCCGTCACGGAGCTGATCCACGAGCGTCGGCCCGACCTGACGGTCGAGCACATCGGCAGCACGGCGGTCCCCGGGCTGCCCGGCAAGGGCATCGTCGACCTGGCGATCGCCACGACCCCGGCAGATGTGCCGGTCCTGGCAGCGATGCTGCGCGAGCTCGGGTTCGGGCCGCAGCCTGGGCCCGATCCCTGGCCGCCCAGCCGGCCCATGCTGGTCGGCTCGCTCGTCCGCGCGGGGACCACGTTCCGCATCCATTGCCACGTCCTGCCCGATCGCGAGGAACTGACCCGCGACGTGGCATTCCGCGACGCGCTGCTGGCCGATCCGGCCCTCGTCGAGGGCTACGCGACGCTGAAGAGCGGGATCGTCGCCGGTGGGCCGCTCGACTCGACACCCGAGTACACCTACCGCAAGCAGGCATGGATCGCCGACGTCCACCGCCAGCTGGGCGTCGAGCGCAAGCCGATCGTCCCGCCCGCGACGATCGGGATCCTCGGGGGCGGGCAGCTCGGCCGGATGCTGGCATCGGCCGCGCGCGCGATGGGCTACCGGATCGCCGTGCTCGACCCCGACCCGGCCTGTCCGGCTGCGGCATTCGCAGACCGGGTGGTGGTGGCCGGCTACGACGACGTCGGCGGCGCACTCCGCCTTTCCGCGTTGAGCGACGTCGTGACGTACGAGCTGGAACACGTCGCGGGGGAGGTGGTCGACGCGATCGAGGCGTTCCGACCGGTCCGGCCGGGTCGGCTGCCGTTGCACGTCACCCAGGACCGCCTCGCCGAGCGACGGTTCCTCGAGACCGCTGGTGCCAGCGTGGCGCCGTGGCGCGAGGTCCGCTCGACCGAGGACCTGGAGGCCGCGGCCGAGGAGCTCGGGCTGCCGTTGCGGTTGAAGGTCGCGACCGGTGGCTACGACGGGCGCGGTCAGCTGCGGCTCGCGAACCGTTCTGGGCTGACGGGTGCGCTCGACCGCCTCGGGCGACCGGCGGACGAGGTGCTCCTGGCCGAGGCCGAACTCGCCTTCCAAAGCGAGCTCTCGATCGTGGTGGCGCGAAGCGCGGTCGGCGGCATCTCGACCTACCCGCTCGCGTGCAACCGCCACGACGAGGGCATCCTCGTGGAGAGCGTGGCGCCGGCCACGCTGGATCGCGAGATCGCGGGGCGTGCCGTCGCCCTCGGGGAGCGGCTGGCGGTGGCGATCGGCGTGACCGGCACCCTCACGGCCGAGCTGTTCCTGATGCCCGACGGCCGGCTCGTCGTGAACGAGCTCGCGCCGCGCGTCCACAACAGCGGGCATTGGACGATCGAGGGTGCGGCGACATCCCAGTTCGAACAGCACATCCGCGCGGTGTGCGGGCTCGACCTCGGCTCGACGGAGACGCTGGCCAAGACGGCCGTCGTCAACATCCTGGGGACGGGCCAGCCGCGCCCGGCCAGGCTCGATGCGCTGGGTCTCGCCCACGCGATGGCGGATCCCGACGTCCACCTCCATCTGTACGACAAGCAGCAGGTGTTCGAACGCCGCAAGATGGGTCACGTGACGGCCATGGGTGCCACGACCGACGACGCGCTCGCGCGGGCACGCGCCGCCGCGGATCTGCTGCGCTGGCTGGAGGAAGAGCCGTCGTGAGCGACGAGGGCAGCCGGCCACGCGTCGGGGTGGTGGGCGGCAGCCGGTCGGACTTCCCGGTCCTCGAGGAGGCGATGGCGGTCCTCGACGAACTGGGCGTGCCTGCCGAGCTCCGGGTCGTGTCGGCCCACCGGACGCCCGACCACCTGTTCCGCTACGCGGAGGAAGCGGCAGCCCGAGGGATCCGCGTGATCGTCGCCGGCGCCGGTGGCGCGGCCCACTTACCGGGGATGCTGGCGGCCAAGACGTCATTGCCCGTCATCGGCGTGCCGATCCCCACCCAGCACCTGGGCGGCCTGGACTCGCTGCTGTCGATCGTGCAGATGCCACGAGGCATCCCTGTCGCGACCGTCGCGATCGGCAATGCCGCGAACGCCGGCCTGCTCGCGGCGTCGATCCTCGCGCTCGGCGACGAGGCCCTTGCCACCCGGCTCGCCGACTGGCGCGCCCGCCAGACGGCCAAGGTGATGGACGACCCCTCGAACATCGGGGGGTGACCGCGGGCTGACCCAACTGGTCGGTCAGTTCGTGACGACGGCTCCGGTACCGGCGGGTCCCGCCGCCCGGTGCTCGGCCAGGTGCAGGCCGCTATCGAGGACCGTCTTCACGGCGACCAGGATCGCGACCGCAGCGACCGGAGCGCCGGTGAACATGACCGCCAGCGCACCGAAGATGATCGTGAGGTGGAGGGCGATCAGACGGCGATACGGGGCGAACATCAGCGTGGCCGGCGTGACGCGCCGGTACTCACCGCCGCGCAGGAAGTTCCACCAGTAGGACAGGCCGTGGCTGACCGCGAGCGCGAACGCGGCGAACAGCACCGCGCCCGGATCCAGGTCGAGGCCCGGCCCGCTGCGCAGCCCCATGTTGATGAACGCGGGCAAGGTGAGCACGAAGATGCCGTGGACGACCCAGAACAGCCCGTAATGCATCACGAAGAACGGGATGAGCCCGAGCTTCGATAGGGATGTCGCGGGCTGGCCGTTGACCATGAAGCTCGGGCCGGGCGGGGCCTGCGAGCCGTCGGCACGCGCGATCTTCAGGACGTTGAAGACGCCGACGATCCCGTTCTCCAGCCAGTAGATGACGAGGATGTTCCAGACGCTCCAACCGAGGAACAGGACCCCGATGAGCGGGATCGCGTTGGCGACGATCAGCGCGAGGACGGCGCCATAGGACGAGCCGACCCGGTACCAGGCGAGGAACCGTTCCACGCCCCCGATGCTACGTCACGCGTCGCCCGGCGTTCGCTCCAGCTTGGCGGCGGTCACCTTCAGCGTCTTCTCGTCCGCACCACGGACGACGACGAGGTCGTACGGGAGCTCGAGGCTGCCGAGCGCGTCCTGCAGGTCGTCGGCGTCGCGGATGGCACGACCACCGGCCGTCACGATCAGGTCGCCGACCTCGACGCCGGCGGCCGCCGCCGCACTGCCGTCCTCCACGCCACGTACCAGGATGCCGTCACGTTCCGGCAGCCCGACCGAGCGGCGCAGGCGGCGCGCGACGTGGTTGGGCGCGATCGCCACGCCGAGCCGCGGACGATCCACCGACTCGCCGCGACCGAGCGCCTCGACCCGCGAGCGGAGGGCCGCATCGGCCGGCAGCGCGAGATAGAACCCTTCGCCGATCCGGTTCGTGTTGACGCCGACCAGGCGCCCGTCGCCGTCGGTCAGGGCGCCACCCGAGGAGCCGGGCGCGAGCGGGGCGGTGTGCTCGATGCTGCCGGCGATCCGCCGGCCACCCGGTCCGCGGAACGACCGGGCGACGGACGACACGAAGCCGAGCGTCACGCGGCTGCCACCGCCGTAGGTCGCGGCCGCGCCGAAGACGGCATCGCCGATGCTCGCGCCGCTGTCGTCACTCCAGGCGATCGCGGTCGCGCCCGCCGTGTCCACGGCGATGACGGCGAGATCGCCGTCCGGGTCGACCCCGCGGACCTCGCCGCGGGTCGATCGTCCGTCGGCGAACGTGACGGTGACCTCGCGACCACGGAGGTTATGGGCGTTGGTCAGGACCTGGCCGTCGCCGACGACGACGCCCGATCCCCGGCCGTCGCGACCGACGCCGACGATCGATGGGCCGACCTTGTCGGCCACGGCGGCGATGGCGGTTCCGATCTCGTCGATTGTGCTCATGATGTGGGGCAGCTCCTGCAGGACGAGGGGTGAGTTACTAGTGACTTGCAACTTACTACTGACTCGCCCCGTTGACAAGCCCCCCGACCGACTACCATCGGGCGTGCGATGACCGACCTACCCGCCACCGAGCGCCGCCGCCTGCCGCTCGAGGCCGCCCTCGACCGGGTCGGCGACCGCTGGAGCCTGCTGCTCGTGGAGGCGCTGCTCGACGGATCACGCCGCTTCGGCGACCTGGGCGAAGCGCTGCCGGGCATCGCACCGAACATCCTGACCGACCGGCTTCGGCGGCTGGAGCGGGCCGGGATCCTGCGCTCGACGCCCTACCAGGACCGTCCGACCCGCTACGCCTACGAGCTCACCGCCGATGGACGAGCGCTGGCCTCGGCGCTGCGGCTCCTGGCCGACTGGGGAGCGCGTCGCTCGAACGACGTCGAGCCGCTGCGCCACGGGGTGTGCGGCACGGCGCTCGAGGCACGCTTCTTCTGTCCGACCTGCGCCTCCATCGTCGATCCGTCCGATGCGCATGAGGAGCGGCTGCTCTAGGTCGGCGGCCGTCCGCGACTACACTCGCCCGGTGACCGACGACGAACGCTGGGAGCCCGGCATGCCGGTCCTCGACCGCCAGGCGGTACGGCCGACGACGCTGCCGCCGAGCCTGCAAGGGCTGCCGCCAAGGTCCGTCCCCGAGGTCGCCCCGACCCCGCTCCAGAAGCACTTCATCCTGTTGTCGGTCCCCGTACTGTTCGCCGGCGCGATCGCGATCACCGCGCTCAACCTCGGCGCGAGGCTGGGTGATCCGCTGATCAAGGTGTGCGTGCTCATCGCCGCACCACTCCTCGTCATCACGACCGCAGACGCCATCCTCCGCATCTGGCGCTCCGCGTGGGCCTGGATGCCGGTGGACCGCGGCAAGGCCTGGTTCCGTCTCGCCTGGGTAGCGGTCAGCCTCATCGGTCTCGCCGCGCTGATCGCCGCCGGCGTGATCGTCCTGCTCGCCTGACCGGTGGACGCGTTCGACCAGGGTCCCGACGGCCGCTCGACCGATCTCGCGTCCGGCAACGGCGTCCCGCGCTGGATCGCCGAGACCCTCAACTTCTGCTCGAACTGCGGCAGCGCGCTGCGCCTCGGCGCGATCGACGGCGAGGACCGCGATCGCCTGTCGTGTGCCTCGTGCGGTCACATCGCGTACGTCAACCCGCGGCTGGTAGTCACGACCCTGCCGATCACCGAGGACGGCCGGATCGTCCTGCTCCGGCGTGGCATCGAGCCTGGTCGCGGCGCGTGGGCCCAACCCGGCGGCTTCCTCGAGGTCGACGAGACCGTCCACCAGGCGGCGATCCGCGAGACGCTCGAGGAGACCGGGCTGCTGATCGAACCGGGCGACATCATCGGGTTGTACACGCGGCTCGAAGCGGCGGTCGTCACGATCGCGTTCGAGTCGCGCGTGGTCGGCGGGACAGCTAGCCAGACGCGCGAGGCGCTGGAGGTCGCGACGTTCGACCCGGCACACCTCCCGTGGCCGGGGCTGGCCTTCCGGACGACGATGTGGATGCTGCGTGACTGGATCGACCGTCGGCGGCCCGACCTCACCTGGCCGGCGGCCGAACGCGGCTTCTGAGCGTCAGGGCTCCGGGAGGAAGTTCGTCCCGAACGGGATGCCGCCCATGGCGCCGTCCTCGCCGGTCGTATGGATCGACCGGGTCGGCTCGATGGCGGGACCTAACGACGCCGGGATGAACACGTACGCCCGGTCGCCGAACGGATGGCGGACCGGGTCGATCGGGCTCCCGCCGGCGTCGACGGCGACGATGAATGCTGGCCGCTCGCCCTGGTCGTCGGGTGCGAGACGGAACCGGCTCTCGAAGGGCACCCAGCCGCCGTGACCGCCGCCGGTCGGATCGATCGAGGCGGAGGCGATCTTCGACCCGTTCTGTGACTGCAGGACGATGCGGACGTCGCCGAGCGACCTGGCCACGCGACCCCGGACGACCACCTCCCGCGTCGTCGATCTCGCGGGCACAACCCGGAGCTCGCCGAGCTGGAATCGTCGGCGCAGCGCGTCGATCGGGATGCCATCGGCGCCGAGGGCAGTCGCCGTCACCCACATCACGCCGGCCGGTCTCGACGTCGTGGCCTCGAAGCGGGCTTCGAACGTGAGGACGTCCCCATGGGTCGACGTCGTCCGATCGATCCACTGTGTCGCGAGGATCTTGCTGCCCCTGGACTCGAGCGACACCCGGACGCGTGCCACCCCGGCGCCGGCCTGACCGCGGACGATGATGTCCGGGGTGGTCACGACCTCGTCGCGACGTGCCGGCTGGTCGAGGCGCAGTGACCGCGCGGTCTCCGGCTCGGCGACGGCGATCGATGCCATCGGACGGTTCGCGTCGCTGGTCGTCACCTCGCTCGCTGTCCCTGCGCCCATGACGGCCAGGCCGACCACCGCTCCGAGACCGATGACCCAGGCGGCGAGCACCAGCGGCCCGCGGGATCGACCACCGCCTCCCGGCGGCTCGACCCGACCCGTGTACTCGATCTCAGCTGATGTCGATGAAGACGTTCTTTGTCTCCGTGTAGAGGTCGAGCGCGGCCATCCCGAGCTCGCGGCCGATGCCCGACATCTTGTACCCGCCGAATGGCGCCTCGGTGTGGACCGAGCTGTTCGAGTTGATGCTGATGACGCCCGCCTGGAGGGCCTTGGCGGCGCGCATCGCCTTGCCGATGTCGCGACTCCAGATCGAGCCCGACAGCCCGTACGGTGTCGCGTTGGCCAGCCTGAGCGCTTCCTCCTCCGTGTCGAACGGGATGACCGACACCACCGGTCCGAAGATCTCCTCGCGCGCGATGCGCATGTCGTTGTCGACGCCGTCGAACACCGTCGGTAGGAGATACGCCCCATCCGCCAGGGCCGGATCCTCGGGCGCCGCCCCGCCCACGACCAGCGTGGCGCCCTCGCCCAGCCCGATCTCGATGTAGTCCTTGACCTTGTCGCGCTGCTTCGTGCTGACGAGCGGCCCGACCTCGGTCGCATCGTCGGCCGGATCGCCGACCTTGACGTTGCGGGTCGCCTCGGCGAACAGCTCCACGACCCGCTCGTGGGCCGAGCGCTCGACGAGGATCCGGCTGCGGGCGCAGCAGTCCTGGCCGGCGTTGTCGAAGACGCTGTACGGCGATTCCTTGGCGAACCGCTCGAGGTCCGCGTCGGCGAACACGATGTTCGGGCTCTTGCCGCCGAGCTCGAGCGAGATCTTCTTCACGTTCGCCGAGGCGAGCCGCATGATCTCCTGGCCCGTCGTCGTCTCGCCCGTGAACGCGACCTTGCCGATGCCGGGGTGGGCAGCGATCGACGCGCCGACCGTCCCACCCGGACCGGTCACGACGTTGAGGACGCCCGGCGGCACCCCGGCTTCGAGCGCCAGCTCGCCGAGCCGGATCGCGGTCAACGGCGTGTACGACGCCGGCTTGAGGATCGCCGCGTTCCCGGCCGCCAGCGCCGGCGCCACCTTCCAGGCCGCCATCAGCAGCGGGAAGTTCCACGGCACGATCAGCCCCACGACGCCGATCGGCTCGCGCAGGGTCAGGTCGATGCCGGGCTTCGAGACCGGGATCGTCTGGCCGTAGATCTTGTTCGCGGCACCCGCGTAGTAGTCGAACACGAGGCTCGCCCCGATGACCTCGCCACGGGCCGAGGTGATCGGCTTGCCGCCGTTGCGACTCTCCAGCCAGGAGAGCTCCTCGCTGTTCTTCTTGATCAGGTCCGCCAGCTTGGCCAGCGTCCGGCCACGCTTGCCGGCGGCCCAGCCGGCCCAGCCCTTGCGCTCGTCGAACGCCTTCTGTGCCGCCTCGACGGCCCGGTCGACATCGGCTCGCCCGCCGAGCGGCGCCGTGGCGATGGTCTTGCCGGTGGCCGGGTTCACGACCTCGAAGGTCTGGCCATCGGCCGCGTCGATCTGCTCGCCGCCGATGACCATGCGAGTCGTGGTGGGGGTGTCGGCGCCGGTCGGCGCAGGGGATTCGGTCGTCATCGCGCTGCCTCAGGATGCGTGCCGGAAGGGCAAGTGATCAGGGCGTCGATGATATGCCTGATTTGGCTGCTACAAGAAGATCAGGGGCTTGGAGGGCACAACGGGTCGGGGATTTGCTAGTCCACGCAGGAACCGCGCACGTCCACGCCTCTGGGACCAGCGGTACGGCGCTGGATGTGCGGGTTCGTCTGCTCCCATCAGAAATCGACCCGACCATCGCGAGCATCGGCTGGCGGCCGCGCGCCATCTCGTCGCTGGGAGGTGCTAGTGACGAAGCACGTGGGTCGATCCACCGCTGGGCGGTGCGGCTGACGATGAAACAGCCTCCCTTCGTCGGCATCGTCGGTCAGCGGTGAGGACGAAGGACGGCCGCCCGCTCCTTCGTCGATAGCACCGCTGGGTGATGGGGCGCGGTGCGCTCCGGGTTACGACGACGCGGGGCGCTTCCCCTGCGGCAGGTCGTCCCAGGTCGACTTGGCGTCGCCGAGCCCGTCGACCGCCACGATCGCCGCGCCGACGATGCCGGCATCGTTGCGCAGCTGGGCTGGCACGACCGGTGTGCGCGCGGTGAGCCTCGGGATGTACTTGTCGGCGTTCTTACTCACCCCGCCGCCGACGATGAACAGCGTCGGCCACATGATGTCCTCGATGCGCTGGAGGTGCTCGTCGAGGTCCTGCGCCCACGCCTTCCACGACAGCCCGCGGCGGGTGCGGGCGGCCGCTGCCGAACGACGTTCCGCCGGCCGGCCGCGGATCTCCATCTGCCCGAACTCGGTGTTGGGCACGAGCGTGCCATCGACGAACACGCCGGATCCGACTCCGGTCCCGAGCGTCAGGAAGATGACGGTCCCGGGCTTGCCCGCCCCGACCCCGAAGCGCATCTCGGCGATGCCGGCTGCGTCGGCGTCGTTCACGATCTCGACGCGCCGCTTGAGCGACTTCGACAGCTTGTCGGCGATCGGGTAGTCCACCCACGCCGGGTCGATGTTGGCGGCGGTCTTCAGCTGGCCGCCGATCGCCACGCCCGGCAGCCCGACGCCCATCGGTGCGTCGGCAGGGACCGGCGTGTCCTTGGCCAGCCGGCGCACCAGCCGCCCGATCGACGCGCTCACCTTGTCCGGCGTGGAGGGCACCGGGGTCGGGACGCGCAGGCGCTCCGATCGCAGTTCGCCGGTGTCCACGTCGACCACCGCAGCCTTGATGCCGCTGCCGCCCACATCGACGCCGAACGCGAGGCGGCCATCGGTCCGCGCGGACGACGTTCGCTGGTCGGTCATGACAGCCCTCAGAAGTAGTTGACGGTGATGCCGCCGTCGACGACGAGGGACGCGCCGTTCGTCCAGCGCGACTCGTCTGACGCGAGATAGACCGCCATGTGCACGATCTCCTCGGGCTTCCCGAATTGACCGGTCGGATTGCGCGCCAGTCGGATCCGCTTGGCGTCCTCGTCCTTTACCAGCCAGTCCATCAGCAGCGGCGTCTCGACGGGGCCCGGGCAGATGGCATTCGTCCTGATCCCCTTCGGCCCGAACTGCACGGCCAGGCTGCGCGTCAGGCTCAGCACCGCACCCTTCGAGGCGGTGTAGGCGTCCTGCGGCACGGAGCAGCCGAGCAAGGCGACGAAGCTCGAGATGTTGATGATCGAGCCGCCGCCCGAGGCCTCCATCGCCGGGATCGCGTACTTGCAGCCGAGGAAGACGCCGCGCACGTTGACGGCCATGACCTGATCCCAGATCTCGACCGAGGTGTCCGTCACCGAATGGTCGGCCTCGGGCATCACGCCCGCGTTGTTGTAGAGGACGTCGAGGCGCCCGTAGGTCGTCACCGCATGATCGACCATCGCCTTAGCGTCGGCCTCGTCGGACACGTCGACCCGGACGAACGTCGCTTGCCCACCCGCCGCTGTGATGAGGTCGACGGTCTCCTGGCCGGCCGCTTCGCTGTACTCCGCGACGACCACCTTGGCGCCATGGCCCGCGAAGATACGGGCGGCCACCCGACCCATCCCGCCGCCGGCGCCGGTGATGATCGTGACCTTGTCCGCGAGTCGCATCGGTGGCTCACCCTCCCTGCCTCGCCGCGCATGGCGCGATGTGGGCGGACATCGTACTCGTGGCCCCAGCGCCTTGAGGTACGCTCGGCGCATGGGCACGCCCGCCGAGATGATGGACGCCGTCGCGGCCGGCGACACCGAGCGGGTCGCTGCGCTGGTGGCCGACGACCCTTCGCTGGCGATGGCCCGTGGCGCCGACGGCGTCTCGGCGCTGCTGCTTGCGCGCTACCGTTTCGACCGGCCGACGATGGACGTCCTGCTCGCCGCCGATCCCGATCTCGATGTGTTCGAGGCGGCCGCCCTCGGGCGCATCGACCGCCTCCGTGAGGGCCTTGCCGACGACGCCGCGGCAGGGACGGCCATGTCGCCCGACGGGTTCACTGCCCTGCATCTCGCCGCGTTCTTCGGCAAGACCGAGGTCACGCGGATCCTGCTCGAGGCGGGCGCCCGCGTCGACACCTACACGACCAACGACTTCGCCAACCAGCCGCTCCACGCCGCGGCCGCCGGTCGCCACATCGAGGTCTGCCGGCTGCTCCTCGCGGCCGGGGCCGACGTCGACGCCACGCAGCACGGCGGCTACACGCCGCTCCATGAGGCTGCGCAGCACGGCGACACCGAACTGGTCGAGCTGTTCCTGTCGGCGGGCGCCGACCCGACCGTGGCCGTCGGCGCTGGCGGCACGCCGGCCGACCTGGCCGAGGCTGCCGGCCACCACGACGTCGCGACGAGGCTGCGAGAGGTCGCTGACGCGCATCCCGCTGAGGGGACCAGGACCCTTGGCGGCGGGCGATAGGACGTTCGTACTAGTCGCGACCGACCCCGCTCGGATCAAGATCGGGTAGCCAGGGGAAGGGCGAGCCTCAGCGGGCCGAGCGGTCCGCGAGCAGGGCGTCGCGTACTGCGGCGAACTCGGCCTCGACCGCTCGCACCCGCTCGGACAGGTCCGGGATCGCGCCCGACCGCCCATCCGTCTCGATCGATCGCGACAGGTCGGCCAGCAGCGTCGCCCCGACATTCATGCTGTTCGACTTGAGCGAGTGGGCCGGCCGGACGGCGGCGTCCGTATCACCGGCCGCTGCCGCCGCACGCAGCGCCTCGAGCTGGGCCGCGGCGTCATCGATGAAGGTGTCGACCAACTCGTCGACGAACGCGACGTCGTCGCCGGTGATCTCGAGCAAGCGGGCCATCGCCGCCGGGTCGAGGGTCACGTCGCGGCCTCGACGCCTGCCAACCCCCTGATCGCGTACGTCGGGACGGGCCGGCTGAAGCCCTTGAGCGTCCGGTCGCCGACCCATTCGCCGTGCACCGCGCCCTCGGCCTGGCCGAACGTCCGCTGGGTGACGAGGATCTCGCCGGGCGCCGCCTCGCCGCTCAGCCGCGACGCCAGGATGATCGCGCTGCCGATCGCCCCATAGTCGTAGCGCCCCTCGAAGCCGATCCGGCCGAGCGTCGCGTACCCGGTGGCGATCCCGATACCGATCTCCAGGACGTGGCCCCGCCGCCGCCAATCCGTCGACAGCTGTGCGAACCGGTCACGCATCTCCACGGCCATGCCGATCGCGCGCGCCGCGTGGTCGGGCTGCTCGATGGGATCGTTGAAGAACGTCATGAACCCGTCCCCCGCGAAGTGCTCGAGCGTCCCCTCGTGCTCGACGATCAGTTCACCCATCGCGGCGTGATAGGCACGCAGGAACGTGATGACCTCCTCCGGCTCGGCCGACTCGGAGAACGTCGTGAAGTTGCGGAGATCGCAGAACATCGCGGTGATCTCGCGCCGGTGACCGGCCAGCATCGCCTCGCCGTCGGCGCTCGACACCAGCTCCGCGACCTGTGGCGAGAGGAACCGCGACAGCTGGGATCGTTGGCGGTCGATGGTCGCGAGCAGCTCGCGCTCGTTGTCGCGCAACCGCTTCTGGGCGAGCGACGCCTCGATCCTGGCCCGCAGGATCTCCGGGTCGACGGTCTTGGGCAGGTAGTCGGCGGCGCCCATCCGGATGCAGCGCACGACGCTGTCGAGCTCGTCCACGCCGGTGATCACGATGACCGGCGTGTCGCGTAGCCGCTCGTCGTCCTTGAGCGCTTCGAGGGTCTGATAGCCGTCCATCTCCGGCATCACGATGTCCAGCAGGACCACGTCGATGGGAGGCGCGGCATCGTCCGTGAGGCGGGCGAGGGCTTCGCGCCCGTCTTCCGCTTCGACAGCCTCGTGGCCGATCTTCTCGAGCAGGCGGACGAGCAGTCGCCGATTGAACGGCGTGTCGTCGACCACGAGGACACGCCCGCCGGTCATGGGACGGTTCCATCGGCTGGGTGCTCCACCCGTGCGGCTGCCATGAGGGACGCCTGCAGCGCCTCGGGAGCGATGGGCTTTGCGATGTAGTCGTCCATGCCGGCCGCCAGGCACGCCTCGCGATCGCCATCCATCGCGTTCGCCGTCATGGCGACGATCCGAGGGCCCTCATCGCCCGGCCATCGTCGGCGGATCCGGCGGGTCGCTTCGAGGCCGTCGAGCTCCGGCATCTGGATGTCCATCAGGACGACGTCGTAGGTCGATCCCTCGATCGCGGCGATCGCCTCGAGGCCGTTGCCCGCCACGTCCGCGCGGTAGCCCATCCGGTCGAGGAGGCGCAGCGCCAGCTTCTGGTTCACCGGGTTGTCCTCCGCGAGCAGGATGCGGAGCGGATGGCGGGCGCCAAGGCCATGGTCGATCTCGGCCCCGCTGGCACGGACCGGTACAGCGGTGACCTGGCCGGCCAAAGCGGTCGCCATGGCGTCGTAGAGCGCGGACGGCTTGACCGGTTTGACGAGGAATGCCGCGACCGCATCGTGGTCGCGCTCATGGACGCCGAGCGACGAGAGCACGACGACCGATGTGGACGTGCCAGCCTGCGCGGCGCGCAGCGCGGTCGCCAAGGCGATCCCATCCAGCTCAGGCATGTGAAGGTCGACGATCGCGAGATCGAACCGTTCGCCGCCGACGACCCAGCCGAGTGCCTCGCGCGGTGAGCCGCTGTCTCGTCCGGTCATGCCCCAGCGTTCGATCAGCTTGAGCAGGATCCGTCGGTTCGTGGCGTTGTCGTCGACCACGAGGACGCGACGACCGGCGAGGTCGACCAGGCGGACCGGTTCCGGCGCGACCACGTCCTGCGCAGCGGTGGCCGCGAAGGTCAACTCGAATGTGCTGCCTCGACCCGCCACGCCGTCGCTGCTCGCAACGAGGTCGCCGTCCATCAGCTCCGCCAGTCGGCGGCTGATGGCCAGGCCGAGCCCCGTGCCGCCGTATCGTCGTGAGATCGATGCATCCGCCTGGCTGAACGACTGGAACAGCCGATCCATCCGGTCGCCCGGGATGCCGATCCCGGTGTCGCGGACGGTCACCGAGAGGAGCCAGCGGGGAGCGGCCCGGTCGTCCGCGCCATCCAGGCGACGCCCGGTCACGGCGAGCTCGACCTCACCGCTCTCGGTGAACTTGATCGCGTTCGACAACAGGTTGATCACGATCTGGCGCACCCGGCCCTGGTCGCCGACGATCGTGCGTGGCAGTTCGTCGTCGATGGCATAGACGAGCTCGAGGTGCTTCACGGCGGCTGCTGGTGCCAGGACGTCGATCGCGCCCTCGATGGACGCGCGCAGTTCGAACGCCTGATGTTCCAGCTCGACCCGCCCGGCCTCGATCTTCGAGAAGTCGAGGATGTCGTTGATGATCGTGAGCAGCGCGTCACCCGAGGTCCGGATAGTCTCGGCGTAGTCGCGCTGCTCGTCATCGAGCGGGGTGTCGAGCATCAATCCGCTCATCCCGATGATCGCGTTCATCGGCGTCCGGATCTCGTGGCTCATCGCGGCGAGGAACGTGCTCTTGGCCTTGTCCGCGTCCTGCGCCGCGTCACGCGCTTCCTGGGCTTCGCCGTAGAGACGCGCGTTGTCGATCGCGATCGCCGCGTGTTGTGAAAGGCCGACGAGCAGGTCGAGGTCGCTCTGTGAATACGGCTCACTCGGGATCGGTCGCCACACCGCCATCCCGCCGATGACCTCGTCATGCGCGATCAACGGCGCGGCCATCAATCGATCGTTCACGTCCGGATCGGTTCCCGGGATGATCCGTGTCCGTTTGTCGGCCAGCACGTCATTGATCATCTCGGCGCGGCGAGCCTCGAGGACGTTGCCGATCACCCCCTCGCCCAGGTGGATCGTGTCGGCGAGGAGCTGGTCGGCGATCTCGCCTCGGCCCACGATCGCCCGGAACGTCCGTCCGCCCGGCTGCGCAAGGTACACGGCACTCGAGCCAGCGGTCAGCAGATTCATCGCGTGCTCGGCGATCCGCTCGAGGACGGCCGTCGGATCGAGCGTTGCCGAGATCTCACGGCCGACGTCGGCCAGCGCGCCCATCTCCTCGGCGCGCCGATGCGTCTCGTCATACAGCCGCGCGTTCTGGATCGCGACGCCGACGTTCGCGGCGATGGTGCTCAGCAGGCGCACGTCGTCCTCGCCGAAGCGGCCTTCCTGCTGGGTGCTCTGGACGCTGATCACGCCGATGGCTTCGTCTCCCGCCATGATCGGTACGCCCAGGTAGGACTTCGCCAGGGTGCCGACGCCCCGCGTCCCGAGCTCATCGAACTGGGCGCTCGTGTTGAGCAGGAGCGGCTGCCTCCCGAGCAGGATGCGCGAGGTGAGGTTCGTCCCGATCGGCAATGGGTCCTGACGTTGCCGCCGGCCGGCCTCGTGGAAGAACGGGAAGTTGATCAAGTTCGTTGCCGGATCGTGCAACGCGACGTAGACGATGTCGGCAGCGAACGTTTCCCGCATCTGTTCGCCGACCAGCTCGATCAGCGCGGCAAGATCGAGCTGCGTGGCGATCGCCTGACCGACTTGATTGACAGTGTCCAGCTCGGCGACGCGGCGGCGCGTCTCGTCGATCAGGCGCGCGTTCTCGAGCGCGACGCTGAGACTCGCCGCGAGCGTGGTCAACAGGCGGACATCGCCGTCGGTGAAGGCGTGCTCGCGGTCGAGGTTCTGCAGCGTGATGACGCCCCGGGCCTCGTCCCCGACGACGAGTGGCGCATAGACGATCGATCTCGCGGGGTCCCCCTGGATCACGCCCACCGCCTGGCCCATGGCTGCCACTCGTTCCAGGAGGTTTTCGTTGATCAGCAGGGGTTGCCGGGTCTCAAGGACGTGCGCGCGCGGGCCCTCGATCGCCATCGGCTCATCCGGGAACCGCGTGCCGCGCTCGATCGTGTACGGGAAGTGGATCAGGCTTGCCTCACGGTCGACGATCCCGATGTCGACCACCTGGGCGTCGAAGATCTCCTGGATCTTGTCGCCGACGACGTCGTACATGGCTTGCATGTCGAGCCGTTCGGCGAGACCGCGCTGGACCTCGTTGATGATGGCCAGCTCCGCTGCACGCTCGTCGGTCTCGGTGAGGAGGCGCTTGGTCTCGCCGAAGAGCCGGGCGTTCTCGAGGGCCACGCCCATGCTCGCCGCGATCGTCGTGAGCAGCCGCTCGTCCGACTCGGAGAAGAGTCCGGGTTCGGTGCTCTCCAGGATGATCAGCCCGACGACCCGGTCCCCGCTGACGATCGGGACGCCGAGCCACGACTGGCTGACACTGCCCGCGGTCTGGATGGCCCCGAGCCCCGCGAGCTCCGCGTTCGTGCTACCCCGCAGCGGTCTCCTGGTCGAGATGACTCGGGACGTCAATCCCGGTCCGAGCTCGAACGGCTCGGTGTGGAACCGCTCACCGTCATCGAGCTCGTATGGCCAGGAGATGACCTGCGCCGCCTCGTCATAGAGACCGATCGAGACTGAGGGTGCGCGGAAGATGGCCCGGACGCGCTCTCCGACGAGTTCGCAGATCTCGGTGAATTCGAGCTGCCTGGCGAGCGCCGTCCCGATCTCGTTGATCACCGCCAGCTCGGCCGCCCGCTGGTCCGTCTCGGCAAGGAGCCGTTTCGTCTCGCCAAAGAGCCTCGCGTTCTCGAGCGCCACGCCCATGCTCGAGGCCAGCGTGCCGAGCAGTCGTTCGTCGGATGCGGTGAAGGCATCGCGCTCGAGCCGCTCGAGGCCGATCGCCCCGATCACGCGTTCGCCGGTCGTGATCGGGACGCCCAGGAAGGACTCTGTGGCCGAACCGCCGATCTGGACCGCACCCTGGGCGTTCGCCTCATCGTCCGACCCGACCCGGACGGCCCGTGCGCCGGTGATGATCGACGACGTCAGGCCCGCGCCGAGATCGACCGCCGAGCGCTCGAACCGCTCGCCCTCGTCGATGCTGTACGGGAACGAGATCCGGTCCGTCGCCGCGTCGTACATCGCGACGAAGATCGTCGGCGCCCCGAAGATCGACCGGACTCGCTCGCCGACGAGCTCGATGATCTCGTGGAAGTCGAGCTGCTTCGCGAGCGCCGAGCCGATCTCGTTGATCAGGGACAGTTCGGCGTTGCGCTCGCGCGTCTCCTCGATTGCCCGGGCCCGCGTCAGCGCCGACGCGATGTGTTGCGCGACGAACGCCAGCACCTCGACGTCATCCGGCTCGTACCGCTGGTCCGCCACGTATGTCTGGACCGCGACGACGCCGATCGTCTCGTCCTCCGAGCGAAGCGGGGCACCGATCCACTCCACTGCGGGCGTCCCGGTGGCGACGACCTCGTTTCGCCGGATCAACTCGCGCCAGCGAGCCTGATCCACGAACACCACCTGCCCCGTGCGGAGGACGTACGCCGTCATCCCGCCCGCACCGCCGAGGCCCAGCGGTGTCCAGAGCTTCGGATCGGGCGGGGACGGATCCACCGTGTCGGCGTAGTACGGGAAATTGATCGCCCCGCGCTCCTTGTCGTACAAGGCGACATAGAAGTTGGGCGCGTACATGAGCTCGCCGACGATCCCGTGGATCGTGGCGTAGAACGCATGCAGGTCCTTGGCGGCGCTCGCGGCCTCCGCGATCCGATAGAGCGCGTCCTGGACGCGCTGCGCCCCATCGACAAGCGGCTCCACGGGCAGGTCGGCGCGGGTCAAGGGATCGGGGTCAGCCTCGTTCGAGATAGCGTTCGCGATCCCAAGGATGGACCATCGCGTCGTAGGTCTCCTGCTCGACGCGCGCAGCGTTGAGGTAGTGGTCGACCACGTCCTGGCCGAAGATGTCGACCGCGGCCTCGGATCGCTCGAGCTCGGCGATCGCCTCGTACAGGGCGCGGGGCATCCGCGGGTGGCCCTTCGCCAGGTAGCCGTTCCCCTTGAACTCATCCTCGAGCTTGAGGCCCTTCCGGATGCCGTACAGGCCGGCCCCGACCATGGCGGCATAGGTGAGGTAGGCGTTCATGTCGCCGCCCGGGAAGCGGTTCTCCACGTGGAGCGAGGGCCCGTGACCGACCAGCCGGAACCCGGTCGTCCGGTTGTCCCGACCCCAGACCACGTTGACCGGCGCCCATGACAGCGATGCGTAGCGCTTGTACGAGTTGATGAACGGCGCGACGAACACCGCGAGCTCGCGCGACAGCGCCATCATCCCGGCCATGAACTGCTGGCCGACCTTCGACAGCCCGTAGGGCCCGGGTCGCTCACGACCCGTGGCATGCATCAACGGCACATCCTTGCCGGCATCCCAGACGCTCATGTGCAGGTGCCCCGATGACCCGGTCCAGCGGTGGTCGGGCTTGGCCATGAACGTGATGCCCCAGTCGTTCAGGTAGGCGATCTCCTTCGCGCCATGCTTGAACACGACGCTCCGGTCGGCCGACTCGAGCACGTGGTCGTACCGGATGTTGACCTCGTGCTGGCCGTTGGCGGCCTCGCCCTTGCTGAACTCGATGGGCACGTTGGCGGCGCTCATCTGCGTGCGCAGCAGGTGGTGGAGTGGCTCCGCCTTCGTCGCCTGGAGGAGGTGGTAGTCCTCGTTGTAGTAGCCGAACGGGGTCGGTACCGGCCAGCCCCGCTCAGCGAGCGACTCCCAGGAGTCCTTCAGGACGTAGAACTCGAATTCGGAGCCGGCCTTGATCGCGAACCCTGCACCGGTCGCAGCGGCGACCTGCTTCTTGAGGATGGTCCGGGGCGAGACCGGGATCTCCCGGCCGGTCTCCTCATCGACCGTGTCGCTCAGGACCATGGCCGTGCCGGGCAGCCACGGTGGGAAGCGGAGCTGGTCCCAGATCGGCTCGGCGATCCAGTCGCCATAGCCGGTCTCCCAGTTCATAAGCCGGTAGCCCTCGGGCGTGTTCATCTCCATGTCGGTGCCCAGCAGGTACGTGCAGAAATGGGCACCGTGCGAGATCACGCCATCGAGGAAGGCCTGGCCGTGGACACGCTTGCCCATGAGTCGGCCCTGCATGTCGGTGAATGCGACGACGATGGTGTCGATCCGACCATCGCGGACCATCGTCTCGAGCTCGGCGAGGCGAGGGTGCTTGGCGGCATGGCCGTGATCGCCGTCGTGGTCGGTCATGGCTGGCTCCTTGTCCCTGCGCGGTGACGGTTCGGGGGCCGACCGGCGGAACCGGACGGCCCCCGACGTGGCTGCGTCGGTGATGGGGGGTTCAGGCCGGCTGGACCTCCTCGGCTGCATGCTCGAACTCACGCTCGATCTCGGTCAGCTCCGCGCTGTCGCCCATGGACCGCGGACCCTTGAAGTGCTCGCGCGCATACCCGTAGTAGTAGATGAGCAGGAGCACCACGGTCACGACCATGAACGGCCACGAGATGTTGCCCGAGGTCGGCCACGAGAAGAGGACCATCAGGACGAGGACCCAGGCGACCGCCACCCAGGCGATCGGCTTGGACCAGCGGCCGAGGCTCCAGACGCGCTCGGAGAGCCAGCCTTGCGTCGTCGCTCCGAGATAGATGACGACCCCGTACGCGGCGTACAGGAAGATCGTGCTGATCGCGGTGATGATCACGATGGCGGTGCCGGTCCCGACGATGAAAGCCGCGACACTGAACAGCCACGACACGACGACGATCGCCACCAGCGAGTTCGCCGGCGTCCGATAGCGATGCGAGACCTTCTTCAGCCATGCGGCGCCGGGCAGCCCGTCGTCGCGGCTGAACGCGAACAGCATCCGGCCGGCCGACGCCACCGATGACAGCCCGCAGAACGCCATCGCGATCGCGATGCCGGCGCTCAACAGGTCGCCGAGCCCGCCGAGGTTGTAGCGAAGGATGTCGATCACGGCGACGCCGCCGCCGAAGTAGTACTGGCTGTAGGTCGCCGAGTCGTCGAGTGACGCCGGGAAGAGCGCGCTCAGGTTCGGCAGATGGGTCGTCAACGCGAGCAGGAACACGAAGCCGACGACGGCGCTGACGGCCACCGACATGAACAGGCCCCACGCGCTCGCGATCCGGGCGCCGACGGTCTCCTCGGCGACGTGCGCCGAGGCGTCATAGCCCGTGTAGGTCCAGTTCGCCTGCAGGAGCGAGAAGAAGAACGCCAGCACCAGTGGGTAGCTGATCGCTGGTCCGTATGTGAGGTGGATGAAGCCGAGGTTGTTGTCCCATGATCCGGCCGTATCGAGCGGCTGGACCGCGAACAATGTGAGCCCTGACTCATCGGGCTTCCCGGCGAGGAACACCAGGAACACCACCGCCGCGACGATGACGATGTGCCACCAGACGCTGACCTGGTTGAGCAGCGCGACGAGGTTGATGCCAGCGATGTTCATCGCGAGCTCGATGAGCATGAGGATGCCCATCGTCACCAACTGCCCGTTGATGAGCCCGCCGATGAAGACCGACGTGTTCCCGTAGTCGACGCCGGCGTTCGCGAGCAACGGGGAGATGATCGTGGCGTTCAGGAAGCCCGCCGCCGCGTAATTGATGCCGGCGACGATCGCGAACTGGCCGATGAGGTTCAGCCAGGCCGTCCACCAACCCCATTCCTTGTTCTTCATCCGGCTGGCCCAGTAGTACAGGCCACCGGCCGTCGGGTAGGCAGAGGCGATCTCGGCCATCGACGCGGCGATGGCGACCACGAAGATCGTGATCAGCGGCCAGCCGATGAGCACGGCCGCCGTGCCGGCCCAGGCCAGGCCGTAGTCGTACAGGATGACCGCGCCGGTCAGGATGCTGATGATGCTGAAGCTGATGGCGAAGTTGCTGAATCCGCCCATCGAGCGGAAGAGCTCCTGCGCATAGCCCAGCTTGTGCAGGTCGGCGACGTCCTGGCGGATGACATCGTCGCGCGACGTAGGCTGAGTCATCGGTACCTCCCTCACGAGGGCGGAGCGCCGACCTGGGGCGGCGGCGGATCGCCCGGGTGACCGTCCCGCTTCGTCGGGACGATCGTGCGCCGGCTGCGACCGATCACGGTGCGCCGCGCGCGAGTTGCGGGGACGTGGCGGGATGACGCGGGGACAAGTTGGAAACGGGCACGAAATGGCGCCGCAGCGACGACCGCACGGCGCGGGATGGTCGGGTGCGCCTCCTTTCCGAGCGTGCTCGGGATCCTCCCCCGGCGCTCCCCCAGCCCGGGGCGTGGATCTCGGCGCCGACTATACGCGTCGGATGGAAGCGGAGGAAGCGTGGTCGCGCCTGCGGGGCCTGGGCTGGGTGGGCGCGGTCAGTAGAGCATCGTCGTCCCGGTCGGGAAGACGAAGTCGAAGGCGGTCGGCGGCAATGGCGCGTCGGGCTCCACCTCGGTTGCCACCGCATCGCGCGTGATCGACCCGCCGATGGTCTCGACCAATCGGAGGATCAGTCCCGTCTCGCGGTCGACCGTGATCTCGAATCGGTGGTCGGGCCGGTCGCCCGGCAGCTCGATCGTTCGCGGATGGTCGGAGCGGAGCATGATCACGGCCCGTCCCAGTGCCTGCCCGACGCCGGTGATCCTGCACGGGCCCGTGGCCAGGACGTTCTGGCAGAAGCCGCCGGGGTGGACGAACGTGTCGGGCAGCGTCTCCATCGGCAGTGCCGTGACGGGCTCATAGATCCTGGACATCCCGGGCAGGTCCGGATCGTCGAGGCCGCGCGGACGGTTGCGGATGGGCCGCTGCGTGCCGAGCTTGTGCGCGGCGGCGTACGTTCGGACGATGTCCCCATCCGAGACCCAGACCTCGTACTGCCCACCTACGAGCTGGTCGGGTCGGCTTGTGGTGACCTTGGCGTGACCGGGGTGGCGGAGCATGACGTCGAGCTGGGTGACGTCCTCGCCATGGGTCGTCACGGCGCGCTCCAGGATGCGCATCCGCAGGGTCGCGAACCGCAGCTCCGCGTCGCGCATGAAGTCGAACAGCTCGGCGACGCTCGGATGTTCGGCGCCCAGCGCCGCGACGGCGGGCAGCCGGCGGCCATCGTTCGCCACGGCGACGGCGGCGCGGTCCCAGAGACGCGTGTCGGTCATCGGGCCGGATTGTACCGGTGGGCGATCGCGTCGCGGGGCTTGACGCGCGGTCGGATCGGGACTATATATCGCTTCACGATATATCGCGCCGTGGTATAGAGGGCCGACCCATGAAGGACTCCGATACCGACCTCGGCCGCTTCGCGGAGCCGTCGCTCTACATCCTGGTCTCGCTGAGCGATGGCCCCAAGCATGGCTACGCGATCATGACCGACGTCGAGGCCATCAGCGGGACCCCGATGGGACCGGGCACGCTGTACGGCGCCCTGGCTCGGCTCGAGCGACGCGGCCTGATCGAACCGCTCGAGGCTGTCGACCGGCGCCGACCGTACCGTCTCACCGGTCTCGGCGAGGCGACCGTTCGCGGCCAGCTCGAACGACTGCGTGCGCTGTCACGAACCGGGCTCGAGCGACTGCGCGAGTCGTCGTCATGAGCGACCTGACGACGCCGATCCGGGCGCTCTCCGCACCGGCGCTGGCCGCCGCTCGACATGACGTCGTCCAGGGCTTCTCGAGGCGGACGCTCATGCGTCGGGCGTTGGGCGCCGCCATCGGCCTGTGGGCGGTCGAGGCCGTCGCCGGCACGCTCGGCTTCGCCTGGTCGGCGGGCCGCGCAGCGAGCGGCGTCGTCCGCGTGGGGACGTTCGCCGAGTTCCTGTCGGTCTATGGCTCGCTGCCCGTCGGTGAGGGATTCCCGGCATACGTGGCGGCTGCCAAGGCGTTCGTCGTGACCATCGACCCCGCACGTGGGGGGTGGTTCGCGGGCGAGGATCCGAGCGGCGATGGGGTGGCGCTCAACGTTCGAGCCCTGTCACAGATCTGTCCGCACCTCGGCTGCCGTCCGAACCCGTGCCTGGAGGACTTCTGGATGCGCTGCCCGTGCCATCAGTCGCGCTACGATCGCCTCGGGATCAAGGTCCATGGCGAGCGATACGGCCCGGCCGAGCGTGGCATGGATCGGTTCGCCGTCCGGGTGGACGCCGATGGCGTCCTGTTCGTCGATACCTCCAAGGTCACCTTCGGCCCGCTCCCGATCCCGCTCGGCCAGCCGGGGGTGATCCCGCCGCTGGTCGAGAACGGATGCGTCTGAACGATCGATCGCGACGCGTCAAGGGGGCGGCCTTGCTGCGACTCTATCCGCGCGCGTGGCGGGATCGCTACGAGGCCGAGATGCTGGCCGTCCTCGAGGACCGAGCGCTCGACCTGCGGACGCGTCTCGACCTGGTGCGCGGTGCGATGGATGCCCACGTCCACCCCATTGCGGCGCCGGCGACGCCGGTCGTGGCATCGGTGATCGCCGGCGTGGCGTGGATCGTCGCCGGGCTTGCGGCGGCCACCCAACCACTGCTCCCCGACTGGCCGGGGTTCCTCGTGGAGACGTTGCCCATCGGGCTGATCGGTACGGCCGCGGGCGCTCGGGTCGTGCTGGCCGTCGGCCGCCGCTCGGGTCTTGGCGGCCCGCGGGGCACGGGACCCGCGCTGGCGATCGCCGTCATCGGCCACATCGCGCTCATCGTGACGCTCGTCGGCGCGCTGCTGGGTGGCCCGTACGGCGCCATCACCGGCGCGGCCCTTTCGATCGCGGGGGTCGGCACCGTGCTCGTGGGCCTGATCCGCGCACGGGCCGGCGATCATCCGGTCGCCGAGGCGGTCCTGATCGCTGGTGCGGCGATGCTGATCCCGTCGCCGATCGCTTGGCCGCTCGCGGGCGCGGCGTGGATCGCACTCGCCATCGGCGCGGTCCGCCCGACCATGCCGCTGCGGCGCGCCTGACCTCAGCCGCCGGCCGGCCCCCCGCCGAGCCCGGGCGCCGTCATCGCTTCCGGGTCGAGCAGCCGATCGACCTCGTCGGCAGGCATGCCCCGCTCGAGTGCCAGCTCGCGGATGGTCCGCCCGCTCTTGAACGCTTCCTTTGCGAGCGCGGCAGCCTCGTCGTAGCCGATCACCGGCGCGAGGGCGGTCGCGAGCATCAGGCCCTGCTCGACGAGCTGCGGGCCACGGTCCGTCGCGACGAGCCCATCGACCGTCCGGTCCGCGAAGTTGGCGGCCGCGGCCGCCAGGAGCTCGATCGACTCGAGCAGCGAGACCGCGGTGACCGGCAGCATCACGTTGAGCTCGAGGAGCGACCCGGTCTGGGCGAACGCGACGGTCGCGTCGTTGCCGACGACCCGGGCGACCACCATCGTCAGGCTCTCGATGATCACCGGGTTCACCTTGCCCGGCATGATCGACGACCCCGGTTGCGTCTCGGGCAGTGCCAGCTCACCGATCCCGGCGCGCGGACCCATGCCCAGCAGCCGGATGTCGGAGGCGATCTTCCACAGACCCAGCGCGGTCGTTCGGATGGCGCCGTGGGCGGCGATCGGGACATCGAGGGTGGCCTGGGCGTGGAAGTGGTTCGGCGCCTCGCGGACCGGCAGGGCGACGAGCTCCGTGAGGCGGGCACAGGCCCGGGCCGCGAACTCCGGGTGGGCGTTGATGCCGGTGCCGACCGCGGTCCCGCCGAGGGGGATCGTCAAGAGCTCGTCCCGTGCCGCCTGGATCCGCCGGATCGCCGCCTCGACCTGCCCGGCATAGCCCTCGAATTCCTGGCCAAGCCGGATCGGCGTCGCGTCCTGTAGATGGGTCCGGCCCGTCTTGACGACCGGCCAGAACGCCTCCGCCTTGGCCGCGAGCGACTGCTGGAGGTCGACCAGGGCGGGGATCAGCGCCTCTTCGATCGCCAGCGCGGCACTCAACTGGAGGGCGCTCGGGATGACGTCGTTGGAGCTCTGGCAGCGGTTGACGTCGTCGTTCGGGTGGACGCGACGGCCGTCGCCGAGCCGCTCCGACGCCAGGTTGGCGATGACCTCGTTCATGTTGGTGTTGGTCGACGTGCCCGATCCGGTCTGGTAGATGTCGATCGGGAAGTGCTCGTCGTACCTGCCCTCGGCGACCTCGGCGGCGGTGGCGGCGATGGCTGCGGCGACGTCCGGCGCGAGCAGGTCGAGCTCGTCGTTCGTTTCGGCGGCTGCCTGCTTGATCAGGGCGAGCGCACGGATGAAGCGCCGGGGGAAGCGCTGGCCCGAGATCGGGAAGTTGAGGACGGCCCGCTGCGTGGACGCCCCGTAGCGGGCGTCGGCCGGCACCGCCATCTCGCCCATCGAATCGCGCTCCATCCGCGTGCCCTGCCCCTCGTTCGTCATGCGTCGATCGTACCTTCCGGGATCCGTGGCGACCGGCGTACGTAGCGCTGGTGGGATGCTCGCCGGTGGAAGCCGGTTGCTGCGTAGAGGGCTTCGGCCGGCGCTTCTGCGGCATCGGAATAGACCTGGACGATCCGGGCGCCGGCGTCGAAGAAGCGCTGGAGCCCGCTCGTCACGAGCGACCGGGATAGCCCGCGCCGCTGGTGATCGGGGTGGGTGCCGATGGGCTCGAACTCGGCGACGCGCCCGACCGGGTCCAGCCAACCGAGCGCGAAGGCGACGAGGCTCCCGTCGGGTGCCTCGACCACGCGGTCGTCGGCGAGGCGGTAGTGCGGCACCGTGAGCAGCCGCTCGTACTTTTCGACCGTGAGGCGCGACGGTGGGAACGCGGCGCGGTGGAGGGCGACGCGGGCCGGGAATTCATCCGGGCCCCGCAGGCCGCGGATGCGGTATCCGGCCGGCACAGGTGCCTCCGTGATGCGCCCATCGCTCGCCCGCCGCTGCCATTGGGAAAGTCGTCTGCCTTCGGGCTGGAAGCCGTGCTCGGCGAGGATGCCGATCGAGGCCGTGTCGTCCTGGGTGGCGAAGGCTGCCACCTCGGCGTCGCCGGCCTCCTCCACGATGGCGGCGATCAGCGATTTGTAGGCCGCTGTGTCCGTCTCGGCGTCGCCGGTCCAGACGTGGGTCTCGATGTCGGGCGGCTCGTGCCACGACCAGGCCACCGGGCGGTCACCGTCGGACCATAGCCGGAGGTGGTCGCCCAACGCGTCGGGGAAGCTCAGCGCGTACCACCATTCGATGGCTGCCGGCGACTCGGCGACATCCGTGGCGCCCGATCGCCAGGCGGCCGACATCAGGTCCGTTGCCGTCCGGAGGTCCTCGACGGAGGCGGCCGGACGCTGGGTCAGCATCGACCCGAGGATACAGACCTGTAGCATCGGCGCCGATGCTGACGATCGAAGCCGATGGGCGGGCGACCACGTACGAGGTCGATGGCGCCGGACCGCCGCTGGTGCTCCTGCATGGTGCGACCGGCAGCGGGCGCGACCACTTCGAGACGCTGCGACCGCTGCTGGCTGCGGGCTTCCGGTGCTACCTGCCTGACGCGCGCGGCCACGCGGGGACGGCCTGGGACCCGGCCGAGGACTGGACCACTGCCGACCTGGTCGCCGACCTCGATGCATTCGTCGACGCCGTCGGTATTGGCACGTTCCACCTGCTCGGCTACTCGCTCGGCGGGATGACCGCGCTCCACTACGCGGTGCGGTTCCCGGACAGGATCCGGACGCTCGTGGCGATCAGCATCGGGACCGAGCGCGAGCCACGACACGCGGTCGGCCGCGCGTTGATGGACCCCGATCGTATCGAGCGCGAGGACCCGGACTGGGCGGCGCGCCTGGCTGCCCGCCATGACCCGGCCCACGGGCCGGGCAGCTGGCGACGGCTGCTCGACGCGATCGTCGCGGACATCGCCACCCAGCCATTGCTCGCGGCCCATGACATGCGCACGATCGAGGCTCCGACGATGGTCATCGCCGGCGACCGGGACCCGTTCGTGCCGATCGCGCAGGCCGCGGCGCTGGCGAGACAGGTCCAGGACGGCCGGCTGCTCATCCTGCCCGACGTCGGCCATGATCCGCTCGTCGTCCATCTGCCGCTGCTGGAAGCGGCGCTCACCGACTTCTATCGATCGACCGAGTCCGTCGCCCGCGAACGTGCCCGCGAGGCACCCACCACGGAGGTCCCGACATGACCACGTTGCTTGCCTTGTTCCGTCGACCCGAGGGCGGCGAGGCCGCGCTCTCCGAGTTCGAGCGGCGGTATGCCGCCGAGCATCTGCCGTTGGTCGCGGAGACGCCCGGGCTCCGCTCGACCGACGTTCGTCGCGTGAACGGCGCCCTCGGCGGCGAAACGGACCTCGTGCTGGTTACCGCGATGCAGTTCGACGATCGCGCCGCCATGGATGCCGGGCTCGCGTCCGACGCGATGCGTGCAGCCGGCAAGAACCTGCGCGAGATCGCCCCGGGCCTGTCGACGCTGTTGGTGCTGGAGGACGCCGACGACCTCTGGCCGCGTGCGGGTTAGCCGCGGCGGCCCTTCCCGGGTCATGGATACTTTCCGGACCAACCGCGAGGAGCCTGCGTGACCGACGCCATGCCGACGACCCGCTTCATCCGCGTCGACACGCCGGTCGACGGGCACGACGGCGTGGCCCTCGTCACCATCGACCGGCCAGAGGCGCGCAACGCCCTGAGCTTCGCCCTTCTCACCGAGCTCGGTGACGCCCTCGAGGGGCTCGACCGGGATGGCCGGACGCGCGTGGCGATCCTGACCGGTGCCGGAGATCGCGCGTTCGCGGCCGGTGCCGACATCGTCGAGCTGGCCGACCAGACGCCGGAGCGCCTCCGCTCGGAGCGCCCGTTCGACACGTGGGACCGGCTGTGGGCCATCGGCATCCCCCTCATCGCCGCGGTCCGCGGGTACGCGCTTGGCGGCGGCTGCGAGCTGGCGATGACGTGCGACCTGATCGTGGCCGGTGACGACGCCCAGTTCGGCCAGCCGGAGATCCGGATCGGCGTCATGCCGGGCGCGGGCGGGACGCAACGGCTGACGCGTGCGATCGGGGTCGCCCGCGCGATGGAGCTTGTGCTGACCGGGCGGACGATGCCCGCGGCGGAGGCCTACGCCGCCGGTCTCGTGACGACCGTCGTGCCGGCCGCCGACGTGGTCGACGCGGCGCTCGACCTGGCCGACCGGATCGCCGCCATGCCGCCGCTCGCCGTCCGTGCCGCCAAACGGTCCGTGCTGGCGGCGGCTGAGCTACCGCTGAGCGCCGGCCTGCGTGCCGAGCGCGAGGCATTCTTCGACCTGTTCGCGACCGACGACCAGCGCGAAGGCATGCGCGCATTCCAGGAGAAGCGGCCGCCCACCTGGCGCGGTCGATGACCCACAACCGGCATCCGAGGGAGGAGCACGATGGAGCGTGACCCGCACGAGGGCGGGAGGGACGTCGGGCGTGACATCGCGCGCGACCTCGCCGACGAGCCACCCCCAGCGATCCGCGACGCACCCCCGGACATCCTCTCGCCGATCGACGACACCGCGCCGGTCAGCGGTCACACCCCGCCGCCGGAGACCCGGGCGTCGGCAGTCGACTCGCCGGAGCACGACTGGGGCGTCGCGCGCGCGATGATCCGGCCAGCGTTCCGGCCGGTCGGCACGAGCGGGCTGCCGATCGAGACCGTCGATCGGGAATTGCTGTCCCAGCACGCGATGCAGAGCCATCCGCAGCCGCTCCTCGACATGGGTCCGGCGGGGCTGCCGGTCGTCTATGTGCTCGCGGCCGGTGGCTTCGACATCCTCATCAACGCCGACCACCTGCTGTCGTGGGGCATCGAGCCGGCCGAGCTCCAGGACGCGGCGATGGCGAACCTCGCCGCCTGGGCGGCCGGCGCAGCGTGGTCCGACGAGGTCGACGGGGATCGGCGCGTCATCAGCTCCGATACCGGGGATGGCTTCGACGCGGTGCGGATCCTCCTGCCCGACGCGATCCAGCACCTCCAGCGCGAGCTCGGCACCGAGGGCCGAGTCCTCGTCGGTATCCCGGAGCGGCACCTGCTGGTCGCCGCGAGCCTGCGGCCAGAGGACGCGGGCTTCGCGGCGATGTTCGCCGAGTTCGTGCTCGAGCAATCGGGCGGCGCGGACGAGCCCGTCGACCGCCGCCTGTTCGAGCTCGTCGACGGTCGGCTGGTCGAGTTCTCGTAGGTGGTCGAGACGGTCGCATGACCGACGGCCTGCGCGTCGAGATCGACGGGCCGGTCGCGACGCTCACCCTCGATCGACCGGCCGCGCTCAATGCGCTCACCGTCCCGGTCAAGGTCGCGCTTCGTGCCGCCCTCGAGTCGATCGCCGGCGATCCCGCGGTGCGGGCGGTCATCCTCACGGGGGCTGGCCGCGCCTTCTGCGCCGGACAGGACCTCGCGGAGCGTGACGAGCCCGACGCCGCGCCGCTCGATGTCGAGGTCCGCGAGCGCTACAACCCGATCATCCGCGCGTTGCGGTCGATGGGCCAGCCGGTCATCGCCGCCGTCAACGGGGTGGCCGCAGGAGCCGGCGCATCCCTGGCATTCGCGTGCGACCTGCGCATCGCCGCGGAGGAGGCGCGCTTCGTGCTGGCATTCGGCCGGATCGGGCTGGTCCCCGACAGCGGCGCGACGTGGTTCCTCCCACGGCTCGTCGGGCCGGCTAAGGCCGCGGAGCTGGCACTCGTCGGCGACTCGGTGGACGCCGCGGAGGCGCTCCACCTGGGGCTCGTATCGAAGGTGGTGCCGGCCGCGGACCTGATGTCGGAGGCGCGTGCGCTCGCCGAGCGGCTGGCCGAAGGTTCGCCCCTGGCGTTGTCGCTCACGAAGGGCGCCCTCCAGCGCTCGTTGACGATCGACCTCGACGTGGCGCTGGAGGACGAAGCCAGGCTGCAGGGCATCGCGGGCGCCTCGGCCGACCACGCCGAAGGGCTGGCGGCATTCCGCGAGAAACGCCAACCGCGGTTCAGCGGCCGGTAGGCGCCACGTGCCAGCGCAGTGACCGGCATCGGGATCCTGCGGGAGAAGCCGCTCCATGCCTCCGTGAAGCGCTGGTACGCCCGGGCCGGCGACCGGGTCGAGGTGGCGGTCGATGGCTACGTCATCGACCTGGTCCGAGATGAGCTGCTCATCGAGGTCCAGACGCGCGGCTTCTCCGGGATGCGGTCGAAGGTCATCGCCCTGCTTGCCAGCGGCCACCGGGTTCGGATCATCCACCCGATCGCCATCGATCGATGGATCGTGAACGTCGATCCCGACGGCGTCCTGCTCACACGCCGTCGCTCTCCGAGGCACGGCAGCGCCGCCGACATCGTCGCCGAGCTGGTGAGCCTCCCGGAGCTGCTTGCGCATCCCCATTTCGAGATCGAGGTGCTCCTGACGCGCGAGGAGGAGTACCGCCGCCACGATCCAGGGCGGTGCTGGCGGCGCAAGGGCTGGACCGTGATCGAGCGCCGACTCGTGGAGGTCGTGGATCGGATGCTGATCGCGGGCGCCGATGATCTCGCGTCCCTCCTGCCGGCGGGGCTACCCGACGTGTTCACGACCGCCGACCTTGCGCTGCGGCTCGGTCGACCGCGGCGCACGGCACAGCAGCTGGCCTACTGCCTTCGCAAGGCGGGCCTGGCCGAAGTCGTGGACCGGCATGGGCGCGCGGTCGCGTACCGGCTCGCCTCGCCGCCTGACGTCGCGGGCGTGGAGGCGTAGGCTGACAATATGACCGACCCGCTCGCGCTCGATCCGGTCCTGTCGCCGTCCGAACGGTCGAGTGGCGGCGCCCCGGTCCGGGCGCACGACGAGGCCTACGACGCCTGGTTCGCGCGGTTCGAGGCGCACGTCATGAGCGGCGGCAAGGTCGAGGCGGTCGACGCGATGCCCGACGAATACCGCACGGCCGTCCTGCGCTTCGTCGAGATGCACGCCAACAGCGAGCTGATGGGCGTACTCCCCGAGCGCGAGTGGCTGATGCGCGCGCCGACGCTCCGGCGGAAGCTCGCGTTGACCGCCAAGGTCCAGGACGAGGTGGGCCATGCCCAGCTGCTCTACCGGGTGGCGGAGGACCTCGGCAAGCCGCGCGAGTCGATGTTCGATGACCTGCTGGCGGGCAAGACCAAGTTCCACAACGTCTTCCACTACCCGACGGTCGGCTGGGCCGATGTCGGGATGATCGCGTGGCTCGTCGATGCGGCCGCGATCGTCGCCCAGCAGGCGCTGCGCGACTCGAGCTACGCGCCCTACGCGCGGACGATGCGCAAGATCTGCTGGGAGGAATCGGTCCACATCATGCATGGCCGCGATGTGGTCGTGACGATGGTGACCGGCACGCCCGCGCAGCGCGCGGCGATCCAGGACGCGCTCGATCGATGGTGGGGTCCGCTGATGCAGATGCATGGCCCGCGGAGCCCGCGCGAGAAGGACATGGACCTCCGTTGGCGCATCAAGGCCAAGACGTCGGAGGAGCTGCGCCAGGAGTTCCTGACCATCTACGTGCCACGGATCCGCGAGCTCGGCCTCGTGATCCCGGACCCGGAGCTGCGCTTCGACGAGGACGCTGGCGAGTGGCGGTACACGGAGCCCGACTGGAACGAGCTGCGCACGGTCGTGACCAACCACGGACCGATGTCCGAGGCTCGGCTGGAGTTCCGCCGCCTCGCCCGCGAGGAGACGAGATGGGTGCGCGAGGCGATCCTCGGCGTGCCCGCCGCGGCGGCGTGAACGCGGAGAACGACCCGGCCCTGGAGGCCTGGGAGGTCTTCCGCCAGGACAAGGAAGGCGACCCGATGCGCCACGGGGGCAGCGTCATGGCGCCCGATGCCGAGCTCGCCACCCACTACGCCCGCGAGATGTACGGGCGACGGCAGGAGAGCGTCCGGCTGTGGATCGTCCGTCGTGCCGACATCGTCGACCTCGAGGACCCGGACCTGTTGCAGCCGCCGCTCGACCGATCCTTCAAGAAGCCGGGCGGCTACGTGATGCGCGACAAGCTCGCCGCTGCCCGCGAGGCGGCGGGCCAGCAGAAGCCCAAGGCACGCGCGAAGTGATCAGGATCGATCGCGCCGGGCGGCGTGCTTCTCAGGCTCCAGATCGGAGCCGAAACACGGGATCACGGCCCGCGACCTGGTCCTGGGGCCGGTTCCGTGCTTCCCAGGCCCGGATCCAGTGCGAGCAGCCGATGCCGACCGCCCGCGCCAGTCTTCAGGGTCGGCCTGCAGCCTGCCAAGCACATCTCGGTGCGATCGGACCGTGACGGACCTCGCGGCCCCGGCCGTCGCCGGTCTCGACGAGCTGCTCCTCACCATGGCCGACGACGAGTTCGTGATCGGGTTCAGCGACTCCGAGTGGACCGGCATCGCGCCGCTCCTGGAGGAGGACGTCGCGATGAGCTCGCTGTCCCAGGACGAGCTCGGGCACGCGGCGGCGCTCTACGCGCTGCTCGCCGAGCTCCAGGGGACCGACGCCGACGCGCTCGCCTACGATCGTGCGCCGGCCGACTACCGGCACGCCCTCTTGCTCGATCATGGCAGGGGCGACTGGGCGATGACGATCGCCCGGCGCTATCTCTACGAGACGGCCGACGCCGTGCGGCTCGAGGCGCTCGACGGCGGTTCGTGGTCGCCGCTCGCCGAGCTGGTCGCCAAGATCCGCCGCGAGGAGCGCTACCACACGATGCACATCACGACCTGGCTGGAGCGTCTGGCGGTCGCCCGTGGTGAGCCGCGCGAGCGACTCATCGCCGCGCTGGAGACGCTCGGCCCGGACGCGGGAACCGTGTTCACCCCGCTCGCCGCCGACACCGCCCTGGTCGATGGTGGCGTCCTCGCCCGACCGATGGCCGACCTCGAACGAACGTGGCGCGCGGGCCTCGAGCCGGTGTTCGGCCGGCTCGATCTCCCGATGCCACCGCCGACCGCGGATCCCGCGCGGGGTCGCACCGACCACGGCGAGGCGTTCCGCTGGCTCTGGGGTGAGTTCACGGCGGTCCGCAGCGCCGATCCGGGAGCGACCTGGTGATCACCGTCGACCCGACCGAGGCCGCCGTCCGCGCCGAGCTCGCCCAAGTACCGGATCCGGAGATCCCGGTGCTGTCGGTGGTCGATCTCGGGATCGTCCATCGCGTCGAGGTCGGCCGGGACCGTATCGACGTCGCGATCCTGCCGACGTTCGTCGGCTGTCCGGCACTCGACATCATCCGGGCCTCGATCGGCGACCGACTCAGCGAGCGGTTCGGCCGGCCGGTCCGCGTCGAGACCACGTTCGAAGTCCCCTGGACGTCCGACCGCATCTCGCCGGCCGGCCGGGTCGCGCTGGCGGCCGCCGGCATCGCACCCCCGAGCGAACCGGAGGACGTTCGCTGTCCGCATTGCTCGTCAGCCGATGTCGTGATGGACAGCGCATTCGGACCGACCCAGTGTCGCTCGCTGTTCTACTGCCGAGGTTGTCGCCAGCCGTTCGAGGCGCTGAAGTCGGTGTGACGACGGTCGGGATCGTCGGCGCGGGCGTGATGGGCACCGGCATCGCGCAGGTCGCGCTCGAGGCCGGCTGGGAGGTCGTCCTCCACGATGTCGATGGGGACGCGATCGACCGAGCCCGGGACCGGATCACCGACGGGCTCACGCGACGGGCCGCCAAACTGGACCTCGATGCCGACTCGATCGATGCATGGGTCGATGGCCGCATCGCCGGGCTCCGGCATGCTCACGTCCTCGACGGTCTGGCGACCGAGGCGAGCCTCATCATCGAAGCCGCGCTCGAGGACCTGGACCTCAAGCGGACCATCTTCCGCGCGCTCGACGCGGAGGCCACGCCGGACGTGATCCTGGCGTCCAACACGAGCGCGCTGTCGATCTCCGAGATCGCGGAGGCCACCGACCGGCCGGACCGCGTGCTCGGGCTGCACTTCTTCAACCCGGTACCGCTGATGGCGCTGGTCGAAGTCGTTCCCGGCTCGCTGACGGCGCCGGAGACGACCGAGCGTGGCACCGACATCGTCCTGGGCTGGGGCAAGACTCCGGTCGTCAGCGCCGATCGCCCGGGGTTCATCGTCAACCGCGTCAACCGGCCGTACACGATCGAGGCGCTGCGCATGGTCGAGGATGGCGTAGCGGACGTCGCCGCGGTCGACGAGGCGATGCGCGAAGCCGGCTTCCCGCTGGGTCCGTTCGAGCTCATGGACCTGTCCGGCCTCGACGTCAACCTGGCGGCTGCCCGGGGCGTGTGGACCGGACTCGGCGAGCCGGAGCGGCTCGCGCCGTCGCGCATCCAGGAGCGGCTCGTCGCGTCGGGCCGCCTCGGTCGCAAGACCGGATCGGGGTTCTACCAGTACGCCGATGGGCGGCGCGGCGACGTCGATCCGGAATTCGCGCCGGCCGCGGCGCGCTCGCTCGCCGCGGGCAAGATCCAGGCGCGGATCGAGGCCGCGATCGTCGAAGAGGCGCGGCTCGCCATCGACGAGGGCGTCGCCTCCGCCGACGATGTCGTCACCGCGCTCCGACTTGGCGCCGCACACCCGGACCGGTTCCTTGCGACGCTCTGACCGGCTCGGGCTCCGCGTGGCCATCGTGCTCGGATCCGTCGTCGCGCTGGCCAGTGGCTGTACCGTGCGACCGGCACTGACGACACCGACGCCGTCCGCGGTCGGTGGCGTATCGCCCCCGCCGACCGCGTCGCCGTCGGCGGCCATCTCCGCCCCGCCTGCCGCGAGCCCCCGCGCTTCATTCGTGCTGCCGAGCCCGGCCGCGAGCCCATTCGCGCCCGACCTCGAGGCGCGCTTGCCCGCCGAGCTTCGCGGCATCCCGATGCAACGCGTCAGTACGCCGCTCTCGAACTTTGCCGGAGGGAGCGACATGTGCATCATCCTGTGCTCGCACGAGCCTGGGCGACTGGCGTCCGCCTCGGGGATGGACGTCGAGGACCTTCGCTTCGCGATCGCGCTGCCGCCCGATGACTCGGGCCTCGCCGTCCAGGTCGTCGCGATCCAGTTCCCAGGTCTTGCCACGGACCGCCTGATCCAGGTCCGGCTCGAGGCCGGGGGCCACTCCGGGCCACCGGAGAACGATCCACCGCCACGCGTCACGGAGCTCGAGTCGGGGTCAGAGACGGTGACCCTCGTCGAGTGGGCGTGGTGGTTCCCCGAGGCCGGACAGAGCGAGTACCTGTACGCCCGGGACGACATCCTGTACCTGATCAGCGGGCTCGTCCCCGAGGACGGCCACGCGCCTGCGGACGTCACGCTCGCCGTCGAGGCCCTCGCCAGGCTCTGAGCGAGGCCTCCGCAGCGCCGCCCCTACAATCGGACGATGACCCGAGATTCGAATCGCCCGGTTCGCGATGCATGGATCGTCGAGGCCGTGCGGACGCCGATCGGCCGCTACGGCGGGGCGCTCGCGAGCGTCCGTCCAGACGACCTGGCGGCGCTGGTGTTGCGGGCGGTCGTGGACCGCTCGGGGCTCGACCCGGCGCTCGTCGAGGACGTCATCCTCGGCTGCGCCAACCAGGCCGGTGAGGACAACCGCAACGTGGCGCGGATGGCCGCGCTCCTTGCCGGTTTCCCGGTCGAGGTCGGCGGCCAGACGGTCAATCGACTGTGCGGCTCCGGCCTCCAGGCGATCAACTCGGCGGCCCACGCGATCGCGGTCGGCGACGGCGACGTGTTCATCGGCGGCGGCGTCGAATCGATGACTCGCGCGCCATACGTCATGGCCAAGGCGGAGCGTAGCTGGGATCGCGGGCCGCGGGAGGTCTATGACACGACGCTCGGCTGGCGGTTCGTCAACCCGGCGCTCGCCGCGCTGCATTACCCCTACTCGATGGGCGAGACCGCGGAGAACGTGGCCGAGCGCTGGGGTGTCAGCCGCGAGCGCCAGGACGCGTTCGCGCTGGAGAGCCAGCAGCGGGCGGTCGCGGCGATCGAGGCCGGCCGCTTCGACGACCAGATCGTCCCGGTCGAGGTGACCGGCGCGAAGGGCGCGCGCACGGTCGTGTCGCGCGACGAGCATCCCCGCGCGGACACGTCGGCCGAGGCGCTGGGCAGGCTCAAGCCCGCGTTCCGCGAGGACGGCGGCTCCGTGACCGCCGGCAACAGCTCGGGCATCAACGACGGCGCATCGGCGGTGCTGGTGGTCGAGGCGGACCGTGCCCGCGCGCTCGGTCTGACGCCGCTGGCCCGCGTCGTCTCGACGGCCGTCGCCGGCGTCGACCCGGCGGTGATGGGTGTCGGGCCGATCCCCGCCACGCGCAAGGCACTCGAGCGTGCCGGCCTGTCGGTCCACGATCTCGACCTCGTGGAACTCAACGAGGCGTTCGCGTCGCAGTCGCTCGTCTGCATCGACGAGCTCGGGCTCGATCCAGCGAAGGTCAATGTGAACGGCGGCGCGATCGCGCTCGGGCACCCGCTCGGGATGAGCGGTGGTCGCTTGATCACGATGCTGACCCACGAGCTGCGACGCACCGGCGGACGATACGGGCTGGCCACGATGTGCATCGGCGTGGGGCAGGGGATCGCCACGATCGTGGAGCGCATCGACGCCTGACGGCCCGCTCCAGTCGGCAGGACCATCGGATTTCGGCGCCACGCTTGTCGAAACCGGTCGTGCTGCGTACGATGAGCGTACAAACCTCGCCCGACCCCTCCGAAGGAGGACGACCCGTCCCATGATCGAACAGCAGCCGACGGTCACCGAGCCGACCCCGCCGGGCACGGTCGTTTCCCTGTCAGATGCCGCAGTGGCCAAGCTGAGCGAGCTGACGAAGGAAGAGACCAACCCGGATATCGGGCTGCGCGTGTACGTGTACTCGGGCGGGTGCTCCGGTTTCCGCTACGGGATGATGCTCGAGGACGCCCCGACCCCCGAGGACAACGTCCTCGACGTGAGCGGCATCAAGGTCTACGTCGACGGGCAGAGCATCTCGCTCCTCCAGGGATCGCAGATCGACTACGTCGACACGCTGATGGGCGCAGGCTTCACGGTCAACAACCCGAACGCGGTCGCGGCCTGTGGCTGCGGCTCCAGCTTCCGCACCGCGGACGACGCCGGTACCGCGAGGTCGTGCGCGCACTGACCAGGCGCTGACCCACGCCGCCGGCAGCGCCGGCACTCGGAAGCCGCCGGCAGGCCCGGCGGCTTCTTCATATCCCGCGAGCGCCCGATCGAGGCCTCGCGTCCCATCACGGGTCGGTACGGTCGGGTCATGGGCGTCACGGGAGCCGCTCGGGACACTTCCTCGGACTGATGCGCGCTGACCGTCCATCCCTCCGCCGGATCGCGCCCTGGCTCGCCTATCTGGCCGCCGGTGTGCTGGCGGTCGGCCTCCACTCCGTGGGTCGCCCGGCCTTCGGACAGGAACCGGGCTAGACTCGGGCGGCGATGGAGATCCCGCTCTTCCCGCTGCATCAGGTCCTGTGCCCTGGGATCGTCCTGCCGCTCCACATCTTCGAGGACCGTTACCGCGCGATGACGCGCCATTGCCTCGATACCGGCGAACCGTTCGGGGTCGTGCTGATCCGTGACGGGACCGAGGTGGGAACCAAGGGGGTGGCCACCCTCGCCGGTGTCGGCGCGTTCGCCGAGATCCGCGAGGCCGGCCGCTACCCGGACGGCCGCTACGACCTCCTGGCCGCCGCGACCGGGCGCTTCGCGATCGACTCGGTCGATGCCCAGCGTGAGCCGTATCTGCTGGCCGAGGTCACCCCGCTCGACGACGAGGTCGGCGACGAGGACCGCGCCGAGCGACTGGCGGCAGGCGCCATCCACAGGTTCGTCCGCTACCTCGACCTGATGCGTGCCCGTGACGGCGAGTCGTCGGAGGTGCTCGATATCCGGGTCGAGATCGAAGCCGGTGAGCCCGACCCGAATGCCGACCCCCGGGCCACGCCCGAACCCGAGGTCACCGCCGCGGAGGCCGAGCCGCCGACCCGGCGCGACCTCGACATCCCGGACGACCCCACGGTGCTGTCATACCTGCTGTCTGGCATCGTCCAGGTGGAGCTCCCGCGCCGCCAGGCCTTGCTCGAGGCCGAGACGACCGTCGAGCGACTGGAGGGCCTCATCTCGCTGCTCGAGCGCGAGCTCGTGCTCCTGGGACGCCGGCTGCGCTACTTCACGCCCGATCCCGCCACGATCCGCGGCGCCCGCCGGAGCTGATCGGCCCCGTTTGACGCCGACGTTACAGATGGCATAGATTATCAACGTGCCATTGAATGAACGGCGGTCGGCCTCGCGCCGCCGCATCGTCGACGACCTGCTCGACGAGCTCACATCGTGGAGTCCGCGTGAGCGTGCCGGCGCCTTCAAGCACTGGCTGCGCGGCTCGCTGAGCCTCGTCCACCTGCAGGTCCTCGCCGTCCTCGAGGCCGACGGCCCGCTCGCGATGAGCAAGCTTGCCGAGGCGCTCGACGTGTCGGTCGCGAGCGCCACCGGGATCATCGACCGGATGGAGCAGCGCGGGCTCGTGGAGCGGCGACGCGAACCGGACGACCGTCGCGTCGTCCTGGTCCACCGGACCGACTCGGGGGATTCGATCTTCCGCGACTTCGCGACGGATCGGCGCAAGCACCTCGCCGACCTGCTCGATCGTATGACGGACGCGGAGCTCGAGAGCCTGCTCATCGGCCTGCGCGCAATGCGCCGGGTGCGGTCGGAGGCGATGGCGGCCACGAACGGCGCGGTCGAGGAAGCGAGGCCGAAGCCATGATCAGGCTCTTCCGGACGTATCTCCGGCCGTACGCCGCGCAGCTCGCGGTGGTGCTGGTGCTCCTGCTCGTCGGCGCGATCGGGAACCTGTACCTGCCGGACCTCAACGGCGACATCATCAACAACGGCGTGGTCAAGGGCGACACCGACTACATCGTCGGTGTCGGCGGCTTCATGTTGCTGATCACCGTGGTGGTCGGCCTCGCCTCGATCGCCGGCGTCTATCTCAGCTCGCTCATCGCTAATGCCTTCGCCAGGGATGTCCGCAGCGCGGTCTTCAGCAAGGTCGAGACCTTCGGACAGGTCGAGGTCAACCGTTTCGGGCCGGCGTCGCTGATCACCCGCAACACCAACGACGTCCAGCAGGTCCAGCAGCTGGTGTTCGTGGCCCTGACGGTCGTGGTGTCGGCACCGATCCTGATCGTCGGCGGGATCTTCATGGCCCTCCGCACCGACGTCCCGCTGTCCGGGCTGCTGGTCGTCGTGCTGCCGCTCATGGCCCTCGTCATCGGGGTGGTGATGAGCCGGGCGATCCCGCTGTTCCGGGCGACCCAGATCAAGATCGACCGGATCAACCAGGTGATGCGCGAGACGCTCTCCGGCGTTCGCGTCATCCGCGCGTTCGTTCGCACGCGCCACGAGGAGGCCCGATTCGAGACCGCGAGCCTCGACCTCTACGACACCCAGCTCAAGGCGGGCCGGCTGTTCGCGCTCACCCAGCCGGTGATCTTCGCGATCTTCAACCTCTCCACCGTCGCGGTCATCTGGTTCGGCGCCATCCGGGTACAGGACGGCGGGCTGTCGATCGGCGGCCTGACGGCGTACCTGCAGTACCTCAGCCAGATCCTGTTCGCGACGCTATCCGCGGTCTTCGTGTTCATCCTCGTGCCGCGCGCGGCCGTGTCGGCCGGGCGGATCCGCGAAGTCCTCGAGATCGCGCCCTCCATCCACGATCCGGCAGCGCCCGTGGTTCCCGATCCGGCTGGCCCGGAGCGTGGCGTCGTCGAGTTCCGCGCCGTCGAGTTCCGCTATCCCGGAGCGCAGGAGCCCGTCCTCCACGACATCTCGTTCCGCGCCGAGCCCGGGCAGACGACGGCGATCGTCGGCAGCACCGGCAGCGGTAAGAGCACGCTCATCAACCTGATCCCGCGCTTCTACGACGCGACGTCCGGCACGATCCTCGTCGACGGGGTCGACATCACGACGATGGACCGCGAGGTCCTCTGGGCGCAGATCGGGGTGATCCCCCAGAAGGCGTTCCTGTTCGGCGGGACCGTGGCGAGCAATCTCCGCTTCGGGAAGGCCGACGCGACGGACGAGGAGCTGTGGCACGCCCTCGAGATCGCCCAAGGCCGCGACTTCGTGAGCGAGATGGACGGCGGCCTCGAGGCGCCGATCACGCAAGGCGGCAGCAACGTCTCGGGCGGCCAGCGGCAGCGCCTCGCGATCGCCCGGGCCGTCGTCAAGGACGCACCGATCTACATCTTCGACGACAGCTTCTCCGCGCTCGACTTCGCGACCGACGCGCGGCTGCGCGCCGCGCTCGACCGTGAGCTGAGCGGCGCGACCGTGATCATCGTCGCCCAGCGGGTCGGCACGATCCTCAACGCCGACCAGATCATCGTCATGGACGCTGGCCGGATCGTCGGCAGCGGCACGCACCGCCGACTCCTGGAGACGAACGAGACCTATCGGGAGATCGTCTACTCGCAGCTGTCCGAGGCGGAGGCGGTCGCATGAGCGGCCGACCCGGCGCCGGCGGTCCGGGCGGCGCCCGCGGTCCCGGGATGATGGGCATGGGGATGGGCCTGCCGCCCGCCAAGGCCAAGGACTTCCGGGGCTCGCTGTTCCGACTGTTCGGGACGCTCCGGCCGGAGCGACACCTGATCGTCGTCGTCGTGCTGCTCGCGATCGTCAGCGTGACGTTCAACGTCGTCGGCCCCAAGATCCTGGGCGAGGCGATCAACCGCATCGTCGAGGGCGAGCTCGGCAGGCAGATCCTTGGCAGCGGGGCGACCCAGCAGCAGGCCATCGACGCGGCGCGGGCACAGGGTCAGGACCAGCTCGCCGACATGCTGTCACGCATGCAGCTGAACGCGGCGGGGATCGACTTCGGGGCGCTCGGCGGTCTGCTCGGGGTGTTGGTCGCGGTCTACGTGATCAGCTCGATCTTCGGCTGGATCCAGGGCTGGATCATGGCGGGGGTCACGCAGCGGACGGTCGTCAAGCTGCGCGCCGACGTCGACCACAAGCTCGGCCGGCTGCCGCTCCGCTACTTCGACAGCCATCCGCGGGGCGACCTCCTGAGCCGGGTCACCAACGACATCGACAACATCGGCCAATCGCTCCAGCAGAGCCTGACCCAGCTGATCACGTCGCTCCTGACGATCGTCGGCGTGCTCATCCTGATGCTCACCATCAGCCCGCTCCTGGCGGTCATCTCGTTGCTCGCGGTGCCGGCGTCGCTGGCAGTCACGATCCTCATCGTCCGCCGCTCCCAGCAGCAGTTCGTCGCCCAGTGGGCGTCGACCGGCGCCCTGAACGGTCACGTCGAGGAGATGCACACCGGGCACGCGATCGTGAAGGCCTTCGGTCGCCAGCGCGAAGCGATCGAGGTGTTCGACCAGGAGAACGAGCGCCTCTTCGATGCCAGCCGCAGGGCGCAGTTCATCTCCGGGATCATCCAGCCCGCGATGACGTTCATCTCGAACCTGAACTACGTCGCCATCGCCGTCATCGGCGGCCTCCGGGTCGCGGCCGGCCAGCTGAGCATCGGCGACGTCGTCGCCTTCATCCAGTACTCGCGCCAGTTCACGTTCCCCATCATCCAGACGGCGAGCATCGTCAACGTCCTCCAGTCGGCGGTCGCCTCGGCCGAACGCGTCTTCGAGCTGCTCGACGAGCCGGAGGAGTCCGCCGACCCGGTGCCGGCGGTCCCGCTCGATGCGCCAGTGGGCGCGGTCCGCTTCGAGCACGTGTCGTTCCGCTACCTGCCCGACCAGCCGCTGATCGACGACCTGTCCCTCGACGTCTCGGCCGGCGCGACCGTCGCGATCGTCGGCCCGACCGGGGCCGGCAAGACGACGCTCGTGAACCTGCTGATGCGCTTCTACGAGCTGGACGGCGGGCGGATCACGGTCGACGGCATCGACACCCGCGACCTGACCCGTGACGACCTGCGCCGATCGTTCGGGATGGTCCTCCAGGACACCTGGCTCTTCCACGGGACGATCCGCGAGAACATCGCCTACGGCCGGCTCGACGCCACCGACGAGGAGCTCCACGCCGCGGCCGAGGCCGCCCACGTCGACCACTTCGTCCGGACCCTGCCGGACGGCTACGACACGGTGATCGACGACGACGCGACGAACCTGTCGGCGGGCGAGAAGCAGCTCCTCACCATCTCGCGGGCGTTCCTCGCCGACCCGCCGATCCTCATCCTCGACGAGGCGACGTCATCGGTCGACACGCGGACCGAGGTCCTGATCCAGCGGGCGATGGCGGGTCTGATGCAGGGGCGCACGACGTTCGTGATCGCCCATCGACTCTCGACCATCCGCGATGCGGACACGATCCTCGTGATGGACCGCGGCAGGATCGTGGAGCAGGGTGACCACGAGTCGTTGCTGGCGCGCCGCGGCTTCTACGCGGACCTGTACGAGAGCCAGTTCTCCGAGGCCCTCGCCGAGGCGGTCTGAGCGCTACTCGCTGAAGCGCTCTTCCTTCCAGGGGTCGGCGTCGTTGTTGTAGCCGTAGCGCTCCCAGAAGCCGAGCTGGTCGTGGTCGAGGAACTCGAGACCGCGGACCCACTTCGAGCTCTTCCAGAAGTAGCGCTTCGGGACGACCAGCCGCAGCGGGTAGCCGTGTTCGGGCTCGAGCGGCTCGCCACCGTAGGTGTCGGCCAGGATGACGTCGTTGTCATCGAGCACGGCCAGCGGCAGGTTCGCGGTGTAGCCCTGCTCGGCGTGGCTGACGACGTGCGTGGCGGTCGGGCGGACCTGCGCCAGCTCGAGGATCGTCTGGATGGCGACGCCCTCCCAGTCCGTATCGAGCTTCGACCAGCGCGTGACGCAATGGACGTCCGTGTGGAGCTTCTTGCGAGGCAGCTCCTTGAACTGCTGCCAGGTGAGCGTGAAGGGCGCATCGACCTCGCCCCACACCTTGAAGTCCCACGTCGCGAGGTCGGTGTGCGGCACCGAGCCGTAGTGGAGGACCGGGAATTTCTCGGTCTTGTACTGGCCGGGCGGGATGCGCTGGGCGATGGCGGGGTCGACGGCGGTGTTGCCGAAGAGTCGTTCGAACATGAGCGTTTCCTTGCTGGGGCTGCGCGCGGAGGCCAATGGTCGCACAACGCCGATGAAGATCCCGTGACCGGGCCGCCGACCCGGTAGGCTTCGCGCCGTGGCCCACCCAGCCGACCCGCGCATCGTAATCGTCATGCCCGCGTACAACGCCGCGCTCACCCTGGAGCGGACGTACGCGGACATCCCGCACGCGCTGATCGACCGCATCATCCTCGTCGACGACGTGTCGCACGACGAGACGGTCGACGTCGCGCGCCAGCTCGGGCTCGACGTGATCATCCACGCGCAGAACCGCGGCTACGGCGGGAACCAGAAGACCTGCTACGACGCCGCGCTCCAGGCCGGCGCCGACATCGTGGTCATGCTTCACCCGGACTACCAGTACGACGCCACGCGCATCCCCGCCCTCGTCGAGCCCATCGCCCGCGGCGAGCGCGACCTCATGCTCGGCAGCCGGTTCCTCGGCGACCCGCTCGCCGGTGGCATGCCGACCTGGAAGTACGTCAGCAACCGCTTCCTCACGACCGTCGAGAACGTCGCGTTCGGTCTCCGGCTGTCCGAGTACCACACGGGTCTGCGGGCCTATAGCCGGCAGCTGCTCGAAACCATCCCGTACCACGCCAACAGCGACGACTTCGTGTTCGACCAGGAGCTGATCGCCCAGGTCGTCGCGGCCGGGATGCGCGATCGTATCGGCGAGATCGCGGTGCCGACGCGCTATTTCGAGGAGGCCAGCTCGGTCGGCTTCCGGCGGAGCGTCGTCTACGGCCTGTCGACCCTGCGGGTGGTCGCGCGCTACGTCCTCCATCGGCTGCGACTCCGGCCGTCGAAGAAGCTGACTGCCCGGCGGCCGTGAGCCTCTGTTCGTGAGCGGTCGGTGAGCCGACGCTCGGCCATCCGCGCGATCCTCGGCATCGCGATCAGCGTCGCCGCCGCCTACATCCTGCTGCGCTCGGTCGACGTCGGCGCGGCACTGGATGTCCTGAGCCGCGCGCAGCCCGGGGTCGTCGCGCTGATGGTCGGAACGGTCCTCCTCGATGTGGCGGCGCGCGGCGCCCGCTGGCGCGCGTTGCTGATCCCGATCCAGCGCATCCCCTATCCACGCGTGCTCGGCTACACGTTCCTCGGCTATCTCGCCAACAACGTCCTGCCGGCGCGTCTCGGCGAGCTCGTCCGCAGCCACGCCCTGGGCGAAGGGGAACGCCTCAGCCGGACCACGGTCCTCGGCACGGTCGTGGTCGAGCGCATCGTCGACACCGTCATCGTGGTCGCGCTGGCCGGGGTATCGGTCGTCCTGCTCGACGTCGGCGGCGTAGCGACGACGGCGGTGGCGCTCGGGGCGGTCTTCGTCGGCGTGCTGCTGATCGCGCTGGTGGTCGCCGTCGTGAGCCACCGGCTGCCGGGCGCAGACCGTGTCACCGCGCTGGCCGGGCGGTTCCCGAAGGTCCTCGACCTCGGTCGTCGGCTGCGCGAGGGACTGGCGGTGGTGAGCCGGCCGGGGACGGTCGCGGCGGCCCTCGGCTACAGCGCGTTGGCCTGGACGTTCTCGATCCTGACCTTCGTCGTCGGTGGGCGGGCGATCGGTGTCGAGCTGTCGCCGCTCGAGGGCGCCCTCCTGTCAAGCGGCGTGGCGCTTGCCACCATCGTGCCGTCAGGACCGGGCTACCTCGGCACGTTCGAGCTGACCGCCGTCGGGATCGCCACGCGGTTCGGCATCGGCGCCAACGAGGCGTTCGCGATCGCGCTGCTCGTCCACGCGATGATCTTGCTCGTGACGTCGGTCGGTGGCGCGATCGCCGCCCTGCGGCTCGGCGTGGGCCTGTCGACAGGATCGTCCGGGCGCGAAGGCACGGAGACCGGGGCAGCGCCGGGTTAGGCGGCCTGTTCGGTCAGCGGGTCGCCGCTGATCGGCGCGTCGTACGGCGCGAACGACAGCGGGCCGTCAGCGCGGCCCGTCACGCGCAGGAATTCGAGCGTGTAGCGCTCGTACATCTCATCCAGCAGCGTGATCGCCTCGAGGTGGTCCGGACGGCCGGCCGCTACGCGCGCTTCGGCACGCGAGGTCCAGAGGCAGAACGACAGGCACGTCCCGTCGGTCGCGACCGGACCCTTGAAGTAATGGACGAACCCGGGGGCGCCGGCGGCCTCCAGGTGGGCGCGCTCGTCGTACTCGGAAAGCCGCAGCTCGTCGGCGTCGGGACGGCGTACCGATCGGAACACGACGAGGTACCACTCGCCCTGCCCCAGCGACTGCCCGACCTCCGTCCAGTCGAACGCGTCCGCGACGGGAAGCGACGCGTACGCGTCGGACACGGGTCCAAGGGCGGCGAATGCGTCCATGTCCCCCGGAGCATCTGCCTCGCGATGGCGATTGTCAAATAGTGGAACGTCCCTCTACCACATCGCGATAGTACCGGCCCTGGGAAACCCTCAGTCGGGCGTGAGCGAACGCTCCAGTGCCCCGGTCGCCCGGCGAAGCGCACGACGGGCCTTGGCCTCCCAGCGCCCGCTCGCCCGTTCCGCCGGGGCGGCGACCCCGAGGGCGGCCACGATGCCGTCGTCGCGGAGCACCGGTGCGGCCAGCGTGGTGGCGCCCGGGAAGGTCAGCCCGTCGTCCTGCGCGAACCCGGCGGCGACGATCCGCGGCAGTGCCCGACGGATGGCGGCCGCCTCGACCACGTCGACCAGGGCGGCATCGACGACCTCGGGTGGGGCATACGCCAGCAGCACCAGCGCGGCGGCGCCCACGTGCAGCGGGCCGGTCAGGCCCGGTTCGACGACGACGCGCAGCGACTCCGGCGACGACTGCTGGGCGAGGCTCGTCGCCCCGAGCCCGATGCGCCGGCTGATGAACGTCGTCTCGCCTGTCGACTCGGTCATCTCGACCAGGATCGGCTCAGCGCTGCGGATCAGCGCTTCGGCCGTCACGACCGGTCCGGCGCCGATGACGTGCAATCGCGATCCGAGTCGATAGCCGCCCTCCTGGCGCTCGACGAACCCGAACTCGGTGAGGGTCCGCAGGTAGCGATAGATCGTCGAGAGCGGCGTATCGAGCAGCGTCGCGAGCTCGTCGGCCCGGATCTCGCCGCGGTCGGCGATGGTCAGGAACACCCGGAGCCCGCGCGCGAAGGACGTGTCTTCACCGGCTTCTTCAGGCGGACGGTCGAGGGCCGTGGTCACAGGCGACTCCGGTGATTCACTGGGGGAGCGGTCAGGGTACCGCAGCGGTCCAAGGACGCGGCCGGACGAGCCGGTCGGCGATACTGGGGCCGTGAGGATCAGCGCGATCCGGTTGCTCCGTCTCGTCGTCCCACTCGACCCGCCGTTCCCGGCGGCCTGGGACCCTGTGCCCCGCACGGGCTTCCCGGTGACGATCGTCCGCGTCGAGACTGACGAGGGCGTGGTCGGCATCGGGTCGGGTGACACGATGGACGGGTTCGAGGCGTTCGAGCACCTGTTCGTCGGGCAGGACCCGCTCGACATCCCACACCACGTCCGGGTGCTCGAGACCATCGACTTCCACGCGGGCAGGTACTGGCCCCTCGAGGCGGCCTTGTGGGACATCGCCGGGCAGGTGGCCGGGGTGCCGGTCGCGACGATGTTCGGTGGGGCGAGCGACGGGATCCCCGCCTACGCCTCATGCGGGATGCTGCTCCCGGCGGAGGAGCGTGCGGCGTCCGCACTCCGGCTCCGCGACGAGGGCTTCCGCGCGATCAAGATCCGGGTCGATCCTCGCCGGCTCGAGGAGGGCCTGGCCGCGGTCCACGCCACCCGCGAGGCGGTCGGCGACTCGATGGACATCATGGTCGACCTCAACCAGGGCTGGCGCATGCCGGGCGACACGACGCCGTCGATCGACGTCGAGACCGCGCGCGCGATCGGGGCCCGGCTGGCCGAGGACGGCGTGCTGTGGATGGAGGAGCCGCTGGACGGCACCGACCTCAAGGGGCTCGCGTCGTTGCGGGCGGCCGGTCTCGGGATCAGGATCGCGGGCGGCGAGATGACGCGCACCCAGCACGAGACGCTGTGGGCGCTCGACACCGACGCCTTCGACGTCTACCAGCCCGACGTCGCGCTGGCCGGCGGGATGCTGCGGAACAAGACCGTGGCGGAACGCGCGCTGGCACGCGGCCGGTGGTTCACGCCGCACACGTGGACCAACGGCCTGGGTCTGCTCGCCAATCTCCATGTCGCCGCCGGGGTCGGCGGCGGGCCCTACCTGGAGTTCCCGTACGATCCGCCGGGCTGGACGCCGGAGCGGCGTGATGCCTTCCTCGCCGCGCCGATCCGCCCGGACGCCGAGGGCATGCTGCGCGTCCCCGATGCACCGGGGCTCGGCGCGATGCTCGATGAGGTCTCGATCAGGAGGTTCGCCGCATGACGGCTGCCCCGCCCACCGCCGCCGACTGGATCGCGCGAGCGGACGCGGTCGAGCCGCGTAACGAGGCGTTCATCGACGGCCGGTTCGTGCCGGCCGCCTCGGGGCGGACGTTCGACGATGTCGCGGGTCGCGACGGTCGGGTGATCACCCGCGTCGCCGAGGGCGGCACCGAGGACATCGACCGCGCAGTCGCCGCCGCGCGCCGCGCCTTCGACGACCGGCGCTGGGCCGACATGTCGCCCGCCAAGCGCAAGATCATCCTGCTCAAGTTCGCCGAGTCGATCCGGGCGCACCGCGACGAGCTCGCGCTGCTCGAGTCACTCGACGTCGGCAAACCGATCCGCGACACCCTCGCGATCGACGTGTCCTCCGCCGCCAAGACCATCCAGTGGTTCGCCGAGACGATCGACAAGCTGTATGGCGAGGTCGGCCCGACGGGACCCGACGCGCTGTCGCTGGTGACCCGCGAGCCGATCGGCGTGGTCGGCGCGATCGTGCCCTGGAACTACCCGCTGATCGTGACGGCGTGGAAGCTGGGTGCAGCACTGTCGACCGGCAACTCGGTCGTGCTCAAGCCCGCCTCGGCGTCCCCGTTGAGCGCCTTGAAGCTCGCGGAGCTGGCGTCGGCGGCGGGGCTGCCGGACGGCGTCCTCAACGTGGTGCCGGGCCCGGGCGCCGTGCTCGGCGAGGCACTCGCGCGACACCCGGGTGTCGACAAGATCGCGTTCACCGGCTCGACCGACGTGGGGAAGTCGCTGCTACGGGCGATCGGCGACACCGACATCAAGGCCATCTCGCTCGAGCTCGGTGGCAAGAGCCCGCAGCTGGTGCTGGCCGACGTCGGGAACCTCGAGGCGGCGGCGTCCGCCATCGGTTGGGGGATCTTCTACAACAGCGGCCAAACCTGCAACGCGGGGTCGCGGCTGGTCGTGCATCGATCGGTGCGCCAGGAGCTGGTCGAGCGCATCGCCGAGATGGGCCGCGGTCTGGCTCCGGGTGAACCGCTCGATCCGGAGACACGGCTCGGGTCGATCGTCGACGACCGGCAGCTGGACAAGGTGCTCGGGTACGTGGAGCTCGGCCGGCAGGAGGGTGCCACGGTCGTGGCCGGCGGCGAGCGGGTGCGCGAGGAGACTGGCGGCTACTACGTCCCACCGACGATCCTCGATGGGGTCGACAACGGGTGGCGGGTCGCGCGCGAGGAGATCTTCGGGCCGGTCCTGACCGTGACCGAGTTCGAGGACGAGGCGGACGGCTTGCGCATCGCCAACGACACGCCGTTCGGTTTGGCGGCCGGCGTGTGGACACGGGACATCACGCGAGCGCACCGCCTCGCGCGGGCACTGCGGGCGGGGACCGTCTTCGTCAACACCTTCGACACCGCCGACATCACGGTGCCGTTCGGTGGCTACAAGCAGTCCGGGTTCGGGCGCGACAAATCGCTCCATGCGCTCGACGGCTACACCCAGCTCAAGACGACATGGATCGACCTGTCGGATGGCTGAGGAGACGCCCATGACCACGGACATGGACTCGGCGGCGGGCCAGGGCCTGCAACGTCGTCGCGGCGGCGGCCGGGCCGGTCACGAGCGCAGCCGCGCGCCGATGCAGCGGCCGTGGGCACAGCCGCGCATGCGCTACGGCCCGACCGAGGTGCTGTCGGCGGACGAGATCGAGTCGATCCACCACGCGTCGCTTCGCGTCCTGTCCGAGCTCGGCATGGACTTCCTCGACGTCGACGCGCGGGAAGCATTGCGGGCGGCCGGTGCGCAGACGTCGCCGGATACCCAGCGCGTCCGGTTCGATCCGGACATGGTCACCGAGACGATCAAGACGGCGCCCTCGTCGTTCACCCTGCACGCCTGGAACCCCGCCCACGACCTGCAGCTCGGCGGGGACTGGGTCGCGTTCGGCACGGTCGGCAGCCCGCCGAATGTGTCCGACCTCGACCGTGGCCGGCGCATCGGGAACCGGGTCGACTACCAGAACCTACTCCGGCTGGGACAGGCGCTCAACACCGTCCACTTCCTGGCGGGCTATCCGGTGGAACCGGTGGACCTGCACCACGGCGTCCGCCACCTGCATGCGACCCACGACGCGCTGACGCTCATGGACAAGGCGATCCACTGCTACAGCCTCGGACGGCAGCGGAACATCGACGTCCTCGAGATGGTGCGGATCGCGCGCGGGATCGAGGACGCGACGCTCGACACCGAGCCATCGGTGTTCACCGTCGTCAATTCCAGCTCCCCACTCCGCCTCGACGCCCCGATGCTCCAGGGGATCATGGCGTTCGCCGAGCGCAACCAGGTCGTGTGCATCACGCCGTTCACGCTGGCCGGCGCGATGGCCCCGGTCACGCTCGCCGGCGCACTCGCCGAGCAGAACGCGGAGGCGCTCGCCGGGATGGTATTGACGCAGGTCGTCCGGCCCGGCTCCCCGGTCATCTACGGAGGGTTCACCTCCAACGTCGACATGCAGTCGGGCGCGCCGGCCTTCGGGACGCCCGAGTACATGCGGACGGCGATGATCGGCGGCCAGCTGGCGCGTCGCTATGGGGTGCCGTATCGCTCGTCCAACGTGAACGCAGCCAACGCGCTCGATGCGCAGGCAGCGTACGAGTCGGTCTTTTCGCTGTGGGGCGCGATCATGGGCGGCGTCAACCTGCTCATGCATGGCGCCGGCTGGATGGAGGGCGGCCTCCATGCGAGCTACGAGAAGATGGTGCTCGATGCCGAGCTGCTCGGCATGGTCGAAGCCTTCCTCGAGCCCGTCGTCGTCGATGACGCGTCACTCGCCTTCGAGGCGATGCAGGACGTCGGACCGGGCGGTCACTTCTTCGGCACCGAGCACACGCAGAGCCGGTACAAGACGGCGTTCCACAAGCCGATGCTCAGCGATTGGCGGAACTTCGAGACGTGGGAAGAAGCGGGGTCGCCGGAGGTGCCCGGAAAGGCGAACCGCATCTGGAAGGAGCTGCTCGCGGCCTACGAGCCGCCGCCGATGGATCCGGCCGTCCGCGAGGAGCTCGACGCGTTCGTCGCCCGCCGGGTCGCCGAGGGCGGTGTCCCGACGGATTACTGATCGACTTGGCTAGCTGTATTTGGTCAGGTTGAGTGGCGTCCAAGCGGGTGCGCGAGCAGAAGCAGGTCCTCGACCGCCTTGTGCGGACTTCCGAGTTCGACGACGAGGAGCCGAGCATCGATGAACGAGTCGTGTATGACGAGGCCATTCGCAATTTCCTCAGCAGAGGACCTGAACTCCTTGACGAGGCAACCCCATTTCTGTGGGATTACTACCGATCTTTTGTATCTGCGTTCAACGAAGCAGAGCGGGCGACTTACGGCATACCCGAAATCCCGACGACATCCGACATATGGGATCACGTCGAATTTCGCCACGCCCCTTCGATGACACTCGGTGAACACCGACTGGAGCCGGCACGCTCCTACATTTCATTCGAGGGCGACGTGTCCTGGGAACCGGAGCACGGTCTACAGCTGGTATTCGAGCACGGAGAACGCGTTTGCAAGGTTGGCCCATACGACGGACACAACACGGTTGCCCATGCGACCGGGGACGAGTCGCTCATCGGCGTCGTCTTCAAATACCGATGACACCGTTCCCGCTGCGGCGACGCGTGGAACCGGCCACCGGACGTGATCGTCGCCGACTAGTCTCAGCGCCATGAAGCGACAGACGCAGGTCGTCGTCATCGGTGGGGGCGTGGTCGGCGCGAGCGTCCTGTACCACCTCACGAAGGCGGGCTGGACCGACGTCATGCTGCTCGAGCGGCGGGAGCTTACCGCCGGATCGACGTGGCATGCCGCCGGCGGGATGCACACGCTTAACGGCGACCCGAACGTCGCGCGGCTCCAGCAGTACACGATCCAGCTGTACGAGGAGATCGAGCGGGTCTCCGGCCAGGACTGCTCGATCCATCTGCCGGGCGGTCTGATGCTGGCCGACACGGAGGTCCGGATGGACTTCCTGCGGATGGCGGTGGCGCGCGGCCGGTACCTCGGGATGGAGCTCGAGCTCATCTCGGCGAAGGAAGCGGCGGACCTGTTCCCGCTGATGGACCCGCAGTACTTCGTCGGGGCGCTGTACGACCCGGTCGAGGGCCACGTCGATCCGACCGGCGTGACGCGCGCCTACGTCAAGTGCGCGCAGCAGGCCGGCGCCGAGGTCCACCAGCACACGCCGGTGGTCGGGCTGGAGCAGCGCGCCGATGGGACCTGGGACGTCCGCCTCGAGAATGGCGACTCGATCCACACCGAGCACGTCGTCAACGCCGGCGGTCTGTGGGCGCGCGAGGTCGGCCGGATGGTCGGCATCGAGCTGCCGGTCCTCGCGATGGAGCACATGTACCTGCTGACCCAGGACATGCCCGAGGTCGCGGCCCACGTCGCCAAGACCGGGCACGAGATGCCGATGGCGCTCGACTTCGCCGGTGAGATCTATATCCGCCAGGAAGGCGGGCAGATGCTGCTGGGCACGTACGAGCAGGCGTGTGTGCCGTGGTCGCCGCGCGAGACGCCGTGGGATTTCGGGTCGCAGCTGCTCAAGCCGGACCTCGACCGCATCACGCCCGAGCTGTCGGTCGCGTTCAAGCACTACCCGGCGATGGGCACGACCGGGATTCGCAAGGTGGTCAACGGGCCCTTCACGTTCTCGCCGGACGGCAACCCGCTGGTCGGCCCGATCCGCGGGCTGCGCGGCTACTGGGTCGCCTGTGGCGTGATGGCCGGCCTGTCGCAGGGCGGCGGCGTCGGTCTCGCGCTGGCGACGTGGATGACCGCCGGTGACCACGGCGACTCCGGGATGGATATCTGGGCGATGGACGTGGCCCGGTACGGCGACTACGCGACGCTGGCCTACACCAACGCCAAGGTCCGCGAGAACTACCGGCGACGCTTCCGGATCACCTTCCCGAACGAGGAGCTGCCCGACGCGCGGCCACTGCTCACGACGCCGATCTACGACCGGCTCACGGCGGCGAACGCGGTATGGGGCGCGACGTTCGGTCTCGAGCACGCGCTGTGGTTCCAGAAGGCCGGCCTCGAGCCGAAGGAGGACGTCACGTTCCGGCGCTCGAACGCCTGGGAATGCGTCGCCGAGGAGGTCGGCGCGGTGCGCGAGCACGTGGGCATGACCGAGATCTCGAACTACGCCAAGTACCGGGTCACCGGCCCGGGCGCGGCGGCGTGGCTCTCGTCGCTGCTGACGCAACGGATGCCAGCACCCGGTCGGATCACGCTGACCGCGATGCTCAACGAGGCCGGACGGATCGTCGGCGAGTTCACGGTCGCCCGGGCCTCCGACGCCGACGAGTACTACCTGTTCGGCTCGTTGCCCGCGGAGGTCCACCACTCCCGCTGGTTCCGGCACCACCTGCCCGCGGACGGCTCCGTCCGGTTCGAGGTGCTGGGCCTCGGGCTCACCGGGCTGTCGGTCGCCGGCCCCAGGTCGCGGGACGTCCTGAACGCGATCGCGCCGGACCTCGACCTGTCCACCGCGGCCTACCCGTTCATGACGTTCCGCCAGGTCGACCTCGGCATGGTCCCGGCCCACCTGGGACGCATCAACTACGCCGGCGATCTCGGCTACGAGCTGTGGGTCGCGCCGGAGCACCAACGAGCGCTCTTCGACCGGATCATGGAAGCCGGCGAGGCGCATGGCCTGCGACTGTTCGGGATGCGCGCGTTGATGTCGCTCCGGCTCGAGAAGAGCTACGGCACGTGGTTCCGCGAGTACCGCCCCATCTACACGCCGGCGGAGGGCGGCATCACCCGCTATATCAAGCTTGACCACGACTTCATCGGTCGCGCCGCACACGAGCAGGAGCTGGCCGACGGCGGCCCGAAGCGTCGCCTCGTGGCGTTCGTCGTCGAGCCGGACCCGGACGACCCGGCCGATGTCATCGGCGACGAGCCGGTCTGGCACGACGGCAAGGTCGTCGGCTGGGTCACGTCGGGTGGCTATGGCCACCACGTCAAGAAGTCGATCGCCCTGGGCTATGTCCCGACCGAGCTCGCCTCGCCCGACGGCCCCGGCGGCGATGGCTTCGAGATCGAGATCATCGGGCGACGCCGTCCGGCGAGGCTCCAGCCGGAGCCGCTGTTCGACCCGGCGGGCACGCGGATGCGCCAGTGACCGATCGACCCCAGGGGGCAGGCCCGGTCGACGCCGGGCGCATCGTCGTCGACGGACGGCCGGTCGCGTTCGCCGCCGGCGACAGCGTCGCGGTCGCGATCCTGCGGACCGGCGTGACCCCGGCCGGCGGTGGCACGCTGTGCCTGACCGGCGACTGTGGGAACTGCCTCGCCCAGGTCGACGGCGTCGCATACGTCCGGACGTGCCAGGAATTGGCGCGCCCCGGGCTCGCGGTCGTCCGCCACCCACCGAACGGCCTGCCGCCGCTCCCGGCGATCAGCGGGCCGGACCTCGGCGCGTCACTGGCCGGCCCGGACATCGAGGTGCTGCGGGCCGATGTCGACGTGGCCGTCATCGGTGGTGGCGAGAGCGGTCGGGAGGCGGCCGCGACCGCCGAGCGTGGCGGGAAGCGGGTGCTCGTCCTGGACGCTGCTGACGGCGACGAGGTCGTCGGCATCTACGCCGGCCCGATGATCGTGGTCCGCACGCCGACCCTGATGCTCCACGTCCACGCGGCGGAGATCGTGGTCGCGACCGGCGCCGCCGAGCTCCATCCGGTCGTCCCGGGCACCCAGCTCGAGGGCGTGATCACATCACGGGCGGCGCAACGACTCCACGCCGCAGGCGTCGAGCTCGGAGCGGCGGTCGCGATCGGCACCCCACCGCCGGGCGTGCCGTGCATCCCGGTCGCCGGCCAGCTCATCCGCCTCGAAGGTGATGAGCGCGGTCGCGTGCGATCGGTCGTGACCGCCGACGACTGGATCGGCGCCGAGACCACGACGCCGTGCGACACGGTCATCGTCGGGTTGGGGACGGCGCCACGCGATGTCCTCGCGCGGATGGCCGGCGAGCTGCCGCTGAGCGTCGTCGGACCCGCGGCAGAGCCGGCGACGCTGCCACCCGCGCCGACCGCGGGGATCGTGTGCGCCTGCTCGGGCACGACCGTCGCCGACCTGCAGACAGCTTGGGATCGCGGCTTCCAGGAGCTGGAGTTGCTGAAGCGGGCCAGCCTGGCCTGTCTCGGCACGTGCCAGGGGGCCGCGTGCCTGCCCCAGGTCCGTGCCTGGATCGCGGCCCGGACCGGCGCGGTGCCGCCGCCGTTCACGGCACGACCGGCGTCCCGCCAGATCACGCTCGCCGAAGCCGCCGCGGACACCCAGGTCGACGCTTTCCGGCGGACACCGCTGCACGAGGAGCACCTCGCCCTCGGTGGCCGGCTCGACCGGTTCGGCGGGTGGTGGCGACCGTGGCACTACGGCGACGCGGTCGCCGAGTACTGGAGCGTGCGCGAAGGCGTTTCGATCGGCGACGTCAGCACGCTCGGCAAGGTGGTCGTGTCCGGCCCGGACGTCGTCGAGTTCCTGGAGCGGCTGTATCCGTGCCACGTCACGGACATCAAACCGGGACGCTCGCGCTACGCGCTGCTCCTCAACGAGCGCGGCCACATCATGGACGACGGGATGATCCTGCGGGAGTCGGCCACCCGTTTCGTCCTGACGTTCACGTCGGGCGGTGCCGCCAACGCCGAGATGTGGATCCGAGACTGGGTCGACGTCTGGGGCCTGCGCGTCAACGTCATGGATCGCACGATGTCGCTTGCCGCGATCAACGTCACGGGGCCGCTCGCCGGTCAGCTCCTGGAGCGGGCCGGCCTGGCCGAACCGCCGACGTTCCTCGGCCACGTCCACGCCGAGGTCGCCGGTGTGCCGTGCCACGTGATGCGCCTGTCCTTCACGGGTGAGGCCTCCTGGGAGCTGCATCACCCGGTCGACCGGTCGGTCGAGCTGTGGCGCGCCCTGCTGGACCAGGGCGCCCACTTCGGCATCCGGCCCCACGGGCTCAAGGCGCTGTTCGGGCTGCGACTCGAGAAGGGCCACGTGATCGTCGGGATGGACACCGAGTTGGACACGACACCGCGCCGGGTCGGCATGCCGTGGGCCGTGCGGATGGACAAGCCCGCGTTCATCGGCCGGGCTGCGCTCGAGCGGACCGCCAAGCAGCCCGACCAGCGCCGGCTGCGCGGCTTCACGATGGATGGCCCGGCCCCGGTCGAAGGCGCGCCGATCTTCGACGGTGACGACATCGTCGGGCATGTCACCGGCAGCTGGGCGTCGCCCATCCTCGAGACGAGCGTGATGCTCGGCTGGCTCAAGCGCCTGCCGTTCCCCGATCGAGTCCGGATCGACGGTCGCGAAGCCGTCGTGACCCCGACCCCGTTCTACGACCCGGAGGGCCACCGTGCACGTGCTTAGGGCGCCCGGCGTCCGGGTCGTGGCGTCGCCGGAGGCCATCGACCGAGCGACCTGGCATGACGCCGGTCCGGGTCCCGACGAGTTCGAGCCGCTGGTCCTGCGGTTCGCACCGGACGAGGCCTTCGCCGTCGGCGCGACCGGCGTGGAGCTCGCCGATCCCGACGCGATCGCCGAGCCGGAGACCGGCTACCTCGCGCTGATGTTCCCCGTCGACGAGTTCGTCGACTTCGTCTTCCCGCGCATCGAATGGCCGGTCCCGAACACGCGCCCGGCCTTCACCCAGGGCTCGATCGCCGGCGTGCCGGCCAAGCTCTATATCGACACGACCGGCGCGGCCACGGTCTTCGTGCTTGCGTCGTATCTGGACGATCTCCTGGGCCGCTTGCAGGTGCCCGCGTGAGGATCGGCGTCGCGGCTGGGTATGTCGCGACCCTGCCGACGCTGCGCTGGGACGAGCCGAAGGACACCTACGACGTCGTCATCGTCGGCGGCGGTGGGCACGGGTTGTCGACCGCCTACTACCTCGCGACCCGCCACGGCATCACGAACGTGGCGGTCATCGAGGCCGACTACATCGCGTCCGGCAACACCGGCCGGAACACGACCATCATCCGCGCCAACTACGGGCTGCCCGAGGCGATCCGCTTCTACCAGCACTCGCTCGAGATGTACCGCGACCTCGAGGACGAGGTCGGTGCCGACATCCTCCACCAGACCAAGGGCATCTTCTGGCTGGCGCACACCGAGATGGCCTTGCGCACGGAGCGCGCCCGCGCCCAGATGAATACGGCGGCCGGCGCGAAGACCGTGATGGTCAGCCCGGCCGAGATCAAGGAGCTCGTCCCGCAGATCGATCTCACCGGCGGCCGCCGCTACCCGGTGCTCGGCGCGTCCCACCATCTCGAGGCGGCGACCGCCCGGCACGACCGGGTCGCCTGGGCCTACGCCGCGGGCGCCGCCAAGCACGGCGTCCACATCATCCAGCACACGCCGGTGACGGGGCTGCTCCGCGATGGCGATCGGGTGGTCGGGGTGCAGACGGCGCGTGGCCCGATCTCGGCGGGCATGGTCCTGTCGGCCGTCGGCGGCAGGGTCACGGCCATGGCTGCGCACGCCGGCCTGCGGTTGCCGGTCCGGACCCATCCGCTGCACGCGTTCGTGACCAACGACTACCAGCAGGGCTTCGGGCCGATCGTCGCCAGCACCGAGCTGATGTGCTACGTCTCGCAGACGGAGCGTGGCCAGATGCTGATCGGTGCCGAGTTCGACGCACAGCCGTCGTATTCGCGCCAGTCGTCGTTCGCCGCGCTGCGTGGCTACGCCTACAAGATCACCCGCATCCTGCCGTTCCTTCGTGACCTGCGGATCCTGCGGACGTGGGCGGGCATCTGCGACATCTCGGTCGATTTCTCGCCCATCATGGGCGAGACCGATGTGCCCGGCTTCCTCGTGACGACGGGCTGGGGGACATGGGGCTTCAAGGCGATCCCCGCCGGCGGCGAGGCGATGGCCGAGCTGATCGCCACCGGCCGGACACCCGAGCTCATCGCGCCCTTCGGCCTCGACCGGTTCCGGCGCGACCACGCGATGGCCGACCAGGGATCGGCGGGGACGCGCTGATGCTGTGGCTCGATTGCCCCCGCTGCGGGCGCCGACCGATCGAGGAGTTCACGTTCGGCGGCGAGCGGCGCGCCGTCCCGGACTCGATCGCCGACGCCGACGCCCGCGACTTCGACGAGGTTTGGGTGTTCGAGAACCCCGACGGTCCGACGACCGAGCGGTGGTTCCACGCCAACGGTTGCCGGCGCTGGCTGACCGTCCGGCGCGATACCAGCCTCGACCAGGTGCTCGAGATCCGAGCGTGACCGGGCTCGCCGACCGGCGGATCGAGATGATCCTGCGCAACCGGGTGCTGTTCGAGGTCGGGGCGTTGCGCCGCCTCCCCGAGCTCATCGCGGACGCCGGCGGGCGGCGCGTGTTCCTCGTGACCGATCCAGGCGTGGTCGTCGCCGGTATCGCCGCCGATACGGTCGACGTCCTGTCCGAGGGCCGCATCCCCTCGACGGTGTTCAGCCAGGTCGAGCCGAACCCGTCGGGTGCCACGGTCGAGGCGGGTGCCTCGATGCTCCGGACGCTGGGCCTCGACGGGACGGTGATCGTGGCGCTCGGCGGCGGATCGGCGATGGACGCCGCCAAGGCGATCGCGCTGTGCGCCGCGAACGAACGCCCGCTCTGGAAGCTCGAGTACGACGGCCCGGCGCTCGTCCCCGGTCGGCCGATCGTGGCCGTGCCGACGACCGCCGGTACCGGCTCCGAGGCACATCCGTTCGCCGTCATCACCCACGAGGAGATCGGTCGCAAGGACTACATCGGGCATCGGTCGCTGTTGCCGTTCGCGACGATCCTCGACCCGGCGCTGACCGTGGGGCTGCCCGCCGGCGTGACCGCCGCGACCGGCGTCGATGCGCTGACCCATTCGCTCGAGTCGCTGCTGTCGCGGAACGCCAACCCGTTCGCCGAGTCGATGGCGGTCGGCGTGATCCGGACGGTTCACGAGTGGTTGCCACGGGCCGTGGCGGATGGCTCGGACATCGAGGCGCGCTCACAGATGCTGCTGGCGGCCCACCTGGCCGGGGTCGGGCAGGCGAGCGGCACAGGGGTCGGTCTCGTCCATGCGCTCGGGCACGCGCTCGGGACGCGCGGCAGGTTGCCGCACGGCACGGCGCTGGCGGTCGTCCTGCCCGAGGTGCTCGGGTTCTACGCCACGGAAGAGGGGTTGCGCGACCGGGAGCTGGCACTCGTCGGCGTCGCGCTCCGGGCGGCCAGCCCGACCGAGCAGGCGGCGACCGCGGCCGGCGCGGCGATCGGCGAGCTGCGGCGGTTCCTCGCGAGCCTGGGCCAGCGGCAGCCGCTCGACCTCGCTCGGCTTCGACGACGACGCGCTGGACGTCGTCGCCCAGGACGCCATCGATGACGCCGCGATCAGGAACTCGCCGCGCCTCCCGTCGCTCGCGCAAGCGCGGGCGATCCTGGAGTCGGTCGCCGCCTGAGGGAGATCTGGGCGGCCGCGCGGCGCCCGGCGACCTGTGCTTCCCAGCCTGCACACGCAAGGCGAAGCCTCCCGAGCCCGCGTCGTAGCAGCGAGCAACGTGCTTCGCAAGCTCGTTCGCGGGCCGAGGAAGCCATGGAGCGCCCCTTGGGCTCGCTCCTGCAGTTCGAGAAACACGATCTCAGGACGAGTGTCGTCCGGCTCGCGCGACCTTCGGGCGTCGCTTGCCGTTCAGTCGCTGGCGACGACCCGCGCCTGTACCGCGATCGACGGACCCTCGCGGATGGCCCGCGGGATCTCGGCCACCCGCTCGACCTCGGCGACGAGCTCCCGGACCCGGTCCTCGGGCGCCGACGACCGGACGACCAGGTCGACCGTGATCGGCGAGGACCCCGAGCCGCGCGACGGGAAGTCCCCGTCGACCGTGATCTCGACCCCGTCGAGCTCGATGCCCATCGTCGCCGCCTCGCGATAGAGGTCGTTCGACCAACAGGCCGCGATCGACAGGTAGAGGAGCTGGCCGCCGTTGAACCCCAGCCCGCCGCCCCCGCCAGCCGCGGGCCGGTCGACCACGAGCGTGAAGGGTCCGCCCTGGCCGAGCGCCGTCGGACCGTCGCCGACCGTCCGGAGCCGGACGCGGTAGGCGTCTGACACGATCCCTCCCGCTACCCGCGATCGATGAGCGGCTTGACCTCGCCGATGAACCGTTCGAAGGTCTCGACGTCGTACGGCGCCGGCTGCTCCGAGATCACGGTCCGGAACCCGAGGTCGACGTATGGTCGTAGCTTGTCGGCGAGCTGCTCCGGCGACCCGTTCCAGAACGTGTCGTCGTCCTCGACCTCCGACATCGGCGTCCGGTTGTGCTCCATCGCGGCCTTCCAGACGCGATCTGCCTCGGCCTCGCTGTCGCGGATCGTGAACTTGACACCGAGCGTGAACTCGATGTCGGCGATGTCCCGGCCGACATCGTCGCAGTGGCGCTTGAGCACGTCGACCTTGTGCGCCATGACCTCGAGCGGACCCATCGCGTTCCACATGTCGGCGTACTTCGCGACGGTCCGGAGCGTCTTCTTCTCGCCGCTGCCGCCGATCATGATCGGTAGCCGCGGCTGGACCGGGAGTGGCTGGTGACGGAGGTCGTCGAAGGCGTAGTGGCCGCCCGGCGACGAGGTCACCGACCCCCCATCGAGCACGGTCCGCATCGCCGCGACCGCCTCGTCCATCCAGTCGAGCCGCTGCCCGATGCTCGACCCGAAGTCGATCCCGTGGGCGCGATGCTCGAGCTCGAACCAAGCTCCGCCGATGCCGAGCATCGCGCGACCGTCGCTGATGTGGTCGAGTGACGCCGCGAGCTTGGCGGTCAGCCCAGGGTTGCGGAACGTGTTGGCGCCGACCAGCAAGCCGAGCCGCGTCCGTTCGGTCGCCACCGCCCATGCCGACGAGCGCCGACCAGCCCTCGACGATCGGCTGGTACGGGTCGCCGAAGATCGCGTAGAGGTGGTCCCAGGTCCAGAGGTGGTCGTACCCGAGCCGGTCGACCCGCTTCGCCGCGTCGAGCATCTCGGGCCAGCTGGCGCCCTGGCTCCACAACAGGATGCCGGTCTTGAGGTCGGTCACGGATGGGCCTCCGGATACGGGATGGACGGGAACGCCAAGTCTAGGCCCCCGACCCGGCCTGGGGCGGGCGCCCTACACTCGAGGCATGACCGGCCGCCTGATCGACTGGTGATGCACGACGGTGCTGCACCCTCGGTGGACCGGCTTGCGCTATCGGCGACGGTCCATTGCCTGACGGGTTGCGCGATCGGCGAGGTGCTCGGTCTCGTGATCGCGACGCAGCTCGGCTGGCATGACCTGCCCTCGATCGCGCTGGCGATCGTGCTCGCGTTCGTGTTCGGCTACGCGCTGACGCTTCGCCCGCTGCTCGTCTCCGGCGTCGCCCTCGGTTCGGCGCTCGGTCTCGCGCTGGCGGCCGACACGCTGTCGATCACCGTCATGGAGATCGTCGACAACGCGATCATCCTGGCTATCCCGGGGGCGATGGACGCGGGTGTCGTCGACCCACTGTTCTGGGGCAGCCTGGCGCTCGCTCTGGCGGTCGCCGGCGTCGTCGCGTTCCCGGTGAACCGCTGGCTGATCCAGCGTGGCCGTGGTCACGCCGTGCTCCACGACCACCACTGACGTCCGGTCGAGCCCTGGCGGGACCGGCCCCGCGTCAGCCCCGGATCAGCCGCACCAGGACGCGGAGGACGAGCGAGATCGAGATCCCGGTCGCGAGGATCACCAGCGGGTTGAGGTAGGGCGACGAGAGCGGCACGTATGCGGCGCCGTCCGGATGCACCTCGACGTACCCCATCGGGTCGGTCATGACGCCGCCACCCGCGCCGCTGCCGACGCCCGACGTCTCGCCGTTCGTCGAGTCGGACCGCGTCGGACCCGTCCCGAAGCCACCGCCGTAGCCCAACCGGACACGCGCGACCGGGATGATCGTCACGTCGCCGCGCGCCACGGGGTCGCCGAAGACGGCACGCACGGTCGCGCGCGCCCCGATCCGCTCGCCGATGCGATCCAGCATCCTGTCGATCGGCTCGGCGGCTGCTGCGCGCGCGATGTCCCTCGCGTCATCGATCGTGGTAACCATGGGGGCCTCCTCGTGTGGTCTTCCATGGTGCGCCCGTCGGCGGAACCGTGTCAGGCGATGACGCCTACGCCCGGTCCAGCTCCCGGTCGATCGCGCGCAGGATGAACCGTGCCGCCTCGGCGCTCTTGCCGCCCAGCTTCTCGCCCGCATCCTGCTCCAGGGCGCGCATCAGGTCGGCCAGGTACAGGTCGAGCGATGGCGTTCGCTCCAGTGAGCCGTCGGTGAATGCCGCCTCGAGTCGGACCACGGCGGCGCGTGCGTTGTCGACCGTGTGCCCCTTCGCGACGATCAGGTCGCGCACATCCTTGCGCGCCGCGTCCGCACCGGCCCCCTTGCTGCTCATGCGGATCGGCCGCTCACGAGAATCGACGGACGGTGCGCCGGATGAGATCGCCCGAGGCGCGGCGAGGGGCAGCGCCCACGACCTCGCCACGGTCGGCCTCCTCGGCCAGACCTTCGCGCTCGATCTGCTCCTCGCGCTCCGCAGCGCGCAGCTGGCGCCAGTCCGATTCGAGCACGCTCATCGCGAGCTCGTCCCACCAGCGCCCGTCACGGAAGATCGATTCGCGGGCGCGGCCCTCGATCACGAACCCGCAGCGCTGGTAGGTCCGGATGGCACGTTCGTTGAACTCGAACACGAACAGCGCGATCCGATGCAGCCCCAGCGGCCCGAACGCGTGCTCCAGCATCAGCCGCGTCGCCTCGGTGCCGAAGCCGCGGCCCCACGCGTCCTTCTCGCCGATCGTGATGTGGTAGAGCGCCGAGCCGTTGTCGCCGTCGAGCTGGCTGAAGGCACACGTGCCGACCAGCCGATCCGAGCCGCGCTCGTGGATCGCCATCGCCAGGGCGTCCGCCCCCACGACGCGCGCCGTGAAGAACCGCTCGATCTCCTCGGCCCGCATCGGGGCCTCCTGGTAGCGCGCGAGGCGAGCGATCTCGGGATCCGAGTACCAGCGCCGGAACGCCTCGAGGTTCTCCGGACCGTGGCGGCGCAGCACGACGCGCGACCCCGTCAGCACCTCCGGGAACCACGTTCGCGGCGCCATCGCCGGAACCGTATACCATCGCCGCCATGCGCCGCTGGAGCGAGCTGGCCGAGCGCGTGGCGGCGACCACCCGGACGTCCGAGAAGACCGCCATCCTGGCCGACTACCTGCGCAGCCTGAGCCCCCAGGAGCTGCCGATCGCGGCCGTGTTCCTTACCGGGCGGCCGTTCCCCGAGGCCGACCAGCGCACGACGGGTCTGGGCTGGTCGGCGATCTCGGCTGCGGTGGGTGCCCTGACCGGGGCGACCCGGGAAGACCTCGGCGCCGCCTATGACCGCCATTCCGATCTCAGCCTGTCGGTCGAGGACGTGCTGACGCGGGCCGGCCACGCACCATCGCCCGATGACGCGCCGACCCTCCCCGAGGTGGCCGCCACGTTCGCGGCGATCGAGCAGGCATCGGGTGCGGCCGCCAAGGCGCAGCTCCTCCAAGGGCTCCTCGCCCGCGCCGACCCACGCACCACCAAGGCGATCGTCAAGGTGCTCGGCGGCGAGCTGCGCATCGGGCTCCGAGACGGCCTGGTCGAGGCCGCGATCGCGAAGGCCTTCGACCGACCCCTCGAGGACGTCAAGTGGGCCGGGATGCTGGCCGGCGACATGGGCCGCCTCGCCGAGCTCGCCCGCGACGACCAGCTCGGGGATGCGGAGCTCGCCCTGTTCCACCCGCTCAAGTTCATGCTCGCGTCGCCCGCCGAGGACGCCGACGAGATCATCGCGCGCCTCGGCCCGGAGGTGTGGGTCGAGGACAAGTACGACGGGATCCGAGCACAACTCCACAAACGCGGCGCGGACGTCCGGCTGTACTCGCGTGATCTCCATGACGTCAGCAACCAGTTCCCCGAGATCGTCGACGCCGCACGACCGTTGCGCTGGACCGGTGTCGTCGACGGCGAGGTCCTCGCCTACAAGGACGGCCTCGTGTTGCCGTTCATCAGCCTCCAGGCACGGCTCGGCCGCAAGACACCGTCGACGCAGATCAAGACCGACATCCCGGTGGTGTTCGTCGCGTTCGACCTCCTCGCGCTCGGTCCGGGTGACGACGCTGACGGCGATGCCACCGTCGACCCGCTGCTGCGCGAGCCGCTCCGGAAGCGCCGTGAGCTGCTCGACGGCATCGACCTGCCGCTCGTCGAGGCCGGCGGCCGGTTCACCCGATCGCATCTCGGGGTGGCCCGTGACGCCGAGTCGCTCGAGGTGGCCTTCGCCGATGCGCGTGGGCGGCGCAACGAGGGCCTGATGGTCAAGGACCCCACCAGCGGCTATTCGCCGGGCCGTCGCGGTCTCGGCTGGCTGAAGATGAAGAAGGCGCTCGCGACGATCGACTGCGTCGTCGTCGGCGTCGAGGTCGGGCACGGCAAGCGCCACGGCGTGCTGTCCGACTACACGTTCGCGGTCCGCGACGAGGACACCGGCAAGCTCGTCAACATCGGCAAGGCCTACAGCGGGCTGACCGATGCCGAGATCGCCGAGATGACGGCGTGGTTCGAGGCCCACACGATCGCCCGCTTCGGTCGCTATCGCCAGGTCGAGCCGACGGTCGTCGTCGAGATCGCCTTCGATGTCATCGTCCGCAGCAAACGCCACGCGTCGGGCTTCAGCCTTCGATTTCCGCGGATCCACGCCCTGCGAGCGGACAAGACGGTCGATGACATCGATACGGTCGCTACCGTGACCGCGCTGTACGAGGGTCTCCAGCACGGTTCCGAGCTGCTCGTGACAGCCGGGGCGCGGACCGTGCCGCCCGAACAAGTCTGACCGCCACACCGCGACGACCGCCGCGTATCCTGTGGCGATGTTCGACCCGCTGGGCTTGCCGCCACAGCCCGTCCGCCTGACGCTCTACACGGATTCGTTCGTGATCCGCGGCTCGCTGATGACACGCCAGCGCCGCGTCACCGACATGCTCAACCTGGCGGACGAGCGGTTCCTGGTCCTGGCCGATGTCGCCACCGATGAGTTCGGCACGCGCGGTGAGTCGATCCGCGCCGAGTTCGCGCAGGTGAACCTCGCATCGGTCCTGTTCGCGGTCGTCAACGAGCCGGTCGAGCCGGCACCGGAGCTGCGGACGCCGAAGATGCCCGAAGAGGCGCTGATCTCGGTCCCGCCGTTCAAGGTCACCGGCTTCATCCACCTGATGCCGGAGCGCAGCCTGCGCGACGCGCTGTCAGAGCTGACCGGTCACTTCCTGCCGGTGACCAGCGCGACGTACTGGTCGGACGTCCTGAGTGAGGCGCGGGCGACGGCCGAGCTGCTGGCCGTCAACCACGAGCGCGCCCAGATCCTGGCGCCGCACCGCGTCTCGGATCCGTGGGTGGGCCTCGATAGCGGCACGCCACGCGTGGAGCCACCGCCCGAACCGACCGGCTGGTAGACGCTCCGCCTAGCGGTCGACCGGCAGGTCCAGTCGGTTGCCCCACTCGGCCCAGCCGCCGTCGTACACGGCCACGTCGTCGTGGCCGAGCAGGCTCAGGACGAATGCCAGCTTGGCGGCCGCCACCCCGGATCCGTCATAGGCCACCATCCGGCTGCCGCGGCTGACGTTCGCGGCATGCAGCCGGTCGCGCAGCTCACCACCGCCCCGCAGCCGCTGGCTGCCGGCCGCATGCATCGCCCCGACCGGCACGTTGATCGCCCCCGGGATGTGGCCCAGCCGGCGGGTGTTGCCCTCGAAGCCCCGGTATTCGGCGGGTGCCCTCGCGTCGAGCAGCGTCACGCCCGGGGCGCCGAGCAGGCCGCGGACATCCGAGGTGGTGAGGTGGAGCCGGTTGGGGCCGCGTGGCGTGAACGGCGTCAGGGGTTCCGGCGGCGACTCGCCGGTGCCGCGCTCGACGTCGCGGCCCTCCGCCTCCCAGGCCGGATAGCCGCCATCGAGGATCCGCACGTGCTCCGCCCCATACGTCCGGAACGTCCACCAGACACGCGCCGCGTACAGACCCTGGGTGTCGTCGTAGACCACGATGGTCGTCTCGTCACCGATGCCGGCACGGGCTGCGGTGGCGGCCACGCGGCCCGGCGATGCGACCCGGATCGCGTCCCCGGTCTGGTCCATGTCGACGAGGTCGGACCGCCAGTCCACCGACACGGCGCCCGGGATGTGCCCCGCGCGATGCACATCCGCGCCGGTCCCGTCGGGACGCCAGCGAGCATCGAGGAGACGGACGCCGGGACGGCCAAGGTGCTCGGCGAGCCACTCGGTCGTGGCCAGGATCTCGGGTCGGGCCAGGCCGGACATCGTCGGTATGATACGGGCCGTGGCCGCCCCCGATCCCCCTGATGACGGCCGGCTCGCCGCAGTCCGGGCGGCCCTCCCGTCGCTCGACGCGGGCATCTACCTGAATACCGGCTCGGTCGGGCCGTTGCCGGCCGAGGCTGCTGCGGCGATGGCCGAGATGGCCGACTACGAGCTGCGGACCGGTCGAGCCCACCCCGCGTACTTCGAAGAGACGCTCCAGCGCATGGCCGAGGCGCGCGCCGGGGTCGCGGCGGTGCTGACCGCCGACGTCGCCGATATCGGGCTGACCCATTCGGCAACCGACGCGATGAGCATCGGCCTGTGGTCGGTCGATTGGCAGCCGGGCGATCGGGCGGTCACGACCAGCCTCGAGCATCCGGGCGGGATCGGGGACCTCTACAACCTGCGCGCGCGGGCCGGCATCGACATCGCCTTCGTCGACGTCGCGCCGGAGCGCACGGAAGCCGATGTCCTGGCCGCGTTCGATGCGGCCATCGACGACCGCACGCGGGCGGTCGCGATCTCCCACGTGCTGTGGGCATCGGGCACGCGCATGCCGGTCGCGCGCATCGCCGAGATCGCCCATGCCCGCGGCGCGATCCTGGTCGTCGACGGCGCCCAGGCCGTCGGGGCGATGCCGGTCGATCTCGCGGCGCTAGGCGCCGACGTCTATGCCGTGCCCGCCCAGAAATGGCTGCTCGGTCCCGAGGGCATGGGGGCCGTGGCGATCGCGCCCGGCGTCCGGGATCGACTGGCACCGGCGTTCGGCGGCCATTTCTCGTTCGAGACGGTCGACTCGAGCGGCAGCGCGACGTGGTGGCCCGATGCGCGCCGCTTCGAGTCGTCGAACTTCCACCGCCCCTCGATCGTCGGCATGGCCCGCTCGATCGGCTGGCTGAGCATGTTCGTCGGACTCGACTGGATCTATCAGCGTGGGACGGAGCTGGCCCATGACGCCGCTCGCCGGCTGGCCGCCATCGACGGTGTCGAGGTCCTCACGCCGCCGGACCGGATGGCGACACTGGTGACCTTCCGCATCGCTGGCTGGACCCCGGATGCGGCGCTGGAGGAGCTGGGCTCGCGGGTCTTCGCGATCGCCCGGACCGTGCCGCTCATCGATGCGCTGCGCATAAGCGTCGGCTTCTTCACATCGGAGGACGAGCTCGACCGGTTCATCGGCTGCGTCGAACTGCTCGCCGCTCATTCGCCGGAGACCATCCCGGCCCGCCGGACCCTCACGATGCTCAGTGGCGGCTGACCGCCCGCCGGTCCGGCGCCGATCCTGGGCCGAGGTCCGCTGGCGCCAGTTCCGCAACGCCCCGCGCCCGATCGTCCGGGCCGTGCTCTCGAGCCTCATCGTGGCGACCGTGCTGGCGGTCGCGTATCTCATCTACGACCTGGCGATCGGCTCCGGCGCCCGGCTGCCGGGTGGCGACCTGCGGCTCCTGGCACTCGCGGCGTACACCGTTTGCGTGCTGGTGGCGGGCGCGGTCGTGACCTACCTGGTCGTGCCCCAGCCGACCGGCTCGGGAAGTGTTCGGCGCCGAAGCGGCTGGAGTGCCGCGCTCGGCTTCTTCGCTGCGTTGCCCGTCGCGTGGTTGGTGATGGTCGTCGCGCTCCAGGTCGTCAAGCCGTTCTTCGGCTGAGGCATGTCGCGCACATGCAACACGAAAGCCCGTCGAGTGAGGCGGTTCGCCTAGCCCATCCGTACCATTCCCGCTACCCTGCCGAGGACATCATCATCCTCGCGTCTCCCGGGGGACCCAGGGAGGCAATGGAGCATCCTTCGAGGTTTCGCGTGTCCATCGACGAGCAGCACGTCGCGCTCCCCAAGCTCTTCGGAGCCCCGGCTTACGCTCGCCCGCCGTCGATGGCGGCAACGGCCGAGCGGCCATTCGATCCTGACGACCTGCCGATCGAGGCCTTCCAGACCGAAGAGGACCGCGCCTTCGCGGCGAAACTGCCGGCACGTGCGTGGGCGCCCGGCGGCGGGCCGCTCGAGGGCCGTGACGATGGTCGCCGCGGGAATGGCTCGCGCCACCTGGTCGGCCGCGAGCTGAACCTTCGCTCGATCGCCGGCAAGCTGCTCCGCGGCGACTGACGCCGTCCACCCCCGTCAACCCGATCTTGCCCCGGGTGTAGCATCGCCGCGGGGGAGTAGCTCAACGGTTAGAGCGGCGGGCTTATATCCCGCTGGTTCCAGGTTCGAGTCCTGGCTCCCCTACCACACCGCCGAGCGCCAGGCCCGCCGAGCCCTCCGTCAGCCGGCCGCCTCGCGAACCATCTCGGCCACCCGCTCGCGACGAGCCTCGGTCAGGCTGCGCTGCGGCGGCAAGGCGTCGAGCCAGGGCCCCAGCTGGTCGGGTGTCAGCACCGCGCAATCGGTCGTCCGGGTGACGGTCGGTGCCGGTCCGATCACCGCCGCATAGGTCTTGACGATGAAATCCGCGTCGTCGTGGCCGAGCCATCGGCGGACACGCTCGGCATCGCGAGCGGCCCGGTCGAGGGGGTTCTCGATCGACACCCAGCCCCGCCGGGCGCGCAGCTCCCAGCGTCCCTCGCGGACCCGCGTCACCGCGGCCGGTGGCAGCTCGCGGATGACCGCAGCGCCGAACGGGCCGATGACCAGCTCGGCGACCGCCCGGCCGTCCGGCAGCGCGAGCCCGCTCGCCACGATGACATCCTCGGCGACGCCATCCAGGGCCCGCAGGACGGTCGATCGGCGCGGGATCCGGCCGCGCACGGCCGCGAGGATCCGGACGAGGCGGCTCGTGCCGAAGAGGACGAACCCGGCCGGGGCGACGAGGGCGATGCCCCACACCGTGATGCCGGTGATGATCTGGCCGACGTCAAGGCGCCCGGCCGGCATCGCCGAGCGGAGCACCGGCGTGGCCAGCGCGATGTACGCCAGCACGATGCCGGTGACGATCAGCACGGTCCCCACGATGGTGCTGCCGAGCAGCGGGGCGAGCGACGGCCGTCGGGCAGGCTGGGACGGCGAGATGACCTCCATGTGCCCATCCTCCCGAGCGCGCGCACCAGCGTCGATGGGCGAAGGGGGGTAAGCATCATCGCCGGTTGGACCACGGCCCATACCGGACCGCACCAGACCGGACAGCGCTAGGCGTGGCGCGGTGCGAGGGCGCACCGCGCCTCTCGGCGGCCCCGCACCGGACCCCCGTACCATTGCTCGCCCCTCGTGCGAACCGCATCCTCGCGCTCAGGATGCATCGCCCCGACCGTCACCCCGGAACCACCGTCATGGTGCGCGCGGCAGGTCGATGGCAGGCACGGATCGGCGCGTCGATCGTCGCGGTCCTGCTCGTGCTGTCGGCCGTGGCCCCCGCATGGGCCGGCTCGGGCCCGACGCGATTGTCGGACCCGTCGGTGTCGCCGCGTTCCGGGCGGCCGACCACGACCATCGCCGTCACCGTCTCCTACCGCAACCGCGAAGGGTCGCCTGCGGACTGGGTCCGCGTGACGGTCGCCGGATCGACGCGGGCGATGACCCGGGTCAGCGGCACGGACTGGAAGCGCGGCGTGACGTTCCGCTGGGCCGGCAAGTTGCCGGTCGGAACGCACGGGATCTCGATCGAGGCACTGAGCCGCGACCGCTTCTCGGACACGATCGGGGCAGGCACCGTCAAGATCACGCCCCCGCCCACTCCGGAGCCGACGCCCCGACCGACGCCGCGGCCCACACCACGTCCGACCCCTCGCCCGACGCCGGAGCCGACCCCGGCCCCGCGGGCAGCGACCCCCGCACCGGCGACGCCGGCACCTACCGCCACACCATCGCCGACCGCGAGTGTCTCCGGGGCGACCGTCCCGACGGGATCGCCGTCGCCCAGCCCAGCGGCAAGCCCGTCGCCGAGCGACGACGCGGTCGCCGTCGTGCCTGGGCTCGCGTCGACGCCGCCAGGGCCCGCGGGGGCCCCCGGCGGACCGTCGGCTGCGGGTGGCCCTGACAACGGACCGCTGGCGGCCTTCGCCGCCGGGCTGGAGTTGCTGACCGGTGGCCGACCGACCGTACCGCTGGGCCTCGTGGCGACCCTCGTCACCACCTCCGGGATCGTCGGTGCGACGCTCGCCTTCGGGCTCTTCGGAAAGCGGCGGCGCGACGGCGACCCACCCGCCCCGGACGACGTGCTGGCCCACAACGCCTCCAGCCCGATGGCCGTCGCGGCGGCGTCTCCCTACGCCGCCGAGCTAGCCGGCGATCGCGGCGCAGGGGTCGCGGTCGTGAACGTCCCCCATCCGCTCGACGGCGAGCTGGCGATGCCCCGCTGGCGCCGGCCGTCGCTGCTCGAGGCGCGCAGGGCGGATCCGATCCGTGACGCGGTCGAGGCGCCACGGCTGACCTTCGATCACGGGTTGGTCGGGCCGATCGACGGGCGCGAGCGGCGCCTCATCCGCTACAACCTGGTGCGACTCCTGGACATGCCCGATGAGCTGCGCGGCACCGAGCTCGCGTTCCTCGACCAGGGCGACGAGGTCCAGCTCCTCGAGAAGCGCGGCGCCTACTGGCTCGTGCTCTGTCCCGACGGCCGCCAGGGCTGGATCCACAAGATGACGCTCGGCGATCTCGTCGGGGAACCGCCGGTCCAGAGCACCCCGACGGCGACGATGCCGATCGCGGCCGACACCTGGACGATGGGCGACGACGTCGATGGCGACGTCCTGGCAGCCTACCTGGAGAGCCGCCGCCGGACCTGACCCGCCGTCGCCGATGCGGCGCCGCCGCGACCGTCGGGCTCGCGCCGCAGCACCAGGATGTGCTGGTGCGCGATGTTCGGGACGAACACCCGCGGGTAGCCGTACGGGCGCAGCCGCGTGCCGGCCTGGTGCCAGATGAGGTCGCCCTTGGGCACGAGCCCGGCGCCCTCGGCTCGCGCCGCGAGGTCGGCCCCGACGAACTGGTAGCGGCCGCCCTGGTACGCGTCGCGCACGATGACGACCGCATAGCGGCCCGGGCGCAGGACGCGCGCGATCTCCCCGAATGCGCGACCCATCGCATCGAGGAACGCGCCGTAGTCGGGCGCGTTCGCCAGGTCCGCCGCGGCGTCGCTGACCATCGCGTAGTCGGTCCGCCGGTTGGCGTGTGTCTCGGCGAGCTTGCCGCCGGCCATCGTCAGCGGTAGCTGGATGTTGTAGGGCGGATCGGTCGCGACCAGATCGACCGAGGCGTCCGGCAGGGTCGGCAGGATCTCGAGCGCGTCGCCGGTCCGCATCTCCAGGCCCGACGGATCGAAGGTCCGCGTCGCGCCCGGGTCGGACGTCCCGAGATCGGCGATCGCCGGACCGCGGCCGTCATGCTCGGCGGCGAGACCGGCGACGACCTCCTCGTAGATCGCCACCCAGCGCGGATCGAGCTCGATGCCGATCGCCCGGCGCGGGCCCCGGGCGATGGCCGCCCCGAGCAGCGTCCCGCCCACACCGGCGAACGGATCGAGCACCAGCTCGCCACTGCGGGTGAAGAACTCGATCAGGCGTGCCATCAGGCGTGGCGGCTTGTTCGCACCGTGCGCCTTGCGGGCAGCGTGCCCGAGCTCGGACGGATAGGCAGTCGTCAGTACCGACTTCGTGAAGTACAGCCACTCCTCACCCGAGAGTTCATTGAGCGTGTTGTCGGGATGGGGGGCGGGCCGGGGGTCGGTCACGTCGAGCAGCGTAGCCGACGACCTCGTCCCACGGTCCGAGCTCTCCGGTGCCGAGGCGCACCGAGGGGGATGAGCGGCCCCGATCGTCGTATACGATGGCCGTCGATGGCCGCCACCTACACGAGCGCACGGTTCGTCGGCCGGGAGGACGCATTCGCGAAGCTCGCGACCGTGCTCCGTGCCGCGTCGGCCGGTGCCGCCGGGACGCTCCTCATCGACGGCACCGCCGGGGTGGGGTCAAGCCGATTCATCGACGAGGCCATCCGGCGCGTGTCAGGGCTCCAGGAGCCGATGGCCGTGCTGCGTGGCGGAGCCTTCGGTGCCGGGACCGACGCCCCGTACCAGCCGGTGGTCCGCGCGCTTCGACCCGTCCTCGGCGCGCTGTCGGATGACGAGCTGGCGCGTGTGCTCGGCACCGCCACCGACGAGTTCGTCCGACTGATGCCCGAGCTGGCCGAACGCGTCGAACCCCCGGGGGCCGAAGGTCGCCGCATCCTGACGGCCGTGCCGGAACGGCGTCAGGCGCGGCTCCTCGAGGGCGTGCTCGGTGTCGTCGGCCGGCTGGGGGAGCGGCAGCCGGTGCTGCTCATCATGGAGGACCTCCACCGGGCCGACGCCGGCACGCGCGCGCTGGTCACATTCCTCGCCCGCATCGCCCGGTCGCATCGGCTCGCGGTCGTCGCCACGTACCAAGGCGACGCCATCCGGCGCGAGGATCCCTGGTCGGACGACCTCGCCAGCCTCGATGCCGCGCCCCGTCCGCCCTCCCGCCTGACGCTCGCGCCGCTCGGCCGCGACGACCTCGCGCGGCTCATCGAGTCGATCGAGCAGGCCCGGCCATCGGCGAGCGTGCTCGTGGTCGTCGCCGAGCGGTCGGGTGGGCGGCCGCTCGTGGCGGAGGAGCTGCTGGCGGCCCGCCGGGAGCTGCCGGCGGTTTCGCTGACGTCGTCGTTCCCGGATCTCGTCCTGGCGCGGATCGGCGCCCGCTCGACCGAGGCGCGGCGCGTCCTGCGACTCCTGGCCCCAGCCGGACGGCCGCTCCAGCGGGTCGACCTGGCGGCCATCGCCGAGGCGTTCGAAGCCGACCTGACGAGCGGCCCGCCGCGCTCGTCGCACGGGCCGCGCCGCGGTGACGGCGTCCTCGACGCCGACCTGACGCACGGGCTCGACGAGGCGATCGAGTACGGGTTCGTGCGCGAGGACGAGACCGGGCTGTCGCTCCGACATGAGCTGGTCGGGCGGGCGATCGAGGCCGACCTGCTGCCGTCGATGCGCGTCCGCCACCACGCCGCCGTCGCCCGCGCCCTCGACGATCAGCCGTTCGTGGCGATGCACCATTTCCGACTCGCGCTCGACCCGGTCGCCGTCCGCCATGCCGCCATCGCCGCGGCCGATGCGGCAGCCGCGATCGATGCGCCGCTCGATGAGCTGAGTGCGCTCGAGCTGGCGATCGCCGCCGGCAGCGCGACCGGCGTCACGTCGCGGCACGGTGGTCGGCGGCGGAGTGACCCGCCCGTCCTGCCGCCCGCGGAGCTGAACGCGCGCACGGCCGAGGCGGCGTTCGCGGCTGGTCGACCGGTCCGGGCCGCGGCATACCTCGACGCGACGATCGCGTCCGCCGACACTCGACGCGATCGGACCCGGCTCGGCCTGATGCACGACCGGCTGGCGCAGTTCCGGCGCATCGCAGGGGATGCCGAAGGTTCGCTGGTGGCTCGCCGACGCGCGGTCGATCTCGTGCCCACCACCCCGTCGCCGGCGCGCGCCGCGGTCGTCGCCGGCCTCGCCCAGATGCTGATGCTGGAGGGCACCTTCTCCGAGGCGGAGCGACTGGCCCGCGACGCGATCCGCATCGCCCGCGCGTGCGACCCGCCGGCGCGCCGCTGGGAGCTCCATGCCACTACCACGCTCGGGGTCTCGCTCGGCTGGCGTGCCGACCCCGATGCCGCGCTGGCGATGCTGACCGAGGCACGAGCGATGGCCGACGAGCTCGGCGACCTCGACGAGCTGTTCCGCGTCCACGCCAACCTCACCACGGTGCTCGAGCTGGCCGGTCGGCACGAGGAGGCGGTCGAGGTCGCGGTGGAAGGCATCGCCGCGGCCAAGGCGGCCGGCCTCGAGGCGGTCTACGGCAACGTGCTTCGCGGCAACGCCGCGGACTCGCTGTTTCTGCTCGGGCGCTGGGAGGAAGCCCGGGCCATGAGCATGACCGCACTCGAGTGGCTGCCCGCCGGCATCAACTTCCTCAACGCCCTGGTGTCGCTCGCCACCGTCGAGATCGAGCTGTCGGCCGGAGAGTCGGCCGGCCGCCTGCTCGGCCAGACGCTCCTCGAGCTCGAGGCGGTCCGCGATGCCCAGCAGGCCGTGCCGCTCCATCTCGCCTCGGCGTCGTTCGCGCTGTGGCGCGGCGACCTGGCCGATGCGCGACGCGCCGCCGATCGTGGCTGGTCGCTGGTGCGCGAGACCGAGGACTGGATCCTGGCCGCGCGCACGGCCGCGGCGGTCATCGAGGTCGAAGCCGCGGGTGCCAGTGAGTCCCGTGAGGGCCGTGACCTGGCCGGCCTTGCCGCCGCCCGCGAGCGAGCGCGCGAGATCATCCGCGCGGCAGAAGCCATCGTCAAACGCCACGGCGTCGCCCAGTCGATGGGGTCACGGCGGCTCGCAGACGCGTGGCTGGCGACGGCACGTGCCCACCGCCGGCGCGTCGATGGCCGCGACGAGCCCGCGGCGTGGACGGCCGTGGGTGACGCCTGGACGGCGCTGCACATCCCGTACGAGACCGCTCGTGCCCGCTGGCGCGAGGCGGAGGCGATCCTCGCGTCGGGTGCCGGTCGGGCGGGTCGCGCCGACGCACGGGTGCCGCTCCGCGAAGCCATCGACACGGCGCTGCAGCTCGGCGCGCTGCCGCTGCTCCGTGAGTTGCGCGAGCTGGCCGGTCGGGCGCTCATCCCGGTGCCGGCGGAGGTCGACACCGCGCTCGCCGGACCGGACGACCGGCCGCGCGAGCTGGTCGGCGTGATCGCACCCGCCCCGGTCGCCGCCGCGGTGGCGTCGTCGGGCTCGGATGGATCAGACCTGAGCGATGCGCTCCAACTCCGCGGATCGAGCGAGCCGCCGTCGAGGCGGGACACGTTCGGCCTCAGCGGACGCGAGCGCGAGGTGCTGGTCCAGATCGCGCGCGGTCGGACGAATCGCGAGATCGGCGAACGGCTGTTCATCAGCCAGAAGACGGTCGGCGTCCATGTTGGCAACATCCTCGCCAAGCTCGGCGTGTCCGGCCGCGTCGAGGCCGCGGCCGTCGCGATCCGGCTCGGGCTCACCGAGAAGGTCTGACCCGGCCCGATCCGGCCCCGGACGAAGAACGAGACCCGGGGGGAGGTCCCCGGGTCTCGAATGAGGACGATCGCCGGCCAGCAACGTCCGGCGAGCGAAAAGCGAGGTCAGCGGTCGCGCGCTGGCGACCGGACAGGCCGGCCTCGGGCCGCTGGGTTCACCAGCGGCGAGCGGCGACCAGTGTCAGGAGGATGGCGAGGATCGGGCCGAGGGTCACGATGAGGTGCCAGGCTCGATCGATGAGGGGATGTTTCATGGTGCTGGGGTGGGCTCCCGGTCTTCCCTGTGGTGCGGTGCTCGCACCCGGATGGGGAAGAGGAGGCTAGTCCCGCGATGGTCCCGGGACAATCCGGACGATGGTACTGGTGGGGTACTGGCCCACAGGTACCGGTTCGAACGCCGCGACCTCGACGCGGTAGCATCCACGCGAACACCCGAGCGCGGTCCTCCGCGCCTATCTGAGAGGTTTCCCGAAGAGCGATGCGAACCCTTCGAACCCTGTCCATCGTCCTGGGCGTCGTCGCGCTCGTCGCGGCGTGCACGGCTGCCAAGCCCGGTTGGACCTACGCCCCGGCCCCCTCGCCGACACCGCTCCCCAGCGCCTCCGCGAGCGGCTCGGTCGAGCCGAGCGCGCCGCCCAGTGCCTCGGCCAGCGCGTCGGCTTCGGCCAGCGCCTCGGCATCGTCCGGTTCGGGCACCGTGGTCGAGATCTCCGCGAGCTCGACCAGCGCGTTCGATCAGGCCTCCGTCACCGCGCCGGCCGACCAAGCCTTCGTGATCCACTTCTCCAACACGGAGAGCGGCGTCCCCCACAACGTCGACGTCCAGGACGCCGGCGGCGCGAGCCTCGCCCGCGGCGACATCATCACCGGCCCGGCTGAGGCGGACTACAACGTACCGGCCCTCGCGGCAGGCGACTACAAGTTCGTGTGCTCGGTCCATCCCAACATGACCGGGACGCTGACCGCGGAGTGACGCCGGCCGGCGAGCAGCTCTGCTACACGGACGCGTACGCCCGCTCGACCCGGAGCCGCGTCCGTCACGTCGACGTCGGCGACGCCACCCTGGTGGTGCTCGACCGCACCGTCTTCTACCCCGGCGGCGGCGGTCAGCCCCCGGATCGAGGCCTGTTCCTGCGTGCGTCCGACGATCGCACGTGGGTCGTGCGTGGGGCGCGCAAGGCCGGCGGCGAGATCGTCCACGAGCTGGAGCCGGGCGATGGCGACCCGCCGGCCGTCGGTGACATCGTCGAAATCGATCTCGACTGGGTGCGCCGGTTCGCATTGATGCGCACCCACACCGCGCTCCACGCGTTGTGCGGCGTCGTGTGGCGCGACCATGGCGCCCAGGTGACCGGTGGGAACATGGAGCCCGGCGCGGGCCGCATGGACTTCGAGTTCGAGTCGATGTCGGGCGACTTCGTCGATGCGATCGAGGCTGCCGTCAACGTGGAGCTTGCCGCGGGTCGCGATGTGCGCGTCGATCTGCTCCCGCGTGACGAGGCATTCGCGATCCCCGATCTGATCCGCACGAAGGTCAACCTGCTGCCCGAGGGCATCGAGCAGATCCGGACGGTCGAGATCGTCGGGCTCGACCTGCAGGCCGACGGCGGGACGCACGTCGCCAACACGCGCGACGTCGGGCAGATCAGGGTGACCGGCTACGAGTCGAAGGGTCGCATCAACAAGCGGATCCGCATCGAGCTGGTCGACGCGATCACCGATGCCTGACCGGCCGCTCGACGGCCGGGTCGCGCTCGTGACCGGCGCCGCGTCGGGGATCGGGCGGGCGACAGCGCTTCGCCTCGCGGCGGATGGTGCCGCCGTCGCTTGTCTCGATCGGGACGCCCGAGGCCTTGATCGCGTCGTTGCGGCGATCGAGGCCGCCGGTGGCGGCGCCACCGCCCTCGTCGTCGATGTCGCCGATCGGGCCGGCGTGGCCTCCGGCGTGGCCGAGCTGGTCGAGGAGCTCGGCCCGGTGTCGATCCTCGTCAACAACGCGGGCGTGCCGGGCTCGGGCAGCTTCCTGGATCTGTCGTACGAGGACTGGCGGCGGATGCTCGACGTCCACGTCGACGGCGCGTTCCACGTCACGAAGGCGGTCTTGCCGGGGATGGTCGAGGCCGGCTGGGGCCGGATCGTGAACATCGCCTCGGAGGCGGTCTGGCTCGGCAACCAGAGCGTCCAGTACGTGACCGCGAAGGCCGCGCTCATCGGGTTCACGCGAGCGCTCGGCTACCAGGTCGCCCCGGCCGGCGTGCGCGTCAACGCCGTCGCGCCCGGTCCGGTCGACACGCCGATGTTCCGCGACAACGACCAGGAGGCGATCGATGCCGAGCTACGGAGCGTCCGCATCGGACGCGTCCTCGAGCCGGACGAGATCGCGGCGACCGTCGCGTTCCTGGCCGGACCCGGTGGCGACGCCTATGTCGGCCAGGTGCTGTCGCCCAACGGCGGCACGGTCTTCCCCGGCTGAGGTCGCCGGCGACGTGGACCAGGAGACGCCCGGCACCCGCGCCATCGCGGCTGCCGGGATCGCCCACCGCGTGGTCCGCACCGAGCGAGCCGGCAGTGCCGAGGAGGCGGCGCAGCTCCAGGGCATCCCGACCAGTGCGCTGCTGCGGACGATCGTCGTGCGGCGCGGTGACGACGACTACCTGTTCGTGCTCGTGCCGGCCGGCCGTCGCTTCGACTGGCCGAAGCTGCGCAGCCATCTCGGCCTGCGGCGGATGAGCCTGCCCGACGCGGATGAGGCTCGGGCGGTCACCGGCTACGAGCGCTACACGATCACGCCGTTCGGCGCCAGCCGGCAGTGGCCGGTCCTGGTCGATGCGTCCGTCATGGGCGAGCCGGTCGTGTCTGTCGGCGGTGGCGGGTTCGGGGTCAATCTGCATCTCGCGCCGTCTGCCCTCGTGGCCGGGCTCGGCGCCGACGTGGCCGACGTCTCGGTCCCCGACGCGTAGACGCGCGTCGGCGGCACGTCGGAGGCCCACCGTCCGCGCGTAGACTTCGGACCCGATGCCCATCGACTTCGTCGCAGACGCCGGCTTTGCCATCCGCCTGCTCGTGGCGGCCACACTTGGCGCGCTCGTGGGTCTCGAGCGCGAGATCCACGAGCACCCTGCCGGGATGCGGACGCACCTGCTCGTGTCGCTCGGGTCGGCCGGGTTCACGGTCCTTTCGATCGTTGCCTTCCCGGCACCGGGAGCCGACCCCGCGCGGATCGCGGCCCAGATCGTGTCGGGCGTCGGCTTCCTCGGCGCCGGCGCGATCCTCAAGGAGGGCGCCACCATCCGCGGCCTGACCACGGCCGCGAGCCTGTGGGCAGTCGCCGCCGTGGGCATGGCGGCGGGGGCCGGCGCGTGGGTGCTCGCCGTGACGCTGACCGCGATCGCCATCATCTCGCTGTGGCCGCTCCGCCTCGTGACGGAGCGGATCATCGGTCCTGACCGCCACCATGTGCAGCTACGCGTGTGGGTCGAGGATCCCGCCCTGCTCGCCCGGCTCGTCTCGGTGGTCGAGCAGGAGCGTGGGTCGATCGCGCAGCTGGCAACGAAAGGAACCGGCGGCGGTCGCCTCGAGATCGAGCTCGAGGTGCGAACGAATGACGTCGAGAGCGGTGCGGCCTTGACGGCCGCCGTCGCGTCCATCGAGGGTGTCGAGATCAGCGACTCGCACGCCGTCGGCGACTGACCGCGATCCGACTGGCGACTGGGTGACCCGTATGGCACGATCGGACCGATGAGGCGACCCCGTCTGCCGCGGATGATCCCGCGGTCGCTTCCCATCCTCGATACACCGCTCATCCGTCGCTTGGTCTGGCATATGCAGCGGATGCGCGGCCAGCTCGATCGGCGGTTCTTCCTGTCGCTCGCGCAGGGCATCATCGGGTTCGTCCTGGCGGCGGCCGTATTGATCACACTGTTCGAGAAGTCGTGGACCTTCGAATCGGTCTTCGATTCCTTCAACTGGGGAATCGCCACCGTCCTGGGTCAGGGTGACTCGAGCTTCGTGACATCGCCGGCCGGCCGGTTGATCAGCTGGTTCCTCATCCTGTTCGGGGTCGCCATGCTGGGCATGATCACCGGCGCCCTCGTCGCGATGGTCATCGATTTCCTGCTCAAGGAGGGCCAGGGCTTGGGTGCTTCCGGATACAAGGACCACATCGTCGTCTGCGGCTGGAACACGACGGCCCGCGACCTCATCGCCGAGCTTCGCGGCGACGACTACAAGTCGAAGGTCGTCGTCCTGGCTGACCTCGAGAAGAACCCGGCCGGCGACGGCGTGTACTTCGTGCGCGGCGAACCGACCAACGATGAAGACCTCAAGCGGGCCGGCATCGAGGACGCCGCGGCGGCCTTGATCTTCCCGACCGATGCCTCGGATGAGGCCGACATGCACTCGATCCTGACCATCCTGGCGGTCGAGCATGCGGCTCCCGGCGTGCGCACCGTGGCCGAGGTCAACAACCCGAAGCACGAAGCTCATTTCCGACGCGCCAACGTCGACGAGCTGCTCGTCACCTCGAAGATCGCGTCGCACCTGCTGGCGCGGTCGGCGCTGTACCCGGGGCTGACCGGGATCGTGACCGACATCGTGTCGGGCGGCGAGGGCTCCGAGCTGTACCGGATCGGCCTGCCCGACGACTACATCGGGCTGTCGATCGACGCGGTCGCGGCGCGTCTCCGGACCGAGCACCAGGCGACGTTGCTGTCCGTGAACCGCGGCGGGCACGCCTTCGTCAATCCGGGTACCGACTTCGTGCTGGAGCGCGATGACGACGCGGTCGTGGTCGCGGAGTCACTCGGGTCGCTGGCGCCGCTGGAGATCTCGGACACGTCGGTCGCGCCAAAGACCGCTTCGGTCGTGCCGTCGGCGTAGGGCCGTCGGGTCGTGGCGCAGTGGTCCGTGCCGCGGCCCGCCCGCTTACAGCGCCTTGACCGCGGCCGTCAGGGCGGCCAACCCCTCCTTCGCGTCGGCGAACAGCATGCCGGTCTTGTCGTTCGTGTAGAGCTCGTTGTCGATGCCCGCGTAGCCGCGGCCCATCGAGCGTTTGATGACCACGATCGACTTGGCCTTGTCGACGTCCAGGATCGGCATCCCCGACACGGGTGACCCGGGCCGCCGGGCGGCCGGGTTGGTGACGTCGTTCGCGCCGATCACGAGCGCCACGTCGGCCCGTTCGAACTCGGGGTTGATGTCGTCCATCTCCTTGAGCTGGGGGTATGGCACGTTGGCCTCGGCGAGCAGCACGTTCATGTGACCCGGCATCCGGCCGGCGACCGGATGGATCGCGTACTTGACGTCGACCCCGCGCTCCTCGAGCAGGTCGGCCAGCTCACGGACGGCGTGCTGCGCCTGGGCGACGGCCAGACCGTAGCCCGGGACGACGATCACGTGCTGGGCGTACGCGAGCTGGATCGCGACGTCGTCGGCGCTGATCGCGCGGACCGAGCCGCCCGCCTCCGCGCCGGCGACACCGGCCGCGTCGTCGCCACCACCGAACCCACCGAGCATGATGTTCAGGACCGAGCGGTTCATCGCATCGGCCATGAGCTTGGTCAGGATCGCGCCCGACGCACCGACCAGCGCGCCCGCGATGATCAGCACCGGGTTGTCGATCACGAAGCCGGCCATCGCCACGGCCGTGCCGGTGAACGAGTTGAGCAGGCTGATGACGACCGGCATGTCGGCGCCGCCGATCGGCAGCGTCATGGTCACGCCGAAGACGAGTGCGGCCGCGAGGATGAGCACGATCAGGGCCAGGCTCGGCGTACCGGTGATGAACAGGATGGCGGACGCCACGACCGTGACCGCGGCGAGGGCCAGGGTCACCAACCGGCCACCCGGGATGAGGATCGGCTTGCCGGGGATCAGGCCCTGGAGCTTGCCGGACGCGATCAACGACCCAGTGAACGTGATCGACCCGATGATGACGTCGAGCACGATGAACACGTGCTCGTCCAGGCGGACGTGGCCACCGCCCAGCAGACCCAGATAGTCATCGATGGCGATGAGGGCTGCCGCGCCGCCGCCCACCGCGTTGAACAGCGACACGAGCTGCGGCATCGCGGTCATCTTCACGACCCGCGCGGTGTACAGCCCGAGGCCGCCGCCGATGATGATCCCGCCGACGATGATCGCCCAGCTCGAGGCCCGGATACCGAAGCTCTCGGGCGCCAGCAGCTGTCGTCCCAGGATCAGGATCGCGGTCGCCGCGATGGCCAGCGTCATCCCGCCGGCCGACAGCAGGTTGCCGTTGCGTGCCGTGGCCGGCGAGTTCATCCGGACGAGCCCGAGGACGAACGCGACGGCGCCCGCCAGCCAGGCGATCCGGACCAGGATCTCGATGAGCTGCAGCGTCGTCACGAGCCGGCCTCCGCCTCGGCCGCCGGCTCCTCGGCGGGCTTGGGGGCGACGGGCCGCTTCCGGAACATCTGCAGCATCCGGTCGGTCACGACGTAGCCGCCGACCACGTTCATCGTCGCGAACGCGACCGCGATCAGCGACAGGGCCTGGCTGACGCCGCCGCGCGCCTCGGCCGCGATCAGCATCGCGCCGACCAGCACGATCCCGTGGATCGAGTTCGCGCCCGACATCAGCGGGGTGTGCAGGGTCGCGGGCACCTTGCTGATCACCGCGAACCCGACGAGGATCGCGAGCGTGAAGATCGTGAGCGCCGTGATGAGCGCGTCGATCTGTTCGGGGGTCATGCCTGGCCTCCGGGCTGGAGCAGCTTCTTGACGGCGTCGGCGACGACCTCACCGTCCTTCGTGATGACGGTCGACTTGGTGACCTCGTCCTCGAAGTCGAGATGCAGCGCCCCGTCCTTGACCATCCCGAGCAGCAGCGCCGAGATGTTGCGGGCGTAGAAGGCGGACGCGCCGGCGGGCATCGAGGCCGGCAGGTTGTCGGGAGCGATGATCGCCACGCCGTTCGGCGTCGTGACCGTCTCGCCGACCTTCGACAGCTCGCAATTGCCACCCAGCGCGCTGGCCGCCATGTCGACGATGACCGAGCCTGGCTTCATCTTCCCGACCGCCTCGGCGGTCACCAGCACCGGCGGCTTCCGGCCCGGCACCTGGGCGGTCGTGATGACGACGTCCATGCCGCCGATCACCTCGTTGAGCTCGGCCTGCTGGGCTGCTCGCTCCTCGGCGGTCAGCTCGCGGGCATAGCCACCCGCGCCGGTCGCGTCGATGGTCGTCTTGAGCTTGACGAACTGGGCGCCGAGGCTCTCGGCCTGCTCGCGCGTCTCGGGTCGGACGTCGTACGCCCTGACCACGGCGCCGAGTCGCTTTGCCGTGCCGATCGCCTGGAGGCCGGCGACGCCGATGCCGAGGATCAGCACGTTCGCGGGCTTGGCTGTGCCCGCCGCGGTCGTCAGGAGCGGGAAGTAGCGCCCGTACGCGTTGGCCGCGATCAGGACGGCCTTGTACCCACCGACATTGGCCTGGCTGCTCAAAGCATCCATCGACTGCGCGCGCGAGAGCGTGCGCGGGATGGCGTCCAGGCTGATCGCCGTGACGCCGTTCGCCGCGAGATCCTTCGCAAGCGACGGGTCGATGAGCGGGGCCAGGAACCCGACGACCGCCTGCCCCTTGCGCAGTCGACCGACCTCGTCCGCACTGGGCTTGGCGACACGCAGCACGACGTCCGACTGCGCGTAGAGCTCGCCGGTCGGGACGATCGTCGCGCCGGCGTCGGCGAAGGCACTGTCGGGGATGGCCGATCCGGCGCCAGCACCGGTTTCGACGAGGATCTCGAGCCCGGCCGCTTGCAGCTTGCCGAGCGCTTCGGGTACCAGGGCGACCCGCCGCTCTCCGGGCGCGGTCTCCTTGGCGACACCGACCTTCATGGGCACCACCTGTTCGAGATGACGGGACCGCGGACGTGGGGGAGTCCGCGGGGGACGCATGGGGTCGCGGCGAAGTCTACCGCGTGGACTCGGTGGTCAGCGAGCGTGCCGACGTTGCGGTTGGGTGTCGCGTGCCGGCGATCGGGCAGGACTTTCGGGTAGCCGGCAGTGGCCCCGCGGCGTGATGGCTGCGGTGGGGTCTGCATCCCTACGGTCCGGTGATGCACACCAGCACGTCGGCCCCGGACGACGCCGGGCTGTCTGCGACCGTCTTCCGAGACGGGTCGTTGCCCACGCCCGAGACGCCGCTCCGGCGAGCGGTCATCCACGGAGTCGCCCTCTTCGCGATCGGGGTCACGGCGGCCTACCTCGCGTGGCGGCTCACGAGCACCATCGCCCTCGATTGGTGGTGGGTCGCGATCCCGCTCTTCGTCGTCGAGGTCCACAACGCGTTCGGCCTGGTGCTGTACACGGTCGCGCTCTGGAGCGTCGACGCCGAGACGATGCCGGCGTCTGCGCGCGGCCCACGTGCCCGGATCGCGGTGCTGATCCCCACCTACAACGAACCACCCGACGTGCTCCTGCCGACTATCGCCGCGGCGGTCGCCCTGAAGCCACGCCACGAGACCTGGGTCCTCGACGACGGTCGACGCGACGAGATCCGCGAACTGGCCGAGACCCTTGGCGCTCGATACCTCAGCCGGCCATCGAACGAACACGCCAAGGCGGGCAACCTGAACCACGCGCTCGACCACATCAAGGCGGACATCATCGGCGTGCTCGATGCCGACCATGTCCCGACCGCCAGGTTCCTGACCGCGCTCCTGCCGTACTTCGAGGACCCGAAGCTGGCGTTCGTCCAGTCGCCGCAGGACTTCTACAACCTCGAATCGTTCGAGCACCAGCGTCGCTGGAACGGCCAGATCTTCAACGAGGAGGCCGTCTTCTATCGCGTCATCGCCCCGGCCAAGAACCGCTGGCACGCGCCGTTCTGGTGTGGCACGTGCGCGCTCGTGCGCGTCGAGGCCCTGCGCTCGGTCGGTGGCGTGAGCACCGACAGTGTCACCGAGGACATCCACACCACGATCCGCATGTACCGGAAGGGCTGGAAGGGTGCGTACCACAACGAGGTGGTCGCCCGCGGCCTGGCGCCTGACGACGCCACGGCCTACCTTATCCAGCGCAACCGCTGGGCCCTCGGCGCCATGCAGGTGCTGCGCGGCGAGAACCCGTTGTTCGCGCCGGGTCTGACGTTCGGCCAGCGGCTCGCGTTCACGACGACCTTGTTCGGCTGGTTCGACAGCTGGCGGACGTTCGCCTACATCACCATCCCGCTCGCGGTCGTCGGCACTGGCGCCGTGCCGATCGATGCGCCGGGCGAGGTGTTCGGGCCGTTCTTCATCGCGACGCTCGGTATCCAGTTCATCGCCTTGCGATTGCTGGCACGGGGCCACTACCCGCCGATCCTGTCGGTGCTGTTCGAGGTGCTGCGGATGCCGGCCGTCCTCCCGGCGACCCTGGCACTCATCTGGCCGGATCGCGCCGCGACCTTCAAGGTCACGCCGAAGGGCAGGAGCGCCAGCGCCGGTCATCGGACCCCGGTCCCGCGGCTGCTGACCGTGCTGGCCGCGGCATCGTCGATCGGCCTCGTGTGGTTCACCGCGACCCTGTTCGGGCTCACACCGTTGCACTACGACATCCCATGGGCGGCGATCGGGGCGGCCGGGTTCATGGCCGTCAACCTCGCCCTCTTGCTCGCCGCGATCGGCCGCATCCGGTCATCGCGTTTTGCTGGCAACCGCCGTGCGGGCACGCGACTGCCTGTCCGCGTGCTGGCGCGCCTCGCGGGGCTCAACGGCGAGCTCCTCGACCTGTCCGTCAGCGGCGCGAGGATCCGCCTTCCGGCGCCGGTCGACGAGGAGGCCGGGGAGCTGTGGCTGACGCTCGACTTTCCATCGACGCAGGTCGAGCTCCAGGTCGACGTCCGGCGCACGCGCATCGTCGACGGGCAGGCCGTGCTGGGCTTGTCGTTCCGAGCGGGTCAGGAGCAGTCCATCGCGGCGATGGCGGTCGCCGTGTTCCATGCGGACGTCGCCGCGCAGCGCGATCGCCGTCGGCGAGGCCGCGGTCTCGTGTGGGAGGGTGCGGCGGCCTGATCGCTGCTCTGCCCTAGAGCCGCGAGCGGATCTCCCACAGGTCCGGGAACGCCGGGCGGAAGAGCGTGCCGCGCAGGTACTCGACCCCGCTGGAGCCGCCGGTCCCGCGCTTCGTGCCGATCGTTCGCTCGACCATCTTGACGTGCCGGTAGCGCCACTCCTGGATGCCCTCGTCGAGATCGACCAGCCGCTCTGCGACCAGTCCGGCATCGGCATCCTCGCGATAGGCGGCGATCAGCACCTCCTGGACGTGCGCGTCGGGCACGGTCGACTCCGTCGGGACCGGGTGGCCACGCTCGGCGAGGTAGCCCAGGAACGAATCCCAGACCGAGGTCGCGGCCTGGGCATCCTCGATCGTCCGTCGAGCGGCCGAGCCCATCGGCTGCGCCTCGAGCGCGGATGCCTCGCGGGCGCCCAGCATCGCCTCGATCGCCCGGAAGCCAGCCGACTGGAACCCCGATGCCGAGTCGAGCCGGTCACGGAAGGACAGGAACTGGAGGGGCGTCATCGTCTCGAGCACGTCGACCTGCGCGACCAGTGTCTTGAGGATCTTCAGGACGCGGTTGAGCAGGTGGAGCGCTCGGTCGGTGTCGCCTTCCTCGAGTGCCAGTTGGACGCCCTGCAACTCGTGGCGCAGCGACTTGAACCACAGCTCATAGACCTGGTGGACGACGATGAAGAGCAATTCGTCATGCTCGGCGCCGTCCGGGCCGGCGGAACGTTCGACCTGGAGCGACAGGAGCTCCGGCACCTTGAGGTACGAGGCGTAGGTCACCGCTCGTCGTGTCACGACGCGATGGTACGACCGAGCCTCAGTCGCGCGGGCGGATGCGCACGATCAGGATCGATGCCTCCTCGTCCCCCACCACCTCGCCCTCATGCGGCACCGACCCGTCCCAGCGCAGGTAGTCGCCTGGGCCGAGGTCGACGGTGTGCTCGCCCTGGGTCATCCGGAACCGTCCACGGAGCACGAGGTGGTGCTCGTCGCCGGCGTGGGCATGCAAGCCGACCCGGCCACCTGGCCGGGCGATCGCCTCGATGATCGTCACGTCCCGGGATGCGCGACCATCGACGTGTTCGATGCGGCCGAGCGCAGTCGGCACCGTTGGTCGCTCGGACGCGCGGACGACGGTCGGTGGCGGGACGTCGCCCATCAGGAACCACGCGGCCGGGACATCCAGGGTCTCCGCCAGGGATCCAAGGACGGCGAGCGACGGCGACGCCTTGTCGTTCTCGATCTGCGAGAGATAGCCGACGTTCAACCCGCTGCGGGCCGCGACCTGGGCGAGGGTGAGTCCGCGGACGCCCCGCCATCGACGCACCTGGGCGCCGACCGGCAGCCGCGGCTTGCCGATCGGTTCGTCTGATCGCGCCGGATCCACGTGTTTGCCCTCCACAAAGTGGTATTGACAGCAGTGTAACATGCGAATATGGTTGCACCAGCAACGAATGCGAGGCCGCAGGCTTCGCGACACGGAGGTCCAGCCATGAAGGTCGCCATCATCGGAGCCGGCAACGTCGGTTCAGCCCTCGCTACGTCGATCACTCGAGCCGGCCACGACGTGCTGATCGCATCCCGGGATCCGGAAGACGCCGCGAGCGCCGCGGCTGCCTCGGGTGCGCGCGCCGTCGAGTCGGCGGCGGCAGCCGCCATTGAGGCGGACGTCATCATCCCGGCGGTCGGTTTCGCGGACATCGGAGAGGTCGCGACCGAGATCGCGGGCTCGGCGGCGGGCAAACCCGTCGTCGACGTGACGAATCGGATCGACTTCGGGGCGGCCGGCCCGGAGATCGACACGACGACGTCCAACGCCGAGGAGCTCGCGACGCTCCTGCCGAAGAGCTTTGTCGTCAAGGCGTTCAATACGCTGTTCGCGTCGAACCAGGTCGACCCGATCGCCGACGGTGTCCAGCTCGACGGCTACGTGGCCGGTGACGACGCCTCGGCGAAGGGGAAGGTGCTCGAGCTCGTTCGCTCGATGGGCCTGCGTCCCATCGATGTCGGGCCGCTCGCTCGCGCGCGACAGCTGGAAGGTCTAGCCTTCTTGAATATGGCGCTCAACATCGTCAACAACGGCTCATGGCAGTCGGGCTGGAAGCTCGTCGGCGCGCCGGCGACCACCGCCCCGAAGGGAACGTGAGCGTGGGCATCCCGGTCGCACGCCTCAACCACGCTGTCCTGTACGTACGCGACGCCACCAAGGCGGCCGAGTTCTACGGTCGTGTCTTCGGCTTCGAGGTCGTCGAGAGCGCCTTCGGCGGTCGCGCCGTCTTCATGCGCGCCGCCGACTGGCGAGAACCATCACGATCTCGGGCTCTTCTCGGTCGGCCCGGAGGCACCGCGCCCGCCACGTGGCTCGGTGGGGCTCTACCACCTGGCCTGGGAGGTGCCGACGATCGACGACCTCGCCGCGGCGGCGGCGACGCTGTCCGCGGAGGGCGCGCTCGGCGGGGCGTCCGACCACGGCGTCAGCAAGTCGCTCTACGGCGCGGACCCGGACGGCAACGAGTTCGAGATCATGTGGCGCGTCCCGCGCGAGGCGTGGGGCGAGTTCGAGAACAAGGGCGCCGTGATGCCGCTCGACCTCGATGCCGAACTGAAGCGCTGGGGTGCTGCGGGCGCAGCTCGCGCCTGAACGGCCACCTGACCGTCTCGCCGCAGCGTCAGCGAGCGGCGGCCACGATCACGAGGCTCAGGATGTAGACGTGCGCGATCGACCCCCAGACGATCGATCGCGTCCGCCACGCCAGCCAGCCGTACGCCAGCCCGCCGCCGAGGGTCGACAGCAGCTCGAGCGCGGGCTTGCCGATGTGGCCGAACGCGAACGGCATCACGGCGATGAGGACGCCGATCGGTCCGATCGCCCGGACCAGCGTGAACATGAGGAAGCCACGAAAGAGGGATTCGGCCGCCGTCAGCTCCAGCGCGTTGGTGATCACGATGTCCGGTAGCGGCGCTGTACTCACCGCGTAGTAGGCCCGGACGTCCGGCAGGCCGGCGAACCACAGCACGATCGGGGTCATGACGATGGAGCCGGCCAGGGCGAGCAGCGCTCCGGCACGACCGTCCCCGAACGTCCAGCCGTAGCGCGTCGGCCGATCGCGGAACGCGAGCAGCACGACGAGCAGCGGTACGAGGCCGAAGAGCGCGAACCGCTCCAGCGCCACAGCGCGCACGCCGGCCGGCGCGCGCCCGAGTTGCGCCGCCGCCTCCGGGATGAGCACGCCCGACAGGTCGACCAGCATCACGAGCGTCGTGACGGCCACGGCGATCGAGGCGCGCAGCGGGAGCTCCAGCCCGACGACCTCGATCGTGCGTCGGTCGGCGTCCGTGATCTCGTCGATCGGTGGCGTGATGAACCACGTCCATGCCCGTTCCAGGACCGTAGACCGCACCATCAGCAGAGGGTAGCCATGCGAAGACCTGTCATCCCCACGCAGGCGTTTGCAATCCACCTGTAGCGCTGCGCGTCGACTCCGCCGGGTACGCTGCGACGCATGATCGTCCGCCTCGTGACGGCGACGGTAAGGACGGACCGTGCCGGATCATTCAACGCGTTGATGCGCGCGCAGTTGCCCATCCTCCGAGAGCACGCCGGGCTCGTATACGTGAAGCTGGCCCGTCGCGTCAACGGCGACACCGAGGAGGTGCTCCTTTACGAGGAGTGGCAAGATACGGCGTCGCTGTACGGGTGGACCGGGCCCGAGCTGGCGAAGCCGCGGTTGATCCCCGGCGCGGAGGAGCTGCTCACGGACGTGACTGTGGCGCACTACGAGGCGCTCGACATCGATCCGCCCGTCGACTAGAAGGAGTCAGGGTCCCGGCGCTCGACCGATCCCCCAGTGAAAGGGAGCGACACGGGACCCGTATCGGGGAGATTGGTCGTCGCGGTGCGCCCGGGCAACGACCCGGAAGTACCAGGGCGACTGGAGTACCCTGACCATCGAACCGTCGGGGATTGGGAGGGACGCGGATGACGGACGACCTGTCCGATGAGATGGACGTCCTGCGCGCGGCCTCGGATCAGCTGATCATCGCGATCTCTGAGGTCGATGCGCGGGAGCGGCGCAAGCGCGGGGTCGCGCCGACTGCGCCGGCCTTCGTCGACCTGGCGCGTGACGTCAGGATCGCTTCCGAAGTCGTCCTGGAGCTCGCCCGCCACGAGGAGCGTACGGCGATCGAGATCAAACGCGAGGCTGACGGCGAGACCCTGCCGCCGATCGAGTCGGTGACGCCCGCGAAGGAGCTCTCACATATCCTCGACGAGTGGCGCGCCGTCGAGAAGCGCATGGCCGACGCCCCGGCGGACACGCCGGAGGCCGAGCGGCTCATGGCGGAGTTCGAACGGTTGCGCGATGCGTACGCGCAGGCAGTCAAGGCGCGGCGGAAGGGCCCCTGATCGACTCCCTAGCGGGAGGCCTCGTCGCCGACGTGACTGAACGGCCCCGGGACCGGCGTCCACGCCTGCTTCCCAGCCATCCGGTCGCCGGACCAGCCGTAGCTTCGACGAGAGGTCGGGGTCGCGCTCGAGCAGCTCGATGAACAGCTTCGCGAGCTCCGGGTCGAACTGCGTGCCGGCATGGCGGTCGATCTCCTGGAGCGCCCAGTCGAGCGGTCGCGCGGCCTGGTACGGGCGACCGTGGGTGATCGCGTCGAACGTATCGGCGAGCCGGACGACCCGTGCCTCGAAGGGGATGGCGTCGCCTGCCAGACCATCGGGGTAGCCCGAGCCATCGAAGTTCTCGTGATGCGATCGAGCGATCCGCCGGGCGACCTCGAAGCCGGCGCCCTGGGCAAGGATCTCGGCGCCCCACACGGGGTGGAGCCGCATGACGTCCCATTCGGCACGATCGAGCGGGCCTGGCTTGAGCAGGATGCGATCCGGGACGTGGAGCTTGCCGATATCGTGGAGCATCGCCGACCAGCCGATGCTGGTTGCCGTGTCGGGCTCCAGCCCGGCCGCCAGCGCCAGCTCGATGGAGATGGCCTGCACGCGGACCACGTGGTCGCCCGTGTCGGTGTCCTTCGCCTCGGCGCCGCGCGCGAGCGCGACCATCCCGTCCCGCTGCCGGTCGACCACCTCGACCGTCGACCGACCGCAGATCGGCGAGGTTGTTCCGGACCCGATCGAACAGCTCGCCGGTCGTGGCCCCGGCTACGAGCAGGATCGCCGCGCGGAACACCGATGCATCGAGGTCCTCGTGGCCGCCGATCAGGCCGAGCGCCGGTGGGATGGGGCCCAGGAGCAGGCCGACGTAGATCGCGCCCGAGGATGCCGCCGCGGAGGCCGAAGATGAACGCGCTGAGCAGGACCGGCAGATAGCCGAGGTGGTTCAGCGGGTTCGGCGTCCCGCCGGTGAGGCCGACGAGGAGGAGCAAGGCGACCCCGCTCAGGCCGACGACGGCGACACCGAGCAACCGGATCGACCGAAGCCGCGCGACGTCGATGGACACGAGATCGGGCAGGGCCAACGAGCGGCGATCAGGCGGCATCGTCGAGGTCGGGTAGGCCATGGTCCTCACACGCGCGGGTCAGCAGCGTAGCCGCCGGCGAGCGCCGCGAGGCTAGGGCGATGGTCCTTCGGGGGCCGGGTACTTGGGGCCTACCACGAAAGCACTGGCCCGCCCGGAGGGATTCGAACCCCCGACCTACTGATCCGAAGTCAGTCGCTCTGATCCACTGAGCTACGGGCGGACGCCCGCGGATGATACCGCGTCGTTCTGGGCTTGACCGTCGACCGACCATGTGGCCTGAGGAGGACGCGATGCCGCGACAACCCGAGGTCGATGCCTGGTTCGAGCGCTACGACAACCCGATGAAGGACGTGGTCCAACGCCTCCGCGAGATCGTGCTCGACGCCGACCCACGGGTCGACGAATGCGTCAAATGGCAGGCGCCGACGTTCACGTACAAGGGCAACATCGCGAGCTTCTTCCCGAAGAGCAAGCAGCATGCGAGCCTGATGTTCCACCAGGGAGCGAGCATCCCCGGCACGTTCCCGCGACTCGAGGGCGGTGGCGACACGGGACGGTTCCTCAAGGTGGCCGACCTCGACGACGCCGAGACCGTGAGCCTGGAGCTGCAGTCGATCGTCCGCGCCTGGTGCGACTGGCGCGACGCCTGACCGACGCGCGGCGACCCCCGCCATCGACCCCCGGCTCGGACGGCATACTGCGCTGACGAACCGGAGGAGCGGTCGGAGGAGGCAGCCGTGGCGATCCGCATCCGCAAGTGGGTGACGTTCCGCGAGGAGATCGTGTCCGACGGCGAACGCGAGCTCGAGCGTCCCCTGCGCCGGGTCGCCGTCGCGGTCGTGTGCACGAACCCGTACGCCGGCCAGTGGTCGGACGACCTGGCCGAGCTCATCGACTTCGGCGAGTACCTGGGCGACGAGCTGACCAGGCGCTGCCAGGAGGCGCTCGAGGAGCCGGTCGAGGCGTACGGCAAGGGCGGGATCGTCGGAGAACACGGCGAGCTCGAGCACGTCGCCGCCGTCCTCCACCCGAAGTTCGGCGCGCCGACGCGAGAGCGGGTCGGTGGCGTGTCGATCCTGCCGTCGGTCAAGAAGCGGGGCGCGATGGGCGCCACGCTGGACATCCCCGTCCACCACATCAAGGCCATGCTCGTCCGCTCGCATTTCGACGCCGTCACGATCTCGGTCCCCGACGCGCCGGGCGCCGACGAGCTGGTGCTGGCGCTGGCGGTGACCAACGCGGGCCGGCCACACGCGCGCATCGGCGGGCTCGCGGCAGCCGAGGCGGTCGGCGAGGACGGTCTCCGCTGAGGCGCCCATCGTGCGCACGCTGATCACCGGCATCGGCCAGATCGTCTCGGGCGACATCGACGCGCCGCTGCTCGACGGCGACTCGATCGCCATCGTCGACGGTCGGATCGAGGCGATCGGCCGCGACCTCGACGCCGACGAGGCCGATACCGTAATCGATGCGCACGGCACGACCGTCATGCCCGGGCTCATCGATTCGCACGGGCATCCGACCCTCGGCGATTTCACGCCTCGCCAACGGACGCTCGACTTCATCGAGTCGTCGCTGCACGGCGGCGTGACGACGATGATCTCGGCCGGTGAGCCGCACGTCCCCGGCCGGCCGAAGGACGTCGTGGGGCTGAAAGCGCTCGCGATCGCGGTGGCTCGGGCGTATGCGACGTTCCGACCGGGCGGCGTGAAGGTCCGCGCCGGTGCACCGATCCTCGAGCAGGGGCTGGTCGAAGCCGACTTCGCCGAGATGGCGGCCGGTGGCGTCAGGCTCATCGGCGAGATCGGTCTTGGATCGATCAAGACCGGCGCCGATGCCGCGCCGATGGTCGCCTGGGCTCGCGCGCACGGCATGGTCTCGACGTTCCACACCGGTGGACCGTCGCTGCCGGGGTCCTCGGCGATCGGGGCGGACGCAGTCCTCGAGGCGAACCCCGACATCGCGGGTCACATCAATGGCGGCACGACCTCCCTGTCCGAGGCCGACATCGAGCGCCTGGTCGCCGCCGACACCGGCATCGCCCTCGAGCTTGTCCATTGCGGCAATGGTCGGACCGCGCTCTACGCGTTACGCAAGGCTGCGGATGGCGGTGCGCTCGGCCGCGTGATCCTCGGCAACGACGCCCCGTCGGGCACCGGCGTCGTGCCCCTTGGCATCCTGCGGCTGATGGCGCATCTGGCCTCGCTCGGTGGTGTCACACCTGAGCGCGTCGTCGCGATGGCGACCGGCAACACGGCCCGCGTCCACGACCTCGACACGGGCACGATCGCATCGGGCAAGGCCGCCGACCTGTGCATCGCCGATGCGCCGATCGGATCGGTCGGGTCGACCGCCCTCGGCGCCCTCGCGAACGGCGACATCCCCGGCGTCTCGATGGTGCTCGTCGACGGCTTGCCGCTCATCGGTCGGAGCCGGAATACCGCGCCGGCGGCCCGGCTGGCGGAGGTCGTCAAGGGCGCGACCGTCGGAAGGGGCGGGCACTGATGCGGTTCGGCCTCAGGCTCCCGAGCTTCGCGCTCGGGTCGGAGACGGCCGGCCTCGCCGACATGGGCGCCTACCTCCGGCGGGCGGAGGACCTCGGGTTCGAGAGCGCGCTGCTCATCGATCACCTGCTGGTCGCGCCGCCAGCGTACCGGACGACCTGGCTCGAGCCGGTGTCGCTGCTCTCGGCCCTCGCCGGGGTGACCCGGACGATGCGCCTCGGGACCCTCGTCCTGGTCCTGCCGTTCCGCGACCCCGTCGCGTTCGCCAAGGAGTGGGCGACGCTCGATGTGCTGTCCGACGGTCGTTCGATCCTCGGCGTCGGGGTCGGTTGGCACCCGGGCGAGTTCGAGGCGTTGCGGATCCCGCTCCGCGAGCGCGGTCGGCGGATGAACGAGATGCTCGAATCGATCACGGCGCTATGGGCCGGCGACGACGTCAGTTACGAGGGCCAGTTCTACCGGTTCGAGCACCTGACCATCGAGCCGAAGCCGGCCCAGCGACCATACCCGCCCATCTGGATCGGCGGCGGCACCCAGCCGTCCGAGAAGATCTACGGCCAGCAGGTCGACACGATCCGGCCCGTGCTCCGGCGCATCGCCAAGTACGCGTCGACCTGGGTACCCCACTCGTCGGCGACCGCCGAGATGGTCGCCGGGGACTGGGCGATCATCCGCGAGGAGATGGCCGGCTTCGGGCGCGATCCCGACGAGATGACCAAGGTCTACTCGAACTTCATCCACGTCCTCGGGCCCGGCGAGCCGCCGGAGAGCGCCGCGTCGAAGTTCCGCGTCTTCTCCGGCATGGACCTCGACTACTGGCAGGAGTTCTACCTGCTGGGCGAGGCTGAGGCGCTGGCCGACCGGATCCGCGGCAAGATCGAGGCGCTCGGTGGTGTCGAGCACGTGATCCTCAACCCGCTCGACTGGGACATCGGGACGCTCGAGCGGCTCGCGTCGGATGTGCTGCCCCGCCTCCGCGACTGAGCGCTGACACGATGGCCGACTACCTGCGACCGACCAGCCTCGACGAGGCGCTTGCGGCGCTCGCGGCTCGGCCGTGGACGATGCTCGCGGGCGGGACCGACGTCTATCCGGCGAGCGTCGGGCGCCCGATCCGCGATGCCATCCTCGACGTCACGGCGCTGCCCGAGCTGCGGGCGATCACGATCGTGGACGGCGTCGTCCGCATCCCGGCACTGGCGACGTGGACCGACGTGGTCCGGGCGGACCTGCCGCCGGCGTTCGATGGCCTGAAGGCTGCCGCCCGGTCGATCGGCGGGGTCCAGATCCAGAACCGCGGGACCGTGGCCGGCAACCTGTGCAACGCCTCGCCGGCGGCCGACGGGCTGCCGAATTTGATGGCGCTCGACGCGCGGGTCGAGCTGGCAGCGGCGGATGGTCGGCGCGAGATCCCGGTGGGCGGGTTCGTCATCGGCAACCGGCGGACCGTCCGTCGACCCGAGGAGCTCGTCACCGCCATCCTGGTGCCCGAACCAACGGCGACCACCCGGTCGACCTTCCTCAAGCTCGGCTCGCGCGCGTACCTGGTGATCTCGATCGCGAGCGTCGCGGCGGTCATCGATGTGGGCGGCGATGGGCGGGTCGCGCGGGCACGGATCGTGGTGGGCGCCTGCTCCGAGGTGCCGGCGCGGATCGAGGCGGCCGAGGCGCGCTTGGTCGGCGAGCTCGCCTCCCCGTCAGCGGCGACCCGGATCGTGGCCGACTACCTCGCGGTCCTGTCGCCGATCGACGACGTACGCGGCACGGCAGCCTATCGGCACGAGGTGGCCCTGACCCTCGTCCGGCGGGCGGTCGCGGAGCTCCTGGCATGACCGATCTCGGCGCCGCCCGCCCGACGACGTTCCTGGTCAACGGCCGGGAGGTGGCCGTGATGGCCGATCCGATCCGCCGCCTGAGCGAGGTCCTCCGCGACGACCTCGGGCTGACCGGCACCAAGGTCGGTTGCGACGCCGGCGACTGCGGCGCGTGCACCGTGCGACTCGACGGGGAACCGGTGTGCGCGTGTCTCGTGGCGCTCGGGCAGGTCGACGGACGGGACGTCAGCACCGTGGAGGGTCTGGCGCGGGACGGATCGCTGCGCCCGATCCAGGCCGCGTTCATCCGGACCGGTGGCGCCCAGTGCGGCATCTGCACACCCGGGATGCTGATGGCGGCCGACGCCTTACTCGACCGACACGCCGACCCGACCGAGACCCAGGTCATGGACGCGCTCGGGGGTGTCCTGTGCCGCTGCACCGGCTACCGGAAGATCATCGAGGCGGTGACCTCGTCCGATGGCGCCGACCCATCGCCGAGCCCTCCGCCGGGCTCGGCCGTCGGCTCCCGGGTCGGACGGGTCGACGGGATCGACCAGGTCACCGGTGCCAGTGCGTTTGGTGCCGACCGCGCGCCCACCGACGTCCTGCAGCTGCGGGCGGTCCGCTCGCCGCATGCCCATGCGCGGTTCAGCATCGGTGACCTGGCGCCGCTCTATGCAGCCCATCCGGGGTTGGAACGGGTCATCCTGGCGGCGGATGTCCCGGTGAACCGCTACGGGATCTATGCCACCGGCAAGGACCAGGCGGTCCTGGCCGACGGCTACGTCCGGTACCGCGGCGAGGCGGTCGCGGCGCTGGTCGGCGACGCGACGACGGTCGCGGCGATCACGGACGACGAGCTCCCGATCGCGTGGACGCCGCTCGACCCGGTGCTCGACCCGGCCGACGCGGTCGCCCCGGGCGCGCCGCAGTTCCACCCCGCCTCGAGCGGCAACGTCCTGACCGGGGGCCGGGTCGTGCGCGGCGACGTCGACGCCGCGCTGGCGACGTCGGCGGTGACCGCCAGCGGATCGTTCCGGACGAGCCACGTCGAGCACGCCTACATCGAGCCCGAAGCCGGCTACGCGGAGCGCGATGGCGAGCGCATCGCGGTGGTGGCCTCGACGCAGACGCCGTACATGGACCGCGACGAGGTCGCGTTGGTCCTGGGCATCCCTCCCGAGCGGGTGCGCATCGTGCCGACGGCGTGCGGCGGTGGGTTCGGCGGCAAGCTCGACATGGCCGTCCAGCCACTGGTGGCCGTCGCGGCGTGGGTGCTCGGCCGGCCGGTGCGCTGCGTCTACACGCGGCCGGAGTCGATGCGATCCACGACCAAGCGCCACCCGGCCGTCATGACGGCCACCCTCGGAGCTGACGCCGAGGGGCGGTTCACCGCGATCGCCTTCCACGGCGACTTCGACACGGGCGCATATGCGTCGTGGGGACCGACGGTGGCCAACCGCGTGCCGGTCCACGCGTCCGGGCCGTATGGCGTGCCTGCCGTCCGGGCGATGACTCGGGCCATCTACACGAATGGGCCGATCGGCGGCGCCTTCCGGGGTTTCGGAGTGCCGCAGGCGGCGATCGCCCACGAAGCGCTGGTCGATGACATCGCGTTCGAGCTGGGGATCGATCGACTCGAGATCCGCCTGCGGAACGCACTTCGCGCCGGGTCGACCACGGCGACGGGCCAGGTGCTCGAGGCGAGCGCGGGTCTCGGACCCTGCCTCGAGGCGCTTCGACCGCGCTGGCAGGAGGCGCTCCACGACGCGAGCGCCCACAACCGTGACGCGGCGTCCACGTCGCCGGTCCGGCGCGGTGTCGGCATCGGGGCGATGTGGTACGGCATCGGCAACACGTCGCTGCCCAATCCGTCCACGATCCGGATCGGCGTGCGGCGCGATGGCCGGTACGTCCTGTTCAGCGGTGCACAGGACATCGGCCAGGGCTCATCGACGGTCCTGACCCAGATCGCCGCCGACGCTCTGGACGTCCCGCTCGCGGCGATCGACCTCGTGAGCGGTGACACTGACCGGACGGCGGACGCCGGCAAGACGTCGGCGTCGCGCCAGACCTTCGTGTCCGGCAATGCGACACGGGCCGCCGCCGCCGACCTGCTCCGACGGATCGAGGTGGCCGGGCCCGACCTCGGCGCGCTCGCGGAGGACGGTGACGGCTGCATCGTCATCGGGGAGGGGAGCTACAACCCGCGGACGACGATGCTCGACGATGACGGGCAGGGCATCCCGTACGAGACGTACGGGTTCGGCGCGCAGGTCGCTGTCGTCGATGTCGATATCGAGCTGGGGACGACCCTCGTCCGTCGGATCGTTGCGGCGCACGACGTCGGGCGGGCGATCAACCCGTTGCTCGTCGAGGGCCAGATCCACGGCGGGATCGCACAGGGGCTCGGTTTCGCGTTGATGGAGGAGTACCGGGCCGGCCGGACCGACAACCTGCACGACTACCTCATCCCGACGATCGGTGACATCCCGCCGATCGAGACGTATCTCATCGAAGACGCGGAGCCGGCCGGCCCGTTCGGCGCGAAGGGCGTCGGCGAACCGGCGCTGATCCCGACGGCGCCGGCGATCCTCGGCGCGATCCGTCACGCGACCGGCGCCCGGATCGATGTCGTGCCGGCCACCCCGCATCGCGTGCTCGCCGCGATCAGGGCCGCGGCGGACCGTCGTTAAGCGGCGATCCCGGCCACGCCGAGCAACTGCGGCAATATGGTCCCGACCAGGTAGCCGGCGATGCCCGCGACCGCCGCGAGGGTCAGCACCTCGAGGCCGGACGACAGCGCCGAGCGGTGGGTCCAGCGGCTCTTCACGACGCCGATCCCGAACAGCACCAGCCCGGTCGCGATGATCGCCGCCGGCATGGCCGTGCCGACCGGCACCAGCAGGAACGGCAGGATGGGCACCAATGCACCCAGGCCGAACGCCGCGCCCATGAACAGCGCGCCTCGGATGACGCTCCCGCCGCGCTCGTCGACCTGGATGCCGAGCTCGCGGGTCACCATCGTCCGCAGCAGCACCTCCGGGTGCCGCGCCATGAGCCCCGCGATCCGAGCGGCTTCTGCCTCGTCCAGCCCCTCCTCACTCAGCATGTAGGCGACTTCGGCCTCGGCCTCGCCCGGCCGCTCCTCGACCTCGTGCCGTTCCTCGTGGATCTGCGCGTCGTGGATCTCGCGCTGGCTCTTGCTGCCGATGTACTCGCCCGCGGCCATCGAGAATACGCCGGCCAGGGCGCTGGCGATGCCGGCCACGACGACGGGGAAGGCCTGGCCGGTCGCGCCGGCGACCGTGGCCACGACGGCGAGCGTCGAGACCAGCCCGTCCTGGGCACCGAAGACGATCTCGCGGATCTCGCCGAGCAGGGAGCTGGCACGCCGTTCGTCAGCCAGGTGCGCTGCGATCCAGCCACGGTCGTACGAGGATGCCGGTGCGTCCATGGGCGGTCGGGTCGAGGTCTCTGCCATGACCCCTTCAGGTTCGCATACCATGGGCCACCAATGCCTGGGTCCCGTCACCCCGCCCGCCCGCCGGGCCCGCTCGCCAACCTCCCACGCCCGCTCGACGAACGCGACGGCAGCCGTCGTCGCGGCCGGATCCGTCGCGTGGCGAGCCTCGTCGTGGTCGTCGGGGTGACCACTGGGATCGCTGCGACGCTGGCGAATGCGCCATCGGGAGTCGGCGGGGAGGTCCAGGGGGCGGTAGCGTCCCCGGTCCCGCTCGTTTCACCGGTACCGGCTGTCGCCCGGGCGACCCTCCCGGCATCGACGTCGGTCAGTCGCCCCACCGCACGCCCGACACCGGTCGAGGTCCTCGCCCCGACAGCTGCGCCACTCGAGGAACTCGTGGGGTATCGCTCGCCACTGCCGCACGGCCGGCTCACCCTGCCGTTCGGGCCATCGCCCTGGGGTTCGCGGCTGGTGGAAGGGGAGACGTTCCACGACGGGATCGACCTCGCCACGTTCTGCGGCGATCGCATCAAGGCCGCGCACGCCGGGACCGTCCTCGCCGCGGGCCGACGCTACGACAGCGTGATGGGCTGGATCGGCGACCTGCAGTCGTATTACGACCGGCTCGATGCGAAGCACCTCTGGTCGACGCTCCCGATCGTCGTCGTCATCGACGACGGCAACGGCTATCGCAGCGTGTATGCGCATTTCGGCAAGGTCGTCGTCAAGAAGGGCCAGGCAGTCAAGGCCGGCCAGCTACTCGGGTACGAGGGCGCCACCGGACGGGCGTCGGGCTGCCACCTCCACTATGGCTTGTTCAGTCCGCTCGAGACCGCGACGTTCGAGATGGACCCCGACGTGGTGAAGCGGATGAAAGTGCCCCCGCGACAGATCGCGCGGATCGATCCGTTGCTCGTCCTCCCCCAGCACGCTCCGAAAGCAAGCCCCTCGCCATCCTAGCGGCGGCGGTCGTGTCGGCCGACCAGTCAGTACGCCGGGATCGCCCGTCAGATCATTGCGATGCTGGTCGGAGCCACAGGCCCAACGACGATGGCTTGATCGAGGTCGCGACCGTCTCATGCAGGTCGGCCACGACCGCGTCCAACGCCACCTCGTCGCGAAGCCGCTCGGCGAACGCCTCGACCGTCCGCTGGCCGTCATACGACGCGCGGTCGAAGCGCTGGTCCACCGCACGCTGCACCCGCCGACGCAGCGGCTGGAACAGCGTTGCTGCTGCAAGCGTGGAGACGGCCACCGCCAGCGTTTCTCCCTGCGTGAACCCGATTAGCGCCGCTGAAAGCGCGACGACCCCACTGGCGAACACTGCAACGAGCACGCCTGTCACCACGGCCCAGGCGATCGTTCGGCTGACGATCCGATCGATCTCGTACAGCCGGTACCGCAGGACCGCGATCCCGATCGCGATCGGAAAGCCGGCAAAGGCGAGCAGCCCTGCGATCCAGCCGGCAGTCATCACGACCGGCGCCCCGACCAGGATCCCGACGGTGACTGCGGTCCACGCGATCACTGACATCGCCGTGATGGCGATCAGCCACTTGAGCTGCTGGCGTTCGATCGCGTTGCCTCGTCGGTATCGGATCGCGACTGACGCGATAGCGCTCAGGAATAGGACTGAACCGAGGATGTCGGGCGTGTCGGCCATCCTCAGCAGCGGCTCCAGGCCGGCGATATAGAACGGATTCTCGGCGTTCGTGTCTGGGATCAGGCGTGGTGCGAACCCTGTCTGGAGGACGCTCGTAGCGAGGGCCAGAACGATCGCTGCGACGACCCAACGCCATCGTGGTGACAGGAGCCGACCGTCTGGGTACACGAGTGGAACGCCTACCGTCAGGATCCCGACTGGGATTCCCAGCAGGTTGCTGTACGCCCAGGCGGCGATAGTCGTGCCAGGCCATGTTCCACCGGCGACGACGCTGCTGGCCTGTGCATAACCCACGCCCAGGACTTCCACACCGAGGCCCAATGCGGCCACGACGAGCAGCAAACCCATGACGTTGGCGGGGACCCGGATCGCGAGAACGGCCCCTACGGTCGCCAGGGTCAGCACGCCGAACGCGACGAGCACGGCGTCGCTCGCGAACGAGTCGAGGCCAAGGAGGATCACGCCGGTCAGCGCGGCAACTACAGCCACGGCGGCGAGCGCGATCGAGAGCGCTGTTCGTCCCATCAGGCGATCTCCCATCCCCGGCCGATCGGCCGTCAAAGGGCTCCTTTGGGAATCAAACCCCGACAACGTCCGGAAATCGCTACGAAACATCGACTCGCCGACGGCGATCGGTCGCGCGAGCGAACCTACCGTTTGCGGTAGCGCCGGCCAACCAGCCAGTACGCGGGAACGGACGCCAGGGCAGCAGCCAGGGACATCGACCGGCCGTCCCGGCCCTCGAGTGCCAGTAGCCGATCGGTGGCGGTGGCATCGGCTGGGCGAGCGTCGACCACTGCCAGGTCGATCGCCACCCGTCCCGGCTCCGCATCGCCGAGGGAAGCGACGGCGTCCGATGGCGGATCACCTCCTTCGTACTCGGCACGAACTTCCATCTCGGAGCGCCAGGTCGGCTGGCGCAGCAGGATCGCCCGCCACGCATCGGCGAGCTGTCGCGGTGCGCGGCCATCGCCCGCCTCCGGCGGCGGCTCACCCGGCGCGACCACATCGAGCCCTCGCGCCCAGCGCGCCGCCTGGTGGAGCAGCGCGTATTCGTCGAGGTCGGCATACGCGGCGAGCCGATCGGCCGGCGAGCCGTCACCGAAGATCGCCCGGATCGACGGCCCGAAGACCTCGGCGAGGTCGAGGTCGATCGCGCGCACGGTCCGGTGGAAGTACACCTGCTGGTACATGAACCGGCGCGAGCTCAGGAACATCTCGAGCGCCCCGAGCCCCGGCTCGAACAGGGTCAGCCCCTCGGACCCGATGAACGCGTAGCGGCGCAATCGCTCGACATCGACCGGGCCGGCCGTGACGCCCGTCAGGTACGCGTCGCGGCGGACGTAGTCGAGGTTGTCGACCGTGAACACCCCCGACAGCAGCGGCGCGAGCCAGCGGACCCAGATGGGCATGGCCGGGTCGTTGAGTGCCGGTTTGGCGATGAGGAACGCGACCCACGCCGGGTCGATCGTCTCGTCATCCCGCAGCGCGTCGCGGTCGGCCACGGCACCCGGCGCCCGCCGCAGCCCGCGCAGCAGCGGCCCGAGCTCCTCGATGATCTGGCCGCTCAGGTCCTCGTGGGTCAGGCGCTTGGCGTCGGGCCGGCGCGGATCCGCGGGGGCATCGAACGCCGAGAGCACGTGGTCGTCGAAGAAGTGCGCGAACGGCCCGTGCCCGACGTCGTGCAGCAGGCCGGCCATGCGCATCGTCTCGGTCACGAGGCCTTCCGATGGGATCGACGCTTCGCCGCGCGCGACCAGCGCGGCGCGCAGGCTCGGATACAGCGAGCGCGCCCACAGGCCCGCCTCGTGCATCACGCCGAGCCCGTGCGTGAATTGAGAGTGCTCGGCGGTCGGGAAGACCCACCGAGCACTCTGCAGCTGGCTGATTCGACGCAGCCGTTGGAGCCATGTCGTGTCGAGGAGGTCCTCCTCCGCGACGTCTTCGTCCGGTAGTCCAGCGGCCGCCGACTCGGCCGGCGTCAGCCGCTTGGTGAGTTCGATATACCCGTGGATCGGGTCGCTGATGAGGTTGACGGCGGCAAACGGGTGCCGCCTCACGTTGTTGTCGCTATGGCACCCAGAGACGCGTCTCGGCGCTCCATGCGCCCACATTGCCACGTCGATCGGTGGCTCGCACGCGGACCGCGTAGCTCCGTCCCGCCGACCTGTCCGCCAAGGACAGCGACGTGGAAGTCGTGTCGTTTCGGAGGAGCACCCATGTCCCGTAGTTGATGCGGTACTGGACGTCGTAGTTCCGCAGCCCCGCGGTATGCGTCTGCAGCCGCGGGTCGTAGCCGCTCCACGTCCAGCGCAGGTCGTTGCCGGACCGTGACCCACCGGTCATCCGCCCGACCGCCCTCGTGTAGTCGACGGTCTCGGCGAACACCGCCGAACCGAACGTCTTGCGGTTCGACGACCGATACGCCAGCCCCACGCCGATGTAATTGAAGCGATCGCTGAGGATCAGCGCCTTGTGCGACGGGCTATTCATCCACATGTTGAAGATCGCCTTCGCGGATGCCGATGACCAGCCGGCGGTCGACCAGCCGACGTTCTCGCCATAGCGATACCAGCTGAGGTTGTACGAGTTCAACTGGGAAGCGAGGTTGCCGCCGATGGTGTGGCTCATCACGTTCGCGGACGCCATCCGGCTTGCGCGCAGACCGGCGATCGACACCAGACTGCTGTGTGGTCTGAGCGGCACGAGACCGCGGGCCGATCTCGCGTTGTTGATCCAACCGACGAGGGCGGACTCTGTGCTGGAGTGCGTTCCGGCTGTCGCCGACGGAACGAAGGCAGCGATCGCGAACGTGGCGATCAGGGCGGCGCGCATAGCGATAGCGAGCCGCCGCGGGGCGGGGGAGGGGTGCATCGGCACGTCCTTTACGTGTGGGGGGCACGTTGGTTCGTGATGCTGGCTACCCTACCGCAGGTGCTCCAGGCTTGCCCGACGCGCCGTACCGCTCGGCCGCACGACGGTGCGTCGAGGCAACGTCAAATCGCAATCCGTCGGGCGCGACGACCTCGACGTCGTCGCCCCACGACAGGATCCACAGCCGGATCTCGATGGTCCCCGCGACCGTCGCGCGCCAGCGCAGCGACCCGTCGGACTCGACTTCGACGCGTTGCGTCGGATGCCACGTCGCCTCCTGGACGCGGGTTGCGACGGAGGGGGCGAAACGCAGGTCGACCTCCGTGGCGGGCTGGTCGGCGATGATGTCCCAGGCTCGACGGATGGCGCCTTCGACACCGTCGCCCTCGGGCAGCTCGAAGGTCCGTGGCGTCAGCGCGACGTCGCGGATCCGCTCGATCTTGAACGTCCGCAGCGCGTCGCGGGTCTCGTCCCAGCCGATCAGGTAGAGGGCGTGGGTCTGCAGTGACGGCTCGATCAGGTACGGACGGACGACCGCGCGACGCGCGGTTGCGGCGTCGGGCCCGTAGCGGGCGGGCTCGTATTCGAGGTTCACGACTCGTCGCTCGGCCCACGCCCGCGTCAATCGGTGGACGCGCTCGCTGAAGGCGGCGTCCCGGGGATGCTGGGCCAGGACGTCGAGGGTCCGCTCGACGTGCGCCGCCAACGGCTTCGGGAGGACCTCCTCGAGCTTCTCGAACGCGGCGGCCAGGTCCGGGTCGTACTTGTCGGCGTAGCGGACCATCAGGCGCGCCGACAGCACGACGGCCATCGCCTCGTCGAGCGTCAGCTTCAGCGGCGGCAGGAACTCCTCGCCGACGACACCCCACAGCCCGTCCACGGACCAGACCGCCACGCCGACCTCGGTCTCCAGGGCGCGCAGGTCGCGGTACACGGTCCGCGTCGCGACGCCCGTCCGCTTGGCGATCTCGGACGGGCGGATGCCATCGGGATGACCGCGAAGCACTGCCACGACGCGCAGCATCCGCGCAAGCCGATCGCGCTTGCCGAACGGGCGCTCCTCGTCGTCGTAGGTCATGGCGCGGGCGCCTGGATGGCGATCCGGCCGCTCCGCTCGGTGGCCGTCAGCAGCACCTCGACCCGGCCCTGGATGGCCTCGTCGACGAGGCCGCCGCCTTCACCGTTGACCGACCCGGCGACCTGACCGAGCGCGCCATCGAGGAAGACCCAGTAGTCGAGTTGGCCGCGCCACCGACCGAGGTCGTCATCGCCGACCAGCCACGCGACCGGCGGGAAGCTTGCCCGGAACGTCCGGCCGTCGACCGACACCCGGCAGCGTCGCGCGGGCGCACGCTCGATGACCTCGATGCCGTGGTCCTCGGCGGTCGCCCGGGCACCGCTGGTGAGCGCGAGGCGGACCACCTGGAGGTCGAGGGTCGAATCCTCGATGGTGGCGAGCTCCGTCCGTGCCCAACCCGTTTCTGGCGTCCGGACCCATGCGACGTGACCACGGCGGGCGCGCCCGTACTGGCCGAGCCGCCGATTCGTGGCGACATAGGCCAGCCACCGGAAGTCGGAGCCGGCGCGGATGCCGGTGAGCTCGACGGTGCCGGTCTGCCGGCCATCGATCGACCCGACGAACTCCGCGGTCAGGCGCGACGTCAGGCCCGCGACGAGCCGGCCGTTGCACGGTGGCGGCTCCACGCCCGGCCCGAGATCGGTGGGCCCGAACCGCGAGCTCGTCGGTGGTCGGTCGACGCCGCGCAGGCCGAGCTCGTTCGCGATCGCCGCACCACCGAACGCCGTGCCGGCGACCAGCGTCAGTGCGACCGCGATGGCCACCCCGAGTCGCAGCCGTTGCCGGCGCCGGGCGGTGCCGCCCATGACCCGGCGCGCCTGGCCGAAACCCGTGAACAGGCTCGTGCCGACGAGCGCGAGCAGCCACGGATAGGCTGCCTCGAGCGACGGCAGGAGCGTCTGCGAGCCAAACGCCTGGACCTGGTTCAGGACGCCACCGATGGACGGCAACAGGACCAGCAGGCTGCCGAGGCCGAGCGCGACGATCAGCGCGTGGGTGACCTCGCGACGGGCGAGTGGCGGCCACACGACGCCCGCGACCGCGATGCCGAGGGGCAGCAACATCGTGATCCCGACGGCGACGTCGAACGGTCCACCCGGTCGGTACGCGAGCAGCACCAGCGCGGCTGCCATCCCCCACGCCGCGACCAGGCCGAGCGCGATGAGCCGCAGACCCAATCGACGAACACGCACCCGCCGAGTCTAGCGACGGGCGTCCCGCGGCCGTTTCGGGCGGCGACGGGCCGTGAGGGGCCGGCGACGGGCCGCCGACGCCCGCCGATGGCCCACCGCCGGAAGTACCGGTCGGCATAGGACCGATGGGTCGTCGCGACCGGTGCCAGCTGGGACCAGCATGCCCTTACCGCACCGGACCGTCCGGAGCGGATCGAGGGGATCCGAAGGGCCAGATGGGACATGGACGGGCCGGCGCAGCGAAGTTCACGGGGACGCGGGCGATCGCCTCGCCACGCTTCGTCGGCACGCTTGGTCGCGGCCGCGTCCACGGTCGGAACTGGCTCCGCGGCAACGACAGCGCTGCCCTCCCCGGGCCTGACGCCAGCCCCGGTCGAGATGGCCGGACTGGAGACACGATCGACCTATCGGCTCCTGGTGAGCCGGGGTCTCACGCCTGACGAAGCCGCGACCCTGACCGCATTCATGTGCGGCATCCCCATCGCCGACGGGCGCTGGTCGATCCGCCAGGTCAACCAACTGCTGTTCCTCAAGGCCATGGTCCGGACCGGCCGGTTCGGCGCCTCGGACGGAGGCGCAGCCCGCCCGCACTGATCCGAATACATCCCGATCGCGACGGTGTGACCCTCCTCCCGCCCGAGCGATCGACCAACGCCGAAGCGGCGCCGTACCTCCTCCCGGCGCCGCTTCGGCGCGTCTGGGCCCTTGGTACCATCCGCCGATGCGTCCGGTCATCACGTTCCTCACCGACTTCGGACCGGCCGCCCCCGCCGTCTGCCGCGGCGTGATGTTCCGCATCAGTCCCGACGCGAACATCATCGACATCAACCACCAGGTGCCGCGCTACTCGATCCGTGCCGGCGCAGGTTCGCTGGTGTTCGCGCTGCCCCAGATGCCGGTGGGCATCCATGTCGCGGTCGTCGACCCGGGCGTGGGGACGGAGCGACTGCCCATCGCGTTGCGCGTCGCCCGCGGCGACGTGTTGATCGGGCCGGACAACGGTCTGCTGATGGACGCGGCCGAAGCCCTGGGTGGGATCGTCGAGGCGCGGACCCTCGAGAACCGCGACCTGATGCTGCCGGTCATCTCGTCCAGCTTCCACGGGCGCGACATCTTCTCGCCGATCGCCGCCCATCTCGCGAACGGCGTGGCGTTCGAGTCGGTCGGGCCGCCGCTCGACCCGACGACGCTCGTTCGCCTGCCCCACGTCCGGCCGACGGTCCACGAGGGCGTGCTCGAGACATCGGTCGTCAACGTCGGCTATTACGGCAACGTCACCCTCGCCGGCACGCCCGCCGACCTCGAGGCCGCGCTCGGCCCGCTCGAGCCGGGCAGCCCGCTCATGATCGAGTTCGCGGACCACGACGGCGCAACGGCGCATCGCGAGTCGACGGTCTGGGAGCGGACGTTCGGTCGTGTGCCCGTCGGATCGTCGCTGCTGATGGGGGACTCGGAAGGGCACCTGTCATTGGCTGACAACCAGGGCGACGCCGGCGGGCGACTCGGCCTCGTGCTCGACCAGCCGGCACGCATCAGCGCGCCGGTCTGACACCGATCGCGCCGACCGACCCGATGGCCGGCCCGTTGATCTCGTTCCTGACCGACTTCGGCGCGGGGTCCGCGCCGGCCGTGTGTCGAGGCGTCATGTGGTCGATCGCCGCCGACGCGCGCATCCTCGACCTGACCCATTCCGTGCGGAAGTTCGCGGTCCGTGACGGCGCCTTCCTGCTGTCGCGGATGGTCGGCTACCTCCCGGTCGGCGTGCACGTCGCCGTCGTCGACCCGGGCGTGGGCACCGCGCGCCGGCCCATCGCGATCCGCGCCGGGCGGGGCGACCTCCTGGTCGGGCCGGACAACGGCCTGCTGCGGCCGGCCGCGCGAGTGCTCGGCGAGATCGAGGCCGCCCACGAGATCACCGCGACCGAGCTGTTCCTGCCACGGGTCTCGTCGACGTTCCACGGACGCGACATCTTCTCGCCGGTCGCCGCGCACCTGGCCAACGGGCTGCCGCTGGAGCGCGTCGGGCCTCCGATCGACCCGGCGGGCCTGATCGACATCACGCTGCCCGAGCCGCTGGTCCGCGACGGCGTGCTGGACACCGCCGTCCTGCTCATCGATTCGTTCGGCAACGCGCGACTCGCCGGCCAGCCCGAGGACCTCGCGCGCGCCGCCCACGGCGAGCTCCGGGCCGGGCAGCCGTTCCGCGTCACCGGCGGGTCGATGCCCTGGGGAGGCACGGTCGTTGCGTGGCATGCAACGTTCGGTGAGGTGGAGCCCGGCCAGCCGTTGCTGTACGAGGACGCCGACTACGGCGGTCTCGGGATCGCGGTCAACCAGGACTCCGCCGCCGCTCGCTATGGGCTCGCCATCGACACGCCGGTCCGCATCGAGGTGCTCGCGGCATGACCGAGGCCTCGTCCGCTCCGCTCGTCGAGATCGAGGGGCTCACGTACCGCTACCGCCGCGCGAGCGAACCGGCCATCCGCGACATCTCGCTCACGATCACGCCTGGCGAGGTCGTGCTCGTGGCCGGGCCATCCGGCTGCGGCAAGAGCACGCTCATCCGCGCGATCAACGGATTGATCCCGCACGCCTACCCGGGCGAGCTGAGCGGTGCCGTCAGGATCGAGGGTCGGCCGACGACCGAGCTGAAATTGCGCGACATCGCGCTCACCGTGGGCACCGTCCTCCAGGACCCAGCCAAGCAGATCGTCGGGTCGACCGTCGAATTGGAGCTCGCGTTCGGCCCGGAGAACCTGGCGATGCCACGGGACCGGATGCTGGTACGGCTGCGCGAGGTCGCGGCCCAGGCTGGGATCGAACCGCTGCTCGGCCGCGAGACGAGCGCGCTGTCGGGCGGCGAGCGACAGCTCCTCGCCGTGGCCGGGATCCTGATGATGCGGCCCCGCCTCTACGTCGTGGACGAGCCACTCGCGAATCTCGACCCGGCGACGGTCGAGCGACTGCTGGCCATCCTGCGCGACCTGGCCGACGCCGGCGACGCCGTGGTCATCGTCGAGCACCGGGTCGAGGAGGCGCTCGACCTGCGGCCGGACAAGGTCCTCTACCTGGAGGAAGGGACGACCCGCTATCTCGGCCCGGTCGATGGGTTCCTGCGCATCGCCGATCCACGGACCGTCAAGTTGCCATTCGACATCGTCCTGCAGCGCGCTCGTGACGACGGGCTCGAGCAGCCCAGACGCCAAGGCCGTCGACGAGCCAGGCCGCTGCGCCCGATGGCGATGCCCCGCCTCGCCTCGAGTTCCGCGATGTCTATGCGTCGATCGGTGAGCATCCGGTGCTCCACGGCGTCGACGCGCGACTCGGCCGTGCGGAGATCGTGGCGATGCTCGGCCCGAACGGCTCCGGCAAGACCACGGTCTTCCGGACCGCGATGCGGCTGCTGCCGCTGACCGCCGGGTCGATCGTCGTGGACGGTTCCGATACCGCTTCGCGGACGACCGCCCAGCTCGCGACGACGTTCGGCTACGTGTTCCAGAGTCCCAGCCAGATGCTCTTCGCGCCGACCGTCCGCGACGAGTTGATGTTCGGGCCCAAGAATCTGGGTCACGACCCAGCGACCTTCGACGCGCTCGTCGAGGACCTCCTCACTCGAACGGCGCTCATCGACCTCGAGGACATCCGGGAGCGACCGCCGCTGGCGCTGTCGTTCGGCCAGCAGAAGCGGCTGGCCCTGGCGATCGCGCTGTCCCTGCGACCCTCCACGCTCATCCTCGACGAGCCGTCAGCGGGCCAGGATCACCGCACAGCCGAAGCGTTCCTGAGCGAGGTCGTGGCGATGCCGGGCCTCGAGAGCATCTATCTCGTCACGCACGACGTGGACCTTGCATTGACGCACGCGGACCGTATCCTGCTGTTCAGGGACGGTCGGATCGTCGCCGACGGACCGCCGCAAGAGGTCATCATCGATACGGATCGTTGGCGGGCCTGCAACCTGCGGACGACGTCGCTCATGGCGGCGAACGCCCGGTGGGGGGATCGGGAGCAGGGCTTCCTCGATGCCGAGACACTCGCGCGCCGCGCCATCGCCCGTGACCGCGGCGGACAAGGTGGGGTGGAAGGAGGACCGGTCGAGGTTCCGAGACGTATCGAGTGAGGGAAGGTAGAGGGAACGTTTAGGAGGGTTTCCACCATGTCCACCGCGACCCTGTCGCGCAACAACCTCTGGGAAGTCTCATCCCGGGTCATCGTCTATTCCGCCATCGGGGCAGCGCTGTACGGCATCCTGCTCGTCGCGCAGGTCCCGATCCCGGGCAGCACCGTGTCGGTCCGACCGGCATTCGCGCTCGTGCCGTTCTTCGGCTACGCATTCGGGCCGATCGTCGGCTTCTTCACCGGCTTCGTCGGCAACGCTATCGGTGATCAGCTGTCCGGCTGGGGCGCCCTGACGTCCTGGAACTGGAGTCTCGCCAACGGCTTCGTCGGCCTGCTCGCCGGCCTCGCGCCGATGTACCTTCAGCGCTGGACCGAAGGGTCGCTACGCGACCGCGCCATCGGCGGTGCCATCGCCGGTTCGATCGCGGTCGTCATCGCCTTCCTGTTCGTCTTCACCGACAACATCCTGCAAGGCATGGAGATCGGCACGATCTTCTCGACCCTGTATCTGCCGGTGATCATCGGCGACCTCATCGGGACGATCATCCTGGTGCCGATCCTCGTGTACGCCTGGGAGCCGGTGAAGGCCCAGCTGGGCCGCTAGCTTCGGCGTGCGGGGCCGCCCATGAACATCGCCCCGCGCTATCTGGGCCGGGGATCGTGGCTCGCCCGCCGCGATCCCCGCGTCCTGATTCTGGTCGTCCTCCTCTATATCTTCACCGTCCTCCAGATCTGGGATATCCGGATCCTGCTCGCGATGCTGGTTCTCGCCGTCGCCTGGTACCGGTCGGCCAACATCCCCTGGAGGCACATCCGGCGCAACTGGGCCGTCGTCTTCGTCTTCATCGGCTTGCTCGTGTTCGTGAACCTGCTGGTGGCGGGTGGCAACGTCCAGGAGATGCCGGCCGGCGAGCTCGACGTGCTGTTCCACCTGCCGCTGTTAGGCACCCCGATCTCGGCCCAGTCGGTCAGCCTCGCGCTCACGCAGTTCACCCGCTACCTGGCGATGGCAACGATCGGGTTCCCCGTGGCGTTCGCTGTCGCGCCATCGGACTTCGGCATCGCCTTCCATCGATTGGGCGTCCCGGAGAAGTTCGCATTCGGCATCGACCTGACCTTCCGCTTCCTGCCGTCGCTGGCGGCCGATTTCCAGACGACCGTCGATGCACAGCGGATCCGCGGGTTCGACTGGTCCGCGGGCGCGACCGGGTTCCTGTCCCGCGTCGTGCGGTCGACGCCGGTCATCGTCCCGACCGTGGTCAACGCGATCGCCGGTGCCGAGGACACCATCGATGCGATGGACCTGCGCGCCTTCGGGACCGGCCACCGCACCTGGCTGCGCGAGCTGCGCTTCGATCGAACCGATCGCCTTGTCCTGATCGCGTTCGCCGTCGTCCTCGCGGTGTTCACGGTGCTCGGCTTCGCGGAACTCACCTCGAATCTGTATGTCATCCCGTACCTGGTCGACCTCGCGAACGCCTGACTCAGGACGGCGACGGCTCGGGCAGGTCCTCGGGGTCGAGCTCGAGTTCGGGGATGAGCAGCAGGTTCCAGCCCGCCCTGATCGAGTCCGGCGCGTACTGCGGCGAATCGGGGTCGAGCGTCGGATAGGTCGTTCGGTTCCAGAACGCGATGCTGCGGGCGGTCGTGCCGAACTGCCGCGCGATCGACGTCAGCGTGTCGCCCGGTCGGACCGTGTAGACCAGGAACGTCGGCAGCGGGGTCGGCGTCGGGCGGATGAACGACGGCCGCGACGAGGGACCGCTTGGCGAGGCCACCTGTGTGGCGATCGGCGCCGAAGCGGCCGGCGGATCCGTCGGTCCGACGACGCGGCCCGTCGGCGGGATGCAGCCCGTGGCAAGCATGATCGTAACCGCCACGATCGCCAGCCGGCCGGATACCGGTCTCATCGCGGGACGGACCCGGTTTCCTGTCATATCGCCAAGGTATGACGCTTGGGCACGCTTGACACCGCCGCAGCCCGAGGGATTCGACGTATCCGTGCGGGAGACGAGCCGCGGTAGCAGCAATCATCGCGGACTAGCGCGCCCTAGCGTCACCAGGTGACGTTTTGGCAGGAACCGGCGCGCCGGGACGCGGGCGAGCCTGGCTTGCCCTAGCTTGCCGCCTCGACCTCCGAGTCGACCGGCGTCGGCGCCTGCGGGCGGAACTCGGCGGCCAGGGCGAGGCCCTCGGCCGCGGTCGCGACGCGGTCCCGTCCGCCTCGCTTCGCCACGAAGCAGGCCCGGTCCGCGGCGAGCAACACGTCGGCGGCCGTGGCACCGTCGGCCGGGAAGGTCGCCACGCCGACCGACGCCGTGACCGGCCCACCCAGCCCACGTACCGCCGCTCCCGCCCGCTCGGCGACGTGGCGGGCGCCCTCCGCGTCGGTGCCGGGCAGCAGGAACGCGAACTCGTCGCCGCCGTACCGGAACACGAGATCCGAGTCGCGACCGGAACGCGTGAGAGCCTTGGCGATCCTGCGCAGCTCCTCGTCGCCGGCCAGGTGGCCCATCCGGTTGTTCACGTGCCGGAAGTCGTCGAGGTCGAGCATGATCAGCCCGAACGGGGTGCCGTCGCGGACTGCTCGACCGAGCTGGTCCTCGAACGTCGCGTGGTTCAGGAGGCCCGTCAGGCCATCGGTCTGGGCGCGGATCTCGACCGCTCGGTACACCTCCGCGTTCTGCAGGGCGATCGACACCTGCGCCGCGAACAGCTTGACGAGGTCGAACTCGTGCGGCGCGAACGTGTTGCCCACGCCCAGGCGCTCCATCGTCAGGACCCCGATGGCGCCCGACCGCCCGCGCAGCGGGACGACGATGAGGCTGCCGTCCATCGCCGAGTCATCGTCGAGCGAGCGGAAGTGGTTGACGCGCGGATCGGTCCGCTCGTCATCGATGTAGATGGGCTCGTTGTGCTCGACCACCCAGGTGGCAGCCCCGGTCTCGCCGGGCTCCCACGGCTCCATGTACGACGAGGCATGGACGCCCCGGGCGGTCAACGGCGTGAGCAGCTTGGTCGTCGGATCGACGACCTCGATCGCGATGTTGTCGTAGGCGATCAGCCCGCCCAATCGGTCAGTGATGCCTTCGAGGACCACCCGCCCGTCGAGCGTCGTGAGGATCGACTCGGTGATCTGGAGCAGGGCCCGCTGGCTGGCCAGCTGTTGCTCGAGTGCGGCCGACTGCTCGCGGAGCCGCTCCGTGGCGTCGGCGTTGGCCATCGCCTGGGCGGCGAAGCTCGCGTAGATCACGAGCAGGCGCAGGTCGTCGTCGCTGAACTGATGGAGCCCGAGCTTCGAGAGCACGAGCACGCCCAGGACGTCGTCCTCGAACAGCATCGGCGCGAGCAGCATCGACTCCTCGAGGTCATCTTCCGTCCCCGGGATCGTGTTGGCCCGTGGGTCGCTGCTCGCATCGGGCAGGTACTGGGCGATGCGGTGCTCGGCGACCCAGCCGGTGATGCCCTCGCCCATCGCGACCTTGAGCTGATCGGGTGTCTCGTCGATGTACTCGCCGACCTGCCCGCGCAGGGCGACCGGGACCAGCTCATCACCGTGGCGCCGGTAGACCCGGACGTTGTGGTAGTCGATGAGCTGCCGGAGTTCGGTGCCGATCGCGAGACCGATGTCGCGCACGTTGGACAGGTGGTTCAGGCGCGCACCGAGTTGCTGGATCGACTGCAGCTGGGCCGTCCAGGTCGACATCTGCTCGAAGTTCTGTGCCGTGCGGATGGCCATGCTCGCCTGGGTCGCCAGCGCGGCGATCGTCTCGAGCTCGTCGGGAGCCCAGTCGCGCGGCTGGTCGTGATAAAGGTTCAGCAGACCGAGGACCTGGTCGCCGTCGAACAGCGGTGCCGTGCAGATCGTGTCATAGCCTTCCTGGACGACCGCCGCGCGCACATCAGCTCCGCGCGGATCGTCGCGGTAGTGGCTTGCGAAGAGCGGTCGACGTGCCGCGATGGCGGCCGCCGGCAGCGAGCGGTCGGGCACATCGCGGACCGCATTGACATAGGCGGCCGACAGCCCGCGGCTCACCTCGGCGACGGTCTGCCCGTCGGGCCGGTGGACGTAGACGGCGGCGCGGTCGCCTTCGAAGAGGACCATCGCGTGGTCGACGAGGCCGGCCAGGATGCGATCGAGGTCGAGCCCGCTGCCGATGTCGCCGGCCACACGCCGGAGGGCCTCGGCGCGATGGAGGAGGTGGGCGACCTCCTCCTCCCGGCGGACCACGCCGACGATGGCGCCGATGGCGTCGGCGAGGACCGTGACGAGGTCCCGGTCGGCGGAGCCGAAGCGGTCGCCCGGCGCAGCGACGATCAGGAGCGCGCCCCACGGCCCGTCCCGACCCGGGATCGCGGCGGCGAGCTCGTCGCGATCGCCGGGCAGCAACGCGGTCGTGACCCGGTCGGTGGCCTCGGCTTCGACCGTCAGGACCCCGGGCGGGTCGCCCGGCCCCCGGGCCGTGCGCCGGCCCGCGACGTCGAGCGCACGTCCGAGAACGCCGAAGGTGCGCGGCACGTCCAGGAGCCGCGGCAGCCCGACGCCTGGCGGAACCGCGACCGCTGCCGGGGACAGCCGGTCGTCCTGCCGTTCCCAGATCACGACCAACGCTCGATCGCCGGCATCCCGGACGAGATCGGCCACCCGGTCGAGGTCTTCGTCGAGCGTCGTCTGGCCGAACGGCTCCCGCGCGATGGCATCGAGCAGCGCGAGGTCGCGGCGGTGGCGATCCGTATCGGTGGTGTCGAGGAGCGGCGCGAGGTCGATGCGACCCTGGCCCGGGCGGGCGCCGTCGGGCTGTCGGCGGATCCCGACCGAGGTCGCGTGCGCGGCATCCTGGGCGCCCTGTTCGGCGACCGCCAGGAACCGCTGCAGGTCACCGAGCCGATAGCGCCGGTCGCCACGCGGGTTGATCCGATAGAAGCGCAGCCGACCCGCATCGCTCCACGCTCGGACCGTGTTCGGATGCACGCCGAGCAGACGCGCGGCCTTGGTGACGGTCAAGGTCGCGTCGATCGGGCGTGGCGGCAGGTGCGGGCTCATGACCCGGATGGAGGAACTGTGAAGTTCACGGGAGCCGAGCCTACCAATCTCACAGTTCTTGCCAATAGGTCGAAGGTCCCGCCGAGCTGCGGCCAGTGCAGGACCGCGCGATCAGGGCCGGCGGCCCCCGGTCACGCGAACGTAGAGCGCGGTGGCGAGCGCTGCGCCGAGGCCGATGACGAGCACCAGCACGATCGCCGTGAGCGGGTCACCGACCAACCCGGGTCCCTGTCCGTCGCTGCGCGGGTCGCCGCCGAGCACCGCGCTCGGCGAGGGCGAGGCGGCGGCCGCGGTCCCCGTCACGGCGCCGAGGACGGCCCAGGCGAGCCCGACCGTGAGAGCGACGAGCCCGATCGCAAGCGCGACCACGGCGAGCAGCGGGCGCCGGGGTGCGTCCCCCGTCAGCACCCGCATGGCCTCGTCGCGCTCGAGGGTCGTGACGATGAGCGGGCGTCCCAGGCCCGCGGTCATCCGGATCTCGCCTGTCGTGGCATCGATGGTCGGGACGCCGGCCACCGTCGCGTGCTCGACCGACGACACCTGTTCGACCCGGAGCCGGAGTGGCGTGGCAAGTGCGGTGTCGGCCGGCACCCGGTCCGGCGCATCGGCGGCGGTCCCCACCGACTGGCGCGGGACGACGATCAGCCCGGCGCCGATGGCGTCGTGGTCGACCGCGATAGCGTCAAGACCCTCGCGGACCTCGAAGGGCACCGACTGGCGCTGCTCGTCGATCGTCGTCCAGCCACTCCCCTTCGCGAGCTGGAAACGGACCCGCCGCAGGACGAGCGGGCGGTGGGCGTCGTCCTCGAACTCCGCCTCGGTATCGATGCGCCCTTGCACGGCCACGAACCGTGGCGGGCCGGCGGCGAGCGTGCGAGCGTGGGCCACGGGCACGACCGGGGCGATCGCCAGGAGCCGGCCCACCCGGTAGTTGTCGCCGAAGGTTCGCAGGATCGCCACGCCGATCGCGAGCGCGACGAGACCGACGGCGATCGGGATCAGGGGGATCACGGCGGCGACTATACCGGCGCCGGACATGGAAGGGCCCGAAGGAACCTCCACGACACGTGGGCGTTGATGCGATCGCCGCCGTTAGTATCGTTCGGCCCCTCCGGGCTGCCGTCAACGCTACGGGTGCGGCTGCGCCACGGTCAACCGTGGTCATCCACGAATGTGGGTGGATCAGGTCGGGTTATCCACCGTCTGTCCACACAGCCTGCGATCAGTTGGCCGGGCGTCCCGTCACCGGGTCGAGCGCGTTCACTTGGCCGTCGAAGCCGGTGAGCACCAGCCGACCGCCGACCAGCTCAGCCGCGGTCACGACATCGGAGTGGGCCACCCGCCAGCCGACCGTCCCGTCCGGCTCGAGCGCGAAGGTCTCGATCTCGGCCTGGACCAGGACGTGCCCCAGGCGCGGCGTGCCGAGCAGCGCGACGATCGGCGTCGCCGATCGATGGTCCCAGCGGAGCTCGCCGGTCGCCGCGTCGAGGCCATACGTGTGGAAGCCGTACGACACCACCAGCAAGCCGGCCGTATCCCAGTAGGTGGCCCGCGGCTCGTCGAAGATCGTCGATGCGAAGCGCGTCGTCCACGACCCGCGTGGCCCGTCGAGCCGGAGCTCCGCGCGACAGAGCGCATCGGGATCCGAGCTGACCCGCGGCCCGAGATCGGACAGCGCGCCGCCAGCCTCGCTCAACGCGAAGATCGCCGTGGCCTGCCCGCTGCCACCCCAGCGCCAGCGCGCCCGCAGCCCGCCGGGGTAGGTGATCGTCGCGTTGCGTGGCTCGGGCGCCACCTGGCTCGAACCGGTCGTGCCGGTCACGCCCCCGTCGAAGCGAGATGGCCGGACGCCTCGCCATCACCGTCGCCATCCGCGGTCGCGCCGGCCTCCACGTCCGCCGCGCGGCGGTCCTCGGAGATGGGCGCCACCGTGGCGTTGGCCAGGATCCGGAGCGTGCCCGGCGGTACCTCGAACACGACCGTCGGCAGCCCGGCGGCCGCCCAGACCGTCGTGTAGCGGCCCAGGTCGGGATCCATGATCACGCGGACCGGCCGGTCGAAGCCGATCGGTGGGATGCCGCCGATGACGAACCCGGTCAGCTCATGCGCCTCGCGTGCGGTCGCGCGCCGGATCTCGGGTTCGCCCGTGACCGCCGCGAGCCGCGCGACATCGACCCGGTTCTGGCCCGAGACCAGGCACAAGATCGGTTGCGGGCCTTCATCGGATGGTGCCAGGAAGACCAGCGACTTCACGATCTGGCCGAGCTCGCCGCCGACGGCCAGCGCCGCCTCCTGGGCGGTGTGAGTCGACTCGTCGAACGCGACGATGTCGAGGTCGATCCCCTTCCGCGTCGCAGCGGCGAGGACGCGTCGAACGGATGGATGGTCGGAGGGGTCGGGCACGGCCGGAGTCTAGCATCGGGTCAGGCGACGGCCGCAGGCCTCCGTGCGGCGCTAGCATCCGCGCCATGGAGTCGATCGCCCAGGCCGTCATCCTCGCCGACGGCGATGTGGGCTCGCGCGCGGCGATCGATCGCGCTTGGCCGGGCTGGCTGGCGCAGGATCCGCTGGTGATCGCGGCTGACGGCGGTGCCCGCCATGCCGAGGCGCTCGGACTGCGCATCGATCGCTGGGTGGGCGACGGCGACTCATTGGGTGAGGCCGGCATCGGCGCCCTCGAGGCTGCGGGCGTCCCGGTCGATCGATCGCCGTTCGACAAGGACGAATCCGACACCGAGCTCGCGGTCCTCGCCGCGCTCCGACATGGACCCGCCGCCATCGTCGTCCTGGGGGCGCTCGGTGGATCGCGCCTCGACCATGCGCTCGCGAACCTGGCCCTGCTGGCGATGCCCGAGCTGCGGGATATCGATGTCCGGCTCCTGGCCGCCGACGCCCGCGTCCGCCTGCTCACGGCGCCGTCCGCCGACGGGTCGCTGGGCGAGCTCACCTTCAGCGGCCACGCCGGCGACCTCGTGTCGCTGTTCCCGCTCGGTGACGACGCGACGGGTGTGACGACGACCGGTCTGGCGTACCCGCTCGACGGTGAGCCGCTCCTCGTCGGGCGATCCCGCGGATTGTCGAACCGGCGCACGGGCGACACGGCGACGGTGACCCTCGAAACCGGCCGTCTCCTCGTCGTGGAGACCCCTGCTACGCTCTCGCGATGAGCATGCCGACCGTCGGCGACCAGGCCCCGCCGATCGCGCTTCCCGACGAGACGGGCACCGTCCACGACCTGGCCGACCAGCACGGCCGCTGGACGATCCTCTACTTCTATCCGAAGGACGACACGCCCGGCTGCACCGTCGAGGCGTGCGAGTTCCGCGACGCCAACGCCACGATCGCCGAGCGCGGTGCCGACGTGTGGGGGATCAGCCCGCAGGGCGCCGCGAGCAAGCGGCACTTCCGCGAGAAGTTCGGACTCCCATTCACGCTCCTCGCCGACGAGCAGCACGAGGTCGCCGAGGCCTACGGCTCGTGGGTCGAGAAGCAGAACTACGGCCGCGCGTACATGGGCACGGCCAGGACGACGTTCCTCGTGGACCCCGAGGGCCGCATCGCCCGCGTCTGGCCGAAGGTCAAACCGGAGGGGCATGCCGCAGACGTCATGTCCGCGCTCGACGAGCTGCAAGCCGTCGCCAGGTGACGGCCGGTTGACGGGCCGTCCCGGACACGAAGAGAGACTTCGCTCGTGGGGGGAGACGAGCGAAGTCTCGACCTCAAATGTACGCGCCACTCGAACGGCCCGCAAGACGATTCCTACGCACCGATGACTGCCTCGGGCAATGCCCCTCGGGACCATGACCGGCGGCCGGCCCGGTTCATGGTCATCGCCGGTCATCCCGACGACGCCGACTTCGGCCCGGCCGGCACGGCCGCCCGCTGGATCGACGCCGGCTCGGTCGGCTGGCTGGTCTGCTGCACATCGGGCGACCAGGGGGGTGAGGATCCGAACGCCGACCCGCTGGAGCTCGCGGCCCTGCGCGAGACCGAGCAGCGCGCGGCCGCGGCGGTCATCGGGTATGCAGGCGTGACCTTCCTCCACCAGCCCGACGGTGCGCTCGCCAACGATCTGCCGCTGCGCGAGCAGCTCGTTCGCGAGATCCGTACGTTCAAGCCGGACGCCGTCCTGGCCACCGATCCGGAGACCCTGTTCTACCGCGGCGGCGGCGTCAACCACACCGACCACCGAGCCGCCGGCATGGCCGCCGTCGACGCCGTGTATCCGGCGGCCCGCAATCCGATGGCGTTCCCGGCGCTCGCCCGGAACGGCCTGGCCGCCCACGAGGTCGCCCGCATCTATCTGTTCTGGTCGGAGCGGCCGGACGTCTGGGTCGACGTGACCGCCACGCTCGATCGCAAGCTCGCCGCCCTCGCCGAGCACCGGAGCCAGATCCGCGACATGGACAGCCTCGCCACCAGGATCCGGGAGTGGGCCGCCGAGGAGGGCGAGCCCATCGGCGTCGATGCCGCGGAGGGTCTCCGCCTGATCGTGATCGATGACGACGAGGACGAAGGCGAGTCGGCCTAGCCCTCAGCGCTCGTCGAGGAGGACAGGCCGGACCCTGCCCCAGGCATTCCAGATCTCGGCCAGCGCGTCGGCCCGTCGTCCCAGCATCGTCACGAGCTCACCCAGCGTGAGGCCGCCGGCACGGCTGGCGAGGTGCTCGGCGGCGGCGACCTCGACCTCCTCGTACAAGGTCGCCATCTCCCCTTCGCTCGGCCAGTGGCGCATCCGCATCGGGTCGAGCCCGGCGTAGCCGAGCGCGAGCGACAGGTCGCGTTGCGACGGCCGTCGATCGTCGACCCAGCCGCCCAACCCATCGAAGCGGTAGCCGAGCGACGACAGGGCCGCCGTGATCTCGCGCCCCTGGTCTCGATTGAAGGGACCCCAGAACGCGTGGTCGGTCGGGAATTCCAGGGCGGAGGCCGTGATCGCATCGGCCAGGATCGCGTCGACGAAGTCGGCCATCGCGAGCTGCCAGCGCCGGCGCTCCGTGGCATCGTCGCCGGCGAGGGCGTCGACGACCTCCTGCATCGCGGTCCGATCCCCGCGGAGCAGGCGCACGATGCGTGGCGACGCGCCGGCCCGCAGGGCCGCGACCAGGGTGTCCGTACCGGTGTCGTCGCTCTCCGCGTCGCGGTCGCGGCCGCCGGCATCGTCCTGTTTGGTCGGGGTGGGGCTCGGCGTGCCGGCGGTCGCCCGCTCCTCGCAGTCGGCGAGGGTCTGGCGCGCGGCCACGCATGCCGACTCCGCGGCCTCCGCCGCGACGCGCGCTCCCTCAGCCTCGAGGGCCGTCCGCTCGAGGCGGACCGCCATCTGCGGTGAGGCGGCCCGGGCGCTAAGGAGGGCGGCACTCGCGTCGCCGGTCTCGGCGTTGATCCGGTTGATCTCGTGGAGCCACTCGCGCGCCGCGGCCTCGATGTCGTCCGGGGTTCGTGCGCCGGCGCGGGCAGCGCGGAAGCGCGCCTGCGCCTGATCCTTCGCTTCGCGCACGCCGCGCGCGTCGGCGGCGGCGGCGGCCGCTGCCATGGCGGTCTCGTGGTCGTCGTAGGCCCGCTGTGCGGCCCGGTGCACCTCCTCGGCCTCGGTCGCCTGCGCCCGTGCGCGACTGGCCAGCTCGCAGCGCTCATCAGCCAGGCGGAGGGCGTCGCCGCACGGTCCGCTGGGCGCCGCGTCGGCCGGTGCCTCCGCTGGTGCGGCAGGCTCGGGGGTCGGCGCCGCCGTGCCTCCGCCTGTCTTCCCGCGACCTCGCGACGTCGACGCGCCCGCCGAGCCGGATGGCGTCTTGCTGGCGTCGATCGCGGCCTCGGCCCGCGGCACTGCCTCGGCCCGTGGCGCTTCCTTGATCGCCGTGGCGACCGGCGACCCGATGCCCTGCATCGCGGCCTCGGCACTGGCCGCGGCACTCGCGCGGAGCGCGGAGAGCATCGGGTCGATCCCGCTCGAGACGGGCAGGCCCTGGGCAGCCACTGCAGGGCGCGGGTTGCCGGGCACCGGCGGGCCGCTCGAAGCCGGTGTCGGCCCGGTCAGGCGGAACGCCGGCTCCGCGACAAGACCGGGTCGCGGCTGGAGAACAGGTGTTCGCCCGTCGGACGACGATGTCCCGTCGGTCGACAGGTCGAGGCGGTCGGCGGGTCCGCCGTGGGCAGGCTCGATCATGACCGGCGAATCGGTGAAGGCGTCGTTGGCCAGGGTCGCCGCCCGACGGCGCGGGACCGCGTCCGGCGCGACCGTCAGCCGCACTTCACGAGCGGGCGGCCGTGCCCTGATGGATTCGATGAGCGCGGCACCTGCGGCGACCCCGAGGATCAGGCCGAATGCCAGGAAGACGAACTCGCTCCCGGTCACGCTGTCCGCAACTCCATCCGATCGCACTCCTCACCGAGCGCGGGCGGTGCCCCCCGGATGGCCAGCGTAGCTGCGAACCCCGGTCAGCGTCAACCTGTCACGCGTGCGCGTGAGCGTGCGTCGACCCCCGCCCGTAGGGCCCGGTGGTGCTTTGCAGGGCCAGCGAGGCCGATGGTAGATTCGACCGGTCGGCGAACAGCCGATCATCACGTTGCGCCCCGAGCCCGACCACCCACGGAAAGGCACGCCCCGCTTGGCCATCGATCCAGCCCAGGAATTCCTCGTCCAGCCCGTCGACGCGTCCTGGTTGCAGTGCAACATCGAATGTCAGGAAGCTTGTCCGGTCGGGACGAACTGCCGGGGCTATCTCAACCTCGCCGCCGAAGGCCGCTTCGAAGAGGGCTACATCCTGTCCCGCGAGCCCAACCCGGTCGCGGCGATGTGCTCGTACGTGTGCTCGGCGCCGTGCGAGCGGGCCTGCCGGCGCGGTGACATCGATCGCCCGTTGGCGATCCGGGCGATGAAGCGCTTCCTCGTAGAGTGGCACGAGGCGTCGGGCATCCCCGACGTGATGCCCCAGATCACCCCGCGCGAGGAGCGGGTCGCGATCGTCGGTGCCGGCCCGGCCGGTATGTCCGTCGCCCGCGAGCTCGCGATGAAGGGCTACCAGTGCACGGTGTTCGACAGCCTGCCGTACGGCGGCGGCACGATGCTCATCGGCGTCCCCGCCTTCCGCCTGCCGCGAGAGGCCATCGAGATGGACGTGCGGCTCATCGAGCGGCTCGGCGTGACGTTCGTCTACGACACGATCATCGGCAAGGACATCACGTTCGAGCAGCTGCAGCGCGACTTCGACGCGATCTCCATCACGGCCGGCGCGATGGACGCGGTCGCGCTCGACGTCCCCGGCGCGGACCTGGAGGGCGTCGACTACGGCGTCGACTTCATGAAGCGCGCCAACCTGGGCGAGCCGCTCGAGGTCGGCAACGACGTGGTGGTCATCGGCGGTGGCTACACCGCGATGGACTGCTCGAGGACCAGTCTCCGGCACGGCGCCGAGAACGTGACGATCGCCTACCGGCGGACGCGGTCCGAGCTGGTCGTCGACGAGGAGGAGCTCGGCGAGACCGAGCGCGAGGGCGTCCGGATGGAGTTCCTCGCCAGCCCGATCGAGGTGCTCGGCGAGGACGGCAAGGTCACCGGCGTCAAGTTCATCCGGAACCGCCTCGGCGAGCCCGATGCGTCCGGTCGCCGCTCGCCGATCCCCATCGAAGGCTCGGAGTTCATCGTTCCCGCGCAGACCGTGATCCCGGCCGTGTCGCAGGCGGCCGACCTCACGTTCCTGCCGGTCGAGGCCAAGTTCGAGATCAACCGCGGCCGGGTCAAGGTCGACCCGGCGACGTACGCCACCAACGTGCGTGGCGTGTTCGCCTGCGGCGACTTCGTGACCGGTCCGACCACCCTCATCGAGGCCGCCGGTCATGGCAAGAAGGCCGCGTACGCGATCGACCGCTACCTTGCCGGCCGGACCGATGTCACGGTGGCCGCTAACGTGAAGGTCACGAGCTCGTGGCGCCACGACATGCCCGAGTTCTATGACGTGCTGCCGCGCCAGCACATCCCGATGGTGCCGCTCCAGGCACGCATGCCGTCGACCGACCCGATCGTCAACTTCAACACGCCGGTCGAGATGGGCTACGACGCGAACGGCGCGGTCGCCGAATCGACCCGCTGCCTGATGTGCAACTACAACATCTGGTTCGACCCGTTCCGCTGCGTCCTGTGCGGTGCGTGTGCCGATGTCTGCCCCGAGGGCGTCATCCACATGACCGACATCAACACGCTCAAGTCGGAGGGCCTCCTGCCGGAGCTGGAAGAGGCCTACGGCTGGGAGGACGGCGGGGCGATGATCCTCGACGAGGAGCGCTGCATCCGCTGCGCACTGTGCGTCAAGCGGTGCCCGTTCGACGCCATTACGATGGAGCGGTTCGAGTTGGAGGAGATCTCGACTGACGGGCGGCTCTACAAGGAGTCGTACCGGGACGCGCAACTGGCCGGCACCCCCGGCGTCGCAGGAGGAGCTCGGTGAGTTTCCTGGAACGGGTCGACCAGACGATCCGGCGCAGCCCGGTCTGGCGATCCCTCTTCCGGCAGCCCTACCCGCGGGACGAACGATCGCGCGCGTACGCGGTCATGAACAACGTGTTCCTGCACATCCACCCGGTTCGCGTCCGGCAGCACGCGGTCAAGTTCGCGTACACCTTCTGCCTCGGCGGCCTGTCGTTCTTCCTGTTCCTCGTGCTGACCGTCACGGGCGTGTACCTGATGTTCTTCTACGTCCCATCGGCCACGCTGGCGTACACGAACATCCTCGAGATCCAGAGTGAGGTCACATTCGGGCTGCTGACCCGGAACGTCCATCGATGGGGCGCCCACCTGATGGTGTTCTTCGTGTTCCTGCACATGATGCGGGTGTTCTACCACGGGGCCTACAAGCCGCCGCGCGAGTTCAATTGGGTCGTCGGGGTCGTGCTGCTGTTCCTCACGATCATGCTCAGCTTCACCGGCTACCTGCTGCCCTGGGACCAGATCGCGTACTGGGCGATCACGATCGGCACGAACATGGGCGGCTACGCGCCGCTGGTCAACGTGCCGGTGTCAAGGATCCTGCTGGGCGGCGTCGAGGTCGGCCAGAACACCCTCTTGCGGTTCTACGTGGGCCACGTCGTCTTCCTCCCCCTCATCGCAGCCATCTTCCTGGTCGTCCATTTCTGGAGGATCCGGAAGGATGGCGGCATCTCGGGTCCGCTATGACCGACACGAAGGATCCGACCGAGACCCGGCGCGAGGTGCTGCCGATCGACCCGGCCCGGCGAACGGAGATCGACAAGCAGCGCGTGCCGATGTCGGCGCGGCCGTACCGGCTGCTGGCGCTCGTCAAGCAGGACGCCGTCGTCCGCGTCCAGAAGGAGCCCGACGACACGGTCATGACCTGGCCGCACCTGCTGTCGATCGAGTTCCTCGCCGCCGGCGTGATGTCGATCTTCCTGCTGCTCATGGGGCTGTTCATCAACGCCCCGCTCGAGGAGCTGGCGAACGGCAACGTGACGCCGGCGGTGGCCAAGGCGCCGTGGTACTTCCTCGGACTGCAGGAGCTGTTGGCCTATTTCCACCCGACGGTCGCCGGTGTGCTCGTGCCGGGGTTCGTGCTGGTGGGGGCGGCCCTGATCCCGTACGTGGATCGCGGCGACATCCTCACGACCCGGCCGTCGCAGCGCAAGACCGCCGTCGTGCTGTTCACCCTGTTCTGCATCCTGGGCCTGGTCCTGACCTTCGTCGGGATCTTCTTCCGCGGCCCCGGCTACACGTTCGTCATCCCGTACGTGACCGCCCCCGGCATGTACTTCTCGCTGTAGAGGCCCGATGAGCAACTACCACGTCGAACCGATCGACAAGCCCGCCGCCCTGACCACGCAGGCGCTCAAGTCGCTGCGCAAGGAGCAGGTCCAGGGCATGTCCCGACGCCAGTTGATGCGTGTTGCGCTCGGCGCGGGCGTCGCCCTGGGCACGTTGGAGGCGCTCGCCGGCACGGTCGCCTTCGCCTGGCCGAGTCTCCGCTCGGGGTTCGGTGGTGTGCTGCGCATCGGCACCCTCGAGGAGATCAAGACCGCGAACAGCACCCTCCCGATCGCCGAAGGCTTCCCGGCCTACTTCGCCGAGGCTCGGGCGTTCGTGGTGCTCAAGGATCCCGCCCAGCAGCGGTTCGTCCCGGGCGAGGACGTCACCGGTGACGGCTCGGCCCTCAACGTCCGCGCGCTGTACCAGCGCTGCCCGCACCTCGGCTGCAAGCCGAACCCGTGCCTCAGGAACTTCTGGCTGGAGTGCCCCTGCCACGGGTCGCGCTACGACCGTCTCGGGATCAAGGCGGACGGCGCCCAGTTCGGCCCGGCCCCACGCGGCATGGACCGCTTCTCGATCACGGTCGACGCCGGCGGCGTGCTCTCCGTCGACACCGGCAAGATCACCCTGGGGCCGCTCCCGGTCGCACTCGGCCAGCCGGGCATCATCCCGCCGCGTACCCCGACCGGCTGCATCTGAGCCGCATGCCGTGATCGTCCCCTCCCCGGATCGAGGAGCCCGATGACCGACACGCCCGGCGGCGAGCCCGGACGCGATGCCGACGAGCGCCCCGAGCAGCGGCTGCCTGCCGTCCGCCCGCCGGACGAGGTCGCGCCGGTCGAGCGGTTCACGTCGCCACCGGCGATCCGCAAGATCGAGTTCTCGCCGGAGCGCGCCGCCCAGGTCGTTCGCCAGTCGGCCAACGCCCGCTGGGTCGGCTTCCTCGCGCTCGTCATCATCATCCTCTTCATCTCGCTGTACTGGTTCTACGAGCTGGGCGCCCCGCTCGGTCTGACGCAGGCGCGCCAGGCGATGGAGATCGACGCCCAGCAGGTCACCAAGGTCGAGCGCGGCTATCTCGTCTACGAGGCCAACTGCGCCCGCTGCCACGGTCCGGACGGCGAGGGTGGCGAGGGGCCCATCCTGAACCGACAGGACAAGCTGTTCAGCCATCTCAATGAGGCGTACATCCGGAACGTGCTGACCGTGGGCGGTCGGTACGTCTGCGGGAACCCGCTGTCCAAGATGCCGGTCTGGTCCGATGAGGGCAATCCGCCGGGTCCGCTGAACTACCGCCAGATCGAGGAACTGATCGCGTTCCTGCTGGCGACCAACGACACGACCTACATCGTCCGCGACGAGCACCTGCTCGACCCGAAGAAGGATCCGATCACGGGCCAGGTCCTGACCTTCACCGGCTGGCGTGACCCGAACTACAAGCCCGAGCCCGGCGCGACGCCGTACCCCGATTGCTGGCAGGCCGAGTTCGCGACCCCGAGCGGGTCGCCGGGTGCCTCGGGCTCGCCCGCCGCGACGCCCGACCCCGATGCCACTGTCGTCGACATCTCCGCGAGCTCGAGCACCGCGTTCGAGCAGACCAGCGTGACGGCACCGGCCGACCAGAGCTTCGTCATCCACTTCGCGAACAACGAGACCGGCGTACCCCACAACGTCGACGTGCAGGACGAGGGCGGTACCAGCCTGGCGCGCGGCGACATCATCACCGGGCCGGCCGAGGCGGACTACACGATCCCTGCCCTGGCCGCCGGTGCGTACAAGTTCGTCTGCTCGGTGCACCCGAACATGACGGGCACCTTGACCGCCGAATGAGCGCGACTGGGTCCGCGCGACCCGCACTGGGGCCGGGCATGATCGTGCCCAAGAAGCGGGCGCTGTTCGGCCTGCTCGATGCCGACAGCTGGACGTGGGCAGGGATCAAGTCCTTCGTCTGGCTGATCATCATCATCCTGCTGCTCGGCTACATCCCGGATCGGGCCTACTACCTCACGGTGAACCGGACGGTCGACCTCGGGCTGCTCGTCTGGTCGCCGATCAACTTCTGCTCGTCCGAGAACGAGACGTTGCCGTGCCCGGCGCCGCGTGGCGCCGTGGTCCCGTGGCATCCCTCGCCGTCACCGCAGCTCGACCTGCCGGCACCGCGGACGGACGGCACAGCCGTCCAGCTCGGCACGAAGATCCTGTACATCGGCGGGTCGGACGGCACGGCCGCGCAGTCGACCGTGTTCGTTGCCGAGCTGTCCGGCGTCGGCAACTTCGACTCATGGCAGGAGGGCCCCGCACTGCCCGAGCCGCGAACGGACGCCAGCGTGGTGTCCGTCTCCGGCACGGTCTACGTGATCGGCGGCTTCGACGCCGAGGGCGCCCCGACGACGACGGTCTTCTCGATGACCCCCGACCCGCAGACCGGCGCGTTCGCCGAGTGGGTGCCGGCCGAGGACCTGACGCTGCCCGAGGCACGCGCGATGGCCGTCGGGCTGGCCGCACCCGAAGGCATGCTGCTCATCGGCGGCGAGGGCCCGGACGGGCCCGTGACGACGACCTACAAGAGCCCGCTCGACAACGCCGGCGCGCTCGGCAAGTGGGAGCCCGAGGCTCCCCTGCAGCGGCCGCAGGCCGACGCACTCGGCGCCATGGTCGGCGACTTCGTGTACGTCTACGGTGGCCACGACGACGCCGGACCGGTCGGCGCGGTCCAGCTCGGGAGCATCGGGCTCGAGGCCGCCGAGGGCTTCCCGGAGAACCCCGACCAGGGCAAGGTCGTGAAGTGGGACATCGCCGATCAGTGGAACCTGCCGGCCGCGCGCGACGACGCGACCGGGTGGACCGCGAACGGGACGCTCTACCTGGTCGGGGGCGCCGACAACGAGGGTCCCAAGACCGAGCTGTACTGGTCGATCCCGAACGGCGACGGCACGATCCCCGAATGGAAGCACCTGCCCCAGAGCGACCTGCCAGGTGGTCTCACCGGCGGCAGCGCCCTCGTGACCGGCCCGAACGCCGTCATCGTGGGCGGCGAGACGGCGGACGGCCAAGTGCGCACCAGCTTCCGGGCGAACACCTCACCGCAGAGCCCGTTCTTCCAGCTCGGCCCGTTCGGAGCGACCGTGCCGGGCCTCAAGATCGACGGTGAGATCGGCCAGCAGCTGGGCTATCTGAACGCCGCCGGCGCCGGCACGCTCAACTTCGTGATCCTGATCATCATCGGCTGGGCGTACGCCCACAAGCCGCAGGCGCGGGCCATGGTATCGCGGCTGATCCGCCGGCGTCGCTAGCCCGGGAGATCGCCCTCGCCGGGTTCGGGCGTGCCGCGCCGGACCGGAAGCCCGCCCCGTTCCCAGGCGTCCATCCCGCCGGTCACGTTGACGACGTCGGTTCGTCCCGAGCGGATCAGGAACCCGGCGACAGCTGACGATCGGCCGCCGAGGTGGCACACGATCATCAGCGGCCGGTCGCGCGGCAGCTCCCCGGCCCGTACCGCGAACGTGGACATCGGCACGTGGACGGCACCCGGCGCCCGGACCTCGACGAATTCATGATCCTCGCGCACGTCGATCAGCAACGGCCGGTCCGAGTCCTCGCGCAGCCGGCGTTCCGCCTCAGCGACGTCGACGGACGGGATCGGGCCGGCGGCGTTCATCGTTTCCTCCAGGAGATCGTGAGCGGCGAAGTCAGATCGCCACCGCCGGCGAGGCGTGCATCGATCGCCGCGAGGAGCCCGGCGACGTCCACCTCGACGCCGGTGATCGTGCCCTGCAGCCCGGATGCCAGTCGATCGCGCGCGCCCTCGAGGTTCCGGCGCACCCCGGCGGGGTTGCCGCGTACCGCGTGGACGTCGGCGGCGGCCACCTTGATGAGACCCTGGATCAGGGAGCGCTCGGCCAGGTCGGCCGTGCCCATCCAGGCAGGCTCCAGCAGCTCGTGCGCCTCGAAGAAGTCACCCGCCCGGTAGGCCTCGAGACCGGCCGTCACCGCGGCGATGCGCTCGTTCGGTGGCAGCGGCCGGTAGGCCTTCGCTCGACCGTCCGCGCCGATGACGACCTGGCGTCCGGCGCCGGCAGCGGCGTTGGCCTCGGCCATCACGTCAGCTCGATCAGCGGCCGGCGCGACCCGAACCCGGTGTCGAGCTCGTGCCAGAACGCGACCTCCTGTTCGCCGAGCTCCCAGCACAGCCAGACCTGCCGGCCGCCGGCGAGGGCGGGGAAGTCGATCAGCCCGCGCTCGATGTCACGGAGCGTGATGCCGAGGCCGTCGATGCGCGCGACCGCGGCCGCCATCTGGTCGACGATGCCCTGCATCCGCAAGCGGATCACCTGTGTCTCGTCCTCGTCGATCTCGGGGCCGCCACCGCTCGATGCCGACGCGTGCGCGGCCAGCGCCCGATCACGCAACCGGATCAGCTCCGCGCGTTGATCGGCCAGCGTCGCCAGCAACGGCCCGACCTCGACCAGGGCCTTGTTGGCGGCGTCGATATCGAAGAACTTGGTCATCGCTGGCGATTCTAGTCTCCTTCGTCCGCGGGGGCCCTTGCGGCGATGGGCAGTCGCGTACCATCCGGCCTCAGGAGGAGCAGCGGCGTGGATCTGGGTCTCGATGGAGCGCGCGCCTTGATCGCCGGCGGATCGAGCGGCCTGGGCCTGGCCGTCGGCACGGCGCTGGCCGCCGAAGGCGCCCGGGTCGCGTTGGCAGCCCGTCCGTCGGATCGTCTCGAGGCCGCCGTCGAGGGCGTCCCCCGGTCGGTCGCTGCGCCGGCCGATCTCAGCGCCGCAGACGGACCGGCATCCGCGATCGATCAGGCCGTGGACGCCTTCGGCGGACTCGACCTGCTGCTCGTGAATTCTGGTGGCCCGCGACCAGGCGCGTTCGCCGAGCTCGACGATGCTGGCTGGCAGGACGCCGTCGACAGCACCCTGCACAGCGCACTTCGACTCATCCGCTCGGCGTTGCCGCACCTGCGCGAGAGCGACCGCGGTTCGATCCTCGTCATCCTCTCGTCGTCGGCCCGCGAGCCGATCCCCGGCTTGACCGCCTCGAACACGATCCGGCCGGGCCTGGTCGGGCTCATCAAGTCGCTGACCGCCGAGATCGCGCCGGTGCGCATCAACGGCCTCGCGCCGGGGCGCTTGACGACCCCTCGCAGCGTCGAGGTCGAGAAGGCGACCGCCGAGCGCACCGGACAGACGAGGGAGGAAGTCCGTGCCGCGCTCATCGCGCGCATCCCGCTCGGACGGTTGGGCGATCCGGCCGAGCTCGGTCGGCTCGGTGCGTTCCTGCTGTCGCCGGCCGCGTCGTACGTCACCGGTGCGATCGTCCCGATCGACGGCGGCATGATCCGGAGCCTGCCCTGATGCGTCGGCTGTTCCTGTGGGCGGCCCGCAACGGCTGGCTCAAGACACGGCTGCCGCGGTTCCGGTTCATGAAGCGCGCGGTCCGCCGGTTCATGCCTGGCGAGACGCTGGAGGCCGCCCTCGACGCCGCGGGACCGCTCGAGGCGGCCGGCATCGGCTCGATGTACACGCGGCTTGGCGAGAACCTCGCGAGCCTCGACGAAGCCGACGAGGTGGCCGACCACTACATGGGCGTGTTCGACGCGATCGTCGCGCGTGGCTACCGCGGGGAGGTGTCGGTCAAGCCGACCCAGCTCGGGCTCGACCTGGACGAGGATCGGACGCTGGCCCACCTGACGCGGCTGGCCGAGAAGGCCGCGGAGACCGGCTCCTACCTGTGGATCGACATGGAAGGCAGCGACTACGTCGAGTCGACGATCCGCTTGTACGAGCGGCTGCGTGCCGTCCAGCCCAGGACGGGGATCTGCCTCCAGGCCTACCTCAAGCGGACACCGTCGGACGTCGAGCGCCTGCGCCCGCTCGACCCCGCGATCCGGCTGGTCAAAGGGGCCTACGACGAGCCTGAGACCATCGCCTACCGCGACAAGCGCCTGGTGGATGCCAGCTACCTATCGCTGGCGGTCGACATCCTCAAGACCGGCCGCGGTAGGCCGATCCGCCTCGGACTCGGCACCCACGACGTCCGGCTCGTCGAGCAGATCGCCGAGCAGGTCGACCCGGCCGGCGTTCCGCGGGACGGGTTCGAGGTCGAGATGCTGTACGGGATCCGCTCCCGGGAGCAATATCGACTCGCCAAGGCGGGCTATCGGGTCCAGACGCTCATCGCGTACGGTGAGCATTGGTATCCGTGGTACATGCGCCGGCTGGCCGAACGACCCGCCAACGTCGCGTTCGCGATCCGCTCGCTCTTGCCGTAACCAGGAGGTCCGACCGATGTCCGTCTCGTCGATCCGGGGCGTCGCGGCCCGGATGAGCTCGATCGGGACCGAGGGCGCGTTCGCGGTGAGCGCCCGCGCCCGAGCGCTCGAGGCGCAGGGCCGCCCGATGATCCACCTCCAGATCGGCGAGCCCGATTTCGACACGCCGGCCCACGTCCGCGAGGCCGCCAAGCAGGCGCTCGACGAGGGCGCGACCCACTACGCGCCGTTCCCCGGCATCCCGGAGCTGCGCCAGGCCATCGCCGCCGACGTCACGCGGCGCAAGGGCTTCGAGGCCGATCCGGCGCAGGTCTTCGTCACGGTCGGCGGCAAGGGCGTGATGCTCTACGCGATCCTCGGCCTGGTCGATCCCGGTGACGAGGTGATCGTGCCGGACCCGGGCTACCCGATCTACGAGTCGCTGACGCGCTTCGTCGGCGCCAAGCCGGTCCCGATCCCGATCCGGATGGACCATGAGTTCCGGCTCGACGTCGAGGAGTTGGCGGGGTTGATCACGCCGCGCACGCGGCTGCTGATCATCAACTCGCCGGCCAATCCGACCGGCGGCGTCCTCAATCGGGCCGACCTGCAGCGCATCGCGGAGCTCGCCCAGGAGCACGACCTGTGGGTCATGACCGACGAGATCTACGGCCGGATCCTGTACGACGGGGAGGAGCACGTCTCGATCGCGTCGCTCCCCGGGATGCTGGAACGGACCATCGTGCTCGACGGCTTCTCGAAGACGTTCGCGATGACCGGCTGGCGGCTCGGCTACGCGGTCGTCCCCGAGTCGCTCATCCCGACCTACTCGGAGCTGGTCATCAACACGATCTCGTGCGCCCCGACGTTCGCCCAGGTCGGCGCCGTCCAGGCGCTCGAAGGGCCGCAGGACGACGTCGACGCGATGGTCGTCGAGTTCAAGGCGCGGCGCGATCTGGTCGTCAACGGGCTCAACGAGATCGAGGGCATCCGTTGTGCGACGCCGCTCGGGGCCTTCTACGCGTTCCCTGACATCTCGGGAACGGGACTGACCGGGGCCGAGTTCGCGGAACGGCTGCTCGTCGAGCACGATGTGTGCGTCCTCGCCGGGACCGCGTTCGGCGGGGTGGGCACGGATCACATCCGCATCTCCTACGCCAACTCCCGCGAGAACCTCTCCGAAGCGCTCAACCGGATCGGCCGGTTCGTGGCCGGCCTCGGGCGTGCCTGACCGCCCTGCGGCGTTCGTCGCGCGCCGAATCCCGGAGGAGGGGCTGCAGCTCGTCCGCGACGCCTGCGACATGGACCTCTGGGAGGACGAGCTACCCCCGCCACGGGACGAGCTGCTGCGGCGGGTCGCCGGGGTCGATGGCGTCCTGACGCTGCTGACCGACAAGGTCGATGACGAGTTCCTCGACGCGGCCGGGCCGCAGCTCAAGGTCGTCAGCAACTACGCGGTGGGCTTCGACAACATCGATGTCGCCGCGTGCGCGCGGCGGGGGATCCCGGTCGGTAACACGCCGGGCGTCCTGACCGACACGACCGCCGACCTGGCATGGGCATTGCTGATGGCCGCCGGCCGACGCCTGCCCGAAGGTGACCGCTACGTCCGGGCCGGCTCGTGGAAGACCTGGGGGCCGCTCCTGCTGCTCGGGCCGGACGTGCACGGCGCGACGATCGGGATCGTCGGGTTCGGGCGGATCGGCCAGGCCGTCGCGCGACGCGCGCAGGGGTTCGGGATGGAGATCCTGTACCACGACTTGGAGCCGTTGCCGCCGTCGGTCACCGATCCACTTGGGGCGACGTATCTGCCCCTCGAGGAGCTGCTGCCGCGGAGCGACTACGTCTCGCTGCACGTCAACCTCTCCCCGGTGACCCGGCACCTGATCAACGCCGAGACCCTGGGGATGATGAAGCGGACCGCGGTCCTGGTGAACACGTCGCGCGGGCCGGTGGTGGATCAGGTCGCCCTGGCGAGCGCGCTTCGAGACGGGACGATCTGGGCGGCGGCACTCGACGTCACGGATCCCGAGCCGATCCCGATGGACGACCCGCTCGTCGGGCTCGACAACTGCCTGATCGTGCCCCACATCGCGTCGGCGTCGCGGACGACCCGCGGCAAGATGGCCGCGATGGCCGCCGCGAACCTGGTCGCCGGCGTACGTGGCGAGCGCCTCCCGACCGAGGTGCCGCCGCCCGGGTGATCGGTCCGTGGAACTGGCAGTTCCGGAAACGGCCACGGGCGTGCAGGGCTCCCATGCCCATCCGACAGATCGTCTCGGATCTGACGATCGGCCACGCTCGTTCATGCCGCCGACCGGAACGGTGAGTTCCTGCCGGCACGTCATCGTCATGGGCGTCTCAGGGAGCGGCAAGACGACGGTCGGGCGCGCGCTGGCCAAGGAGCTCGAGTTCAAGATGATCGAGGGCGACGACTACCACCCACCCGAGAACGTCGCGAAGATGGCGGCGGGCATCCCCTTGACAGACGCAGATCGGCACCCGTGGCTGCAGACCCTCGCCGAGCTGCTCGCGGACCGCCACGCTCGCGGCCAGGGCACCGTCCTTGCCTGTTCCGCGCTCCGACGTGCCTATCGCGATGTCCTGCGTTCGGCCGTACCCGGCGGCGAGACCTTCATCATCCAGCTCGAGGCGGACGCGGCGACGCTGCGATCGCGCATGGAGTCGCGAACGGGCCACTACATGCCACCCGCACTGCTGGACTCGCAGCTCGCCACCCTCGAACCGCTCGAGACGGACGAGCCGGGCGTGATCCTGGACACGACGCAACCACCCGACATCGTCGTCGCGGCGGCCGTTTCGGCGATCCGTTCGACCTCATTCTGAACGTGATACGGTCGGCCACGGGCCGGTAGCTCAGCGGCAGAGCAGGGGACTTTTAATCCCTGTGTCGTGGGTTCGAATCCCACCCGGCTCGCCACCCTGATCGCGAGGGTGGCGAGCTCCTGCGCCGACCTGCTTGGCTACGCCTTCATCTGCCGATGGCCCGAGCCGTCATGTCGAGCGCCTCGACCTCGGCCTGGTAGATCCCGCCGAGCCGGTCGCCGAGATCCTCGAGGATCGCCTCGATGCGGTCTGGTGGCAGGGGGAAAGCGTCGGCGTAGCGATCCCGGATCGTCCACGCGGTCTCCGCGGCCGCGCCCACACGCGACCGACCCTGATTCGCCGGCCATCACCGCTTCGTGCAGTGTCTCGACCGCCTCGACCGCCTCGGCTGCACCGTCGAGATCGGGCGGTACGGCTGCATCGGCCAGCTCCTCCCAGCGGTCGGCCACGCCCCGCCATGCCCGCGCCGCGTCGCCGAGCGCAGGGTTGTCGAGGATGACCGCCGCTTCGTCGAGCGATCCGGCATACAGCTCGCGCAAGTGCCCACCCCATGGCCCGACCTGGCCGTCCACGCTCTCGAGCAACGCCAGAAGCGCACCGAACAGGCCGTGGCCGTCGGCGAAGACTCGCGGCCACGCCTTCGCGTTCCGCTCGTCCGTCATCAGACGGGCCCATTTGCGCCAGGCCGGCAGCGAGAAGGAGTCGGAATGGGATCGCAGGTGGTCCACCTGGTCCTCGAGGCCCGCGCGCATCGCCGCCCGAAGCCGTTCAGCCGGGATCGGTCCGGGCGTCGTTCGCAGACCGACGATCCGGTGCTTGAACGAGCCGATCCGGCCGCGCGCGGCGGCCATCACGGCCGGCGCCACGTTGAAGGGCGCCCGGCCACGGTCATCGACGAGGTACGAGTCATCGGCGTCACGTCCGAAGACGACGACGACGAGACCGGAGTATCCCGACAGCGCGTCGGGCTGTCCCCAGGTTCCGAGGCCCTGGGGATCGACCAGGGCGATGACCGGCGTGCCGGCGTCCAGGCGGGCGTCGAGTGCCACGCGAGCCCCCTTGGCGCCGCCGGTCTCGTGCATGTCGGGCTCGATGCCGAGCCGATCGACCGTCTTGGTCGTCCATGCCGATGGGTACTGCCACTGGTTCCGGAACCCGAGGGTCAAGGTCGGCGCGCCGTGGCGCTGGAACTCCCAGAGGATGTAGCCGGCGCCCAGGCCGCCCCCGATGCCGAGGATCGCGGCCTCGGTCAAGGGCTCGCCCGTCAGGCCCGAGACGACGCCCTGATTCGCGAGGACGTTGGTCAGCGTGGCCGTCTCCGGGTGCAGGCCGCCACGCATCCGATAGCCCGACGTGGTAGCGGCGTCGGTCGTCGGCTCAGCGTGATGTCCGTCCGTGGCGCCCTCGATCAGGGTCCGTCGGGCGGCGGCGTATCGCTCGCCGGTCTTGGCCATACGCGCACGCACGACCCGCTTGAAGGCCTTGTCGGTGGTCATCGGTCAGTCTCCGTCGCGGCCGTCGACGCACGCGCCCACACCGCCACGTCGTCGGCCGGTCGGATGGTCGACCGGTTCGTCCCGAGGATCCGGATCCCCTTTACCGCCGCATCGCCGCGCCGCGTGGGGGCTCGGTCTGGCAGTCGGGCGCGGGAGGCGCCGTCGGCAGTGTACGACGCCGAGGAACCGCCCTGCGAGCAGGATGGCCCTCCCCGCGACCAGCGACCACGATAGGGACATCCGGCCCTTGACGGCTCGGTGGTGCGTGGACGCATCATGTCGGTCCGCACCTCGCTCGAGGGACGCCCGTCATGCGCATCCGGCCCGCCCTGCTCTTCTGGGGCATCTTCTTCCTCCTCCTCGGCGGCCTGCCACTGCTCGTCCGCGCGGGCGCGCTCGACCCCAACGCCCTGGCCGACGCCTGGCGGCTGTGGCCACTGCTCCTGGTCGCGCTCGGGCTCTCGCTGATCCTCGGTCGAACGCGGGCGGGCCTGCTCGGGACGGCGGTCGCGGCGATCGTGATCGGCGTCGCAGCCGGGGGCGCCCTAGCGTCCGGGACGAGCTGGATCGGCAACGTGGGCGGTTGCGGCGTCCCCGACACGGGCGATGTCCAGCGCTTCGAGGACGACGGCACGTTCGATCAGCCGGTCAGCGCCACGTTCGACCTCGATTGCGGGAGCATCGACCTGTCGATGGTGCCCGGCAACGCGTGGCGCGTGCAGGCCGACTACCAGGGCGAGCCGCCGACCCTCGAGCTCTCGAGCGACGAGATCGGCCTGCGATCACCCGGCGGTTTCGGCGAGCGACGGCAGGAGTGGACGCTCACCCTCCCCGCTGGATCCACGCGATCGATCGATGTGACGGCCAACGCGGGCAGCAGCGACATCCGCCTGGCCGGCGCCGACCTCGCCGAGTTCAAGCTCGACCTGAACGCCGGTGACGCCCGCGTCGACACGGCCGACGGCCGCATCGAACAGCTCGACCTGTCCGCGAACGCCGGGCGGATCCGGCTGCGCACGGATACGAACCTGACCGGCTCGCTCTCGGCCAACGCCGGCCAACTCGAGCTGTGCGCGCCGCAGAGCGCGACGCTTCGACTGCGCGTCGAGGAACAACTGACCTTCGCGCACAACCTCGACGAGCGCGGTCTTGCCCGGAGCGGCGACGTCTGGACCCGCGAGGGCGCGGTGGGAGCGCCCGTCATCGACCTGGCGGTCGAGGGCAACGCCGCCAACTTCACGCTCGATCCCGAAGGAGGCTGCTGATGGGCGATCGACTGTACCGGTCGCGCCACGACCGGATGCTCGCCGGCGTCGCCGGTGGTCTGGCCGAGATGTGGGGCGCCGACCCGTCGCTCGTGCGGGTCATCTGGGCGCTGCTCGTCATCTTCACCGGCGGCATCGCGCTGCTCGTGTACATCGTCATGGCGATCGTGGTACCCGAGGAGGACGACATATACCCCGCACGGCCGGCGGCGCCCCCCGCTGGACAGCCGACGAGGTCCACATTGGCGGGGGAAACGGCCGGCACGATGCCGTTAGCGGAGACCGGCGACACCGCACAGACCGCACAGGCAGCCGAGCAGGCCCGGGCTGAGGCGATCGCGGCACGCCGGGCCGCGCGCGCCGCACGCGGCGGCGGCGTGTCCCCAGGCATCCTGTTCGGCGGCTTCCTGGTCCTGCTCGGCGTGTTCTTCCTCGTCCGCGAGTACCTGCCGCAGATCGACTTCGACTGGTTCTGGCCGCTCATCCTGGTCCTGCTGGGGCTCCTGCTGGTCATGACCGCGATGGGTCGCGGCCCACGGTCCGGCGGATCGTCGTGAACCCGGGGCGGCGCGGGCCGCTGATCGCGGGAACGTGGCTGATCGGCCTCGGCGTCGTGTTCATCGTGCGCCAGGCGATGGAGCTGGCGTGGGTCGACGCCTGGCCGCTCTTCGTGATCCTGGTCGGCGTCGCGTCGTTCGTGTCGACGCTCCTCGACTGGCGGCCGGGTAGCTCCGGGCTGTGGTCGTTCACATGGCCGGTCGTGTGGATCGCGGTCGGTGTCCTGCTCCTGCTGAGCACGACCGGCCGACTCGGTACGGGACCTGGTGAGCTCATCGAACAGGGCTGGCCGTGGCTCCTCGTCGGCCTTGGCGTCTGGTTTCTGATCGGCGCGGTCTTCCCTGGCGGGTCGAAGCCCCAGGAGCAGCTGGTTGTCCCGTTGCGGGCGGCCGGGACCGCATCGGTGCGGGTCAAGTTCGGTGCGGGCAACCTGACGGTCGGCCCTGCCGCGCTGGGCGCCCTCGTCGACGGTGAGTTCAAGGGCGGCGTTGCGCATCGGGAGCTCGGGCCCGGCATCGTCGAGCTCGAGCAGGACACGACCTGGGGGATGCCGTGGCTGAACCAGCAGACGGCGTGGACACTGGGGCTTACCGGCGAGGTGCCGCTCGACCTGAAGATCGAGACCGGGGCCAGCCGCGCACGGCTCGATCTGCGTGACCTCAAGCTTCGGCGGCTCGAACTGAAGACCGGTGCCAGCGAGTCGACCGTGATCCTGCCGCAGGCTGCCGGCGCCACGGACGTCCATGCCGAGGCGGGCGCCGCGAGTCTGACGTTCATCATCCCGAACGGGGTCGCGGCGCGCGTCAAGTCGAAGATGGCGCTCGGCAGCAACCAGATCGACGAGACGCGCTTCCCCAGGATGGGCGACGGCTACCAGTCGACCGACTACGCGACTGCCGAGAACCGGCTCGACCTCGACATCCAGGGCGGCGTCGGGTCGGTGCGCGTCCGCGGCGAGGGCTGACCCACACCGCGCGTCAGACGAACCGTCACAACGGCCGACTGCCACACTCCCGATCGATGGACGTCACCATCGACCAGACGGCGACCGCCACCGCCGACGCCCCAGCGACGAGCGCCGCGTCGACGACGACGCTGCGCATGGACTGGATCCTCACGATCTTGTCGGTCTGGCTGATCGGCGGCTTCTATGTCGACCTGTGGGCGCACAGCCACGGGCAGGTCGACGACACGTTCTTCACCCCGTGGCACGCACTCCTGTACGCGGGCGCGGCATCGTTCGGCGTGGTGCTGGGCGCCGCCGCGATCGCCGGGCGACCGCGCGGGATCCCCCTCCGCGACACGCTGGCGCCGCCGTACCGGATCGCCTTCCTCGGGTTCTTCCTGTTCGGGATCGCGGGCGTGCTCGACCTGGGCTGGCACGCGATGTTCGGCTTCGAGGCCGATGTCGAGTCGCTGCTGAGCCCGAGCCATCTGCTGCTGGCGACGTCCGGGATGCTGATGGTCGGTGCGCCGATCCGATCGGCCGGCGCTCGCTTGCTCGAGGGCGCGCCACGGACGTGGCGCACGGCCGGCCCCGTCGTCATCCCGCTGGCGATGGCCGTCGCGATCCTCGTCGCATTCACCCAGTACGCCCATCCGGTCGTCGACACGTGGGCGGAGGCGCTCCGGCGGATGAGCCGCGCATCACCGCGCAGCTCTACGCGATGGCGGCCGACGGCAGCGGCCAGCGACGGCTGACGGTCGTGCCCGGCCGGGCCCTTGGCGCTCGGTGGTCGCCGGATGGGAGCCAGCTCGTCTACTCCTATCAACCCCTCGAGGACGGCGCCGACGCGGACGATCCAGTGCAGATCCACGTCATGAACGCGGATGGAACGGGCGACCGGGTGCTGGCGACCGACTACCCGGCGAGCGATCCCGCCTGGTCGCCCGACGGGCAACGGATCGCGTTCTCGCAGAGCATCGATGAGGTCTACGACCTCTACGTCATGAACGCTGATGGGTCAGACGTGCAGCGGTTGACCGACGATGCCGCCTCGGATTGGGGTGCTGAGCTGGGCCCCCGACGGCGAGGCACTGCTGTTCAACTCCGATCGAGATGGGACGTATCACATCCATCGGCTCGACCTCGCGACGAACGCGATCACATCGGTCACGACGGGCGGGGCGAACGACTACGACCCGGCGATCTCGCCAGATGGCACTCGACTGGCGTTCACGTCGGACCGACGCGGCGGTTCGAACTACGACGTGTGGCTCATGCCGATCGGTGGTGGCGAGCCGACGCGGCTGACCGTCGGTGAGGACGTCGGCGACAGCTACATGGCGTCGTGGTCGCCGGACGGCTCGACCATCGCCTTCACGTCGAACCGGACCGGCGATTTCGAGGTGTACACGATGCCCGCCGCCGGCGGTGAGGCGACGAACCTCAGCCAGAACCCGGGCGCCAGCGATGGCTGGGCCAGACCCGTGTGGTCGCCCGATGGGTCGACGATCGTCTACCCATCCGAGGGGAACACGCCGTTCTGGCGCGAGGACTTCATCCGACAGGGCTTCGGCGCAGCAGGGATCCTGATCGGCGCGACGGTGCTGGCCGGCGCGTTCGTCTATCTGCGCCGCCGCTACGGTCGGCTGCCGTTCGGTTCCTACGCGGTCGTGGTCGGCGTGCCGCTCGCGATGGCGACCGTGCTTAGCGACGAATACCGGTTGCTGCCAGCCATCGGGCTGGCGGCGCTGATCGCCGAGCTGCTCGTCTGGCGGTGGCCGGCGGGCGAGAGCCGGGTCGGCGACGCGATCGTGGCCTTCCTCGTACCGGCGATCGTGTTCGCGCTGTACTTCGCGACGATCGGCCTGACGGACGGCCTCGGCTGGACCGTGCACCTGTGGCTGGGTGCGATCGTCACGGCCGGGATCATCGGGCTGTTCCTGGATGAGCTCGCGCACGCCGGCTCTCGGTCATCAGCGGCGATGCCGACCCAGTAGTGGTCAGCTGCGTTCGAATGCCACCCGGAGGCCGAGCGCAACGAGAACCGTGCCACTCACCCAGCGGATGAACCGGCGCGGGCCGGATCGGCCGAGCGCGTCGCCGATCGCTGCGAGCATCGCTGAGTAGATCAGCAGCCAGGCGAGGCCGATCAGGTCGAACACCAGCGCCAGCTGTAGCGCTCGCAGCGCGGCCGGATCACCCGGGGCGATGAACTGCGGCAGCAGGGTCAGGAAGAAGACGCCGAGCTTCGGGTTGAGCAGCGACGACAGCAAGCCCTGGAGCCACGCCTGGCGCGCCGGCAGCGTCGGCGCGCCGTCCGGGCGGTCGAGCTTCACGTCGTCGCGCGATCGCAGGGTCGAGATCCCGAGGTAGATGAGGTAGGCCGCGCCGGCGAACTTGAGGATCGTGAACGCGACCGACGACGTGGCCAGGATCGTCGCGATCCCGAGCGCGGCGGCGATCGCCCAGCCGAGGATGCCGGTGCAGATCCCGAGCGACGTGGCGTAGCCCGCGGCGCGGCCGTGCCGGAACACGTTGCGTGCCACGAGCGCCATGTCGGGGCCCGGGATGACCACGACGGCGATCGCGAGGCCGATGAACGGGAGCAGATCGGTCGGTCACTGGGCTCGCAACTTTACGGCCCTGACCGGGCGTCGTCGTTCCCGAACCGCGACGTTGTCGGTCCCGCGGCGGGGCCGACCTCGGCCACGACCCCCCGTAGCGTTTCCTCCACACCCGTTCGGAGTCGGGTGTCCGGATGCTGCCGGGAGGGATGGATGAACACTGGCGATACCGCGTGGCTGCTCATGTCCACGGCACTCGTGATGATCATGCTGCCGGGGCTCGCGCTCTTCTATGGCGGGCTCGTCCGGCGCAAGAACGTCCTGTCGACGATCATGCACAGCTTCTTCGGCCTCGCCCTGGTCAGCGTCGTCTGGGTGATCGTCGGTTTCACCCTGGCGTTCGGGCCTGACGTCGGCGGACTCGGGCTCATCGGCGGCCTCGACTTCGCCCTGTTCAACGGTGTCGGCCTCGAGCCGTCCACGACGTACGCGACGACCGTCCCGTTCGTGCTATTCGCGGCGTTCCAACTGATGTTCGCGGCGATCACGCCGGCCCTCATCACGGGGGCCTTTGCCGAGCGCAAGCGCTTCGGTGCGTTCGTGTTGTTCACGCTGCTGTGGTCGATCCTCGTCTATTCGCCGCTGGCCCACTGGGTGTGGTCGGTCGATGGCTGGCTGTTCAAGCTCGGCGCGCTCGACTTCGCCGGCGGCACCGTCGTCCACATCAGTTCCGGTGTCTCAGCGCTCGTCGTCGCGCTGCTGATCGGCCGTCGCGCCGTGAATGGCGAGCCGATGGAGCCGCACGACGTCCCGATGACCGTCCTCGGCGCGGGCCTCCTGTGGTTCGGCTGGTTCGGCTTCAACGCCGGCTCCGCCGTCGCCGCCAATGGGCTCGCCGCGAACGCGTTCATGGTCACCAACACGGCAGCCGCGGCCGCCACGATCACCTGGGTCCTCGCGAGCTACCTCCACAAGGGCAAGGTCAGCGTCATCGGTGCCGCCTGTGGTGCCGTCGCCGGTCTCGTCGCGATCACCCCGGCGTCCGGCTTCGTCGGTGTCGGTGGCGCGCTGGTCATCGGCCTCGTCGTCGGTGGCCTGTGCTACAGCGCCACGCTGCTGCGCTCGCGCCTGAAGATCGATGACGCGCTCGACGTGTTCGCGGTCCACGGCGTCGGCGGCATGTTCGGCGCCGTTGCGACCGGCGTGTTCGCCACGGCCGCGATCCAGCCAGCGTTCACCGGCCTGCTCGAGGGCAACGTCCAGCAGCTCGCCAACCAGCTGATCGCCGTCGGCGCGACCGTCGCGTACGCCGCGGTCTCGACCTTCGTGATCGTCAAGGTCGTCGACGTGGTGCTCGGTATCCGCGTCTCGGCAAGCGACGAGGAGATGGGCATCGACCTCGCGACGCACGGCGAGGTGGCCTACCAGACCTAGCCAGCCGGGGCGAACGGCCGGTCGGGACGGCTCCTCCCGGATCCCGTCCGGCCGAACGCTCCCTCCATCGACTCCACCGCCACCTTCCACGCGGCCTCCGTCCCAGCCGGGCGGCGGCCGCTCCACATCAGCGGGAGCCGCCAGCGCGACATGGACGCCACCGACCAGCGCGATCGACGAGATCTCCGAGCCCCGCTGTACGACGCGCGGTTCGAGCACGACGCGTGCGGGGTCGGGTTCGTGGCGGATGCCGGCGGGAGGTCAGGTTCGCGGGTGCTGCCGCTGGCCATGGCGGGGTTGGGCGCACTGGCACACCGGGGCGCCTTCGCGGCCGACGGCGAGTCGAGCGACGGGGCGGGCGTCGCGTTGCCGCTGTCGACGTCGCTGCTGTCGTTGATCGCGGGACCACTGGCGGTCGAGCGGCCGGGCGTGGTGATGGTGTTCCTGCCGCGGGGGCGGGCTGCAGGGCGCGCGGCGCGGCGCCTGCTCGAGCTCGTGTTCGCCGAAGCGGGCACGCCCGTCCTGCGCTGGCGCCCCGTGCCGTTCGAGCCGGGCGCGCTGGGCTCGGCGGCGGCTTCGTCGCGACCGATGGTCGCGCAGGCGATCGTGGCACGCCCTGTTGGCGCGTCGGACGCGGCGTTCGAGCGGCGGCTGGTCGTCGCTCGGCGCCGGCTGGAGACGGCGGCACGGTCTGCCGGAGGTGCGGTCAGCGAGATGTCCGTTCCGTCGGCATCGGGTCGGACCGTCGTCTACAAGGGGCTGGTCGCCGGCACCCGGCTCGCCGAGCTCTACCCCGATCTTCGCGAGCCGCTCGATGTGCTATACGCCGTATTCCACCAGCGCTATGCGACGAATACGACGCCCGTCTGGCGGCTGGCCCAGCCGTTCCGCTCGATCGCCCACAACGGCGAGATCAACACGGTCCGTGGCAACCGCGAGCAGGTCCGCGGGCGCGCTAGGGATCGAGGCGCACGGCCGGCGGCCGACGAGCTGCTCGACGCCGGCCCGCTGCTGTCGCCCGACGGCTCCGACTCGCTGTCGCTCGACGAAGGCCTGGAGCTGCTGACGACGACCGGCTGGGATCTGGCCCCCGCGTTGCTTGCCGCGATCCCCGAGGCCGTCGGGCTCCGGCGAGCGCCGCATCCGCACGTCGCGACGCTGCGCCGGCGGGTCGCCGGCATGCTGGCGCCGTGGGACGGTCCGGCGGCCATCGTGTTCGCGGACGGCCGGCGGGTCGGCGCCCTGGTCGACCGGAACGGGCTCCGACCGGCGGCCTTCGCGGTCACGTCGGATCGACTCGTCGCGGTGGCCTCCGAAGCGGGTGCCGTGCCGTTCGGACCGGCTGAGACCGATCCGCCGGGGTCGGCTCGGGCCGGGCGAGATGCTGCTGGTCGAGCCGGGCCGGCGGGCGATCTACGAGGACACCGACGCAAAAGCGCACGTCCTGCGCCACCTGCCGATCCACGACGCGCCGCGGCCGCTCCACGAAGACTCGGCGGAGGTGGCGGCTTCCGAGATCGAGCGGCGGCCGGCGACTGGATCACCGCCTGCGGTACCTGGCCGGGCTCGACGCCGAGAAGGCGCGGCTCGACATCAAGACGATGGCGCTCGAGGGCCACGAGCCGCTGTGGAGCATGGGCGACGACACGCCGACGGCGGGTCGGGGTCGACTGGATCGACCGGTCGCCGACCACCTGCGGCAGGCGTTCGCGCAGGTCACGAACCCGGCGATCGACCCGGAGCGCGAGCGGGTCGTGATGGACCTGCGGGTCGAGCTCGGTCGACGGCCCGCGTTGCTCGGCGGGCCACCGCGCGGGCCGCGCACGCTCCGCCTCGATCGCGCGATCGTGGCCGACCTCGGCGGGCTCGTGCGGGCGCTGCGCGATGGCGGTCGGCGGGTCCGTGTGCTCGATGCGACGTGGCCGGTCGCGGAGGGCGCGTCCGGGCTCGACCCGACACTAGACCGGCTTGCGCGCGAGGCCCATGCCGCCGCCCAGGCCGGCGTCGAGGTGCTGGTCATCAGCGACGCCGCGCTCTCGACCGACCGGCTGCCGGTGCCGTCGATCCTCGCCGCGGGCGCCGTCCACAGCGCCTTGACCGACGCCGGCCTGCGCGGCCGGACGGACCTCGTGGTCGATGCAGCCGACGTGCTCGATGTCCATGCGATGGCGATGACGCTGGCGGTGGGCGCGACTGCCGTGCATCCACGACTCGCACTCGAGCTCGCCGCGGAGCTCGCAGGGTCGCGTGGCGCCGAGACGCTCAGCGCGGCCGATGCGGTCGAGAACGTCGTCGAGGCGTTTGCCGCGGGCTTGCGCAAGACATTGGCGCGGATGGGCATCAGCGCCATCGCCAGCTACATCGGCGGATCGCTGATCGACACGGTCGACCTCGCGCCCGACGTTGTCGACCGCTGTTTCCCGACCGCTGCCGCATGGCCAGGTCGGACGACGCTGGTCGACCTCGGCGCGCGCGTCGTCCGCCGGCGCGATGCCGCGATCGGGCTGGCGGAGCCGCTGCCCGGACGCGAAGCGCGGTTGCCCGATCCGGGGTTCGCGCGGTTCCGGGCCGATGGGGAGGCGCACCTGTTCGCGCCGCGCATCGCCAGCGAGATCCAGCTGCTCTCGGGCGCGACGCCGACGGAAGCGATCTCGATCGACGGATCGCTCCAGCGCTATCGGGAGGCGGTGGGTCGATCCACGTCGAGTGCCGCCGCGCCGCGTGACGAGTTGCACCTGCGACGACTTGCAGCTGCGATCCCGGTCCACGCGGTCGAGGACGCGCGGTCCATCGCACGCCGGTTCGTCGTCTCGGCGATGAGCGTCGGCGCCCTGTCGCCGGAGGCGCACCAGGCGCTGACGATCGGCATCCAGCGTGCCGGCGGTGCCGCCAACACCGGTGAGGGCGGCGAGGATCCTGCGTGGTATGCCGCGGGCTCGGACGGTCGACGACGCGACGCGCGGATCAAGCAGGTCGCCTCGGCGCGGTTCGGGGTGACCGCCACGTACCTCGCGCGCGCCGACCAGCTGGAGATCAAGATCGCGCAGGGGTCGAAGCCGGGCGAGGGCGGCCAGCTGCCCGGCCGCAAGGCGACCGCGTACATCGCCGCGTTGCGGCGCGGGCAGGAGGGGCAGAGCTACATCAGCCCGCCGCCGCACCACGACATCTACTCGATCGAAGACCTCGCCCAGCTCATCGCCGACCTGCGGGCGATCAACCCCGGCGCCCGGATCGGCGTCAAGCTCGTCGCGTCGCGTGGCGTGGGGACCATCGCGGCTGGCGTGGCCAAGGCCGGCGCGACCTACATCCACCTGTCCGGCCACGCCGGCGGGACCGGCGCGTCGCCGCTGTCATCGATCAAGCACGTCGGGGCGCCGTGGGAGTTCGGGCTGGCCGAGGTCCACCAGGTCCTGCTGCGGAACGACCTCCGCGACCGCGTAGCGCTCCGCACCGACGGTGGCCTGCAGACCGGTCGCGACCTGCTGATCGCCTCGCTACTGGGTGCCGAGGAGTTCGCGTTCGGGACGTCGGCGCTCGTCGCCATCGGCTGCGACATGGCGCGCCAGTGCCACCTCGATACGTGTCCAACGGGGATCGCCACGCAGCGAGACGACCTGCGCGCCAAGTTCCGCGGCACGCCCGAGATGGTGGAGACGTTCTTCCTCGCGCTCGCCCAGGATCTTCGGCGTGAGCTCGCCGCGGTCGGTGCTCGGTCCGTCGGGGAGGTCATCGGGGAGAGTCGGCGGGGGCTTCGACCGGTCCGGGGTGCGTCCGAGGAGCTGACTGCCGTGATCGGAGCGACACCGTGGACCGCGGGGGCGGATCGGCGGGCGGATCCGGGGCTGCCGGCGCGCACGGCTCGTCATGCGGCGGCCTCGCCGCTCGAGGTCCGGATCGCCGCGGCGTTCCGGGATCAGGGTCCGGTCACCGCGTCAGGATTGCGGCTCTCGACGGCCGATCGGTCGTTCGGGGCCGGGCTGACCGGCTCGATCGAGCGCGGCGAGCTGCGCGGGCCGGTGCGGCTCGAGCTCCGCGGCGCGGCGGGTCAGTCGTTCGGTGCGTTCGCGTCGGGGTCGATCGACCTCACGCTCGTCGGTCAGGCCAACGATTACGTCGGCAAGGGGCTGTCGGGCGGGCGCCTCGTCGTCCGGCCCGAGCCCGACCTGCCCGTCGCGGCAGCGGGCGAGGCGATCGCCGGGAACACGGTCCTCTACGGGGCGACCGGCGGGCGGCTGCACCTCGTCGGCCGGGCGGGGATGCGCTTCGCGGTCCGGAACAGCGGCGCGTCCGCGGTGGTCGAGGGGATCGGCGCGCACGGCTGCGAGTACATGACGGGGGGCGTGGTCGTGGTGCTCGGCCCGGTCGGGGCAAACTTCGGCGCTGGGATGACCGGCGGGCGGGCGTACCTGTACGACCCGAGTGGCCGCCACGTGGCCGCGCTGCACGCCGACAGCGTCGCGGCCGTTCGACTGTCCGAGGTCCTGCGCGAGCGCCCGGATGGGCCGGAGCGGTTCGATGAGGTGTCCGGGCTTGCTCCAGGACCACGCCGCCGCTGGGTCGGCGCTGGCTGGCCGGCTGGTCCTGTCCGAACGGCTGGCCGCAGACACCTGGGTCGTGGAGCCGGTTGTGCCGGCTGCTCCGGTCCCGGCCGATACGGCGATCGAAGCAGCCTCCGAGGTGGCGATCCCGACCGCTCCATGACATCTGGAACTCCCGATGTGCCAACCGGCGAAGGAGCGCCCAGGAGCATGGCATTCAGCCGCCGTTTGGAACCCCAGATGTTCCAACGAGCGAAGGACTGGGCGATCCCAGGCCCGTAGTCACCCGCTCAGCCTCCGGTTGGGACGTGTGACGTTCCAGACGCGGTTGGCGCGACCGCTAGCGGGGAGCGTGCGGAGGCCCGGCCGTCCGCTGCCAGCGGACCACCGGGCCGAGAAATGCGAGGGTTACGCGCCTGGTTCGGCGACCGCGCGCGACGCTGGAACGGGAGGTGCGGCCCCTGCCGGTACCTCGTTCCGCATCGGCACTTCCTTGAGCATCGCCACGAGCGCCGCCGCGATCAGCGACGCCCCGATCCCGATCACGAACGTGTTCGCGGTCGCGATCGAGAACGCCTGGTGGATCGCATCGACGATCGCCGGGATGAACGGCTCGACCTGGGCGCGGAACGCCGCAGGTACCTGGGCGAGGATCGCCGCACCGAGGTCGCCGACGCCCCCGATCGCGTCCGGCTGGACGCCGCCACCGGCGAGAGCGGCACTGAGCTCCGGCGGGACATCCGCCGCGGCCAGCTGGCGCGGTGCTTCCTCGATCAGCGACGTGCCGAAGATCGTGCCGGTGATGGCCAGGCCGACCGTCCCACCGACCTGCTGGAAGAACGTCAGGTTGCTGGTCGCCGTCCCCAGCCGCTCGACCGGCACGCTGTTCTGGACGACCAGCGTGAAGACCGCGAACGTCGGACCGACGCCGAGCCCGGCCACGAACATCCACAGCCACACGAGCGGGATGGGCGTGTCGGCGCGCAGGTTGGTCAGCAGGAACAAGCCGGCCGCCATCGTCACGAGCGCCCCGACCAGCAGCAGCCGATACCGGCCGGTCCGCGCAACGATCTGACCGGCACCTGTCGCGCTCAGGATCAGGCCGCCGAGCAGCGGCAGGATCTGATACCCGGACTCCGTCGCGGACGAGCCGTTCACGACCTGGAACCAGCGCGGCAGGAAGACCACCGTCGCGAAGAACCCGAACGAGGCGAGGAAGAACGCCATGACCGACAGCGTGAACGAACGGATGCGGAACAGGCTGAGCGGGACGATCGGCTCGCTGACGCGCGACTCCACGAACAGGAAGCCGAGCGCGATCACCGCACCGAGCGCGATCAGGCCACCGACCGACGGATCGGTCCAGTCGGCCGACTGCTTGTTGGTCAGCCCGACCAGGATCGGCACGAGTGCCGCGGTGAACAGCGCCGCGCCGGCGTAGTCGATCGACGGCTTGTCGTTGCCGAGGTGGTACGAGGGCAGGTTGCGCCACACGACCGCGAACACGATCGCGCCGATCGGCAGGTTGAAGAAGAACACGAACGGCCAGCCGATCGAGTCGGTCAGCAGGCCACCGATCGCCGGGCCGATCAGCACCGACAGACCGAATACCGCCCCGAACAGGCCCTGGTACTTGCCACGCTCCGACGGTGCGAACAGGTCGCCGATCACGGCCAGCGCGATCGGGAAGAGCGCGCCGGCGCCGAGACCCTGGATCCCGCGGGCGCCGATGAGCTGCCACATCTCCTGCGACAGGCCGGCCAACAGCGAGCCGACCATGAAGATGCCGATGCCGAACAGGAAGATCGGCCGGCGCCCGAACAGGTCGGACAGCTTCCCGTAGAGCGGCCCACTGATGGTCGATGTCAGCAGGTAGGCGGTGAACGCCCAGGTGTAGAGCTCGTTGCCGCCGAGGTCGGTGATGATGCGGGGCAGGGCGGTGCCGACCACGGTCTGGTCGAGGGCGGCGAGGAACACGCCGATCATCACCATGAAGAGGACCCGCATCCGGACGGGATGCGGCACCTCGATCGGCGCACGATCGACGAAGGCCGGTTGGGCTTGGGTGGACGACGTCACTAGGACCTCCTTGCGTCTCTCTTGGTCGAGCTGTACCGTACCAACCGATTAGGAACGTTTCGTTCCTAATACGCCTGTTAACGTTGGTTACGAGATGGATTCCTCGGCCCGCCTGCTCCGACTCCTGTCGCTGCTCCAGACGCCGCGTGACTGGACGGGGACGGAGCTCGCCGACCGGCTCGAGGTGAGCACGCGGACGGTCCGCAACGACATCGAACGGCTGCGCGCGCTGGGCTATCCGGTCCATGGGACGCGCGGCGCGGTGGGCGGCTATCGACTCGAGGCAGGGGCCGTCCTGCCGCCACTCCTGCTCGACGACGACGAGGCGATCGCCGTCGCGGTCGGTCTCCAGTCGGCGGCCGGTGGCGCGATCGGCGGTATCGAGGAGACGTCGCTCCGGGCCCTCGCCAAGTTGGAACAGGTGCTCCCCAAGCGACTCCGGCGACGGGTCAACGCCCTCCAGGCGTACACCGTTCTCGTGCCGCGCGACGAGCGCGAGTCGACCGTCGACCCGAAGGTGCTGACGCTGCTCGCCGGGGCGTGCCGGGATCACGAGCGGCTGCGGTTCGCGTACCAGGATCGCGAGGGCGCGGCCACGCGCCGCGAGGCGGAGCCGTACCACCTGGTCAATTGGGGTCGACGCTGGTATCTGCTCGCGTGGGACATCGACCGCGCGGACTGGCGCACGTTCCGGGTCGACCGGCTGGTGCCGCGGCTGCCACTGGGACAGCGGTTCGTGCCGCGGCCGCTACCCGACGAGGACGTCGCCGCCTACGTGGCTCGGGGTGTCGCCTCGGCGTGGCGGTTCCGGGCGCGCATCGTCGTCCATGCCCCGGCGGCGGCCGTCGCCGAGCGGATCGGTCGGGGGGTCGGCACGGTCGAGGCCATCGACGACCGGACCTGCATCCTCGAAGCCGGCGCGAACAGCGTCGAGACGATGGCGGTCTACCTCGGCATGCTCGACGCGGATTTCAGCGTGACCGAGCCGCCCGAGCTGGTCGAGCATGTCCGGCGGTTGGCGAGTCGGTATGGGGCGTCGACCGCCGCGTAAACGGTCAGCGGCGAACTGCCGCCAGGGCGCGCTCCGCCTGCGCGATATGGAACCGATCGTGGCCGGCGGCCAGCCGGACGATCAACCCGTAGCTCTCCGGTCCCCGCTCACGATGGATCCCGACGCGGTCGCGATCGGCCGGCGGTCGAGCGTTCCAGAGTCGAAGGTTGGCGGTCCGCAGTGTGTCGAACAGTGCGATGAGCTCGTCGGGATCGTCGTCGCGATGGCGCAGCCGGTCGACCCACAGGTCCTGGTCGTAGCCGACGATGTCGGGCTGGTCCTCGGCGACGATCCAGCGCACGCGGGCGGCAGTCGTCAGCTCCGAGTCGACCAGGTGGCCGATGCATTCGACCACCGACCACTCGCGCGGCTCCGGTCGCGTCCGGAGGTCGTCGCCGGCTTCGTCGACCAGCGCACGGAGCCGTGCGACGGTCGCGGCTTGGACGACGGCGGGATCGTCGGTGCCGAGCAGGTCGAGCAGCTGGCGGCGGTAGGCCTCCGGCGTCTGGACAGGGTCGATCACGGCGTCGGACATGACGCCATGGTGCCGGATGTCGCCGCGGGCCGACAGGACCAGTCGGTGCGTCGTCGCCAGGGCCGGACCGTACGCAACCGACCCGCAACCGAGTCGCCCCCGACTCGCCGCCGAACCGGGTGGCCTGCGAGCCATACGCTGTCGGCCATGATGGGGAAACGTCTCCGTGGAACGACCGTGGGCGGCTCCGCAACCCCGAAGAGCGACGAGGTGATCGCGATGCTCCACCGGTCCGAGCCCGAGTTCCGTCACCCGCTGGCAGTGCGCGACGGTGCGAGCGCACCGGTCACATGTGCGTCGTGCGGCTGTCGCCTGGCGCAGACCGGGGAGGCGTGGTTCCACTTCAACCCGATCGGCGGGCGCGATGCCCGCGGTTGCCGTGTGGTGTGCGCCGATGCCGCGCACGACGCGACGGGTCGAGCTGTCTCGATCGCCGTCTAACGCGGGGTTCGCTGCCAGGTAATCGCCGGGCGACTACTAGGCGCTCTGGATCTGCGGTTGGGGCCTCCCAAGGGCCGGGTCCAGCCGAGTCCGTGCACGGACCGGTGGTACTCGCGCCAGAAATCCGGCGATTGTGTGCCTAACAATCCGGGGGCGACTATCTGGCACCAAACGGGCGGTTACTGGTGCCGCTCAGCCGCCGGCAGACGCCTCGTCCACCACGATCCGATAGCCGACGCCGCGGACCGCGACGAGGTGCGGGCCACCGGCGTCGTCGACCTTCGCGCGCAGCCGCGCCAGATGCGGCTTCAGCCAAAGCAGGTCCGGGTCGTTCTCGGCTGGCCAGCCGGCACGGGCCAGCTGGAGGTGCGGCACGATGTCGCCGCGCGCACGCACGAGCGCCTCGAGCAGCCGGAATTCGGTCGGGGTCAGCGACAGCGCGGTATCACCGACACGCGCCTCGTGGCGACCGGGTTCGAGGACCAGGCGCCCTGCCTCGAGCGGGCCGGCCGGCGCACCGGAGCCCGCCGCGGACCGGTCGACCCGGCGCATGATCGCGGCGATCCGTGCCAGCAGCTCGGCCTTGCCGAACGGTTTCGTCAGGTAGTCGTCAGCGCCGATGCCGAGCGCACGGACCTTCGCAGCCTCACCGCTCTCACCCGAGACCACGAGGATCGGCGCCTGGCCGACGGCCCGCATCTGCCCCGCGACCGAGAACCCGTCCGGGCCGGGCATGGCAAGATCGAGCAGGACCAGGTCGGGATGCTCCTCGCGGAACCGCTTCACCGCCGTCAGGCCGTCATAGGCCGTGATCACCTGGTGCCCCTCGGTGCCGACCAGGGCGGTGATCGCGCCGACCATCGCCGGGTCGTCGTCGACGACCAGGATGCGGAGCGGCCGGCTGCTCATCGTCGCCATCGGTCAGATCGCCACGGCGGCCGGGACGGCCACGACGAAGCGGGCACCGTGCGGGCGGGCCGGCTCGCACCAGAGATGGGCGCCCATCGACTCACCGAGTCGCTTGGCGGCATACAGCCCGATGCCCGAGCCGCGGGCGGTGTGGGTGTCGCGCCGGGCGTAGGGCTCGAAGATCCGCTCGCGCCACTCGTCGGGGATGCCCGGTCCCTCGTCGCTGACCCCGAGATGGACGATGCCCTCGACCAGGCTCCAGTCGATGCGGATGGTGGTGTCGGACGGGGCGTACTTCACGGCGTTTTCGACGAGGTGCTCGACGATCTGGCGGAGGCGAGACGGGTCGGCCACGCCGTTGAGGTGGGCCGGACCCCCGGTCTCCACATGATGCCGCCCGAGCAGTGGCGTCAGCGAATGGAGGACCTCGCCGACGAGCGTCTCGACATCGACCGGCTCGACCGCGGCCGCGTCCTCCGGCACGACCCGGACCGACGCCAGGATCGAGTCGACGAGCCGGTCGAGGCGCTCGATCTGCTCCAGCGTCGCGTCGTGCCACGCGGCACGGGTCTTGCGGCGCTCGACGTCACGCGATTGGCGTCCTTCGAGCTTCGGTTCCTCGGCCAGCAGGTCGGTGTAGGCGCGGACGACCGCCAGCGGCGTGCGCAGCTCATGGGTGACGAGGGCGATGAGCTCGCTCCGCGCCTCGTCGATGGCCTTGAGCGACTCCACCCGGGCTTCTGCCTCGCTCTGCTGGCGACCCTTCTCGACGATCCCGGCGAGCAGGTCGGCGACGGCGCTGAGCTGGGCGACGTCGGAATCGCTGAACACCCGCGGTCGCTCGGTCTGGACGTTGAGGACCCCGATGGTCTGGTCGTGCCAGCTCAGCGGAACGCTCAGCATGGAGCTCACGAAACGCCGTTGGTCGATGCCCCGGACCCACAGGAAGCGGGGATCCTCCTTGACGTCCGTGATGACGAGCGGTCGTTGGCTGGCCGCCACCGAGCCGGTCACCCCCTCACCGAACGGCACCCGCGCCCGGCCGATCTGGAAGCGATCGAGGCCGTTGGTGGCCGCGAGCGTCAGGTACGCTCCATCGCGGTCGAGGAGGTAGAGCGAGGAGACATCCGCATGAAGGGCATCGCGGGTCCCGTCGACGACCGTCTCCAGCAGCTCGTCCCACGTTCGGGCCGTCGTGGCCAGCCGGGCGACGTCGTGGATGAAGCGCAGCTGGTCGAGCTGGCCGGTCTCGCCGGGCGCAGCCGACGCCGCGGCCGTCGTCCGCCGCGGCCGGTCTTCCACGCTGGCTCGTCGATGTGCCACGTCAACCACCTTACAAGGGTAGGAACGGTCGCACCGGAGAAAGGTTGCGGTGCGGTCATCGCTCGGTTGCGGTACCGGCCGCGGGACGCCAGTCCATGACGGCGACGTCGAAGGCGCGCCGCTCCGCCCGTGCGGCAGAACCGGCCGGGATCGGGTCGGCGCGCGCCCGCGATCCGCTCGCGTTGGAGGTCCGCCTGCTGGGCGCGCTGCTCGGTCAGGTGATCACCGAGCAAGCCGGCGAGGCCATCTACGACCTCGTCGAGCGGCTGCGCCTGGCCGCGATCGCGTTCCGCCAGGACGAGCAGCCGGCGGTCCGGGAGCGGCTCGAGGCCGAGCTCGATGCGCTGGAGCTGGAGGACGCCGAAGCCGTCATCACCGCCTTCTCGCTCTACTTCCAGCTGGTCAACCTGGCCGAGGCGCGGGCGCGCGTGCGGACGCTGCGCCGCAGGGAACGAGCTGCGCGCGACGGCATCCTCGACGATTCCGTGGCGGAGGCGGTCGCTCGGCTGCGACGCGCCGGCCGGAGCGAGGCCGACCTCGACGCGATCTTCGCGCGGCTCCGGATCAGCCCGGTGCTCACCGCCCACCCGACCGAGGCACGTCGACGCACGACGCTGGTCGCGCTCCGTCGCTGCGCGGTGCTGCTGGAGCGTCTCGACGATACCCGCCTGACCCCGTCGGACGACCGCGAGGTGCGGCGTCGGTTGCGCGAGGAGATCACGCTCCTGTGGCGGACCAGCGACCTTCGGGCCGTCACGCCCGAGCCCCTGGACGAGGTCCGCACGGCGATGGCGATCTTCGACGCGACGCTGTTCACGCTCGCGCCCCGGCTGTACCGCACGGTCGATGCCGTACTGGACGCCGACAGCGGCACGCGACCGCCGCGGGTGCCGGCGTTCATCCGGTTCGGGTCCTGGATCGGCGGCGATCGCGACGGCAACCCGAGCGTGACCGCCGACATGACGGTGCGGACGCTGCGGATCCAGGCCGACCACGTGCTCCACGGGTACGAGGCCGTGGCGTTGCGGCTCATGCAGACGGTGTCGGCGACGACCCCGCATGAGCACCTTTCCCGGGCGCTCGCCACGCGCCTTGCGCGCGACGCCGAGGACCTGCCCGAGACCGACCGGCAGCTCCGGCGGCGTTTCCCCGACGAGCCGTACCGCCAGCGCTTCGGGTTCATCGCCGAGCGACTGCGTCGCACGCGGTCGGTGCTGACCGGGGAAACGGGCGCCCGCTCGGGCCACTACGACACCGCCGATGACCTGGATGCGGAGCTGCGCGAGATCCAGGAGGCGCTCGCGGACGAGGGGTTGGCGCGGATCGCGTGGGGCGAGGTGGCCGAGCTGCGCTGGCAGCTGGCGACGTTCGGGTTCCACCTGGCATCGCTCGAGATCCGCCAGCATGCCGCCGTGCATCAGGCCGTGCTCGACGCGGGAAGCGAGACGACCGAGGTCGCGCCTGGCGTGTCGGCCGGGGAGGTGCTGGCCACCTTCCGGTCGATCGGCGAGGCGCAGGGGCGGTTCGGGGTCGACGCCGTCCATCGCGTGATCGTGTCGTTCACGGTCTCCCCACTCGATGTCATGAACGTCCTCGAGCTGGCTCGTCGCGCTGGGGAGCCGGAGGCGGCCATCGATGTCGTCCCGCTGTTCGAGTCGTCCGACGCCCTGGCCACCGCCGGCGACATCCTTGACGCGCTCCTCGGCGACCCGGTGTACCGCCGCCATGTCGAGACGCGTGGCGACCGGCAGGAGGTGATGCTCGGCTATTCGGACTCGAACAAGGAGTCCGGGTTCCTCGCCGCGGCCTGGATGCTGCACCAGGCGCAGGCCGCGCTGGTCGGGTCAGCCCGGCGGCACGGCGTCGAGCTCACGCTGTTCCACGGGCGTGGCGGCGCGATCGGGCGCGGCGGCGGGCCGGCCAACCGGGCGATCGTCGGGGGCGCGCCCGGGTCGGTCGACGGGCGGCTCAAGCTGACCGAGCAGGGCGAGGTCATCTCGGCCAACTACGGCGACCCGGCCATCGCCCGACGGCATCTCGAGCAGCTGACCGGCGCCGTCCTCATCGCCTCGACGCCCGAACACGACTCGGCGGCGGCGGCAGCCGCAGAGGCCGGTGGCGCGCTGATGACCGAGCTGTCCGGCACGGCGCGCCATGCCTATCGCGCGCTCGTCCACGACGACGCCGGGTTCGCGACGTTCTTCCGTTCGATCACGCCGATCGCCGAGCTGTCGGACCTGCGGCTCGGGTCGCGACCGGCGGCACGCGGACGATCCGGGTCGGCACCGGACGAGGCGCCGTCGATCGACTCGCTTCGGGCGATCCCGTGGACGTTCGCGTGGTCGCAGTCGCGCATCAACCTGCCCGGCTGGTACGGCCTCGGCTCGGCGTTGGAGGCGTATGCCGCGGCGCATGGCGACGGCGGCCTGCGCGAGATCGCCCGGCTCTATCGCGCCTGGCCGTTCCTCGCATCGGTCATCGACAACGCCGAGATGATCCTCGCGAAGGCCGACATGGGCATCGGCCGCCGGTACGCCTCCCTTGCGGTCGGCGACGACGACCAGCGCCGGTGGGCCGCCATCGAGGCCGAGTACCACCGAACGGTGACCTGGCTCCTGCGCGTCACCGGTCGGGAGCGGCTGCTCGACGGCGCGCCGGTGCTCCAGCGGTCGATCGGTCTTCGGAACCCGTACGTCGATGCGCTCTCGGAGGTCCAGGTCCGGCTCCTCCGACGCCTCCGGGCGCTTGACCCGGCCGACGACGCTGCCCGCGCGTTGCACCTGCGCCTCGTCCAGCTTTCCGTCAATGGGGTTGCGGCGGGCCTCCAGAACACTGGCTGACGGCGATCAGCCTCGTTCGCGCGGCGGTGGCGGCGGGTCGGGTGGCGTGACGTTCTTGATCGGCGGCCGGGGAGGCTGGCGGCGCAGGACGCGCCCGAGGACGTCGGGCCCGGCGATGAACGGCGCCAGGTAGGCGAGCAGCAGCAGGGGGATGAGGATCCGCGTGCCGCCGGGGCGGATCGCGATCAGCATCGCCAGCCCCCACAGCGTCAGCGCGTACAGGCCAACGGAGCCGCTCGACAGCCCGGCGGCCCGGAGCCGGCGTGCTGGGATCAGGACGAGCAACCCAAGCACCAGCGCGAGCGCGAGGAGCCAGGGCGGCGCGATCATCCGGTCAGCGGCTCAGGTTCCGGTAGCGGCGGATGCCGAGCGGCGCGAAGACGGCGATCACGGCGACCACCCAGATGAGCGTGACCAGGACCGGGTTCTCCGAGGGGAAGCTATTCGTGGCGTACGGGTTCGGGTTGCCCCACAGCTGGCGCAGCGAGCCGGTCAGCGTGCTGGTCGGGTTCCACTCGGCGATCGGCTGGAGCCAGTCCGGCAAGGTCTGTGGCGGCACGAACACGTTCGAGAGGAACGTGATCGGGAACAGCACCGTGAAGATGGCCTGTTGCGCGACTTCCACCGAGGGGACCATGAGACCGAGCCAGATCCCGAGCCACGACATCGCGAAGGCGAAGAGCAGCAGCAGGCCGACGCCCGCGAGGAACGCGGGGATGCCCGTGTGCGCGCCCCAGCCCACGAACAGGCCGGACAGCATCAGGACCACGAGGATGCCGAGGTTGTAGAAGACGTCGGCCAACGAGCGCCCGGTCAGCACCGCCGAGCGCGCCATCGGCAACGAACGGAAGCGGTCGATGATGCCCTTGCCGATGTCGTCGGCGATCCCGATGGCGGTGATCCCCGCTGCGAACACGATGTTCTGGGCGAAGATGCCCGGCATCAGGAAGTCGTTGTAACTGCCGCCGGGGATGGGGATCGCCCCACCGAACACGAAGGCGAACAGCAGCACGAACATGATCGACTGGAGCACGGCGAAGATCGCGAGCTCCGGGATCCGCGGGATCCGCTTCAGGTTGCGCCACATGATGATGAGCCCGTCGCGGGCCGCCGACGCGAGCGTGCCGCTGGCCGCCGCGGGTCGTGCCGTCGAGGCTGCCGTCATGCCGCGTCCTCCGTGGATTCCTCGGCCGCATGGCCCGTCAGGCTGAGGAAGACGTCATCGAGCGTGGGCCGTCGGAGGCCGATGTCATCGATGGCGATGCCGGCCTCGTCGAATTCGCGGATGACGGTGGCGAGCCGTTTCGCGCCGCCGTCCGAGGGTGCCGTGACTCGCCGGGTGTGCTCCTCGAACGCCGCCTCCCCGATCCCGATCCCGCTGAGGATCCGGCGCGCGTCATCGATGCGTGTCCGGTCGTGGACGACGACCTCGATGCGCTCGCCGCCGACCTGCGCCTTCAGCTCATCGGCCGTGCCGCGGGCGATGATCTTGCCGTGATCGACGACGGCGATCGTATCCGCCAGCTCGTCCGCCTCCTCCAGGTACTGGGTCGTCAAGAGCAGCGTGGCGCCCTCTCGGACAAGCGACCGGATGACGTCCCACATCCCGAGCCGGCTCCGCGGATCGAGGCCGGTCGTCGGCTCATCGAGGAAGAGCAGCTTCGGGCGCCCGATGAGCGCGCTCCCGAGGTCGAGCCGGCGGCGCATGCCGCCCGAATACGTCTTGACGACGCGATCCGCCGCGTCCGTGAGGTCGAACTGCTCGAGCAGCTCCGCGGCACGCGTTCGCGCGACGGAGCTTGGGAGCTGGTACAGCATCCCGAACATCCACAGGTTCTCGCGGCCGGTCAGGTTCTCATCGACCGCCGCGTACTGGCCCGACAGGCCGATGAGCGTGCGGATCCGCTGGGCCTCCCGAACCACGTCGTAGCCCGCGACCGTGGCATGGCCGGCGTCCGGCTTGAGGAGCGTCGCCAGGATCCTGACGGTCGTCGTCTTGCCCGCGCCGTTGGGTCCGAGCAGACCCAGGACCGTGCCCTCGCCGACCGACAGGTCGACGCCGTCGAGGGCGCGGACCTCGTGCTTGCGGGTCTTGTAGATCTTGACCAGCCCTTCGGCCGTGATGACATCCATGCGGCGGCACACCTGGGGTAGGGGAGTTCGAGGGGAAGGGCCAGTATAGGCGGCCATCGGCAGCGGGAGGTCGGCGGGGCCGGCGGTCGAAGGAGCGCCGTTCTGGCCGCCGCACCGAGGACCGGCAGGCGGTCGGCGCGCCGGTACGCTGGCGGCTCCATGCTCCGTCGAATCCGGGCCTGGCTCGACCGCTGGGGCCCGATCCTGCCGCTGCTCATCGCCGAGTTCATCGTGTGGCTCGGCTTCGGTGGGTTGCTGCCCGTGCTCCCGATCTACTTCGTCGAGCAGGGCATCGATCTCGCCACGCTCGGCCTGGTTATCGCGGCCTGGCCAGCGGCGCGCCTGATCACCGAGCCGGTCTTCGGCTGGCTGGCCGATCGGACGGCGCGGGTGCCGCTGATGGTGATCGGGCTGGTGGCGACCGGCGTCTTCGGGGCATTGCCGCTCGTATTGACAGGCCCCGTGGCGTTCCTGCTCCTCCGGGCGGGCGCCGGCCTGGGGTCGGCGCTCTACGACCCGGCCGCGCGCGGCTTCCTGACCGATGCCACGCCGCCAGAGCGCCGTGGTGAGGCATTCGGCCTGTACGGCGCCGCCCAGATGGGCGGGCTGCTGCTCGGTCCGTCGATCGGCGCGTTCGGGGCCGCGCAGTTCGGGGGCATCGCCTTCGTCTTCGTCTTCAGCGCGATCGCGGCGATCATCGCCGCGGTGGCCATCGCGCTCCGAGTACGCGAGGATGGGCCGGCCCACAAGGCCGATGCCTCGCCGTCGTCGGACCGGACGACGCTCCCGCCCGACTCGCCGTACGTCGAGGGGCGTGCCGCGGCCGCACTGGCCGCGGACCATGGAGCCGTCGACGAGGGGCGCGCCAAGCAGTTGCTGAACCGGGGGTTGTTCGCCGCGATCGTCCTCAACGCCGGCGGCTACTACGGCGGCGGCACATACGAGGTCATCTGGAGCCTGTTCCTGCAGGATCTCGGGGCCGACCTGGCGCTGATCGGCCTGACGTTCGCGATGTTCGGCCTGCCGGTATTGATCCTGTCCCCGTTCGCGGGTCGGTTGGTCGACAAGCGCGGCTCGTTCGCCTTCATCGTCCTCGGGATGGTGCTGCCGGCGGTCACCGGGATCCTGTACACGTTCATGCGGGATCCGGTGTTCGCCGTCCCCTTGATCCTGATCGAGGCGACCGGGTTCGCTTTCCTCAATCCGGCCCTGTACACCGTCGTCGCGGCGAGCTCGCCGGTGGGTCGTTCTTCGACCGCCCAGGGCCTGTTCGGCGCGGCCGGCACGCTCGGGTTCATCATCGCGTCGGTGACGACGGGCATCCTTGCCGAGCAGAGCATCCTCTTCCCGTTCTACGCCTTCAGCGCCGTGATGACGGTGGCGCTGGTGCTGGCCATCGTCATCGGTGGGACGACGCTCCGCGGCCGCGGGCCGGTCCAGGCGGCTGCCAGCGCGGCGTGACGTTCGCACCGAGGGCATTTGACCGATGCAGGGACCGTCCCTATCATTGGCGGTCGCGGGGTGGAGCAGCGGCAGCTCGTCGGGCTCATAACCCGAAGGTCAAGGGTTCGAATCCCTTCCCCGCAACCAAGCTTTCTTCCTGAACCCCGGGTCCCGACCAACCCGGGGTTCAACCTTTTCCGCCTGGATCAGCCGTGCGTCACGGCGCGCGCCGCTGGATGAAGACCAGGTCCTCGCCACCCAGGTCGACCAACTTTCGCGCCGATCCGGTTTCCACGTCGACCAGCCAGTCGGAGCTGTCTGCCAAGAGGTGGACCATGAAGGCCTTCCCGTCCGGCGCGAGGGTCACCCGCAGAAACGCGATCTCCCTCGTCGAACTAGTGACTTCGACGTCGCGCGATCGGGCACCTGTGATGGGGTCCGCGATCGACACATAGTCGGTGCCCTGGTCATGTCGCGTGAACACGATCCGCTTTCCATCGGGTAGCCACTGGACATCCATCTCCTCGTCCGACGTGGGGTCGAACACGAATGTCCGCTGCGCGGTGACGCCACCGACGGCGTCGATCTCCGCGACATGGATCCTGAACCCGTTGCCATTCCCGTTGCCCGGCGTGTCGGTGAGTCGGTGGAATGCGATCCGGTCGCCGGTCGGCGACCACGCAGGCGCAAGAACCTCGAACGGTGCCTCCATGAGCTCGCGGGTGACCGGCACCTGTATGACACCCGTGCCGTCCGCGTTGGCAAGGAACAGGCCCCAGTTGCCATCGACCTGACCGCGGAACGACAGCTGCTTTCCGTCGGGCGGCCGCCAAGTTGGTCGGTTGGCGGGCATCCCGAGGTCGAGCGTCCTTTCCCCGCTGCCGTCGGCTTGGACGATCGAGATGGATGGGAGGCCGTCGACGTCATGGGCGATCGCGACCGAGGACTCGTCGGGCGCCCACGAGATGCCATCGACGTTGAGGTACGGCCCACCGAGGTGGACCTCGTCCTTGCCATCGATCGTCGCGGCGAAAAGGTCGAGGAGGTCGCCGACTGGGCGCACGATCAGGACGTGCGTGCCGCGGGGCGACAGGCTGTCGGCTATCTCCGCATTGACCGTCGCGATCAGTGGCCGGCTCATCCCGTCCAGGGTGTCGCGGGCGAGGATGTCGCCGCCCTTCGAGTACACGACGAGCCCGTTGGCGGCGGGTCCGAACGGGTCGGGCAGGGGTCGTTGCGATCCGGCGTAGACCGCGAGCATCGCCGCCAGGAGGATGGCGAGCAGGGCGAGCACGCCCAGTTGGCGCCAGGGAATGCGGGTCGACGGGACCCGCGTCGTGACGAGTTCCACGGGGAGCCACCTTTCGGGGAACGTCCACGTCGCACGCTGTGGACGAGAGGAGGCGCGCTCGATGGCCGCCTCGAGGTAGTCGGGAGTGCGCGCCTGCGCGAGGTCCTCGAACAGGGCGGGGAGCGCCCGCGACGCGCGAGGGGATCGATCCATCGTCATGAGATGGGCCCTCCCGCAGCGCTCGCGGAGGTGACCTCATCGATCGCCATCGAGGACCGCAGGACCCCGAGGGACCGGTGGAGGCGGGACTTGGCGGTGCCGTCCGGGATGCCGAGCATCCGGGCGACCCGCGGCAATGGCAGGTCGAGATAGAAATGCAGGACCACGACGGCCCTCGCCTCCGGCTCGAGTCGAGCCAGGGCGCGGTCGAGGAGGTCGCGATCGGCGACCTCCCCGGCGTGGTCCAGCGCTTCCGTGAAGTGGATCGGGGTGAGCTCGACCTCGACGACGCGGCGCCGGCGCTTGCGGACGAGGTCGATGCAGGCGTGCGCCACGAGGCTGTGCAGCCAGTGGTCGAACGTCGCGGGATCGCGCAGCCCCGGCAGGCTGCGCCATGCCCGGATCAGGGTCTCCTGGACGGCGTCCTGGGCCAGTTCCGGGTCGCGCAGGATCAGTCGAGCGGTGGCATCCAGGCGCGCCCCGGACGCGCGGACGAGCTCGGCGAAGGCGTGCCGGTCGCCTCCCCGCGCTCGCTCCACGAGTTCAGAACGGTCCACAACCGCCTCTCGGCTAGCGGCACGACCATGGCGGCCGTGCTCGCTAGCCTACGGCGCTGGCGATGGCCCGGAAGGTTCCCGAAACCTCGGCTGGGATGGGGTCAGCCAGCCAGCCGTTGCCAGGCGGGGTCGCTGTCGGCCGCCCACGGCGTCGGCCGGGTCAACCCGGTCAGCGGGTCCCAGAGCAACTGCTGTTTTCGCGCGCCGTCGAGATCGAAGGGCACCACGAGGATGACGCTGTCGTCAGGCGCCCATTCGAATGTGGTGTCACAGCACCCCGTAAGCCCGTGCTCGGTCTCGATCCCGGTGCTGCTCCCGTCGGGCGGAATGACCGCGAGGACCATGTCCGTGTTGCGCTCCGCGTAGCCCCGTGTGACCGCGAGCGACTTCCCGTCGTTGGACCAGACGGGCGCGTCCTGGAACGTCGCGCCATCGGGCATCGGCAGGGTCACGTCGCCGGTCCCATCGGCGTTTACGATGTGCACTCGGTACGTGTTGCGGGCGGCATCTTCGGTCGCGGCGGAATAGGCGATTCGCGATCCATCAGGCGATACCCTGATCGAGTCCCGGAAGGTGCCCGGTTCGGCCGCGAGGATCGACCGGACCGCGCCCGTGTTGACGCTCACCGCGAAAATACCCCGACCTTGCGCGATCGATGACAGATTGGCGAAGACGATCTCGGAGCCATCCGGCGGTGCGAATCTCGGGCTTGCCATGGTCATACCGGCGTCGATCTGGCGCACCTCGGGGCTGCCCGTCGTCTTCGCGACCCAGATCTCCCGCTGCGTGTCCGTTCCTGATGTGAACATCACGGTCGAGCCGTCGGGCGAGAACGACAGCTCGCTCACTCCGACCTCGGGATCGGACACTGGCACGGCGTTGCGCCCGTCAGGGTCCACGACATATACGACCTCGCCATCACCGGTCTGTCGGACGAATGCCAACCTAGTGCCGTCGCGCGACCACGTCGGCTGCTTGTCCATGTCCCTTCCGCTGACGATGACCGTCGACACGTTCGTCGTCGGATCGACGGTGTAGACGTCGCCGGCCTTGGCGTACGCGACGAGACCGTTGTGTGCCAGGCCGAACGGCTGGGGCAGCACGGTCTGGTGGGAACCTACGTAGACGGCGACTGTCGCCGCGAGCACCGCGACGAGGATCGCCAGCACAGCGAGCTGCCGCCACGGCAGGCGCGTCTGCGGGACCCGGGTCGTGACGAGTTCCATCGGGAGCCACCTTCCAGGGAACGTCCAAGCCGGCCGCTGCCGCACGCGGGCGACCTGCTGGACGAGGTCATCTCGGTAATCAGGGATGCCGGCCAGGTAGCTATCGGCGAGGAGCGCTGGAATGTCCTGCTCGAAGCGTCGCGGCGAGGTCATGCCAGATGCCCTCCTGCGACGGTGGCCGGGATGGCGTCGGGCTCGGCGGTCACAGTCATCCGCATCGCGGCGAGCGCGTAGTGGAGACGTGACTTGGCTGTCCCGTGCGGGATGCCCAGGGATGCCGCCACCTCCGGCAGCGGCATCCCCAGGAGGTAGTGCAGAGCGACGACCGCGCGGTGTCCCGGCGCGAGGCCCGCGAGGGCCTCGTCGAGCAGCTGGCGGTCTGCCACGGCGCCCGCAAAGTCACGATTCACCGGGGCGTCGATAGCCATGAGCTCGACCTCGATGACCCGACGCTTGCGGCGCCGGACGAGATCGAGACAGGCGTTTGCGAGCAGTCGATGCAGCCAGGCGTCGAACCGGTCGGGGTCGCGGAGACCCGGCAGGTCGCGCCAGGCGCGGATGAGTGCCTCCTGGACGGCATCGCGCGCGAGCTCGCCGTCGCGGAGGATCAGTCGAGCGGCCGCGTCCAGCCGCGCGAGGTGCAGGTCGATGAGCGAAGCGAAGGCGTCATGCTCGCCCTGCCTCGCTCGTTCGACGAGTCCTCGCTGGTCCACGGTCGCCCCTCTTGCGGCACGGCCATGACGGTCGTGCTCGACAGGGTATGGCGTCCGCGTCGCGCGAAAGGTTCAGATCAAGGCGCCCGCCGCTGCCAGGTCGGGTCGCTCGTCGTGTCCCACAAGGCAACCTGGGTCTGGCCGGTCACCGGATCGATGACCAGCTGTTGGCCGGGCTGCCCCGCGCCGTCCACCGGTGTCACGAGGATCTTTGAGTCGTCGGGCGCCCATTCGCCGAAGGAACAGCATTCCCGGACGATGGGGATCCGACGATCGGTCTCGATGCCTATCGAGCTGCCGTCCGCCGGGACGATCGCAGGGCGCACGTCGTCGTACCCTGAGGTGAAGCCCCGGAGAACGAAGAGCTGCGTCCCGTCGTTCGACCACTCGGAACCGGAGGTCCAAACGGTCCCTGGAGGAGCGATGAGCTCGCGGTCCCCGGTGCCATCCGACCCCACGACATGTGTGTGGGCATTGATGCCTTCTCCCGGACCCGGACCGCCCCAGGTCCAATACGCGACCTTCGATCCGTCCGGCGACCAGTTGGCACCGGCGAGATCGTACCCGGGCTGCGCCGCGACGATGGTGCGCCGCGTGCCTGTGGACGGGTCGAAGGCATAGACGACCCCCGGGCCGGCCCCGAGGCCGGAGTAGCCGACGAAGAGGATCTCGCGCCCGTCGGGAGGGCGGTAGGACGGCTCGAACGCGGCCATCCCGGCGTCGATCGCGTGCAGCCCCGTGCCGTCACTTCGGGCGACCAGGATCTTCGGAGAACCCCCGTCGGTCGCGGCGATCAGCACGGAGGCGCCGTCGGGGGAGAACTGGTATTGCTCCCACGGCTCGCCCAACTGGCTCGGCGTCAGCGCGATCGGCTCAGGAGTGATACGGGTGAGTCCGCTCCCGTCGGAGCGGACGACGTACAAGCTCGCTGCGACCGCCATCGACCTTCCGCTCGAAAACGAGGCGCGTGCCATCGCGCGAGTAGCGTGGGCCGAGATCCAGGTCGGGCCCGGACACGATCGTGGTCGGGAGGCCTGTCGCCGGGTCGGCGATATGGATGTCGCCGCCCGACTCGAACGCGACGAGGCCATTGCGGGCCGGGCCGAACGGCGTTGGTAACCGTGTCTGCGAGCCGATGAACGCGGCGAGCGCGGCAGCGATGAGGAGCGCGAGCAGCGCGAGGACGCCGAGCGTCCGCCACGGGAAGGAGGGTGCGAGGACCGGGCGTCGGGTCACGACGGCCATTGGGAGCCACCTTTCGGGGAACGTCCACCGTGGTCGCTGGCGGCGCTGCGCCGTGTCCAGGAGGACGTCGTCGATGTAATCGGGGTAAGGACCCATCGCGATGTCCCCAAGGATCGAGGGAAGGTCGCGCTCGAGGCGACGATCGGTCGTCATGCGAGCTGCCCTCCCGCGACAGTTGTGGGCGCCGATGCAGGTTCGACGCCGACTGCTGCGCGCATCTCGGTCAGGGCGCGATGGAGCCGGGACTTGGCGGTCCCGACGGGGATCCCGAGCGTCGCCGCGACGTCGGTCAACGGCATGCCCAGGTAGTAGTGCAACACGACGATCGCTCGACCGGCCTCGTCGAGACGTCGGAGGACGCCTTCGATCAGCTCCCGGTCGGCGATGACACCGACCTGGTCGCTCATCATCGGTTCGTAGATAGGCGAGAGCTCGACCTCGATCGGCCGCCGCCGACGGCGGCGCGCGAGGTCGAGACAGGCATTGACGGTCAGTCGATGGATCCAGGCGTCGAAGCGATCCGGGTCGCGCAGACCCGGCAGGTCGCGCCAGGCACGGATCAACCCATCCTGGACCGCGTCGCGTGCGAGCTCCGGGTCCCGGAGGATCGAGCCGGGCCGCCTGGTCCAGCCGCACGACGGCCGCGCGGGCAAGCTCGGCAAAGGCGTCATGATCGCCCCTCGCTGCCTGCTCGACGAGCCGTCGCTGGTCCATGTGGCCCTCGACTCTGCACGACCGATGGATCGTGCTTCGTAGCGTATGGCGCCAGCGTCGGGGTTTCGGTTCTCGGAGGCCCCTACCATCGCATCCGATGCGGATCGTCGATCGTCTCGTGCCGGCCTTGCTCCGGGACGCCGCCGATTTCCGCCACCTGTGGACCGGCCAGACGATCTCGGTGTTCGGCGACGAGATCAACCGGATCGCGCTGCCGCTGGTCGCGGTGCTCATCCTGGGTGCCGACGCGGCCGAGATGGGGTCGCTGACGGCAGCCGGTCTGCTACCCCATCTGCTGCTCTCCCTGATGGCCGGCGTGTGGCTCGACCGGGTCCATCGGCGGCGCCGGTTGATGATCTGGGCCGATCTCGGCCGTGCCGCGCTGATCGCGACCGTCCCGGTTGCACACGTGCTCGGGGTGCTGACGATCGCCCAGCTGTACGTCGTCGGGTTCCTGGTCGGCGCGCTGACCGTGGTCTTCGACCTCTCGTGGGCCTCGATCTTCGTGTCGGTCGTGGGTCGTGAACGGTTCGTCGAGGCCCAGTCGCTCCTCCACGGCAGTCGGTCATTGGCGTATGTGGGCGGCCCGTCCATCGGCGGGCTGCTCGTGCAGGTGCTCGGCGCACCGTTGGCGCTGGCGGCGGATGCAGCGTCGTTCGTGGGCTCGGCCGTGGCCCTGCGCCGGATCCGCTCGCCGGAGCCCCCGGTCGAGCCCGAGGAGGGCTCGCTCCGGGGCCGCCTGATGGTCGGGCTGGCGTTCGTGGCACGCGACCCGATCGTGCGCCCGACGCTGCTCTCGGCCGCCACGATCAACCTGTTCAACCTGGCGTTCACCGCCCTCGTGATCCTGTACGCGACGACCGAGCTTGGCGTGAGCCCCGGCGTGCTCGGCCTCGCCCTGGGTGCTGGCGCGGTCGGCGGTGTGATCGGCGCGACGATCGCGGCGCGGGTGGGACGGCGGATCGGGCTGGGACCTGCCTACGCCCTGGGCTGCGTCCTGTTCCCACTGCCGCTCATCCTCATCCCGATCGCCGACGCGGACATGCCGATGCCGCTGATCCTGGCGTTGCTGTTCGGCTCCGAGTTCGGTGCCGGGCTCGGTGTCATGATCCTGGACATCAACGTGGGCGCGGTCCTGTCGGCGCGCTACCCGGACCAGATCAGGTCGCGCGCGACGGGGGCATTCCGCTTCGTGAATTACGGCGTGCGCCCCGTGGGCGCCTTCCTGGGTGGCGTCCTCGGGACGGCGCTCGGCGTGCGCGAGGCATTGTTCGTGACCGCGGTCGCGGCATCGCTCGGCGTCCTGTGGCTGATCGGCTCGAAGCTGCTCCGGATCAGGGAGCTGCCGGACGTCGCCGTGCTGGAGGGCAGCACGGCGGCCGCCCCCGACTGACCCTCACTCCCAGCGGAACGTGCGCACGGCTGCCACGGCGGCGACGATCCCCCAGAGCGCGACGACGACGACCGGTGCCGGCCAGTCCCCGCCCATGCCGAGCGAGGCGCGAAACGCCTCCGCCAGCGCGCCGAACGGCAGGACACGCGTGATCGTCCCGAGCGGTTCGGGCAGCTCGCCGATCGGCACGACCACGCCGCCGAGCAGCACGGCGACGAGGAACAGCACGTTGGCCAGGACCAGTGCCGCGTCCGGGCGGATCGTGCCGGCGAGCAGCAGCCCGAGCGCCGCGAACGAGCCCGCACCGAGGAGCGTGGTGGCCAGCACCGCCGGCCACGAGGCGCCCATCGGCACGCCGTCGAACGGGCCCGCCCCGAGACCGACCAGCACGGCGACCTGGGCCACGCCGATCGCGCCGACGACGACGAGCTTCGCGGCCAGCAGCCCGTCCCGTCCCAGCGGCGATCCACCGAGTCGCTTCAGCACGCCGTAGCCACGCTCATACGCCGTCGAGATCCCGAGGTTGACGAGGCCGCTCGCCACGATCGCCAGCGCCAGGACGCCCGGCAGCAGCGTCCGCGGATCGCGCGCGGTCGGCGGCTGGATCGTGCCGAAGAACACGAGCGCGGCCGCCGGGATGCCGATCATCGCGAGCAGGTTCTCGCCGCGCCGCAGCGTGAGCCGCGCTTCGGCCCGAACCTGCGCGAGCACCGCCTGGGCGAACGGCGCGGGTTGGCTCATGCCAGGCGGTCCGCGTGACCATCGCCCGACCCGGCGTCCGGCCCGGCCACCAGGTCGAGATACAGCTCTTCGAGGGTGCCGCTGCCGGCGCGCCACTCGGTGATCAGCCGGCCGGCATCCGCGCACCAGGCCGCCAGCGCCGCGACGAGAGCCGGGCTTGGAGCGACGTCCGCCACGTCGTAGCGGCCGCTCGCATCCACGCGGCGGACCGCGGCGCCGAGGGCCGCCGAAAGGCCGGCGATCTGCGACGGGTCCAGGGGTCGGTCGAGGGTGAACCTGAGCCGGTTCGTCGTGCCGGCGGCGAGCTCGACGACCGTGCCGCTGGCGACGATCCGCCCGGCGGCCAGGATCACGATCCGGTCGGCGAGCCGTTCCGCGTCCGCGAGCTCGTGGGTGGTGAGCAGGATCGCGACGCCGCGTTCCCGCTCGGCCTCGATGCGTGCCCGGACGAGGAGCCGCGCCTCGGGATCAAGGCCAGCCGTCGGCTCGTCGAGCACGAGCACGTCCGGGCGGCCGACCAGCGCAAGTGCGAACCCCAGGCGCTGCCGTTCCCCGCCCGACAGGCGGCGATACGGGGTGCTCGCTACCGGGCCAAGACCCAGATCGGCGACCAGCGTCGCCGGATCGAGCGGATCGGCGTGGAAGGCGGCGTACTGGCGGAGCGTCTCAGCCGGTCGCGCCCGCAGGTCGATCCCGCCGTCCTGGAGCATCAGTCCGACACGCGCGCGATGTGATCGCTCCGCTCGCCAGGGATCGCTGCCGAGGACCCGGACGCTCCCGGCGTCGCCCCGCCGATAGCCCTCGATGACCTCGGCCGTCGTCGTCTTGCCGGCGCCGTTCGGCCCGAGCAGCGCCACGATCTCGCCAGCGCGCACCTCGATCGACACGCCGTCGAGGGCGATCCGGTCGCCGTATCGCTTCGTCAGGCCATCGACGGCGATGGCCGGTTCGAGATCGAGGCCCGCCGTCACCGGATCAGCGCGAAGTGGCGCTCGAACTCGTCGTCCGTCATCGGCCCGCCGATCTGCATCGCGCGGACGACACCGCCACGGTCGACGAACCAGGTGTGCGGCCGGGCGACGACGCGATACGCGCGTTTCAATGCCTCGCCGGGGTCGATCACGGTCGGCCAGGTGGCGCCGTACTCGGCGACGAACTGGCGCGCCGGCTCGGGCGGATCGTCGGTCAGGACGCCGACGATCGCCAGGCCATCCGCGCGGTGCTCCTCGAGCTCGCTGATGAACTGCGGGAACTCGTCCCGGCACGGGATGCACGACGGCCCCCAGAAATTGACGATGACCGGCCGGCCCCGGTAGGTCGCCAGGTCGAACGGCGTCCCGTCCAGCGTCGTCCCGACGATCGGTGGAGCGGTGGACCCGACCGCCGCCCGCGTCTCACCGTCCCCCGAGCCGACGAACAAGCACACGCCGAGGGTCGTCAGGACCGCGATGGCGAGGGCGATGAGGATCGGTCGGCGCGGCGTGACGCTGTCCTGTCGGCGACCTACTGGAGGGTCGCGGTCCCGGTCATGGTCGGGTGGACCGAGCAGATGTATTGGTAGGTCCCGGCCGCCAGGCCCGGCACGTCATAGACCCGCGTCTCGACGCCGGGGAAGATATCGCCCTTGAAGGCGCTCGCGCCGCCACTGTCGAGCAGCTCGACGTTGTGCGGGATGCCGGCGTCCTCGTTCACGAACTCGAGCTGGAATGGCGTGTCGGCCGGAGCACTGAACGCCGTGTCCACGAACGCCACGTCCTTGGCATGGACGACGGGTTTGCCCTCTGGGCCGCCAGGAGCCGGGGAACCACCGGGCTCGCCGGAACCGCCCGGTTCCCCCGGGACGCCCGACGGCGCAAGCCCCTCACCGCCCGCGGCGCGCGGCGGGATCCAGCCGGCCTGGATCACGAACCCGGCCACGAGCAGCACACCCAGGGTGGTCAGCAACCACTTCGGGGTGGGCGGATCCGGGAGCGGCTCCAGGTGCCCGGTGGTGTCCGCTTCGACGGTCTTGACGAATTCCTTCCGGGCGGCGCCCATCCAGCCGAGCAACGACAGGATGAACGCGACGACGCCCACTGCGAGGAGCCACTCCCCGAACACCAGGCCGAGCAGCAGCATCGCCATCCCGATCGCCGCGAGGAGTGGCAGGAACGACGGGCCGGGCATGTGGACACCCGGTGGCGGACCCTCGTGGTCGACCTCCGGAAGCGGTGGGGCGGTGGCACCCAGGTCGCGGTCGTAGAGGTGCAGCGCCTCGGCACCCCAGTACAGCAACGTGAGCGCGAAGCCGATCGCGCCGAGGATCAGGATCGCCCCGCCGAACACGATGCCGAGGAACAGCATGAAGGCGCCGATCGCCGCGAAGAACGGCGACCACGACGGCCCGGGCATGTGCACGCCAGGCGGCGGCACGGGCTCGATGCGCTGCTTCCCGCGCCGCGGCTTGGGGGCCCGCATCAGCTTCCAGAACGTGGCGACGAGCACGATCACGGTGAAGGCCGTGATGAGCACCGGGAGCATCGCGATGACCGAGGTCCAGTCGGGGATGACGAACTTGGTCGTCAGCTCCAGGATGCCGTTCCAGAACTCCTCGAACATCGCGTCCGGGTCAGTCGTTCGGGGAACCGGCGATCAGGACGTAGGCGAGGATGCTCGTGGCGACGCCCAGCAGGAGCAGCATCGTGACGCCCGCGTAGTCGACGTGCCAGCCGGCGATCGACTGGACCGCCCAGTACACCGCACCGGTCAGCGCGAACAGGAGACCGACGACGATCGCGTTGCGGGGATGACGGAGCGGATGCATGACTAGGCCTTGCCCGGCAGCAGGTAGAGCAGCGAGAAGAGCAGGATCCACACGACGTCCACGAAGTGCCAGTACAGCGACACGGCCTCGACCGCGTCATGGTGGCGTTCCGAGAACTGGCCCGCCAGGCCTCGGTACAGCACCACCGCGAGCATGATCGCGCCACCGAAGACGTGCGCGCCGTGGAAGCCGGTCAGCGTGAAGTACGTGGTCCCGAACGTGCCGGCCGACAGCGTGATGCCCTCGTTGCCGAGCGCCACATAGTCGGTCGCCTGCATCAGCAGGAATACGACGCCGATGATGAACGTGACCGCGATGTTACGGATGAACCCGGTCCGGTCGCCGCGGCGGATCGCCCACACGGCGAACTGGCAGGTGAACGAGGACAGGATCAGCAGCACCGTCGCCGGTCCCACCAGCGGCAGGATCTCGAGGTGGAACGGCTCACCGGTCTCGACGTTGATCGGTGGCCACACGGGCGCGTTCGCGCGGACGTTGAAGTAGGCCGCGAAGAGCCCGGCGAAGAACATCACCTCGGACGTGATGAACAGCAGCATCCCGAGGACGACGTTGCTGATCCCGCCCCGCGAGTCATGCGCCAGCCCGGCGACCGGGCTGTGGTCGGTGGTCGTCAGGGCGCGGTCGTCGACGGCCATCGCGTCAGCTCTCGCTCGCGGACTGCGGCAACGGCGCCATCGTCCCGTGCGTCGATCCGTGGCGCATGTCGAACACCGGCCGCTCGGACCGGATCTCCGGCAGGTGGTCGAAGTTGTACGGCGGTGGCGGCGAGCTCGTCGCCCATTCGAGGGTGTTGCCCTCCCACGGGTCGTCGCCCGCGGGTTTGCCGCTGCGCAGCGAGACGAACACGTTCCACAGCAGCGGGATCATGCTCGCCGCGATGAGGAAGCCGCCGATCGTGGCCGCCAGGTTGAGGTCGTTCCAGCCGGCGGTCGACGAGTAGTCGGCGATGCGGCGGGGCATGCCGGCCAGGCCCAGCTGGTGCATCGGGAAGAACGTCAGGTTGAAGCCGATGAACATCAGCACGAACTGGGCCTTGCCGAGGCCCTCGCTGAGCATCCGCCCGGTCATCTTCGGGAACCAGTAGTAGAGCCCGGCCATCACCCCGAACACCGAGCCCCCGAACAGCACGTAATGCAGGTGGGCGACCACCCAGTAGGTGTCGTGGAGCGCGAAGTCGACCGGCACCGCGGCGCTGAACGCGCCGTTGATGCCGCCGATCAGGAACATGCTCAGGAAGCCGAGCGCGAACAGGAGCGGCGTCGACAGGCTCAGCTTCCCGCGCCACAGCGTGAAGATCCAGTTGAACATCTTGACCCCGGTCGGGACCGCGATCAGGAACGTCATCAAGCTGAAGAACGGCAGGTAGACCGCGCCGGTCGTGAACATGTGGTGGGCCCACACCGAGAAGCCGAGCGCGCCGATGCCTGCGGTGGCGAACACGAACGCCTTGTACCCGAACAGCGGCTTGCGGCTGAACACTGGCAGGATCTCGCTGATCATGCCCATCGCCGGCAGCACCATGATGTAGACGGCCGGGTGCGAGTAGAACCAGAAGATGTTCTGGTAGAGGATCGCGTCGCCGCCGACCCGCGGGTCGAAGAAGCTGCCGCCGTAGTTGCGGTCGATGAACAGCATGATCAGGGCGCTCGTGATGACCGGCGTCGCGAGCAGCCCCAGCACCGAGGTGACGAGCACGGTCCAGACCATGATCGGCATCCGGAACAGCGTCATCCCCGGCGCCCGCATCTTGAAGATCGTCACCAGGAAGTTGACGGCGCCCAGGATCGAGCTCGTCCCGATCAGCACGATCGCCACGATCCAGAGGTCCTGCCCCGGACCCACCGATGACAGCGGTCGGTCCTCCGTCAAGGGCGCATAGCTCGTCCAGCCCGCGGCCGGGGCAGCACCCACGAAGAAGCTCAGGAGCAGCAGCGCGCCTGCCAGCGGCAGCATCCACAGCGACAGCGCATTGATGCGCGGGAACGCGACGTCGGGCGCGCCGATCAGGAGCGGCACGATGTAGTTCCCGAAGCCCGCCAGGATCGGGATGATGAACAGGAAGATCATGAACGTGGCGTGCATCGTGAACAGCTCGTTGTAGGTCTTGTCCGCCACGAACTGCAGCCCGGGTTGAGCCAACTCGGTGCGGACGCCCATCGCGAGCAACCCGCCGATGAAGAAGAACAGGAATGAGTTGATCAGGTACATGATCCCGATCTTCTTGTGATCGGTGGTCGTGACCCAGTCGTACAGCGTGCTGCGGTAGGCGGGGGCGGCCGGGTGCAGCGTTGTTGTCGCCACGGCGTGCTCCTACTCGACCGTCAGGGTGCCGGTCATGTTGGGATGGACCGAGCACACGAAACCGTACGCGCCGGCCGCGAGGGGCGGGACGTCATACGTCATCTTGGCGGGGCCTGGGAACACCTCGCCTCGGAAGACCTCGGGGCCGGTGGGCGACCCCTGGTGGATCGCGACGTTGTGCCCGATCGACGCGTCCTGGTTGTCGAGCTCGATCTTGAACGGGGCGTCGGCCGGGGCGGTCAGCGCCGCCTTGTCGAAGGCGATGTCCTTCGCCACGAGCACGATCGGGGCCGCACCGGGCTGTCCGGATGGCGCTGGCTCACCCGACGGTGCCGGCTCACCCGACGGCGGCGGTGGCGGCGACGCATTCGCCTGGGCGATGCTGGCCTCCAGCCAGGTGTCGAAGTCGGCGCCGTTCATGGCGTGCACATCGAAGTGCATCGCGTTGTGGCTCACCCCGCACAGCTCCGCGCACTGGCCATGGAACGTATTGCCGGCATCGGCGTCGTTGAGCGTGAACTCGAAGCTGTTGACCCGCCCGGGGACGACGTCGCGCTTGAACAGGAACTGCGGGACGTAGAAGGCGTGGATGACGTCCGGGCTCTCGAGGTACAGGTGGACGGTCCGACCCGTCGGCAGCACGAACCCACCTTCCTCGGGGGTTTCGCCCTCCGGCGTCGTGACGGTGTACAGCGGCGTGGTGTCCTGGCCCGGCTGATAGTCGGCCGGCAGGTAATCGAACGTCCACAGGAACTGGGCCGCGACCGCGCGGACCTTGAGCTGTGGCACCGGCGAAGTCGCCTCGACGGTGTTCAGCGTGCTCCAGGAGGCGACGAACAGGATCCCGACGATGATCGTGGGCACGACGGTCCAAACGACCTCGGCGATCGCGTTGCCATGCGTTTGCGGTGGGAGCGTGTCGTCGCCAGGCTTGCGCCGATAGCGGATGACCGTCCAGATGATCAGGCCTTCGACGACCAGGAAGATCACCGCGGCGATCACGAACACGAGGTCGTACAGCTCGCGGATCTTCACGCCGCGGTCGGTGATCGCCGGCGGTGGGAAGAAGCTCTGCAGGATGCCCTGGCCGGCTGACAGCGGGTTCACTCCGCTGACGATCGCCACGACGACGATGACGCCGATCAGGACTGCACCGACCAGGAGAGCGCCGATCGCGGCGGATGAGCGGCCGGTCCTGGGGGAACTCGCCATGCAGGTCCTCGGTGCAGGGGGATCGGGCATGTCCTGACCCGGCCGGGCCGGACCGCGGCCATGATACCGCGCAGCGTCGGCATGCCGCGTCCCACCCCGAGTAGTGGGTGACCCTCGCCGACGCGTCGTGGGACCATGGCCGTCGATGGATGACGGACGCGCCTCGTCCCGCGCCGAGCGATCCACAACAGGGTGGCCGGGTCGGCTCGCGGCATCAGCAGCAGCGGGTCTGGCCGCGGTGGCGGGTGCTGCGCCGGTCGCTGCCCACGGGCCTGCGCCGGCCGGCCCGCCCGATGCAGCGAGCCTGCTCCTCGGCTGGACGTTCGAGCCGCTGCCGACGCTCGGCATCGTCGCCGCACTCGCCTGGTGGTCGTGGGCGGTCCGGCGGGTGAACGCGACCCATCCCGCGAACCCGGTTCCCCGCCGTCGGACCGTGGCGTTCGTCGCCGGGATGACCGCGCTGGCGTTCGCCCTGCTGTCGGGCATCGACCGCTACGACACGACGCTCTTCTCGGTCCACATGGTCCAGCACGTGCTGTTGACGCTGGTGGCTGCGCCGCTCATCGCCCTGTCAGGTCCGATCACGCTGTTGCTGCGCGTCGCGGCACCGGGGACCCGCCGCCGCCTGATCCTGCCGGCGCTGCACGCCCGCCTGACGCGGATCCTGAGCTTCCCGGTCGTCGCCTGGGTTGTCTTCGCCGCTGTCATGTGGACGAGCCACTTCTCGCCGCTGTTCGACGCGGCGTTGGAGGACCCGCTCGTCCATGACCTCGAGCACACCGCGTTCCTCGCCGCGGCCCTGCTGTTCTGGTGGCCGGCGCTCGGTGTCGACCCGGCGCCATGGCGGATGCCATATCCGGTGCGCGCGCTGTACGTGTTCCTGCAGATGTCGCAGAACACGCTGCTGGCCGTGGTCCTGGTCAACGCGCAGTCGGTCCTCTACCCGCATTACGCGACGGTCCAGCGCGCGTGGGGTCCGACGCCCTTCGAAGACCAGCAGATGGCGGCCGCGTTCATGTGGGTCGCCGGTGACCTGCTGTTCCTCGCCGCGATCTTCGGGATCCTGGTCGGCTGGTCGCGCGCCGAGGCGCGGGACACCGCGCGGGCCGACCGGCGGGCTGCCGAGGAACTAGCCGATATCCGCGTGCGCGAGGGCGTGCTGGCCGCTCGACGCGCCCGCGCACGCGACGACACACGGCCCGACGAGCCGGCGCTCGACGCTCAGCCCGGGAGTGGCGCCTCGAGATAGCGGCGGTACGCCGCCGGATCGACGTTGCCGCCGCTGACGACGGCGACGACATCGCCATCCGTGCCGCCGCCCAGCTCCGCACGCCGGAAGACCCACGCCGCGATCGCCAGGGCGCCCGACGGTTCGGCGACCAGGCGCGCGCGCTCCGCGGCCAGCCGGACGCCGCCGGCGATCTCGGCCTCGCTGACCGTCACGATGGCGTCCACGTGCGCGCGGATATGCGCGAACGTCCGTTCCCCGAGCGACTGGGTCCGGGTGCCGTCCGCGATCGTGCGCGCGACGTCGGCTGCGGACCAGCTGACGATCGACCCGCGGGCGAGCGAATCGCGGGCGTCCGCCGCGAGCTCGGGCTCGACGCCGATGACACGGATGTCCGATCGCCGGCCTTTGATGGCGGCCCCGATGCCGCTTGCGAGACCACCGCCGCCGATCGGCACCAGCACGAGCGATGTGGTCGGCAGGTCCTCGACGATCTCGAGCCCGACCGTGCCCTGCCCGGCGATGATCCGGTCGTCGTCGTACGGCGGGATGATCGCGAGGCCGCGTTCGGCGGCGATGGCCTCGGCCCGCTGCTGTCGCTCGTCCGAGGCCGGCCCGACCACGACGATGTCGGCGCCGTCCGCCGCCACGCGGTCGCGCTTGATGACCGGCGCGTCGTCGGGCATTACGACGACAGCGCGGCAGCCCAGGAGGCGCGCCGCGCGCGCGACGCCCTGCGCGTGGTTGCCCGACGAGTACGTGATCACCCCACGGGCGCGTTCCTCGTCGGACAGCGCCGCGATCGCGGTGTACGCCCCGCGGATCTTGAACGCCCCGATCGACTGGAGGCTCTCCGCCTTGAGGAACACCCGATCATCGGGGGCGCCGAACGGGACGAGCGGCGTGCGGATGACCACGCCAGGGAGCGTCGCCGCGGCAGCCTCGATCGCGTCGAGGCCCACGAGCGGGGCGTCGGTCACCGGCGGCCCTTGTCGATCGCGCTCTGACAGGCGATGCAGTGCGCCGCCCATGGCAGGGCCTCGAGGCGCTCCGGTGCGATCGGATCCCCGCACCGCAGGCAGGCGCCGTACGTTCCGGCGTCGAGCCGCTCGAGCGCCGCATCGACGAGCGCGAGATGCTGCTCGGAGCGGTCGCGCAGCGCGAGGTCGCGCTGCTGCTCGAAGACCTGGCTGGCGGCGGCGGCCTGGGACCCGTACGTCATCTGGCCGGGCGCCTGGATCGCTTCGCCGAGCTCCGCCAGCAGGCGTGCGCGTTCTGCCTCGAGGGCGGCACGGGTCGCGACGGGATCGATGGTCGCCATCGAGCGACTGTACCGCTCCGCTGCCCTGACCGGGGCACACGCATATACTCCGGGGGAGTACCGAACGGAGGAGCCCGGATGGCGATCGAGATCGACCCGGTGTGCGGCATGGAGGTCGACACCACCACGTCCCAGTTGTCCCTCGAACACGACGGGACGACGTACTGGTTCTGCGGCAAGGGCTGCCTGCTGGACTTCCAGGATGACCCCGAGAAGTACCTGGATCCGGACTACACGCCGTCGATGTGACCGGCGTCCGATAAGTCGCAGCTAAGCGGCCGTCGCGATACTGGCGGCATCGGCATCGACCGGGCACTCCTCGGATGGTGGTCGGCCGTCGCGTCAGCCGGCGCCGGGATCCGGCGGAGGTCGAGTGCCATGTTGGAGCGTATCCGTCTGACCCTGGCCGTCTTGTTGCCCGTCCTCCTCGCGCTGGTCGAAGACATGGCGCGCCGCTGGTGGTGACGTAAGGCTCGACCGCCCGTCATCGCAGCCCGGAGGTCGCGCGCCGCTGGTAGGCGCGCGTCAGGTCCGGCCGCCGACGCCGCCGGCCCTGGCGCTTAGGAGCTGCGCGAGGTAGACCGGGATGACCGAGAGGAGGAGGACGATCACGGCCGCCACGTTTACCAACGGGACCTGACCCGTTCGCTGGTAGTTGCTGAAGATCCAGATCGGCAGGGTCTGCGTGCCCGCCCCCGACGTGAACGTCGTCACGATGATCTCGTCGAAGGACAGGGCGAACGCCAGGAGCGACCCGGCGAGGAGTGAGGTCCCGATCGCGGGAAGCGTCACGTGGCGGAACGTCTGTCCGGTATCGGCGCCGAGGTCCATCGAGGCCTCCTCGGTCGATCGTGCGGTGCGGCGCAGCCGGGCGATCACGTTGTTGTAGACGACCACGATGCAGAAGGTGGCGTGGCCGATGATGATCGTGATGATCCCAAGGTCGAAGCCGATCGTCCGAAAGGCGGTGTTGAGCGCGATCCCGGTGACGATGCCGGGCAGCGCGATCGGGAGGATGACGAGGAACGAGATCGTGTCCCGCCCGAAGAAACGGAACCGATGGACGGCGAACGACAGGAGTGACCCCAGCACCAGCGCGATCAGCGTCGCCCCGATCGCCGCCTGCAAGGATGTCAGCAACGACGATCGAACCCCCTGGTCGTCGAGCGCCTTCACATACCAGTCGATGGTCAGACCATCGGGAGGCCATCGCGGGACCAGCCCGGCATTGAACGAGTAGAGGACGATCACGCCGATCGGGATGTAGATGAACGCGAGCGTCGCCGCGCTGGCGATCCGGAGCGCGATCCGCGAGCCGCGGCCACCCACGTCAGAGTGCCTCGAACGCGCCAAGGCGCCGGGCGACGGCCAGGTAGGCGATCGTGATCGCGACCGGGACGAGCGCGTAGGCGGCGGCCAGTGGTTGGTTGACCGAGATGTTGCTGTAGACGACGTTCCCGATGAACTGGCTGCTCGACATGAGCGACGGCACGATGTAGTCGCCGAGAGTGAGCGAGAACGTGAAGATCGAACCCGCAAGGACCGCCGGCAGCGCGAGCGGCAGGACGACCCTCCGGAACGTGTGTCCACCTCGGGCCCCGAGATCGGCGGACGCCTCTAGCAGCGAGCTCGGTATGCGCTCGAGCCCGGCGTAGATCGGCAGGATCATGTACGGCAGCCAGAGGTAGGTGAAGACGAGCCAGACCGCGACGTCGCCATAGCCAGGACCCTTGAGGCCCACCGGTTCGAGGACCCAGTTGAGGATCCCGCCTTCGCTGAGGATGATCCGCCAGGCATACGCCTTGACGAGGTAGCCGGACCAGAGCGGCAGCAGGATCGAGACGACCAGGATCCCCCGGACCCGCGGTGACGCCACCCTGGCCATGTAGTAGGCGATCGGGAACGCGAGGACGATGGCAGCCAGCGTCACCAGCGCGGCGGTGACGACCGTTCGCACGGTCACCGTCCGGTAGACGGCTTCATTGACCAGTGTCCCGAAGTTGTCCAGGGACAGCTCCGTGACCACCTTGCCGCTGAACGGCTCGATCCTCCAGAAAGCGGAGATGAAGAGCAACGCCAGCGACCCGAGGTAGGCGATGACGAGCCAGCCGAGCGGCGCCCCGAGGAGCGCGCCCAGTTGGACGCGCGGAAAGCGGTACAGCGCGCGCCAGAATCCACGCATCTAGCGTGCGATCACGATCGAGCGCGTGGCCGAGTCTGACGTCCGAGCGGCCTGGGGACCACGACCGTCGGCCGCGATCCCCAGGCCCGCATCGTCTAGCCCTTGATCTCGGTCCAGGCCTGCGTCCACTGCGCGAAGTCCGTGCAGATGGGACCCCTGCCGTCGATGCATTCCTTGGACGGCGTGTTCCAGTAGTAGACATCCTCCCAATACGCCTGGTCGGTCGCATGGAAGGTGTCGCAGTGGCCCGCGCTCTGCTTCTCGGCCTCAGCGCAGCCCTCCTCGCTGACCGGAGCCTCGCCGAAGAACACGGTCGCCGTCGCGTTCGCGACCGGCGAGATGATGTAGTCCATCCACTTGTACATGCAGTTGGGATGCTTGGCGGTCGATGAGATCATCCAGGTGTCGGACCAGCCCGTGCTCCCTTCCTTGGGCTTGATCGCCTTCACCGGCACCTTGGCTGCTGTCAGCAGATTTGCCTGCAGCTGCCATGTGGTCGCGGCGACCATGTCGCCGTTGGTGAACGCATCGACCTGTGCCTGGACCGCGCTCCAGTACGTCGTGATGTTCTTCCGCTGCTCCTTGAGCAAGTCGACCGCGGCCTGGAACTGGGTGGCGTCGAGGGAGTACGGGTCGGTGATCCCGAGCTCGGGCTTGGTTGACATCAGGTAGACGGCTGCATCCGCGATGTAGATCTCGTAGTCGTACGCGGAGATCTTGCCGGCGTACTTGCTGCCACCCTCCCAGACGACGCTCCAGCTATCCGGGTCCGGCTGCACGACGTCGGTCCGCCACATGAGCAGATTGGCGCCACGACCGTGCGGGACGCCGTAGGCGACCCCATCGACCGTGTTGTGCTTCTGGCCCTTGAGGCCGTCGAACACCTTCGCAAAGTTGGGGATGAGGTCGGTATTCACTGCGGAAACGTCACCGCCGGCGACCAGACGCAGGGTGGCGTCGCCCGAGAACGCGCCGCCGTCATATTCGCCGGTCTGCATGAGGGCGACCGCGTCGGACGACCCACCGTAGACCTTCGCATAGACCTTGCAACCCGTCTGCTCCTCGAACGGCGTGACCCAGTCGGCACCGAGACCCTGTTCGCCGCCCGTGCCGCCGACCACGTAGTACGGCCACACGGCAAGGTCGAGACGGCCTTCACCCTCGCCGACTTCGGTCGGCAGGACCGGTCCGGCGCTGGCGGACTCGCTGGGTGCAGCGCTCGCCGCACTCGGCTGCGCTGACGTCGCGGCCGAGGGGGCGCTCGTCGCCCCGCCGCTGCTACATGCCGATGCGATCAGGGCCAGCGTGGCCAGCCCGACCGAGATCCTCCGTGCGCGCATGCTCGTCCTCCTCCTCGTGCCGATCCGACGGCCCGTCATTCCGCCCCATCCGCGATGGGGAGCTCGTGCTGTCGCTTCCAGATCAGGCGGACAGTCTTGCCTTGCTGCTCGAGCACCTCGGTCGAGGTGGTCGTCAGGTTCTGCTCGGTGACGACCAGCCGGCCTCCGGCCTCCGGCTCGACGATGTACCGGGTATCGGGGCCGAGATAGACCACGCTGGCGATCGTGCCCAGCGCCGACGATTCGCCCGGCCCGGGGGCTGCATCCACCGTGCCCAGCCGGATCTTCTCGGGCCGGATGGTGAACGTCCCATCGCGGCCGAGGATCGTCCGGGCTACGTCTCCGGACAGGACGTTCGATGTCCCGACGAAGCCCGCCACGAACCGCGTCGCCGGCCGCTCGTAGACGTCGGCGGGGGAGCCCAGCTGCTCGATCCGGCCGGCGTTGAAGACCGCCAGTCGGTCGCTCATCGTGAGCGCCTCTTCCTGGTCGTGGGTCACGTAGATGAACGTGATGCCGACCTGCTGCTGGATGGCCTTGAGCTCGATCTGCATCTCCTCGCGCAGCTTCAGATCGAGCGCGCCGAGCGGCTCGTCGAGGAGCAGCACCCGCGGCCGGTTGACGAGCGCGCGGGCGAGCGCGACCCGCTGTCGTTGGCCGCCCGACAGCTGACGCGGGCTTGCGCTCCTCGTAGCCCTCGAGGCGGACCATGCGCAGGGCGTCCGTGACCCGGGCGATCCGCTCGTCGCGGGGCACCTTGCGGACCATCAGGCCGTACGCGACGTTGTCACCGACCGTCAGGTGCGGGAAGAGCGCGTAGTCCTGGAAGACGGTATTCACGTCGCGGTCGAAGGGCGGGATCCCGGTCACGTCACGCCCGTGGAGCAGGATGCGGCCCGTAGTCGGCTGCTCGAAGCCGGCGATCATCCGCAGCGTCGTGGTCTTGCCCGACCCGGACGGTCCGAGCATCGAGAAGAACTCACCGTCGCGCACGTCGAGGTCGATCCCGTCGACCGCGACGACATCGCCGTAATGCTTCGAGATGCCCTCGAGGCGGACGGCCGGCGTCGACGTGGTCGTCGGGGATACGGCGCGACCAGCGCCCGCGTTCGCGATCGGGTCACGCGTATCGGTCGGGATGGCCAAGCGCCCTCACTGGGTGTTCGCGCGATCAACCCGGGGGTGACGGGTGCGCGAACGATGCGATGCCGCCATGGGCATGTCAAGGGCGGGCGCAAGGCGCGACACACGGCGCCGTGGCCATAGACTCCCGCCGTGTCGACCGCACGTCGCTGGGCACTCGCCGCGGCTCTCGTCGCTGCGTCCGGCTGCGCGCCCGCGCCACCGCTGGCGACCCCGCCGATCGTGCCCGGGACCGGCGACGCGCCGCGCGAGGTCAACCTGATCGCGCGCGACTATGTGTTCCTGCCGGCGACGCTGGACGTGGTGCCCGGTGAGACCGTCGTCCTGCACGTCGTCAACGGCGGCCTGACGGTCCATGAGGCGATCATCGGCGACACCGCCGTCCAGGAGGCCTGGGAGGCCGCCGAGGCGGTCGCGGCCGATCCGCCGCCCGGCCCGACGCCCTTGGTGAGCGTGGCGCCGGACGTCGCCGGTCTCCGGATCGTCGTCGCGTCCGGGCAGCGCGTCGACGTCACGTGGACCGTGCCGGCCGATTCGGAGCTACTCGTCGTGGGCTGCCACATCCCGGGCCACTGGGCCGAGGGGATGTGGATCCCGGTCCGCTTCGTCGTCCCCGCGACGCCAGCCTGAGAAGACCGCTCCCGCGCACGCTCGGTGGTACGCTCTTGCCCCACCCGTGCGTGCGGCCGTGCCGAGCAGCGTCCAGCCCAGAGGAGGATCCGGATGACCTACGTGATCGCCGAGCCGTGCATCGACGTGCTCGACATCTCGTGCGTGTCGGTCTGTCCGGTGGACTGTATCCATTACGAGGAAGGCGTCGACCGCAAGCTGTTCATCGATCCGAACGAGTGCATCGACTGCGGCGCGTGCGAACCGGAGTGCCCGGTGAACGCGATCTTCCCGGAGGAGTCGCTGCCACCCGAGTGGGCGAACTACACGGTCATGGACGCGACCTGGTACACCGACAAGGCAGCCGCGCGCGCCGCCGTCGACGCCGCCAAGCCGCCGGGCTGAAACCTCGGGCCGATGGCGTCGCGGAGCTCCGCCTCGGACCTCGGTGAGCGGGTGGCAGCTCCCCGCTGAGGGTGCCGGTATCCCGTCCTGATGCGCATCGCCTCGCTTCTTCCATCGGCCACGGAGATCGTCTGCGCGATCGGGCTCGAGGACGAGCTGGTCGCCGTCACCCACGAGTGCGACTGGCCGCCGTCGATCGTGGGCAAACCGGTCGTCACGCGCAGCGTCCACGACCTCGCCGCCGTCGGCTCGCGCGACATCCACGCCCGGGTCACCGCCTCGATGCACGGCGGGTCGTCGCTCTACGAGCTCGACGAGGAGGCGCTCGCGGCGGCCGAGCCCGACCTGATCCTGACCCAGGAGCTGTGCCGCGTTTGCGCCGTGAGCTACCGCGAGGTCAACGAGGTCGCCCGCCGGATCGACGCCGACATCTCCGTCATCTCGCTCGAGCCGACCTCGATCGAGGGCATCCTCCACACCATCACCACCGTCGGCGCGATGGCCGAGGTGGAGGACGCCGCGATCGACCTGGTCGAGACGCTGCGCGAGCGCCTCGGGGCGATCGAGCAACGCGTCGCCACGCGCCGCGACGAGGGCCGACCGCCGGCGCGCGCCGTCAGCCTCGAGTGGCTCGATCCGCCGTTCGCCGTCGGCCACTGGGTGCCGGAGCAGATCCGCCGAGCCGGTGGCTGGGACCTGCTCGGCCTGGACGGGGAGCCGTCGCGCGAGACGACCTGGGAGGACGTAGCCGAGGTCGACCCGGAGATGCTCTTCCTGATGCCGTGTGGCTTCCACCTGGCCGAGACGATCGACGAGTGGCGGGGGACGACTGTCCCGCCATGGATCGGCGACCTCACCGCCGCCCGGCGGGGTGCCATCTTCGCGCTCGATGGCTCGTCGTACTTCTCGCGACCGGGCCCGCGCGTCATCGACGGCATCGAGATGCTCGCCGAGATCATGGATCCGGAGGCGTTCGTCGACGTCGCGCCGCCCGGTGGCTGGGCGCCGGTCGAGGTTCGCTGAGTGCCGTTCCGCAGCGTCCTTCTCGTGCCTGTGGTGCGGCACGGACCACACCACGCGATCGACCGACGACCTCGAAGGCTGGGCGCAGCTCTGCCCGGCCTGCGTCGGTAAGGCGGGCGACAACCAGTTCCTGCGGTTCCGGCTGCGCCAGGCGCTGAGCGAGCGATCGGCGGCGGCGCGCGGCGTCGCGCAGCCCGTGAGCGTCGGCGCCGCCGTCGCGCCGGCGCCGGAGCAGACCATGCCACCCACCGCCGCGCCCGCCGACCTGGACCGCTCGATGGTCGACTACTACGAGGCGCGGGCACCCGAATACGACGACTGGTACCTGCGTCGCGGCCGCTACGCGCGTGGCGCGATCCACGACGCGGCCTGGAACGCGGAGCTCGATGCGGCCGGTCGCTGGCTGGACGGCCTGTCGTGGTCCGGCGAGATCGTCGAGCTGGCAGCGGGGACCGGCTGGTGGTCGCCCTTGCTCGCGTCACGCGGCGACCTGTCCCTCTACGACGCGTCGCCGGCCGCGCTCGACCGGGCACGCGAGCGGCTCGTCGCGCATGGCCTGCGTGCCCACCTCCACGTTCGCGATGCGTGGGCGGAACCGGACCGCCAGGTCGATGGCCTGTTCATGGGCTTCTGGCTCAGCCACGTGCCGCGGGCGCGGCTGACGGACTTCCTGGCCCTCGGGCGCCGCTGGCTGCGACCAGGCGGCCGTATCGCGTTCATCGACTCGCTCGCCGATCCGGCGTCGGGCGCGGCCGACAATCCGGAACCCGGCGACGATCACGCGGTCCGTCGCCTGGCCGACGGGCGCGAGTTCACGATCGTGAAGGTGTTCTACTCGCCCTCGGAGCTTGCGGCCGGCCTCTCGGCGGCGGGCTTCGACGAAGCCGAGCTCTCCACGACGGGACGGTTCTTCGTTCACGGCACGGCTCGGGCTGTCTGACGGTCCGCACGCCCGGACCGCCCGAGACCCGTCGCTATACTCCGCCCGATGTCCCCCCTCTCGAACGTCACGATCGCGACCGTCGGTTCCGGCGTGATGGCCGAGGCGATGATCGCCGGCCTGCTGCGGGACGGCCTCGTCACACCCGACCGAGTCGTCGCCAGCCATCCGCGCGCAGAACGGCGCGAGATCCTGGAGCGCGCCTATGGCATCCGGACCGTCGCGGCCAACGCGGATGCCGTCCGTGACGCCGATGTCATCCTGCTCGGCATCAAGCCGCAGATGCTCGAACGGGTCGGCCGGGACATCGGTCCACACCTCCGGCGCGGGCAGCTCGTCCTGAGCGTGCTGGCCGGCGCGACCACGGCCGCCCTCACCGGGATCCTCGGGCACGACCAGGTGGTCCGGAGCATGCCCAACACACCGGCCCGCCTCGGCAAGGGCGTGACGGTCTGGTACGCCACGCCCGAGACCACCGACGAGCAGCGCGCGCAGGCGGCGACCCTCCTTGGTGCGCTCGGTCTCCAGCTCGAGGTCGACGACGAGAAGATGGTCGCGATGGCCACCGCCGTCAGCGGCACCGGCCCGACCTACGTGTTCCTGGTGATGGAGGCGCTCATCGACGCCGCCGTCCACCTGGGGTTCCCACGCCACATCGCGCATGACCTCGTGATCGAGACGCTCGAGGGGTCGACGCTGTTCGCTCGCCAATCGGGCATGCACCCGGCCGAGCTTCGGAACATGGTCACGTCGCCGGGCGGCACCTCGGCGGCTGCGCTCCACGAGCTCGAGGGTGGTCGGTTGCGGACGGTCCTCTCCGAAGCGGTGTGGGCCGCCTACCGGCGGACGGTCGAGCTGGGCGACCAGCTCGAGGCGAGGCTGGAGGTCGGCGCCGCCAGCGACGAGCGCCCGCGACCGAAGGCGTGATGACGCCGACCCCGGCCGCCGAGACAGCGGTGCCCGTCGTCGACCTTCGACGCGCCGCGCTGGCGGACGTCCGCGGGCTCGACCTCCGGTCCTCGGCACGAGACCTGTGGGGCGACGAGGCCGCGGTCTGGGATCGGCTCGTCGCGACCTGGGCCGGTCTCGACGACGCGGCGTGGCACCTCCCCGGCGCGGCGCCGTCGGACGCCGGCGGGCCCGACTGGTCGCTCGCCGAGCACGTCGGCCACATCGCCGACTGGCAGGAACTGGCGATCGACTACGTGGGTACGGCCATCCACAGCGGGACGTGGCCGTCCGATGACGACTACGACGGCGGCGACTTCGATCGCTACAACGAGCGCCGCCGCGCACCGTGGACGACGATGTCGAGCGGTGCCGTCGTCGGGCGTCTCCGAGCCGCCCGACCCCGGCTGCTGGAGGCGGCAGGTCGCCTGCCGCTGGACACCATCCGCGGCGACGATGCGTGGGGCTGGGTCTACTTCACCCTGCACGGCCACTACCTCGACCACCTCGCGGTGATCGAGCCATGGACCGACCAGCTGCGCGATCGACAGACCGACGGGGATCCGTTCATCGCCGATCCGCGCGCGGCCGATCACGCCGGGTTCGTGGCCGACGCCAGCGCATCCGACGACGCCTTCGATGCGCTCATCCGCCGGCTGCCGGCCGACCGCTGGGACGCCGAGCAAGTGACACCCGGCTGGACCCTCCGCGACCACGTGGGCCACCTGGCCGACTGGATGGACGAGGGCGCCCGCGCGATCGACGTCCACCGCGAGACCGGCGTCTGGCTGTCCGACCCCGAGGAGGGGATCGACGCCTGGAACGAGCGCCACGTCGCCGCCACCCGGGGCGAGACACCCCAGGACACGCTGGCGCGCTACGACGCCGCTCGGACCCGGCTGCTCGACGCGGTCGGCACGCTGAGCGTCGAGGAGCTGCGCTCGCCCGATGGCTGGAGCTGGGCGTACGACTGCCAGCACGGGCACGTGCGCAAGCACCTCGCGATGGTCGGCCGGTGGTGCGCGACCGCTGGCTGGCCGGGCGGCTGATGGCGGGGGAGGGAACGGCACCGGCGACGGGTGGCTCGGGTCTGACGATCGAGGCGATCGTCGCCGTCGATCCGCCGCGCGAATTCCGGATGCACCCGCGCGATCGGCTCGTCGCGTTCACGGCCGAGACGGCCGGTGCCCGGCAGGTCTTCACGCTGTCCCTGCGCGGGACCGGTGCGCCCCCGACCCAGATCACCGCCTCGGAGCTGCCGGTCAGCGACCCACAGTGGTCGCCGGACGGACGCCGGCTCGCCTACGTCCGTGACGACGAGATCTGGATCGTCGAGGCGGACGGGTCGCGCCTGACCCGGGTCGTCGCCAAGCCCGGCGGCGGCCGCGACCCGCGTTGGTCGCCGGACGGTCGACGCCTCGCGTTCCTGTCCCGCCGGCGCGGCTGGAGCCAGGTGTGGCTCGTCGATGCGCCGGTGCCGCGCCGGGGACGGCCGCAGCGCGACCCGCGACCACCCGTGGCGACGGCGCTGACCCGACCCGGCTTCGACGTGGACGCCGTCGCGTGGTCCCCCGACGGGTCGCGTGTCGCGGTCACCGGCCAGCAGGCCCCGGACGACCTGACGACCTGGCAGATCGCCATCGTCGAGGTCGCGAGCGGCGCGACCGAGATCGTGGCGGGCACCACGAGTCACGACACCGGCGCGAACTGGCTGCGCGATGGCTCCCTCGTCTACGTGAGCGATGCGGACGGCTGGTTCCAGGTCGTCCGACGATCTGCCGACGGCCGTGACCGGATCGTGCTGACCGACGGGAAGCGCGAGCACGGCGATCCGACGGGTGGGTACGGCCTTGCGCCGCTGCCTTCGCCGAACGGTGAACGGGTCGTCCACATCGAGGTCCACGACGGGCTGATGGACCTGGTGGTCCGCGAGCTCGGCGACGGCACGCCGCCGAAACGCGGGCGCGGACGCCCGCCGAAGGCGCCGAGGACGGTGTCCGCGGCCACGGTCGCGACCCGGATCTCACCGTGGGAGGGTGTCTGGCGGGCCATCGGTTGGCTGCCCGACGGCGCCTGGGTCGCGGCGATCGGCGAGAGCGAGACGCGGCCGCAGGACCTGTGGCTGCTCCCGGTCCCGGGCGTCGCGCCCGACGGGTCGCGCCCACGGCAGGTCACCGACTCGCGACCGGCCGTGCTGGCCGCGGCGATGCGCGCCGGTGGGCTGCCATCCGGCGAACGGATCACCGTCACCGCGCGTGACGGTCTGCGGCTGGAAGGCACCCTGTGGCGCCCGGCGGCGGCGACCGGCAAGCGCGGCGGCCGACGCGTGCCGACGATCGTCCACCCGCACGGCGGCCCGACCGCCCAGTCCTTCCGGAATTTCCAGCCGTTCAAGCTCGTCCTGGCCGAGGCCGGCTACGCGTTCCTCGACATCGACTTCCGCGGTTCGACGGGCTACGGACGCACGTTCCGCCACGCCAACCACGGGGAGTGGGGCCACGCCGACGTCCAGGACGTGATCGACGCGGCTCGCTGGGCCGCCGAGCAACCGTGGTCGGATGGCCGGCTCGCCGTGTACGGCGGGTCCTACGGCGGCTACCTCGTCCTGAGCGCGCTCGTCGAGGAGCCGGCGTTGTGGTCGGCCGGTGTCGACCTGTACGGTGACTCGGAGATCGCCGAGAGCTTCCGGCACGGTGATCGGGTCGGCCGGCTGGACCTGCTCAAGATGATGGGGACGCCGGACGACCCCGCTCGGAGCGAGGCCTACCGGCGCGGCTCACCGGTCTACCGCGCGGAGCGGATCGAGGCGCCGCTGTTGCTCCTCCACGGACGGAAGGACAAGCGGGTCGTGCCGTTGATGACCGAGCGCATGGTCGAGGCCCTCCAGATCGAGGACAAGGTCCACGAGGTCCAGTGGTATGACGACGAAGCGCACGGCTGGGAGCGCCGCGAGAACCGGCGTGACGCGTTCGGACGGATCCTCGCGTTCCTCAGGTCGCACGTCCCGCCGGACCGGGCCGATCCGGCGGCTTCTGCGCCGAGCCCTCGTCGCCGTCCGACTGACGACCGATCACGCTGATCGTGCCGTCGGTCTCGAGGACCATCTGATCGACGTCCTCGATCCGCGCGAGGCCGTGCCCGCGGACCGCCGATTCGACGTCGTCGATGTCCAGCCCCTCCTCCTTCAGGGCACGCTGCAGGAGGCGGCCGTGCCGGATCAGGAGCCGCGGCTCACCCTCGATCGCGATCCGCACCCGCCGTGATCGCCTGGTGAACGCGCGCAGGAAGAAGTCGAGCCCGAGCAGGACGACGACCGCGACGAGACCGCTCCAGATCGAGGTGTTGTCGCCGACCATCGAGTTCTGGACCGCGTCGCTGATGACCAGGACGACGATCAGCTCGAGGACCGACATCTGGCCGACCTCGCGCTTGCCCGACACGCGAATGGCGACGATGAGGAACAGGTAGACGATCGCGGTCCGGAGCGCGACGTCGGGCAGGCTCGATCCGATCTCGGGCAGGCTCGGCATGTCCCGACTGTAGTAGCTGCGCCCGGCCGGGACCAGCCGGAATCGAAACGACCGTCCTGTGCGGACGGCCGTCGAGCGGTTGTCGGTGCCGGCGCCGAGCGCCGGCGGTCCAGGACGTCCGGGCGATCGCTACCAGCGGCGCGCGGCTTCCAGCACGAGGCCGGAGCTGACGAGCGCAGACAGGAGCATGAGCGTCCGGAAGGCCTGCGACTTGATGAGGTTCTTCATCGCAATCCCTTCTTTCGTGGAATGAGTCCGGGGACGGAAGGTGTCCCCGTGCAGCAACGTACGGGGCGCCCGAAGGCGCAGCCATAGGCCATCGGTACCGGGTGGCTAGGACCACGGGGGCATGTGGTGCCTCGCTGCACCGTGGAGCGCGCGTTCGGGGCGCGGATCAGGCCGGGCGGGTCGCCCCACGCATGCCGAGCGCGATGACCAGCACGATCCCGAGACCGATCAGCACGTCGCCGATGCTGAACACGTTGGCGAGCGGCAGCCCGGGCGGCAGCGCGAAGATATCGGTCAAGGGAGCCAGGGCCGGGTCGGCGACCACCGCGCTGTTCGAGAACCCGTCCTCAGGGTCCATGCCGGCCGCCGCGAGCGCCGCAGCCGTGGTCGGCATGATCCCCTCGTTGGCGACGATCGCCGCCAGGTTCGAGATCGCCCCGACCGCGACCAGCGGCAGGCCGGGCACGTGCAGGTTGCGCCAGACCGCGACGAGGACCACCCCGGTCGATGCCACGTAGATCGCCGCCCCCACGCCGCGACCCAGGCCGGCTTCGATGGTTCCCGAGAACAACACGATCTGGACCGCCAGACCGGCGATCGCGAGCCATCCCCATTCGAACCGCAGCTCTCCGAGCCGCTCGAGGCGGCCGCCGATCAGGAACCCGATGGCGATCCCGATCGGGATGGCGTAGAGGACGAACACGCGGCGCGGTCAGGCCGCGGGGGTGCCCAGGATGTCGGTGAGCTGGGCGACGTGGTCTTCGGCGTGGCCGAGCACGAAGCGCTCCAGGATGGCCGGGGCCGGCATCTCGCCGAGGCGCGGGTGGACGCCGATCCGCTCCCGCTCGCCCGGGGTCAGCGTCGCCAGGCGTTCCGCCCAGCCGCCGAGACCGGCGTCGATGCGCGCGAACAGGACGCGCAGTGGCAGCGACCGGTCGCGATCGATGACCCCGAGGCGCAGCGGGTCGTCAGCGGTGCGTCCGAAGGGCACCGGATCGGATCCGTCTCCATCGATGACCCGCTCCATCTCGCCGAGCCAGAAGGGCAGCATCTCCTCGACGTGGGCCAGCACCTCGCGTGGTCCCCATGACGCCTCGGGACCCGTGCCGTAATCCTCGGCAAGCTGCCAGGGCTCGCCCGCCACGACCCGTGGCGCCAGGTCGGCATACGCACGTCGCGCGGCCGCGATGCGCTCAAGGTCGGTCGCCATGGACCGCAGTGTGGCACGCGCGGCGTAGGATGGTGGCACTGACCAAGCGCCTCGGCTGCGGGCTCCCGCCCGACCGGGGCCGGACCCGTCTGCAGCGGAGAACGCGCGATGACCGAGACGCTCCCGCGGGGTGCCGCCAATCAGGCGGGCGCCCGGGTCGATGCGGACGCCTATGCCAAGGCTGGCGACTTCCTGCCGCTCGACGGCATCGACCACGTCGAGTTCTGGGTCGGCAACGCCCGCCAGGCATCCGCGTATTACCGCGCCATGTGGGGCTTCACGCCCGTCGCGTTCAGCGGCCTCGAGACCAAGGTCCGCGACAGGGCGAGCTACGTCATGGTCCAGAACGACATCCGGTTCGTGTTCACGGCGCCGCTGACGCCGGACGGCGAGATCGCCGAGCATGTCCGCCAGCACGGTGATGGCGTGCACGACATCGCCTTCCGCGTGGCGGATGTCGATTCCGCCTGGCGCGAGACGACGTCGCGCGGTGCGGCGTCGGCGCTCGAGCCGACCGAGCTCGACGGCGGCGATGACGGAGTCCTGCGCAAGGCGTCGATCCGGACCTACGGTGAGACGCTCCATTCGTTCGTCGACCGGCGCGACTACCACGGCGCGTTTGCGCCCGGCTACCGCAAGGTCGCCGCACCGGCCGCCGCGGCCGGCGGGCTCAACCTGCTCGAGGTCGACCATTGCGTCGGCAACGTCGAGCTCGGGCAGATGAACGCCTTCGTCGACTTCTATCGCGACGTGCTCGGGTTCGCGCAGCTGATCCACTACGACGACAAGGTCATCCATACCGACTACAGCGCGCTCATGTCCAAGGTCATGACCAACGGCAATGGCCGCATCAAATTCCCGATCAACGAGCCGGCGAGCGGCAAGAAGAAGAGCCAGATCCAGGAATACCTCGACTGGTATCGATCGCCCGGCTGCCAGCACATCGCGCTGCGTACCGAGGACATCGTCGGGACCGTCCGCCGGCTGCGGGAGAACGGCGTCGAATTCCTCGGGCTCCCGCACGAGTACTACGCGACACTCGCGGATCGCGTCGGCGACGTGGGGGTGCCGATCGAGACGCTCGAGGAGCTGGGCATCGAGGCAGACCGCGACGAGGAGGGCTACCTGCTCCAGATCTTCACGCGACCCGTCCAGGACCGCCCGACGTTCTTCTTCGAGATCATCGAGCGGCACGGCTCGCGCGGGTTCGGGGTCGGCAACTTCAAGGCCCTGTTCGAGGCGATCGAACGGGAACAAGAGAAGCGCGGGAACCTGTAGCGATGGCGTCGTTCGCTGAGCTGATCGAGCCGGGGCGGCTACGCGAGCTCGCGGGCGAGTATCTCGAGCGGGCAGGCGAGGTGCTTCGCGCATCGGGTGCCGTCCATCTGATCGACACCGGGCCGCTGCGTATCACAGGCGAGGTCGAGGACGGCGGCGCGCGTCACGCGACGGAGCTGGTCGAGACGCCTGGCGGCGTGACCGTCCATTGCGACTGCCCGGGCGGCGCCGCCGGCGGATGGTGCCCGCACACGGTCGCGACGGTGATCGAGTCGTGGCAACGCCCCCCGGACCGCGAGGGCTGACGCAGGCACCGTTCGCAAGCGCGGGCTGACCCGTCCGGGCCGTCCGGCCGGGGGTACCATCGCCCGTGGTCGCCGCGACGCAGCCCGTCGTCGCCGCAGCGAGGTGTGATCGGATGGACCTGTACCCCTGGATCGTGATCGCGCACGTCTTCTTCGTGATCCTCGCGTTCGGTGCGCACGGGGTCTCGGCGTTCACGAGCTTCAGGGTCAAGGCTTCATCGGACCGAGCCGAGCTCAAGACGCTGCTCGACCTGTCGCAGACGTCGCTGATCGTGGCGGGGGTCGCGCTGCTCGTGGCGGTCCTGCTGGGGATCTGGGCTGCGATCGCGGGTGGCCACTTCTCGCGGACGTGGCCGTGGGTGTCGATCGGGGTGCTGGTCGTGGTGGTCTTCGCCATGACCCCGCTCGCAGCCAACCCGATGCGCGAGCTTCGGGTCGCGCTGGGGATCGGCACGGACAAGGCCGGGGCACCGCTGGTCCCCGGCTCCGACGCCGACATCGCCGCGGCGAAGGCCAAGCTGCAGCCCGGGCCGACATTGGTCGTCGGCATCGTGGGACTCGCCCTCCTCGTGTGGCTGATGGAGCTGAAGCCGTTCTGAGCCGGCAAACGCGCCGGTGAGGCTGGCGCACGTCCGCGAGCGGCACGCCCCCGTCGGCGCTGGGTGGCGCCTGGTCGCCGGGCTGGACGGGGATCGCTGGCTGGACCTCGAAGCCGCTCGGCGTCGCGCGATCGCGGCGCGACCAGCGCTCGAACACGATTCGGCGCTGTTCCGCCGACCGATCTCGACGCTGGACGAGGCGCTCGGCCGGGGGTTGCGCGTGGCCGCGTTCGGCGAGCTCCTCGACGGGTTCGAGCAACGCGGCGAGGACGACGCTGCGGTCGTGGAAACCCGTGTCATCGATTTCGGCGCGCCGGTCCTCGAGCCCCGCTCGTTCCGCGACGGGTATGGCTTCGAGGGGCACGTCCGGACGATGTGGTCGCGGCGCGACGCCGAGATCCCCGAGGCGTGGCATCGCCTCGCGATCTTCTACTTCTCCAATGTGTCCGAGATGCGCGGGCCGGGCGAGCCGGTCTGGGCTCCGGTCGGGTCAGTGGAGCTCGATTACGAGCTCGAGATCGGCGCACTGATCGACACGCCCGTCCGCGACCTCACGCCAGCGCGTGGCGAGGAGGCCATCGGTGGCTACACGATCCTCAACGACTGGTCCGCGCGCGACCTGCAGCGCGACGAGTCGGCGGTCCGGTTGGGCCCGGCCAAGGGCAAGGACTTCGCCACGACCATCGGCCCGTGGCTGGTGACGCCGGATGAGCTCGAGGACGCGCGGTCCGGGGACGGCTTCGATCTGGCCATGACGGCCAGCGTCAACGGCGTCGAGACGTCGCGCGGCCGCTGGTCGGACATCGTCCACGGGTTCGCGGAGCTCGCCGCCCGGGCGTCGGCCGACGTCCGGTTGCGTCCCGGCGAGCTGCTCGGCTCGGGGACGGTGGGCGGTGGCTGCCTGCTGGAGATCCGCGAGACGACGCTCGGCCGGTACCTGGAGCCCGGCGACCAGGTGACGCTGACGGTCGAGCGCCTCGGCAGCCTCACGACGCCGATCGTGGCCCGCCCGGGGAGCTGACGATGCCACGCGGTCTCGCGGTCCGCGTCGAAGCGATGGAGGCGGGCGACTGGCCGGCAGTCCATCGCATCTACGCCGAGGGGATCGCGACCGGCGACGCGACGCTCGAGCGCGACGCACCGGACTGGGACCACTTCGATCGGTCGCATCGCCGCGATTGCCGGCTCGTGGCGCGGCTGGGGCGCGGCGGCCCGGTCGTCGGGTGGGTCGCCCTGACGGCCTACTCGGCTCGGCGCGTGTACAGCGGCGTGGCGTGGGAGAGCGTCTATGTCGCCGCCGACGAACGCGGTCGGGGCATCGGCCTCGCGCTGCTCGAGGCCCTCATACCGGCCTCGGAGCGGGCCGGCTTCTGGACACTGCTGGCCGGGATCATGGCCGAGAACACTGCGAGCCTGGCACTCCACGACCGCTGCGGGTTCGAACGGGTGGGCGTCATGCGCGAGATGGGGCGTGACGGTACCGGCCGGTGGCGCGACGTCGTGATCATGGCCCGCAGGAGCGAGATCATCGGGCGCTGAGCCCAGTCAGTCGACCAGGCCGACCCGCGCTGCCACGGTCGCCGCCTCGGTCCGCGTCGCCACCCCGAGCTTGCCCAGGATGTTGGAGACATGGACGCCGGCCGTGCTCTCGCTGATGAACAGCTCCTCGGCGATGCGCCGGTTGGTGTGGCCCTCCACGAGCAGCGCGAGGACCTCGCGCTCCCGGGCGGTCAGGCCGAAGTCGCCGCCACTGCTCGGCCCCGGCATAGCCTCGGTCCCGGACTCGGACGTGGCGTCGGACGACGCCAGCACGATCCGTGACCGTCGCGCCAGTGCCTCGATCCAGCCGGCCAGCGGGGTGGCCGACAGCCCGAGGGCGCGATCGAGCGCGTCGGACAGGACCGCGGTCGCCTCGCGCCGAGCCGTGCGCGCGGTGAGCATCGCCTCACCCAGGCGATAGCGGGCATATGCCGAACGCCACGCCGAACCCGCCTGGTCGGCAAGATCGACGGCCGTGCGCCACGCGCCGACGTCCGCGGTCCCGCCCGCACGTGCTGCCTCGGCGGCGCTCGCTGCCGCGTCGGCAGCCAGCTGGCCGCCATACGCCTCCGGCCCGGCCGATCGATCCCACTCCCGGAGGGTGTCGCGATAGGAGCTCGCGGCCGCGACCGCCGCGGCTTCGTCCGTGGCGTCGCGGATCGCGCGGGCCAGTTCGGCGCGGTCGGCTTCGGCGCGAGCGCCGATCGCGAGCAACTCGGTCAGGTAGTACCGGTCGCCTGTCCGGCCGATCCGTGCGACGCCGTCCGCAGCGGCCGCTGTGGCGTCCATCGGCCGCCCCGCCGTCAGTGCCGACTCGACGATGCCGACGTGCGTGGGCCCAGTGAACTGCGCCTCCTGCAGCGGTTGGATCAGCGCGCGTCCTTCTTCGAGCAGCTCCTGGGCCTCGGCCGCGCGTCCTCGACGTGCATAGAAACTCCCCACGACCGCGATCGCGCCGAGGCGATTGACACCCCCGGCCTCCCCGCTCAGGAGGTCGTCACAAAGCGCGTCCGCCTCGTCCCAGCGGCCGAGCTCGATCGCCGCCTCGACCGCGTTCCCAGCGATGAACCGGCCATACCCGCCGGCCGCGCCGACCGAACGCGCCCAGGCGATGCCCTCGAGCGCCACCGCGAGGCTCTCCTCGTTCGAGCCGCAGATCCTGAGGGTCGAGCTCAGATTGGCGTAGGAGCGACCCACATCGTCGACGTCCCGGAGCTCACGCGTCAGCTTGACGCCCTCACGAAGGATGGCGAGGCCCTCGGTGCATCGCCCGACCAGGGCCGTCGCGGTGCCGAGCGTGTTGCGGGCGTGGGCCTCGGACATCCGCGATCCGACCGCCTGCGAGACCTCGATCGCGTCGCGGGCGGCGTCGATCGCCCGAGCGTGATCTCCACGCAGCATGTGGGCGCCGGCGATCGCCGCCATGATCCGGGCACGAACGGGTGTCGGTTCGCCCTGCTCCAGGAACGCCGCTGTCGACTCGAGGATCGCGAGGCCGCCGTCCATCTCCCCGGCTCGCCACACCGTTCGGGCGAGCCGCTCGTTCGCGGCAGCCCAGCGCTGCGGGTCCCGCTCCCGGTCCATGCCGTGGATCGCGGCCCGGGCGAGATCGACCGCCCGCTCGGTCCGACCACCGACCATTTCGCACAGGGCGGCCTCGAAGTAGAGCGCCGCGGCATCGACATTCGTGGGGCGATCGTCCGCTGGTACCGCGTCCCAGAGCTCGATCGCGCGCTCGTAGGCGCGGCGGGCCTCGCCGAAGGCATGGGTCTCGGCGGCGGCACGCGCGGCGCGCACCCAGGCGTGGAGCGCGCGCACCTGGTCGTGCGCGGCCGTCGCGTGGTGGGCGAGCGCGGCCAGGAGGCTGGCACCCTCGGCGCCCTCCGGGATGGGCTGCGCATCCAGCAGGGCCGCGTAGGCGGCATGCAGGCGCCGCCGCTCGTTGGGCAGGAGGTCGTCGTAGACGGCTTCGGCGAGGAGGGCGTGCCGGAACCGATAGGCATCGCCGCGAGACGACTGATCGATCGTCAGGATCTGCGCGGCCAGGGCTTCCCGGAGCGGGCCTTCGATCGTCGATTCGTCGACGCCGGCGACCGTCGCCAGCAGCGCCGGCTGCACGGTGCGACCGGCGACCGCGGCGACCCCGAGGATCCGCTGCGCCTCGTCGGACAGGGCCGTGACCCGCGTCAGCAGGACATCGCGCAAGGTCGGGGGGATGCGGTCGGCGGCGTCGTCGATGCCGGACGCGAGCAGCTCCTCGACGAAGAAGGGATTCCCCTCCGCCCGCTCGGCGATGGCATCGACCAGGTCGTCAGGCGGTCGATGGCCGAGGATCGCCGAGATCAGGTCGATGAGCTCGGTCCGGGCCAACCGCCCGACCTCGATGCGGACGACGCGCGGCAGGCGCTCCATCTCGGCCAGCCACGGCCGGAGCGGGTGGCGGCGGTGCAGGTCGTCGGTGCGATACGTCCCGAGGATGGCCAGCCGCTCGGTCCGCGCGTTGCGCGCCAGGAACGACAGGAGGTCGCGCGTCGAGCTGTCGGACCAGTGCAGGTCCTCGACGACGAGGACCACCGCCGACTGCTCCCCGAGCGTGCGCAGCAGGGCCAGCATCCCTTCGAAGATCCTGGCCTGCACCCAATCCGGGCGGTCGAACATGCCGGCATCGGGGGCCGGTCCGGACCCAAGCTCTGGCAAGAGGCGACCAAGGTCGCTGGTCTCGGTGCTTCGCAGGTCCGCGATGTCGGCGATGGCGCCCGCCTCGCCGGCCTCGATGATGTCAGGTAGTCGACGGAGCGCCTCGACGATCGGGCCGAACGGCAGCCCCTCGCCGCTGCCGAGCGACACGCAGCCGCCCTCGAGCACCAACGATCCGGCGTCACGCGCCTGGGTCACGGCCTCCGCCACGAGGCGCGTCTTGCCGATCCCGGCATCGCCGCCCACGAGGGCGACCGTGGCGTCGCCGGCGCGTCCACGTTCGAGGGCGTCGCGGAGCGATCCGAGCTCACGCGCTCGGCCGATGAAGTCAGGGCTCGCGACCCGCGTGGCCACGACCCCATGGTACGGGAGGGCTCGGTCGTCAGGCCGAGGCCCCGACCGCGGCTCGACGATGGTCACGCGGTCGCGGCCGTCCCGGCGATCCGCCGCAGGAGCGTCGACAGGCGATTGGTCGGCCGGTCATCGACTCGAGCCGGGGGCTCCGGCGTGAGGGCCGCCATGCGCTGGGCATTGGCCTCGGCGCGGCGGATGGTGATCTCGTGCTGGTCGAACTTGAATTCGAAATCGGCGAGCATCGCTGGCTCCCTTTCCGTTGTGCCACCGGTGTGATGGCGTTCATTCGTGATGCCATCACCGTACGGGCGGGGGCTGCGTCTGCCATCGAGCGACCGACCGATCTTTCGAGCGTCGCGACCTTTATTTCGGTGCCGTGCTGCCCCTGACCTTTAGACGCACATCGATGCGGCGGCTAGGACGTGTGGGTGCTGATCGACCCGTCGCCGCCGACTAGACTGGCGCGGGACGACGAGGCGTCGGCGGTGCGCCGACATGGGGAGGGTTCCACGGTGCTGAAGGGCGAGCGCGTCACCCTGCGACCGATCCGCGAGGCCGATCTCGAGCCGTTCTGGCTCGTGCACACCGACATCGCCAATCGGGGGCCGTACTACCCGCACAACGTGCTGTCGGAGCCGATCTTCCGCAAGCAGTTCGCGGAGACCGGGTTCTGGACGCGCGAGGAAGGCACGTTGCTCATCACGGCCGGCGACGGGCGCATGATCGGCAGCATCGAATGGTTCCCGACCGTCCGCTATCTGTCGGAGGTGGAGCTGTCCTACCAGCTGTTCGACCGGGCCGACGACGGACACGGCTACGTCTCGGAGGCGGTCGGCATGCTCGTCACGTACCTCTTCAGGAACAAGACCTTCAACCGCATCCGGCTGATCATCCATCCGGACAATGCGGGTTCGCAGCGGGTCGCCGAAAAGAACGGGTTCCAGCGCGAGGGCGTGCTGCGCGGCGCATGGCTGTCCGGCGGGCGCTACCAGGATGTGCAGGTCTGGTCGATCCTCCATGACGATGTGATCGACGGCGGCGGCGCGTAGCCCGCGACTAGACTGACGGGGCTCGAGCGAGGAGGCCCATGTACTACGTCCAAAGCGGCAGCGTGCCCCCGCAGCGCCACACCCAACATCGGGCACCCGACGGGTCGCTGTACGCCGAGGAGCTGTTCGGCGTCGAGGGCTTCAGCGGCCGATCATCGCTGCTGTACCACCTGACGCCCCCGACCCGGACGCACCGCATCGAGCCGGTGTCGCGGATCCGCCTCGAGGCCGCCGACGACGACCTCCACCGTCATCGACTGACGAAGACGGGCGGCGTCGAGCCATCGGGCGATGTCGTCAGCGGGCGCATCCCGCTGTATTTCAACAACGACGTCGTCTTCGGCGTGGTCCGGCCCGCCAATTCGATGCCGGACGGGGTCTTCTACCGCAACGGGGTCGCCGACGAGATGCTGTTCGTCCATGAGGGAACCGGCGTCTGCGACACGATCTTCGGACCACTGCGCTATGGCCCCGGGGACTACATCGTGCTGCCTATCGGTACGACGTGGCGGCTGGATCCCGACGAGGGCTCGGCGCAACGGATCCTCTACCTGGAGGCGCCGTCGGAGATCGAACCGCCCAAGCGCTACCGGAACGACTACGGGCAGCTCCTGGAGCACGCGCCGTATTCCCAGCGCGACCTGCACGCCCCGGACGGTGTGGCGCCGCGTGCCGACGAGGGCGACTTCGCGATCCACGTGCGCTCGACCGACCGGATCACGGCATACCACTACCGCCACCACCCGTTCGACCTGGTCGGCTGGGATGGCTACCTGTGGCCGTTCCGCTTCAACATCGGCGACTTCCAGCCGATCACGGGTCGCGTCCACCAGCCGCCGCCGGTGCACCAGACGTTCCAGGCGCGCAACTTCGTGGTGTGCTCGTTCGTGCCCCGCAAGTTCGACTACCACCCGCTGGCGATCCCGGCCCCATACAACCACTCCAACATCAACTCGGACGAGGTCATCTACTACGTGGCCGGGAACTTCATGAGCCGGCGTGGCGTGGAGATCTCCTCGTTCACGCTCCACCCGGCGGGCATCCCGCACGGCCCGCACCCCGGCACGGTCGAGGCGTCGATCGGCAAGGAGGCGACCGAGGAGCTGGCGGTGATGGTCGACACGTTCCACCCGCTCCACGTCACGAAGGCGGCGATGGACCTCGACGACGCGAAGTACCCGTTCAGCTGGCTCCCCGCCGACGACCACGCGAAGGAAGCTTCCGAGCTCGCGGAGCGAGGCCCGGAGGCGTTCCCGGACTGAGGTCGGTGCCTGCCGGAACCGGACCAGCGGAGTAGCGCGAGCGGACGAGTGGGTGAGGTCCGGTCCGCGCGGGGGCGACCGACACTGCGGCCATGACCCCTCGTCGACGCGCCCTGATCGTCGCGCTGTGCGCGGCGCTCGCCGCTGTGCTCCCGGCAGGCGACGCGGCCGCCTGGACGCCGCGGCCGACGTCGTCGCCCAAACCTCGGGTGATCGACATCAAGACCCATCCGAAGCGGCCCGTCCCGCTCGCGCCGACCGTGCCCGGTGCGCCAGGCTGCACGGTCTTCCCCTCGACGAATGTCTGGAACCGGCGCATCGACGATCGGCCCGTGGCATCGAACTCGCTCACGATCCTGCAGACCATCGGGCTCGACACCGGCCTGCACATGGACTTCGGCTCCTACGCGGGGTACGGCATCCCCTACCAGGTCGTGACCGCGTCGACGCCGCGCTCCGATGTCACGTTCCAGTGGCCCGGCGAGTCCGACCTGGTCGGGTATCCCATCCCGGCGAACCCGCTGATCGAAGGGAACGGCGATCCCAGCTCGACCACCGGCGACCGCCACATCCTCATGGTCGACAAGGACGCCTGCCGGCTCTACGAGCTGTTCGCGGCGCGGCGGACCAGCGGGCAGTGGTCCGCGGGCAGCGGCGCGACGTGGGACTTGGGCTCGAACGCGCTACGGCCGGCGGGCTGGACCAGCGCCGATGCGGCCGGGCTGCCGATCTTGCCCGGGCTCGTGCGCTACGACGAGGTGGCCGCCGGTGCGATCAGGCACGCGCTCCGCTTCACGACCGTTCCCACGCGGCGCGCCTACATCTACCCCGCTCGACACCAGGCGGGGTCGACGGACTCGACATCCGCGCCGCCGATGGGCCTGCGCGTGCGGCTCAAGGCCTCGTACGACGTGACCGGGCTCTCAGCGCATGCCCGGGTCATCGCCGTCGCGCTGAAGCAGTACGGCATGATCCTCGCCGACAACGGCTCCGACTGGTACGTCAGCGGCATGAGCGACCCGCGCTTCGACGACGACGTCCTCCACGAGCTCGACGACATCACCGGCAGCGACCTCGAGGTCGTCGACACCGCCGGCTTCGTCAACGGCTGACCGCCTCGTCCGGCAGCGCCTCGTCGGGCCACGCCGGCCCGCCGGACCCGCCATCATCTCGGCATGGCCGATTTTCGAGCCCGGATCCGCGCCGGTGAGACGTTGATCGGCGTGTTCTCCGACCTGGCGTCGCCGCTCGCCGCGGAGCTGTGCGGGCAGGCGGGCTTCGACTGGATCGTGCTCGACCTCGAGCATGGCGCCGCGACCGAGGCCGACCTCCTGGCCCTCCTGTACGCAGTCGGCACGACGCCGATGGCGCCCATCGTCCGGCCCCAGTCATCGGAGCGGTTGCGTGTCGGTCGTGCCCTCGATCTGGGTGCGGCCGGGATCATGCTGCCGCAGCTGCAGTCGATCGACGAGGTCCGCACGGCGGTCGGCTACCTGCGGTATCCGCCTGCCGGCCAGCGTGGCGTTGCGCTGCGGACTCGCGGCGCGCGCATGGGGACGATCGGTCACGCCGACATCGCGCGGGTCGTGAACGAGCAGATCGTGGGCATCGTCCAGATCGAGTCCACGGGCGGGCTCGCGGCGGCGGACGACATCGCCGCGCTCGACGAGGTCGACGTGCTGTTCGTCGGCCCGGCCGACCTGACGCACAGCCTCGGCATCCCCGGCCGGTTCGACGAGGCGGCCTATCAGGATGCGCTTCGGTCGGTGGTCGCCGCGTGCCGGGCGAACGGCAAGGCCGCGGGGATCCTCATCTACGACGCTGCCGCCCTGCCGCCACTGCTCGAGCTTGGCTTCACGTTCATCGGCCTGGGTTCGGAGGGCTCGTTCGTGTCCGCGGGTGCCCGAGCGATGTTGGCCACGGCGGGACGAGCGGCGTCAGCGTAGCCGGCGTACGGGAGCCTGGACCTCCGGCCGTCGATAGAGGTCTTGATCAGCCAATCACGGCGACGGCTCGATGGGTCGATCAGCGCGAGCCCTCGGCCGACTAGTCGCCTCGATGGGTCCGCGATGAAGTCGCCAAGCTCCGTCGCCCGAGATGGGAACGCAAGGGCAAAGAGGTCGCGGTGGCTACGGACGACACGCTCGATCTCATCGCTGGCCAAGGCGAGCACGATCGAGACGACTCTGGTCGGTCGCCAACCGAGATCCCGGGCCGCCCGCCATGCCATGCGTTCGTACCAGCCGAGCTGTCGCTCCAGAGCACCCAGGTCGTCGAGCCTGGTCTTGATCTCGATGACCAGCAGCGTGCCTGTTCGACGATCGAACGCAAGCAGGTCGATCCAGCCGTGGGACCGGCCATGGATGATCTCGACTTCGCGGGCGGTCGTCCATCCCAGTCCCTGGAGGCGTCGATGCGTGTACGCCGAGCAGCGGTTGTGGACCACGCCCTTGACGCGGCCTCCGGCAACGAAGATCGGCGGCTTGATGAGCAGCTGGAGGTCGAGGCCGAGCGCCTCGGCGATCGACTCGACGACACGGAGCGATGGGTTCGCCGTGCCGCGCTCGATCGAGGCGATGTAGCGCGCTGAGACGCCGACCCGATCGGCGAGTGCCTGGCGACTGATGTCGAGCGATAGGCGCACATCGCGGCAGGCCTGCCCGAATGTGACCCGAATTGTCGGCATGGATGGACTAAAACAGACCGCGCTCTCCCACGACTTACCTGGCAGTGGGAACCAGCTGGAACTGGGAGTCCGCATGGAACTGGGAGGTCCACATGGAACTGGCAGTTCCGCACACCTCCATGAACGCTCAGGGCTGCACTGCCCAGACGACGATCGATGTCGTCTTGGACAGTCACCTCTGCACGTTGATGCCTTTAGTAGGAACTGGCGGTTCCGACGAGGCCGGGAAGCGGCGCTGCCGCCTACACCTCGGCCTCGAGGGGCGTCGCTGGTTCCGGCGCGCCACGCGGGCGCGGCGAGGTCTGTGCCACGACCACGGCGATCACGATCAGCGCCGCTCCCGCGAGCTGGATCGGGGCAAGTGTCTGGCCGAGGATCAGCCACGCCAGCACCACGATGATCGGCGGTTCCACGGTCGCCACGAGCGCCGCCTTCGCGGCACCGATCCGGCGGGCGCCCGCGTAGAACGTCTGGATGGCCAGGAACGACGCCACCAGCCCGACGGCGACCAGCAGCGGCCACGCCGAGGCCGGCACGGTCCGCGGATCCAGCGGTCGCCCCACCGCCAGCGCCGCGACGGCATAGACGAACGCGGTCGCACTCATCATCAGGGCGGTCGTCACCGCCGCGTTGCCGGCCGGCTCGGAGGCGGCCGGGGCGTCGCTGCCCACCCGATCGCGCCGCTCCCCGGACAACCGCGCCGACAGGATGATCCAGACCGAGTAGATCAACGCCGACGCCCAGACGAGCACCAAACCCGAGACGGGCGGCGCCGTCCGCACATCGATCCCACCCAGCGCCAGCGCGGACCCCACGACCGCCAGCCCGAGTGCCACCCACGGCCGCCGACCCGGCAGCCGCGTCGCGAACCGTAGCGACAGGACCGCGACGATGACCGGATACGTGTACACGAGCACACCCGCCAGTGCCGCCGGCACCGTCTCGAGTCCCGCGTAGTACGTGCCCGCGTTGCCGGTGAACAGCGCGCCGAGCGCCAGCGCCAGCAGGACCTGCCGGCGCGGCATCCGTCGCGCGGCAGCTCGCCGTTCCGAAGACAGCAGGACCCAGCCCCAACCAAGCGCCGCCCCGAACAGGAACCGCCAACCGACGAGCGTGAGCCAGTCGATCCCGGTGGCGTAGATCGGGGCCGCCAACACCGATCCCGAGCCATAGCCGACGGCCGACACGACGACCAGCCCGATGCCCACCGCGGTGCGTCGATCCATGGGCGGCGAGGCTAGCAGCCCGCGACGTCACGGATGACGTCGGCGGGCCCGCCTCGATCAGGGACGCACTACACTTCGTGCGTGACCGACCTCACCGAGAGCGCGGTCGCCCGTCGCGTTCCGACCCTGACCGACGAGCGGCTGCGCGTCCTGAGCCGCCGCCAGCCTGTGACCGTGCCGCCAGGCACGAGCCTCGCCGACTGCGTGCGCGCCATCCAGCGCACCGGGACCGGCGATTTGGTGTTCGTGTGCGACGCCTCCGGGACGCTGCAAGGCGTGCTGACCGAGCGCGACATCTTCGCCCGCATCGTCGTCGGTCACGTCGACCTGTCGCAGCCGGTCGAGGCGTTGATGACCACCGAGCCGCGCACGCTCGACCTCGATCAGACGATCCGCGACGCCATCGAGCTGATGCAGACCGGCCGCTACCGCAACGTGCCGATCGTCGACGAACGGCGCCGCCTCGTCGGCGTCGTCCGCCAGGTCGACATCATCAAGTACCTCGCGGAATTGTTCCCGGAGGAGTTGCTCAACCTCCCGCCCCGCCCGCACCAGCGCATGCGGCAGCCGGAAGGCGGATGACGACGACGAGGGAGCCGACCGAGCCGGCCGTCCCGATCCAGGAGCTCGAACGAGTCACCATCCGGTTCGCCGGCGATTCCGGCGACGGGATGCAGCTCACCGGCACGCAGTTCACCCGGACCGCGGCCGTCTTTGGCAACGACATCAGCACGCTGCCCGACTTCCCGGCCGAGATCCGAGCGCCGGCGGGCTCGCTTCCGGGCGTGAGCGGGTTCCAGATCAGCTTCAGCTCGACCGACATCCACACGCCGGGTGACCAGCCGGACGTCCTGGTCGCCATGAACCCAGCCGCGCTCAAGACGAACATCGGCGACCTGCCGGCGGGTGGCGCGCTGATCGTCAACAGCGACGCGTTCACCCAGGGCAACCTGAACAAGGCTGCCTACGCGTCGAATCCGCTGACCGACGGCTCGCTCAAGGCATACACGACCTTCGAGGTCCCGATCTCGGCCCTCAACGAGCGTTCGCTCGACGGGCTCGACATGACCAGCAAGCAGAAGGACCTCACGAAGAACTTCTTCGCGCTGGGGCTCATGTTCTGGCTGTACGAGCGGAGCATGGACGGGACGCTCCAATGGATCGACTCGAAGTTCTCGGCTCGACCGGTCATCGCCGAGGCCAACAAGCGCGCCCTCCGCGCCGGGTACGCCTACGGCGAGACGACCGAGATGTTCCACACCCACTACCGGGTCCGGCCGGCCAAGCTGCCGCCCGGCACGTACCGGAACATCACCGGCAACGAGGCGACGGCGCTCGGGTTCCTCGCGGCCTCGAAGTTGGCTGACCGCCAGCTGTTCTACGGCTCGTACCCGATCACCCCGGCATCCGACATCCTCCACCAGTTGTCCGGCTACAAGGCGTTCGGCGTCAAGACCTTCCAGGCGGAGGACGAGATCGCCGCCATCGGTGCGGCGATCGGCGCGAGCTACGGCGGGGCCCTGGGCATGACGGCGAGCTCCGGACCGGGCATCGCGCTCAAGAGCGAGGCGCTCGGCCTCGCGGTCATGGTCGAGCTGCCGCTGGTGGTGATCGACGTCCAGCGGGCCGGGCCGTCGACCGGGATGCCGACCAAGACCGAGCAGGCCGATCTGCTGCAGGTCATGTTCGGGCGCAACTCGGACTCCCCGTTGCCGATCGTGGCCCCGGCGACACCAGGCGAATGCTTCGACTACGCGATCGAGGCCGTCCGGCTTGCGCTCAAGTACATGACGCCGGTCGTGTTCATGTCGGACGCGTTCCTCGCCACCGGCTCCGAGCCATGGCGGATCCCGTCGGAAGCGGACCTGCCGTCGCTGGCGGTCTCCAACGCGACCAAGGGCGACGGTCCATTCCAGCCATACCTGCGCGACCCGGTCACGCTCGCGCGACCGTGGGCCGTGCCGGGCACGGCCGGTCTCGAGCACCGCATCGGCGGGCTGGAGAAGGCCGACATCACCGGCAATGTCAGCTACGACCCGGAGAACCACCACCGCATGCAGGTCCTGCGCCAGGCCAAGGTCGCGGGCATCGCGACGGACATCCCGCCCATGGAGGTCTTCGGGCCGGCGAGCGGTGACCTGTTGATCCTCGGCTGGGGGTCGACATACGGCGCGATCCGGTCGGCCGTCGAGCGGCTGCAGGCCGAGGGCAAGTCGGTGGCCCATGCGCAGCTGCGCCATCTGAACCCATTCCCCGAGAACACCGAGGAGGTCGTCCGGAGCTACCGCAAGGTGCTGATCCCGGAGGTCAACCTCGGCCAGCTGCTGCTGCTGATCCGATCGCGCTTCCTGGTCGACGCCATCGGCTACGACCGGGTGCGCGGCAAGCCGTTCCGCATCGTCGAGATCGTCGAGGAAGCGGATCGGATCCTCAAGGACGAACCATGACGACCGAGACCAACGGCCACGACGCCGCCCAGCCCGCACTCAGCCCAGAGAATGCCCAGGTCATCGCGCTGACCAGGAAGGACTTCGTGTCCGACCAGGAGGTCCGCTGGTGCCCGGGTTGCGGCGACTATTCGATCCTGGCCCAGACCCAGAAGGTGATGCCCGACTTCGGCTACAAGAAGGAGGACATCGTCTTCATCTCGGGCATCGGCTGCTCGGGCCGGCTGCCGTACTACATGAACACCTTCGGGTTCCACACGATCCACGGCCGTGCCCCCACGCTCGCCACCGGGCTCAAGGCGGCGCGACCCGATCTGATGGTGTGGGTCATAACCGGCGACGGCGACGCGCTGTCGATCGGCGGCAACCACCTGATCCACTCGATGCGTCGCAACGTGGACATCAGCATGGTCATGTTCAATAACCGGATCTACGGATTGACCAAGGGTCAGGCCTCACCGACCTCGGAGTTCGGCAAGCGCACCAAGTCGACCCCGGCCGGCACCATCGACACCCCGATTCAGCCGCTGACCCTCGTCCTGGCCGCGGAGGCGTCCTTCGTCGCCCGCTCCGTGGACACGCACACCGAGCACTTGCAGCAGACGCTCGAACGCGCCGGCCGCCACAAGGGCAGTGCCTTCGTCGAGGTCCTCCAGAACTGCAACATCTTCAACGACGGCGCGTGGCGCGACTTCACCGACCGCGAGGTCCGCGAGGATCGCATGCTCCTCCTCGAACACGGCAAGCCGATGATCTTCGGCAAGGACCGCGACAAGGGCATCCGCCTGCGCGGGCTGCGCCCGGAAGTCGTCACGATCGGTCAGGACGGCGTGACCGAGACGGACCTGCTGGTCCACGACGAGAGCGCCGAGGATCCGTACCTCGCGCTCGTGCTGTCGCGCATGTTCTGGCCGGAGTTCCCGGTCCCGGTCGGGGTGCTGCGTGCGACCAGCCGGCCGACGCACGACCGGCTCATCGAGGACCAGCTGGCGGCGGCCGTGGCTAAATCCGGCGAGGGCGACCTGGCCAAGGTCCTCAACGGTGGTGAGACGTGGACGGTCGAGTAGTCACCGGCGGCGACGACGGAATCGTCGCGGGGCAGGAGGGCGGCGACGACGGGATGCGCTGCCCGGTGTGCGGGTTCGTCAACCTGACCGGCGCGGACATTTGCGACAACTGCGGCGCGGACATCTTCGGTCACGACACGCCGATGCAGGCTCCCGCCTTCAAGGGCCAGCTGCTCGGCGAGCACCTCGATGACCTCGGGGCACCGGCACCGATCACAGTCGGACCCGACACGCCGATCGACGTCGCCATCGCCCGGATGCACGACGCCGAGAGCGATTGCGTGCTGGTGCTCGCCGGCGATCGACTGGTCGGCATCTTCACCGACCGCGACGCGGTCGTGAAGGCCGCCGGCAAGCGGCTCGACTCGTTCCACGTGCGCGACTTCATGACCCCAGATCCGGTCGTGCTCCGTCACGACGACCCGATCGCAGTCGCGATCCACAAGATGGCTGTCGGCGGCTTCCGCCACATCCCGATCGTCGAGGACGGCCGACCCACCGGCGTGGTCACGGCGCGCGACATCTTCCACCACCTCGCCCAGGCGATCGACTGAGTCACGCGTGAGCAGGCGCATCGCGATCCTCGCCCAGGACTTGATCTGGTCGGACCGGCTGGCGAGGGCCGCCGAGGCGGCCGGCGCGGAACCGATCCGAGCGAAGACCGCGCCGGAGTTCGACCGGTCGTTGGTCGGCGCCGACCTGGCGATCATCGACCTGACCGCCCGCGCCTACGATCCGCTGGTCGCCATCGAGCGCGCTCGATCGGCGGGCGCGCGCGTCATCGCTGTCGGCCAGCACGATGACATCGCGTTGCGCAAGCGCGCGCTGGCCCGTGGGGCGGAGCGCGTGTTCGCGTATCGCAAGCTGTTCGAGGACGGACCTGCGACGATCGCCGCGTTCATGGATCGCGGCGCGGCTGCCGGATCGGGATCGTGACCACGGCCGAACGGCCCAGCATCCCCGTCGAACGCTACGCCGATCGACTCGCGCGGGCCGTCGCGGCCACCGAGCAGGCCGGCCTCGAGGCGCTGCTCATCGGGGTCGGCTCGGACCTTCGCTACCTGACCGGCTACGCCGCGATGCCGCTCGAGCGGCTGACGATGCTGGTCATCCGCGTGGGCACGGACCCGGTCATCGTGGTCCCCCGGCTCGAGCTCGGTGCGGCCGAGGCCGGCGTGCGCACCGAGGTCGCGATCAGGACGTGGGAGGAGACCGACGATCCGTACGCCCTCGTGACCGGCAGGCTCCCGGCCACCGGTCGTATCGCGGTATCCGACACGCTCATCGCGATGCACCTGCTGCGGATCCAGGAGGCGCTCGGCCCCGGCGTCGATCTGTCACTCGCGTCCGGCGTCCTGCGCGGCCTGCGCATGATCAAGGACGCCGATGAGATCCGCCTGCTCCGCGAGGCGGCGCATGCTGCCGATCGCGTGGTCATGCGGATCGCCGGGGGCCGACTGGTCGGCCGGACCGAGGCGGACGTGGCGCGCGAGGTCCGTGACGCGCTCGTCGAAGAAGGGCACGAGACCGCCCAGTTCGCGATCGTCGCCTCCGGCCCGAACTCGGCGTCGCCGCACCACGAGGCGTCCGACCGGATCATCGGACCGGGCGAACCGATCGTCCTCGATATCGGCGGCACGCTCGAGGGCTACGGTTCCGATATCACGCGGACGCTGTGGGTGACCGGTGGCGACGCCACCAAGGGACCGGACGAGCCCTTCCGCCACCTGTTCGCCGTCCTCCACGCGGCCCAGGCCGCGGCGACCGCCGCGATCCGACCGGGCGTCGCCTGCGAGGCGCTCGACTGGACAGCGCGAACGACGATCGATGCCGAGGGCTACGGCGAGGCGTTCTTCCATCGCACCGGCCACGGGATCGGCCTCGACGGCCACGAGGACCCCTACATCGTCGCCGGCAACGATCTCCCGCTGCGACCCGGGATGGCGTTCAGCGTCGAGCCCGGGATCTACCTGACCGGCCGATACGGCGCGCGGATCGAGGACATCGTCGTGTGTGGCGAGGACGGGCCGATCGTCCTGAACGAGGCACCTCGCGAGCTGACCGTCGTCGACGGCTGACCACGGGAGGGGCGGTTCGGCGCCCTGCGGTATCATCGGTCGAGGTCGTATCCGAGCGACCGTTGCCCAATGATCGAGATCCGATGCTCACCTTCAACCGGCGACGAACCGTCGCCGAGCACGATCACCGGGACGCCGGCCGTCACCGGTCTGCCCGATGAGCCGCCGCCATCACGGCCGGCCGCACCACGGCCGACACCGCAACGAGGGACCACGTCCCGACACCACGGCGACCCGGCCGGCCGCACCGACCCCGATCCAGGCTGCCCCGGTCCAGCCGGTCCCTCCGGTCACGCCGCCACTGCCGGCCTCCCACGCGGAGTCGAGCGCGCCACCTGAGCCGTCACGCGCCCCGACCGTCGAGTCCGTCCAGCCGCTCCACACGAACGGCGCCGCGGCACCAGTGGCGGTCGCGCCGATCCACGCCAACGGTCACGAGCGACCCAACGGCGCCGAGGGGGCGAATGGCAACGACCGGCAGGCCGGCAACGAGCGCCCGAACGGCAACGACCGGCCGAACGGCAACGAGCGCCCGAACGGCTGCACGGCGCCACAGCTGCGTCGGTTCATCAAGAGCCGGCCGTACGTTCCCATGCACGAGCTGCGCCGCCGTTTCGCCATCGATGGCGCGGACGACGACGTGACCCAGGTCGACCTCGAGGGTGGGCGCGTCTACGTCGGGTTGCCGGCGCGCGAAGGCTCCCTGCTCGGCGAACTGTTGCGCGGCGGCGAGATCGGCTACGAGCTGTCGTTCGATCCACTGGCGCCGATCGTCGTCGGGGTCTACCCGATGCGCCCCGTCCCGCGCACCTAGGGCGCGAGTAGCACTCCGTCGAACAACGTCCGGGCGACGGCCGCGGAGGCGCTACTGCCCTTCCGGTCGAATGCCTCGAGTGCCTCGGCGAACGCCGACTCGGCCTCGGTGGGCCGACCTGCCATCGCCAGTGTCTGCGCAAGATCGACGAGGACGTTGCCCTGGCCGATCGGGTCGTCGGACGTGCGAGCGAGCCGGACAGCCTCCTGACTGACACCGATCGCATCGCCGTGCCGGCCCTCCCGGGCGAGCAGCTTGCCCCGCACGCCTCGCCACAGCAACTGGGTCAGGAGGTCGTCCTCCGCGGCGGTCGTCTCGCTAAAGGACGCGAAGGCCGAGGCGTCGTCCCACCGCCCCTGCCTGTACAGGGCTTCTGCCAGGTACGCCGCGATCGTCGTGATGTAGTTCCGCTCCTCCATCCGATCAAGTGTCTCGAAGTCCCGCCGAAGCTCGGCCTCGGCGGCGACGGGATCGCCTGCGAGCATCTCGATGGGTCCGGACTCGATCGATCCGACCGCCGCGTCGAAATTCCAGCCAAGCTCCAGCAGCGTGGCCCGCGACTGCGTGTATAGGGCGCGGGCCGACTGGAAGTCCCCCTTCATAGCCAGGAGGTAGGCGTTCGCGCGCCAGATGATCGCCTGTGCACGCCGATCACCTTCCGCCCGGCTGAGCAGCTGCTCACAGCGCACCAATGCATCGGCCACGGGCAACGGTCCGAGACGGGCCGTGTTCGCGAGGGCAGGCAAGCCGCGGATCTCCATGAGGCGATCGCCAGACGCTCGAGCATGCTCCAGCATCGCGTCGGCCGTCCGTTCCGCGGCGCCCCATCGGGTCGCGGCCATCTCGATGTACGTCAGCAGACGCCAGGCGCGCGCCAAGCCGCCTTCCTCGCCCGCCCGCTCGAGGACGGGCAGCGCAGCCTGCACCAGATCGGCGAGGCGCGGGTCGCTGCCGCCGGCGTCCGTCATGTAGCGCAGTCGGAGACGCTCGATCTGGGCTGTCGTCGCGATGGCTTCGTCGCCGATGCGTCCGGCTGCTTCGATCGCTTGGTCGAGCAGTGCACCGGCGTCGGTGAAACCTCCGACCTCGAACTGTGCCTCGCCGGCCCGGATGAGCAACCACGGCCGATCCGGATGATCGTCGGGTAGCGTCGAAGCCGCGCGCCCGAGCAGGTTCGCCGCCGCCGGCATGTCACCGCGATCGAGAGCGCGATGTCCTGCCGACCCGAGCCGCTCAGACGCTCGGACACCGACGCGCACGCCGTGCTCGTCCAGCGGGCCGAGCTCCGTTCGGTAGCGGAACGCCTGTTCGAGGTGATAGCCGAGGATCTCCTCGAATTCGGTCGCGCGACCGCGCTGGGCGTTCACCACATCGGCCCAGTCCACGAACCGTTCATGGAGCACCGAACGAGCCCGCTTCAGGAGACCCTGGTACGCCGCGTCGCGGATGAGCAGGTGGTGGAAGCGATACATCGGTTCGTCAGCCGAGACGTCCGGTTGCTCCCGGACGAGCTGCTTCCGGGCGAGCCCGCCGAGGTGCAGCGCGACCTCGTCCCGGACGCCTTCGCCGACAAGTGCCTCGACGGCCTCCCTCGCGAATGACAGGCCGATGACCGAAGCCGGCTCGACGACGCCCCGCTCCTCAGGCGGAAGGGCGTCGAGCCGAGCCGCGAGGAGCGCATGGATGGTCGGCGGGATCGCCAACTCGGAAAGGTCCGATGCGGCGACCCAGCCGTCGTCTCGCCGTTCGAGTCGCCCGCTGTCGATCAGCATCGAAAGGAGTTGCTCGACGAACAGGGGGTTGCCCTCGGAGGCCGTGACGATGCGCTGGCGGGCATCGTCGTCGAGGCCGGCATCTCCGAGCAGGTGCTCGATCACCTGGGCCGCGTCCGAATCCGACAGCGGACGCAGCAGGATGCGCGCGCAGGCCGGGGCCTCCCCCCAGCCGGGTCGATCGTCGAGGATCTCGTTGCGGGCCGTACACAGCAACAGCAGAGCCGTGCCCGGTGTGCTCGTCAGGTGATCGACGAGATCGAGGAAGGTCGGCTCCGCCCAGTGGATGTCATCGAAGAGGACGACGATGGGTCCCGTCGCGGCGAAGAGCTCGAAGAACCGGCGGATCCCCCAGAACAGCTCGCCGACCTGGTACGAGGTCGGCGACAGCCCGAGGACGGACGCGACCCGGTCGGTCACCATCATGTCGTTGCCGACGGCCTGGGCCAGCTTGTCGACGGCGACCTCCGCCGGGTCCTCCTCGCGGATCCCGACCGCCTCGCCCACCACTTCGACGAGCGGCCAGAATGTGATGCCGTCGCCGTACGGCAGGCACCGCCCGCGGAGGACGGTCGTCGACGCGGCGGCGACGCGAAGGAACTCGCGGGTCAAGCGGGTCTTGCCCACGCCTGCGTCGCCGATGACGGTCACGGCGCGGGGGGATTGATCGGCGATGCTCTCCGCGAGCATCCGGGTCAGCAGCGCGAACTCCTCGTCGCGCCCGACCATCGGGGAGTCCTCGCGCCGCGCCGCGTCCGAGACAGACCGGATCGCCAGCAACCGGTACGCGGGGACGGGCTCCGCCTTGCCCTTCAGCTGCAACGGCTCGACCACCTCCACGTCGACGAGATCGCGGATCAGCCGATACGTCAGGTCACCGACCAGGACTTCCTGCGCGTGCGCGGATTGCTCGAGCCGAGCAGCGACATTGACCGCGTCTCCCGTCACCAGCCGCTGGCCGAGGCTGGCGTCACCGGCCACGACCTCGCCGGTATTGACCCCGATGTGGTTCTGCAGGGTGATCCCGTGATCTCGCTCGAACGCCGCGTTCAGCGCGGGCAGCGCCGCCTGCATGTCGAACGCGGCTCGTGCAGCTCGCAGCGCATCGTCCTCGTGCCGCACCGGCAGACCGAAGACAGCCATCACGGCGTCCCCGATGAACTTCTCGACCGTCCCACCGTGGCGCTCCAGGATGATCCGCATCGCCTCGAAGTAATGCGACATGACGTCGCGGAACGCTTCCGCCGTGGGCGCCTCACCGGATGACGTCGTCGGCTTGGGGTCGGCGAACACGATGGACACGGTCTTGCGGCTCTCCTGCCGCATGACCCCGACCCCAAGCGTGGCGCCGCACGTGAGACAGGCGGCCGCATCGGGTGGGTTGTCCGCGCCGCACTGCCGGCATGTCCGTCGCCGGATCACGCCGTCTGCCGTCCGAGCGTCGGGCGTGGCCCGGATCCCGATCAAACGGACGGCCTCGACGGGTTGCATCATGCCTTTTGGCACGAAGGGCTCGACCGGCTCCGCGTCGATCGACGATTCGACGAACGCGAACGTCGAGGCATGGACGAGCACCTCCATCGCGGGGGCGTTCTGCTCCATCGCCGTCGCGAGCTGCAGGGCGGGCCCGGTCAGGACGTGTTGACCCGCGGTTGCCTCGCCGACGACGACGTAACCGGTCGCGACGCCGGTCCGTGTGATGAGCCGCACGCCCCACGTCCGCTCGAGTGAATCATTGAGCTCGGCGAGTGCCGCCTGGGTGGCCGCAGCCGCGGTCACCGCGCGAAGCGCGTCGTCGTCTCGACGTTCAGGCAGCCCGAATACGGCGACGATCGCATCGCCGATGATCTTCTCGATCGTCCCCCCGTACGTCTCGAGGACGACCCGCATCTCGTCGAAATAGCGGGTCAGCACCTCGCGCAGCGACTCTGGGTCGAGTCGCTCGCCCAGGCTGGTAGATCCCTTCAGGTCGGATGTGACGACCGTGACGACCCGCCGGACCTCCTGCTCCACCACAGGCCGAGTCTAGCGAGCGGTGCCAACCAGACACCAAGGGTCCCGGACGATCGTCCGGGACCCTGGGCTGGCTAGAACTTGCCGGCGGGATCTCCCGGCGGCACCACGATGACGATGAAGAGATCCTTGGTCTTGGTGATGATCTTGGTCTCGATGCAGGGCGGCGTCGGCGTCTTGCCGACGCAGGCGGGCAGGAGACCCTTCAACGCCATCGTCCCGCTCTTGGTCTTGAACGGGATGACCGATTCGAAGCACACGTCGTACTTCGATGCGGTCTGCGTGACCAGCGCAGCAGGGAGGGTCATGCTGGCCCGGAAGCCCCGGCCTGACGCGGTGACGCCATCGTCCTCGGTCACGTTGATGAAGATGAGCTCGGACGTCTCGGTGTAGCCAGCGCAATCCAGGACCAGGGTCGGGTCGTTGATCGTGAGGATGACCAAGTCGCCTGCCTGGCCACCGGTGGCCGAGGCCTCCACGTCCACCTTCGTCTTCGGGCCTTGGGCCGAAGCCGTGCAGCTCGCGTTGGCGGCACAGATGGTGGCGTCGTCGACGATGTTGAAGTTCGAGGATTCGACCGGGGTCGCGGACGTGCCCACCGACGGAGTGCCGGCTGTCGGCGTCGCGGTCGCGTTGAGGCTGTACCCGGTCGAGCTCACGTCGATCGTCGGAGCGAACGTGAACACTCCGTTCGAACCGGTCCCGCCCGTGCCGCTGAGGCCGGGATCACCGCCCGACAGGTTGTCGCCGATCGACAGGTTGACGGCGCCCGACCACCATCGGACGGTGTCGAACCCGGCACCGTCACGGACGGTGACGGCGATCGGATCGCTCGATGGGTCGTAGATCTCGCTCCTGATGATCGTCGGCGCGTCCTCGGATGACACGGGCTGCGTCGTCCAGGCGATGGCACAGCTCCCGACCACGGTGTTGGTGGTCGTCCCCGACTGCGTGAGGTCGTTCCCCGTGCCGTTGAAGTCGTTCGCCTGCTTCACCGCGAACGACCATGTGTAGGCGCCGTCTGACGCACACTCGACGCGCGCGGAGATGGACACCGTGACGCTCGCACCCGGCGCGAGATCGAGGTTACGGAGCTGGATGATCCCCCCGACGACGGGGGCGGGGTTCGTTCCGACCGAGCTCGTGGCCGCGGTCGCCGCGATGCCCGAGGGAGGGGTCACGTTCGCTGACCCGAGTCGAGCCTGGTTTGACACGTTCGTGATCGTCAGCGTCACGAAATCGCTCGACCGAGCGCCTTCGCCGTACGACGCTCCGGCGAACAGGGGGCCAGGCGCCACGGTGGCCGTGAACTCCTTGTCCGCTGCGAACACGGCCGACGGGACCGCGAGCGCGATGATGAGTGCCGCGGTCGCCAGGAGCGCGACGACGCGAGACCCGGCAGGCCGCGACAAACGCGCGACTGAGAACGATGACATCTTCCCCTCCGGACCCCGGTGACGGTGTGAGACGGTATGGTGCAGAGACGGATAGTACCTTCGTACTGCCCGACCCGGCTGTCGGCTAGCCGACCCGTAGACTATCTGGTGCGGCCCGGCACCGCTTTCCAGCGTGCTGGTGCGGGCGTGCGCCGCGTACGATGGGTGGCGTGGTCGGCCCGAAGGATGCCCGGATGCGCGATGCCCTCCGAGCGTGCCGGCTGTTCACCGGCGTCGACGACGCGTCGCTCGACCTGGTCGCCGCGGCCCTCCGTCCGCGGCGCTTTCGTCGGGGCGAGACCATCTTCCACGCGGGCGACCCGGGCGACGCCCTATTCATCGTCGGAGACGGGGCGGTCAAGATCACGATCCCTTCGGATGAGGGCTCCGAACCGGCCATCCTCACCACGATCGGACCGGGCGGGTTCTTCGGGGAGCTGTCGCTCCTCGACGGCGCGCCCCGATCCGCGACGGCCGTCGCATTGGAGGCGACGGAGACGCATGTCCTGCGGCGCGACGCCTTCGACGAGCTGATCGACGCGCAACCTGCGCTGCGACGGACCCTCCTCGTAACGCTGGCAGGCGAGATCAGGCGGCTGACCGCCCAGGTCGAGGACCTGCACTTCCTCGACCTCCCGGGGCGTCTCGCGCGGCACCTCCTGCGGACGCTGGCCATCGGCGCCGGGCGCGATCCGGCCGACGCGGACCAGCTCGTGGGCGAGCAGCGCTTGCCGTGGCCGTACACCCAGGCCGAGCTGGCGGGCATGATCGGCGGCTCACGCCAGTCGGTGAATCGGCTGCTGGCCGACCTCGTGAACGAAGGCCTGGTGCGCTTCGACGGCGACGAGCTCGTCATCCCCGACGCCAGCCGGCTGGCGCTCGCAGCACGTCGATGACTGAAGAGGAGCGCACGACCGAGGCGGTCCTCCGGGCCGTGGCCCGACGCGTGGCGGCGACCGATCGACTCGAGCCGCCGCCCGATGATGAGCTGCTGGTCGCCGTCACCGGCCTGGCGGTCATGGTCCTCGACGCGCAAGCGGCGTCGATCGCCCTGCACGACCCCGCGACCGACCGGCTGGTGTTCCGGGCGGCGTCGGGACCGGCCTCCGGGGCCATCGTCGGGATGGCGATCGATGCGGCAGCCGGCATCGCGGGCTATGCGTTCTCGACCGGGCAGCCGCTGGCCGTCGCCGACGTGACGGCCGACCCACGGTTCGAGCGTGCGATCGCCGAAGCCACGGGCTACGTCCCGTCCTCCCTCCTCGCGGTGCCGCTGCTCGACGAGCGCGGCACGATCGGTGTGCTGGAGGCGCTCGACCGCCAGGGAGGGAGCTTCACGCTCCACGATCTCGACGTCGCCAGTGCCCTCGCCGGCGTGGCGACGCATGCCATCCGGTATGGGCGGCGCCGGCAGGACGCTGCCGCGCTGCTCACGGCCTCCCTGGCCGGGTTGCTGGGTGCGTCTACGGACGAGCCACCGGACGCTGCCGCGATCGAGGCGCTCGTCTCGCGCGTGACATCGGGACTGGCTGATGACGATGACCCGACCTGGCTCCTGGCCGACCGGATCGCTCGGCTGCGCGACGCCGACCCCGATGACATGCGGCTCGCGCTCGACTGGCTCGACGCGCTGATCCGCCACAAGGGCGCCTCGTGACGTCGCCCTTGCCGGCCTGGAGCGAAGCCTTCGCCGCGGACGCCCGGCAGGGGCTGGCCCGCGCAGGCATGCCGTTCGGGCGCCTCGACCGCGACGCCGTCTTCGGCGATGCCGATGGCCGCGGCGTGACCGTTGCGATCGTCGACTCGGGCGTCGACGGCGAGCACCCAGCCGTCCGCGGCCGCGTGGCCCGCCACCTTCGCGTCGATCTCGAAGGCGACGACGCCCACGTCGTGGATGACCCGGAGGCACGAGATCTGGTCGGGCACGGCACGGCGTGCGCCGGCATCGTCGCGTCCATCGCCAGGGGCGCGACCCTCGTCTCGATCCGGATGCTCGGCGCCGACAACCGGGGCAAGGGTCGTGCGCTCGCGGCGGCCGTCGAGTGGGCCGTGGCCGAGCGGATCGCCGTCGTGAACCTCAGCTTGTCGTCGCGCAGCGAGGCGATGTTCAGCGCGTTCCACGCGCTGGCCGACCGCTCGTACTTCGCCAACACGCTGCTGGTCTGCGCGGCGAACAACGTCCCGGGTCCGTCGTATCCGTCGTTGTTCGCGGCCGTCCTGTCGGTTGCCGCGCACGACGTCCCGGACCCGGACACGTGGTTCTACAACCCGTCGCCCCCGGTCGAGTTCGGCGCGTACGGGGTCGATGTCGAGGTCGCGTGGCGGGATGGCGGGCGGATCCGGGCGACCGGCAACTCGTTCGCCTCGCCGCACCTGGCCGGCCAGGCTGCGCGCCTGCGCTCGCGCTACCCGGCGGCGACGCCGTTCGAGATCAAGGCCCTCCTCGCGGCGACGGCCAGCGAGCCGGCCTGAATCGATGACCGCCCGGCGTGGCCGGGCGGTCGAGCGTCTGCGACGGGGCGCTGGTGCTTAGTCGGTGGTGTCCTCGTCGGCGTCGGTCGGCGTGATCTCGCCGCCATGGCCGGGGCCCTGCGATCCGAGGCTGGGCGGCGCGGTGGTCGGCAGGCCGTGGCCTTCGACGTCACCTTCGTCGATGAACCCCTCCTCCGGCGACCGCTGCTCCGGCTCGACCAGCGAGTCCTTCGGGAGTGTGATCTTCTTCATCGAACCGGTCCTTCCTCCGTGACGGTTGATGCGCACACTGTACGCCCACCCGGCTAGACACCCGTAGACCGGAGCCGACCGCACCGGTGTCGCCTGTGAGACACCCTCAGGATGCCGACTCGCCCGAATAGGAACGGGGAAGTGCCTCCACGCTGGGCCGTGGCGTCCGCAGGTCGCGCAGCGCCTCCTGATCGGGACCAGCGAGCCGCGGCAGGTCGGACGCCTCGGTGCGCATGAGCCGAGAGGTGAGTGTCGAGAACACGAGCTTCTGGATCTCGGGCACGGACATCGTCGACCGAAGCGCGTCGGCGGGCACCTCCAGCAGCGTCGAGTCGGTGTCGGCGACGACGTCGGCCGTTCGCGGGCTTCCGGTGAGGGCAGCGATCTCGCCAAAGAAATCACCTTCGCCCATGGTCGATAGTCCGCGATAGCCGCCGTCCTCCGGGATGCCGGCCGTGGCCGAGCCGTCGAGGATGAAGTACGCCGACGAGGCCGTGTCCCCGTGCTCGACGATGCGGGTCCCGCCCGGCACGTCGTGGACCGTCGCGTCGCGGATGAACGCATCGCGCTGCGCGGCCGAAAGGCGCGCGAACGTCGGCAGCTTGCCGATCAACAGGTCGAAGTCGGCCAGTGTCGCCGGTCGGAACGGGGCACGGGCCAGACCCGGAGCGCCGGCGGCCTCCTCGAGCCGATCGCGGGCGGCGCGCAGCGCACGGATGCCGATGCCCGGGGCCAACAACGCGTATGTGGCCGCGCCGAACAGCAGCACCGATGCGAACGCGATGAGCTGGCGGACGTTGATGATGTCGGCCAGCCCGGCGCCCGCCATGCCGATCACGAAGATCACGTCGCGCATCACGTAGTACGCGGAGAAGACCCGCCCGCGCAGCTCCCGCGGGGTGTTCCGCTGGAGCAGCACCGACCGCGCGACCGAGGCGGGCGAGTTGAAGAAGCCGGAGATCATGACCAGGACGATCGCGATCGGCACCGACGTGGCCGCGGCATACGCCAACCCGCTCGCGCCCATCCCGATGAGCCCGACGGCCACCCACGCGGATTCGGGCAGTCGAGCAGAGAAGCGGGCCATGAAGAACGACCCGATCACGAACCCGACCGACGTCAGGCCCTCCTGGAGGCCGTACTCGAACTCGGTGGCGTGGAGCTCGCGGAGCGACATGGGCAGCAGCAGCACGTTCCACAGGCCGAACGAGAAGAACATCAACGCGCCGACGAAGAACAGTGACCGCAGGATGGGGTTGCCGAACAGCGCGCTGAGGCCCGACTTCAGGTTCGCGACGATGACCGCGACGCTCGCCTCGTCCTCGGGTATCGGCATCGGGTACCGACCCATCAGCGCGATCAGCACGGCACAGACGACGAACGAGATCGCGTCAAGGGCGAACGCGACACGCAGGTCGACGCTGGCGAGGATGCCGGCGCCGGCGAAGCCGATCGCGGTCGACCCGAAGGCCGCGATCGACAGGAACGAGTTGGCCGCCGCGAGCTCCTCGTCGCTCGCCATCTCGGGGATGAGGCTGTCGTGCGCCGGGTCGAAGAACTGCTTGATCGCCGCATTCAGGAACAGCAGCCCGTACAGGCCGGGGAGGGCGATCGCATCGATGCCGATCACGATCGCGATCGCGCCGACGATGACCGCCTGGATGAGGCAGGTCCACATCAGGATCTTCCTGCGGTCGTGGCGATCGACGTACACGCCGGCCAACAACCCGACGATCAGGCCCGGGATGGCCGTCACCATCAGCGTGAGACCCACGGCCAACGCGGATCCGGTGACCCGGAACACGAAGATCGCGGCGGCCAGATCCGTAAGAGCCGAGCCCGCCGTGGAGATCAGCTGGGCCGTCCAGAGCAGCGAGAAGTCCCGTTTGCGGAAGACCGAGAACATCGATGGCGCGGGCACGGGCGCTGCCGTCATGCGACCTCCATGGTGGCGCCGTCGTGGGCCGTGACGAACCCGGTTCGCCGGAGTCTAGCCGTCGCGTCTGCGCACCGTGACGCCTTCGCGCAGCAGCAACGCCTCCTTCCGCGACAGCTGGCGGTCACGATCCAGCCAACCCGTCCCGCCGTAGCCGCCGAGCGTGCCGTCGCCGGCGATGATCCGGTGGCACGGGATCAGCAACGAGATCGGGTTCCGGCCCAGCGCACCGCCGACGGCGCGCGCGGCGCGTGGCGCCCCGACCCGCTTGGCGATGTCGCCGTAGCTCGCGGTCTCACCCCAGACGACCCGGCGGACCTCGCCAAGCACGCGCTGGTCGAACGCCGGCCGATCCTGCAAGTCGACGGGTATGACCGCGTCGTCCGCCGGGTTGCCGCGCAACAGCGCCTCGATCGTGGGGATCGCGGAACGCAGGGTGGCCGCAGCGAGGTCATCCGACTCGGCATCGGCCAGCGCGATGGTCGGTACTCGGAGCCGAGCGCCCAACTCCTCAGCGAACGCGGTCGCGTCAGAATTCCCAGCCGGCGGCGACGATGCCGGCGTCAGTCGCGGCGAGCAGGAAGGGCGCCCCACCCCCGTCGAGGGTGGCGATCACCACATGATCGGACATGTTGGGAGTGTGCCGCACTGGATGGCTGCGTCGAGTGTTCGTTCGGCGCCACCAGACGTTCGCGCTATCGCGGGTCGTCGCCCTAACTGTTGTTTTTCCCGACGGCTCAACTCACGGGGCAGTCGTCAGTCCACCAACCGTATGAGACCGTCGCCGATATCTCAGGATCCACTTCTTGATTCGCGGCCATAGCGTCCCGCAAAGGAATGCTCGCTGGCTAGCTAGACTCATCGCCGGCTCGAGATCCACATACAGGGTCGGCGGGTCAAGTGGTGGGCTGTACTCGAAGCCGATCGCCCTTATCTGCTCTGGATAGGTCGCGCGAAATTCCCGGACCAGGATGTCGCCCGCGGCCTGTTGGTCAACGCCGCGCGATGTACAGCCGACGAGGAGAAGGAGCGTCAGCAAGCCAGCGAACGGACGTCGCTTGTGACTCATCGGTACCGCTGAACATACCGCTTGGATGCGACCCGGCCATCCGACACGCACGGGCCGAGTTTCGGGCGGGAGTGGTCCGCGCGGTGCGAGCGCTTGCGTGGCGAAGCAGCAAAGCGAGCGGAGCGCGGAACCCGAGCGCCCGTAACGGGACCTGTGTTCGGGCGCTTGCCGGTGGCTTGGTATACTCCCTAGGAGTATGTCTTCGAAATCGACGACCGCCGAGATCCAGCTCCCGATCGAGGGCATGACCTGCGCGTCGTGCGTCAACCGCATCGAGCGCTTCCTGCGCGCGACCGATGGCGTCGAGGCGGCCGATGTCAACCTCGCGACCGAGGTCGCCACGATCCGCTATCTGCCCGATGTGGCCGATCGCGGTCGGTTCGTGGCGGCCGTCGAGGCCGCGGGGTACGACGTCCGAGCCGAACCGGACCGCGACGTCGCGCCTGCACCGGCGACGCTCGCTGCCGAGGTCGACGAGGACGACATCCGTCGCGATCGCGAGTCGCGGGCGCTCCTCCGTCAGGCGGTGGTGTCGATCGGGGTCGCGCTCGCGCTGATGGTCGCGATGTTCGTCCCGCAGACGCGGGTCCCGATGGAGACCATCAACTGGTTGGCGCTCGTGCCGGCCACGATCATCCAGGTCTGGGCGGGCGCCCGGTTCTACCGTGCGACCTGGCGGGCCGCACGACACGGCACGGCCAACATGGACACGCTGATCGTCGTCGGGACCACGGCTGCCTTCCTCTACAGCGTCTTCGTGACGCTGTTCCCGGACGTCATCCACGAGGCCGGGCTCCACCCGGAGACGTACTTCGACGCCTCGACGATCATCCTCGGTCTCGTCCTGCTCGGCCGCTGGCTCGAGGCGCGCGCGAAGGCTGGCACCGCCGGTGCGATCCGCCGGTTGATCGGCCTGCAACCGCCGGTCGCCCGTCGCGTCGAGGGCGATCGCGAGGTCGATGTATCGCTGGCCGACGTCGATGTCGGCGATCTGCTGCGCGTCCGGCCGGGCGACCGGCTCCCGGTCGATGGCGTGGTCGTCGAGGGCAGCTCGGCGGTCGACGCGAGCATGCTGACAGGTGAGCCGCTCCCGACGGAGGTGACCGCGGGCGCGGAGGTCGTCGGGGGCACGCTCAACACGATGGGCACGTTCGTCATGCGGGCGACACGGGTCGGGCGCGACACCGCCCTGGCGCGCATCGTCGAGGCGGTGCGGCGCGCGCAGGGCAGCAAGCCGCCGATCCAGCACCTGGCCGACCGGATCGCCGAGGTGTTCGTCCCGCTGGTCTTGCTCGCGGCCGTCGCGACGTTCGCGATCTGGTTCGCGTTCGGGCCGGAGCCGCGGGTCACGCTGGCGCTCACCGCATTCATCGCCGTCGTGGTCATCGCCTGTCCATGCGCCATGGGGCTGGCGACGCCGGCGGCGATCATGGTCGGCACGGGTCGTGGGGCCCAGGCGGGGATCCTGATCCGGGGCGGCGAGGCGCTCGAGACCGCCCATCGCGTCGATGCGGTCGTGTTCGACAAGACCGGCACGCTCACGCTCGGTCGCCCGAGGGTGACCGACGTCGTCGCCGCGCCCGGCGCCGACGAGCGGACCGTGATCGACCTGGCCGCCGCCCTCGAGCGCGGCAGCGAGCATCCGCTCGGCGCGGCGATCATCGCCCACGCCAACGCGCGCGAGCTCGGCTTCGACCGGGTCATCGACTTCGAGGCGGTCGTCGGTGGCGGCGTCCGAGGCGTCGTCGAGACTGCCGCCGGACGAAGGACCGTGCTGGTCGGCCGGCCGGCCTGGGTCGCCGCGGACGGCGTCGACCTCGCCCGCCTTGCCGACGCCGTCGAGGCCGCGACCGCCGACGGCAGGACCGCCGTCGCCGTCGCGATCGACGGCCGTGCGGCAGGCCTGATCGTCATCGCCGACCCCGTGAAGGCGGAGTCCACCGTCGCGGTGCGCGAGCTGACCGACGCGGGGATCGAGGTCTGGCTCGTGACCGGCGACGCGCGGGGTACGGCGACAGCGGTCGCGAACCAGGTCGGCATCCCGGTGCATCGCGTCGTCGCTGAGGTGCGTCCCGAGAACAAGGCCGGCATCGTCGGCCGGCTCCAGGACCGCGGCCGGATCGTGGCGATGGTCGGCGACGGCATCAACGATGCCCCGGCGCTGGCCAAGGCCGACCTCGGGATGGCGATCGGCACCGGGGCCGACGTCGCGATCGAGGCCGCCGGTGTGACGCTCATGGGTGGCGATCCGCGCGGGGTGCCGGCGGCGATCGGCCTGTCACGGGCGACGATGCGCGTCGTTCGCCAGAACCTGTTCTGGGCGTTCGCCTACAACATCGTGCTCATCCCGGTCGCGATGGGCGTCCTCATCCCGGCGTTCGGGATCAGCCTGTCGCCGGCGCTGTCGGCGGGCGCGATGGCGATCTCGTCGGTGACGGTCGTCGCCAATGCGCTCCGGTTGCGGTCGTACGACGCGCGCCCGGACGCACGGCATCGGATCGGGCCGAGCGGGCTGCTGGTCAGGCTTCGCCAAGCGTGGTTCCTCGGCGCGGTCGCGCTGGCCGGGCTGGCGCTCGCCGGTGGCGTGATGGCGGCCGACCGCTGGATCGAGACGCGCGCCACGCCCTTGGCGGTCACGGCGCGCGACGTCCGCTTCGAGCCAGCCGACCTGCAGGTCGTCGCGGGCCGGACGGCCGTGCTCACGTTCCGCAACGACGACCCGGTCTTCCACGACTGGGAGGTCGAAGGGCTGGCCAACGTCGACGCGGGCGCACGCCCCGGGCAGACGCGCAAGATCCGTTTCACGATCGATGAACCCGGCACGTATCGGATCCTGTGCACGGTGCCCGGCCACGCCGAGGCGGGGATGGTCGGCACGCTGGTCGTTGTGGATTGACGGGTCAGAATGAGATGGCTAGATTAGCCAGATGAAGCGAGCCACGATCACCGAGGCCAAGAATGGGCTATCGGCATTGATCGACCGGGTCAAAGCCGGCGAGACGATCCTCATCACGGATCGGGGTGTGCCTGTCGCTCGTCTCGAGCCGAGTCTGCCGGTCGATGATTGGGACGCGAGGCTCACGCGACTGGAGCGCCAAGGGCTGATCCGCCGCGGCAGCGGCGACATCCGGAAGATCCTGGAGCGCCCGCTCGTCAAGACCGTCGACGGGTCGAGCATCGTGGAGCTGCTCCTGGAGGAGCGCGAGTCCGGCTGGTGAGGTTCTGGGATACCTCGGTCCTGATCCCCCTCGTCCTCGAGGAACCGCCCTCGTCGACGACGCGCCGAGCATTCGACCAAGATCCAGGGCTGATCGTGTGGTGGGGATCGTCTGTCGAGTGCGCGTCGGCCATCGCGCGGGCCGAGCGGGACGCTCGGATCGATGCGTCGGGATCGGCGCACGCCTTTGCCGGCCTCCGACTGCTCCAAAGCGGTTGGATCGAGATCGACGCCACGATCCGCCTACGTGAAAGCGCCGAGCGCATGGTGCGGGTCCATCCGCTGCGCGCTGCCGATGCCCTGCAGCTTGCGGCGGCGTTGGTCGCTGCTGATGGGCGGCCCGCGACGCTGCCGTTCCTGACGCTCGACGGTCGCCTTGCGAACGCCGCCGATCGTGAAGGATTTCCCGTCGTGCGCTTCGGCATGGAGCCCTCTTGACTCGGACCCGCATCACGACACCTGACGATCCGCGCGACCTCGACGGCGACTTCGCGCACCGGGTCGAGATCGAGGTCCGCTTCGCCGACACCGACGCGATGGGCCACGTCAACAACGCGGTCTACCTGACCTACTGCGAGATGGCCCGCATCCGCTACTGGACCGACGTGACCGGCGAGCCGGTCGCCGCCGGCCATGAAGGGGCGGAGAGCCTGATCCTGGCCGAGGCGCGCATCACCTACCGGGCGCCGGTATTCCACAGCGAGACCGTCACGGTCGAGACCCGGGCCACCCACATCGGCCGGACGTCGTTCACGCTGGAGCACCGACTCACGGCGTGCGGGCCGGGCGCCACCCCGCGGCTCGTCGCGACGAGCGACTCGGTGATGGTCCGCTACGACTACGAGGCCGACCGCTCGGCGCCACTCGGCCGGACGTTCATCGACGCCATCGAGACGTTCGAAGGCCGGTCGCTCCGCTGAGGGTCAGTCGACCAGCTTGCGGAAGATCGACACCGCGTTCTGGCCACCGAACCCGAAGCCGTCGACGGCCACGGTCTCGACCTTGGCGGTGCGCGCGGTGAGCGGCACGTAGTCGAGGTCGCACTCGGGGTCGGGCGTGCGCAGGTTGGCGGTCGGCGGGATGATCCCGTCGCGGATCGCGCCGAGACCGGCCAGCGCGCTGGCGATGCCGGCCGCCCCGACGAGGTGGCCGATCATCGACTTCGGTGAGCTGATCGCGACCTTGTAGGCATGGTCGCCGTAGGCAGTCTTGATCGCGCGCGTCTCGGTCACGTCGTTGAGTGGCGTCGCGGTGCCGTGGGCGACGATGTAGTCGACCTCGTCGGGCGCGATCCCGCTGTTGCGCAGCGCGTTCGTCATCGAGCGCGCCTGGCCGCGCCCCGTCGGTTCCGGCGCGCTGATGTGGAAGGCATCGGCGGTCAGCGCGCCACCGAGGATCTCCGCGATCGGGGTCGCACCGCGCTCTCGTGCGTGGGCCAGCGACTCGACGAGCACGATGCCGGCGCCCTCACCGAGGACGAACCCATCGCGCGTCAGGTCGAACGGTCGTGATGCCGACTCGGGCTCGTCGTTGCGCTTCGAGAGCGCGGTCATGTTCGCCAGCGCGGCGACACCCATCGGCCAGATCGGGGCCTCCGTGCCGCCTGTCACGACCACGTCGCACTCCCCCTCGCGGATCAGCCGCAGCGCGTCGTGGAAGGCGATGACCGACGTCGCGCACGCGGCGACCTGGGTGATGACCGGCCCAGTGAGGCCCCACTCCATCGACAGCAACGCCGCCGCCATCGAGCCCGACAGGGCAGGGACCGCGAACGGCGACACGAACCGCGGACCTCGCTGGTCGTGGACATGGGTCCCGTCGATGATCTGCTCGATCCCGCCGCCGCCGGTGTTGACGACGACGCCGACGCGGTCGCGCTGCTCGGGCGTCATCGCCGCGAAGTCGATGCCGGAGTCGGCGACCGCCTCCTTGCCGGCACCCATCGCGAGGTGGATGAACCGGCTCATGCGGCGCGCCATCTTCGGGTCCATGACCGTCTTCGGGTCGAAGTCGAGCACCTCGGCGGCGATCCGGACCTCGTGCTGCGACGCGTCGAAGCTCTGGATCGTCCGCGTGCCGGTCACGCCGGCCTGGAGGTTGGCCCAATAGGTCGGGAAGTCGTTGCCGATCGGCATGACCGCGCCGAGACCGGTCACGACGGCGCGGCGGGCAGGGTCTCGTTCAGGCATCGATTCGGATTGTAGGGTGGCGGAACCGGACGACGGGTCAGTCCCCGTCGTACCGCTTGAAGATCACCGCACCGTTGTGGCCACCGAGGCCGATGTTGTTCGAGAGCGCGTGGCGGATCTCCATCGGGACCGTCTCGGCCGGGACCCACAGGTCGCATTCCGGGTCGTAGTCGCGGTAGTTGAGCGTGCCCGGGGCGCACTGCTCGGCGACCGACATGACCGTCGCGAATGCCTCGAAGGCGCCGGCGGCGCCCATCATGTGCCCGGTCATCGACTTGGTCGCGCTGATGGCGATCGACTTGGCGTCGCGCGCCGCGCGCGACCCGAACGTCGTCCAGATGGCCTCCGCCTCGCGCTTGTCACCGAGCGGCGTCGACGTGCCATGCGGGTTGATCAGGTCGACCTCGTCGGCAGGGACGCCGCGCCGCTCGAGGGCCATCTGCATCGCCCGTGCGGAGCCGACCCCTGCGTCGATCGGCTGGACCATGTCCCAGCCGTCGGCCGCCGACCCGTAGCCGACGACCTCCGCGTAGATCGTCGCGCCGCGTGCCTTGGCGATCTCCAGGTCCTCGAGGAAGAGCGACCCGGCCCCCTCCCCGAGCACGAACCCGTCGCGCGTGGCGTCGAACGGCCGGGATACGGTCTGCGGCTCCTCGCCGGGGCGTGGCAGACCCATGCCGCGCATGTTGGAGAAGCCGGCGTGGGCGACCTCGAGCAGCGGCGCCTCGGTCGAGCCGCTGATCACCGCGATGCAGTCGCCGCGCCGGATCGTCTCGGCCGCCTCACCGACGTTGTGCGTCCCCGTCGCACACGCCGACACCATGCACACGTTGTGCCCGATCGCTCCGGTCTCGATCGCGATCATCCCCGAGCAGCTATCGACGAGCGCGTTGGCGATGAACGTCGGCGCGACCGTGCGGTTGCCCTTCTCGTGGAGCGTGACGTAGTTGTCGATCATCAGCTGCTGCCCGCCGGCGCCCGACCCGAATACGACCCCGACCTCGGTGCGGTTCTCGTCGGTCAGCTCGAAGCCCGAGTCGGCCAGCGCCTGCTTGGCGGCGGCCACGCCGAAATGCAGGCTCGACTCGCTGCGGCGGGCGGCCTTCGGGTCCATCCACGCCTTGGCGTCGAAGTCCTGGACCTCGCCGGCGACCTTGGCCTCATAGGGCGAGGTGTCGAAATGGGTGATCGGGCCGAGGCCCGACACGCCGTTGACGAGATTCGACCAGGCTGTCGCCTTGTCGTTGCCGACGGGGCTGATGACCCCGAGTCCGGTGACGACGACGCGGCGGTCGTAGTCGGGTCGACGCATGGTTGGCTATCCCTCCAGGAGTAGGCGATCAGGCCGTGACGGCGGCCAGATCGAGCAGGCGATCGTGCGATGCCGGGTCGTCCGCCGGGACGAGCTCGGCGTCGGGTGCGATGCGTTTGATGAGGCCGGTCAGGACCTTGCCCGGCCCGACCTCGACGAAGGTCGTGATGCCGGCGGTGGTCATCCGCTCGACGGCCTCGACCCAGTCGACGCCGGCCGTGAGGTGGTCGACGAGCTCGCTTCGGGCAGCCTCGGCGGTCGTGATGGGTCGACTATCGGCGTTCGCGAGCAGCGTCGTGGTCGGGTCGTGGAACTCGATGGATGCCAGCGTCTCCCGCATCCCCTCGGCCGCTTCGATCATCAGCGGCGAGTGCGCGGCGACGCTGACCGGCAGCACGATCGAGCGCTTGGCACCGAGCTCCCTGGCGATCTCGGCACCGGCCTCGATCGCGGTGCGCTCACCCGACACCACCACCTGGCCGGGGGCGTTGCGGTTCGCGACCACGAACGTTCCATGCGCGCCCGCGGCGGCGAGCAGGTCGGGCACCTTCGCATCGTCGAGCCCGATGATGGCGGCCATCGCGCCGTCGCGGCCCTGACCCGATGCCTGCATCAGCTCGCCGCGGCGTCGGACGAGACGGATGCCATCCTCCAGCGACAGGACGCCGCTCGCGACGAACGCGGAGTACTGGCCCATCGAATGACCGGCGGCGAACGCCGGGGCCGGCGACTCGAGACCGGCCGCTGCCCAGCGCTCGCGCATCGCTTCGAGGATCGCGATCGAGGCTGCGAGCAGGGCGGGCTGGGCGTTCTCGGTGCGGTCGAGCCGCTCCGCTGGACCCTCCCAGGCGAGCTGGCGCAGCGCTTCGCCCAAGGCCGCATCGGCGACCGACCAGACAGCCGCGGCGGCCGGCGACGACGTGGCGAGGTCCCGGCCCATGCCCACCGATTGCGAGCCCTGGCCGGGAAAGACGAATGCGAAGGGGGACATCGCCCGAAAATGTACGGGGCGGGCTTGCCGCCCACGCGGATTCGCGTGCATGCTTGCATGCATGGCCACCCGTCCGGCGCCCCGTCGGGAGATCGCCCAGCGTTTCGAGGCCGACTTGTCGGCGCCGGTCCTGGCGGCCGGGACGCGTCTGCCGAACGTCCGCCAGATCAGCGAGCGCGTGGCGATGGGCCGCGCCCTGTGGCGCGAGCTGGTCATCGGCTTCGCCAGTCAGCTGGGCGAGCTCCGCCTCGGGTTCACCCAGCTCGCCGCCCTGTACGTCCTCGCCGACGGCAGCACGCTGACCATCGGCGAGTTGGCCGAATCGATCAATCGCTCGCCGTCGGCGACGAGCCGGCTCATCGACGGGCTGGTCAAGCGCCGGCTCGTCGAACGCCAGGCCGAGGAGGAGGATCGTCGCCAGAAGGTGTTGCGACTGACCCCGCGGGGTCACGCCATCCTGCGCGTCGTCGATCGGGCACGTGCGGACCAATTCCTGCGTGCGGTCCGGCCCCTGCCGACCGCCGAGCGCTCGATCGTGGCGATGGGCGTCGCCGCGCTGGCGACCCATGCCATCTCGCGCCGCGGTCGTCTCATCCGGGCGCGTCGCGAGCCGGGGACGTGACCCAGAGCGCGGCACTGTAGGCTAGGCCGAGGAGGTCACCGGATGTTCCAATACGGTCAGCGGTCGAACGTGCTGTTCGAGGTCGAGCATCAGCACTCCGATGGCTCGTGGGGCAGGTTAGCGCCCGACGAGAAGGTCCAGCATCACGACCCGGCCGGGCACGACCCGGAACAGCAATGGCAGCGCGGTCACATCTTCGTGTGCACGTCGTGCGAAGAACGTGTGCGTATCACCGTGCCGGAGGAGCAGGGGCCGAACGGCTGACCGGCGAAGCGGCGAGCGGCCGCAGGAGGACGCGATGTTCCAGTACGGCCAGATCTCCGAAACCCCGCTCTATCTCGAGCATCGGCACGCCGACGGTTCATGGTCCGCGATGGAGCGCGAAGAGGGCGAGGAGCACAGCGATCCGGGCCAGCACGATCCCGAGCGTGACTGGCTTCGTGGTCACGTCTACATCTGCCGATCGTGCGGTGAGCGGGTGCGCGTGTCCGGACCGAGCGAACCAGCAGGCGAGGATGCTCCCGCCTGAGGAGAGCCTGCGGTCTTAGCCGCAGAAGCGGCGCACGACGTCGTAGAGGACGGGCAGACCGAACCGCAGCGCATCGAGCGAGATCCGTTCGTCGACGCCATGGAACCGTTCGAGGAAGCGCTCCTCGGGCTCGAGGCGGAACGGGGAGAAGCCATACGTCGGGGTGCCGACCATCGACGTGGCCTTGGCGTCGGTCGCGAACGGTGCCATCACGGGCAGAGCGACGCCGTCGGGGTCGTGGTCGCGGAGCGTGTCGACGAGCGTGTCCCACAGCGGTCCTTCCGCCGGCGACTCGACGGGCTCGCCCCACGCCAGCCGCTCGATCCGGCATGCCCGGAGCGCGTCGGGCCCGATGCGGCGCTCGACCTCCTCGCGGATGTCGGGCTCTGACGTGCCCGGCAGGATCCGGCAGTCGACGTCGATGACGGCGTCACCCGGGATGACGTTGTACTTGACCCCGGCATGGATCACGTTCGGGCTGAGCGTGTCGCGGATGAGCGCTCGCAGCGCCCGCGCGTACATCGGGTCGCACAGGCCGTCGATGGCACGATCCGTGGCGTCGGGATCGAGCTCGCCGGCGGCGATCGACTGCAGCACCGCGGCGGCCTCGCCGCCGAGGGCGTCGGCTGCCGCCGCAAGGAACCTGCGCATCACCGGCGTCATCCGGATGGGGCCCGGCACCGCTAGCCGCTCGATGATCCCCGCGGCGATGACCGCCGCGTTGTCGGTGCGCGGCATCGATCCGTGGCCCCAGTTGCCCGTCACGTGGATCCGGTACGGGACGAAGCCCTTCTCGGCCACCTGGATCGGGTAGAGGCGCCGGCCGGCGACGGTGACCGACACGCCGCCGCACTCGTTGACCGCTCCCGCGGCCTGCAACCACTCGGGTCGGTGCGCGGCGAACCAGCGCGCGCCGTCGGTGGAACCCGCCTCCTCATCGGCGGCGCAGGTGAACAGGACGTCCCGGCGGAGACCCGGGATGGGGTCGCTCGCGGGGTCGCGCCCCGCGGCGCGTGCCTCGGCGACGAGGCGTTCGACGACCCCGAGCTCGAGCGCGATCATCCCCTTCATGTCTACGGCGCCGCGGCCGTAGACATAGCCATCGGCGATGTCGGCGGCGAACGGCCCGTGCGACCAGCGTTCGGGCGGGGCGGGGACGACATCGAGGTGCGACAGCAGCAGGAAGGGCTCGCCGCCGGTCCCGTCGCCGCGGAGCCGAGCGTGGACGGACCCTCGTCCCGGTGCCGGCTCGACGACCTCGGCGTCGAGGCCGAGGGCCCGCAGTCGTTCCTCCAGGTAGCGCGCGACCCGGGTCTCCTGGTCGGGGGCGGTGGGGTCGGGCGGGTTGACGGATGGGATCCGGATGAGGTCGCGCAGCGTGGCCACGACCGACTGGTGGGCCGTCCCCCACACCTCGGCGGGGATCGCAGCGGATGGGGTGCTGGTCGCGCCGGCCGTCACCGACCACCCAGCGGGCCGAGCAGGGCGACGATCGTCCCGATCACGAACCCCGAGGACACGATCACCACGACCATCAGGACGAGCAGCCGACCGAGGCGCCGTTCCTCGGCCCGACCCGTTGCCGGATCGGGGTCGTGGCCGCCCGCGATGTAGGGCGCCTTGAGCCCCTTGGCCCGGGCACGCTCGGCACGCGGCGAGTCGTAGGCGGCCGGGTCGGGCGGGAGCGGGCCGGCGTCGTTGGCGGGCACGACGCCATGATGCGCGCTCATCCGATGGCCTGCCGCAAGGGCTCTGCTACCTCGTACGCCACCGCGTCGACGCCGTCGGCGCCCATCCGCGGGCGGAGGTTGAGGATCACGTGGGTGGCGCCACGACGGACGGCGTCCTGGCCCTGGGCGAGGGCCGTGGCGCGGTCCTCGGACGTCGAGCCGGTCGGGAACTGGGCACCGAACTCGAACGTCGCCGGATCGCGGCCGATCGCCTCCAGCCCGTCGATGATCGCGTCGCGCCCGCGGCTGAAGTCGTCAAGGTCGGTGGACCGCCCCGAACGGACATCGACCGCGGGCATGACCCACCCGTCTGCCTGCGCCGCCGCCAGGGCGATGCCGCGCGGTCCGCCCACGCCCAGCCACAGCTTCGGTCCGCCGGGCGTCAGCGGTACGGGCTCGTTCGTCGCCTCGGTGAGCGGGTAGTAGGGATCAGGGCGCGTCACCCCGGGCGCCGCCGACGCCTCCGTCGACCAGAGGGCCCGAAGCACGTGGACGGCCGATTCGAATCGGTCGAACCGCTCGCGCATCGGCGGCAACGGGATGCCGAACGACGCGTGCTCGCCGACATGCCAGCCGGCGCCGAGCCCGACGATGGACCGGCCGCCAGTGGCGTGGTCGAGGACCGTCGCGGCCTTGGCCAGGATCGCCGGATGGCGGAACGTGTTGGACAGCACGGCCTGGCCGACCCATCGGCCGGGGACGCGGTGGAGCAGCGCTGCCATGGCGGTCAGCGCCTCGAGGCTCGCGCCGCCCCGCTCCTGGGCGATATCGGTCAGGTGGTCGTTCATCCACACCGACTCGAACACGTCGTGCGTGCCGATCCGCGCCCACATGGCGTCGAGGGTCGGCCACTCGACCGCCTGTGGCGACGTCTTGATCCCGATCGGGATGTGGCGGGTCATCGAGCGACGCGCGATGCCACCAGGTTCGCTGCCATCCGACTGCCGGTCGTCACCGCACCGGTCGATGCCGAGCCGACCAGGGCGGCGTACTTGGCCAGGACGCCGGTCGTGTAGTTCGGCGCCGGCGGTGTCCAGGCCGCGAACCGCCGCGCGATCTCATCCTCCGCGACCATCAGGTCGAGCGCCTTGCGATCCACGTCGATGACGATCTCGTCGCCCTCCTCGACGATCGCGATCGGACCTCCCAGGGCCGCCTCGGGCGCGATGTGGCCGAGCATCAGGCCGTGGGTCCCGCCGGAGAAGCGGCCGTCGGTGATCAGCGCGACGGCGTCGCCGAGGCCTTCGCCGACGAGCGCCGCCGTGACGCTGAGCATCTCCTGCATGCCCGGACCGCCGACCGGGCCCTCGTAGCGGATGACGACCACGTCGCCGGCCACGATCCGGCGCTCCTTGACCGCCTCGAAGCAGGCCGCCTCGGAGTCGAACACGCGGGCCGGGCCGCGGTGGAGGCGGCGCTCGTGGCCGGCGAGCTTCACGACGCAGCCCTCCGGGGCGAGCGTCCCGCGCAGGATGGCGAGCCCGCCGGTCGGTTTGATCGGCGTCTCGAGCGGCACGACGACCTGCTGCCCGTCGGTCGCGACGGTGTCAGCCGCGATCTGCTCCAGCGTCCGGCCGTCGACGGTCGGTGCCCCGCCGTCGAGCAGGCCCGGGCGCTTCAGCAGCTCGCGCATCACCAGACCGACGCCGCCCGCCTCGTACATGTCGGTCGCCGTGTAGCGGCCGCCCGGCTGCATGTCGGCGACCAGCGGGGTCCGGTCGGCGACCGCTCCGAACTGGTCGATGCCGAGGTCGATGCCGTACTCGTGCGCGATGGCCAGGAGGTGCAGGACGCCGTTGGTCGAACCACCCGTCGCCGCGATGCTGGCGATGCCGTTCTCGAGCGCCTCGCGGGTGACGAACACCGACGGCCGCACGTCGCGGCGGACGAGGTCCATGACGAGCTCGCCGCTCTGCCGGGCGGCGGCGTCCTTGGCCGGATCCTCGGCAGGGATGCCATTGAGCCCAGCGGGCGAGAGCCCCATGAATTCCATGACCGTCGCCATGGTGTTGGCGGTGAACTGTCCGCCACACGCGCCCGCCCCGGGACAGGCCACGTTCTCGACCTCGTACAGCTCGTCGAGGCTGATCTTCCCGGCCCGATAGGCGCCGATCGCCTCGAACACCGTGACCACGGTGGCGTCCCGCCGGCCCTTGTAGACGCCCGGGTAGATCGTGCCGTTGTAGAGGATCAGCCCGGGGACATCGAGCCGGCCGAGGGCCATCGCGGCGGCAGGGATCGTCTTGTCGCAGCCCACCAGGCAGACCACGCCGTCGAACAGGTGGCCACGGACGACGAGCTCGATCGAGTCGGCGATGACCTCGCGGCTGACCAGCGACGCCTTCATGCCCTCGGTGCCCATCGAGACGCCGTCGCTCACGGACACCGTGTTGAACTCCATCGGCGTGCCACCCGCCGCACGGATGCCGTCCTTGACGTGCTCGGCCAGGCGCCGCTGGTTGTAGTTGCACGGCATCGTCTCGATCCAGGTCGTGGCCACGCCGACGAGCGGTTTGGCGAGATCCTCGTCGGTGAAACCGATCGCCTTGAGCATCGCCCGCGCAGCGGCCCGGTCGGGGCCGTCGGTCAGGGCCGTCGAATGGCGTTTGGCCGGATCGGTCGGGCGGTCGTAGGGATGCGACGGTGCGGTGGTGACGGCGTCGGGCATGGCGTGCAGTGTAGGCGCGGTCAGGAGCGGGCGGCCGCCCTGGTGGCATCCGCCTCGAGGTGGTCATCCGACACCGCTGACGCGGCGGCGTGGCTGGCGGCGTGCCCCAGGACGGCTTCGAGGAATGACGACCGGTCGAGGCCATACGCGCTGACCGGTCCCCGGGCGATGACCGAGGCGGTCCGTGGGATGGCCTGCAGGAGCGCGATCTCACCGATGCCCGTCCCCGGCCCAAGTTCGTGGAGGTGCCGACCACCCTGGACGACCTCGACCATACCCTCGTCGATGAGGACGTAGCGGTCGCCGGCTTCGCCCTCGCGGATGAGCCACTCGCCATCCTCGAACCGGACCGGTGTCAGCGACCCGGCAAGGTGTTCGACCGACGCCAGCGACAGTGGCGCGAACAGCGGCTGGTCATGGACGAGCGCCACGCGACGTGCCGCGACCGGCCCGCCCTCGTCGAGCCGCCGCATCGCCGGCCAGCCGATGAGGGCCACGACCGGAAGGATCGCGCCCGTCACGACGAGCGCGGCCGGGGTCCCGATCGACGCGATCAGCAGCGGCGCGACGAGGCCCCCGAGTGCCGGTCCGACGTTCGCGACACTATCGATGAGCCCGAGCAGGGCGACCCGCGACGCGTTCGGGGTGGTCCGCTGGGCGAGCGTGAACCCCGATACGTCCAGGATGCTGTTGCTCAGCCCCACAGCCGCCATCGAGACCAGGGCGACCACCGGATCGACGATGAGTCCCATCACGGCGATCGGCGCACCCCAACCGGCCAGTGCGACCGTGAACGCCGGACCGAGCCGGCTCCTACCCGCAAGGCCGATGGCGGCGAGCGCGCCGGCCAGACCGCCGAGGCCCATCGCCGCGTTCAAGGTTCCCACGCCGCCTTCACCGAGACCCAGCTGTTCGATCGCGGCGACCACGACGAGGACCGTCAGCAGCCCACGCACGAACGTCTGGAAGGCCAAGCCGATGATCACCAGCCGGGGACCGGGCAGCGTGGCGGCAGCTCTGACACCCGCCGAGATCTCGCGCAGGACCGTCGTGATGGTCGGCGGATCGGCGCGTCGTCCCACGGCCGGGATGTGGAGCCCGGTGATGGCGACCAGGCCCAGGGCATAGAGCGCTACGACCGCGGCGATCGCCGCGGCTGGACCGGCGACCACCAGGAGGAGGCCGCTGAGTGCCGGCCCGACGAACGTCCCGAGACCCTCTGCCGCACTCGACGTCACGTTCGAGGCGATGAGCTGCTCGGGCGTCCGCCCGCAGGCCGGCAGGAGCGCCATGTGGATCGGTCGCGTGAACGCCCCGGCGCCGGCCTCGAGGCCGACCATCACCGCCAGGGCGGCAAATGGCGCGTCGGTCGCGACCACGACCAACGCCCCGGCAGCCGCGATCGTCCGGACGAGGTTGGTGGCGCGCAGCACCGACTCCAGCGGCCAGCGCGAGGCGGGCAACCCGGCCAGCGGCGCGATGATCGCCGGGGTGAGGTAACGCACGACGCCGAGGATCCCCACCGCGAAGGGTCCGCCGAGGTCGTAGGCGATGACGAGCGTGGCCACCAAGAGCGCCCACTTGCCGGCCATCACCGCGAACCACGCGACGGTCAGCCGGCGGATGGCAGGTTCGGCGAGGGCGGTGCGCAATGCGCCGATCGCCAAGTCCATCCGCCCGGGCCGTCCCTCCGCCATCACGGGAGGATAGCCGCTGCATCCGACCTTCCAGTGGAAGGACCCAGCGCGTATGCTGCCGCGACCGGAACCTGAGGGGTCACTGCGAGGAGGGATGGTCGAGGGCGATGGATCAGAAGGCCACGATGCTGTCGAAATGTCCGCTCTTCGCGGACCTGAGCGAGCGAGACCTCGCCGCGGTCAGCAAGCTTGCCGACGAGGTCACGGTGAACGCTGGCAAGGTCCTCACGGAGGAAGGCGCGTCCGGGCACGAGTTCTTCGTGATCCTCGACGGCAAGATCGACATCAGCAAGGCGGGCAAGCGCGTCAACACCATGGGGCCGGGAGACTTCTTCGGTGAGCTGGCGCTCCTCGGTAAGGCCCCGCGGACGGCGACGGCCATGGCGGCGACACCGGCGACCCTGCTGGTGGTCGGCCATCGGGAGTTCACCTCGCTCCTCGCGAACCAGCCGAAGATCCGTGACAAGGTCATGCGCGCGGTCGCCCACTGGATCTCGGAGCTGACGCCCGGCCGGCCGAACTAGGTCCGCAGGCAGCTCCCCGTCTCGACCGCGCCCGTCCGCCCGAGCGACGGCGTGATGCGCACCGCCACCGAGGTCGGACTCAGCGCGTAGCCGACATCCTGGTCCGTCCGCGCCTCGGCGAAGACGAGGCCACCGATGGTCCCGTCCCGCAACACGAACGGACCGCCGCTGTCGCCACGTTCGATCTCGGCGCGGAGCTCGAGGATGTCGCGATCGACCCGCAGGCGCCCGTAGATGTCGCGCCCGGTCGCGCGATAGGCACCGGTGACGGCCGCAGGCACGATCGTCAGCGAGCCGCCGCCCGGATAGCCGAGCGCCGCCCCGGCGATCCCCCGGCCCGGGTCGCGGCTGGCGAACCGCAGCGCCTGCGCGCGGAGGTCCGGGGCGTGGAGCAGAGCCACGTCGAGGAGCGGGTCGAACAGGACGACGCGCGCGTCGACCGGGTCGCCACGAACGGTCGCGACGCTGACCGCGCCATCACGCGATCCGGCGACCACGTGGGCGTTGGTGACGACGTACCCGTCTGCGACGGCAACGCCGCTGCCGGCGGCGCGGTCGCCGCAGACGATGGCCAGGACCCGCACGGTGCTCCCCTCCGCGAGCTCGGCGATCTGCCGCGCGCTGGCGTCCGTGGGAATGTCGACCGGGGGACGCGGGAGCGGCTCGAAGCCGACGAAGACATCGGGCAGACCGGAATCGCCCAGGAGCTGGCCCAGCTCGCCGGCGATCGCGTCGGGTGGGGGCAGGACCGCGTTCAGGGTGCGGATCGCGGTCGATGTCTGGGCCGCCTCGGTGAGCCTGGGCACGGGCCCGATCGCCAGCAACCCGCCGGCCAGCCACACCACGAGAAGCGCCTGTGCGGCGCCGGTCAGCCCGCCGGCGACTCGATCCGCCGCACCGAGGATGCCGGAGCCCAGCGATCGCGCGGCGGTTCGCCCGATCGCCGAGCCGACGGATTTGCCGATGCCGACGGCCATCAGGAGCACCGCGAGCACCGCGTACGGGCGGACATTGACGGGGATCGCGTCGAGCGGCTCGACGAGCCGGGTGATCGCGAGGACCGCCAGCGCGCCGCCGCCGACGGCGCCGAGCAGCCCGCCGACCTGGGGCAGTGCGCCGGAGCTGAACCCGAGGACCACGGCGAGGACGACCAGGATGATGGCCACGAGGTCGAGCGGGTTCACGGACCGATCGTCGCACAGGGGTCATGAGAACGCCCCGGACGTGTGCGGTCCGGGGCGGTTCGGTGTGGTTCGGTGCGCGGCGTGCCCGTCGCCGCGCGGTCCCCTAGCTGACCGTGACGGCGACGGGTGGCGCGACGCCGCCGGAATCGCTGATCGTCCAGTCGCCGGCGGCGACGTCGGGGATCTCGAACTCGGTCACGTGCTGCTCGGCGAGCGCGATGCAGGCGATCTCCTGCGGGCTACTGCCCTCGCGGAGCGTGATCGTGTAGGTGCCCTCGCCCTTGTCGACGACGATGGAGTCGAGGATCGTGCAGGGTTCCACGCCGGTCGTCCAGATGGCGGTCACGATGATCTTGTTGCCGTCCACGCGGGCTCTGAGCTCCTCGGCGGGGACCGGATGGAGGCCGATCGCCTGACCCGGCTTCGGGACCACCGGCTTCGCCCCGATGACGGGTCCGGGGTCCGAACCGTTGCCGGTGCTGGGCGGAGCGCTGACGGGTGTGTCGGACGGTGGCTGGCTCGGGTTAGCCGATGGTGCCGCACCGCCGCTCGAACAGGCAGCCAGCAGCAGGGCGATGGCCAGGGTGCCGGCGCCGAAGCGGCCGGTCGATCGAAGGATGTTCATGCGCCACGTGACGGACCGACCGGGCTTGCGGTTCCGAACGGCCGCATGTCGTCGCCGGACCTCGTCGGTCGTCCAATCCGACGGTCGCCCTCCGTCCGTGGGTACGAGCGCCCGCCTCGCCGATGCTCGAACCATCACTGACCCGCCGCTAGCCCGGAGGCCATCGACCATGACCCGCCCCGTGCGCCATGCCGCGACACGGCCCTTCCGTGTCCTCCGCGCAGCCGTCGAGGCACATCGCCAGCACGGCCCGACCCCACACCTCGGCTGTGCTGTCTGCGCCCGCCGCACGATGCTCCGCCCGATCCAGCCGCGTTGGGCCGCGCCACGGCCCGCCTGATCCACGGGGGCTAGGCCGTCGCTCGGGTCTCGATGCGCGGCGGGTGCGACGCTTCCCATGTGCTGATGTCCGCCTCCTTCGACAGGAGGTAGCCGAGCTCGTCGGTCCCGGCCAGCAGCATCCGCTTGGCGAACGGATCGATCACGAAGTCGATCGTCGAACCGTCCGGCAGCAGCACGCCTTCCTCGGCGAGGTCGACGGTCAATGCCGCGTCGGGATCGCGCTCGAGCAGCTCGCGCAGCCGGCCGTGGATCTCCGGCGTCACCTCGATCGGCAGCAGCCCGTTCTTGAGGCTGTTGCTCTTGAAGATGTCGGCGAAGCCGGTCGACAGGATGGCGCGGACGCCCCATGACGTCAGCGCCCAGGGGGCGTGTTCGCGCGACGACCCGGACCCGAAGTTGTCGCCGACCAGCAGGATCTGGCGCCCGGCCATGCCCGCGGTGTCGAGGATGAACGGCGGATCCTTGAGCGAGCCGTCCTCCTCGAAGCGCCAGTCGCGGAACAGGGCATCGGCGAGACCGACCTTGTCGGTCACCTTGAGATAGCGCGCCGGGATGATCTGATCGGTGTCGACGTTCTCGGCGTCGATCGGCACGACCTTGCTCGTGAACATCCGGAACGGCTCTGCCATCGTCAGCGGCCGCCCACCGCGGCCATGCTCTCGATGCCGGGCAGCGTTCGCGGGTCCGTCACGACGCCGGTGATGGCGGACGCGGCGGCGGTCAGCGGCGACGCGAGGAACGTACGTCCGCCCTTGCCCTGCCGGCCCTCGAAGTTGCGGTTCGACGTGCTCACCGCGTACTGACCCGGCGTGAGCTGGTCGCCGTTCATCGCGATGCACATCGAGCAGCCCGATTCGCGCCAATCGCCGCCGGCCGCCCTGAACACGTCAGCCAGACCTTCGCGCTCGGCCTCGCGCTTCACCTCATCGCTCCCGGGCGTGACCATCAGGCGCACGCCATCGGCGACGCGTCGGTCCTTGAGGGCGGCGGCTGCCAGCCGCAGGTCGCTGATGCGGCCGTTGGTGCACGACCCGACGAACACGACGTCGACCTTCTGGCCGAGGATCGGCTGACCAGGCTGGAGATCCATATAGGACAGCGCGTGCTCGAGCGCGCGGCGCTGCGCGGGGTCGGTCTCGTCGTCCGGCGAGGGCACGCGCGACGTGATCGGGATGCCCATCCCCGGGTTCGTCCCGTAGGTGATCATCGGCTCGAGCGCGTTCGCGTCGATCGTGATCGACCGGTCGAAGGTCGCGCCGTCGTCGGTCGGCAGACCCCGCCAGCGCTCGACCGCGGCGTCCCAATCGGCGCCCTGGGGCGAATGCGGCCGGCCGTGCATGTAGTCGAACGTCGTTTCGTCCGGGGCGATCAGCCCGGCTCGTGCCCCGCCCTCGATGCTCATGTTGCACACGGTCATGCGCTGTTCCATCGTCAGCGCCCGGATGGCCTCGCCCCGGTACTCGAAGACATGGCCCGTACCGCCGCCGACCCCGATCCGGGAGATCAGCGCGAGGATGATGTCCTTGGCCGACACGCCGGCCGCGAGCCGTCCATCGACGCGGACCTCGTAGGTCTTCGGCCGGCGCTGGAGCAGCGTCTGCGTAGCGAGGACCATCTCGACCTCGCTCGTCCCGATCCCGAATGCCAACGCCCCGAACGCGCCATGGGTCGAAGTGTGCGAATCGCCGCACACGATGGTCATCCCGGGCTGGGTGAGCCCGAGCTGCGGCCCGATGACGTGGACGATGCCCTGCGACGGCGAGCCGATCCCGTGGAGCGGGATCCCGAAGTCGGCGCAGTTGCGCTCGAGCTGGCCGATCTGCGCGGCCGCCTGGAGGTCCAGCATCGGCAGGTTTCGTGGCGTGGTCGGGATCGAGTGGTCGGCGGTCGCCACGGTCTGGCCCGGTCGACGGACGCCGAGGCCGCGCTCGCGCAAGCCGGTGAACGCCTGCGGCGATGTCACTTCGTGGATGAGGTGGAGGTCCACCGCGAGCACGGCCGGAGAGCCGGGATCCTCGGCGACGACGTGGTCGGCCCAGATCTTGTCGACGATCGTTCGCGAGGATGTCATCGGTGCGCGGGTCTCCGGATGGCTGGTGTGCGGCGGCCGCCTTGCGGCCGGAAGGGTAGCAGAGCGTGTCCGGAGGTCCTATCGCGGGCGGTACGACGGTGCCCGTACGCGCCACGGCCTGAGCGGCGTATAACGACGCGACCGGCACCGCGTCGCCCATCCCGCCGGACCTCGCCCGATCCGGAGGCCGATCATCCAGACCAGCGCTCCGATTCCCGACGCCCGCGATCCGGAGGACACGATCTTCGACAGGTCGACCGACCTGCGTGTCGTCCGGCTGCGCCTGTTCCTCGCGCTGATCACCATGTTCGCGATCCCGGTCGCGCTGGCCACACCGGTCATCTACTCGCTCAGCATCGGTGACGGTGCGTCGATCCTCCTGCCGACCGCCGGGATCGCGGCGCTCTCGCTCGCGCTCGGCGGACTCACGGTCTGGCTCGCGAAGCGGATCCTGGAGCCGGCCGAACGGCTGGACCGTGCACGGGTCGTCCTCGAGGACGCCTACACCCGAGCGCGCGCCGAGTCGCTGCGCGACGCCCTGACCGGTCTCGGCAACCATCGCGCGTTCCAGGAAGAGCTCGAGCGCCAGTGGGTCGGTTCTACCCGCTACAACAGCCGACTCTCGCTGGCCATCCTCGACCTCGACGATTTCGGCAAGGTCAACGAGGCCGAGGGCCACGCCGGCGGCGACCGCGTGCTGGTCGGTATCGCGGGCGTGCTGACAGCCGGCCTGCGCCGCGGCGACCAGGTCTTCCGCATCGGTGGCGACGAGTTCGCGGTGCTGATGCCCGGTGTGGATGCCGATGGCGCCTACCTGGCGATGCGCCGGATCCTGGCGACGGTGCTGGAGCGCGGCGTGGATGATCGCCGCAGACGGGACGGGGCGCCGATGCAGCCGTGGTCGTTCACGGTGGGCATCGCCGCGGCACCCGGCACCGCACCCGATCGGGCCACGCTCTATCGCGAGGCGGATGCGGCGCTGGCATACGGCAAGAAGCACGGCCGCACGTGCGTCTCGATCTTCGAGCCCGAGCGCCACGGCTCGCCCGGCATGGAGCGCTCGGTCGCCGGTCGGGCGGGGCTCGTCGCACAGGTGGCCGCCGCTGGTGCGCTCAACACGGTCTTCCAGCCGATCTTCGATCTGCGGTCGGGCCGCCCGCGCGGCTTCGAGGCGCTCAGCCGGCCGATGCCGGGCTCCGGCTTCGCCGACGCGACCGAGCTGTTCACCGCGGCCGAGGCGTTCGGCCGGACCGTCGAGCTCGACCTCGCCAGCCTCACGACATCGATCGCCGCGTTCGCCCGCCTGTCGCTGCCGGGCAGCCTGACGCTCAACATCTCGCCGCGCTCGCTCGAGTCGGACCAGTTCAGCGTCCACGGCCTCGTCCAGCTCGCGAACCGGCACGGCGTCGATCCGGGCCGCATCGTGCTCGAGCTGACCGAGCGCGAGGCCGTCGAGGACATGGACCGGCTCAGCCGCGCGGTCGACGCGTGTCGCGCCGCGGGGATGCGCATCGCGGCCGACGACGTCGGCGCCGGCAACGCCGGCCTGCGGCTGCTGTCCCAGCTGCGGTTCGACATCGTCAAGATCGATCTCTCGCTGATCCAGGGCGGTGTCGTCCGCGCGACGTCGCAGGAGGTCGTCGAGACGCTCAAGGACCTCGCCGACCGGTGGGGCGCGCTGGTCATCGCCGAGGGCATCGAGACCGTCGAGCAGCTCGAGTTCGTGCGGTCGCTTGGCATCCGCGCCGGTCAGGGCTATCTCCTCGGCGTGCCGCTGGAGCGGCCGTCGACCGAGACCGTGGACCTCGACGAGCTGGTCCGCGACCAGGGCCTCCGGTTCGGCTCGGGCTTCCGGTCCTCGGGCTTCGGGGCGGAGGCGCGCTGACTGACGAGCGCCCGCCGACGTCGGGAGCGGGCGTCGCCACGTGGCTGTCATGGCTAGGACCATCGGGGGGACGTTGACGCAAGGTCCATCCCTGCTAGACTTTCGCGAACCGCACGGCTCTGACCGGGCGGATCGAGCGTCTGGAGGCCAGCTTGGGCCGTTTCGATCGGCAGGACCAGCGTGCAGTCGCCGTCGTGATCACGACGGATGGCCGCCGCGTCCACATGCCGCTCGAGTCGAGTCCGCTCGCCGACGTATCGCTCCTCGCGCTTATTCGCTCGCTCCTGGGGCTGGACGGCCTTCTCGGCCTTATTACCGGCTCCCGGCGGGAGAACGGAGGGATGCGAGAGGACGGACGCTAGGCGTCACGACACCAACGCATCACCGAAGGGACCCTCGCCGGGTGGCGAGGGTCTTTCGTTTGTCTGACACGAACTGAGGGGCCGCCATGACGATCAGGACCGATCCCGAGAAACCGCCGAGTCCGGCGCCGAGACCGCGTCGCAGCCACGTGCCCGGCGACGGGTCGGTGCACGCCTCGGCCGTCGAGCAGGCCCGCAAGGACATGCTCCACGAGGCACGCGACCTCAAGCGCACGCGGATCGGTGCCGACGTGCTGTGTGAAGCGCTCCTTCGCCAGGGCGTCGACGTCTTCTTCAGCTACCCCGGCGGCGTCATCCTGCCCCTCTACGACGTCCTCGGCGACTACCCGGAGCTCCGCCACGTCCTCGTCCGCCACGAACAGGGCGGCGCCCACGCGGCCGACGGCTACGCCCGCGTCACGGGTCGCGTCGGCGTGTGTATGGGAACGTCCGGGCCGGGCGCGACCAACCTCGTGACTGGCATCGGGACGGCCCTCCTGGATTCGGTCCCGATGGTGGCGATCACCGGCAACGTGCCTGCGGCGCTGATCGGCAAGGATGCCTTCCAGGAGATCGACATCAACGGCATCACCCTGCCGATGACCAAGCACAACTACTTGGTCCGCGACGCCAACGACCTGCCGCGGGTCGTCGCCGAGGCGTTCCATATCGCGCGGACCGGCCGGCCCGGCCCGGTCCACATCGACATCACCAAGGACGCGCTCCAGCAGGAGACCCGCGCCGAACATCCGACCGACGAGGAGGTCGTCGCGGGCCTGCCCGGCTTCCGGCCCAACCTCGAGGGGCACGGCCGCCAGCTCAAGACCGCGGTGACCGAGATCGCGGCCGCCAAGCGCCCGGTCATCCTGGCCGGCCACGGGGTGCTACACGCCGAGGCCTGGGACGACCTGCGCGCGTTCGCCGAGAAGACCTCGATCCCGGTGGCGTGGACGCTGCTCGGCATCGGGGCCATGGACGAGACCCACCCGCTGGCGTATGGCTACATGGGCATGCACGGCTGGAAGCACGTCAACCGGGCCATCCAGTCGGCCGACCTGCTGATCGCCATCGGCATGCGCTTCGACGACCGCGTCACCGGCAACGTGCGCACCTACGCCCCGTATGCGCGGATCGTCCACGCCGACATCGACCCCGCCGAGATCGGCAAGAACGTCGCGGTCGAGGTGCCCATCGTGGGCGACGCCAAGCGCGTCCTCGCAGGCACTCACCCGCATGGTCCCCGAGACGCCGCTGGCGGACCGCGCTGAGTACCTCGATCAGCTCGCCGAATGGCGGCGCGACTCCGAGTCGTCGTCATGGCATGGCTCCGGGGCGTGGCGCGACGGGCTCCTGTCGGCCGATTACGTCGTGCAGCGCATCGGCGAGCTGAGCGACCACCGGGCGACCTATGTCGCCGACGTCGGGCAGAACCAGATGTGGCTGGCGCGCTACACGGGCTTCCGCGAGCCGAACCAGCACGTCTCGTCGGGCGGCCTCGGGACGATGGGCTTCAGCGTGCCGGCGGCGATGGGCGCGGCCCTCGGCCGCCCGGACCGCGAGACCTGGGCGATCACCGGCGACGGTGGGTTCCAGATGACCTTCCAGGAGCTGATGACCCTGGTCCAGGACCGGATCCCGGTCAAGATCGCCCTGTTCGACAACAAGAAGCTCGGGATGATCCGCCAGTGGCAGGAGATCATCTACGGGGGCAACTACCACTCGGCACACCTGCTCGGCCCCGACTACCTGAAGCTCGCCGAGGCGTTCGGGATCCCAGCCGTGAAGGCGTCGACCCCGGGCGAGGTGGACGAGGCGATCCGCTTCGCCCAGGGCGTCGATGGTCCGGCCCTCATCTGGTTCGAGATCGCCGAGGAGCAGAACGTCTTCCCGATGATGCCGGCGGGCAAGGGCCTGTCCGACCTCATCGAGAACTGGGGTGGGGCCGACGAGTGAGCAACCCCGACTCGAACGGCAAGGTCCCGGCCGGATCTACCCAACCGGCCCACGCCGTCCCACCGCCACGCGCCCTGCCCGGCAGTGGCGAAACGCGTCGCCACGTCCTGGTGGCGGTGGTCCTCAACAAGCCGGGCGTGCTGAACCGGGTCGCCAGCCTCATGCGCGCGCGCAACTTCAACATCGATTCGCTGGCCGTCAGCCACACCGATCGCGACGACGTCAGCCGGATGACGATCACCCTCCACGGCGATGACGTGGCGGTGGAGCAGGCGGCCAAGCAGCTGTATCGACTGATCGACGTCCTCAAGGTCCAGGACGTCACCTCGGAGCCGACCGTCGCGCACGAGCTCGCGCTCGTGAAAGTGCGCGCCACGGAGTCGAACCGTGACGAGATCCTCCGGATGGTGGAGCTGTCGCGCGGACGCGTCGTCGACCTCGTGGAGGGGTCGGTGATCGCGGAGGTCACCGGCACGGAGAGCGAGATCGACACGTTCGTGTCGCTCGTGCGGACCTATGGCATCAAGGAGCTCGTCCGGACCGGAACGGTGGTCATGGCGAGGGGCGCAGGATCCATCGAGGAGGCAACGAAGAAATGACCGCCAGGATGTACTACGACGCCGATGCGGATCCGAGCGCCCTCGAGGGGCAGACGATCGCGATCATCGGCTACGGCAGCCAGGGGCATGCCCACGCCCAGAACCTCCGCGAGAGCGGGGCGGACGTGGTGGTCGGTCTCGCCCCCGGCTCCAAGAGCCGGGCCCTGGCCGAGGAAGCCGGGCTGCGCGTCGCCGACGTCGCCGATGCGGTCCGCGATGCCGACATCATCATGATCCTCGTCCCGGACACCGCCCAGAAGGCCGTCTACGACACGGACATCGCCCCGAACCTGCGGCCCGGACAGCTGCTGATGTTCGCCCATGGCTTCAACATCCGGTTCGGACGGATCACGCCGCCGGACGTGGTCGACGTGGGCATGGTCGCGCCCAAGGGCCCGGGCCACCTGCTGCGCAGCGTGTACAAGCAGGGCGGCGGCGTCCCGGCGCTGTTCGCGGTCGACCGCGACGCCTCGGGCACGGCCCGGGATCGCGTGCTCGCCTACGCGCGAGCGCTCGGCTCGACCAGGGCCGGCGTCCTCGAGACCACCTTCGCGGAGGAGACCGAGACCGACCTGTTCGGTGAGCAGGCGCTGCTGTGTGGCGGCGTGTCGGCGCTCGTGAAAGCGGCCTTCGAGACGCTCGTCGAGGCAGGCTACCAGCCCGAGCTCGCCTACTTCGAGACGATGCACGAGCTCAAGCTCATCGTCGACTTGATGTACCGGGGCGGGCTCAACTTCATGCGCTTCTCGGTGTCCGACACCGCCGAGTTCGGCGACTACGTCTCCGGGCCGCGGGTGACCGAGGGAGCCAAGGCCGCCATGCAGGACGTGCTGGCCGACATCCGCTCGGGATCGTTCGCCGAGCGCTGGATCGATGAGTACGAGACCGGCGGCCAGCAGTTCCAGCGGCTCCGCCAGCAGGATCGCGACCATCAGATCGAGCAGGTCGGCGCCGAGCTGCGTGCCAAGATGCCGTTCCTCGACCCGGTCACCGTCCAGGCGGGGCAGGCCCAGGCTGCGGCGACGCGCACGCCGGCCGCATCGGGGACCACGTCGTGAGCGCGCCCGTACCCCGGCCGGCCGGGCCGTTCGTGCCGGCCGGCAGCGTCCGGATCTTCGACACCACGCTCCGTGACGGCGAGCAGGCGCCCGGCGCCGGGCTGACCGCGGCCGAGAAGCTGGAGGTCTCACGCCAGCTCGCGCGGCTCAAGGTCGATGTCATCGAGGCCGGGTTCCCCGCTGCCTCGCCGGGCGATTTCGAGGCGGTCCGGCGGATCGCCCAGGAGACGCCCCAGGACATCGCCGTGGCAGCCCTTGCCCGCTGCCGTGACGGTGACCCGCAACGGGCGATCGAGGCGATCAAGATCGCCCATCGACCGCATCTCCACGTCTTCATCGCCACCAGCGACATCCACCTCAAGCACAAGCTCCGCGTCGATCGCGAGACCGCGCTCGCCGAAGCGGTGCGCTGGGTCCGCTATGGACGCGAACAGCTCGGCCGCGACGCCGAGATCGAGTTCAGCGCCGAGGACGCCTCGCGCACCGACACCGACTTCCTCATGCAGGTCTACGAGGCGGTCGTCGAGGCCGGGGCCTCGACCGTGAACATCCCCGACACCGTCGGCTATGCCATCCCGAGCGAATTCGCGGCGCTCACCAAGCGCGTCGTCGATCTCGTCGGGGACCAGGCGACCGTCAGCATCCATTGCCACAACGACCTTGGTCTGGCCACGGCCAACACGCTTGCCGCGGTCCAGTCCGGCGCGCGCCAGGTGGAGGTCACGATCAACGGCCTCGGCGAGCGGGCCGGCAACGCGTCCCTGGAGGAGGTCGTGATGGCCCTCCGGACGCGGCCGACGCAGTTCCAGGCCGTCGGCTCCGGCGTGCAGACCGAGCACATCACCGCAGCATCGCGCCTGGTCAGCTATCTCACCGGCTTCGCCGTCCAGCCCAACAAGGCGATCGTCGGCGGCAACGCCTTCGCCCACGAGTCGGGCATCCACCAGGATGGCGTCATCAAGCACCCGCTGACGTACGAGATCATGACCCCGCAGTCGGTCGGGCTGTCCGGTAGCCAGCTGACGATCGGCAAGCTGTCGGGCCGGCGTGGCCTCCAGGGCAAGCTCCGCGAGCTCGGCCACGATCTCGAGGGCGAGGCGCTCGATACGATCTATCGCCAGGCGATCGAGCTCGCCGACGCCAAGAAGGAGGTCACCGACGCCGACCTCCTCGCGCTCGTCGAGCAGCGAGCGTCGGAGGTCCCGGCGAGCGTCTCGCTCGTCGGCTGGAGCGTCACGTCCTCGCACGGCGGCAACGCGACCGGGACCGTCACGCTGGCGGTCGACGGCCGCGAGCGGAGCGCCGAGGCCACCGGCAACGGGCCGGTCAACGCGCTCTTCCAGGCGGTCGACGACGCGGTGCAGCCGGTCCTCGGCTGGCACCCGACGCTGACCGAGTACGAGATCAAGGCGGTGTCGGCCGGCGAGGATGCCCAGGGCCAGGTCGCTGGTCCGCTGCCGGCGCTCATCGGATGAGGGCCCGGGCGCGCTGATCGTGTCCGGCCACGGCTTAAGCACGAACATCATCGAGGCGTCGCTCGACGCCTATCTCGTGGCCACGAACAAGCTCCACGGCGCTGAGATCAACGGTGTCGCGGTGGCCTTCGCGAACCAGCGAACGGAGCGCGGGCTTCCCTGATGCGCTACCGGGTCGTTGCGATCCCCGGCGATGGCGTCGGGCCAGACGTGGTCGATGCCGCCCGGCGTGTGCTCGACGCCGCCGGTGAGCGATTCGACTTCGCCATCGAGTGGACGGAGGTCGTCGCCGGGGGCGCCGCGATCGATGCGTATGGCGTCGCGATCCGACCCGAGGACATCGAGGCTTGCCGCTCCGCCGATGCGATCCTGCTCGGCGCCGTCGGCGGGCCGAAGTGGTCCGACCCGTCCGCGGCCGTCCGGCCGGAACAGGCCCTCTTCGCCCTGCGCGGCGATCTCGGGTTGTTCGCCAACCTGCGGCCGGTCAAGGTGCACCCGGCGCTCGTCGCGTCGTCGCCGCTCCGGCCGGAGCTCCTGGCGGGCGTCGACCTGCTCATCGTTCGCGAGCTGACCGGCGGCGTGTACTTCGGCGAGCGACAGGAGGCCGCCCACGAGAAGGGTCAACGGCACGCGGTCGACACCATGCCGTACAGCGAAGACGAGATCCGCCGCATCGTCCTGCTCGCGGGGGCGTATGCGCTGATCCGCCGCCGTCGTCTGACCAGCGTCGACAAGGCCAACGTCCTGGCGACGTCCCGCCTATGGCGTCGGGTCGTCGACGAGGAGCGTCGGCGCATGCCGGACGTCGAGGTCAGCCATCAGCTCGTCGACTCGTGCGCGATGCTGCTGATCAAACGCCCGGCCGACTTCGACGTCATCGTCACCGAGAACCTGTTCGGCGACATCCTGTCGGACGAAGCGGCGGTCCTCGCCGGCAGCCTCGGCATGCTGCCCTCGGCGTCGCTTGCCGACCGTCAGACCGAACACGGGACATTCGGGCTGTACGAGCCGATCCACGGCTCGGCCCCAGATATCGCCGGCCAGGACCTGGCCAACCCGATCGGCACCATCCTGTCGGCGGCCATGATGATGTTCTCGTCGTTCAAGCGCCCCGACGTCTCGTCGGCGATCGAGGCGGCCGTGTCGCAGGCGCTCGATGAGGGCTGGCGGACTCACGATCTCGCGGACCCACGCGACGCCAAGGACGGCCTCGTGGTCGTCGGCACCACCGCGATGACGACCGCGGTGATCGACGCGCTCCAGGCGGGCGTCCCGGCATGACCGAGCACGACCGCCCCGTCACGCTCTACGACACCACCCTCCGCGATGGGACGCAGGGCGAGAACATCACGCTGTCGCTCGCCGACAAGCTGCGCATCGCGCGGATGCTCGACGAGTACGGCATGCCCTATATCGAGGGCGGCTGGCCCGGGTCCAACCCGAAGGACATCGAATTCTTCGCCGCCGCGCGGACCATGCACTGGGAGACCGCCAGGCTGGCGGCCTTCGGGTCGACGCGCCACCGCTCGAACGCCCCCGCCGACGACCCGAACCTGCGCGAGCTCGTCGCCGCCGAGACCCCGGTCGTGACGATCTTCGGAAAGTCGTGGCTGCTCCACGTCACCGAGGTCCTGGGTGCCACGCCGCAGCAGAACCTCGACATGATCGCCGACTCGATCGGGTTCGTGGCCGATCGTGGACGGGAGGCCGTCTACGACGCCGAGCATTTCTTCGACGGCTATCGCTCGGATCGCGAGTACGCCCTCGCCACGCTGCGGGCCGCCCGCCAGGCCGGCGCGCGGACGCTCGTCCTGTGCGACACCAACGGCGGGACGCTGACCGACGAGCTGACGCGGATCGTGGCGGACGTGCGCGCCTCGCTCGACGGTGATCCGGACGCCCCCGCGGTCACGTGGGGCATCCACACCCACAATGACGCCGAGCTCGCGGTCGCCAACTCGATGGCCGCGGTCGCGGCCGGCATCCGCCACGTCCAGGGCACCATCAACGGCTACGGCGAGCGGGCCGGCAACGCGAACATGGTGTCGATCCTGGCCAACCTCGCGCTCAAGACCGAGCACGAGCTGCGCCCCGCCGGCGGCGGTCGCCTCGACGGGCTGACCGAGCTGTCGCGCAGCGTGGCCGAGATCGCGAACGTCACCCCCAACGACTACCAGCCGTACGTGGGGCGCTCGGCGTTCGCCCACAAGGGCGGCGTCCATGGTGCCGCCGTGGCCAAGGTCGAGCGCTCGTACCAGCACGTCGAGCCGGGTGCGATCGGCAACGCTGGCCGGCTCGTGGTCTCGGAGCTCGGCGGCCGGGCGAACACGTCGATCCGCGCGCGCCAGCTCGGCCACGAGCTCGAAGGCCTCGTCGATCCGCGCGAGCTGTCGCAGCTCATCAAGCAGCTCGAGTCAGAGGGCCTGGCGTTCGAGGGTGCCGAGGCGTCGTTCGAGCTGCTGATCCGCCGCCACGCCGCCGACTACGCGGCGCCGTTCAAGATCGTCGACTACACCTGCCTCGTCGAGCAGCGTGGCGGGCGGGAGCTGCTCGCCGAGGCCACGGTCAAGGTCGAGGTGGCCGGCGAAACGCTCCATACCGCCGCCGATGGCAACGGCCCGGTGAACGCGCTCGATGCCGCGTTGCGCAAGGCATTGCGCGCCTTCTACCCGGCCATCGACGACGTCCACCTCGTCGACTACAAGGTCCGCATCCTCGACGGCGTCGCTGCCACCGCGGCCCGGACCCGCGTCATCATCGATTTGCAGGATGGCGCCCGGACGTGGTCGACCATGGGCAGTGATACCAACATCATCGCGGCCTCGGCGTCGGCGCTGGCCGACTCGCTCGAGTACGCCATCTGGAAGTCCGGCGCGGAGCTGCGCCGGCGCGACGAGCGCCATTTCACGACGTCGACGGGCGAGGGAACGGCCGCCCGCGACCCCGACCCCGACTTCGTCCCCGAACCCGACCCCGCGACCCCAGGGAGGTAACTCGATGCCCGGCCACGACGCCACCGCGCCGCTCCGCCTCGCCCGCTGGACCGTGTCGACGGGCTCGAATGCCCGCAGCCGCGGCGCCGTGATCATCGACGCAGGCGACCATCACTGGCAGGCCTCGGCCGAAGGCATCGGCGCCATCGATGCCCTGTACCGGGCCGTCGACAAGGCGATCGCCGAAGTCCTCGACGGTCATCCGCGGCTCCTGGCCTACGACATCCACGCGCTGGGGGAGGGGACCGACACGATCGGCGTCGTCAACGTGCGGATCGCGCCGCCGCTCGCCTCGGGCGAGCGCGGCGAGGGTGAATACAGCGGCGAGGCCCGTGGTCCGAACGTGATCGCGGCATCGATCGAGGCCTATCTCGTGGCGCTGAACCAGATGCTCGCTGAGGCGCACTGGACGGGCGCCCCGGAAGCGGCAGCCGCGACCGGGACACGGGCGCGGCACAAGTCGCCCCTGCCGGCAGGAGCTGCCCGTGAGCAACGCGCCGAGCTCGACGAGGAAAAGGGCAAGATCGACACGGTCGACTGGTTCAACCAGTAGGAGCGGCGCGGCTGCCGGCGGGTCGACGCCGGCAGCCGGCGGGCGACGGCCCGGTGGCACATCTGGAACGTTTGTGCTATGCTGTGGCTTCGCCGCGACTCGTGGCGACACTCCGCGTGGTCGATCCCCCTTCTCGAACGGACCGTGCGCTCAGCATCCCTGTTCGGGAAGTGTTGGAGGTCCTCATGACCACCGGAACCATCAAGAAGATCGTCGCCGACCGCGGCTTCGGCTTCATCACCGCCGAGGATGCGAAGGAATACTTCTTCCATCGCGGCGCTCTCGATCAGTCGATCGACTTCGACCGCCTTGTCGGCGGCGAGCGAGTGAGTTCGAGATCGAGTCGAGCCCGAAGGGCCCGCGCGCCAGCCAGGTGCGGTCCGCCTAGTCACCAATAGCGGCCCGTCGCTTCAGACGGGCCGTTCTGTTTCGCGACCGGATCGCCAGCCGAGCGCACGCAGCGTGTGGGCGGTCCCAGTCGCTGATCGAGCTGACCGCCCGGCCTCCTGTTCGGGCCCGCGACGCGAATCAGCCGAGAGGAGCCACGTCATCGCCCGCACCGCATTCGTTTCCACCTATCCCCCGCGCCGATGCGGGATCGCGTCGTTCACCCACGACCTCGCCTCCGCGACCGGCAGTCGCGAGATCGTCGCCCTGCACCCGTCCGCGCAGACCATTGCCCTATCCCATCGAGGTCCACCATCGGATCCGTCGGGATGAGCTCGCCGACTACATCCACGTCGCGCGCGGCTTGGATCGGTGTGCCAGCGTCGTGTCGATCCAGCACGAGTACGGCATCTGGGGCGGCGACGACGGCGCCTACGTCCTCGACTTCGTCGACGCCCTCCGCGTCCCCGCAGTCGCGACGCTCCACACGGTCCTGCAGGACCCGACCGACGGCCAGCGAGCCGTCCTCTCCGAGCTGGTCGCTCGAACCGATGCCACGGTCGTGATGTCGCGGTCAGCTGGGACGCTCCTGCGCAACGTCTACGGCGTCGATCCCCAGCGTCTGCACATCATCCCCCACGGCGTTCCGGAGCTGCCGCTCGTCGATCCGAAGACGGTCAAGACGGATCTCGGGCTGGCAGGACGCGACGTCATCCTGAGCTTCGGCCTGCTCGGTCCCGGCAAGGGCTACGAGCTGGTCCTCGATGCCCTGCCGGCAGTCGTTGCGGCCAACCCGGCGGCCCTCTATGTGCTGGTCGGTGCTACCCATCCCGACCTGCTGCGGACCGAAGGGGAGGCGTACCGGGAGCGACTGCGTCGCCCAGGTCAAGCGGCTCGGGATGGCCGACCACGTCCGGTTCGTGGATCGCTTCGTCGGCCGGGTCGAGCTGACCCGCTGGCTCGAGGCGGCCGATGTGTTCGTGACGCCGTATCCGAAGCTGGACCAGATCGTGTCCGGCACGCTGTCCTATGCCATGGGTGCGGGCCGGGCGATCGTGTCGACGCCGTACGCCTACGCTACCGAGGTGCTTGCGAACGGACGCGGCATCCTCGTCCCGCCGGATCCGCAGCCGCGCTGGGCCGACGCGCTGAACCAGGTCCTCGGCGACGACGGCTTCGCGCCGCCATCGGGCGGCGTGCCTATGCGTACAGTCGGCGGATGGTGTGGTCGGCCGTCGGCGCCGAGTACGGTCGCGTGCTCGGACAGGTGGGATCGGCGAAGCCGCATGCGGAGCCGGCTGGGGTCCTGGCCGCGATCAATGCCTGACCTGGCACCGCTCCATCCCGTGAGCCGGGCGCATCTCGACGCGCTCACTGGCGATCTCGGGATCATGCAGCACGCCGTCGGAGCCGACCCCGATCCAGCCCACGGCTACTGCACCGATGACGTCGCCCGCGCCCTGCAGGTCGATCTGCTCCACCAGCGTGAGCTCGGTTGGGACGCGGTCGCGGCGAGTGCATGGCCGGGCATGCGCTTCCTGGACGAGGCCTTCGATCACGCGACCGGCAGGTTCCGCAACTTCCGACGCTGTCGACGGGTCGTGGCTGGCTGGGACCGCGTCCGAGGACAGTCAGGGTCGGGCGATGCTCGCGCTCGGCTGGACGATCGCGGAAGCCCCGGATCGCTGCCCTGGTCGCGTCCGCTTCCTCGCTTGTTCCTCCAGGCGCTGCCGGCGACGCAGGGCCTGCGCGCCCTCCGCGCGCAGTCGTCGGTCTTGCTGGGCTGCGAGGCCGTGATGCGGAGCGCACCGACGATCACGAGCCGCGCTCGCCTACCGCCTGATGGCGAACCGGCTCGGATCGATCTTCCAGGATCGCGGGACGTCGACGTCGGCGTGGCCGTGGCCTGAATCGCGCCTGACCTACGAGAACGCCCTCCCGGCCCAGGCGCTGATCGTCGCTGGGCGGTTCGTCGACTCGAGCCAGATGCTCCAGGCAGGCCTCGACGTCCTCGACTGGCTCATCGACTCGCAGACCCGACCCGGCCGGCCATCTCTCACCCGGTCGGCAACGGGTGGTGGCCACGCGGGGGCACGAAGTCGAGATTCGACCAGCAACCGATCGAGGCGACGGCGCTGCTGCTGGCGGCGGAAGCCGCCCATCGAGGCGACCGGAGCACGACCGGTATCGTGTCGCGATGGAGCGGGCGTATGCGTGGTTCCTCGGCGACAACGATCTGCGACGTGCCGATCGCCGTCCCAGAGCGCGGCGCGTGCTTCGATGGCCTCACGCCGCAGGGTGTCAACACGAACCAGGGAGCCGAGTCGACGTTGATGTGGCTGATCGCCCTTGAGCGGATCCGAGCGATGCGATCCGCACACCGGGTCGCGCACGCCCGCACCGAGCGGCGGGCGGTCGCGCTGGCGCCATGGACCCGACCGCCCGAGCTCTTCGAGCGGTCCGGCATCGAACCCGATCATCACCGCCGGCCGACGTGCCATATCGCCGCCAACTCCGTCTTCAACCCGGGCGCTGCCCGGGTCGGGAACGAGACCGTCCTCCTCGACCCGCGTCGAGGACCTGCGCGGGATCTCCATGCTGCATGTCGCCCGCAGCGCCGACGGCATCTCGGATTGGCGCTTCGACCCCGAGCCGCTCCTGCGACCCGATGTGGAGCACTCAGCCGAAGAGATCTGGGGCTGCGAAGACCCTCGGCTCACCTGGCTTCCGGAGCGCGAGGAGTGGGCGATCGCCTACACCGCCTATAGCCGTCGTGGGCCGCTCGTCTCCCTGGCGATGACCCCCGACTTCCGAAGCGTCACGCCGACTCGGGCCGGTCATGCCGCCCGAGGACAAGGACGCGGCGCTCTTCCCTCGCCGCTTCGACGGACGCTGGGCGATGATCCACCGCCCGTCGCCGCTGCGCGGCGGTGCCCACATGTGGATCTCGTACTCGCCGGACCTCCGCCACTGGGGCGACCACCAGCTGCTGCTCGAGGCCCGCGACGGCGCCTGGTGGGATGCCGGCAAGATCGGTCTCGGTCCGCCCCCGCTGGAGACGGCCGAGGGCTGGCTCGTCCTCTATCACGGCGTCCACTCGACGGCCGACGGGCCGATCTATCGAGCGGGTCTGGCGCTGCTGGACCTCGAGGACCCGACGACCATCCTGCACCAGACCGACGAGTGGGTGTTCGGGCCCTCGACCCCGTACGAGATCACCGGCGACGTCGGCCGGGTGGTGTTCCCGTGCGGCTGGTCACCTTGGACGAGAGCGCCGACACGCTGCTCCTCTACTACGGGGCCGCCGACAGCGTGATCGGGGTCGCGACGGCGCGACTCAGCGACGTCCTGCGGCGTGTCTGCGAGGCGCCCATGCCCACCCCCAGCCGCACCGCGCTATCCGATCGGGCCGACGCTCGCTGATCCCGCTCTATGAACGAAGAAAGCCCGGGCGGTAGCCCGGCTTCTTCGCGAGCCGCGCTTTCAGGTCGCGGCCCACGCCTGACCACCGTCTGAAGCGAAGCGCCGTAGGGTCTCCAGGCGACCGCGCGCGTCCTCGGCCGACGCCATGGCCGACGAGGCGACACCCAGGCCACGACGCTCGTCATCGGCGATCCGCCCTTCCAGCGTCCGTGTCGCGGCATCGAGTGCATCCCATGCCGCGCGAAAATCCGGGCGATCCATCTGCGTCGGGAACTCTGGACCTCTCGGAAACACCGCATTGGCAACGGCAACGTGCGACTGGCTTTCGGCCAGCGGCACGGTCAGCGGTGGATCGAACCCGTCGTCCACGTGCTCATCTTCACTCGCCACCAGGGCCAACAGGAGGAGCGGGCGCGATCGACGAGGTGCGAAGTTCCTGGCGACCTGCGCCGCGATCCACATCGCAAGCGCGATGGCGACCAGCAATGCCACGTACATCGGTACCCACGCGACGCCGCCGAAGAGGCCACAGGCCGGCTGGATCAGTGCTGCGAGCACGATTGGCGGCACGAGCAGGAACGCGATGATGAACGGGATCCTGGCCCAGCCCGCAGGGTGTGGCACTCGGCCGAGTCGGACCCTGATCAGCCGCATCGCGGCCAGGCCGACCATGGCTGCGACGGCGAGAACGAACAGCTCTTGGAGCGGCATCGGGACGACCTTTCGCCGGCGAACGTTCCGGCGTCAAGCGTGGTAGGCGGGGCTCATCCGCTTGCGGAGACGTGGCGGTCGTTGCCGTGCAAGCATTGAACCACGGAAACGCCCCTGTTGTCAACTGTAGTGTCGTACTCAACTGTGGTAAAGCGTGCTATCGTCCGACCAGGTCGACGATCCAGGCCGCAGGAGAACGTCCGCGGGGATGGCACCATCATTCGGCGCATTGCTGAAGCAGGCGCGGGAGGTTCGCGCGCTGTCGACCGTCGACGCGGCCAGGGCCGCCGGCATCTCGCCCGCGTACCTGAGCAAACTCGAGAACGATGCGGTCAAAAAGCCCTCGCCGCACGTCCTCCACCAATTGAGCGAGGCCTTGTCGGTGCCCTACGCCGAGCTGATGCGCCTCAACGGCTACCGTATCGCCGGAGAGGCGAACGGGAATACCACCGAAACGGTCGGAGCCGCCCTGTTCGCGGATGTTACCGACGCCGAGCGAGACGAGCTGCTGGAGTATCTCGCCTGGTATCGCGCCAGGCGGCGATCGCGGTGAGGAGGACTGTAATAGTAGGGAGAGAGTGGAGGGGGCACCAGCATTGGCGACGACTCGAGCGCCGAGCGCGGTCAGCGTCTATCGCCTGGGTTGCGTCTCCAGTAGGACATGCGCGAGAAAAGGCCCCGGCTTGTGCCGGGGCCATTTTTCGCGTCTACGGTCGACGACTAGACGGCGACGGGTGTCCTACCCGGGGCAGGAATGACGCCGAGCTGGACGAGCATGTCAAGCTGGTCGACAAGGCCCCAGTGCTCGGTCAGACGCCCATTGACGACCTTCCCGATATGGATCTCGGTCCACGTGGCTCGCTTGCCCGTTGCAGGCATACCCTGAAAGTCACCCTTCATGGTGCCGCTGGCGGTCAGGCGGTGGACGATCCGGTCGCCACTCTCGATCGCGTCATCGATCGTGTAGTGGAGATCGGGGAACGCCGTTCGAAGCGCCTTCACGGTCTGCTTGAAACCGTCGCGAGTCGTCGGCACGCCCGGCAGGCCGGTGCGCTCGACGTAGTCAGTCGCGTAGATCTCGTCGACGAGCCCAAGGTCGCCCTTGTTCAAGATCTCGAGCGGGATCCGCTCGATCATCTTCAGGTTCGTGGTCATATACCACCCTTGCTAGCGGCCGCGCTGGCGTGAGCGGGTCCAGGGTCGAGCATCACGGGATGCCCACCGGGTTTGGATTTCCCCGGCGACTGGTTCGCTGTGGACAGTGCGGAATACTTCGTATCGTATGGTACGATGCGTACTATGTCAAGCAGGACCCTGACCGCCACGTCCTACCTCGTCCTCGGGCTGCTCGCACGCGAAGGACCGTCGACACCCTATGACCTCGAGCGCCACGTTCAGGCCACGCTGGGCAACTTCTGGTCGTTCCCGCACACCCTGCTGTACAGCGAGCCTCCCCGTCTCGCGGCCATGGGCCTGCTCACCGAGACGCGCGAGACCGAAGGACGGCGTCGACGCGTCTTCATGATCACGAGTGCCGGTGTCTCGGCCCTCGATGCGTGGCTCGACCAGCCGTCCGAAGTGCCGACGGAGCTGCGCGACCCGGGGCTCCTGCAGCTCTTCTTCGCCGATCTGGCCTCGTCGGATGCCACGCTGCGTCTCGCCGAGCAGCAGCTCGCGATCCATCGCGCGAAGCTGTCCGCATACCGGGAAGACGAGCGGTTCGAGCACCGCCCGGGCAGACCTGCGAAGGGCGGGCGGACGGTCGAGCGCTGGCGCGGCGAGACGCTGCGGATGGGCCTGCTCTACGAGGGCGCGGCGGTCGATTTCTGGGAAGGGATCGTGGCGCGCGCGGCTCGCTAGCTGGCGGGCCGGGATGTAGGACAACGAACGAGGGGCGCCGGCGTGGCCGGCGCCCCTCGATGAGATCGGTCCGTCGGGGCTCAGCCCCAGCGGTGCCCGGACTCGATGACGACCTCTGGGTGTCCGGAGGTCATCGATAGGACACGGTCGGTCGAAGCCATGACGGTCGTCATGGCTACTGCCACCGGATCCCCGCACCCACGCTCAGGGCCATGACGGCCAGCAGCGTGAGGGCCCAGGTGAAGCGCGCCAGGTTCGCCTTCACGGGTTGCTCCTTCTATCGAAGGCTCGGCACTCGCTGGACCGGCAGCCGGGCGGTCTCGGATGAGAGATCCCTGGCTTTGCGTCCCCGCCTCGCGACGGGTTTGCCCTGGACGATCCGGTAAGTGGGGGGACGAGTTGCCTCCCACGCGATGGTGAGGCGACGGGACCCCAGTACCAATGAGTATTCGGTACCATCGACGACCCGCTGGAAGGGGGAGTTGCGTCGTGGCAACCACCCGGCCGGTCGCCTACGTGGCGAGCGGCTCGCCGGTCGTGGCGACCGCCGATGACCCGCCGCCTGTCCGGCGCATCGCCAGCACGATGGTCGTCGCGACCCCCACGGCGATGAGGATGTCCCCGACGCTGAACACGTTCGCGAACGGCAGCCACGCGGGCATCGCGAAGATATCGGTCAACGGTTCGAGCGCGGGGTGCTCGATGCTGGCGCTGTTGGAGTAGGTCGTGGGATCGGTCTTGCCCAGGGCGGCCAGCGCCGAGCGTGCGGCCGGCATGTAGCCACCGTTGGCCACGATCGCGGCCAGGTTGCTGACCGCGCCGGCTGCCACGATCGCCATCCCAGGGATGGAGGCATTGGCCACCACAGCGGCGAGGACGGCCGCGGTCGAGGCGACATAGATCGACGGGCCCCAGGCGCCGACGCGCTCGGTCACCGGTTCGGAGAAGAGCACGACCTGCACGAGCAGCCCGGTCAGCATCAGCCCCGACCATCGGAAGCGCAGCGTGGCAAGCCCCGCCGGCCGGCCGCCCAAGGCGATGCCGAGGGCGAGGCCGATGACGAGCGAGTACAGGATGAACACGGTGCCTCCGCTGGTCGCTAGGTCGGGTCGACCGCCATGGCGCGACGATGATCGGGACGGGTATCGGACGCGTCGGCTCCGGGGGTGTCGCCTTGAACCGCCGTGGCCGTCGCGATCTCGGCGCCCAGCAATGGGCCGATCTCGGCGGCGCGCGCCGGTCGGGCGAACAGGTAGCCCTGGCCGAGCTCGCAGCCGAGCTCGATCAGGCGATCGAGCTGGCCCGGTTCCTCGATCCCCTCGGCGACCATCGTCACCCCGAGCAAGCGGCCGATCGCCACGATCGCGCTCGCGAACGCCCATTCCTCCTCGCGATCGGCAGGGCCGATGAAGTCGCGCGCGATCTTGAGGATGTCGACGCGGAACCGGCGCAGGTAGCCCAGCGATGAGTAGCCGGTCCCGAAGTCGTCGATCGCGATGCGCACCCCGAGGTCGCGGATGGCCTCGAGCCGCGACAGCGTGGTCAGGGTGTCGTGGAACATCACGGTCTCGGTCATCTCGAGGACGAGCTGGTGGGGCGGCAGGCCCGTGTCCTCGAGGATCTCGCGCAGATCACCGACGAAGTCCGGTTCCTGGAGCTGTTGTGCGGACAGGTTCACCGACATCGTCAGCTCGACTCCGTCTGGGATCGTGCTTGCCCACTCCACGGCTTGCCGGCACGCTTCGAGCAGGACCCACCGGCCGAGCGGTCGGATCAGGCGGGTCTCCTCGGCGAGGTGCACGAACTCGCTGGGGCCGATGAGGCCGCGCACCGGGTGCTGCCAGCGGATCAGCGCCTCGACGCCGACGATCCGCCGCGTCGCGAGCTCGACGATCGGCTGGTAGAAGACATCGAGCTCGCCGCGGCCGAGGCTGCGTGACAGCTCGGCGCTCAGCTCGTGGCGGGCGACGATCGCGGCGTGGATCGTCGGCTCGAACACCGTGACCCGGTTCTTGCCGGTCGCCTTCGCGGTGTACATCGCGACATCTGCGTCGCGCAACAGCTCGTCGGCATTGATGCCGATCCGGCCGGTGGCGATCCCGATGCTGACGCCGATCGCGATGTCGCGGCCGTCGAGCGGGAAGGTCGCGCGCAGCGCGTCGATGATCCGGTCGGCCACGACACTCGCCCGACCGAGGCCAAGCGGGTCGTCGAGCAGGATCGCGAACTCGTCGCCACCGAGCCGAGCCGCGATGTCTCCCGTGCGGAGGACCGTGCGCAGCCGGGCCGCAACCTCGCACAGCAGGCGGTCGCCCGCGTCGTGACCCAACGTGTCGTTGACGACCTTGAAGTCGTCGAGGTCGAGGAACAGCACGACCGGCATTCGCGGACTTTCCCCGTCCAATCGCTCCGCAACGGTCTCGAGGAAGAGCGTTCGGTTGGGCAGCCCGGTCAGCGGGTCGTGATACGCCTGGTGCCGGAGCTGCTCCTTGAGGCGCGACAGCTCGGCGAGCGACTGCTCGAGGTGTCCGTTCTCGAGGGCGACCGCCGTCTGGTTCGCCAGGGTCTCGAGCAGGCGAAGGTCGTCGTCCCCGAACGTCGTCCCCTCCGTGAGCCGGTTGGTGACGACCAGCGCGCCGATGATGTCGGACTCGCCGCGCAGCGCGCCGACCATGTGCCGGGCGACCCTGCCGCGGTGATCACGGGTCTCGTGCATGAACGGCCCGATGGACGATCGGACGAGGTCGTGCAGCGGCTGTCGCAGCGTCTCGTCGCCTGGGCTCGCGATCTCGGGTTCGCGATCGTGCCAGGACCGGGCCCACAGCCCCTCGGCGCCCGCCGATCGCGGATAGAGGATCACCTCGGCGAGCTCGGCACGGAACATCGTCCTGGCGTGGCTGAGCAGGGCGACCAGCGTCGAGTCGATCTCCGGGGAGTGCTGCAGGATCCGCGACGACTCGTAGAGCAGCTCCAGGCGTTCGTGCTTCTCGCGCTCCGAGATGTAGGCCTGGTAGGCGACGAAGATCATGACGAGCGGCAGGACCAGCAGCCAGAGCAGGATCGGATCGAGCCACAGGACCGTCACGGCGAGCAACGCCAGGCTCGTGTTGGCGAGCGCGACCATGCTCCCGAACTGGATCATCTCCGGCAGCTTCTGGAACTGCGGTGCCCCGCCCGAGAGGGTGATCACGAGGGCGATCGTCACGGAGCTGAGCACCGTGGCGAGGGTGGTCGCCGCGAACGCCGCCGCCCATTCGCGAAGGCCGGGCGGCCCCGTCGGGGAGGCGATCGACAGGACGATCGAGATCGAGATCACCGCGATCAGCCCGTAGTTCGCGAGGTTGAACGCCAGTTTCACGAATCGCGAGCCGGTCATGACGAACGCCACCGCGGATCCGGTGAGGACCGCAAGCAGGTACTCCCCGGGTGGCAGGAAGAACATCCCGATCACGGCCGGGAACTCGCTCAACGAGAACGCGTGGGTCTCGCGGCGGAAATGGACCTGCACCACCTTGAGCTCGGCGATGACGACCGCGATCGCGATGATCGGCCATGGGACGGCGACCGGTACCTCGCGACCGGGCCGATCGACCAGGAAGACCGCGTAGGCGACCACCGTCGCCGCCGCGAGCACGAGGGTCAGCGTCCACACACGGACCTGCGTCGGGACACGGCCGATGGCTGCGCTGAATGCGCCGCGCGTGCCCGCGACTGGCGAGCTGCCCGCGCGCGTGTTCGGTCGTGTCGGAGCGCCCCGGTCGGTAGTCGGCAAGCGGCAGGGTCCTAGGTCTCGAGGGTCGTCATCGAGTTGTACCCAACGAGGCCCGTGGTCGCACCACGCTGGTGGTATGGGGAGCGATGGGACCATCGGGCCGGTGCCGTGTGGTCCCGATGCCGGATCGCGGGGCCGTGGCGACCTCGGGCGGTCGAGCACCGCGCATGCCTACACTCGCGCATGCCATCAAGCTCCATCGTCTACGCCGGCGAGCCCGGCGCGTTCGCCGAGGACGCGGTGCTCGCGGCGTTCGGGGATGCGCCGCGCAGCGCGGTCGGCAGCTTCCGCGCCGTGTTCGAGGCGGTGACCGACGGGCGTGCCGAGGCCGGCGTCGTGCCGATCGAGAACGTGATCAACGGCACGGTCCGCGAGAATTACGACTTGCTCGTGGAATTCGACCTCGTGATCCACGGCGAGGTGATGGTCCCGGTGCGGCTGTGCCTCGCCGCCCTGCCCGGTCAGCGGCTGGAGGACATCGAACGGGTGTACTCGCACATCCAGGCGCTCGGCCAGGCCGAGGCGTTCCTGCGCTCGCACCAGTGGCAGCTGCTGTCGACCTACAACACCGCCGGTGCCGGGAAGGCCATCGCGGACGCGGCTGAGCGTGGTGCCGCGGCCGTCCTCTCGCCGCGCGCGGCGGCGCTGTTCGGCCTCGAGATCCTGGCCGACGACGTCGGCGACCTGCCCGGCAACCGGACGCGCTTTCTCGTCCTGGCGCGGGCCGACGGACGGCCACCCGCGCTCGTAGCGCCGCCGGACCATCAACGGACCACGCTGGTCGTCGCCGTGCGCAACGAGCCGGGGACGTTGCTGGCGGTGCTGCGGGTCATCGCTGCCCACGGCCTGAACATGCGCAAGCTGGAATCGCGCCCGAGCCGCGAGCGCGCGTGGGAATACGTCTTCTGGATCGACCTCGACGGGGACATCGCCGACCCATCGATGGCGGCGGCCCTCGACGAGGTGCGCAGCGTGACGACCATGACGAGGGTCCTCGGCAGTTACCCCAGCCCGGACGCCTGACCCGGAGGGCCCGTCAGGCCGCGGGATGCTCGGAGGCCTCGCCGCCGGTGATCAGGTCCACCAGCTTGAGGTCCGCCATCGCCATCGTGGATCCGGGCTTCCCGAACAGGTAGCCCTGCCCGGCGTCGTAGTTCAGCTCGAGCACGGCCTCGAGGAGATCGGGGGTCTCGATGCCTTCGGCGACGATCTGGTGGCCACGCTGGCGAGCGAAGCTCCCGAGCGCGCGGAGCACCGCTTCCGACGGCTCATGCGTGGCGCCCGCCCGGACCAGCGACAGGTCGATCTTCATGATGTCGAAGTCGACCTCGCTCAACAGCCGCAACCCGGCGTTCCCGGCACCGATGTCGTCGAGGGCGATGCGGACGCCCTGGCGTCGCAATGCGGCCACGGCCGAGCGGAGGCTCTCGAGGTCCTCCACGGCCTCGCGTTCGGTCAGCTCGATGACCAGCTGGGTCGGCGGGACGCCGTAGCGGCGGGCGAGGGCTAGCACCTCGAGCGGGCTGAACGCGTCGGACTCCAGGGTCCGCGGCGACAGGTTGATCGAGAGGTACTGGTCGGGTCGAAGATCGCGCGCGCCGGCCAGGACCGTCTCGGCACAGACGACATCGAGCTCGATCGTGCGACTGGTCGCCTCGGCGGCCACGAACAGCGCGGTCGGTGCGTCGAACTCCGCGTTGGGTCCGAGCCGGACAAGGCCCTCGAACCCCGAGACCGCACCAGTGCGCAGCGAGTAGATGGGCTGGTAGACCGCCTGCAACTGGCCCTTCGTGGTCACGCGTTCGACCGCAGCGACCAGCTGCGCGAGTGTCCGGGTGTCGTCGGCGATGCCGTGGCGCCGCGGATCGAACAGCTCCACCTTCGTCCGGCCATGGCGCTTGCCGGCGTACATCGCCGCGTCGGCGTGGTGGAGCAGCTGTTGTCGATCCGAGCTCGGCGTGGGGAACGCCGAGATGCCGATGGTGACCGAGAACGAGCCGATCCGACCATGGTGGCCGCCGAGCGTCGCTGCCAGGAGGTGATTGGCGATGATCGCCGCGTCGTCGAGACCGCAGCCCGGCAGCAGCAATGCGAATTCGTCGCCGCCGATCCGGTACGCACGATCCGATCGCCGCAGGTTCGCGTGCATGACTTGGGCGACGGCGCGAAGCAGTTCATCGCCCGCCGCGTGACCGCGTCGGTCGTTGATCTTCTTGAGGTCGTCGACGTCGACGATGAGTAGGGCCAGCGGCGCGTCCTCGTCCCGGGCCGTCGCGACCTGGACGTCGAGCTCTTCCTGGAATGCTCGATGGTTGCCGAGTCCCGTCAGCCCGTCGCGGAGCGAGTCCAGCCGCGCCCGGTCATAGGCCTCGCGCAGATCCGAGCGCTCGGATTCGAGGACGGCTGCGTGGTGGCGGATGCGCACCGTGGCGAACGCCAGCACGCCCAGGACGAGGGTGGCCATCGTCGCGCCCGCCGCCCCGACGAGCACGACCGGATCCAGGGTCGTTCCCCCTGGACCCAGCGCGCCGCCGACCAGCGCGGTCGATGCCCCGACAGCGATCACGGCGACGAGCACATCGAACACGAACGCGGTCGTGGTGAGGCGGCTGATCGCTCGGGACGACGATCGCGGGAGCTTCCTCGGCTTCTTGGACATCCTGTTCGCGCATCCCCAGGCGGCGCCAGACTGCGGCGGACCTATCTGTACCCCAACGGACCCTCGATAATCACCGGTACGAACGTCCCGGTGCGTCTGGAGGGAGGCCCTCGATCGTGAGACTCGGTGATGGTGCGTTCGTGCCCGGTCCGGGCGAGGCGCGCATGATCGACGTCGGCGGCTTCGACGTGACTCTTCGACGAGCTGGCCGCGGGGTTGCGGACCGGGATGGACGAAACCGCACTCGAGGAGATCGCGGCTCGGTACGGGATGGAGGTCGTGGGCGTCGTCCCGGATGGGTACCTCAGGGAGCAACCGAGAGACGACTGAGCGATCGTCACCTCGCCGGCGGCCGCCTTTGGAACACCCTATGTTCCGACCGGCGATCGAACCGCCTTATCGCCATGGCTGCTCGGCGGGTTGGAACACACTGGAGGTTCCAAACGGCGAACGAGGACCGATCTTCGCGAACTTCAGCCGCTGATTGGAACATCGTGAGGTTCCAAAAGCCAAGAACCGCCGCTCGAGGCGCCGCCCAGGCGTCGATCGGAACATCAGATGTTCCGCGGCGCCGAAGCGGCCCGCGGAACCGGCGGCCTAGATCTCGCTCGTGCAGGCCTTGCAGCGTGTCGCGTCAGGCGCGTTGGCCTCCTTGCAGAACGGGCAGGTCTTCACCTCGGTCGGCGGTTCCTCGTTGACGAACGTCCGGCTGAGCTGCCACACCACCAGCGCGATCGCGATGAACGCGATTACTGCGTTGATGAAGGCGCCCCAGCGGATCGCCACCTCGGTGGCCGGATCACCGCCGACCGCGGCCTTGAGGACGACCTTCAGCGACGAGAAGTCCACGCCGCCCAGGGCGAGGCCGATGGGCGGCATGATGATGTCGTTGACCAGCGAGTTGATGACCGTGCCGAGCGCGCCGCCGATGATCACCCCGATGGCCAGCGCCAGCGCATTCGTCCTGAGCAGGAACCCCCGGAATTCGGCGATCATCGACCTCGGCCGGTCAATGCTCGACCACCTTGTCCAGCTTCTTCGACTGGTCGATCCAGCCCTGGAGCTCCTTCTCGTTCGGCGCACGGCGGACGATGTTCGGGCGGGCGGCCACGACCTCGTCGATCGTCGTCGCGAGGTTGGCCGCATTGCGTCGGGCGAGCTCGGCCGGCGAGTCGACCCCGGCCGCCTCGAGCAGGTCGGAATACTCCGAGCCCACCCCGTCGATCCGCATCAGGTCGACGTGGTTGACCCATTCGAGGATCAGCGAGTGGGCGATGCCGGTCGCAGCCTCGAGCGACTGCCTGCCTGACGGCTTCGCACCCCGCTCCAGCAGGTCGTCCGTGCTGCTGACGCCCGCCGTTTCGAGCTTGGCCGCATTGGTCGGGCCGATGCCCTCGACATCCTCGATGCGCATGGCTTCCTCCGGCTGTGAGCATCCCGTGCCGGCCGCCGCGGTGAGGTGCGAAGTGGCGGCGCGGGGGTCCGATGATACCCTTGCGCCTTCCCCTCGAACGGACCGTTCGGCTGCCTCGGAGGACCCATGGATCAGGCATTCCGCGACGCGATCTCGGCCGGCTATGCGTTCGACGAGCCGAGCCTGATCGTCGGCAGCGCGATGCACGAGGGCGAGCTCTTCAACGATGTCCGGGTGTGCATCCCGATGTCGATCCTCAACCGCCACGGGCTGGTGGCAGGGGCGACCGGGACCGGCAAGACCAAGACGCTCCAGCTGCTGGCGGGGCAGCTGTCAAAGGCGGGCGTCCCGGTGTTCGCGGCCGACATCAAGGGCGACCTGTCGGGCATCGCCCTCCCCGGCGACGGCGCGAACCCCAAGGTCCAGGAACGCGTGGCCTCGTTGGGCTGGCAGTTCGAGGCGTCGGGGCACCCGGTCGAGTTCCTGTCCCTGTCGGGCAAGAACGGTGCACAGGTCCGCGCCACGGTCAGCTCGTTCGGTCCGCTGCTCCTGGGCAAGGTGCTCGACCTCAACGAGACGCAGACGAGCGTCCTCGCCCTCGTCTTCAAGTACTGCGATGACAACGACCTGCCGCTGCTCGACCTGAAGGATCTCGCGACCTCGCTCAAGTTCCTCTCGTCCGATGAGGGCAAGGCGATCCTCGAGGACTACGGCGGGATGTCGACGGCGACGGTCGGCGTGCTGCTGCGGTCGATCGTCGTGCTCGAGCAGGAGGGCGCGGACGTCTTCTTCGGCGAGCCGGAGTTCGAGGTCGAGGACCTCATCCGCACGACGGCCGATGGCCAGGGTGTCATCAGCATCCTGGAGCTGGCCGATGTCATGGACCAGCCGCGCCTGTTCTCGACGTTCATGTTGTGGATGCTCGCCCAGCTGTACGAGACCCTGCCCGAGGCGGGCGACCTGCCCAAGCCGAAGCTGTGCTTCTTCTTCGACGAGGCGCACCTGCTCTTCGACGATGCCTCAGAGGCGTTGATGGACCAGATCGAGCGGACTGCCCGACTCATCCGATCGAAGGGCGTCGGCGTGTACTTCGTGACCCAGGCGCCCACCGACGTGCCGGCGGCCGTGCTCGCCCAGCTCGGCAACCGCGTGCAGCACGCCCTGCGCGCGTTCACGCCCGACGACGCCGACGCCCTGCGCAAGACCGCGCGGACCTTCCCGATGACCGACTTCTACGACGTCGAGAAGGCGATCACCTCGCTCGGGACGGGCGAGGCGCTGGTGACGGTCCTGTCGCCGCGCGGGGTGCCCACGCCGCTGGCGGCCACGCGGCTGCTGCCGCCCGACTCGCTGATGGCACCGATGCCGCCGGACGCGTTCGCGGCGGCGGTCGCCGGCAGCACGTTCGCGACCAAGTACGGCGCCACGGTCGATCGCGACAGTGCCCACGAACGGATCACGGCCAGGGTCGCGGCGGCTCGTCAGGCCGCGATCGAGGAGGCGACGCGCGCCGGACTCGACCCGACGACCGCGGGCGGCCTGAACGACATGACACCCGCGCAGCAGTCTCGCGAGATCGCCCGCCAGCAGCGCGAGGTTGAGGCCGCCCAGAAACGCGCCGCGCGTGAGGCGGAGCGGCAGCGCAAGGCCGAGGAGCGGGAGGCCGCCGCTACTGCCAAGGCGCGCCAGCGGACGATCGACAACGTCGTGCGGACCGGCGGCCGGGTCGCGACGTCGCGGCTCGGTCAGGACATCATCCGCGGGATCTTCGGCACGCTGTTCGGCGGCGGCCGGAAGCGCTGATCTCGTCGAGGGGGAGCGTGACGAAGCAGCGCTCGATCGCGTTCGCCCTCGGCGTCGGCCTGGTCGTCGTGGTCCTGTTGGCATACGGACTGACGCAACGGGCCGGCTCGACCCCCACGCCCGCCCCGTCGCGATCAGCGACGGCACCGCCATCCGCCACCGTGGCGCCATCGACCAGCGCGTCGCCGTCGCCGTCCTCGTCGGCCGGGCCGAGTCCGTCGGCCGCGATCCCGGACTTCCCCAACGTCTGGATCATCGTCCTCGAGAACCAGGACTACGACCGGGTGGTCGGGGCGGACGACATGCCGTACACCAACGGGCTGATCGAGCGCTTCGGCCTGGCCGAGCGGTCGTTCGGTGTCGCCCGGCCGTCGCAGCCCAACTACTTCGCCATGTTCAGCGGCTCGATCCACGGCGTGACCGACAACCGCAGCCACGACATCGACGCGCCGACCATCGCCGACCAGATCGAGGCGCGCGGGCGGACATGGCGCGAGTACGCGGAGAACCGCCCCGACGGGTGTTTCACCGGGAGCTCCGCCAGCGGTGGGCGTGACGGCGAGGGGGTGTACGAGCGCAAGCACGCGCCGGCCATCAGCTTCACGAGCATCCGGACCGACCCGCGCCGGTGTGCGTATCTGCAGGACTTCACCGCCTTCCGGCCCGGAGACGCGGACTTCGCCTTCATCGTCCCGAACCAGTGCCACAACGCGCACGACTGCCCGCTGGACCGGGCCGACGCCTGGCTGGCCGAGCTCGTGCCCACCATCCTCGAGAGCGACGCGTTCCGTGACGGCGGGCTGCTCGTCGTGACGTTCGACGAGGACGCCGGCGACGAGCCCTCGGGCGGGCACATCGCCACGATCGTGGCCTCACCTCACATCCCGGCCGGCTCCCGGTCGACCGAGCGGCACGACCACTACACGCTGCTGCGCACGATCCAGGACGCGTGGGGTCTCGACTGCCTCGCCGAGTCCTGTTCGGCCGGGACGATGGACGAGTTCTTCAGCCCGGGATGAGCGGGCAGGGCCGGACCGCCTGGACCGACCCTGCGTGGGTCGAGACGATCCTCGCCTGGGCGCGTGATCGGCTCAGGGCCCACGGCCGCTCGGTCGTCGGAACGGTGGAGCAGCCGCACGTCCGGCCGTGGTCGACGGTGTTCCGCATCCTGACCGACGGTGGCGCCGTCTGGTGCAAGGCCTCCGGCCCGGGCACCGCCCACGAGGCGGGGCTGCTGACGGCGTTCGCAGCGTGGAACGTGGGGCACGTGTCGTTGCCGCTCGACGCGGACGCCGAGCGAGGATGGCTGCTCTTCGAGGACGGCGGCCCGACGCTCCGCCAGACTCGTCCGGACGGCACTGGCGACGCCGACCTCGCCGCGTGGGAGCGGATCCTCGCCGACTACGCCCTTCTCCAACGAAGTGTCGAGGATCGCGTAGGGGAGCTGCTCGCGCTGGGCGTCCCGGACGGCAGGCCCGCGGCGCTCCCCGGGGAGCTGGCACGGATCGTCGAGGACGATCAGTGGTGGGCACTTGTCGGTGACGACGACCGGCCGGCGGCGGAGGCGGGTCGCGAGCGGCTACGCGGCCTGGGAGAGTGGGTCGCGGCCACGGCCGGTGAGCTGGACCGCTCGGGGATCGCGGCCACGATCCAGCACGACGATCTGCATAGCGGCAACGTCTTCGTGGGCACGGACGGTGTCCGCTTCTTCGATTGGGGCGACGCGGCCGTGGCCCACCCGTTCGCGACGCTGGTCACGACGCTGAACTCGGTCGCCCACCGGCTGGGCACGGATCCCGATGGACCGGAGCTCATCCGCCTTCGCGATGCCTACCTGGAAGCCTGGACCGACGTGCTGCCGCGGGCCGCCCTGCACGACGTCCTCGGGCTGGCACTCGATCTCGGTCGGATCGGCAAGTCGGCGGCATGGGCGCGAGCACTCTCCGGCGTCGACCCCGCGGCGATGGGAACGTTCGGCGACGGCCCGGCGATGTGGCTGGTCGACCTCATCGAGCGGCTCGACGCTCGGCAGTAGCGGCCGTCCAGCGTTCGACCCCCGGATACGCCGAATGACGGCCGCTTGGCCGTCATTCGGCTCCCCTCGACGGGAACGCTGGGACAGTGACCCCGGGTCGCGCGGGGAGCGTGTCAGGCCGCCGCGGCGGCTCCTGAGGTCGCAGGCTTGCTCCGGCCGAACCGCAGGTAGAGGGACGGGACGACGAACAGGTTGAGCAGGGTCGAGGTGACCAGGCCGCCCAGGATGACGATCGCCATCGGGTGCTCGATCTCATGGCCCGGCAGGTCGCCGGCGATCGCCAGCGGGACGAGCGCGAGGCCGGTCGCGAGCGCCGTCATGAGGATCGGTGCCAGCCGCTCCCGGGCTCCGCGGACCACGAGGGCCGGCCCGAACTCCATCCCCTCGTAGCGCTCGAGGTGCTGGAAGTGGTTGATCATCATGATGCCGTTGCGGGCCGCGATGCCCAGCACCGTGAAGAACCCGACGAGTGCCCCGAGCGACACCACGCCGGTCCCGACCCACGCGGCGAGGATGCCGCCGACGAGTGCCGACGGAAGGGTCAGGAACGACAGGATCGCCAGGCGCGTGCTACCGAACGACGCCTGCAGGAGCAGGAACACGCCGACCGCCGCGACGATCGCGAACAGCAGGAGCCGGTCCTGCGCCGCCTGCCGCTCCTGGTATTCACCGAGCAGCTCCGGATGGTATTCCTGCGGGAACTGCACGGTGGCGAGCGCGGCCTTCACGTCGGTGATCACCGCACCGAGGTCGCGGCCGCTGACGTTCGCATCGACGTGGATCCGACGGGCCGTCTCCTCGTGGTTCACGTGGCCGGCGGTCGGCGCGACGGTCACATCCGCGATCGTCTTGAGGGCGACCTTGCTACCGGACGCGGTGTCGATGAGGAGGTTCTCGACGTCCGTGACGCTACCGCGCTTCTGCGGGACGCTCCAGACGACCACGTCGTACGCCTTGCCGGTGTTGAAGATGTCGCCGACCTCTTCGCCGGCCATGTAGGTCGAGGCGATGCGCCGGACGTCACCCGGCTTCACGCCGTGGGCCTGCGCCTTGGCGAGGTCGACCTGGACCTGGATCTGGGGGATGTCGATCAACTGCTCACTGTGGAGGTCGATGATCCCCGGGATGGCGCCGAGCTTCTCCTCGACGTCATCGGCGAGGTCCTTGAGGACCTTGAGGTCCGGACCGTAGATGCGGATGACGATGGCGTCGCTGGAGCCGGTGAGGACCTCGCGGATGCGCTCCTTCAGATAAGTCTGCACGTCGCGCCGAAGGCCCGGGTAGCCGTTGACCACCTCGAGGACGGCGGCATGCGTCTTGTCGTAGTCCACCGCCGGATCGATGCTGATCCAGTTCTCGCCGAACTCGACGCCGTACGGCTCGTCGGCGACGAAGGCCTGGCCGATGTGCGACCCGCAGTTGCGAACACCGGGGATCTCGCGCAGCTCGTTGCACGCTTCGATCGTGATCCGGGTCTCTTCGCCGATGGATGTACCCGGCGCGGTCACCCAGTGCATCAGGAAGTCGCGTTCCTTGAAGTCGGGCAGGAGCGACTGGCCGAGCTGCGGCCACACGCCGAGCCCGACCATGCTCACCAGGCCGACCGTCACGAAGGCGGGACGCGTCGTCCGGAGGATGCGCGTGATGAGGCGGGCGTAGCCCTCCTGCAGCCGCTTGGTGATGGGTGAGCGCTGGCGCTCGATCGGAGCGTTGCGCAGCAGGATGAAGGCCATCGCCGGTGTGACCGTGAGCGCGACGACCAGCGATGCCAGCACGGCGAGCCCATAGGAGATCACCAGCGGCTGGAAGAACGAACCCGACAGGCCGCTGATGAAGAACACCGGCGACACCGCGATGACGTCGATCAGCGTGGCATAGACGATCGCGCTGCGGACCTCCAGCGACGAGTCGAGGATGATCGAAGCGGTCGACCTCGTGCTGCCCTCGAGGCGCGCCAGGCGCAGCCGTCTGGTGATGTTCTCGACGTCGATGATCGCGTCGTCGACGACGACCCCCACCGAGATGACGAAGCCCGCCAGGATCATCGTGTTGATCGTGACGTCCCGGAAGTACAGGACCATCGCGGCGGCCATCAGCGACAGCGGGATCGCCACGAGGCTGATCAGCGCGGTCCGCCACTCGAACAGGAAGACGATCAGGATGACGAATACGAGGATGCTGCCGAGGATCAGCGCATTCGACAGGTTGTGGAGTGCCTGCTCGATGAAGCTGGCCGGGCGGAAGATCGTGTGGTCGACGTCGATGCCGGACAGGCCCGGTCGAAGGTCGTCGAGGGCGAGCTCGACGCCACGAGTCACGTCGAGCGTGTTGGCCCACGGGAACTTCTCGACGATGAGCATGACGCCCGGCCCGTCGTTGATGACTGCCTCGCCGATCAGCGGCTGATGGGCGCGGACCAGCTCGACCACGTCGGTGAGCGGGACCGCCTGGCCGTCGCGGCCTGGGACGGTGACGTGGGCGAGATCCTCGACGCCGACGACGGGCGGCACGTGGCGGATGACGAAGCGCTGGTTGGGCGTGTCGATGTACCCGCCGGTCCCCGTGAAGTTGCCGGTGTTGAACTGCAGGAGCCCGTCATCGAGCGTCTCGGAGACGGCGTCCATGATGTCGGTGAGGGCGACCCCGTGCTCGACGAGCTTGTCCGGGATGGCCTGCACGCTCAGCATGTCGATCTGCTCGCCCCAGATGGCGACGTTCGCCACGCCGGAGACGCTCAGCAGTCGGGGCCGGATCGTCCAGTACGAGATCATCGACATGTCGATCTGATCGACCGTCTCGGAGCTCAGACCGATCTTCATGACGCGGCTCGTCGCCGACAGCGGCTGGAGCATCACCGGTGGTGCGGCCCAGGTCGGTAGCGACGGTGTTATCTGGGCGAGCCGTTCGGCTACGAGCTGGCGAGCTTCGAGCTCGTTCGTCCCGGGCTTGAACAGCAGCACGACCTGCGAGAGCTGGATGACCGACTTCGAACGGATGGTCTCCAGGCCCTCGATGCCGGCGAGCGACTGCTCGATCGGCACCGTGACGAGCTGCTCGACCTCCTCAGCCGACAGGCCGATGCAGATCGTCTGGATCTCGACCTTCGGCGGAGCGAACTCCGGGAAGACGTCGACTGGCATGGCCTGCACTTGGGCAGCACCGAAGATCAACAGGGCCGCCGCAAGCGCGACGACGATGAAGCGGAAGCGCAGGCTGAGAGCGATGATCCGGCGCATCATGACCGAGGTCTCCCCCCAGTGACGTGGGTTAGGCGGTGATCAATGACCGCCGCCGACGCCGATCTCAGCGCCGTACAGTTCGGCCGCACCCGTCGTGACGACGAGCGCACCGCTCGCCGGCCCCACGGAGAGGCGCGCGACATCGCCGTCGATCTCGTCGACCGTGATCTCGGCGCGCTGGTACACGAGCGGCTGGGCATTGACGTAGGTCCAGGTCTTGCCCTGGGCGTCATAGACGACGGCGGCGTACGGGATCGACATCTGCGAGCCGCTCCCGGCGACTTCCGCGGTCTCGACGCCCAGGCGCTCCGCGGCCTTCTCGGACAGGGTCAGGGTCTTGAGACCCGTCGCCTCGTCCTCGGCGATGGTGATGGCTTCGACCTTGGGTTCGGATGTGGTCGAGCCGCTGTTGCAGGCACCCAGGGCCAGCGCGGCGACCGCGATACCGGTCAGGAACCAGCGATGTCGTGTCATCAGAGTCGCTCCTATGCCGCGGTCGGCTCGAGGGCCGGTGGTTCGCTCAACAACGATTCGGTCTCGGACTCCGGGCTCGGGCCGGACAGGATGTAGATGCTCGGGACGACGAACAGGATCAGCAGGGCGGCACTCACGAGCCCACCCAGGACGAAGATCGCCATGGGCCGCAGGATCTCGAGGCCGGCCACGTCGCCAAGGACGATGAACGGCAGGGCGAACGCGGCGGTGGCAAGCAGGGTCGTCACGATCGGGACCAGCCGCTCCTGGACGGCGGCCACTGCCACCTCGGCGCCAGGGACAGCGCCGCTCCGCTCGATCCGCCGGAAGCGATCGATGAGGGCGACGGCGTGGCGGATCGTGATGGCGATGACCAGGATGAACCCGGCAAGCGCCCCCAGCGTTAGCAGCTGACCCGTCGCCAGCGCCAGGACGACACCACCAGCGGCCGCCGCCGGCACCGCCAGCAGCACCAGCAGGGCGAGTCGCCAGGCGCCGAACGTGGCCTGGAGGAGCAGCAGCATCAGCACCACGCAGCCGGCGGCCAGAACCAGCAGCTGCATCTGCGCGGCCTGCCGCTCGAGGCCGGCGCTATTGATCTCGGCGTGGTATTCGATGGCGAAGGGCACCGCTGCGACGGCTGCCCGGACGTCCGCGACGACGGATCCGATGTCACGGCCTTGGACGTCTGCCGTGACGTCCAGGTAGCGCATCACGCCTTCGCGGTCGATCACGCTCGGCACCGCCGCGACCTTGACGTCGGCGACATCGCCAAGCCGGACCAGCCCGGAGTCGGGCGTATCGATCAGCAGTGCCTTGATGGTATCGAGGCTCGCCCTGTGCTCCGGCGTACCCCAGACGACGACCTCGAAGACCTTCTGCTCCTCGAAGAGGTTGCCGACCTGGATGCCGGACAGGAGCGAGGTGGCGGCCCGCCGGACGTCGCCGGCCTTGAGGCCGACTGCGGCCGCCTTGTCCAGGTCGACTTCGATCTGGACCGTGGGCTCCTTGACGGTCGTGGAGACAGACGGCGCCTGGATACCGCCGATGCCGGAGATCGCGCCGCGGACTTCCTCGGCCTTGGTCTCGAGCGTCGACAGGTCCTGCCCGTAGATCCGGACGGCGACGTCGCGATCCGGGGTGCCGAACACCTCGGCGATACGGTCGGCCGGGTAGGTCGTCACCGACCGCGCCAGGCCGGGATAGCCGTCGACGGTCGTCTGGACGGCATCGAGGGTCCGGTCGTAATCGGCGCCCGGATCCATGCTGACCCAGATCTCGCCGGTATTCACGTTGGCCCGCTCGTCGGACATGATCGCGCGGCCGACGTGGGCGCCGACGTTGCGGACGCCCGGGATCGTGCGCAGCTCGGCTGCGGCGCGGCCCACGATCCGGTTCATCTCCGGATGCGAGATGCCCGGCGCGCCATCCCAGTGGATGAGGAGATCACGCTGGCGGAACGATGGCAGGACGCCGTTCCCGTCCGCGGGCGCGATGGCAACACTTGCGAGGACCGCGGCGGCGACGACGACGGTGCCGATCATCACCCACGCCGGCCGCGCGCGGCTCGCGAACCAGCTCATGGCCGACTCGTACGAGCGGCGGAGTCGCCGGAGGAGGGGCGACTCGCGCCGTTCGCCAGGTGCAGCAGAGAGGACGAGGACTGCCAGTGCCGGGGCGACCGTCACGGACACGATGAGTGACGCGACGATGGCGACTGCATACGCGCGCAGGAGGGACGGCAGGAAGGCGCCGAGCGTGCCGTCCACGAACAGGAGCGGCAGGAGCGCCACGAGGATGATCAGGGTCGCGTAGACGACCGGACCACGGCTCTCGAGGACGGCCTCGGTGATCACGCTCGCGCGTCCGGAATCCACGTCCCCGGGCCGTGGCGTCCGTAGCCGATGACGCACGCCCTCGACCAGGCCGACGACGTCGTCGACCACCACCCCGACGGCGATCATGATCCCGACTGCGCTGATCGCGTTGAGCGACACGCCCATGAGGTGGAGCACCACGGCGGCTGCGAGCACCGCCAGCGGGATGGTGATGAGGCTGATCAGCGCGGCTCGCCAGTCGAACAGGATGAGACCCAGGACGAGCGCGATCAGGAGGAAGCCAGCCAGCAGCGCCAGCGACACGTTGCCGAGCGAGGCATCGATGAACGAGGCCTCGCGGAAGAGCGTCGTATCGACCTGGATGCCGGGCAGGCCCGGCTGCATCGCCGCGAGCGCGGCTTCGACATTGCGGGTGACATCGAGCGTGTTGACATCAGGGAACTTCTCGATGACGAGCACGAGGCCGTTGCCGTTGCCGACGATCCCGTCGCCGATGAGCGGCTGGTGGTCCTCGACGACGGTCGCGACGTCACCGAGGGTCAGAGGCGCCGCATCGGGACCGCGGTCGATGGCGACCTGGGCGAGGTCTTCGGCGGAGCGGATGGGCAGGATGTGCTGGATGCCGAGCCGCTGCTGCGGCGTGTCGATGAAGCCGCCGGTGCCCGGCGTCGACGCCTCGAGGAAGGTCAGGGGCGAGAACCACAGTGCGTTGCCGGCGGTCTCGACCACGTGGTCGAGTGTGACCCCGCGCTGGCGCAGCTGGGCCGGGTCGACCAGGACCTGGAGCTGCCGCTCGCGCTGGCCGAAGATCGACACGTTCGCGACGCCGGGGACGCCCATGAGGCGCGGCTGGATGTTCCAGCGCGCCAGCACCGACATCTCGATGAGCGACTTCTCGCTCGAGCTGAGGCCGACGATCATGAACCGGTTGAGGGATGAGAGGGGCTGGAGCATGACCGGCGCTTTGGCGACGTTCGGGAGGGCGTGCGACTGCGTCAGCCGCTCGGCGACCACCTGGCGGGCCTTGAGCACTTCGGTGCCCGGCTCGAAGGTCATCTGGATCGACGACAGGCCGGGCAGGGACTTCGACTCGATCTTCTCGAGGAAGGCCACGCCGTGGAGGAGGTCGGCCTCCAACGGGACCGTGACGAGCTCCTCGACTTCCTCGGCCGACAGGCCGAGCGCCTCGGTCTGGACCTCGACGATCGTCGGCGAGAACTCCGGCAGCACGTCGACGCGCGCGTTCTGCAGCTGGGTCGCCCCCACCAGCAAGAGCACGCCGGCGATGCCGATCGCGATCAGCCGGAAGCGAACGCTTGTGCTGACTAGTGCACGCATCATGTCGTCATCCCCCACCACTCCCGTCGGGAAAACAGCCGCAGACGCCGCCCCTCAGCGACGCTGGTGTTGACAGGACCCACCACGATCCCGACCGAATCCCCCGATTCGGCCACCACATCATTGTTCCCTCGACTGCCCCTGCCTATACTCAACATCCATCAAATGGGGGCTCACGGATGACCATCGACGGTCCGTTCAGGGACCATCGTTCATCACGTCTGGCGACACTGGATCCCGTCCTGCTCCGCCGCGTCGTGGACCTGGCCTGCGGTGTCTTCGCGGTCGCGCTGTTCCTGCGCCTGGCCGATCCGGAGATCCTGCTGCAGGGCCTGTGGCTCACCGTCGCCATCGGCGCCTTCATCTACGGCCTGGCTGCCGCGCTGTGGCGCATCCTCGTCGCGACCATCGTGATGGTCGCCTACCTCGCGGTGTCGGACGCGGTCGGCGTGCCGCCCACAGAAGAGCAGCTCGAGTTCACCGAATGGCCGCTCATGGTCGCGATCGCGGTGATCGTCGCCGTCCTTGCGGACCGCGTCTCCACCTCGGCTCGCCACTATGCGGCGCTGTACCGCAAGGCGAGCGAGCGGCTCGTGACCGCCCACGAGGAGGAGCGCGCGAGCCTCGCCCGGGAGCTCCATGACGGCGTCGGCCAGACGCTGACCGCGGTGATCCTCACGCTCGATGCGGCCGACCACGAACTTCAGGTCACCGACGTCAAGGATGCCGACCGTCGGACCGGACAGGCGACGCATCAGACGGGGGTCCTGCGCGCGCGCGAGCTCGCGGCCGCGGCACTCGCCGAGACCCGCCAGGTCGCGGCCAAGCTGCGGCCCACGCGGGTGCACGAGATCGGCCTCGGTGCCGCGCTCAACAACCTCGCCCGGTCGGCCGGCGTCCCCGTCGAATTGCGCTTCGACCCAGCCCTCCTGCCACCCGGCTTCCTCGAGCCCGAGATGGAGATCGATCTCTACCGGATCGTCCAGGAGGCGCTCGGCAACGCGTCACGGCACAGCCGGGCGCGGCGGATCTGGATCGGCGGGCACCTCGTCGACGACACCGTGCGGCTGGTCGTCGGTGACGACGGAATCGGGTTCGACGCCTCCGCTCGCGATCGTGGGCTCGGCCTGGACGGCATGTACGAGCGCGCCAGCATCCACGGAGTCACGGTCGAGGTCCGCACGCAGCGTGGTTCCGGGACGCGCGTCGAGATCGTCGTGCCCAGTGCCGCGGCCGCCGGCAGTCCGTCCTGAGCCGCAGATCGGGCCGCCGGTCCAGCTGTCCCGCTGATGGAGCCCACGCCGGACCTCGCGCATCGCGTCTCGTCGCGTGCGGCCCTGCCCGGGGTGATCCGCGTGGCGCTCGTCGACGACCACCACCTCATCCGAGAGGGCCTGCGGATGGTGCTCCAGGGCGAGAAGGGTTTCGAGATCGTCGGCGAGGCCGCCGACCATGCGTCGGCGCTCGACCTCGTCGTGACGCAGCGGCCGCACGTGCTGGTCCTCGACCTGACCTTCCCCGAGGGCGATGCCATGCCGCTCCTCCGTGCGCTGCGCGCCCGCCAGCCCGATCTCCGGGTGGTGGTCCTGACGATGCACAGCGACCCGGAGACGGTCCGCCAGGCACTCGCCGCGGGAGCCGCCGGGTACATGATCAAAGGTGCCCAGTCGCGCGAGCTTGTCGAGGCCATCCGGGCCGTGGCGCGGGGTGATCGCTACCTCCACAGCAGCGTGACCAACGCCGTCGTCGAGGACTCGATCCGCTGGTTCGAGGCCGGCACGATGAGCGCGCGGGAGCGCGAGGTCCTGAGCCTGCTGGCGTCCGGCCAGTCGGCCGCCCAGATCGCCCAGTCGCTCGACATCAGCGTGCACACCGTCCGCCGCCATCTGGCCAACGTGTCGACGAAGCTCGGCATCCGCGGCATGAACGCGCTGACGCGGTACGCGATCCGCAACGGGCTCGCGCGGGCGGAGTCCTAACCGATCGACGGCGAGGTTCCGGGCTGCGTCAGGACGGCTGGGCGAGGACCATGATGCGGATCTCGGTCATGTCCTCGATGGCCCAGCGCAGGCCCTCGCGGCCTTGCCCGGAGTCCTTCACCCCGCCGTACGGCATGTGGTCGATCCGGTAGGTCGGGATGTCATTGATGATGACGCCGCCCACCTCGAGCTCGTTGAACGACTGCCACGCGCCGGCCAGGTCGTTGGTGAACACGCCGGTCTGCAGCCCGAACATCGAGTCGTTGACGCGGCTGATCGCGTCACCCATGTCCGTGGATGGGAACGCCACCACGAGTGGCGCGAATGCCTCGTTGCTGCACACCTGGGCGGCGACCGGGACGTCGGTCAGGACGGTCGGCGGGAAGAAGGTGCCCTGCGCCTTGCCACCGGCGAGGACCTTGCCACCCATCGCCACCGCCTCGTCGACCCATTGCTGGGTGCGGCTGGCCTGGTGCTCGTCGACCATCGGGCCCACATCGGTGGTGGGGTCGAGCGGGTCGCCCACCTTGAGCGCGCCGACCCCGGCCAGGAAGCGCTCCATGAACGAGTCCCAGATCGACTCGTCCACGAACATCCGCTGGACACTGATACACACCTGGCCCGCGTACGCGTACGCGCCGACGAGGATCCGCTTCACGGCCCAATCGATGTCGGCCGACTTGTCCACGATCACGCCGGCGTTGCCACCGAGCTCGAGCACGACCTTCTTCTTGCCCGCGCGCTCCTTCATCCGCCAGCCGACCGACGGCGACCCGGTGAAGGTCAGCAGCTTGAACCGCTCGTCGGCGACCATGCGATCGCCGAGCTCGCGGGTCATCGGCAGGATGCTCACGGCACCGGCCGGCACGCCGGCGGCCTCGACGATCTCGGCCACGGTCAGCATCGTGAGCGGGTCCTTCGACGGTGGCTTGAGCACGATCGGGTTGCCGCTCGCGATCGCCGGCGACAGCTTGTGCGCGGCGAGGTTGAGCGGGAAGTTGAACGGCGAGATCGCGGCGATCGGGCCGATCGGGAAGCGGCGCGTGATGCCGACGCGGTCCTTCGAGGCGGGCATCAGGTCGAGCGGGATGAGCTCGCCCGTCATCCGCTCTGCCTCCTCGGCGCCGAGACGGAAGGTCAGCGTCGCGCGGTCGACCTCGACCAGGGCGTCGCGGATGGGCTTGCCGGCCTCGAGCGCGATGAGCCGGCCGAGCTCCTCGCGGCGCGCCTTGATGCCATTCGAGATCTCACGCAGGATCCGTCCCCGCTCGTAGGCGGGCAGCTTCCGGGTGACCTCGAACGCGTCGACGGCCGCGTTGACGGCCTCCTCGTACTGCTCGGGGGTGGCGTTGTAGGTCGCCCCTGCCGGGTTGGCCGGGTCGGCCGGGTTCGACACCTCCAGGCGGTCGGGCGAATCGACCCAGCGGCCGGCGAGGAAGATCGGATGCGGTTTGGTGCCCGTCACGACGGTCATCGGTGAGCGCTCCTGCGCGAGGCGATGCGGTACGGTCGCATGATACGACCGGTCGACCGACCGACCCGTTCATGGAGGTGCGCCATGGCCACTCGCCCCGACTTGCGCCGCGAGCTGCGGGTCCGGCCAGACACCCGGGTCCGGCTGGCGAGGCGCGACCACGGGGCGACGTTCGGCTGGGACAAGGCGAGCGCCGAGGGGGAGACGGCCCGCCAGCTCGACCGCCTGGCCGAGCTGCAGGACCGGTTCTGGGCCGAAGCCAAGCGCTCGGTGCTGGTCGTCCTGCAGGGCATCGACGCCGCCGGCAAGGACGGGACGATCAAGAAGGTCATGACGGCCTTCAACCCGCAGGGCAGCCCGGTGACGTCGTTCAAGGTCCCGAGCAGCGAGGAGCTATCGCACGACTACCTGTGGCGCGTCCACAAGGCGATGCCGCGAAAGGGCGAGATCGGCATCTTCAACCGATCCCATTACGAGGACGTCCTCGTGGTGCGCGTCCACGAGCTCGTCCCGAAGGCCGTCTGGTCGAAGCGCTACGACCAGATCAATGCATTCGAGCGACACCTTGCCGCCAACGGGACGACCATCGTCAAGTTCTTCCTGTCCATCGATCGGGAGGAGCAGCGCGAGCGCTTCCAGGCGCGCTATGACGACCCGACCAAGCGCTGGAAGTTCTCCATGGGCGACCTGCAGGAGCGTGCCCGCTGGGACGACTACCAGGCCGCGTTCGACGAGGCGCTCTCGAAGTGCTCGACCGATGTCGCGCCGTGGTATGTGATCCCGGCCAACCGCAAGTGGTTCCGCAACCTCGCCGTCGCCCGGATCCTGGCCGACACGATCGCCGACCTGAAGCCGGCTTATCCGGCCGTCGCTGCCGACGTGCCGGCTGATCTCGTCATCACCTGACGCTCGCCGGACATGGAAGGGCCGGCCTCGCGGCCGGCCCCTCGAGATGCTCGCCTGACGCTATGAGCAGGTGATGCCCAGGTGGTTCATCGCGCGGCACATCACCTCGTTCCGCTCCGCCGATGTGCTGATCCCTTCGAAGCCGAACCCGAAGTGGAGCGTCCGGAAGTTGGCATCGGTCGGCGTCATGCCGACGACCGCGCCTTCCGAGAATCCGACGTCCGTGGTCCGGTACCAATCGTTGGGATTCGGTGAGCTGCCCGGCAGGTACGCCGGCAGGAACGACCCATGCCCCGGTCCCGGCCTCGAAGCTCTCGGTCGTGCCCTCGAAGCTGAAGGTCACGTCGTCGAACCACGCGCCCAGGCCCTGGAACGCCCAGTCGCTCGCGTACGAGAAGTAGATCTCGACATCGTGGCCCGCGAATGCGGCGAGGTCGATCTCCCACTCTTCCCAACCGGCCGACCGGCCAGAGTGCGCGTTCCAGCGCGCCCCGGCGCAGTCAGCACCCTGGTACTGGACCAGCCACGGGTGCAGCTCGTGCCAGCCCTCCGGGCAGCTGTCGCCGGTGCTGGAGTTCGTATGGCCGTTGGCATCCGGCATGGTCTGCCACGTGTCAGCGTCGACGTCGTGGACCTCGACGAACACGAAGTCCCAATTGGGCTCCGTGTCATAGGACGTGAAGAACGACATCGTTCCGCCGCCCGCAGGAACCGTGACATCGCGCCTGATCCGCTTGTAGCTGATGTCGGCGCGGTCGGAGTACAGGTACTGGGTCCCGGTATGTGGCTCGAACGAACCAGCGACTCCGGTGACCCACTCTGCAGGGGCGCTACTCGTGAACTGCGGATAGTCCGCGACATCGAGCAGGCTGCTGGTCGTGATGAATGCCTCGGCACTCACCTGGTTGTTCGCGCTGCTGCCGCCCTCCATCACCCAGGACGTGCCTGAGAACGGGGTCGACACACCGAGCACATCGAACGGGTCGCTCGGGCCGGCCAGGCCGGCGTTGTCCTCGTAGATGTAGGACCCCAACCAGTACTGGAGGAAGTCGTCGTCGGCGATGCGGCACTCGACGGCGGTCTTGGTAGGTACGGTCCCGTCGCAGTAAGGCGGTGTGCTCACCGGGTTGAAGGGGAATGCCTGCGCGAACTGGACGCCCGCATGCTGACCCGTGTAGAGCAGGTTGCCGCCCTCATTGAGGTACGCCCGGACCTCGAGCATCTCGCGGAAGCCCAGGGTCGCGAAGCCGGTGCCGGGCACCTGCGCAGCCTCCCTCGTCAGGAAGTCGTTGCCCGTATACCAGATGACCGCGTCGTAGTGGCCCAGGACACCGATCTGACTGGGCGCGGTCCTGCCCCTGGCATCCACGTCGTACACGTCATAGGTGATCCCGTTCGCGTCGAGCGCATCGGTGTAGTAGCTCAGCAGGAACGGCCCGCTGGCAGACGGGTAGGGAGGGTCGTTCGTCGCCCCGCTGTAGTCCTCAGCTGCCAGGATGAGGACCTGGGCCGGACTGTCCTCGACCACCTGGAAGGTGAACGAGTCGCTGGTCTGGCCGCCTCCGGTGAACCAGGCGCGGACCGAGTCGCCCGGGTTGATGCCGGTGACATTGCCGCGCATGAATTGGAAGTACTCGTCACCGGCCTTTCCGTATCGGTCACCGCCCTGCCATTCCGATGTCGTCGTCGACTGCGCTGCGCCGCCATTGATCGAGTAGCGGAGCGTGACAGCGTCGTTCGACGTCCCGTCACCGTTCAGATCCCGCTTGGCCAGGATCTGGACCGGCTGCGGATCGCCATAGGCGTACTTGAAGGTGAGGTCGCTGAACGGGTTCGACGCCTTCTGCGGGTCGATCTTGGAGACGTCGAGGTAGAACGGCGCGACCTTGACCCCGGTCGACGAGATCGGATCGTCTGGATCAAGGGCCGACAACGCGACGCTCCGGGCGAAGGGGAGGACCCGGTTGAACTCCGCCTGGATCTGGCCTTCCTTGTCCGGGAAGATGAAGCTGTCGCCGTTCGGACCCTCGCTCAGCTCCGGGACCCACCCGAGGGCGCCGCGTTGCGCATACGCGAAGTCGTTCGTGTCGCCGTTCGTAACGTACAGCTCGGAGCTGCTGAGCCCGGGGTTGAACCCCGGGATCGCGGGCTGCTTGTCGGTGCCCGACAGCGCGACGAAGATCGGATCGTCGGCCGTGGGCGTGTCCATGATCGAGCCGAGACCGTAGAGCAGCCATTGCCCGACCGAGTGCCAGTTGACGTGGAAGACGAAATCCACCTGGTCGTAGAGGCCGATGATCGCCTGCGTCTCGGGCTCGGAGGCGGCCGACGGGCCGCGGTAGGTCTCGCTCGAGATCAGCGGCGATGAGCCGTCGTCATCCCAGCCCCAGTGCTCCGGGTAGTTGCGGTTGGGATCGACGCCGTCGAGGCCGTTGATGATCCCGTTCCCGTCGTTGTCCCGAAGGTTCTTCCTCCAGAGTCGATTGCCTTCAGAGAATGTGTACTGATACCCATCGGGGTTCGACACGAGGACGAACCACAATTCGGTCGTCTGCAGCAGGCTGATGATCTTGGGATCGCCTTCGCGATAGCGCTTGATGTACCACTCCAGGAGCCGGCGGTTGACTTCACCGCCGATCCACTCCCGGGCGTGCTGCAACGAGTTGTAGAGGACGGCCGGCTTCTGACCACCGGCGAGCCCATCAGCGCCGACCGTGAGCTGCAACGCGATGATGTCGCGCGGCGTGTCGTCGGTGGACCCGGGGATCCCGTTGGGGTTGGTGCCGTGGGTCTCCCCGATGACCTCGAGCTTGAGCAGGTCCGGATTGGCGGCCGCGATGGCGTGCGCGTAGGCATCCAATCCGTCTGGCCCGTCGTTGTCACGCCAGACCTTGAACCCGGCGCTGGTCTGCTGCGTCGCGAGCTGGGTCGCCGTCAGTCCGTCGTTATTGCGCCACGACTCGAGCGTGACCCCCATCTTGCGGACGGCCATCCGCTCGTTGGGCTTGAGGGCCAGTGTGATCCTCGCGCGCTCATTCGCGAGGAGCTGGACGTCGACGACGTCAAAGCCCGCCTCGATGATCTGCTGCACGAGGGCGGTGCTGACGGTCGCCTCGTACAGGTCGACCTTTCCGGTGTCCGGCGCGGTCGCCGGCTTGGGTCCTGCGGCGCCCGCCCCGACCGGCACGAGCAGTGCACTGATCAGGAAGATCGTCGACAGGGTGGCAAGGAACGACTTCCGACGGTCGCGCATGACGAACCCCCTTCCGGCCGGTCTCGGCCTGGCTCCTCCCCCGGGATTCGCGGATGGTGCGGACGCCGATAGTAGGCCTGTCGGCAGGCGTGTTCAATCCCCTCAGGACGTTTTCCGGCGCACGCCGGCAATGGGCCTACCCCGAGTGCCTAGCCGAGCTCCCGCTCGAGCCGCTCGATGCGATCGAGGGCGAGGTCGACGTTGCGCCGGACCCAGGCCGGATCGTCGATCGAGCGGTGGGCTCGATGGAGCGAGCCGGCGACACGGCTCGCCCACCAGCCGATCGCGATGGCCGCCAGACCGGCGTCATCGGGGGCAGGCAGATCGCGCGCACGCGCGTACGCGCGAAGCGCATCGACGACGTCGGGTGAGCGCCAGTAGTCGGCGGCGAGCAATTCACCGATGTCGCGGCGCTGATGCGTCCGGGCATCCGCCGCCAGCAGGTTCAACAGGTCGGTGCCGGGCAGGCCGGCCGGGTGCCAGGTATCCCAGTCGAACACGCCGCTCAGCTGCCCGTCGGTGATGAACACGTTGTTGAGCCACATGTCGCCATGCACGAGGACCGCCGGCAGGGACGCTCCCCACCTGGCGGCCGAAGCCGCGGCCCGCTCGAAGGCCGCCGCATGCTCGGGGAAGACCTCGGCGACCTCGGCCAGCTGATCGTCGACCGCGCGTCGGTCGACGGGACCTGCGGGCAACGCGGCAAGGAACCGGGTGATCTGGTCGAGCAGGGCCGGCGTCAGCGTGTCGACATGCTGACCCACCATGACCGACTCGGTCGCCCATGCCGCGCCGGCCGTGATGCCGCCGCCCAGCGGTCGGGGGACGAGCGGGACGTCGGCGGCCGCCAGGGCGAGCAGGGCCGCGCGGCCGCGCGCCGGGTCCTTCGTGTGGCCGACCTTGGCCACGCGCAACTCGGCCTGGGTCCGGGCGTCGAGGTCGAGGCGCGCGAGGGCCGATCCGTCGCCACTCGGCCGCAACCCCCGACTGATCGATGGGGCGCCAGCAGCCACGGCGACGGCATCGATGACGCGCGTCGGTCGATCGCCGCGAACGAGCTCGGCCAGGGCGCCGCCGAGCAGCACGTTCCGGATCGGTCGCCGCAGGCGACCGGGTCGCGACACCGGCACCAGGCGGTGGAGCTCGGCGAGGCGCAGCCCGCGGGGCGGCCGGCCGCGCAGCCGCGCCAGTGCCGCCTCGCGGCGGACCGCGAACGGGATGCCCGACGCGGACGGTCGGATGTTGCGGGCGTGCCGTCCCCACAGCACGACGTCGACGCCCGCGTCGGGCGGCCGCGGCAGCTCCCAGCGATCGCTCGCCTCGACCATGACCGCAAGATGCGACGGCTCCGCGGGCCCATACAGGTACGCGAGCGACTCGAAGACCGGCGGGACGCGCGAGCGCGTGGTCGGCCGATCCGTGCTCATGTGGGTGACGGGTCACCGAAGATCCGACGCACGAGCGGGAAGCGCCCGAGCTCGGGGTACGTCTCGAGGACCCGCAGCGCGTGGCGGTTGATCCCGAGCACGGCAAGCGAGATCAGCCCGACCACCACCACGCCGACGATGAGCGGCGGATCGAGGAGCCGCTCGACGGCGACGGCGAGGGCCGCCCCGATGAAGATCGACGCATACGGTCGGATGAAGCGCGGGTCGACCGCCTCGACGGTCGTTCGGGTCCGGATGCCCCACTGGTAGAGGACGTTCTGGATGATCAACGTGCCGGTCGTGGCGATCGCGGCGCCGACCGCCCCGAATGCCCGGATCAGGAACACCGTCGCCACGATGCTGATCGCCGCGGTGGTGAGGTCCGTGGTGACCATGTACTTGACCCGCCCGAACACGCGCAGGAGCAGCGAGTTGAAGCCGATGCTGCCGCTGACGTAGTAGCCGATGCACAGGATGCTCAGCACCGTGCCGGCACTCCGATACGGCTCGCCGAACAGGAGGACCACGACCGGCTCGGCGAAGGCCACGCAGAGCGCGAAGACCGGGAACGACAGGATCGCGATCCATGTCGCCGTCTGCCAGTACAGGTCGTTGAGCGCGCGCCGGTCCCCGCGCGCGTAGAGCCGCGACGCGCCTGGCGTGAAGATGAAGCGGAAGCTCGTCGCCACGAACATGTTCTGGACCGCGATCGGCAGCACCGCCCGGAACTCGGCGACCTCCTCCGTGTTCCGCAGGACCTCCAGGAGGATGACCGTGAGCGAGCTGCGCAGGACGAACACGAGGTCGGACGCGAGGAGCGGGATGCTGAACGAGAACACCTCGCGGACCGGCAGCCGGAGCGAGTCCCGCGTCAGGTGCGCCAGCAACCCCTGGCGCTGGAGGAGGCGGAGCAGGACGACGAAGTAGAACGCGATGCCCGCGGCCGCGGCGAGGACGTAGCCGAGGGCGAGGAGGCGCACGCCGCTCTCGGTCGCGATGAGCACGATCACGACGCTCAGCTGCAGCACCGGGGCGAAGACGTAGCGCCGGAAGAAGATCGAGCGGGCCGACCCGAACGTCGCGAACAGCGCGATCAGCAAGCTGTCGAGCGCCTGCAGCGGTGAGAGCACGATCATCACCAGCAGGATCGAGAGCGCGAGCTCGTTGTCGACCGCCCCGCCGATCAATCCCTGGAAGGCATACACGGCGAGGACGAGGGCCAGGCCGATCGTGATCACCGTGCTGACGACCACGACGATCGTGCCCCACATGCGGCCCAGATCGCCGCGCTCCTGGTAGATCGGCGCGAACCGCCCGACGGTCCGCTCGAGGCCGAGGAGGCAGATGGTGGTCCCGAGCGCCACGATCGACAGCGCCAGCGCGAACGCGCCGTACTCCGTCTTCTCGAGGTAGCGGACGATCAGGACCTGGGCGACGAAGTCGAGCCCCAGCCCGATCATCCGACCGAGCAGGAGCAGGCTGGATCCGCGGATCTGCTTGATATTCGCGGAGCGACCCTGGTCCGCTTCGACGACGGCGGCCTCAGGGTCCAGGGACGGCGGGATGCCCAGGTTCTCGTCCGTGCTCGAGGACACACTCCCTCCGCTACGCCGCGTTGGCAGCCCGCCGGTTCGATGGACGACCGTCCCCCCGGGGCCGCGCCGACGATACCGGACTTCGCGGCTCCGTCGCGTCAGGAGTGTCAACCTCGCGACAAACCTGCACGCTAGGCGGATAGTTCACGGTCCTGGTATTGACGTACCGGGTGGTGCGCTGGTACACCACCCATGCGAGCAGGTCGCAGCGCCGGGGGGCGCGCCCGGTCGCAGGTCCATAGCGCGATGCCCTTCACGGGACCACCCAGTCAAGGTCCGTGATCCGTCACCTCGCTAGTGGCAAAAGTGGGGAGGCAGCTATTGCTGCTGGGCGACTGGTTCGGAGGGGATGCCGGGTGCCGGGGCTGTCCGGTGCCCGCGAGGATGGAACAGCTAGATGACGCCACCGTGCCGTCGGCACGGTGGCATTCGTGTGTTCCGGGCAGGGTTGGGGAGGTTTAGATCATGAACGAGCGCGCGCGGCGGACCAGGCGATTCATCTCACCGGAGATCCTCCACAAGGATCTCGCGCGAGCCCTGGAGGACGCGCCGGCGCTGCCGTTCCCTGATCCACGGCGGAGCCGTGCCGGCCGCCTTGGCTCCCGGCTGCTCGTCGTGTTCCAGATCGCCGTGTTCATCGGGGCGGTCATGATCCCGATCGCCGCCGTGGCGGCCGATCCCGCAGCGCCCCCGGAGGCCGCGCCGGCCGAAGCGGTCGCGCCCGATCCGACGCCTGAGCCTACGCCGACCCACACCCGAACCGACCCCAGACCCGACACCCGCGCCCACCCCCGACCCGACCCCTGAGCCCACGCCGGAGCCCGTCGCGGAGCCGACTGCAGCCCCAGACCCGACAGCAGCTCCCGAGACCACGCCTGCGCCCGAGGCGACGACCGATCCGGGTGCGACCGAGCCCGATCCGACCGAGGTCACCGACCCCAGCGCCGAGCCCTCAGGCGACCCAGCAACCACTGGGCGAGCCTGCCACAAGCCCCGAGCCGCTCGCGCCGGCGACCTCCGCCGAGCCCAGCCCGACATATGTCCCGAGTGGGCCACCCACGATCGCCAGTGACAAGGCCGACTATGCCGCCGGGCGAGACGGTCACGCTCACTGGGACGAACTGGGCCGCCGGGGAGGTCGTCCATATCTTTGTCAACGACGACGCTCGGCAGCTCCTGGACCCGCCACGTGCGACCCGACCGGTCGCTCAGCGAGCCGGCCAGCATCACGTACATGTTTGAGCTCCCGACATGGTTCGTCGCCAACTACAACGTCGTCGCTACCGGCCCCATCTCGGGCACGGCGACGACCGCGTTCACCGACATGTCGATCGGCACGTACGACCAGTGCGCCAACGACGACGGCGATGGGTATGCAGCGGGCGATACCGGACTGCGACTGGATCAATGGCAACCTCAAGTGCGAACAACTCCACGTATTTCGAGGGCGACGCCACCGTCCAGCGACTCTGGCTTGACCGGATTGCTTCCCGGGTAGCACCCACACGCTCACGCTCCAGTACGGCACTACCAAGGGCGGCGCAATCACGCGTACGACTTCCTCACCACTTGGAACTTTTCGGAAAACTGGATCACGGACGCCGACCTCTGCGACGACATCACCGGCTGCGCGACTCTGGGGTCCCGACGATCTAGAGCCGATACAGCCCGATACGCACGCCATCTTCACGACAGACAGCGTCACCCAGCCCGCCGGCCGCAACTTCACGATGCGGAACGGGAACATGACCAGCACGACCGCACCGTCGACCAGCGGCTCATACGCCGGCGACAGCGAGACGGTGATTACGATCACCTTCACCGTTGGCAATGAGCCGACGCGTGCGTGCAAGAAGGGGAACGATCCGACGACCTGCTCGGTCGTGCCTCTGGTTCGGTGCGCACGTTGCGCTATCGAGCGAGTGGAACCTCACCGGCGGTGGAGCAGGCGGCATCGCAGGCTCGCCCTATCACGTCAAATTCCTGTTGTTCGACGGCGCAGCTCGCCGGCGGCCGCGACAACCAGATGGCAGCAAATGCCATCCCGCCGGCCGGCAACATCGTCACGATCAAGCAGACGACCCCTGATGCATCGACGCAGTCGTTCGACTTCGTCGCCAGCTGGGACGCCGGGACCAACCCTGACTTCGGCCTCACTGATGGGCAGTCGAACGACTCTGGCTCGCTGACGCCGGGGAACTACTCCGTCACCGAGAACGCCGTGGCCGGCTGGACGCTGTCCAGCGTCTCGTGCGTGAGCTCGCTGGGTGACACAGAGGTGAATACCGCCCTCGACCTCGACAACGGCGAGACGATCACTTGCACGTTCAATAACACGCAAGGTGCCACGGTCACGGTGGTCAAGCAGGCCACTCCCGAAGGCGCCACCAGCTTCGACTTCGATGCCACCGGCACCGGAATCACGCCGACATCGATCTCGTCGATGACGGCGCCGGCCCGGGCGACAACGACGTGTCGTTCACGTTGACCGCCGCGGAGCTCGGGACCAAGACGATCACCGAGAACGTGCCCACCGGATGGAGCCTGACCAGCGTCGATTGCACCGGTGTCACCGAAACGGCCATCACCAATGGTGTCAGCTTCGCGGTCGTTGCCGGGGCGACCATCGTGTGCACCTTCAACGACAGCCAGGACGCCACGGTCACGGTGGTCAAGGAGGCCACCCCCGAGGGCGCCACGAGCTTCGACTTCGACGGCACCGGGACCGGCATCAGCGCCGACTTCGACCTCGTGGATGACGGTGCCGGCCCCGGCGACAATGACATCGTCTTCACGCTGACCGCCGCCCAGCTGGCCGGCACCAAGACCATCACCGAGACGGTGCCGAGCGGCTGGTCACTGACCAGCGTCAGCTGCACCAATGTCACCGAGACGCCGATCACGGACGGGGTCAGCTTCGCGGTCGCCGCCGGTGACGCGATCGTGTGCACCTTCAACGACAGCCAGGACGCCACGGTCACGGTGGTCAAGGAGGCCACCCCCGAAGGCGCCACCAGCTTCGACTTCGACGCCACAGGCGCCGGGATCGGGCCCGACATCGACCTCGTCGATGACGGCGCCGGCCCCGGCGACAACGACATCGTGTTCACGCTGACCGCCGCCCAGCTGGCCGGCACCAAGACCATCACCGAGACGGTGCCGAGCGGCTGGTCGCTGACCGGCGTCGACTGCACCGGTGTCACCGAGACGGCGATCACCGACGGTGTCAGCTTTGCGGTCGCCGCCGGTGACACGATCGTGTGCACCTTCATCGACGTCCAGGACGCCACGGTCACCGTCGTCAAGCAGGCCACTCCCGAAGGCTCGACCAGCTTCGACTTCGACACCAGCGGGTCGGGGATGCCGGGCGACATCGACCTCGTCGATGACGGCACGACAGCCAACACCACCGTGATCACGCTGACCGCGGGCCAGCTCGGGACCAAGACGATCGTCGAGAACGTGCCCGCCGGCTGGAGCTTGACCAGCGTCAGCTGCACCAACGTCACCGAGACGCCGATCACCAACGGGGTCAGCTTCGCGGTCGCCGCCGGTGACACCATCGTGTGCACCTTCGAGAACACCAAGCACGCCAGCCTGACGGTGGTCAAGGAGACCGTCCCGGCCTCCGATCCGCAGGACTTCGACTTCGACCTGACCGGTGCCGGTGTGACGGCCGACCTCGACCTCGACACCGACGCCGGCAACGCCACCCTACCCAGCCAGGACACGTTCAACCTGAACGCCGCCCAGCTGGGCGCCCATACCGTCAGCGAGTCGGCCGTCGCCGGCTGGTCGCTGACCGATCTCGACTGCACCGGTGACGCCGACTTCACCGAGCTCGGCAGTACGGCCACCCTCGACATCGACGCCGGCGAGACCGTGGTGTGCACCTTCGAGAACACCAAGCACGCCAGCCTGACGGTGGTCAAGGAGACCGTCCCGGCCTCCGATCCGCAGGACTTCGACTTCGACCTGACCGGTGCCGGTGTGCCGGCCGACCTCGACCTCGACACCGACGCCGGCAACGCCACCCTACCCAGCCAGGACACGTTCAACCTGAACGCCGCCCAGCTGGGCGCCCATACCGTCAGCGAGTCGGCCGTCGCCGGCTGGTCGCTGACCGATCTCGACTGCACCGGTGACGCCGACTTCACCGAGCTCGGCAGTACGGCCACCCTCGACATCGACGCCGGCGAGACCGTGGTGTGCACCTTCGAGAACACCAAGCACGCCAGCCTGACGGTGGTCAAGGAGACCGTCCCGGCCTCCGATCCGCAGGACTTCGACTTCGACCTGACCGGTGCCGGTGTGCCGGCCGACCTCGACCTCGACACCGACGCCGGCAACGCCACCCTGCCCAGCCAGGACACGTTCAACCTGAACGCCGCCCAGCTGGGCGCCCATACCGTCATCGAGTCGGCCGTCGCCGGCTGGTCGCTGACCGATCTCGACTGCACCGGTGACGCCGACTTCACCGAGCTCGGCAGTACGGCCACCCTCGACATCGACGCCGGCGAGACCGTGGTCTGCACCTTCGACGAACACCAAGCACGCCAGCCTGACGGTGGTCAAGGACACCGTCCCGGCCTCCGATCCGCAGGACTTCGACTTCGACCTGACCGGTGCCGGTGTGCCGGCCGACCTCGACCTCGACACCGACGCCGGCAACGCCACCCTGCCCAGCCAGGACACGTTCAACCTGAACGCCGCCCAGCTGGGCGCCCATACCGTCAGCGAGTCGGCCGTCGCCGGCTGGTCGCTGACCGATCTCGACTGCACCGGTGACGCCGACTTCACCGAGCTCGGCACGTACGGCCACCCTCGACATCGACGCCGGCGAGACCGTGGTCTGCACCTTCACGAACACCAAGCACGCCAGCCTGACGGTGGTCAAGGTCACCGACCCGGCCTCCGATCCGCAGGACTTCGACTTCGACCTGACCGGTGCCGGTGTGCCGGCCGACCTCGACCTCGACACCGACGCCGGCGACGCCACCCTGCCCAGCCAGGACACGTTCAACCTGAACGCCGCCCAGCTCGGGCGCCCATACCGTCATCGAGTCGGCCGTCGCCGGCTGGTCGCTGACCGCCCTCGACTGCACCGGTGCCGGGCCGACTTCACCGAGCTCGGCACCGTACGGCCACCCTCGACATCGACGCCGGCGAGACCGTGGTCTGCACCTTCACGAACACCAAGCACGCCAGCCTGACGGTGGTCAAGGTCACCGACCCGGCCTCCGATCCGCAGGACTTCGACTTCGACCTGACCGGCGCCGGTGTGCCGGCCGACCTCGACCTCGACACCGACGCCGGCGACGCCACCCTACCCAGCCAGGACACGTTCAACCTGAACGCCGCCCAGCTCGGCGCCCATACCGTCATCGAGTCGGCCGTCGCCGGCTGGTCGCTGACCGCCCTCGACTGCACCGGTGACGCCGACTTCACCGAGCTCGGCACCGTACGGCCACCCTCGACATCGACGCCGGCGAGACCGTGGTGTGCACCTTCGAGAACACCAAGCACGCCACCGTCACCTACCAGAAGGTGACTGACCCGGCGAGCGATCCGCAGGACTTCGAGTTCGCGGTGACCGGGACCGGCCTGGTCGCTGAGAACTTGGACACGGATCCGATCTCGTTGCTCGTGCCGTCTAGCCACATCGACACGCTCGACCCGACCGAGTTCGGGCCGAAGACCATCAGCGAGACCGTGCCCACAGGCTGGGACCTCGCGAGCATCGTCTGCACCGGTGACGCCGATGCAGTCGTCACCACAGTGGCCAGCCTGGACGTGGACGCCGGCGAGACCATCGTCTGCACGTTCACGAATAACAAGCGCGGCACGATCATCATCCAGAAGATCACCAAGCCTGCGGGCGCTGCCGTGACGTTCAACTTCGACGCCGCCGGCGGCACGAACCCGGCCTACGCCGATTTCAACCTGACGGGTCAAGCCGGAAGCAACTCGAACACCCAGGTCCTGAAGGCCGGCACCTACACCGCCACCGAGCTCGTGCCGGCTGGCTGGGTGCTGACTGGGATCGGGGGCTCCTCGGATCCGAATACTCCGTTGAACTGCGCGGTCACCGGTAGCGGTGGCAGCACCGGCCTCGGCAACCTCGCGACGCAGACAGCAACGATCGTCTTGAAGAGCGGCGACACGGTGACCTGCGTTTTCGAGAACACCGGTCCCGGCACGACCCGGACACAAGGCTTCTGGGCGACGCACTTCGACCTCGCCGTGGCCGCCTGGTTCGGTGGGACTGCTGGTGGGCACACCTTCCCGGGTGTGGCGATCGCCGTCGGTGACATCACCCTTTGCGGTCGCCTGTCATCGACACGAACGGCCAAGTTGATGGGCGCCTTCTGGTCCGACATCTCCAAGACGAGCACGGGCGTCAAGCGCTCCTCGATCGATCAAGCTCGGATGCGGCTGCTCCAGCAGCTGATCGCAGCGGAACTCAACGCCTCGGCATTCGGCTCGTCGCCGAGCGCCGGATCATTCGCAGCGTGGGAGACCGCGTTCTGCGGGACCAACCTGAACGCGATCAAGCTTGCGGCCTCGCAAGCAGCCGCCTTCAACGAAGGCGGTGACAGCGGCGTCTTCACCCCGGGCACATCTGCCGACCCGAAGACTCGGCAAGTCGATCGCCAACAAGGCGTTCTGGGACATCCTCCCCGCCGGCTGAACAGCGCAGCCGAGCAGGAAGAGGGCCGGTCGCCGACCGGCCCTCTTCCATGTCCGCCGTCCCGCGCCCTGCGACGACGCGCGGAGCCGGCCCATCCTGTGCGCCATCCTTGGCGCGTGGACCTGACGCTGAGCCCGGACCAGCTCAAGCTCCAGGAGCGCGCGCGTCGATTCACACGCGACGTCCTCCAGCCGGTCGAGGTCGAGTTCGAGCGCGCGGGCGGTCGGATCCCTGCGGAGCAGCGCGCGGCCATCCGCGACGCATCGATCGAGGCCGGGCTCGTCGGCGGGTCGCTGCCGGTCGAGGTCGGCGGCCAGGGCTGGTCGATGCTCGAGCAGGTCCTCGTCCACGAGCAGCTCGGTCAGTCGACCGGCGGCCTCTGGTCGTACATCCCGGGCGCCTACAACGCCCTGCTGCACTGCGACGACGACCAGCGCCGGCGATATCTCGAGCCGAGCCTCCGTGGCGAGCGGTTCGGCGCCTACGCGGTCACCGAGCCGGGCGCCGGCTCCGACGCCCGGGCACTCGAGGCGACCGCCGTGCGCGATGCCGACACCGGCGAGTACGTCCTCGACGGCGAGAAGTGGTTCGTGACCGGCCCGCCCGACGAGACCGACTTCATGATCTTCCATTGCGTCGTCATCGACGGCGACGACCGCCGGCCGACGCTGTTCCTGGTCGACTACGACACGCCGGGCGTGACCCTCAAGCACGATCCCGACTACATGCACACCTTCGCGGACCGCCATCCGCAGTTCGTGCTCGACGGGGTCCGGGTCCATGCCTCCGCGGTCCTCGGTGGTGTCGGCCAGGCCGATGAGCTCACCAACGAGTGGTTCGTCGAGGAGCGGATCCACATCGGCGCCCGCTGCACCGGCGCGATGGAGCGGCTGCTGACCGAGGCCGTCGACTGGGCGGTCGAGCGGGTCCAGTTCGGCGAGCGCATCTTCGATTTCCAGGGCGTGTCCTTCCCGCTGGCCGACTCTGCCGCCGACGCGTCGGCCGCCCGGCTGCTGACGCGCGAGGCCGCTGTCCTCGCCGACGAGGGCGCCGACCCGAAGGTCGTCCACGCCAAGGCGTCGCTCGCCAAGCTGTTCGCGTCGGAAGCGGCGTTCCGTTGCGCCGACCGCGTCGTGCAGGTGTTCGGCGGTCGCGGCTACATGCGCGAGACGGCCGCCGAGCGGTTCTTCCGCGAGCTCAGGGTCGACCGGATCTGGGAGGGCACGTCCGAGATCCAGCGGCTGATCATCGCCCGGGCGTTGGAGAAGCGCGGCGTCGACCGCGTCGTCGGATGATCGACCCCGTGGCCGTCCCGACCGAAGCCGCGGGTAGCCGAGCGATCGACCTGCGGCCCGTCTTCCAGCCGACGTCGATCGCCGTCGTCGGCGCGTCCGCGCGCAGCTGGATCGCGGAGACGGTCCGCGACAATCTGCGGCTGATGGACAGCGCGACGCGCTGCCACTTCGTCAATCCCAAGTACGACGAGCTGCTCGGCCAGCCCTGCTACCCGTCGCTGGACGCGCTGCCGGAGCGACCGGACATCGCCCTCGTGGCGCTCAACCCGCTGCGCGCGGCGGTCGTCACCCAGGCCGCGGCCGATGCCGGGATCCCCGCCGTCGTCATCCCGGGTGGCGGGGTCGTCGAAGGGGGCGCGGCCGCGGCAGCCATGCAGGCCGAGGTGGCGGCCATCGCCCGCCGGCACGGCATGGCGTTGGTCGGCCCGAATTGCATGGGCGTCATCGACCTCACCGTCAACGCAGCCACGTACATCGGCGATGTCTCCCCGTACCTGCCACGCGGCGGGGTCGCCGGGATCGCCCAGTCGGGGTCGGTCACCGATGCGTTCGTGCAGTCGGGATCTCGGGTCGGCTTCAGCCGGATCATCAGCTGCGGCTCGGAGGTCGTCCTCGACGTCTGCGACTACCTCGCGTATTGCCTCGATGATCCCGAGACGACCTCGGTCATCCTGTTCCTCGAGGGGTTTCGCCGGCCGGAGCGGTTCCTCGCGCTCGCCGATCGCGCGCTGGAGCTGGGCAAGCCGATCATGGCCGTCAAGGTCGGTCGGAGCGAGCATGCCCGCGCCGCCGCGATCGCCCACTCCGGATCGCTCGCCGGCGAGGCCCGGGTCACCGACGCCGCCCTCGACGCGGCCGGCGTGATCCAGTGCGCGGACCTCGACGAGCTGCTGGAGACGGCCGAGCTCGTCGAGGGCATCCGCCGGACGGGACGTGGCATCGGGCGTGGCCGGACCGGTGTCGTGACGGTCAGCACGGGCGAGGCATCGCTCATCGCCGACCTCGCGCCGGCGGCCGGGCTCGACCTGCCGCCCATCCCCGATGACGCCCGAACGAGCATCCTCGAGGCGCTCCCGACGATGGGCTTCATCGGCAACCCGCTCGATCCCTGGGGAGCGGCGGACGCGACCACCGCGTACGGGGCGGTCTTCGAGGCGATGGCGGTCTCCGGCGCGTACGACGTGCTCGTCCAGGTGCACGACTTCCCGTATCGCTCGATGGCGGCGGAGGTCGCCACGGCGGACGAGGTGACCCGCGCCCTGCTCGACGCGACGCGCGAGCGGCCATGGCTGCTGCCGGTCTACGTGTCGCTCACGTCCGGCGAGCCGCCGCCCGAGACCAAGGCGGTGCTCGACGAGCAGGGTGGCGGGGCGCCGCTGCTGCGCGGGGCGCGCGAGGCCGTCCATGCGATCGGCGCGGTCGCTCGCTGGGAGCGACGCCGAGGGGCCCGGGTCGCATCCGGGCCATGGCGAGCCGCCTGGTCGCCGCTGGCGCGCGATCGCACGGCCTACGGTCTCGACGAGACCGCGGTGACCGTGCCCACCGGGCTCCGTGCCCTGCCCGAACGCGAGAGCCTCGACATGCTGCGGGCTGCCGGGCTGTCGGTCACGCCTGCCGTCGCGGTCCCCGACGCGGAGGCTGCGGTCGAGGCCGCGCGGCCGCTCGGCGGTCACGCGGTGGTCCTGAAGATCGACGCAGTCGACCTGCCGCATAAGAGCGATCTCGGACTGGTCAGGCTCGGGCTCCAGGGCGACGACGCCATCCGGGCGGCTGCCGACGAGCTGCTCCGCGCCGCGCGCCAGCACGGGATCGATGCCCGTGGTCTCCTCGTCGAGCCGATGGCCGACGACGGACTCGAGCTCATCGTCGGCCTGCGGCGTGACCCGTCGTTCGGGCCGTGTGTCGTGGTCGGGCTCGGCGGCGTCCTTGCCGAGGTCCTCGACGACGTCGCGATCCGGCTCGCCCCGGTGACCCTCCCGATCGCCCAGTCGATGCTCGACGAGCTTCGGGCGGCCCGTCTGCTGGCCGGCACCCGCGGTCGTGCGGCCATCGACCGCGATGCGGTCGCCGAGCTGGTCGTCGCGCTGTCGAGCCTCGGGATCGAGCGGCCGGACCTCATCGAGGTCGACCTCAACCCGGTGATCGCCTCGGCCGAAGGCGCCGTGGCGGTCGATGCCCTCGTGGTCCTCGCTTCGCCCGCGCCGCAGGTTCCCCATGGCTGACGAGCCCCTGCTCCTCACGACGCCGACCGATTGGGGCGTGCGATTGACGCTCAACCGCCCCGCCAAGCTCAACGCGATCACGGCGGAACTCCGCGAGGCGCTCACCGCCGCCGTGGCGGAGGCGGCCGATGACGATCGCGTCCGGGTCATCGCCATTGCCGGTGCGGGTCGGGCATTCTGCGCCGGCTACGACCTGTCCGAGGCGTTCCTGCCCACCGCCTGGGCGTGGCGCGAGGCGCTGGCCAAGGACGTCGACGCCACGCTGGCGATCTGGGCCTGCCCCAAGCCGGTCATCGCCCAGGTCCACGGCTACGTCCTGGCGGGCGGCCTCGAGCTAGCGATGGCCTGCGACCTGATCGTTGCGGCCGACGACGCGCAGCTCGGCGAGCCCGAGATCCGGTTCGGGTCGGCGCCGGTGACGCTGTTGATGCCGTTCCTGATCGGCCAGAAGAAGACCCGCGAGCTGCTGATGACCGGGGACCTGATCGACGCGCACGAGGCGCATCGCATCGGTCTCGTCAATCGGGTGGTGGCGCGCGATCGTCTCGACGACGAGGTCGACGCGCTCGCCGACCGGCTCGCCCGTGTCCCGCCGGACGTGATGGCGCCGACCAAGATCATGCTCAATCGCGCCATGGACGCGGCGGGGTTCGCGGCGGCAGTCGAGATGGGACTCGACGTCCAGTCGTTCATCAACATGAGCGAGACCGCACGCGAATTCGACCGGATCGTCCAGAGCGAGGGGCTCAAGGCTGCCCTGGCGTGGCGCGATCAGCGCTACGACGATCGCCTCGCAGGATCGGCCGGCACCGGCGGTCTCGAGGCTCCAGAGGCCGATCCAACGAGGTCGTGATCGGCCACGGTGCGCCCCTGCACCGCTCATTGTGCCGAACGGTGCTCTCTGGCACCTCCTGGTATTGATTTGTGGGGTTCCGACCAGTTAAGTACTGATTCCGTACGGTCAACAGCGCTACATCGACCGTCCCGATGGTCGCGCTCGGGGAGCGCCCTCGGCATGACGAGGCACTAGAGAGAGGACGCTAGGCGTCCGGCCGCGCCGCGGCCGCCACGTCATTCCGCGCGTCAGACCGGGGGGTCGAAGGCAAAGGACAGCGTTTCCCCTTGGCCGGGAGCGCGCGATCTGCCGAGCGCCGATCTTGGCGGCGCCGACCCCTCGGCAAATAGCCGGCCTGAGTCGATTTGCTCGTCGAGCAGCTGCTGCTGCCCGAAACCTTCTACGCGGGCGTCTCTGTCGGGGGACTTGACGCTGTCGTCACCGCGGGATCGTGCGCCGACCCGGGCCAGGGGGAGGTACGTCGCATGTGGGTGCGCGCGTTCCGGCCACCCGCCGTCGGTGGTTACCGATCGCGGGTCGAAACCCGGTCCTGGGGACCGCCTGAGTCGAACTCGAGATCTCGCGTGCGCGCTAGTCCCGTTTAGGGGACTCCCAGCACCGATGGATGAGCGCCTGCGCTGATCCATCGGGTCGTTGAGGTGGACCTCCGAACGACAGAAAGACGAGCGCGCGATGAAGAATGCATTGGATGCCCGCGGCGATCGAGCCGTCGGGCCTGGACTCCCGTCGCCGGATCCGTCGGCGCTGCTGGAGTGGTCACGGTTCTCCGTCGTCGGGATCACAGGCATCGTCGTGAACCAGGTCATCCTGGTCGCGCTAACCGAGCTCCTGGCCGTCCACTATCTCGTTTCGGCCGCGCTGGCGACCCTCGGGTCGTCGACATGGAACTTCGCCCTGATCGAGCGGTGGGCCTTCGGTTCGCGGCGCCCTGGCATGAGTCTCCGGGATCGATACGCCGGTTTCCTCGGTCTCAACGTCGCCTTGCTGGCCCTGCGGATCCCGCTGCTCTGGTTGCTGACCGAACCGGCGCAGGTCAGCTATGCCCTGTCCAACCTCATCACGCTCGTCGCGTTCTTCGCCATCCGACTCGCGGTCTCGCACCGCTGGCTGTGGGGAAGCGAGCATGGCGCGACCTGGCAGGCCGATCCGTCCCCGGCGGCGACGGATACCCGAGCCCGTGAGAACGCTGCCCGGTACTCGTATGACGTCAGCGGCATCGTCGGCATCGAATCCGCCGTCGTATTGCGTGAGCTCGCGTACTTCCGCACCGACCGTATCGCTCGTCCCGGGATCCGCATCAGCGTCGGCCTGGTAGCGCCGCGGCCGACACGGCGGGTCATGTTCGAGGAGTCGGACGGCGAGCTTGTCTATCGAGAGCACCTCGGGCCGCTGGCGGCGAACTTCTCGCTCCGTATGGGCGACCCGATCGAGATCAAGGTCAGTCCCGTCCTGGCGATCTCGCCCCATGTCGTCTATACGAACATCGTCGAGGCGCTGCTTCGCTTCATCCTCGTCTCGAAGGGCTATGTCCTGCTGCATTCGGCCGCGATCGCCGATGAGCATGGGTCGACGTTGCTGTCCGCCCAGACCGACACCGGGAAGACGAGCACGGTGATCACGCTCGTCCGCAACGGCGGATACCGCTTCCTGTCCGACGACATGACGATCATCGGTCCGGGCGGCGAGGCGATCAGCTACCCGAAGCCGATGACGCTCTCGTTCCACACGATGCGGGTCGCCAAGGACGGTCGTCTGACCGCGTCGGACAGGATGGCCCTCGCGATCCAGAGCCGGCTGCATTCGAGATCGGGTCGGCGGATGGGGCAGGCCCTCGGAACCTACAACCTGCCGATCATGACGATGAATGCGATCGTGCAGGCCCTCGTCCCCCCGCCCAAGCACCGCATCGACGCGCTCTTCGAGTGCACTGTCGGCGGTCGTGCCCAGATCCGCGACATCGTGCTCATGGAGCGCGGCGAGGAGCGCGAGGACCGCCTCTCCGTCGACGACACGGTCGGGCGCCTCATCGAGAACACGGACGACGCGTACGGTTTCCCGCCGTTCAGCCTGTTCGCGCCGCATATCCGGATCGATGGCGCCGATTACCAAGCACTTCGCGCTCGCGAGTCGGAGCTGCTGGGCGCGGCGATCGCGACGGCTCGGACGTGGTATCTGCAGGTCCCCGGGCATGAATGGGCGGAACGCCTGCCGGGCATCATCAACCGGCCGCTCCTCGTCCCGGTCGGACCCGGAACGGAGGCGCAGCTTCCGCCGCCGGTCCCGGTCGCGATGGCCGTGGAGCGGCCGTTCGTCCCCGAAGTCATCGTCGGCGACGGGCTCCCAGAGCTCGTCTCGGTCGCCTCGGAAGCCGGCGCCGATTGATGCTCCGACAGCCGTTCGTTGCGTGGGTGCACCGCATCCCTCGGGGTCTCCCGCAGCGCGTGCGGGGCAGCGGTCGGTAGCCCATGCGTACCCCATTGACGCAGTACCTGTGGCCCGTGACACTCGTTCATCAGAAGGGGGAGCAGACCACGGCTAGCGCACCGTCTTGGCTGGTGCCCGGCCACAGCCGGCCCTCAGCCCGCCAGCGCCCGGTCGCCCGGCGTCCTCGATCGATTTCAGGGAGCCGTCGCCTCGCGACGCTCCTGCTCACCGTGCCGTTCGCCATCTGGGTCCCGGCGGTATCGGCGGCGCCGCAACCAGGTGCTGGCCCGACCCTCCGGGCCGTCGCGATCACGTCGACCGAGGTCGTCCTGGAGTGGGAGGGGGCACCGTCCGGCTCGGTGTCCTACGCGATCAGTCGGGACGGGGCTGCCCTGGCGACCGTGGACGCCAGCGCATCCTCCTTCGTCGATACCGGCGTGGCCGGTGGCCGACGGTATTCGTACGTGGTCGAGGCTGCCGGTCCGGGCTGGACCGTGGCGTCGAACGTCGCACGGGTGAAGACTCCCGGCCCACACGCCGCGGATCGGTACCCTCCGACAGAACCCGAGGATGTCCATGCGGTCACGCAGGCGGACGGCTCGATCCTCATCGACTGGCAGGGGTCGAACGACGAGACGGACATCTCCGCTTACATCATCCGTCGCGGGAATGCCCACGTGGCGGTGGTCGATGCCGGAACGCTGCGGTACGTCCACCGCGGGAATGGCGGCGCCGGGACCTACACGGTCACGGCAGTCGACGTGGCCGGTCGGCGATCTGCGCCCTCCGACGAGGCGGCCGTCGAGATCCTGACGACCGCGGGAGCCGGCAAGGCCGCCGCGATCGATGGGGCGACGTCGGCCGCGATCGGGGCCTATCTGCCCTCGTTGCGTCGCTACCCGTACCTGACCGACGTCGTGAACGCTGCCAACGGGACCGTCGGGTACGCGACGATCAATTGGGCGACCGACCGGTCCGCTACGGCCGGGGCCGCCGTGTGGGGCTCAGTGGCTGGTGACGGCTCGTGCACGCCGACGACGACCGTGGCAGGTGCTCGCACGCCGATCCAGGTCAACGCCGTGTCGCTCTACCAGTGGGAGGCCAACCTCACCCTCCTGCCGGATCAGGCGTACTGCTACCGCGTCACCTTGGGTGGGACCGATCTGCTCGGCGGCGACCCTAGCCCGAGGTTCCGAACGCTGTTGCCGACCAGCTCGACCACGTCGTTCTCCTTCGCCGTCCTCGGGGACTGGGGCCAGGTCGACTCGATTTCGAGCAACCCCGACCAGGCGAATCTGATGCAGCTGATCGCCTCGAGCGGTGTCAGCTTCGCGGTCACGACCGGTGACAACGCCTATCAGTCGGGCAGCCAGGGCAATTACGGCGACCTGGTCGAGGTCGGCCCGGAGCTGAGCGCGATCTTCGGTCCGCAGTATTGGACGGTCGCCGGTTCGTCGATCCCGATGTTCCCGTCCATCGGCAACCACGGCTTCCTGCGCAACGATGCGGCGCACCCGCACCTGTTGAACTGGCCGCAGGACCGGGCGGTCAGCGAATCGAACGGCCGGTACCAGCGCGACACGTATTGCTGTCTGCTGGGGACGCCGTCGTTGGTCCTGCCGAGCACGTGGTATGCCTTCGATGCCGGTCGGGCACGGATCTACGTCCTGCAAGCCGCCTGGTCCGATTCCAACGGCGGCGTGAACGACGACCCATACGAAGTCGACGCCGCATACCAATGGCAACCCAGCAGCGCCCAGTACCAGTGGCTCGCGCAGGACCTCGCCGCACATCCGAACCAGATCAAGATGGCGGCGTTCCACTACCCGTTGTACTCGGACCAGAAGCACGAGACATCGGACCAGTTCCTGCACGCCCCTGGGTCGCTCCAGGGCCTGTTGCATGACTACGGCGTGAAGTTCGCCTTCAACGGCCACGCCCACATCTACCAGCGCAATCTCGCCGACGCCGGCGGGATGGTCGCGTACCTCACCGGTGGCGGCGGTGCAAAGACGCAGTCGGTCGCCGAGGACCCGTGCCTGGCGATCGACGCCTACGCGATCGGCTGGTCGAACAGCTCGAGCACGGGCAATGCCTGTGGCGCCGCGACGCCGCCGAGCTCACCATCGGAGGTCATCCATTTCCTGAAGGTCACGGTCGCCAACGACCAGGTGATCGTGGAGCCGATCAATTCGCTCGGCCAGAGCTTCGACGTCCAGACCTATGACGTCGGCGGACCCCCGGGCGACACCGAGGCGCCGAGCGTGCCGACGGGCGTCGACGCGGTGGCCACCTCGTCGACGCACGTCGACGTGACGTGGGCGGCGTCGACCGACAACGTCGGGGTGACCGGCTATGACGTGCTGCGCGACGGCGCGGTGATCGCCTCGCTGTCGGGCACGACGCTGAGCTATCCCGATGCGACGGTCGTCGCCTCGACCACCTACAGCTACCAGGTCGTGGCCAAGGACCTCGCCGGCAACCAGTCCGCTCCGAGCAGCGCCGCGGTCGTCACGACGCCGGCACCCCCGGACACCGAGGCGCCGAGCGTGCCGACGGGCGTCGACGCGGTGGCCACCTCGTCGACGCACGTCGACGTGACGTGGGCGGCGTCGACCGACAACGTCGGGGTGACCGGCTATGACGTGCTGCGCGACGGCGCGGTGATCGCCTCGCTGTCGGGCACGACGCTGAGCTATCCCGATGCGACGGTCGTCGCCTCGACCACCTACAGCTACCAGGTCGTGGCCAAGGACCTCGCCGGCAACCAGTCCGCTCCGAGCAGCGCCGCGGTCGTCACGACGCCGGCACCGAGCGGCCCGACGACGCTCACGTTCGTGGCCGTCGAGGACAGTTACACCGATGCCACCAACCCGAACGCCAACTTCGGCACGGCCACCAACGTGTTCTCCGACACGTCACCAGCCCAGCGCGGCTATCTCAAGTTCACCGTCAGCGGGGTGACCGGGACCGTCCAGAGCGCGGTCGTCCGCCTGTGGGTGACCGACAGCACGTCGAACGCGCCGCAGCTCGCCACGTCGTCCAGCGCGTGGACCGAGGCCGGCCTCACCTGGAACAACCAGCCCGCCCCAGGGGCCGTCACCGGCGATCTCGGCAGCGTCGCCAAGAACACCGCCATCGAGTATCCGGTCACGGCCGTGGTCAACGGCGACGGGACGTACAGCTTCGTGCTGGTGGCCCAGTCGAGCAACGGTCTCGGCGTGGCCTCCCGACAGGCCACGGCCACCAACCGTCCGCAGCTCGTCATCACGTTCGTCCCGAGCTCGTCGGGCGACACCGAGGCGCCGAGCGTGCCGACGGGCGTCGACGCGGTGGCCACCTCGTCGACGCACGTCGACGTGACGTGGGCGGCGTCGACCGACAACGTCGGGGTGACCGGCTATGACGTGCTGCGCGACGGCGCGGTGATCGCCTCGCTGTCGGGCACGACGCTGAGCTATCCCGATGCGACGGTCGTCGCCTCGACCACCTACAGCTACCAGGTCGTGGCCAAGGACCTCGCCGGCAACCAGTCCGCTCCGAGCAGCGCCGCGGTCGTCACGACGCCGGCACCGAGCGGCCCGACGACGCTCACGTTCGTGGCCGTCGAGGACAGTTACACCGATGCCACCAACCCGAACGCCAACTTCGGCACGGCCACCAACGTGTTCTCCGACACGTCACCAGCCCAGCGCGGCTATCTCAAGTTCACCGTCAGCGGGGTGACCGGGACCGTCCAGAGCGCGGTCGTCCGCCTGTGGGTGACCGACAGCACGTCGAACGCGCCGCAGCTCGCCACGTCGTCCAGCGCGTGGACCGAGGCCGGCCTCACCTGGAACAACCAGCCCGCCCCAGGGGCCGTCACCGGCGATCTCGGCAGCGTCGCCAAGAACACCGCCATCGAGTATCCGGTCACGGCCGTGGTCAACGGCGACGGGACGTACAGCTTCGTGCTGGTGGCCCAGTCGAGCAACGGTCTCGGCGTGGCCTCCCGACAGGCCACGGCCACCAACCGTCCGCAGCTCGTCATCACGTTCGTCCCGAGCTGAATCGGGCCCTCGGCGTCATGAGCGCGGTCGCATGATCGGTCGGGCCGCCCCCGTTCTGATCGTCCTGATCGCGGCCGCGGTGCGCCTGTACGGTCTCACTGCGGTCGGCCTCAACTCCGACGAGGCGGTGTACTCCGGACAGGCCGCTTCGATCGCCGGCGACGCCATCCTCAGCCAGTTCTTCCCGATCTTCCGGGCCCACCCGCTGCTGATCCAGACGATGCTGGCCATGGCATTCAGCGTGGAGAACAGCGATCTGGCCGCCCGCCTGGTGGCGACGACGATCGGCGTGGCGACGATCGTGGTCGTGTATCTGCTCGGCGCACTCCTGTATGGCCGGCGGATCGGCCTCGTCGCCGCGCTGTTCGTGGCGGTCATGCCGTACCACGTGATCGTCACGCGCCAGTTCCTGCTCGACGGACCGTTGACGCTGCTGACCACGGTCACGCTGTATTGCCTCGCGCGGTTCGGGATGACGAACCGGCACACCTGGCTGTACGCGGCAGCGGCGATGCTCGGCCTGGCATTCCTCACGAAGGAGACGGCGATCGTCTTCATCGCCGCGACGTATGCGTTCGTGGCCCTCGCGCCCGATCTCGTGGTCGGCCTGCGCCATCTCGCCGTCGCGATGCTCACGATGGCGCTGGTGATCGCCTGCTTCCCGCTGTCGCTGCTCCTCGCCGGAGGCGGTGGCGCGAGCACCGCGCAGCAATACTTCGTCTGGCAGCTGCTCCGGCGTCCCAACCACGACCTGCTGTTCTATCCGACCGTGGTGCCGCCCGCGCTCGGCATCGTGCTCTTGGCGGTCGCGCTCGTGAGCCTGTGGGTCTTCCGGGCCCGGGCCGACTGGCGCCTGCGCCTCCTCGTCGCATGGATGCTCGTCCCGGTCACGTTCTTCGAGCTGTGGCCGACCAAGGGGTTCCAGTACCTCCTCCCCGTGGCGCCGGTCGTGGCGATCCTTGCCGCGCGGTTGCTCATCGAGTGGCGTCCGCGGCGCGGCCTGACTGCGCCCGGGTGGCTGCATCGCTCCCTCTGGCAACCGCGCGCGGTGGCGGTGACGCTCGTACTCGCATCCTTGATCCTGCCGGCGGCGGCGACCGTGCTGGGTCCGGCGACCGGCCAGATCCTCGCGGGCGGCGGCGGTGTGCCCGGCGGTCGCGAAGCGGGCCAATGGGTCGACACGAACCTGCCGCCGGCGGCGCGACTCATGACCATCGGTCCATCGATGGGCAACATCCTCCAGTTCTACGGCCACCGGACGACCCGCGCGCTGTCGGTCAGCCCCGACCCGTTGAAACGGAACCCGTCGTATGAGCCGATCCGCAATGCCGATCTGAGCGTGCGAACCGGGGAGTTCCGATATCTCGTTTGGGACTCGTACTCCGCGGCCCGCACGCCACATTTCTCGGCGCGGCTCATGGAGCTCGTCCGGCGCTACGACGGACGCCTCGTGCATGCCCAGGCACTGTCCTCGAGCGCGGGCGGATCCCAGATCGGGACGCCGATCATCCAGATCTACGAGGTGCGCGCGCCAGTGACCGCCACGCAGGCGGAATTGGCCCCGCCGCCGGCGGCAGGCGCGCCCGTTCGCAGGGAGTTCATCTTCGCGTCCTATGGGCTCGCGGTCGTCATCGCCGCGGGTACGGTCGTGATCGCCATCGGCGGCGGGCTGCGCGCACGGCGGGTCGCGCACTCGTCGGTCCGGCTCGCGATGTGCCTCGCCTTGATCGCCGCGTGGCTCCTGGGTCCGCCGACGGTCCGAGCCGCCACGCCGACCACGCTGACGATGGAGACCGACACGTCGATCACGGTCGGTGTCCACCCGTCCGTCACCGTGAGGTTGGCCGGGCCGGCCGGCCCCATCGCTCGCACGGCGGTCGAAGTCCAGCTCGATGGGCGCCAGACGATGCGGGTGGTAACGGACAGCGAGGGTGCAGCGACGACAGCCCTTGCTCGCGATCTCGATGCCGGCGACTACGTGCTGCAGGCGGTGTTCAAGGGGACCGACAAACTGACCGGGAGCTCGAGCGCGGTCCAGACGCTCCACGTCGCGCCCGCCACCTTGATCGTGCGGACCGTGCCGGCGCTGGCCGGCGTCTCGCTGTTGCGGGTCGACGGACGGCCGATGCCGACTGCCGCGGACGGGACGATCCACGTACCGATCCCGGCGGTCCGGCGGTATCGCTTCGAGGTCGTGCTGCCACCCGAGCAGCCCGACCTTCGATTGACCTTCGACCGTTGGGGCGATGGCAACCGGGACCAGGAACGGTCCATCCGGCTGCCCGGACGATCGGAGCTCGTACTGGGACTGGAACGCGTGCACCGCGTCCGATTCGGTTTCGTGGACGCCAGCGGCACGGCCGTCGATCCGGCACGTGTCGAGACCCTGCTGATCGCCAACGACCGCGGCGAGGTGCTGGAGCCCAGTCCCGGCGAGTCCACCTGGTTGGTCGAGAACCGGATCATGCGTGTCGGCGGGGAGCTCAGCTCGGTACCCATCGAGTACCGGGTCCAGGAAGTGGGTGTCCACGGCTCCAACGTCGTCGATCGAGGACGGCTGCATTTCGAACCGACCGGCGAGCTCGATACCTGGCTGGTGCCGCTGTTGCTGTACTCCGTGACCGTCTATGGGCAGGACGCGCTGTTCGGCTATCCACTCGGCTCCTCGGTACAGCTGGCGCATCCGAACGGATCGGTCGAGAGCATCTCCCTCGACGCGGGCGCCAGCGTCACGATCACCGCGCTCCCGCGCGGGAACTACAAGCTCGCGATCGAGCATCCGCCCGGCTTCACGGTGTCGACACCGCTCGTCCTGTCGAGGGAACAGAACATCCGAGTCCCGGTTGTCAGCTATGTCGATGCGGCCTTCGTGGTCGGTACAGGTTCGATCGTCGCGGTTGGGCTCGTCCTCCTTGGTGGCCGCCCGGTCGGCCGCGCCGGGCGGCGCGTCCTGCGGCAGATCGGCGCCGCCATCATCACGACGCTGCTCCTGCCGCTGCGTCTTGCCCGGGCGGTCGCGAGGCGAATACGCGAGGCGGCCGGCGGGCTCCGCAGGCGGGCCCGCCTATCACCGCGCACAGGGACGCCGTTCTCCCCGATCTTCGAGGTCGCGCCGGTCGCGGCCGGCGCGGTCACGATGGACGTCGGCGTCGAGCCGGCCACATCGACGGCCGGTCTATCCCCCACGCCCCGGGAACGGGTGCGACGCCACAAGCGCTGCCGGCACTGCGGCCGACAGGTGACCTGGCGGGCTCGGCTTTGCCGAGCGTGTGGCGAGCGGCTCCGCAGATCGTGAGCCAGGCGCATCCGATCCGTGCACGCGCGGCACCAAGACGGCTGATCGCCACCGTGGGCGCGATCGCCTTGGTCGCGCTGGCCGCGCCGTTCCTGCTCATTGCGGCTGGCACGCGGCCGGCCGTGGTGGCATCGCAGGACGCACCGGTGCTCGCCTACTACTACATCTGGTTCGATCGCGGGTCGTGGGATCGGGCCAAGACCGATCTGCCGTTGCTCGGGACGTATTCGTCGAGCTCGCGCCAGGTGATGCGCCGCCATGTCGAGTGGGCGAAGAGCGCCGGCATCGACGGCTTCATCGTGAGTTGGAAGAGCACGACCAAGCTCGACGCGAGGCTGCGCCAGCTGGTGGAGGTCGCGCGCGAGGCCGACTTCAAGCTCGCGATCATCTACCAGGGCCTGGACTTCGACCGCAACCCGGTCCCGGCAGCCCAGGTCGGACGGGATCTAACACAATTCGTCGCAGAGTATTCGAGCGAGCCCGTGTTCCAGATCCTGGGGCGCCCGCTCGTCGTCTGGTCGGGCACATGGGAGTTCAGTCGGGGGGACATCGAGGCCGTGACGGCAGCTGTCCGTCCCACGGTCCGGGTGCTGGCCTCCGAACGGGATGTCGACGGAATCAACCGGCTGGCCGGCACCGTCGACGGGGATGCCTACTACTGGTCCTCGGTCGACCCTGAAACCTTCCCGAAGTATGTCGACAAGCTGACGGCGATGAGCGCGGTGGTCCATGCGCAGGGCGGGCTGTGGGTCGTCCCGGTCGCGGCCGGGTTCGACGCGCGCCTGATCGGCGGGACCCGGGTCATCGACCGCGACGACGGCGAACACCTCCGCAGACAGATGGGGCTGATCGCCGAGACGCGACCGGACGCGATCGGGTTGATCAGCTGGAATGAGTTCAGCGAGAACTCCCACATCGAGCCGAGCGTCGACCACGGCTACCAGTACCTCGATGTCGTGCGGGACGCACGTCCACTCGCCGGCCTGTCACCGATCGACGAGGATTCCTCGGACGACCCGCCGTCGCAAGACCCGGCGATCGTCCAGCGCGTGTTGGCCGTCTCGTTGCTCGGCGTCCTCACCGCGGCGGGGATCGTGTTGACCGCTCGACGCGAGCGACGGGCCCGCTAGCGGGCGGGAGGGCGCCCGGCGTGACGCCTGCCCGTTAGGGGGGTCCGGGCAGGCGGTCACGCGGGACGCAGGGATTAACGGATCAACCGCCCCACAGCCAATCGGTGAAACCGATCGCCCGACCCATGAAGGAGGGGCGTGTGGGGATACGCAAGCTGTAGCGCTTGTTGAGGAGCCAGGGCATCTGGCGTGACGCCAGCGTCGCATTCCAACCGGTGCCGCCGGCAGCCCGCGAGCGGGTCACGATGCTGGCCATGCGCTTGAGGGCGCGGTCCGTCCAGGCGTAGGCGCCGGTATACCCGTTCTGATAGAGCAGTTCGAGCTGCATGCCCATGCCCTGGATCGAGTCGAGCTGGTACTGGACGCCTGTCGTGCCGGGCGGCCAGCGCAGCGACCCGCCGCGGCTGATGTCGGCGACGACGGCGCCGCTCACGTTGATGCCGCGCTTGGTGCAGACGCCGTTCACCGGCGTGTAGTTGGTCGGCGCACAGGCCCACGTCTTGGCGGCCCACGTGAGCTTGTCGGAGAAGCGGAACGCGCCCCGGTAGCCGAGGAAGCCCTGGGTGATCTTGATCGCCGACGCCAGGTCGGTCCGGTCGCCGAGGTACAGGTCTGCCGCGATCCGCGACGCGCCGGCGTAGGCGCCCCAGTTCGTCGCCGACAGGACATGCGTCCGATACAGCGAGCTCCAGATGCCGTGGCCGCCGATGACCTTCCTGCGGATCGTCGTCAGCCACGACCTGAACGTCGCGTCCGCAGTCCCGCCCAGCTCGGCGAAGTCGGCGGCAAGGACATAGGCCATCAACTGCCGACCCAGCGCGAGGGTCGCGTTGTCGCATCCGACGCGCTGTGTGGCGATCGCCGAGATGACGCCCGACCGCGCCTTCGTGCCGTAGGAGGCGGTCCCCGTCCGCGCGAAGACCAGCGCGGCGGCGAGCGTGCGCAGGTGATGCTTCGCGTTCAGGTCGCACAGGTTGGGGGTCCCGAGGCTTCCGTCGGCGATGGCCTTCATGTTGGCCCAGGCGGTGCCGCTGACCGGTCGCGCGAGGAGGGCCGAGCGCGACATCAGGAGGTAGTCGGTCGCGGCGGCGGCGGGTGGGGGCGCGAGGGCGGCGCTCGGGAGCAGGATGCTGATCGCCAGGAGGCCGACCGCGAGCCTGGCGGGGCGGGGGAGACGAGACGTCCACTGGACGCCGGGGTCGACCGGCCGCATGGTGCTCCTTCCTACCTGGACGCCGCAGGACATGCGACGAACGAATGGCGAAGCCCGACCGAGTGGCCGGGTGTGACGGGTGAGATGGCTGACCCCCGCGGTGAGCGCGGGAGGGGACGGACCCCTGCAACCGTTGTCATCGGGGAGTTTGCACCCGATCAACCTTCGTTGTCACCCCGTTGCTGCCTGTCAACACGCGTATCGGTGCGCGCGGGCAACGCCTGTTGTCGGCGCGATGGCCGTCCGAAGTGGGCTCCGGGCACTTGACCATAGACTGTCGCGGACATGGCCGACGACAGCCCGACCATCCGCGTCCCGACACCCGCACCGCCCCCGGCCGAGCCGGTCGCCGAACCGTCCGGGGCCGCAGGACCGCCGCCGGATGGCCCGCCGCGTGGCCCGCGGCGCGGTGTCCCGCTGTGGCTTGGCGTGCTCGTCATCGCCCTCGGCGCGATCGTCGGCGGCAGCCTGATGCAGGCCCGGCTCGCGCCCGCCGATGCCACGCCGAGCCCGTCCGTCGCCGAGGTGCCGAGCCCGACCTCGAGTGCCGCCGCGACGTCCGCGTCGCCACCGGCGTCGCCGACGCCGACACTCCCGCCGCCACCGTCGCCCCGGCCGGAGGGTGACTTCCTCCTGATGTCCAAGGCCGATTTCATGGCGCTCTCGACCGACGGCCCAGCTTGGGAGTCGCTCGTCGCCTGGGCCGATGAGCCGGCGGGTGAGCCCGACCTGCGCGACCAGGACCGACGCCACGGGGTGCTGACGCTGGCATCCGCCCTGGTGTTCGCACGGACCGGCGACCCGACGTATGGCGAGCGCGCCACCCGCCAGATCATGGAGGCGATCGGGACCGAGCAGGAGGGCGCCAGCAATTCGATCCTGTCGCTGGGCCGCCAGCTCGGGGCCTACGTGCTGGCGGCCGATTTCGTCGGCCTGTCCGGTGACGACGACCAACGCTTCCGCGAGTGGCTCGACGCGATCCGAACGCGGGAGCTCGGCGGTCACGGGCGCTGGACCACGCTGGTCGGCACGCACCAGGACGCCCCGAACAACTGGGGCTCGTTCACAGGTGCCTCGAGGATCGCCGCCAGCCTGTACCTGGGTGATACGGACGATGTGCAGCGCGCCGCCCAGGTCCTGCGCGGCTTCCTCGGCGAGCGGTCGGCATGGGACCGCTTCCAGCCGGTCGAGGGTGCATCGAGCTGGGCGTGCGACCCGGCCCACTACACGCCGGTGAACCCGCCGTGCGCGAAGGGCGGCATCGATCTCGACGGGGCGATCGTCCGCGATATCGATCGTGGCGGAAACCGGAAGTGGCCGCCCGGCCGGGACGGGATCGGCTACACGCTCGAGTCGCTCCAGGGCCTGTCCTTGCAGGCGGAGCTGCTGACGGTCAACGGCTACGGCGACGTCTGGACATGGTCCGACTCCGCGCTGCGTCGAGCGGCCGGCATCGTGACGCGCTCCGGCGATGCGGGCGGCCTGACGTGGAACCGATCGTCGGTCAGCTACCACGTGCCGTGGCTGCTCAACGCGCGCTACGGCCTCGATCTGCCGACCGAGCCCGCCGGCATCGGACGGGTCTTCGGCTATACGGACTGGCTGTACGGCGGCTGAGTCGGTACCTTCGGGCCGTCCGGTTCGGTCCGGTCCGCTGCGGTGCTGGGTCGACCGGTCGGTCGTGCCGGGGCATCGCTCCAAGCACGCCGGCGGCGCCGGGCGTCGGTCCGCCCGGACCATCGACCGATTGCCAGCGCAGCGGGGCTTGGTGCATCTTGGCACGACCCCAAACGGGCGCCACCGCCCCCTGAACCCCCCAACCTCGCGGAACGCCGAGCCGTCATTCGGACCGCGAACACCGAACTGGCACACCCGTCGCGAGGCGGGGCCGCAAAGCCACGGGCCTGGATCCAGGTAGCCGGGTTGCCGAAGTCGCACCGCGCATCGGGACGCTGATCCGTCCCGTCCGTCTGCGTACGCGTCTCACGACCCCGGCTCCGATGCCCACGGAGCAGGGAGGACGTCGTGCGGAATATCGCCATCGCCGATCGCAAGGACTGGGTCTTCTCGCATCCGGTGGCGCCGCCTCCTCCGACTCCCCCGTCGCGACTCCGCGACGTGCTCGCGACATTGCCCATCCTGCTGCTGATCCCGGCGCTGGTCGTGCCCTTCCTGTTCACCTCGGCAGCCGGCCCCGAACTGCGCATCAAGCCCGCCGACCCGGTCGCGGGTCAGCGCATCGTCATCGGCGGCACCGGGTTCGACCGGCGCGAGTCCGGGACGATCATGTGGGTCGACGATGACGATCGGACCGAGGTCGCCATGTACAGCGCATCGGTCCAGGGCCGCTTCTCGGTGAAGGTGCGCGTGCCGGCCGACATCGGGACGGGGACCCACGAGTTGCTCGCGATCAGCGCCGACGGCGTGGAGCGAAGCACGCTGTCGATCGAGGTCGCGGCGCCGACCCCCGACCCCACGCCGGAACCGACGCCGGATCCGACCCCGAAGCCAACGCCAGACCCGACGCCGAAGCCGACGGCAGAGCCCACGCGGGATCCGACCCCGGAACCGACCGCGGCGCCGACGACGGCGCCCACTGCCGCACCGACGACGGCACCCGCGGCGCCGACGCCGACGGTCGCCCCCACTCCGGCTCCGACGACCGCCCCCACGTCGGCGCCGACGACCGCTCCGACTGCCGCACCGACGCCGACCCCGGTGCCGACACCGAGCGCCACGCCGACCGCGTCACCGACGCCGACCGCCACCCCCGCCCCGACGCCGACACCCACGACCGCACCCGCAGCACCGGCGGCGCCCGGCAGCGGGATCCTGCTCTCCGCATCGGACATCTCGCGGTTGCCGACGTCAGGGGCAGCCTGGACGGCCCTCAAGGCCCGCGCCGACGGGGCGCTGGGGTCGCCGCTCATCTCGAACCAGGACGACAACACCGACCAGGTCGTGCTCGCCAAGGCGCTCGTCTACGCGCGCACCGGTGGGGCGAGCTACCGCGCCAGCGTGCTTGCGGCGCTCAAGTCGGCGCTCGGCACGGAGTCCGGTGGCCGCACGCTCGCACTCGGGCGCAACCTGCCCGCGTACGTCATCTCCGCCGACCTGATCGCCCTCAAGACCTACGACCCGTCCTTCGACACGGGTGCGTTCCGCCCGTGGCTCCGGGCGTTGCTGTCCAAGCCATTGGACGGGCGTACGCTCGTCAGCACCCACGAGGAACGGCCGAACAACTGGGGCACGCACGCCGGGGCGGCGCGAGCGGCGATCGCCGCGTACCTCGGTGACGGGGCCGAGTTGGCGCGCACGGCCCAGGTCTTCCGAGGCTACCTCGGCGACCGCGCCGCGTACGCGGGCTTCGAATACGGTGACCTCGCCTGGCAGTGCGACGCGACCAAGCCGGTCGGCATCAACCCGACGGGCTGCACCAAGAACGGGGTCAACATCGATGGCGCGTTGCCGGAGGAGATGCGTCGAGGCGGCGCATTCGTCTGGCCGCCGGTCTACACCGGCTACGCCTGGGAAGGCCTCCAGGGCGCGGTCCTCCAGGCCGAGCTGCTCCGGGTCGCCGGCTACGACGCCTGGAACTGGTCCGACCGGGCCCTCCTCCGCGCCACCCGGTTCCTGTACGGCCGTGTCGGCTGGGTGGCCGAGGGCGATGACGAGTGGCAGCCGTGGCTCATCGATCGACGCTACGGCACCGCCTACCGCGGCCCGGCGCCAGCCAGGACCGGCAAGAACTTCGGCTATACGGACTGGCTCGTCGGCCTCTGATCGGTCGCGTCGGTGGCGGTCGTCTCTCGAAGCGTGATGAGGGCCGCCGCGCCGGCCACGGCCAGGATCAGGAAGTAGAACCTGCCGAAGGACAGGTGCAGGAACATGCCGGTCACGTAGTAGGTCATCAGCGAGAGCAGGAACGGCGTGGCCAGGCGTTCGAGGTCCGGCCGTCGGTCGATGCTCGCGCGCCGGGCCCTGAGCAGCTGGCGCACGGTCAGGCCGCCGATGATCAGGAAGACCACCAGCCCGGGTATGCCGAGCTCGGCCCCGATGCCGAGATACAGGTTGTGCGCCTCGCGTGCGGCATCGTTGCGGATGAGGATCCCGACGACGTTGGCGTACTCCTCGTAGTGGATCGGGAACATGTCCGGCCCGACGCCGATGATCGGGTGGTCGACGATCACGAGCGCGGCGGCGAGTGTCTCGGTCGCCCGGCTCAGGAGTGAGTTGTCGACCTCCCCGGCGGTACCCGGCTCCCCGAACCCGCCGGCCGCCGCGAGCGAGGTCAGCCTGTTGCCGTATTGCGGGAACGCCACCAGGATGATCGCCAGGACCGCGACGATCGCCAGGACGTGCTGTGCTCGGACCGTGCGCAGGACCACCAGGGCAAGGAGCAGCGCCGCGAGCCCGACCGCGCCGCCGCGCGAGAACGACAGCACGACGCCCAGCGTGATCAGGACGGTCATGACACCGGCCAGCACGCGCAGCAGCGTCGATCGTTCGTCGATGAAGCGGAAGATGCCCAACGGGACGAGCATGAGCATCGTCTGGGCGAAGCGGTTCGTCTCGCCGATCGAGCCGGCCATCCGCGGCTGGAGGACGTCACCCGCCAGCGTCGCGACGCCGGTCCGGATCGCGGCGTCCGCCTGGGCGAAGCCGAAGTAGTTGCTGTCGTAGTTCGAGGTCACGACCTGGTGGACCGAGGCCAGGCTCACCAGCGCGCCCGACGCGATCAGCACCCACGTCGCGTAGCGCAGCATCTCGGGCGTCCGGATCACGTTGATGAGCAGGAAGTACAGCCCGAACCCCTCGACGAGGAAGACGACGACCCCGTCCCAGGAGCGCGACGTGTCACTCGAGAACAGGGCAGACACGAGGTAGATCAGCAGCAGGACGACCATCCAGCCGAGCGCCGGGGGCGCGACCACCGGCAGCCGCCGCACGACCAGGTCGCGGGCCAGCGGCACGACGAGGAGCAACGGCACGAACGCCCCGACGACCAGCGGGACCCCGTGGAAGCGGACCGCGACGACCGCCGCGTTCGTATACAGGATCGCGATGGTGGTGAGGGTCGCGATGTCGGGCCGGAGGATGATCGCGAAGCCGAGGAACAGCACGCTCGCCCCGGCGACCGTCAGGAGGGGCGCATCCGCGGCGAGGATGCCCGCGGCGAGCGCGCCCATGATGAGGAGCGCCGCCATGGCGACCGCCGAGCGGTCGGCTCCGCGGCTGGCGACCGGGCGGGCGGTGCCCACCGTCGTGCCGGGCGCGCTCATGCCCGAACCTCCGATGGCGGCGAACCCGCGTCGGTCGGAGCGTCCGCCGGGCGAGCCGGTTGCCACCGGTCGATGCGCCGCCCGGTGATGAGATTCCAGAGGGCGTGCAGCGACGCGATGTTCACCAGCAGGAAGAAGGCCGGGATCGCGAACCACGGCCGGCGCCCGGCGCGACGATCGCGCAGCGCCAGACCGATCGCGCCGAGCGCGTAGACCAGCGCCTGACCAGCGGCCGCCAGCCGGTAGATCGGCCCGTCGTCCCATAGCAGGACGCTCGTCAGCGCGATGACGAGCAACGGGATGACCATGAGCCGGCGCAGCACCTTGTGGGTCAGCAGCTGCAGGGCGTAGAACCCGTGTCGCCGCGGATCGAGCAGGTCGCGCGACATGGCGACGCCACGCAGCCCACGGGTCATGATCCGGACCTTCCGCCCGTACTCGCGCCGGCTCGAGCCGGCGACCGGCTCCAGCGCGATCGCCTCCGGCTCGAAGACCAGGCGTCGTCCCGCGGCGATGACCCGGGTCGAGGTCGCGAAATCGTCGGTCACGCCATCGGGCACGGGCCTGAACAGCTCCCGCCGCAGGGCGTAGATCGCGCCGGTCGCCGAGATGACGCTCCCGCCCAGGCTCTCGGCGTCCTTCAGGCGGCGGTCGAGATCCCAGTAGCTCCGCTCGCCAACGCCGGCGGCGGTGGCCCCGGCGGGATCGGTCGGCCCGCTGGCGGCGGCCGTCGGGAGATAGACCTGGTTGCCCGCCACCCCACCGACCGCCGGATCCGCGAAGGAGCGTACGAGCCGCCGGATCGCGTCTGGGGCATACGCCGTATTGGCGTCGGAGAACACGACGATCTCACCGGTCGAGGCGTCGACGGCGGTGTTGAGGGCGGTCGCCTTGCCGGTCCGCGGCAGGTCTAGGACCCGCACCCGGGGTTCTGCGCGTCGGCGCGCCTCGGCCACGGTGGCATCGGTCGATCCGTCGGATGCGATCACGATCTCGAGCTTGTCCGGCGGGTAGTCGAGGGCAAGCAGGTTGTCGACGCGGGGCCCGATGGACGCCGCCTCGTCGTGCGCGGCGATCACCACGCTGACCGACGGCGTGATGTCCGCGACCTGGTGTGGCCGGGGGCGAAGCCGAGCGCGTAGGAGCACCAGCAGCGGGAAGCCGACGTACGTGTAGACGACGAGCGCCACGGCCGCCCAGAACAGGATGGCGGTCATCCGACCGACTCCGCAGCCGTACCGGCGGCCGACGATCGAGCCCGTGCCGCCGCGATCTCCGGTGGACGCTCGCCGAGCGATCGCCGGATCCGCGCGGCCAGAATGGCCGCGTTGCGGTCGACGTCGAAATCGCGCTCGACGGTCGATCGGCCGGCCGCTCCGAGCGTGCGTCGCAGATCCGGGTCGGCAGCCAGCCGCGCCAGCGCGTCGGCCAGCGCGGCGTCGTCGCCGGGCGGGACGAGGAGGCCGCTCACCTCGTCGGTCACGAGCTCCGGGATGCCTGACAGCCGGCTGGCGACGACCGGCAGGCCCGCCGCCATCGCCTCCATCAGCACGACCGGGATCCCTTCCCGCTTGCCGCCGCGGGTCGGGACGCTCGGCGCGACGAGGACATCCGAGGCGGCGAGCTCGGCCGCGACGGCGTCGCTCGTCATGCGGCCCGCCAGCGTCACGATGTCCGCGAGCCCGGACGTGTCGATCAGCGTCGCAAGCCGGTCGCGATCCGGGCCGTCGCCGATGAAGCGGCACGTGAACGCCACGCCACGCTCGGCTAGTCGCCGGCAGGCCTCGATCAGGTGGACCTGGCCCTTGACCTCGTGGAGCGTACCGACCGCCACGATCCGCAGCGGACCGGTCGCCGGGCGTTCCGCCGGTGCGAAGGCGGCCGGGTCGACGCCGCAGTGGATCACGTCCACCTTGCCGGCGGCAACGGCACCGGCGCTCGAATTCGATCACCGTCCGGTTGTCCCCGGAGATCGTGACGACGAACGCCGCCTCGGCGACCTTGGTGGGCAGCATCGTGCGATCCACGTGCAGGTCAGAACCGTGGGCTGTGAAGCTGTACGGGATGCCGGTCAGCCGGTGGACGAGCCAGCCGGCCAATGCCGGATGGTTGGCGAAGTGGCAGTGGACGTGGTCGACGCCCTTGTCGAGCATCGCCAGCGACATGTGCGCGACCTTGGGGAAGATGCCCAGGCCACCCAACAGGAAATTCGGGCTCCGCCAGGTCCCGCTGATCATGTCGACGAAGGCGCGCAGGTAGCGCCGCCGCCGCGCGCGGTCGCGCAGGAATGCAAGCTGGCTGCGCAAGATCCCAGGCGACAGGAAGGGCAGGAAATGGGCGCGCTCGACCCACCGGGCGGCCGCCGGTTGCACCGGCTCGCCGGTTTGTCGGAGCAGCGGGTGGAGCTCGATGCGGACGCCGGCGCGGTCCATCGCCTCGAGCTCGGCGAGGATGAACGTCTCGGTGAGCTTCGGGAACCGCGACATCACGTAGGCCACGGTCAGTCCGTCGGCCGCGGTCATCGAGCCGCGTCCGCCGGGGCTGCCGCCTCGGGCGACGCGCTCCCGTAGCCGTCGGGATGGCGCGTGTGCCACGCCCATGCCGAGCGCACGATGTCGTCGAGCGAGCGCGTCGCGCGCCAGCCGAGCATCGTCTCGGCCTGTCGGGTGTCCGCCCAGATCGCCGACGGGTCACCCTCGCGCCGTGGCGCGGCCTCGGCCGGGATCTCGAGGCCGGTGATCCGGCGGGCGGCGTCCAGGACCTCCTGCACGGACGCCCCGACGCCGGTGCCGACGTTCGTCGTCAACGAGGTGCCCCGCGCATCGATCGCCTCGAGCGCGCATCGATGCGCCGCTGCCAGGTCCAGCACGTGGATGTAGTCGCGGATCGCCGTGCCATCCGGGGTCGGATGGTCGGTCCCGAAGATGCGCACCACGGGTTGCCGCCCAGCGGCGGTCTTGAGCACGACCGGGATGAGGTTCTGCGCCGCCGACCAGTCCTCGCCGCGCGACCCATCCTCTGCTGCGCCGGCCGCGTTGAAGTAGCGCAGGACGGCCGACCGGATCCCATGCGCCGACTCGAACCACGGCAGGAGACGCTCGGAGATGGCCTTGCTCTCGCCGTACGGGTTCATCGGCCGGATCGCTGCCGTCTCGTCGACCGGTGACGTGTCCGGCGTGCCGTACACCGCACATGACGACGAGAAGACGAACCGCCGGACGCCGCTTCGCGCCATCGCGCGCAGCACGCCGAGCGTCCCGCCAACGTTGTCATCGAAGTAGCCACCGGGGTCGGCGACCGAGTCCTCGACGGACTTGAGCGCCGCGAAGTGCACCACCGCGTCGATGCCGTGGCGCTCGAGGGTCGACGCGACCAGCTCGCTGTCGCGGACATCGCCCACGACCAGGGGCAACGGTTCGACCGCCGCCGGGTGGCCGCTCCGCAGGTCGTCCAGCACCACGACCGAATGGCCGGCGTCGGCCAGGTGCCGGGCGGTCAGGGAGCCGATATAGCCGGCACCACCCGTGACCAGGATGTGCATCGCGGCGTGCGACCGGTCGCCGGTCAGGCGTTCGGGCTGGGGTCGCTCCGCCGCCTGGGGGCGCGACGGGTCGAGCGCTTGCGTGCCGGTGCCGGCTCGACCGAGCGGAGCGGTTCCGGCTCGGGCTCGGGCTCGATCGGCCGGAACGGTTCAGGCTCGGGCTCGACCGAGCGGAGCGGCTCGGGCTCGGGCTCGGACTCGACCGCCCGGATCGGTTCAGGCTCGGGCTCGACCGAGCGGAGCGGCTCGGGCTCGATCGGCCGGAGCGGCTCGGGCTCGAGCTGGACCTCGCGAACGGGCTCGGGCTCGCTCCGCACCTCGCGGAGCGGCTGATAGCTCGGCTCGGGCGCCGGATCCCGGAACGGCTGGCGGTAGGTCTCCACAGTTGGCTGCCGCGCGGGCTCGCGGAACGGCTCACGCACCGGCTCACGGACCCGCTCGGTGACGAGATCGCGTGACGGCGCACGGACCAGCTCCCTTCGCGGCTCGCGTGGCGTCGGCCGCGGCCGCTCGGGCACGTCGGATCGGGACCGACCGCGCCGGATCCCGCGCTTGCGCTCTGCGAGCACCGTGCCCGCAACATCGACACCGACCAGCCGCAGGCTCTCGGCCGCGTACTCGACGTCATCGCGGCGAGCCTGGTCGCGCACCGCGACGAGGATGGCGGCATCCGCCGCCTGCGCCCAGGCGAGGGCTCCGGCCGACAGGTGCAGGGCGCCCGCGTTGATCAGCACGAGGTCGGCCTGGTCGACGAGGGCCGAGATGATCGCCGACGCTCGTCCGAGATCGATGGTGTCGGGATCCTCCGAGATGCCATGTGCCAGTACACGCAAGGTGCCCGACACGCGAACGAGGCGACTGGACACATCGGCCGGGGAGGCGTCCACGAGGTCGGTGATGCCGCTTCGATCCTGGAGGCCGAAGATCCGGGTGACGGACGCGTCGCTCTGGTCGTAGTCCACCAGCACGACCTGACGGCCGCTCCGCGCCGTGATCGCGGCGAGGTTGGCCGCGACCTGGCTGCTGGCTCCATCGGATCCGGTCCCGACGACGACGAGCGAGCGCGCGGCCCCGCCACCCTCGCGGAAAGCGGCCTTCGCCAGGACGAGCCGGTAGGCAGCAGCGGCCGCGGAGTCCGGCGTCTGGTCGATCAGGCCCCGGTCGCCCGACGGGAGCGATCGTCCGATGTCGACGCGGCCCAGCAGCGGCAGGCCGGTCAGCCGGCCGAGCTCATCCTCCGAGCGAACGGCGGCGCTCAGGTACTCGAGGAGCATGACGAGGACCATCGCGCCGATGAGTGCGGCGAGGGCCGCCAGGCCGACGATCAGCGACTTCTGCGGCGCGATCGGTTCGGTCGGTGCGACCGCGAAGTCGACCGGCGTCAGCTGGCCCTCGGGCCGGTTGGTCCCGCCGGAGGCGAGCTGGGTGATCTCGTCCGCAAGGTTGTTGGCGAGCGTTGCCGCCATCTCGGGGTTGGTGTCCTGGACGCGGATGGTCAGGAACCGGGTGACGTCGTTGGCCGTGACCCGCGTGGCGAGCCGCAGGTCGGCCGGGGTGAGCGTCGACCCCGCCTCGGCGATCGCCGACTCGAGGAGCGGCGTGGTCGTGACCAGCTGCGAGTAGGTCTGGACGAGGTCACCGGCGGCGACGAGCGTGTCGCGGTCGGTGTTGTACGGCCCCACCAGCAGCTGGGTCGCCGCTTCGTACGTCGGCGGGATCTGCGACGCCACGACGTACCCGGACACGCCGGCGACCCATGTCGCCACGAGCAACGTCCACCACCACCGCCTCGCGACCGCGAGGTAGCCGGTCAGTTCCACAGAACCCCCTTGGGAACACCCATACCCTTGTCGGGCCGATCCGGCCAAGGATACCGGTTCATGGTGCGTACTGGACCGGATGGGCTATGACCCGGTGCGACCCGGCACCGTTCGGTGGGTCTAGCGCCGGGCGAGCCGGTAGCTCGTCCCGACGATCAGGCCGACGCTGATCAGGACGACGGCCACGATCCAGAGGGGCTGCTCGAGGTCGTCCGGGATCACGTCGAGGCGATGGATGAGGATCACCGACACGGCGATCACCGCCGGGACGACGCCGAGCGCCAGACGCCCGACGGGATGGTCGGCCGCACCCCGCCGGATGAGCTCGGCGCCCACGTACGCCACCGCGATGAGGATCCCCGCCGAGAGCAGGATCAGCTCGAGGTCTTGCACGGCGCAATCCTAGCGGCAGGCGGTGCGGATCTTGTCAGCTTTGGGTGATGACCAGCTGGGGTGCGTCGGCACCCTCCGAGCTGCTGAAGATCGCGCTGTTCGAGCCCTCGATGGTCAGCGCGAAGCTGACCTGACCGTTGCCACTGACCGACGACGGGCTGAGGGTGATCTCGTTGTAGGCGCCGAGGGTCGGGACCGCGGCTGAGCCGGCGTCGGGTGTGCCGGTCGCGGGCTTGTTGTCCCAGGTGATGAGGCCCTCGGTCCAGGTCGTGTCGGCGACCGGGAGCACGTGGACGATGTTGGGACTCGCGTCGGTCGCGAAGAGCCGCAGCTTGACGCTGGTCACGGTCCCGGTCAGCCCACTGACGTTGAACTTCAGGTAGGTGCGATAGATCGTGGTCGTGCCTTCGCCGCCGACCCGGATCGTCGTCATCGCCCCGAAGTTGGTGGTGGTCGTGCTCGACCGGACCTGGGCGTCGTCGGTCGGGGTAAGGGTCAGCGTCGAGCCGCCGGGCGGCGGCGTCTGATTGGTGACCGCGGCGCCACTGAAGCTCGCCGCGTCGTTGCCGGCCACGTCCTGGACCGGGTTCGTGCCCGGAGCCGTGTAGGACAGCGTCACGCTGTCACTCGCCACCACCGGGGAGGCCAGGGTGAGCGTCACCCCGGAGCCCGCGACGCTGACGTTCGACACCCCGCGCGGGCTGCCGTTGACCAGTGGCGCGTAGGCCGAGGCGGCCGGCACCGAGCCGGTATCGAGCGGTTCGTTGTATGCGATCGACAGGGTCGCCCCGTTGACCGTCGTCGCGCCGCGGACCGGGGCGGTGATGTCACCACCCGTCGGGTTGACGGTGAGGGTCGCGGTGGCCGTCGGCGAGTTGGTCGTCCCGTCGTTCACCCGATAGGTGAACGAATCGGGTCCGCTGTAGCCGGCGGTCGGGGTGTACGTCACCGACGCGGTGTCGATGTTCGGGCTGCCGCTCGCGCAGGCCGCCCCGCCGATCGACCCGAGCGCACCGTGCGCCGGCCCGGTCACGATCGAGAAGGCCAGTTCGCACGTCTCGGGGTCCGAACCGGACAGCCCGACGCTGACCGCCTGGCCGGTGGTCGTCGTGGCGCTCGTGGCATTGGCCGTCGGTGCGGTGTTGGGCGGCGGCCCGCCGCCGCTCTGCGTGACCACGAGCTGCGGCGTACTTGCGCCTTCCTTGCTGCTGAAGATCGCACTGTTGGTGCCGTCGATGGTCAGGCCGAAGCTGACGAGCCCGTTGGATGTCACTGACGACGGGCTGAGCGTGATCTCGTTGTAGGCATTGAGCGTGGGCACGGGCGCCGAGCCGGCCTCGGGGGTGCCCATGGTCGGCTTGTTGGCCCAGGTGATGCCACCGGTCCCGCTCTCGATCCACGAGGTGTCGGCGACCGGGAAGACATGGACGATGTTGGAGCTGGCGTCGGTGGCGAAGAGGCGCAGCTTCACGCCGGTCACGGTGCCGGTCAGGCCGCTGACATTGAACTTCAGGTAGCTGCGATAGATGGTGGTGGTGCCCTCGCCACCGACCCGGATCGTGGTCTGCGTCCCGAAGTTGGTGGTCGTGCTGCTCGAGCGGACCTGCGCATCGGCCGTGGCGTTCAAGGTCAAGGTGGAGCCCCCGCCACCCGTCGGGTTGACGGTGAGGGTCGCGGTGGCCGTCGGCGAGTTGGTCGTCCCGTCGTTCACCCGATAGGTGAACGAATCGGGTCCGCTGTAGCCGGCGGTCGGGGTGTACGTCACCGACGCGGTGTCGATGTTCGGGCTGCCGCTCGCGCAGGCCGCCCCGCCGATCGACCCGAGCGCACCGTGCGCCGGCCCGGTCACGATCGAGAAGGCCAGTTCGCACGTCTCGGGGTCCGAACCGGACAGCCCGACGCTGACCGCCTGGCCGGTGGTCGTCGTGGCGCTCGTGGCATTGGCCGTCGGTGCGGTGTTGGGCGGCGGCCCGCCGCCGCCGAGGATGTCGGCGTGCCAGTAGCGCCGTGTCGTGTCGTTGTACGAAACCACGATCAGCCCGGTGGCCGCCGTGATGTTCTGCTTGGTGCTCGTCGCGTTGTTCATGTCCAGGGCGCTGGCGTCCTGGATGACGGTCGTCCCGGCGCCGCCAGCGAACGACACCGCGCCGATCGGCGAGGTGTGCTGCTGGATCGTCCCGCCGTTCCCGGCTGAGGTCGCGTACACGCGTAGCAACCCGTTGGCCTCGTCGATCAGGACGATCGGACGGGTCTGGTGGAACGGCCCGGTCGAGACCACGTGGTTCGACCACGTCCCGTTCGTCTGGCGGACGAGCAGGACGATGAGCGGGTTCGAGCCCGACTCTGCGAGGCTCGTCTTGACGGCCGCGTACACCCGCCCGCTCGCGTCGGTCTTGAGGTTGCTGTGATCGTCTGCGACGTTGGTGCCGGTGTACGCCGTCTCGGTCGTCCAGGTCGTGTCGCCATCCGCGTCGTTGTGGACGGCGAAGTAGTCGGCGTCGGGCGCGGCGTCCTGGTTGCTCCAGAGGATGCCCACCTTGCTGCCGCCGAAGGCGATGATCGACGAGATGTCGTCGATATTCACGGCTGCCGCGCCAGGCATCGTGAACGGCGTGCCCCAGGCGCTGTCGGCGCCGGTCGTCCGGTTGATCCAGATCGATCCACCGGCCTCCCACGTCGCCCACAACTGACCGGTCGAGTCCTTGGCGATGACCAGGGTCTCGCTTCGGACCGAGTTGATCGTGGCCGGGAACCCGGCGTCCAGGGAGTAGGTGTCGGTCGAGGTGTCGTAGCTGAAGCGGTACAGCCTCGCCGTGCCGGTGCCATCGGTCTCGCTGAAGTTGTGCGAGGCGACGTACAGCTTGCTGCCGTCCCAGAGCACGTCGGCGCGGGTGCTGTTGCGGTCGTCGAGCCGCGTGTTGGTGCGGCTCCACGTGTCCGTCGACTGGTCGAGGACCCAGATGTAGAAGTCAGCCGTGGCGAGGTCGTACATGCTCGCCCACCAGCGGCCGTCGTTGAACCACAGCTTCGATTCGGGCTTGGACCCGCTCGGCGCCCCGCCCGGTCCGGCCGGTCCTTCGAACCCGATGTCGCCGGGATCGGCGGAGGCCGCGGCGGGCACCGCGAGCAACAGGCCGAGGCCGAAGAGGATGGCGACGATCCGTGTCCAGGGTCGACGCGAAGCAGGTGTGGACGGCCTGGACAGGCCGGCAGGCTGATCGGTCATCGGGTGTGCGCGCTCCCCCACTCGGTCCACCGGCCCTCCCGGCTGGACCGGTCGCGGCATCGTACACCTGTCGCCTGTCAGCGGACCTTACAGTCGTCTTTCGTGGTGCCAGGATGCCGCGATCGGGCGTCGCGAGGCCCGCTCGTGCTGTACTGTCCCTCGACGCCGAGGCCTTCCCCCCAGCGCCCGGCGGGATGACCAGGACGCGTCGATCAGGGGAGCCGGTGACCGAGCACCACTGCCACGAGGCATGACCCAGGACGGCTTCGTGGACTTCGATCTGCATGGCCTCGCCGGGCTGCGGCTCATCGATGCGCAGCCCGCGGACGCGCGTGCCGTCGAGCGCCAGTTGGGTCCGCTGCCGCAGGTCCTCGACCGCGACCCCGACATCACGATCCGCTTCGTCGACGATGTCGAGCTCGGCTCGCGACTCCGCTATCTCGGGGCGGCCGAGGCCGGTTGGACCGACGACGGGTTCTTCGTCCTGCGCAGCCGCAAGAAGCCGGTGGTCGTGCGCATCCCGATGGACCGCATCGGTGGCCGGTGCGAGATCGTCTGCGAGCGAGGGCTGCCGGCGATCCCGTTCCTGATCGCGGTCCTGAACCTCACGGTCCTCGGCAACGGCGCGCTCCCGGTCCATGCCGCGGCATTCGAGCTCGCAGGTGTCGGCACGCTCGTGACGGGATGGTCGAAAGGCGGCAAGACCGAGCTCCTCATGGCGGCCGCTGGCGCCGGTGCGCGGTACATCGGTGACGAGTGGGTCTACCTGACGACGGACGGACGCATGTACGGGATCCCCGAACCGATCAGGCTGTGGGACTGGCATCTTCGCCAGCTGCCGGCGGCTCGCCAGCACCTCAGCCGCACCGACCGCCTCAAGCTGCGCGCCATCCCGACCTTGCGCCGGCTCGACCGCGCGACCCCCCGCCGGATCCGGCGCCTGCCGCCGAACAAGCTGCTGCATCGCGCGATGCCGACGCTCGAGGGACAGCTCCACGTCGATGTCCGACCGGACCGGTTGTTCGGCGAGCTCGGCGATCTGAGCGGCCGCCTCGATCGGATCCTGTTCGTGGTCAGCGCGGACGGCCCGGAGACGAGCGTCGAGCCGATCGAGCCGCTGGAGGTCGCGGCGCGGATGCGCGCCTCGCTGATCCACGAGCGGCTCGACCTCGCGACGCTCATGCTGCAGGCCCGCTTCGCCCACCCCGCGCTCCGCAACGAGCATCTCGAGACGGCCGAGGCGCGCCAAGGGGCGCTGCTCGACCAGATCTTCGCGGGTCATCCGGCCTATCTCGTGACCCACCCGTACCCGGCCGACCTCGCGGCGCTGTTCGAGTCCGTCCGACCCATCCTCGCCCCGGCATGACGACCGTGGCATTGATCGGGGCGGACGGCGCCGGCAAGACGACCGTCGCGGGCCGGCTCCCCGACCTGCTGCCGGTTCCCGTGCGCTACCTGTACATGGGCGTGAGCAGCGACTCGAGCAACGTCATGCTGCCGACGACCCGGCTCACGCGCCGCATCAAACGTGCCGTCGGGGCGCCGCCGGACACGGCCGGCCCGCCCACGCGTGGCCCGCGACGGCGCCCACGCTCATTCCTGGGCCGGCGGGTCGCCGATCTCCGGGCGGCCGCCCGTCTCGGCAACCGCTTCGCGGAGGAGTGGTATCGCCAGTGGCTTGCCTGGCGTTGGGAGCGGGCGGGCTCGGTCGTGCTGTTCGATCGGCACTTCTTCGCCGATTACCACGCGTACGACCTCGAGGGTGAGGACCGTTCGTGGTCGCAGCGGCTGCACGGGTTCGTGCTTGGCAGGCTGTATCCGCGGCCCGACCTCGTCGTCTACCTGGACGCCCCCGGCGACGTGCTGCTCGCACGAAAGGGCGAGGGCACCGCCGAGGCGCTCGAACGGCGCCGCGACGAGTACCGCTCCATCAGGGGTCACGTCCGCCACTTCGTCGAGGTCGATGCGACCCGCCCCATCGACGAGGTGACCGAGCAGGTCGCTCTGGCCATCGTGGCCCGCTTGCCCCGGACCGAGCGGGGCACCTGAGCCGATGGCGGATCGCCGGCACGTCCTCGTCACCGACGCCGGCCGTGGCAGCGCAGTCGCGTTCATCCGGTCTCTCGGCCGTCGCGGCTGGCGCGTCACCGCGGCCGACTGGGACCCGGGCAGTCCCGGGTTCCGATCGCGCTACACGACGGACCGCCTCCTCTATCCGCGTCCGTCGGAACGGCCCGAGGCGGTCGTCGAGGCCATCCGGCGCGCGGTCGAAGCGACCGGCGTCGACCTCGTGATCCCGGTGACCGACGAGGTCGGTCTGCCCCTCGCCGAGGCCCGCTCGCGGTTCGATGGCCGGACCGTGCTGGCCCTGCCCGACGCCGGCGCCCTCGCCGCGACCCACGACAAAGCGGCCACCGTCGCGCTCGCGGAGCGGCTCGGCGTACCCGCCCCGCTGACGCGCATCGTGCGACCCGGGGACGACGCCGTCGCGGCGGCGAACGACATCGGCTACCCGGTAGTCGTGAAGCCGGTCGCGTCGCGCGAGGTGCTCGCGGATGGGACGATCGGGGCGTACGCGGTCTCCTACGCCCTCGATCCGGACGACCTCCGCCGCAGGCTGACGGGTACCGGTGCCCTCGGGACGGTGCTGCTCCAGCGATGGCTGCCCGGTGACGGCATCGGCGTCGAGCTGCTGATGGACCACGGCCGACCGCTGGCCGCGTTCCAGCATCGACGGCTGCGCGAAGTGCCGCCGACCGGTGGCGCGAGCGCGCTGCGCGAGAGCGTCGAGCTTGACCCGGATCTCTACGAGCACGCGGTCGCGATGCTCCGGGAGCTGTCGTGGACCGGCCTCGCGATGGTCGAGTTCCGGCGCGGCAAGGATGGGGTCGGCCACCTGATGGAGATCAACGGGCGGGTCTGGGGCTCGCTCCCGCTCGCGGTCCGCGCCGGGATGGATTTCCCGGGCCGGCTCGCCGAGCTGCTGCTCGACGGGCCGCCGCCGCCTGACGTTCCCGTCGCGACCGACTACCGGCGGGGCACCCGGGCGCGGAATCTGCGGCTCGAGCTCGCGTGGATCGGCGCGGTCCTGTCCGGCCGGCGTCGCAAGCGGGGCCTGCCGTGGCCGGGTCGCGGCGCCGCGGTCGGGGCGCTCGCCAGCCTCCTCGACCCGCGCATCGGCGACGACCTCCTGACGCGGTCCGATCCGGGACCCGGTCTGGCCCAGATCGGCACGATCGGTCGCGACCTGCTCCGGCGGGTCGGTCGGCGCGATGGCTGAACAGCTCCGGCGGGGCGTGGCCGCGGCCGCGCGTGGCCCGATCGCGGGTGCGGCGGCTGCTGTCCTGGACCGGGTCTTGCCGCGTCGCCGCGGGGTGCTCACGATCCTGACCTACCACCGCGTCGATGAGCCCGCGGCACGGCCCGAGCTGATGCCCAGCCTTGTCTCCGCCACGCCGGACGGGTTCGCTGCACAGATGGCGATGGTCGCCCGCCACTTCGACCCGGTCGGCCTGCCTGAGGTGATCGCGGCGCTCGACCAGCCGACTCGGTTGCCGCCCCGCGCGGTGCTGGTCACCTTCGACGATGGGTATCGCGACTTCGCGACGCATGCCTGGCCCGCGATGCGGTCCGCCGGCGTGCCGGCGACGTTGTTCGTCGCCACGGCGGTGGCGGACGATCCGTCGGTCCCGTTCTGGTGGGACCGGTTGTGGTCGGCCCTCTGGCGGGCGCCGGGACCCGACCCCATCGCGACGCCGATCGGCGCGCTACCGGTCGGTCCGCAGCATGCCCGCCGCACCGTGACGACGATCCGGGGCTGGCTCAAGACCCTCGAGCACGACGACGCGATGACCCAGGTCGACCGCATCGTCGACGAGCTCGGTTCACGCGCCGCGTCGGGTGGCGCGGCTGCCGACGCGACGTCGCCACCCCAAGCTGCCAAGCCGGCGACCCTCGGCTGGGACGACCTGCGGCGCCTCGCGTCGGAGGGCGCGACCCTCGCCCCGCACACGCGGCACCACCCGCTGCTCGACCGCGTCGAGGTCGACCGTGCCGTCGAGGAGATCGCCGGGGCCCATGCCGACCTCGAGCGCGAGATCGGCGGGGTCGCCGCCATCCCGAAGGTCCTGGCATATCCGAGCGGTGCCCACGGCGGATCGGCGGTCGAGGCAGCACGACGGGCCGGCATGGTCCTGGCGATGACCACGCAGCGGGGCGGCAACGACCTCCGCCGCGTGGACCGGCTGCGTCTTCGGCGGATCAACGTCGGCGGCCGGGCTGGGGTGCCGCTCGTCCGTGCCCAGCTGGCATGGGCGGCCGCCCTCGACGCGCGCCGCGCCGACTGACCCCAGCGAGGCGCCGTCGTACACTCCGGCCACGAAATCGGGCGGAGCGCCCACATCCACTGTTGGGGGAGGAGTCGCCACGAACGGGTCGCTGCGTCCCTGGCTCCTCCTTGGTCTGATCGTGGTGGTCGCGGCGGGGTCGATCCTCGCCGTCATGGCGCTCGCCCCCGGGCCCGGCCCGACGCCGACGCCACCGGTCGCGACGAGCGACCCGCATCCCAGCGAGTCGCCGGCGCCGCCCCCGCCGGCCGGGCTGACCTTCGCCGACTACGCCGTCGACCCGAACGTCGTCCGGGCGCCGACCGCGAGCTCCGCGCAGTCGAAGCTGTGGTACGCCGAGGGCCAGTGGTGGGGCGCGCTCTTCGGGCGCACGACGAGCCGCCTCGGCATCTTCCGGCTCGATGCCGACACGCAGGTCTGGGCTGATACGGGCGAGCTGATCGACGACCGCCCGTTCGCCGACGCCGATGCGCTGTGGACGGGGGAGTACCTGTACACCGTCGCAGGCGGGTCGCGCCCCTCACCCAACCACGCGATCCGCGTGAAGCGCTTCACCTACGACCCCGAGGCGGGCCGCTTCACGCTCGACCGTGACGTTCCGGTCACGATCAGGGACTCCGGCGCCAGCCCGGCGGTCATCGCCATCGACTCGACCGGGGTGCTGTGGGTCGCCTACGTGGCCGACGGCCGCGTCTGGGTGAACCATTCGCTCGAGACGGACTCGGCCTGGAGCAGCCCCATCGGGCTGCCCGGCGATGTCGCCACGGTCGACCTTATCGACATCGCGTCGGTGGTCGCCTTCGGTCCCGGCCGGATCGGCGTCATGTGGACGAACCAGCGCTCCGGCGTGTACTTCAGCACCCACGAGGACGGTGCACCGGACGACGCATGGTCGACGCCGGAGAACGTGATGCCCGGCCAGGCGCCCGAGGACGCGCTGCACATGACGACGCTGCCGCTGGATGGCGGTGGCACCAGCGTGGCGGCCGCCCTGACCACGACCCTCGAGCGGACGCTGGACCCGGGTGTGCTCCTCGCGATGCGCGATCCCGCGGGGACGTGGGACACGACACTCGTGGGGCTGAAGCGCGACCGTCACGCGCGGCCCATCGTCCTCGTGGACCCGGACGCGGGGACGATCGCCGTGGCAGCGACCTCACCCGGGAACGGCGGCGCGATCTACTACAAGCGCGCACCGCTCGACCGGGTCCAGTTCGATACCGGGCTAGGCGTCCAGCTGGTGGCCAGCCCGACGTCGATCGCGATCGACCATGTGACCTCGGCCAAGACGTCCCTGTCGAGCGCATCCGGGTTGCTGGTCCTCGCCACCGACCGCACGAGCGGTCGTTACCTCCACGGGGTCGTCGACCTGGGCGCGGGTCCGCCGGCCGCCGACCCCGCCGACCCGGACCGACCCACGGTGGCGATCGACCCACCGGACGACGCGACCGCAACGCTCCTGCGCGATTCGTTCGAGCCGTGGCCGATCGGCCGAGCGCCCGCCACGACCGGCTGGTACGTCCGCCCCGAGGACCCGCCCGATGCGTTGTCGATCGCGGCAGACGGCGGCACGGGCAAGGCGTTGCATGTGCCGTCGAGTGCCACCGGCGTACGGGCCTGCCGTGACATGCCCGAGGTGCCCGGCCGCACGCTGACGGTCCGGCTGCGGGTACGGCTGTCGCGCATCGCGCCAGAGGACGCCACGATCCTGTCGGTCCGTGGGAGTGGTGGCGAGTCCGTCAGCCTGCGGGTCACCAACAAGGGCGTGCTCGCGTGGTTCGACCGGGGGACCAAGATCCGTTCGACCGCTCGCTTCCGGGCGAATGTCTGGTACCGGGTGACCGCGGTCATCGATCAGGCCAAACGGACGTACAACCTGCGGGTCACGAACGACAACGGGAAGACGAGGATCGCGACCGTATCCGGTCGCCGCTGGCGGATGGCCGCGGTGCGGACCGTCGGATCCGTCTGTATCGAGACGGCGGCGGCGCCGCCCGCCCAGGCCATCGACGTAGCGGAGGTGAGTGTGCTCCAGGTAGACACGCCATGAGGATCGTCGTCACCGGCGCGGCCGGGTTCATCGGGTCGTCGCTGGCAGAGGCCCTGATCGCGGCCGGCCATGAGGTGGTTGGTCTCGATGCCTTCATCCCGTACTACCCGAGACCGATGAAGGAGGCCAACCTCACCGCCCTGGCGGGCGCGGGCGGCTTCCGGTTCGGCGAGGTGGACCTGCGGACCGACGACCTCGACCCGTGGCTCGACGGCGCGGACGCCGTCATCCACGAGGCCGCGATGGCGGGGCTGATGCGCAGCTGGACCGACCTCGAGCTCTACACCTCATGCAACATCCTGGCCACGAACCGGCTGATCGAGGCAGCCGGACGGGCGGGCATCAAGCGGTTCGTCGTGGCCTCGACGTCATCGGTCTACGGGACCGAGGCGGTCGGTGACGAGGACCGGGCGCTCGAGCCGTCCTCGCCATATGGCATCACGAAGCTGGCCGCGGAGAAGCTCGTGCTCGCGCATGTCGCGCTCCACGGCTTCCCCGCGACGATCATCCGCTACTTCTCGATCTACGGGCCGCGCCAGCGTCCCGACATGGCGTATCACCGGTTCATCGAGGCGATGCTCGACCGGCAGCCGATCACCGTCTACGGCGATGGTGAGCAGACGCGCTCGAACACGTACATCGACGACGCCGTGAACGGGACGATGCTCGCGCTCCAGCGGGGGGCGACGGGCGGCATCTACAACATCGGCGGCGGGCGCACCATCTCGCTCAACGAGGCGATCGCGCTCATAGCGGGACACGTCGGCGTCGAGCCGATCATCGAGTGGGAGCCGGCACGCCCCGGCGACCAACGCCACACCAGCGCCGATGTGGGTCGCGCACGGGCCGTCCTCGGCTACGAGCCGCAGGTCGAGCCGTCAGATGGCCTGGCGCGCCAGGTCGCGTGGCACCTCGCCAGGCGCGGCGCGGCCGCGCCGACCGGAGGGTCCTAGACGCCCGAGCCCTTGAAGACGGCCATGGCGGTCTGCGCGATGAGCTTCAGGTCGTTGCTGGTCGAGCGGCTCTCGATGTACTCGATGTCGAGCCGCAGGCGCTCGTCGAATGTCATCGTCCCGCGGCCCTTGACCTGCCATAGGCCGGTGATGCCGGGCACGACTTCGAGGCGCTCGGAGTGCCACAGGTCGTAGGTGCTCGCCGCGAACGAGGTCGGGCGGGGGCCGACGATCGACATCTCGCCGCGGATCACGTTGAGCACCTGGGGCAGCTCGTCGAGGCTCGTCTTGCGCAGGAACTTGCCGACGCGCGTCACGCGCGGATCGTTGGGGATCTTGAAATCGGGCGCGGGCAGGATGTTCAGGTGCTGCAGCGAGGCCTTCAACTCCTCCGCGTTCTGGACCATCGTCCGGAACTTCCACATCGGGAACCGCACACCGTGCTGTCCGGTCCGCTGCTGGGCGAACAGGATCGGCCCGGGCGTCTCCAGCCGGATGAGGAGGGCACACAAGAGCCCGATCGGGAGCAGGACCGGCAGCGCGATGAGGCACACGCCGAGGTCGATCGCCCGCTTCGTCACGGCGTACCCGCGGGGCGTTCGGACCTGGCCAGGGGAACGCGTCATGATCGCGAGGCGGTCTCAGGCAGCGGCGGGGCCTCGTCGACTCCCGCCGACTCGACGTCGTCCTCGGCGAGCGCCGCACGGATCGGCGTGGGCACCTCGCTCAGCGATGCGCCATGGACGGCCGAGATCAGGGCGCCGCTCGTCAGGCCGTCATCCGGGAACGTGGCCAGCCTGAGGTCGTCGGCGACGAGATGGGGGGCGGCGATCCGCAACCGGCCGATCAACGAGTCGGCGGCGGCGCGCGACGACTCCGGGAGCAGGACGTAGACGCTGCCGTCGTCGACCCACGTCCGGTCGACGAGGCGCAGGTGTTCGTGCAATCCGCGTGACTGGCCCACCAGGTCGGCGGCTTCCGCCGCTACCGGATCGGCCGGACCGGGCAGCCGCAGGAGCGTCATCGGGCGAGAGGCGCGGCGCGAGCGTCGGAGCTCGCGACGGAACTCGGCCCAGCCGGCTCGAGCCGGCGTCGCAGTCGGTGTCGCTTCCGGCTCCGCCGGCGCGGTGATCAGGACCAGGACGAGCGCGATCACGCCGATCACGCCCAGCCACCAGGCGAGGCTCGGCTGCAGGTCGAGCCCAGCGCGGGCGAGCTCCAGACCGATGCCGGCGCCCGCCAGCGCCGCGATGAGGGCGACGACGAGGTGGTGGCGACGTGCTGGGGTCACCCGCGGCCCCACTGCAGCGAGCCGACTCGACTCGATCCAGCGGCGACCCCTTCCTCCACGGCCTCCGGCACGAGCGTGCCGCGACCGAACGAGGTGTAGGTGAAGCCATCGGCAGCCAGTCGCTCGCCGGTCAGCACGTTGCGGCCGTCGATGACGATGCGGCGGCTCATGGTCGGGCCGGCGAGGCTCCAGTCAAGGTCGACGAACTCCGGCCATTCGGTGACGAGGACCGCGACATCCGCACCGCGGAGGGCATCGGCGGCCGCAGGCGCGACCTCCAGCCCGGGCACGAGCGTGGCGGATCGTTCGCGTGCCGTCGGCATCGGGTCGTAGGCGACGACCGAGGCGCCCAGCTCGATCAGCTCTTCGGCGATCGTGAGCGCCGGTGCGTCGCGCAGGTCGTCGGTGTCGGGCTTGAAGGTCAGGCCGAGCAGGGCGATCCGGCGACCGCGGACGGTCCCGTCGAGGAGGCTGGCAGCCCGCTCCACGACCTGGCTGCGGCGCCGATGGTTGACCTCGTCGACCGCGGTCAGCAGCGGGGTGTCGACCCCGAACTGCGCTGCGGTCCGGATGGTCATCGACACCTGGTTGGGCAGGCACGAGCCGCCGAACCCGACGCCCGCCCGCAGGAAGGCGCCCCCGATCCGGTTGTCGTACGACATGCCGTCGACGACCGTGGCGACGTCTGCTCCGAACGCATCGCAGATCTCGGCCAGCTCGTTGGCGAAGCTGATCTTCGTCGCAAGGAATAGGTTGGCGCCGAGCTTCGTGATGGCCGCGTCGATGGCGCCCATGACGACCACCGGGGCCGCGGCAGAGTGATAGAGCTCGCGGAGGGCGGCCTCGCCGTGCCCGTCCGGGTCGCTGACGACGCCCAGGACGATGCGGTCAGGCTGCTGGTAGTCGCGGACGGCCCGGCCCTCACGGGTGAACTCCGGGTTGAGCATGACCGGGATCGACGGCAGGCCGGCCGTCGCTCGCCGGCTGGCGACCAGGGCCGGCAGCTGCTTGATGAAGTCGGGCGGGAGCGTCGAGCGGATGACGAGGGTCGCGTCGTCGGCCATCACGGGCACGATGTCGGCCAGCGCCCCGCGCACCGTGTCGGTCTGCCAGCCGCCGTTCCCGTCGTGCGTGCCGACCGCGACGATGACCATGTCGGCCGCGGCGGCGGCACCGCGCAGGTCATCGGTGAAGGACAGTCGACCGGTGGTGACGCCATCCGCGACCAGCTCGGGCAGACGTGGCTCGTGGAACGGGACGCGGCCTTCGCGCAAGGTGGCCAGCCGACGCGGATCAGCGTCGACGCCTGTCACGTCGTGCTCCCATTCGGCGAGGCACGCACCCGTGACGAGCCCAACGTAGCCCAAACCGACTACGGCGACACGCATCTTCTCTCTTCCCCCTTCGTGCCGAAACCTCGGTGCTCCGGCTAAACCGCGACGACCCCGACCTCCCCAAGGAATGAGCGTCGACCGACATGGGCCCGATACGGACCCGATGACAGCGCCTTGAAGGCTGAACTGAAAGTACCAGCCCTCGAGGGTCCTATCGTAAGGCCCTGACCTCTCAATTACACTTGCGATTACGGGCCGAAGCGAGCACGAAGCACATTTCAATGTCGTGTTCCGGTGCGCCGCCGCACCAATCGGCGGGGTGACGACGGCGGTGCCATGAGTGCCCGGGCTCGGTCGGCGACCCGCCTCGGGTAGCATGGCCGCCGTCGGTCCGATGACACCGGAGGAAGCGTGCAGGGGGTTCTCGATGGCATCCCCATCCTGCTGGTCCTGCTGGCCGGCGTAGGGGCGCCGCTGGCGGGGTGGTACGCGACCAGGTGCGCGCGGAACCCCGCCGTGTGGTTCGTTCTCGGCGCCCTGATCGGACCGCTCGCGCTCGCCCTGCTTGCGCTCGCACCACCTGGGCACTGCCCGAATTGCGACCTCGAGATCGAGGGCTGGGCGACGTGGTGCGATCGATGCGGCGCATCGCTGCGCGACGGTTCGGGCGGCCAGCTCTCGCCGGCGGCGCGCGATGACATCGCCGCCCAGGTCGCCCCGGTCCCCGACTTCCGGCCGATCGCCGAGCGAGCAGCCGACCTCGCTGCCGTGGCGCCCACGCCGATCACCAGCGCCCGGGCCGCCAGGCGCGATTCGCGGACCAACTGGCCCGCCCGCCCGATGGTCTCGCCGATGGCGCTCGGCACGCGTCCGACGTTCACGGCCTCGACCTACGTCGCCGCCACGACGCGCGATGACGTCACGGCCGGCGAGGTCCTGTCGACCGGTGTCTACATCTCCGGCAACGCCGGCCTCGAGATCGGGGCGACCTATGCGATCGCCCGCGACGGCGACCAGCTTCGGGTGTTCGGACCGGTCGATGCCGGTCAGCTGACGGTCCGCCACCAAGGTCCGGTGCTCGATTTCGACGTGACGGCGATGGACGACCGCGTCATCATCGCCGGCCGCGACGGACGCTCGTCCCTGGCCATCGTCTTCCGCACGATCGGCGGGATGCGGGCCGCCGACCTCGAGCTCGCGCTTTCGGCGCCGGTCGCCGGCGCCGGCTCGTGACGGCCCCCGAACCCGGGACCAGCCCGCGTCGCGCGCGACCCCCGGGCCCCGAGTTCATCGGGGCCCTGCTCGCCGTCGTCGTCCTCGCGATCCTGGCGACCACGGCATTCGCCATAAACCCCGGACCGGCAGCCGAAACGGGCAGCCCGCGCCCGAGCCCGTCAGCCGTCGTCGTCGCGCCCTCGCCGAGCCCATTGGTCGATCCCGGTGCGGTCGCCTTCCTCCGCGCGGTCAACCAGCGGCTCGCGGCTTTCGGCGAGGGGCTGCAACGTGAGCTCGACCGTACCAACCTGCGGACCAACGAGGTCGCGTCGCTGGTTCGCCAGGTCAACTCGACGGTCGCGATCGGTGCTGACGCGGTCACATCGCTCGACGGCGCCCAAGGCGAGAACGAGCCCGGCGGGAAGCTCGCGGCCCTGTACAAGTCGATGGGCGATTCCGCGACCCTGACCTTGCGCGCGTCGCTGGCCAATGACGCCGACTACCGTGTCGGCGCGACGAGCTTGGTCAAGTTCATCGGCGAGCTCCCGGCGCTGCAGGCCGAGCTCGAGGTCCTCGCCGAGGCGCCGCCGCCGTCCCCCAGCTCGCCGCCGTCGGCCCCGCCGCCGTCCGCCCCGCCCTCGTCCGCGCCACCGCCCTCGACGGCACCGCCCGCCTCGGCCACCGCCGTCCCGTCACCCGCATCGGCGCCGCCGTCCGGAACGCCGGGCTCGCCCGAGCCGTCACCCGCTCCCGACGAGCAGGTCGACAACGGCGGGTTCGAGGCCGGCGTCGGCCCGCCGTGGGGCCTGTTCGTCGCGCCGGGTGTCACCGCCACGCTGACGCCCGACACGATCGCGCCGGCCACGGGAACGACATCGGCGAAGGTCGATATCGCCGTCGCGAGTGCGGCCTACTCCGGTGTGTCCGTGCGGCAGCCCGGCGTGCGGATCGAGAGCGGACGCCAGTACATCCTGACCTTGTGGGTCCGGGCCGAGTCCGCCCGCGACATCCGGGTCCGCGTCGGCTCGACGGCAGGCGCGTCCTATTTCCTGCGCACCGTGCCGGTGTCGACCACATGGACCGCGGTCGCCTTCCCATTCACGGCGTCGGCGACCGACCTGAACGCGAACCTCGAGATCGACCTCGGGCGATCGGACATCACCACCTGGATCGACGCCGTCTCGTTCCGACCCGCGACCGTCCGCTAGGGGCTTTCCGGGCCGGTCAGCCCAACGTGCCGCCCGGGATCGGGGAATGGACCCGGACGTCGCCCAGACCGCGGGCCGCGAGTGCCTCGCGCAGTTGGTCGGGCGTACCGGCCAGGATCGGGAACGTCCCGTAATGCAGCGGCATGACATCCTGCACGCCAAGGAACTCGACGGCCAGCGCCGCGGCGGTCGGGTCCATCGTGTAATGCCCGCCGATCGGGAGCATCGCCATGTCCGGCCGGTGCAGCTCGCGGATCAGGCGCATGTCGGAGAACACCTCGGTGTCGCCCGCGTGATAGATGCGATAGCCGTCCTCGAGCTCGATCACGAACCCGCCCGGATCGCCCAGGTAAAGGGTCGTTTCGCCGCCCGCGTTCCAGTCGCCGGCCGAGTGGTGCGCGGTGACCATCGTCACCCTGAGGCCGGCCGCCTCCACGGTGCCTCCCTTGTTGAACCCGACGACCGCTTCCGCGCCGCCGGGGAGCCGGCGCGCCAGCCACAGGCTCATCTCGTGCATGCACGGCCAGGCCGGGCGCAGGCGGCTGGCGAGGGCCAGGGCGTCACCGAAATGATCGAAATGGCCGTGGGTCACGAGCAGCAGGTCGCAGCGATCGACCGCATCGACCGCGATCGGGCTGGTCGGGTTCGCGAACCACGGATCGATGATCACGGCGCGGCCGCCGGCGGTGTCGAGGCGGACGCACGAGTGGCCGTACCACGTGATCGTCGTGCCGGTCGGGAGCGCCATGAGCCACCTCCATCGAGTCGTCGGTGTCGATGCTAGCGACGCGGCTACACTCGCGACGTGGCAGCCACGCAGATCGCGGAGAACCTCGCGTACATCAATTGGACGGTCCTCGCGGGGCTGGCGCTGGGTGCGTACGCGGCCGTCGTCCTGCTCCGCCGGCGGACCGCCGCGACGCGCGGCTACCTCGGCTTCGTCACGGCCTGTGCGATCGGGTTCGGGGTCCTGGCCTGGCTCAGCGACGGCGCCCTGCCGGGCACGCTCGGCGGGTCGCCGGTCGTCCCGGATCCGACCTTCGACGAACCGCGTAGCGCGGCGCTCGGGGGGTTCGTCGCGCTGGCCTTCGTCGCGCTGCTCGTCCGGCGCCGATCGGCGTCCGCGGCAGATCGGCTCGAGCTGGCGGCACTGGCCGCGGGTGCTCTGACCGTCGTCTTCGGGGCTTTCGGTTGGGGTGGCGGCCCGGTCGGGGCAGCCGCGCTGCTCGTCCAGCTGGCGGTCCTGTTCGCCGCCACCGGCGGCGTGTTCGCGGCGATGATCCTCGGTCATTGGTACCTGGTGACCCCGAAGCTCCCCGAGGCGCCGCTCATCCTGATCGCGCGGCTTCTCCTGGCGGTCATGGCGATCCAGGTCGCCCTGTTCGTGGCATGGGTGGCGGTCGGGGCGGGGCCCGCCGGCCCGGCGCCGTTCGGGGCGCTCACCGGTGAGTGGGCACTGTTCGTCTGGCTGCGGCTGATCGTCGGCCTGATCTTCCCGCTCGTCGTGTCGTGGGCGGCGGTCCAGACGGCGCGGACCCGATCGATGGAATCGGCGACGGGTCTGCTCTACATCAACGTCGGCACGATCGCGGCCGGCACGATCCTGGCGGCCGGCCTGTACTTCGGCGCCGGCCTGCTCGTCTGACGAACCCCAAGGAGACCCGATCGCGATGAAGGATGAACGAAGCTGGATCCCGCGAGAGGAAGACATCGACTGGATCGAGTCGATCGCGGCGCCCTTGACCCCAGCGCTCGCCGCGATCGAGGCGGCCGCTGCGGAGCCGCAGATCCCGATCGTCGACCGGGACGCCGGCCGCGTGCTGTCGGTGCTCGCCGGCGGGCGGCGTCGGATCGTCGAGGTCGGGACGGCCTTCGGGTACTCGACGCTGTGGCTGGCCGTCGGCCAGCCCGACGACGGGACGATCGTGACCATCGATCCCGACCGTGGGCGGACCGACCAGGCGCGCGGCTGGTGGCGGCAGGCCGGCATCCCCGACGAGCGGATCACGCAGGTCACGGCCAAGGCGCTCGAGGCGTTCGAGGCCGGCGACCCGGCCCTGGCCGGACCGTTCGATCTCGCGTTCATCGACGCGCTCAAGCCAGAGTACGGCGGCTATCTCGACCACCTCATCGCGGGACGGTTGGCGCCGGGTGCGCTGGTCCTTGCCGACAACGTCCTGTGGAGCGGCCGCGTGTCGGGCGCCACACCGGTGGAGGACGGCGACACGAATACCGCCGCCCTCCGCGCGTTCAGCGAGCGCGTGCTCGGTGATCGGCGGTTCACCGCCACGATCCTGCCGGTCGGTGACGGCCTGCTGGCAGCGACCTGGCGTGGTTAGGACACTCGCCCAAGTGCGCGTGCGCGTCCGGCTCTTCGCGATCCAACGCGAGCTGGCCGGCACGCGCGAGGTCGCGCTCGACCTGCCCGACGACGCGACGGTCGACGACGCGTGGGCCGCCCTGGTCGGTATCCATCCCAACCTCGCGCCGGGGCGGCCCTCGGTGCGGTTCGCCCGGAACGGCGCGTATGCGGACGGCGCGACCCACCTCGCCGACGGCGACGAGGTCGCGATGATCCCGCCCGTGTCCGGCGGCGCCGAGGAGCGCCGCATCCTGGAGTTGCGGGCCGCGCCCTTCGATGCCGGGATCCTTGGTGAGCTGACCGATCGACTGGCCTCGCCCGAGGACGGCGCCGCGGTCGGGTTCCTCGGCCGGACGCGGGTCACGCCCGGAACACCGGCGCCCGGCCAGGAGGCCGAAGCCGCGCGCCACGCCGACCGCGACGTCGAGTCGCTCGAATACGAGGCCCACGAGTCGATGGCGCTCGCCGTCCTCGGCGACATCGCCGACGAGATCGCCGTCCGGTTCGGGGTCGAGCGCGTCGCCATCGTCCATCGGACCGGCGAGGTGCCCCTCGGCGAGGTGTCGATCGCCGTCGTGGCCGTCAGTCCACATCGCGAGGCGGCCTTCGAGGCCGCGCGCTACGCCATCGACGAGACCAAGGCCCGCGCCCCGATCTGGAAGGCCGAGCGCTTCCGCGACGGTCATGTCTGGATCGGGCAGGCCGCGCGCACCGGACCCGAGGTCGGCTCGTGAGGGTCTACATCAGCGTCGACATGGAGGGCATCGCCGGGGTCAACCATCCCGATCCGACGAATCCCGCCGACCGCCGCTACCCGGTGGCCGTGGACCTGATGGTCGGCGAGACGAACGCGGCGATCGAGGGCGCGCTCGCCGCCGGCGCCACCGACATCCTCGTCAACGACAGCCACTGGAACATGTACAACCTGCTGCCGGCCGATCTCCATCCGAGCGCGCGCGTCCTCCAGGGCCAGAAGGCGTGGTCGATGGTGGCCGGCGCCAGGCCGGACGCAAACGGCCGGCCGTCATTCGATGTCGCCCTCTTCGTCGGCTATCACACGCGGGCCGGGCACCCGAGCGGGACGATCGCGCACACCTACTCGGGGATGCCGGTCGAGACCCGGCTCGACGGCCGGCCGACCGGCGAGTACGGCATGAACGCGCTCGTCCTCGGCGCGTGGGGGATCCCGGTCGGCCTGGTCGCAGGCGACGACGCGCTCGCCGAGGAGGTCGAGGGCTGGCTGCCGTGGGCGGAGCGGGTCGTCGTCAAGACGATCGACGGCGGCCGGAGCGCTATATCAGTCCACCCGACGGTCGCCCGCGAACGGGTCCGGGACGGCGCCGAGCGCGCAGTCCGGCGCGCCGCCGCGACGGGCGAGCTCAAGGTCCTCGAGGTCGGGCGGCCCGTCACGATCGAGATCGACGTCCCGAAGGGCGTCATCGCCGACCACGCCGCGATCATGCCGGGTGTCGAGCGGGTCGGGGATCGGACCGTCCGGTTCGCCCACGACGACCCGGAAACAGCGTTCCGGGGGATGCTCGCCATCCTCCGCCTGGTCGAGTCCGTCAGTGACTGACAAGTCGATCGACAAGCTCGCGGACCGAGCCGAGACGCTCGCCGGCGCATGGGGCGCGCGCGCTCGCGCATCGACGACGCTCGGCCAGGAGCGCGCGCTGCTGCGGCTGTTCGGGGTCACCGGGCTGGACCGGTCCGGACGGCCGCTCGCTGGTGCTGCCGTCGACCGCTGGCTGGTCAGCGCCGCCGACGGTCTCGGCGGCGGGATCGCGCTCCCGTTCGCGATGGCGCTGACCGAGTACGACCTCGAGCCGCAGCAGCTGGCGCTGGATGTCGCGTCCGGGGCCATCGACCTGGCGCTCGAGGCGGAGCTGCTTCGCGAGTCCGATCGCCGTGCGACCGCCGTGGCGGAGGCGCGACGGCTGGTCGATGCGGCCGTGGAGCGCATCGACGCCGATCGAGTGGCACGGCGCGAGCTCGTCGACCTGCTCGGCGAGGTGTCGCGGCCGTGGCTGGGCACGACGCTCGCGGCGCCCGACGTCGACGAGGCGCTCGACGAGGCAGCAGCGCTTGCCTCGGCCGGGTTCGACCTCCTTCGGGTCGAGGTCCCGATCGGTCGGGAGCTCGCGGATCGCATGCAGTCGGCCGGGGTGGAGCCGCCCGAATGGCGGCCGGGTGACCGCCGCGGCCGGTCGACCGCGATCGACATCGACGAGACCGACCCGGCCCCGTCGGGCAGCCAGCGGGCACTGGCTCGACTCCGGCGCGCGGCGGACGGCGTGGCCGCCCAGCGCCGCGGCTATGTCCGGCTGGGCACGGCCATCCCGCCGCTCGGCGTGCCCGAGGGCGCGGTCGTCGCCGCGTACGAGCGGGTCGACCTGGTCGAGGCGGATCCCGTCGCCGAGATCGTGGTCGGCGGGGTCGACCCGGACCGATCGCTGGCGGACCACGCGTTCGCACGGCGTTTGCATCGGCGAGCCGACACGTTCGTGTCCATCGGGCCCGGCCCGCTCGTCGTCGCCCCGGACCTGGTCTCGGGCGTGCCGTCGGATCCGGCGACGAGATCCGGCCGGGCGCTGGCGCTCCAGTTGCTTGGCGTCGGATTGGCGCGGGCCGACGGACTCTCGACGGACCGCATCGTGGTCGGCGCCTATCCCGCCTGGCTGGCCGAGGAGCCATCCGCCGTGGCCCGCATCCTGGCCGAGGTCGACGTCCGTCGGGCGTTGTTCCCCGACCACATGATCCGGTTCGATGAACCGGCCGGGAACGGGATCGCCGCCGGGCCGAGCGCGGCGTGGTCGTACATCGTGGCCGCCGCGCTGGCGCGGAGTGGGCCGACAGCATTGCTGATGCGTCGGCGGCAGGCAGACATGGTGCACGCGGCGGCAGACGCACGCGCGGCTGCCCGCACCGCGGCTGAGGTCGCCGGCGTATCGAGCCGGCGGGCGCTCCACGGTGTCGCGAACGAGCACACGACCGCCCTGCTCGCGGCCGCGCTCGAGACGCTCGATCGGCTGTCCGACCTGGGCTGGCGAGCGGTGGTCGGCGATCCGCCACGGGCCGTCGGGAGGACACGCGACGGTCGCGCGCCGTGGGCGATCGGTGGCGACGCCGTCGCGGAACGGACCGAGACGTTCGACGCACTGGCGGCGTTCGAGGAGGACTGAAGGGCCGGGCCTCGGGCCTGGGCCAGATCGATTGCTCGGAGGGATCGTTTTCGGGTCGAGGGGTGCCTCGGCGCGCCTCTCACGATCCGCTGACACCCAGATCGATTGCTCGGAGGGATCGTTCTGCGGCTCGAAGTGCGCCGGTGTCGCCGCAGCGACCCCGCTCGCGCCAGATCGATTGCTCGGAGGGATCGTTTGCGCCTCGAGGACGCCGGCGTCCCCGCCACGACCCACCGGCGCCCAGATCGATTGCTCGGAGGGATCGCTGGCCCGCCCGGGCCTAGCGGCGATCAGCCGCCGGAGACCGCCGGGATCACGTGCACCGTCGCATCGGCCCCGACGGGGGTCGCAAGGTCGGCTGGGCGGCCGTCTACGAAGACGTTGATGTGGGGTCGAAGCCGCGGGCCTTCCTCGACCAGCCGGTCGCGCATACCTGGCGCGGCCGCGTCGAGCGCAGCGAGCACGTCATCGACCGTGTCGCCCGCCAGCTGCTGCCGCCGCTCGACGCCGGGAAAGAGCGCCAGCAGCGAGCGTGGCAGCAGCACGGTCGCCACGGTCAGTCGCGGACGACCGCCTCGACCGCCCAGATCTCGGGGAGGTTGCCGGTCACGAGCTGCCAGGACTCCCCCTCGTTCGAGCTGTGCCACAGCTGCCCGGTCTTCGTGCCGAACGTCACGCCGACCGGGTCGAGCGAATCGCGCGCCATCGCCTCGCGCAGCACGCTCAGGTAGGCGCCCTCCTGCGGGAGGCCGTCGTCGCCGCGGACGAAGGTGTCGCCGCCGTCGCTGGTCCGCCACACGGCAGCGGCCGCGTCGGGCATGAACCGGCCATCCTCCGGCTGGGTCAACGGGATGACCCAGAACGTCTTCGGGTCGCGGGGATGGGTCACGAGCGGGAAGCCGAACTGGCTCGGCACGCCGTTCCGGGACAGGTCCGTCCACGTCAGCCCGCCGTCGGTCGAGCGGTACTGGCCGCAATGGTTCTGCTGGTAAAGCGTCTCGGGATCGCCCGCGGCCATCGCCAGCTTGTGGACGCACTGGCCGGTCTCGGGCTCCGGGCCCGGCACGAAGTCGGCACGTACGCCCTTGTTCCGCGGTTCCCAGGAGGCGCCACCGTCACGCGTCTCGAACACGCCGACGGCCGAGATGCCGACCCACATCCGCTGCGGATCGGTCGGGTGGGGGACGATCGTGTGGAGGATCAGGCCGCCGGCGCCCGGCCCCCAGGTCGGCCGCGAGGGATGGTTGGTCAGGCCCTCGACGTGCGACCACGTCCGACCGCCGTCGCCGCTCCGGAACAGGCCGGCCGGTTCGACGCCCGCGTACAGCGTCCCGTCGGGTCCCGTCGCGAGGCTCCAGACCGTGGTGATCGGCGACCCATCCTCGCCGTCGCCGTACGACAGCCCGTCCGACGAGTGGGTCCAGGTCGTCCCGCCGTCCTCGCTGCGCCACACGGCGGGGCCGTACCACGGGCTGCCGCCGCCCGCGAGGATGGCCCCGCTCCCCGGCTCGACGATCAGGTCGTGGATCGGCCAGCCCTCGCACAACGGTCCGCGCAGCGACCAGTCCTCGCGACGCTCGTCGCTCTCGAGGAAGAACGCGCCCTTCGGGGTGCCGACGAGGAGCTGGACATCGGTCATGAGGGGATCTCCGCGGGCGGGTGACGGACCGGCGTCAGTAGCCGGCCTTGAACGGATACACGACCCACTGGTCGGTCTCGACCGCGTGGACGTCGGGGCGGTCGGGGACGATCGAGTGCTCGGGCTTGTAGTGGAGGACCGCGGTGACCGGCTCGGCCGCCGGCCTGCCGGACGCGCTCGGTGACGGCGTGGATGGTCGTGCCGCTGTCCCACACCTCATCGACGATCAGGACCCGCTTGCCGCGCAGCAGCGGGTCGGCCGGGAACTGGAAGAAGGTGGGCGTCGGGCCGTGCTGGCCGGTGTCGTCGTAGTACTCGACCGCGGCGACCAGGATGTCGCGCAACCGCAGCCGGTAGGCGAGCATCCCCGCCGGGACCATCCCGCCGCGGGTGATCGCGAGCATGACGTCGAACTGCTGGCCGGCCAACCGATCGGCGAGCACGCCGACGAGCCGGTCGAGATCGTCCCAGCTGACGATGTCGCGTTCCGGGGCCGCGATCTGGGTCATCGCCCCAAGGATACGGCCCGGATCGCCTCGACTGCCGCGGGATCGTCCAGGGCCGACAGGTCGCCCGGGTCGAGGCCCAGCCAGGCGGCGCGGATGACCCGCCGCATGACCTTGCCCGAGCGGGTCTTCGGCAACGAGCGGACGATCGCCGACGACCTCCGGCTTGAGGGGCTTGCCGAGGTCGTCGGCGACGGTCTTGGCGATCGAGGCGCGCAGGCCGTCGTCGTCGTTCTCGCCCGGCCGAAGCACGCACAGGACCACGATCGCCTCGCCCTTGATGTCGTGCGGGACGCCGATCGCGGCAGCTTCGAGCACGGACGGATGCCCGACGGCCGCGCTCTCGACCTCTGCCGGCCCGACGCGCTTGCCGGCGACCTTGAGCGTGTCGTCCGATCGACCGTGGATGAACCAGAAGCCGTCGGCATCGATCGACGCCCAGTCGCCGTGCGCCCACAGCCCGGGCCAGCGCGACCAGTACGTCTCCTCGTACCGCTCGCGATCGCCCCAGAAGCCTCGGGTCATGCCCGGCATCGGCGCCCGGATGACGAGCTCGCCGACCTTGCCACGGACCGGCGCGCCGGTGTCATCGACCACGTCGGCCGCGGTCCCGATGCACGGCCCGCTGAACGACGCCGGCTTGATCGGCCCGACCACGTTGCCGCCGACGATCCCGCCGCTGACCTCCGTGCCGCCGCTGTAGTTGACGATCGGGCAGCGCCCGCCGCCGACCTCGCGGAAGTACCACCACCACGGTTCGGGGTTCCACGGCTCCCCGGTCGAGCCGAGCACGCGGAGCGACGACAGGTCGTGGGAGCGGACCGGGTCCTCGCCGTGGGCCATCAGGGCGCGGATCACGGTCGGCGACAGGCCGAGGTGGGTGACGCGGTGGCGCTCGACCAGCGACCACAGGCGATCCGGCCCGGGGAAGTCGGGTGCGCCCTCGTAGAGCACGAGCCGGGCGCCGAGCAGGAGCGAGCCGGCGATCGCCCACGGACCCATCATCCAGCCGAGGTCGGTGAACCAGAACAGCGCTGTCGCGCTCGGTCAGGTCGAAGGTGTGGGCGAGGTCCTGCGCGGCCTTGATCGGGAAGCCGCCGTGGACGTGGACCGCGCCCTTCGGCCGGCCGGTGGTGCCCGAGGTGTAGATGATCATGTAGGGCGTCTCGGGATCACGATCCGGGGCGCCGCGCGATGGCGCGTCCCCCGCCGCCGCCCACCAGACATCGCGACCCTCGGTCCAGGGAACGTCGAGTGCGTCCCCGGCGCGCGGGACGACGACGACCCGTTTGACCGACGGCGCCTGGGCCACCGCGGCGTCCGCCACCCACTTCAGGTCGACCCAGCTCCCGCGTCGAAGGAACCCATCGGCGGTGATAAGCAGCCTGGCGTCGCAATCGGCGAGGCGCGAAGCGATGGCTGGGGCCCCGTAGCCCGAGAAGATCGGCGTGAAGATCGCCCCGAGTCGACTGACCGCGAGGACGGCGACGACGGTCTCCGGCAGCATCGGCAGGAGGATCCCGACACGGTCGCCTGCCTCGACCCCGAGGCCCCGCAGTTGCTCGGCCGCACGCCGGACGCGACCTGCGAGCTCACTGTTCGTCAGCTCGGCGATCGATCCGTCCTCACCCTCCCACGTGATGGCGATGCCGTCCGGGTCGCGGACTGCGCGTGGTTCGACTGCCGCCCACGACCAGTCGAACGAGCCGCCGATCCACCATCGCGTCCACGCCGGGCCGCCGGAGAAGTCGGCGATGTCCCGCGGGCGTCGCTGCCAGGCGACACCGATGTCATCGACGGCCGCGCCCCAGAACCACGCAGGATCTGCGACCGCACGGGTCTGGAGGGCGTCGAGCGACGCCTCGCCGGTCGATCGCCGGAAGCGCGACAGGCGCGCCTCAGCGGCCAGTGCAGGATCGGGTCGCCAGGCGACGTCGGGAGCGTCGCGACCGAAGATCGGCCAGTCGTCCCCGCTCGTTCGCCTCACGCCGAAAGTCTACGGTGCGACCTCGCCATGGAGCGCGTCCAGGGCCGCGTCCAGCACCGGGTCGCGCCCGGCCAGGACGTCGGCCCACGTCGCCTCGACCGGGATGTCGGGCTCGATCTGGAGTCGATCGTCGCCGGGCGCCATTTCGTGATAGTCCCCTGAGATCAGGACCACGATGCCGGACGCCTTGAGGGTGATGGTCGCCACGTCGCCGTAGATGTTCAGCCCGCCGCCCGGCGGCTCGCCGACGAGAACGATGTCGTCGCCGCCTTCGCCGACCTTGAGCTCGGTCACGAAGTTTCCTGCCGCCGAGAAGGTGTCGCGGCAGGTCAGCAAGGCGACCCGGCCAGGTCCGGCGGCCGCCTTCGCTCGGACCGCCGCCAGCAGTGGGCCGTACGTCGTGTTGTCGCCGCCTGGGTTCGCCCTGAGGTCGATGACGACCGGACCCTCGGCCGCCTCGACCTTTTCGGCCAGCCCGCTGATCGTGAGATCGCCAGAGCGGGCACGGGTCTCGTGATAGGCCACGTACAGCGTCCCGTCGGGCAGGGGCTCGGTCCAGAAGTGTTCCTCGCGACGACGCCGCTCGCGCGAGCCGGCCTCGTCGGGCGGCATCGCGGTCGGATAGGTCCCGTAGATGCCGAAGACCCAGTCCCGGTACGCCTCGATCGGGATCGGCTCGGGGTCGATGTCGGTCGTCGCGCCGTCGGGCAGGCGGACGGTGAGCGCGGCCGCTCCGGGCTGGCCGATCCCGAGCTCCGCGACCACCTCGTCCAGCAGCAGGTGGATCGGCAGGTTGGCGCGCCGGTTCGAGTCGTTGTCGGCCGGCACGAGCGGTACGACAGCCCGACGCGCTTCGTCGATCGGGGTCCCGCCGACCGCTGTCACGATCGAACCGACGAGCTCCTCGTGGGGTGCGTGGGCCGCGACGATGCGCAGTCCATCGGGGAACTCGCGCAGCCAGAGGGGCCGGACATGGAGACTCCCGTCGGCCTGCGCCATCGCCCACGCACCCGAATGCCCGTCGCGATCGCGGTGGCCCATCAGGCTCATGACATCGACCAGAAAGCCGGCATCCGTGCGTGTCCCGGCACGAGCGGCGGCGGCATCGACCCGCGACAGGTAGGCCGGCTCACCCTCGTCGAGGAACGGGTTCGGATGGATCGCGATCAAGGCGGTCGATGAGCTGGTCGAGGTCGGCTCGACGGGCGGTGCCGATATCCGAGTCGGCCGAAGCAGTCGGCGACGCGATCGGCGCCGACGCGGTCGGGGAGCTCGACGCCGCTCCCGGGCCGCACGCGCCGACCAGCATCGCGGCGGATAGGGCGATCGCGATCTGGCGACGAATCACGCGGAAGATACTACGACCTCGAACTATCTGTCGAGTGACCGCGCGGCACGCTCGATGGCATCGGCGATCTCCAGGAGCGTCGCCCGGACCTCATCGACCGGCCGGCCCAGTTCCTCGGCGATCGACCGGTCGGCTCGGCTGAATGCCGGCTCCACGCGTCGGTGGGCGCCGCGCCCGCGGTCGGTGAGGACGACGCGGTACGAGCGGCCGTCCGCCGGGTCGGGGATGCGCCTCGCATGTCCTCGCTCGAGCATGGGCCGGATGTACCCCGACATCGTCGATGGCGGCACGCCGAGCGCGGTGGCCAGCTCGGACGGCGTCCGCGGCCCGGCCTCGAGCATCAGGCTGTAGACCGCGTATTCGACCGGCCGGAGGCCGGTCCCCTCGAGGGCACGGTCGAGATAGGCGCCGACACGACTCGACAACGCGAACAGGTCGAACGGGAGGGAGATGCGTCGTTCCGGACGAGCATCGATCGGTGCGGATCTGGGCGTCGGCGCGGCAGTCCCGGCCGTGCGTTTCGGCATCGACCGAGTCTAGGGCGCCGCCGATCCGCCGGTCGGCGCGGCACGGATGAGCGGCAGGCGAACCGTGAATCGCGCCCCGGCCGCGTCCCGGTTCGCGGCCGCGATCCGGCCTCCGTGGCGCTCCACGATCCAGGCCGCGATCGCCAGCCCGAGACCCGTCCCACCGCCGGGTGCACCCGCCGCGCGATAGAACCGGTCGAACACCCGCGGCAGGTCCTCGGCGCGGATGCCCGGCCCCTCGTCCTCGACGACGAGCACGGCATCGCCACCATCGGTCCGGACGCGCACATCGACCCGGCTGCCGGCCGGGGCGTGGCGGATCGCGTTGTCGACCAGGATCGCGACGAGCTGTCGGAGTCGCGCGGGATCGCCGGCGACCTCGGCCGGGATCGGGTCGACCACCATCCGCACGTCGCGTTCGTCGGCCAGGCGCGTCAGCCCGGACGCGCCGGTCGATGCGACGTCGCCGAGGTCGAGCGGCACGCGCTCGAGCTCGACGGCCCCCGAGTCCGAACGGGCCAGCAGCAACAGGTCGTCGACCATCGACGTGAGGTGGTCGACCTCGTCGCGGATGTCGGTCAGCGCGCTGCCGACCGTCGCCACCGACTTGCGCGGGTGCCGCTCGAGGTCCTCGACGCTCGCCCGGATGACCGTGAGTGGCGTGCGCAGCTCGTGCGATGCGTCGGCGGCGAACTCGCGCTGCCGGCGGAGCGCCTCGCGCTGGTTGGCCAGCGACTGGCGGATCGGGACCAGGGCACGGTTGGCGTACGCCGCGCCGACGCCGGACGCGATCAGCAGCGCGATCGCGCCGCCCACGACGAGCACGAGCACGAGGATCCGCAGCGTGCGCTCCTCGAGCGTGCGGTCACCGACGATCTGGACGAAGAACTGCTGCCCGCGGACGATGACCGGGTCGGTCAGGACACGGACCGGGGTCTCCGTGACGCTCGCGCTCACGCCGTCGACCGTGATGCTGCGGACCTGGATCGGGACATTCGCCTCGCGGATGTCCCGTTTGCCGGTCGCGCGCGCGGCGTCGACCGAGGCCGTCACCGGCAGTCCGCCCGGCACGCGCTGGCGGGGACCGGGGATGCCCTGTTCGTCGAGGACCATCGCGATGGTCCCCGAGGCCGGCCCGCCGAAGATGAACCCGCCGGCCGGCAGCTCATCGCCCGGACTGGGCGGCGTCCTCGTGAGCTGATTGGCCTGCGAGACCAGTTCGGCGGTGCCCTGGGTCGACAGCGACCGGTCGACCGCCACGTACAGCACGATCCCGAGCAGGACCAGGAGCGCGAGCGTGACGCCGCCGCTCCACAGCACGAGCTGGATCCGGACGCGGCGGAGGAGCTGCGCCTCGCCCGGCGCGATGTCCTCAGGCATCGGCGAGCCGGTAGCCGACTCCTCGGACCGTCTGGATGTGGCGGCCGGCGGCCCCGAGCTTGTCGCGGAGGTAGTGGATGTACGCGTCCACCGCGTTCGGCGTGACCGCCACGCCGAACGGCCAGGCCTGGTCCAGGAGCTGGTCGCGCGACAGGGTCTGGCCGGCATGCCGGAGGAGGCACTCGAGCAGCGAGAACTCGCGCGGGCTGAGGTCGACGGTCGCCCCATCCACGGTCACGCGCCGGGCGGTCTCGTCGAGCGCGATCGGGCCGGCGACGAGGGTCGGCTTGGTGCGACGACCGGGCGGCGCACCGCGACGTGCCAGCGCCCGCAGTCGAGCCGACAGCTCCTCGAACGCGAACGGCTTCACGAGGTAGTCGTCGGCGCCGGCGTCGAGACCGGTCACCCGGTCGCCGACGGTGTCGCGCGCGGTGAGCATCAGGATGGGTACGCTGGAACCCGCCGTCCGCAGGCGTCGAGCCACCTCGAGCCCGGTCATGTCGGGCAGGCCGATGTCGAGGATCACGCACTCGATGCCGGGCGCGTCCTCGGCGATCTCGAGGCCGGTCTGGCCGTCGGTCGCGAGCTCGACCACGTGGCGGTCGTCCTCGAGCAGCCGCTTGAGGAGGCGCGACAGGCGCGGGTCGTCCTCGACGACGAGCAGGTGCATGGCGGCAGCCTAGCGGTGGTGCCGGGTCATCGCGACACGGTCACATCGCGGGCCGACAGCTCCGGCGTCTCGCCGCCGCTGCCGCCGTTGCTCGTCACGACGCGACCACCGGTGACCTTCACCGAGACATCGTCACCGACTGCCACATCCGACGACGAGGCGTCAGCCGCTTCGTGGTACGTCGTCGCGTCGTCGAGCTTGAACGTCATCTCCTGACCGTCCGCGAGCTTCAGCGTGATGCTGTCGGCGTCTATGGAAGTGACCTCGCCGTCGATGGCCAGACCGCCGCTCGACGCCAGGCCGCCCGGTTTCGGCCCGTTCGGGTCGAAGCTGCCGTCGGGTGTCACGATCGTGCCGTCGGGTGCGAGGCCGCGAGCGAATGACGGCCCGGTCCCGGCCGGGGCGGTGATGCGTCCTGCCGCGAACGCCACGCCGCCGATGGCCAGCACGGCGGCCAGGGCCAGGGCGATGTCGAGCACCCGGCTGGTGCGCCGGGTCGGGGTGACGATGGGGTTCGGGGGCGCCGACGGGAGGGTTGGTGCGGGATCCATGGTCATCGAACGGTCTCCTTACTCGTAGCGGAGGGCGGCGATCGGGTCGAGCCGCGCGGCCTGGCGCGCCGGCCACACGCCGAACACGACGCCGACCAGCAGGCTCGACATGACGGCCGCGATGAGGGTCGTCGGGGTGAAGGCGAACGACCACCCGGCGACCTGCGCGATGAGCGCCGAGACCCCCAGTCCCAGCGCCACACCGAGCAGGCCGCCGAGCAGCGACAGCGTCAGCGCCTCCACCAGGAACTGGGCGAGGATGTCCAGTGCCCGGGCGCCGATCGCCTTGCGGATGCCGATCTCGCGGGTCCGCTCGCGGACCGAGACCAGCATGATGTTCATGATCCCGATGCCGCCCACGACGAGCGAGATCGAGGCGATGCCGCCGAGCAGCAGCGTCAGCGTCCCGCTGATCGACGAGGCCGCAGCCAGCAGCTGGGTCTGATCGAAGATCTCGAAGTCGTCGTCATCGGTCGCGGCGAGGTCGTGGCGCTCGCGCAGCAGGGCCGTGATCCGGGCGTTGGTCGTGTCCATGTCGGCGTCCGCCGCGACGCTGACCCCGACGCTCCGCACGCTGTCGCCACCGACGAAGTACTTCTGCACGGCCGCGACCGGGACGAGGACCTGGTCGTCGGGGTCCTGGAAGCCGCTGCCACCCTTGGGCTGGAGGATGCCGATGACGGTGAAGCCGATGCCGCCGATGCTGATCTCGGTGCCGATCGCGTCCTCGCCGAGACCGAGGTCGTCGGCGACCGACTTGCCGAGCACGGCTACCCGAAGCTCCCGCTCGACGCTGACCGGTGTCAGCGCGCTGCCCTGCCAGACGGTGTACGCGCGGACGTCGGGGTAGGCGCTGGTGGTGCCGACGATCGTTGTCGTCGTCGACTCGTCGGCGACGCTGACCTCCTGGCTCGTCGACACCTCCGGCGCGACGCCAGCCACGCCGGTGATCTCGGCGATCGCCGTTACGTCGTCCAGCGACAGGCTCGTCGAGCCGTCCTGGTTCTGCTCGGTCGGGCTGATCGTCAGCAGGTTCGTGCCGAGGCTGGCGAGGTCGTCGGTGATCCGCGAGGTCGTCCCTTGGCCGACACCGACCAACGCCACCACCGAGGCGACGCCGATGATCACGCCGAGCATCGTGAGCGCCGCTCGAAGCCGGTTGGTGCGCAATCGAGACAACGCGAGTCGGAGCAGCTCGAGCGCGCTCATGCCGCAAGCCGCCCGTCGAGCAGGTGGATCTGGCGGTCCGCCGTGGCGGCGACATCGATGTCGTGCGTGATCAGCACGACCGTCCGACCGGTCCGGTGCAGCTCGCGGAGGAGGGCCGTGACCTCGGCGCCGGCATGGCTGTCGAGGTTGCCGGTCGGCTCGTCGGCGAGGATCAGCGCGGGCTCGGTCACCAGCGCGCGGGCGACCGCCACGCGTTGCTGCTGGCCGCCGCTCAGCTCGGTCGGCTCGTGGTCGACGCGGTCGCCCAGCCCGAGTCGCTCGAGCGTCGCGCGAGCGCGACGCAGCCGCTCCGCCCGTCGGACGCCCTGGTAGAGCAGCGGCGTCGCCACGTTCTCGAGCGCCGAGGTGCGTGGCAGCAGGTTGTACGACTGGAAGACGAACCCGATCGTCCGGCTGCGGAGGCGGGCCAGCGAGTCGTCATCGAGCTCGGCGACCGGCGCGCCGGCGAGGTGGTAGGCGCCGTGGGTCGGCCGGTCGAGGCAGCCGAGGATGTTCATCATCGTGCTCTTGCCCGAGCCGGACGGCCCGACGATCGCGACGAACTCGCCCGACTGGATCTGGAGGCTCACGTCGGCGAGCGCGGGGACCTCGACCGGCCCCATCCGGTACACCCGACTGACCCGGTCGAGGGTGATGAGCGGCGTGGTCATCTTCCGCTCCCTAGTTGATCGGCTTTTCGGGCAACGGCCCGCCGTCGTCGAAGCGGCGGACGACGCCGCCCGGCAGGGCACCGCCCGAGAAGCCGCCGCCGTTCGTTCCGTTCGTGCCGATCAGGTCGGCGGTCGTGCCGATCACGACGGGTGTGCCCGCCTGGAGACCGCTGGTGATCTCCGCGGTCGCGTTGGTGAGGAGACCGACCTGGACCGGCACGCGCTGCGGGTTGCCGTCGGCACCGAGCGTCATGACCGCGTAGTCGCCGGTCGTGCCCTCCAGCGCGGCGCTCGGCACGGTCACCACGTCGGTCGCCGAGGCGATCGTGATCGCGATGTCGGCGCTCATCCCCGGGCGCGCGTCCGCCGGCGTCTCCTCGAGCGTCACGGTGACCGGGTAGGCGACCACGCCCGACGAGCTGTCGCCGGCCGTCGGCGAGATAGCGGTCACCGTGCCCTCGACCGTCGCGCCGATGGCATCGATGGTCACCGACGCCTTCTGGCCGACCTCGATGTCCGCGAGGTCGCTTTCGACGACGTCGGTGGTGATCGTGATCGCCTTCGAGGCGACGACGATGGCCACGCCGGTCGGGGCGTCGAACCCTTCGGCGACGTTGACCTCGGTGACGATCCCGTCGATGGGGGAGCGCAGGGTCGCCGCGCGGAGCTGGGCGCGGATCGCGTTGCGGTCCTCGGTCACCTTGGAGACCTGGTTCAACGCCGAGTACAGCGAGAGGAGGGCCTGGTCTTCCGCGGCCTCGTTATCGGCGTCGCGGGCGTCGGTCAGCTGCTCGCGGGCCAGCGTCTCCTGCATCTTCGCGGTCTTGAGGTCGCGGGTGGCGCGGTCGTACGAGCGTTTGACCGCGGCGTTGTTCGCGGTGGTGAGCGCCTGGCCCGCGGTCACGGCGTCGCCGGGCTTGACCGACACGTCGGTGACCGGCCAGCTGGCGTCGGAGGCTGGGGCTTCCGTGTCGCCCTCGATCAGCCATGGGGCCGACCCGAAGGCGAGGCCGTACGTCGTCGCGGCGGCGAGGCTGCCGGTCGCGGCCACCTCGTCGGTGACGTCCCCCATCGCGGCGTTCGCCGTGAGGTACTCGGTCCCGGTCGCCGTGCCGGCACTTAGACCGCCGACCCCGACTGCCAGTGCCGCGACCCCGACGGCGATCAGGACGGCCAACGCGAGGAGCTTGCGTCGCATGTCTGCGCCCTACCTTCGAGCCCGGCAGACGATCCGCCGTGTTACCCGTATCGAAGGGGCGCTGGCTGAGACCCATCTGAGAACGCTGGTGCGCCCGGGTAGCATCGCGACGTGAGCGAGCACGGGGCCGTCCATCGCCGGCCGCGGCGCGGATCGGCTGGGATCCGCCAGCTCCCGTGGCGCCGGCTCGTGAACCCCTATCGGCCGGTCGAGATCCTGTCCGCCGACGAGGTCGAGACGATCCACCTGGCGTCGTTGCGGATCCTGTCCGAGATCGGGATGCAGGTGCTGGGGGATCGAGCGCTCGACGCGTTGGCCGGAGCGGGGGCCGAGGTCGATCGAGCGACCCGCGGCGTGCGGCTTGATCCGGCGCAGGTCGAGGAGCTGGTCGCGAAGGCGCCGCGCGAATTCCGGTTACACGCTCGGAACCCGGAGCGCGACGTCGTCTTCGGGGGTGCGAACCTGGTCTTCTGTGCGGTCGGCGGACCGGCCTTCGTCAGCGACCTTGACCGGGGTCGACGGCCGGGCAACATCGCCGACTTCCGCGACTACGTGCGGCTGATCGGCGCGCTCGACGTCATCCACCAGGAAGGCGGCGGCCCGCTCGAGCCGACCGATCTGCCGGTCGAGACGCGGCACCTCGACCAGTACCAGATCTTCGCGACCGAGCTCGACAAGACGTGGCACTGCCTGGGGACGGGTCGAGTCGTGGTCGACGACGCGCTGGAAGTGGCATGCCTGGTGCGCGGCGTGACCCGCGACGACCTGCTCCGGGAGCCGTCGCTGATCACGATCATCAACACGAACTCGCCGTTGCGCCTCGACGGACCGATGAGCGACGGGCTGATCGAGATGGCGCTCCATGGCCAGCCCGTGGCCGCGACGCCGTTCACCCTGGCCGGCGCGATGAGTCCGGTGTCGCTGGCGGGAGCGATCGCCCAGCAGAACGCCGAGGCACTGTTCATGGTCGCGCTCGCCCAGATCGTGCGGCCGGGCGCGCCGATGATCTACGGCGCGTTCACCTCGAACGTCGACATGCGGACCGGCTCGCCGGCGTTCGGGACCCCGGAGTCGGTGAAGGCGCAGTTCGCGTCGGGGCAGATGGCGCGGCGATACGGGTTGCCGTGGCGGTCGTCGAACGCGACTGCGTCACCGGTGGTCGATGCCCAGGCGGCCTACGAGGCCGAGATGGCGGTGTGGGGCGCGGTGATGGGCGGCGTCAACTTGCTTTACCAAGGCGCGGGCTGGCTGGAGGGCGGGCTGACCGCGTCGTACGAGAAGCTGATCATCGACGCGGAGATCCTCCAGATGATGGCCGAGGTGCTGCAGCCGATCGAGGTGTCCGAGGGCTCGCTGGGCTTCGAGGCCATCGCCGAGGCGGGCCCGGGCGGCCACTTCTTCGGGACGGCGCACACGCTGGAACGCTACGAGACGGCGTTCTACGAGCCGCTGGTGTCGGATTGGCGGAACTTCGAGACGTGGCAGGCGGACGGCTCCCGAACTGCCACCGAGCGGGCGAACACCCTGTGGAAGCGCCTGCTCGCCGAGGCGGTGCCGCCGCCGCTCGATCCTGCGATCGCCGACGCGCTCGATGCGTTCGTCGAGCGGCGGAAACGGGAGATCGAATCGGGCGCGTGAATCGCCATAGGAGCCGACATCGAGGAACGGCTGCAGCCGAGCCGCAGCCGTTCCAAGGCCGGATCGCGGGATCAGTCGGCCACGCGCTGCCAGTTGACGAATTGGACCGGGCCCCCGAGTTCGATGACCGTTGGCTGGCCGCCACCCTCGATCGGGTACAGCACGACTTCGTTGCCAGATGGGCAGGTCGCAAACGCGCCATCGGGCGACGACTCGATCCATGCGCACGACGCCTGCCCGAGTAATCGCAGGCCCGTTCCGTCGGACAGCACGACGCCCGAACTGTTCGCCGTCAGGAACAGCACATGCCGGTCGTCCGGGCTCCAGACAGGCAGGATGGTGTGTTCCGCAAACCCACGCGTGAGGATCTGCTCTTGCCCGGTGGCGACGTCGATCGTGGCAACGTCCCAACCGATGCCCCCGTCAGGCTGAGGATCGATCGTGTCGTCGACCTGATAGGCGATCACCTTGCCGTCGTTTGACCACGACGGAGCGTGGAACGCAAGTTCGGTTCCGGCCGACGTCTGCAGCATCTGCTCGACTTGAAAATCCGCACTCATGACGCAGAGGTGCCGCACGCCGCTGGTCGTGCATTGGTAGGCGAGCCGTCCGTCCGGAGCCCAAGCGGGATCCTTGCGGAACTTGATCGACTCGTCCGGTCCGAGTTCACTGATCGTTCGGGCGTCGATGTCAGCGACATACAGCCGATCGCCTGACCCGCTGAAGGCAAGACGTCGATCGTCCGGTGACCAGGCGATCCGAAAACCAGGGTCGCCGACGAGCTTGGCATGGTCGACCTCGAAGGCCTCGGATCCGTCTGCGTTCGCGACGATCAGCGACTTCTGGCTCGCACGACCGGTGTCCGGAGTCGCCCACGCCGCGATCCTGGTTCCGTCGCGCGAGAACGAGGTCCCGGAAATGCCATCGAACGGCAGCGCGAGACGTTGCACGTTCGACCCATCTGGCTCCATGAGGACGATCTCGCCGTCGACGTGGGACGCGAGCAGTCCGTTGCCGGCGAGGCCGAACGGAGGGGGTAGGGATTCCTGCCGCAAGAGTCGGCTTCCCACGACGGCCCCACCGACGGTGAGGACGAGGATCAGCAGGCCGACGAGGATCAACCGCCCGGATCGGCCGAGGCCAAAGTAGTTCCTCAACGAAAGTTGCGTCTGCATCGGAGGCTCCATGAGGCGGGCGAGCCAGCCTGGACGCGGTCGCAACGAGCGTGTTCGTTCGACGATCCCCGGCGCGAGGTTGTCGGGCGCCCGCGACGGCGCGACGCCCTCCATCCACCGGGCGAGGTCTCGTTCGATGTCGTGCGACGCGTTCATGCCAGTCGCCCCGGATTGAGCTGAGTGGATCGGGCGTCGGCCTCGAGCGCGGCGCGCATCGCATGCAGTGCCCGATTGAGCCGAGACCTGGCGGTGCCCTCGGAGATCCCAAGGACGTTGCCGGTCTCGGCCGCCGTGAGCCCACCGTGGAAGTGCAGGACGAGGATCGCGCGCTGCTCGACGGTCAGCCGTCGGAAGCCGCGCTCGATCTCGTCGCGGTCGGCGAGATCAGCCGACCCATCGCCGACGCTCGGCGGGGTCGGATCGAACGTGTTGACGATCAATCGCCGCCGACGGTGTCGGTCGGCTTCTCGATAACACGCTCTGACGACGAGTCGATGGATCCACGCGTCCCACGCATCGGGATCCCGCAGGGCCCGCACATCTCTCCAGGCGGAGATGAGCGCCTCCTGGACCGCGTCCTGGGCGCGGTCAGGATCCCGAAGGATGAGCGTCGCGACGCCGTACAGCCGATCGGTGGCCGCTTCCGCCAAGGTGGCGAAGGCGGCGTGATCGCCCTGACGTGCCCGTTCGACGAGTGTTCGATCCATCCTCGTCATCCATGCGGCGCGACGGTCGTCGCCGCGCTCACAGACTAGGGCACGCTCACCCTCGAACCGTTCCATCTAGGGCTCGACGACGGTCCAACCCTCGTGGCTCACGCTGAGATCAGGGCCCCGAGAACCGGAACACCCACGGCCCCGCCAGTCGCTCGCTGTCGCCGACGAGCTCATCGAACGTGATCGTCCAATCGCCGGGTGCGTCCGGAAGGCCGCCCTCGGTCATGAGGGCGACGCTGCCGTCGGCCTCGAACGAGGACACCACGAATCGGACCGTCCGACCGCCGTGGCTGATGCTCCCGATCGGCGCCCAGTTCCCGTCCGCGCCCTCGACGCGGGCTTCGACGCGGACGATGCTCGACGCCGCGATCACCCGCTCGATGCGCACGGTCACCCCGTCGACCTCCGCCGCGATGTCAGGCTGCATCGTCGTCCCGCCATCGACATCGAGCTCGAAGTCGAACGTCCACGGGCCTGCGTGCTCCCGCCATGGCCACCAGCCGATGGCATCCGCATCCGGCGGGGGCGTCGCGTCGGATCGGACCCTGATATGGGGAACGACTACGTGGAATGTCCGCGGACCAGCCGGCAGCGGCAATGCGGCCGGGACCTTCCAGGCGACGTTGACCGCGGCGAACGGGCCGTCCGGGCTCGAGGTCGCGCCCACCCCTCCGTACTCGCCCGACTCGTCGGTGACGATCGCGTACATCGCCTGCACCTGGGTCGTCCCCGGTCGCTCGAGCTCGTCGACCACGGAGATCGCCAGTGCCAGACGGGTCGCGTCAGCGTAGGCCCGGTCGATGGTGACGCGATAGCCATCGACGACCTGGGACATCGCGATCGCCGCACCGCGGTTCCACGGGATGTCGAACGGCCCCCAGATCACGTCGTACAGCGCCTGCAAGCGGCCCGTCGCGCCACCGACCGCCAGCGTGGCTGCCAGCAGACCGATCAGGCCGGCCCGACGTCCTGGGCGAAGTCGGGAGTGGTGCGCACTGGGTGCCCAGCCGCGAAGTCGATCCTGCACTCGGTCATCGAGCCGGACGAGAACGGCCGGCGCCGCTCGAACGGCGAAGAGGGCGGTGAGATCGGCGTCGAGGCGATCGTTCTCGAGCGGCCGAGGCATATCAGCGGTCATGGCGGTGTTCCTCCCGCAACGTGGCGAGGGCTCTGGACAGCAGCTTCTGGGTCGCCTGCTCGGACTTGCCGATCACGGCGCCGATCTCGCGCGCGGTCAACCCCGCGGCGTAGCGCAGGGCGAGCGCTTCGCGTTGCACGTCGGGCAAGCGGTTGACCGCGACGGCGAGCGCCGCGTGTCGCTCGGCGTCGAGGACGGCGGCCTCCGGACTGCTGGCCGATCGTTCGTCGGCCAGGTCGGCCAGCATCGGCACGGTCGATGTGCGGCGACCGGCATCGATGGCCGCGTTCCGGGCGATCCGCAGGAGCCAGGCAAGCACGCCGCCCCCGCTCGACCGATATCGGGGCATCGCCATCAGTGCGCGTTCGAACGCGATCGCCGTCAGGTCGGCCGCGTCATCCTCGCTTGCCGTTCGCGTCCGCAGATAGCGGAAGACCGCAAGCCGGTGGCGCTGGTACAGGACACCGAACGCGTCCGGATCCGAGCGCGCCTCGAGTGCCAGCTCCTCGTCGCGTTCGAGGGTTCGCGGATCTGCAGCCGTCGAGAACGTGCCCGCCTCGTCCATTCGACCCTCATGGGCGGTGGGTCAACCTGACCCTTCGCATTGATAACGCGTCGGCCGCGCGAATCGGACACGAAGTGACCCAATAGCGCACCGACACTCACTCCGTCTTGACGCGCCCGCGACCATGCGAGGCGAACTCGTACAGCTTCGAGCCCGCCCGAAGGAGGAGCCCTGTGGACCACGACGATGCGGTCGAGATGCTCAGGCAGGTCGCCGCGGCATTCGACCGCCACGACCTCGACGGGATCATGGCCCACTTCGCGGACGACGCGGTCTTCGAAGGGCCGCGTGGACCCGACCGGTGGGGCCAGCGTTTCGTCGGCAAGCAGGCAGTGCGTGACGCCTTCGCCGCACGGTTCTCAGGCATCCCCGACGTCCGCTACCAGGACGATGACCACTTCGTCGATGGTGACCGAGGGGCGTCGGAATGGACGCTGTCCGGCACGATGTCGACGGGCCAGCGCATCGAGGTCCGGGGCTGCGACCTGTGGACGCTGCGCGACGGCAACATCGTGAAGAAGGACTCCTTCTGGAAGATCCGGACGACCGACTAGCACGGCGTATCGTGGCCGGATGACGGCACGCGATCCTGAGCTCGAGGGGTTCGATGCGTTGGTCGGGGCATGGGACAGCACGGCCATCCACCCGTCGCTCCCGGGCGTGGAGGTGCCTGGCACGGCCAGCTTCGAGTGGCTGGAAGGCGGTCAGTTCCTGATCGGTCGCTCCCGGAACGAACACGCTGACTTCCCGGACAGCCTGCTCGTCATCGGCGCAGGCGGCGACCGCCTGGTGATGCACTACTTCGACTCTCGCGGCGTGGAGCGGGTCTACGGCACGGGCTTCCGCGACGGCGTGTGGCGCCTTTGGCGGGACGATCCCGCGTTCGCTCAGCGCTTCGTTGGCACGTTCGAGGACGCGGGATCGACGATCGTCGGCCTGTGGGAGGTGGCGGAGGACGGCGGGACGTGGGAGCCCGATCTGGCGATCACCTACCACCGGGCTACGAGGCGGGCGCTGGCTTGACCCACCTTCCTGTCATCCGAACCATTCTTGTACTGGTTGCGATGGGGTTCGTGATCGCAGGCTGTGAGGCGACGCGTCAGCTAGCGGGCGCGGGACCGTCGGTAGAATGCGCGTCGCACCCGCAGCCCGACATGTGCGAACAGGCCCTGGAGGCGGTCGTCGCTGAGCTAGGAGACCGCAGAGCCGGTGGTCGAATCCGCATCGACCCCGTGCAATGCGCGAATGGTGCTTGTTGGACCTGGGCCTATCTGATTCCGCCAACAGGGGGGCGAGAACAGCAGCTCTCCGTGGATTGGGGGCCGAACGGCAAGATCAGCGTCGGGTACGTCGTCCCCTGATCGCCGTGGCGGTCAGCCGTCACCAACAGCGCCGACGGTCGGGTTCGAGGCCGAGAAGACCGCGACAGAGCCGACGGTGTAGAGCTCGACTTGCTCGAACGACGCGGCAAGGATCCCGCGGAGTCCTTCCTCGGTGTCGTCGAGGTTGCCGAACGCGCCGCGCCGGTTGAACGCGCTGAGGACCCTCCGCCCCAGCCACGTATGGTTCCCCGACCTGCCAAGCACTGACGCCCCGAACAGCACCCCATCCGGCGCCAGCGTGGCGGCGACGTTCGCGACCGCCTGCGCCTTGCGCGACATCGGCCCCGGCAGGCAATGGATCACGAGGTTCAACGCCGCCGAGTCGAACGGTCCCTGGACCGGCAGCGGCTTGAGGACATCGGCCTCGACCGCGGTGACGTCGAGCCTGCGCAGTCGCCGCGAGGCGTGGCGAAGGACATTCGTGTTGGGGTCGACGATGGTCACTCGACTGCCGTCGGGAAGGCTCGACTTGTCGATGAAATAGCCGGTGCCCGGACCGATATCGAGGTGGTTGTCGCGGATGAGCCGCCGGTAGCCATCGAAGATCGGGTCGGCGGGGCATCGCCAGACGAACCACCCGAGGAACCCGATGACGATCGGGTCATACAACTTGAGCAACAGGGTCGAGTAATCGGCCTGCCCTTTGTACGCGGGATCGTCGCGATCCATGGGTCGTAACGATACCCGGAGCCGCGCAGCCTCCCGTCGGTCGTGCTACAGATACCCGGTGCTCGACGCGAAGCCTCCGCGCTGGTTCGATCGGCTCGATCGACGCATCACCCAGCTCATGGCCGACCACGGCCTCACCCTGCTCCGACTCGCGCTCGGGGTCGTGTTCTTCTGGTTCGGCGTGCTGAAGTTCTTCCCGGACGCGAGTCCGGCCGAGGCGCTCGCGGGCAAGACGATCGAGACGCTCACCTTCGGGGCGATCCCGCAGGCCACGGGGTTGATGATCCTGGCGGTCTGGGAGTCGTCGATCGGCATCGGGCTGTTCGTCGGTCGATGGATGCGGGCCGTGCTGTTGCTGCTCTTCGTCCAGATGCTCGGCACGGTCACGCCGCTGTTCCTCTTCCCAACCGAGACCTTCACGATCTTCCCGATCGCCCCGACCCTCGAGGGGCAGTACATCATCAAGAACATCGTCATCGTGTCGGCCGCGATCGTGCTGGGCGCCACGGTGCGGGGCGGGGAGTTGAGTCCGGAACCGGTCGTCGCGACCAAGCCGACCTCGCTGCGCGACGACGACGAGCCCACCGCGTAACCATCGTGTTACGGTAACGCGAATGTTACCGACCAGCGCGAGCGCTTCCGCGCGGACGACCGACCCCTTCGATGCGCTCGGGGATCCACACCGACGCCACATCCTCGAGCTGCTGCGTGACGGCGAGCTGGCGGTCGGCGAGATCGCCAGGTCGATGCCGATCAGCCGGCCGGCCGTGTCGCGTCACCTCCGGCTGCTCAGGGAGGCCGGCCTGGTCAGGGAGCGGGCCGTGGGCGTCCGTCATCTCTACGCGCTCGATGGCCTCGGCGCCAAGGAGGTCCGGCGTTACCTCGAGTCGGTCTGGGGAGAGGCGACCGCCAGATACCGGATGGTGGCCGAGAACACCGCACCCCCGACGTCGCGCAAAACGACGAAACGATGATCGAGCCGCTCCGTCTGTCCTTCGACGTCGATGCGCCCCAGGACCACGCCTTCGACACGTGGACGCGCGCGATCGATCGCTGGTGGCCGGCCGACCACACCCACACCGGCCGAGCCGACCTGCAGATCATCCTGGAAGGTCGAGTCGGTGGGCGGATCTTCGAGCGCACCCCCGACGGTCAGGAATGGGATTGGGGCGAGGTGACCGCGTGGGAGCCGCCGGCCCGGCTCGCGTATCTCTGGCACCTCAAGCGCGACCGAACCGAGGCGACCGAGGTCGAGATCCGGTTCGTGCCGCTGGCCGACGATGCCACGCGCGTCGATATCGAACATCGAGGCTGGGAGGTCCTCGGCGCCGAAGGCCAGTCCTGGCGCGATCGGAACAGGGGCGGTTGGACGACCCTGCTGCCCCACTATGTGCGTGCCGTCTCGACGGCCCGAGCCAAGGAGGAGAGCGCATGACCGGGAGTGGCACCAAGGACGATCCCTGGCAGCTCAAGACGCCACCGGGCACGTCCGACTACCAGATGTGGCGCGACGAGTCGGCCGATCCTCCGGCGCTCGTCTGCCAGGTCGGCTCGACCCAACTCAAGTACCACCTGAGCGCGATCGACGACCTCCACGCCATGCTCAAGGTGCACGGCGACTGGATGGATCTCGGCGCGGCAGATGAGCAGAAGGACGCGAAGCCCGGCACCATCGAGGCGTGGGGTCGTGACTCGGGCAACCCGGTCGGTGGCTGGTACGGCCTTCGGAAGGGGTATCGGGGTCGGTTCGGGATGTACCTGCCGCCGCTGCTCGAGGCGCTCGGCAAGGCGGAGTTGACCCACGACGCCAAGAACAACCGGATGCGGGCGATCTGACGGACGAACCCGCGGCTGAGCGCGGCGGCGGAAGAGGCGTATGCGCGCCTTGCATGACCATGGAGCGGATCTGGGAGGGCGGACCGGCGGACGCTCAGCGGCACGGGCCGCTTCCTTCGCGCCGGGATGCCCGCCACGACGACCGCGGCTACGGCGCCGGTCGCCAGTACCCCTCGCCGATGGTGACGACCTCGCCGGTCGCGGACGCCTCGCCCGCGCCACTCGGCTCGATCACCCGTAGCTGCTCTTCGGCACCGGCCTTGGCAAGCTTCGAGAAGAGGATGCGACCATCAGGCGTCCAGGAGGGGGCACGGACGATCGGTCCGCCGACCGGGTGGTCGGTGACGGGGCGCAGGCCCGACCCGTCGGAGCGCAGGACGTACAGATTCGAAGGGGCTGCCTCGTCGAGAAGGGTCCTCGTGTCGTTGTCAAGACGGTTCGTCCTGACGACGATGAGATCCTCCGTTGGGTGCCAGCTCGGGTAGCCGGCAAGGAGACTCGGCTCCGTGATCTCCTTCGGTGTGTGGTCCGCGCCCTCGACCGCGATCAGGCCGATGACGCTCGACACGATCTCGGAGTCCTCGGGGGCGCCCGCGTAGCGGACGATCTCGACCGCGATGGTGCGTCCGTCAGGCGACCATGATGGCCAGGCGAGCGTCGTGTCGGTGGTGGCATAGAGCTCGCGCGTCGCGCCCGTCGCGACGTCGAGGATGGCGAGTGCTGACTTGACGAAGACCCCCACCTCGTGTCTCGAGGCGACATAGGCGATTGATCGCCCGTCGCGCGACCATGTCGGTTGGATACCTTCGGTGCAGTGGCTTGGGCACTCATCGGGGGTCGGCATCAAGGCACGGGCGCCCGTGCCATCAGCGTTCGCGACCCACAGTTGCGAGACGCCGCCGTCGTCGCCGTCGAACACCAGCTGCCGGCCGTCCGGCGACCAGGCCGGGGTGACGACGTGCACCGAGAGGTCATCGAGGATCTCGTGAGCGTCCGTGCCGTCCGGCCGGATGAGCCTCGCGCCGCGGACATCGTCGAGGCCCCCGGAGTCCAGCACGATCCACGCCTCGCCGGCCTCTAGGGGATAGGGGGTCGCGGCAGGCGAGGGACTGACGAGCTGTGTCGGAGACGCCGTCGTCTGGGCCGGTTGCGCGGTCGCTGTAGGTTGGGCTGGTGGCGCGGACGCCGTTCCGACGGGCGTAGCTCCGCCACAACCACCGAGCGCGACGAGGATCGCGCCGAGCGCCGCGAAGCGGAACGGGGAACGAGGCATCGACATGGTTCCTCCGTATCTAGGCGCTGATCTCGGTCGCGTCGTCCGACGCTGGCGGCCCGGTGACGGCGGCCACCACCTGATCGCGGGTCGCCTCCATGTTGTGGATGCGCCGGCCATGGTCGATGGTCGCGTCGACGACCTCATCGAGCGGACCGCTTACCTCCCAGCCGCACGCGCAACGGTTCTTGTACTCGGTGGTATCGGTCATCTCGACCTCCTTCAGCCCAGCGCCCGGAAGGGCTCGGGAACGTACGCGGCCAGGATCGGTCGCCACGGGGCCGGTAGCGTTGCTGCGACGACCGGATCGTCCGCGACCAGCCAGGCGAGATGTCGCAGTCCATGCTCGACGACCGCCTCGACGGCGATGTCGCGCGGAGCCGCTGTCGCCTCGGAACGGGCAAGGTCTGCCCGGCCGATCGGCACGCTCGCCATCGAGCCGACGAGGTCCGGGGAGATGACGACCACGAACGACAGGATGACGGCATCACGGTCGCGACGCCAGGACGTCGAGTGGACGAGCAGCGGGGCTCCCACGACGTCGCGGACGATCCGATCGACGACCTCCACCGGGTGCTCGGTCGGCCCGAGCTGGAGGTGCCAGGCCTGCGGTCCGTCGGGACCGGTCAGCAGGATGCGGTCGCCATCGAGCCAGACGATGAAGACTTCGGCCTGGATCGGGCTGTCGACATCCCAACCGAATGGTTCGCGGCTCATCTCATCCCAAGCTGGCCCGGCGCCTCGGGTTGACGCGACGCGCACGACCCACGCCGTCGCCCGCCGCGGCGGCGGCCAGGGCCTCCTCGGATGGCTCCGCGGCCGGCGGGATGTACGGCAGGTCGGTCTGCGACTCGAAGCCCGACGTGATGATCCGTCGCAGCTCGGCGTCGATCGCGGGATCCGTCTCGATCGGCCGGTAGGCGGCCAGCCGTCGCTCCACTTCGTCGACCGCCCGCTGGTAGGTGTCCTTGCCGCCCGCCTTCAGCCAGTTCTCCCGGTTGTCGCGGTCGACGATCACCGACGGGAGGTAGAGCTCGGTCGGCCAGTGCGCCATCGTGTGCTCGGCCATGATCAGGTGCTGGTCGGTCATGAGCTGCTGGATCAGCCCATCGACCGGCAGGTCATCGGCGACCTTGATCTCGCGCACGAAGCGCAACGCCTGGCCGCACATCTCGTCGTCGAAGACGAGCTTCGGCAGGTTGAATACGAGCAGGAAGTCGAGCATCCCCGGGCCGGAGACCGAGTTCACGCCAGCCAGCGCCGCGATCAACGCGCTGCCGAACGTCTCGGCGCCCGCCTGTGCATCGAGGATCGGGCCGTCGGACAGCGCCATGTACGACTGGCATGGCAGCTCCAGCGACTTCGCCACCGCGACGTAGGCGGCATCGAGCTGCAAGGCCTCGATCGCCGACATCGGCGACGACGCGATCTTCATGTGGAACGTGGCCGGCGCCCCACCGAATAGCACCGGCGCACCCGGCCGGATGATCTGGGCCATCGTGATGCCGGCCAGGACATCGACCGTGTGGAAGACCGTCGCCCCCACCGTGGTGACCGGCGCGATCAGCCCCATCAGCGTGACCGGCACGATCTCGACCGCGATGCCCGCCTCCACGCAGTCGATCAGGTTCTGGCACGAGTCCTCGGAGTAGCGGAAGTTGCCGGTCGCGGTGATCGTGAAGATCGACATCGGTCGCGCGATGAGGTCGGCCCGATCCGACCGGAACAGCTGCATCATCTCGACCATCCGCGGCACGCCGTGCTCGGTGAACGCGCCCGACACGACCGGCTTCTTCGAGTTCGTGAGGACCATGTAGAGGCGCCAGGCGTCGGAGACCTGTGCCTCGATGTCGTCGTTGGTCGAGAACGCCGTCGCGAGGTAGGCGATGTGCTGGAGGCCGTCGGCCAGGCGGACGTACTCGACGAAGTCGGTCGAGTTCGCGAGGCGCGTCTCGCCGGTCCGATGGTCGAGCGTCTTCAGCCCGGATGAGCCCGGCACGAAATGGACGCGATCCTCGCCGAGGTCGGCGTGCGGGTTGCCGTCGCGGTCGTAGAGCGTGAACGACCGCGGCGCCGAGGCGATGGCCCGCTCCACGACGTCCCGCGGGAAGAGGACGCGGCCAGCGGCGTCGGTCGGCAGGCCAGCCTCGATGAGCCGTCGGCGCATCTCCGGCCCGCGGATCTCCATGCCGACCTCGGCCAGCACGCGCTTGGCCTCGTCGACGATGCGCTCGATGAGGTCGGGCGCGAGGACCTGCAGGCGGGGACGGCTCATCGCGAGAGTCTATTGCCCTACGCTACGTGCATGACCCCCGATCGACCTCGGCGCGCCGCCGACCTCCTCGTCGACTGCCTCGCGTCCGAGGGCTGCGAGTACGTCTTCAGCGTCCCGGGCGAGGAGACGATGGACGTCCTCGACGCGCTGTCGCGGCACGAGGCGATCCGCCACATCACCACCCGGCACGAGCAAGGCGCCGCGTTCATGGCCGACGTCCATGGCCGGCTGACCGGTCGTGCCGCGGTCGCGATGGGCACGCTCGGACCCGGCGCGACGAACCTCGTGACCGGCATCGCCGACGCCTACCTCGACCGGGCGCCGATGGTCGCGATCACCGGCCAGGCCGCCTCGAGCAAGCTCCACAAGGAGGCGCATCAGGTCGTCGACATCGTGCGGATGTTCGAGCCGGTCACGAAGTGGAACACGCGGGTCGATCGCATCCGGGCGATCCCCGAGATCGTGCGCAAGGCCTTCCGCGTCGCGATGCTGGAGAAGCCCGGGCCGACCCACATCGAGCTGCCCGAGGACCTCGCCGCGACCGATATCCGGCCGGCCGATGGCGGGCCGCCGCCGGTGCCGCTGACGCCGGGGCACGCCTACTTCCCCGAGCCGACCGACGAGGCCATCGACCATGCGGCGCGCCTGATCGCCGCGTCCGAGCGGCCGATCATCCTGGCCGGCAACGGGGTGCTGCGGCGCGGCGCGTCGCCGGAGCTGCGGGCGCTGGCCCGCGGTCTGCACGTACCGGTCGCGGTCACGTTCATGGGCAAGGGCGCCATCGACGATCGGTCGCACCTGTCGCTCATGGCCGTCGGGCTCCAGGCGCGCGACCACGTGCTGTCCGGCTTCGATCGGGCGGACCTCGTCATCTGCGTCGGCTACGACCTGGTCGAGTACGCCCCGTCGTCGTGGGACCCTGATGGCGGCAAGCCGGTCATCCATATCGACACGCAACCCGCCGAGATCGACGCGGCGTACCGGCCCGAGGTCGAGCTGATCGGCGATATCGATGGGACTCTGCGCCGGCTGCTCGAGACGGTCGAGCCGATGGGCGTCGGCGGCCGCAGCGCCTCCGAGCGGCACGAGGCGCGCGAGATCCTCGTCCACGCCGACCTGCGGATGCAGCTCCTGGAGGAGCTCGCCGCGCACGCCTCGAACGACGGCTGGCCGATCACGCCGCAGCGCGCGATCGTCGACCTGCGCCGCGCGCTCGGACCGTCGGACATCGTGGTGTCGGATGTCGGCGCCCACAAGGTCTGGGTCGCCCGGATGTACCAGACGTACGAGCCGAACACGGTGATCATCTCGAATGGCTTCGCCGCGATGGGGATCTCGGTCCCGGGTGCCATCGCCGCCAAGCTGGTCCACCCGGACCGCAAGGTCGTCGCACTGTGCGGCGACGGCGGGTTCCTGATGAACAGCCAGGAGCTCGAGACGGCGAAGCGGGTCGGGGCCGGGATCTGCGTGGTCGTGTGGCGGGACGACGCCTACGGCCTCATCGACTGGAAGCAGCGCAACGAGTTCGGTCGACCGTTCGGGGTCGAGTTCGGCAACCCGGACTTCGTCGCCTATGCCGAGTCGTTCGGGATCGCCGGTTTCCGGCCGTCGAGTGCCGCGGACCTGTACCCGACGCTGATGCGCGCGCTCGAGGTCGATGGCCCGTCGCTCGTGGAAGTGCCGATCGACTACGCCGAGAACCTGCGGCTCACCGAGCGGCTGGGGGCGCTCGCCGTCGGGGCATAGCGGTGGCGCGATCCACCGATGTGGGGCAGGATGGACCCATGGCCGGACACGATCGACGCCTCCGGCCGGTCCTCGGGCTGGTCGTCGCACTCCTCATCTCGGTCGGTTGGGCAGCCAGGCCCGCGTCAGCCGATGCCGCGCTCCCCACGTGGCGAGGCGGCATCAACCTGTACCAGACCGGCGTGTTCTCGACCCAGAAGTCGTGGCTGTGGTGCACGGCCGCGGGCGTCCAGATCATGCGCAACATCAAGTACCACCGCGCGGATCACAGCCGCTCGAACCAGAGCCTGTACTTCGAATGGATGCGCGACCGAAACCGGTACAGCCTGCCGCTCTCGGCTGGGGTCGACCCGCAGGGCTGGACGGCCGGCCTGCAACGGTTCGTCGACGTCCGCTACCGGCTCGTCGCGGCCGACTCGTTCATGGGTGCGCTGCGGCTCGCGGTCACGCGGATGCGCAAGCTGAACCTGCCGGTGGCGCTGACGGTGTCGCACGGCAACCACGGCTGGGTGCTCCACGGGTTCACTGCCACGGCCGATCCCGCGAAGACCTCGAGCTACACGATCACCAGCGTCCGGGTCAGCGGGCCGCTGTGGGGCCTCCAGAACAGCAGCTTCGGGTACGACATGCGGCCCAACACCAAGCTGACCGTCACGCAGCTCAAGCGCTTCTTCACGAAGTGGTGGTACGCGCCCAAGCGGATGATCTGGGACAACAAGTACGTCTCGATCCAGCCGATCCCGCCGACGACCTAGACCTCGACCCCTCGACCTCGAAAGGCCTCAGCGCCGAAGTTCTGACCGCCCGCTCGGTCATGATGTGCGGGACTCGCAGTCCGACGTCGCAGGGGTAGTCATGACCGACCGGCGCCGCTTCCCATCACTGCCCAGGCGGCCAACGCGGGCAGGAGCGGGCAAGACCATCGAGCACGCGCCCGAGGTGTCGATGGAGGCGCGGCCGGAGGACGTCGTCGCGCCCGTCGAGAAGTCGGTCGTCGACGCCGCGATCTACCGCGCGGGCCGGCGGATCGCGAGCCCGGCGACCGTCGCCGAGGCGGCCACGCAGCTGCGCGACGAGCCCGGGGCGATGGCCTGGATCGGCATGCTCCGCCCGACGGAATCCCAACTCCTGCCGGTCGCCGACGAGTTCGGTTTCCACGAGATCGCCGTCGAGGACGCCATCGTCGCCCATCAACGTCCGAAGCTCGAACGCTACGGCGACACGCTGTTCGTGGTGCTGCGTGCGGCGACCTATCTCGACAAGGAAGAGGAGGTCGAGTTCGGCGAGATCCATGTCTTCGTCGGGCCGAACCTCGTCCTGACCGTGCGGCACAGTCGGACCCCCGACCTCGGCGCGGTCCGCCATCGCATGGAGGACGACCCTGAGCTCCTCGCGCGGGGCCCGGAGGCGGTCCTCTACGCCATCCTCGATAGCGTCGTCGACGGGTACGCCCCTGTCGTGGCGGGCCTCCAGAAGGACATCGACGAGATCGAGGGCCAGGTCTTCCGAGGCGACCCGACGGTGTCGCGCCGGATCTACGAGCTGTCGGGCGAGGTCATCGAGTTCCAGCGCTCGACCCGCCCCCTGCTCGGGATGCTCGGAGGGTTGGTGGCCGGGTTCGAGAAGTACGGCACCGATGAGGAGCTCCAGCGCTACCTACGCGACGTGGCCGACCACGCCACGACCGTCGTCGAGCGGGTCGACGGCTTCCGCCAGATGCTGTCCGACGTGTTGACGCTCAATGCCACGCTCGTCAGTCAGGCCCAGAACGAGGAGATCAAGCGCCTGACCGAGGCCAGCTACGACCAGAACGAGGAGATCAAGCGCGTCTCGGCCTGGGCGGCGATCCTGTTCGCGCCGACGCTCATCGGGACCGTCTACGGCATGAACTTCGACTTCATGCCGGAGCTCCACTGGGAGCTTGGCTACCCGTTCGCCCTCGGGCTGATGATCTGTACCAGCGTCGTGCTGTGGCTGATCTTCAGGACCCGCGGCTGGCTCTGAGCCAGGCGTTGTAGCCCGCCCGGGCGTCGTCGAGCCCACCTCATGGAGTCGAACGCGATGAGCCCGTCCTTGCGGACGGGCTCATCGAGCGTCATCGCCTCGAGTACCACCTCGGTCGAGCCTCATCAGCGGCATGGTCCTATGGCGTGACTCGAGGCGCTGGCTACAAGGCGACGGGGTCCGGCGTCAGCCCGGATCGACGCTGTCGCTTCGCGGTGGCGTCGCGGAGGGAACGAACAGCGTCTTCGGGGATCTCGGACGCGATGCCGACTCCGCCGAAGAGCGCCGTCCCTTCCACCGTCAGGTGTGGCGCATCGAGCGCGCGATCGACCTTGGGGCGCCCATCCCCGGCCCCGCCGATCCCCATGACGCGCGTCGTCACGGTCCAGCTCTCGGGGACGAGGAGCTGGCAGCCTCCGAACATGGCCCGGACATCGAGCCGCGCGCCGGCAGGGTCGAGGGTGGCATTCCGCAAGTCGATGATGCCGCCGCCGAACCACAGGTCGAGCTTGCCGCCACGGAAGCTGCTTGCGGTGGACTCGAACAGGATCGGTTCGAAGGTGGCCACGAGCTGGACTTCGTCAGCGTCTGGCTCGTCCTTCGGGACGATCCGTCGGCGCACGTTCAGGGCGCCAACGGCCGCAGCGGCCATCGCCACCATGAGCCCAGCCCAGGCAAGCCCGATTACTCGACCCACGATCTTCATCACAGGACCTCCATCCATTCGACGAGCTTTCAACAAGTCTTTGCCGCGGGTGATGGCCGCGGGCACGGCCCGAAGGCTCCACCTGCTCGCCCGCACCTTGGTGTCCATCCGCTGGACGAGCGTTCGCCAGCGGTTCACGGTCGCGCCGCCTGGAGTGCCCTGGGCAGGAACACCAGCAGGTTCCACCCGGCGATGCCAACGATGAGAAGCACGCGCACGATCAACGGCCACGTCGTCTCCCAGATCCACAAGCCGGCCATCACCGGCAGGAATACCAGCCAGGCACCGATCTGCAGGATCAACGGCAAGCCGCGGATGGTGTCCCACGTCTGGTCGAGGCTGCCCTGACTCCAGATGAGGGCCGCCCCGAAGGCGACCCAAAGCACCGCGAACACTCCGAAGAGGACGCCGTGCTCGGCCATCCAGCCGATCGTGTTCCCGAGGCTGCTGGCCACCGTCTCGATGATCCGCTCCATCGGACCCTTCCTTTCAGTCGTATTGACATTGGTCATCGCGCCACCCTCCATCACGTGGCCGGTTCCGGCGCTTGGCGTACCTGCTGGGTCCCATCGGGGCCGGCGATGACGTAGGCCACCATGGCGATGAAACCGAAGCTCAGCAGGCCGAGGACCAGCAGCAGGACGAACCACAACTTGTCCTGGAGTTGTGCCGTATTGAGCAACGCGCCGATCCACGCCACGAGGCCTGCGATCGCGCCGCCGATCATCGAGAAACCGCCGATGATCATCAGCCCGACCATCGACCAGCCAAATGCTGTGAACTGGACGCCGGTGACGTCCGGCCCGTCCATGACGAATTCGCCGGCTGCGAAGGCTGCCCAGACGGCCACGAAGGCCAGGAGCAACCCTGCGACGACGGTGATGATCCCGCCGATGAAGAACTTGGTGATGGTTGGCTTGGTCATCTCAGACCCTCCTTCGATCGAGACCCGCGGATGGCGGGTCGTTCATCCACTCAGTCAGTCACGCGATACGTCGCCGGAACGACGACCTCGTTCATGAACCGCTGTACGGCATCCGCTTTATCCAAGACGGGGTCACTGGCCGATGGCCTCCCCTCCAGGGCGATGGTCAGGCTCCCGAACGGCGCCAGCCAGTGCCAGAGGGTGCGTCGCCGAGATGACCTGCGGCACTACATAGGGCCATGCATCGGCAGGCAGAGAAGGCGTCGATGAGGCGGAACGAGCGTGGATTTCAGGCCAAACGCGCGTGCTCGGACGTGACGGACGGCCCTGTCGGGAATACGTATCGAAGCCCGACAGTGCTGCGGTGAGCACCGAACACGGGAGGATCGAACCGTGAGTGAAGCTAGACGAGACACGATCCCGGAGCGCGACTTCGTGGAGCACGAGCATCGTGAATTGGCCCGAGACCTCGACCGGATCAATCAGGCCGGGATGCTTGTTGGGACGAATGAAGAGTTGTCGCTCGCCGCGCTCGACACCCTGCACTGGGTGGAGGCTGTGCTCGAACCCCATGCGAAGTGGGAGGACCGCTGGCTCTATCCGGAGATCGACAGGCGTGCCGGGACGGCGTGGGCGACCAAGCTCATGACGTTCGAGCATGTGCAGATCCGCGATGCCGTCCACGCCCTCGCGACGGCACGTGCCCGATTCCAGGAGGCCCCGACGAGCGTCGGCGGGATCGCGCTGCGGGCCCGTCTGTTCGCCCTGGAAGCGATCCTGCGAGCCCACGTGGCTCGCGAGGACCGGTTCCTCATCCCGCTGCTCGACGCCGAGGCGCCATCCGGCGCCGGCGTCGCAAGCCCGCTCTGACATGGAAGGAACGGTGGCTACCGTGATGACCGTCCGGGACGTAATGACGACGTCCGTGATCTCAGTCAAGACCGAGACGCCGCTCAAGGAGGTCGCAGGTCTGCTCGTCGAGCACGGCATCAGTGGCGTCCCCGTGGTCGATGCGGAGCGGCGCGTCGTCGGTGTGGTCTCCGAGGCCGATTTCGTGGTGAAGGAGACCGGCGCCGACGCGCTGCCTCACCGACCGCTCGAGCGGCTGCTCGGTGAATCCAAGACGACTCGTTCGTATCGCAACAAGCTCGGCGCGACCACTGCGTATCAGGCGATGACCGCTCCCGCGATCACGATCACGGCAAGCCGGTCGCTCGCGGATGCAGCTCGGCTGATGACTCGTCACGACGTCAATCGACTCGTCGTCGAAGCCGACCGCCGGATCGTGGGCATCGTCACCCGCGCCGACCTGGTGCGCGCTTATGTGAGGTCCGATGCCGAACTGGCGGAGACCATCCGCACGGAGGTCCTGTGGCGGATCCTCTGGCTCGATCCGGCCGCCTTCTCGGTCCGCGTCGACCAGGGTATCGCCAGCATCCGAGGCCATGTCGACCGTCGCTCGATGGCGGAGATCGTGAAGAGTTCGGTCGCCATGGTCCCGGGCATCGTGGACGTCCGCGCGGACGTGACGTGGGCGTTCGACGACAGCCAGGTGAAGCCCGCCACGATCGACCCGACCTTCCCGTTCAGCCCGCGGTAGCGACGACGAGCGCCCTATCGATAGTGACGGGTGCCGTCGGCCCGTCTCGGTGGGCCACTGGTCACGAGGCCAGCGGCAGGTACACCGTCAACCAGCGATGCGGCCTGCGACCTTCGGGACGCGTGGCCCTACCGCCGCGGGTCCGGCGGCGCAAGGATGGCCGTGTACCGCCCCAGCGTGGGCACAGAAGGAGACGGCCATGAAGATCCTTGTCGCGTATGCGAGTCGACACGGGGCTACCCAGGGCATCGCAGAGCGGATCGCCCACACCCTGAAGGAGGAGAACTTCGACGTCACGCTTCGGCCGGTCGGCCAGGTGGGCGCAGTCGACGGCTACGACGCGTTCGTGATCGGCAGCGCCGCTTACTACGGTCGCTGGCTGAAGGAGGCGACCCGATTCGTGCGCCGCGAGCGCTCGACACTGGCCGGTCGTCCGGTCTGGCTCTTCAGCAGCGGTCCGGTCGGGTCGGAGACGCTCAACAAGGATGGGACCGACCCGCTCAAGGCAGCCGAGCCGAAGGAGTTCGCCGAGTTCGAGCGAGACCTGCCGACCCGCGACCGGGAGGTCTTCTACGGCGCCTGGGACCCGGATCTCTCGCCAAACAGCATCCTCGAGCGCCTGACCCGAATGCTGCCAGCCGTGCGGGACGCGCTCCCTGCCGGCGACTTCCGCGACTGGCCGGCGATCGAGGCCTGGGCGCACGGGATCGCGCGAGAACTGCAGCAGGCCCGCGGCCTCCAGGTCGCGCACGCCTGAAATCGGATCAGCCTTTGAAGGAGTGAGACCATGAAGAGGATCGTGCTTGGTGCGGCCGCCATCGGCGGCGCCGTGGTGGCCTATCGAGAGGTCGTCCGCCCATGGTGGCGGAGCTGGGGCATCGATGAGCAGGATGTCGCCCGCGCACTGCCGGGCGATGGTCTCGTTCCGGCGGCGTCCACGGCCGATACGCGCTCGATCGAGATCCAGGCGCCGCCGTCCGTCGTGTGGCCGTGGCTCGTGCAGATGGGCTACGGTCGTGCCGGCTGGTATAGCTATGACCAGATCGACATGGCCGGAACGAGCGTCCGCCGGATCAAGCCCGAATGGCAGGGCTCTTTCCAGCGGGGATGTGGTCCCGACGCACCCGGGCGGCGGCTTCGAGGTTCGGACGCTCGAGCCCGAACGGGCTCTCGTCCTCTACTCCGACTCGGACCTCGTCACGCGACAGGCAGACGCCGCACGGATCGCCAACGTCGGTCGAGCGGACGCCAACGTCCAAGCCACTGGCGCATTCCTGGGCGCGGCCCAGCCGACGGACTTTGCGGCGAGCTGGGCGTTCGTCCTCGAGCCGATGACCGGCGGAACAACGCGCCTCATCGAGCGTTTCCGGGTTCGCTTCGGCGAGAGCGATAAGCCATGGACGGCCCTCACGCTCCCGCTCGTCGGGTTTGGGGTCTTCCTCATGACGCGCAAGCAGATGCTGGGTATCAAGGAACGGGCCGAACGCCCGTCCGCGTCGAGGCCATCGCCACGACCGGATGCCGCCGACGCCGCGCCGGTGACGGCCGATGCAGAGGCCGTCATGGTCGTGGCTACGTAGGGACGCACGGATGGGCGGTCGTCGACTGACGGCCCACAGGAAGGAGGCGGGACATGCAGTTCGATCTTGGGATCGCGGGTCTGGGCGGGCCGCCTGAAACGTCCGGCCCTGAACGCGAAATGAGTGTCGAACGGACCTGATCGTCGTGACATCGGGCCCGTTCCTCATGCTGGGATAATCGGGACAGTTGGGGACGAGATCACCGGCGAGCGACCGTGCGGCGTCGAACCGATCTCGCGATCGATGGTGGAGGGATTCCCATGTCGACCTTGCGAGGGCTGGCCGTTCCGATCGGGGCGGTGGCCGCAGTCCTGTTGATCCTACTGTTCAACCCTTGGTACGTGATCGAGGGCGACATCCGCACCGTCCTCACGGTCGCCTTCTGGATCAGCTTCATCGTGCTGCTGATAGCGCTCTTCGAGGATCGCAAGGCGACGGACGCCGCGGACGTCGAGATCGAGGGGCCGCGCTTCGTGCGGTTCCTGTTCCACAACTCCCGGGCTGGCCTGTTCTGGCTGCCGATCCGCCTGTTCGTCGGCTTCGCGTGGCTCGAGGCCGGCTGGCACAAGTTCACGGACCCGGCCTGGATGCAGGGCGGGTCGGCACTGCGCAGCTACTGGGAGCGAGCCGCATCGATCCCCGAGCAGGGCAGGCCGCCGATCACCTACGAGTGGTACCGCGATTTCATCCAAGTGCTCCTCGACGGTGGCCACGAGAGTTGGTTCGCCTATGTGGTCACGTTCGGCGAGCTCGCGATCGGCCTCGGGCTGCTGTTCGGTGCGCTCACGGGTATCGCCGCCTTCTTCGGGGCCCTGATGAATATGTCGTTCCTGCTCGCGGGATCCGCGTCGACCAACCCGATCATGTTCACGCTCGCAGTCGGCTTGATTCTCGCTTGGCGGGTCGCGGGGTACTACGGTCTTGATCGGTACTTGCTCCCCGCGCTCGGAGCCCCGTGGCGACCCGGAGCGCTGTTCCGCCGTGATGCGACGGCCGGTACTTCCAGGAGCTGACGGCGAGCCGCAGCACCCGGGGATCGATCAGGCGACGCCCTCTTGACGTCGGTGGACATCGGGCACGGCACGAACGATCAGCACTGGACACGGCGCGTGCCGCGCCACGTGCTCCGAGACGCTGCCCATCAGCAAACGTCCGAGCGCCCCACGTGAGTGGGCGCCGACCAGGACGATATCCGCGTCCTCGGACTCGGCGGCCTCCACGATCGACTCACCGGGCTCGCCGGTCCACACCAGGAATGTCACGGCGACGCCGACCGAACGGCCTCGCTGCACCAAGCGCTGAGCGACAGCCTCCCGACGCTCCCGCACCTGATCGACACGCATGCGAAACGCGCCGCCCGGCAGGCGGAGCTCGCGCGGATCGATCACGCTCACGACGAGCAGGTTCGCGTCATTCGAGCGCGCGAGGTCGAACGCCCAATCAGTCGCGAGATCGCTCGTCGGCGACAGATCGGTGGCCAGCAAGACGCGCCGGATCTGGAGTCCTTCTGCTCGACCCTGGCCGGCTTGGTCGTGGAGAGGTGAGGTCATGCGGCGAGTCTCGGCCCTGGTACCGCAGCACCGGAAGTGACCTTCGGCCTGTTGTCCCGGGCCGCCTGGCGCATCTGACGCACCATGCTTGGTAGGCTGCGCCGATGACGCGATCCGTCCAACCACCCGCCGCGTCGAACCTTGATGCAACCGGCCGCGCCGCGGTCGAGGCCCTCAGCGATGCGACAGGCGCCATTGCAGAGGTCCTCGCCGTCGAAGGTGTCCTGCAAGTCATCGTCGACCGGGTTCGGGCGCTCGTCGGCGCGCGGTATGCGGCACTCGGCATCCTCGCCGACGACCGACGGCACATCGAGCGATTCATCACGAGCGGCGTCACGGACGAGCAGCGTCGGCTCCTCGGGGCTCCGCCGCAGGGGCACGGGCTACTCGGTTTGATCATCACCGAGGGTCGCTCGCTCCGGATCCCGGAAATCGCGGCACATCCAGCCAGTCATGGCTTTCCCGTGAACCATCCCCCGATGTCGTCTCTTCTCGGTGTCCCGGTGCGCCTGAAGAACCGGACCATCGGGAACCTGTACCTGACCGACAAGGCCTCGGAGGAGGGGTTCACAGAAGACGATCAGCGCCTGGTCGAGCTGTTCGCTCTGCATGCCGCCATCGCGATCGAGAACGCCCGCCTCCACGAAGCGGTCCAGCACCTTGCCGTGATCGACGAGCGCGAGCGGATCGGCAAGGACCTCCACGACGGGATCATCCAGACGCTCTATGCGATCTCCCTATCCCTCGAGGACGTCCCAGACCTGATGGAGACGGACAGCGCGGAGGCATTCCATCGTGTTGACCGCGCCATCGACACCCTCAACGGCGCCATCGCCGATCTCCGCCAGTTCGTGGTGGGTCTCCGGCCGGAACTCGTCGATACGACCGATTTCGGCGGCCTGCTGGCCGCGCTCGCCGAGCAGATCCGGCAGAACCACGTGATTGATGTAGACCTCGAGGTACCCGCCGAGCGGATCGATATGCCGGCCCACGCGAGGGGCGAGTTGCTGCAGATCGCGCGTGAGGCACTGTCCAATACCGCGCGCCACGCGAACGCGACCAATGCGCGCGTCCTGCTCCGGTGTGATGCGGACCAGGTGCGCTTGGAGCTGGTGGACGACGGGAAGGGCTTCGATAGCCGAGCAGCGACTCCCGGTGGCCATCTCGGGCTCGCCAACATGCGCGACCGCGCGGGCCGGCTGGGCGGGACACTCGAGGTCGAGAGCGGCCGCAACGGGACGACTATCATCGTCCGCGTGCCCATCGGCGCATCAACGGCCGATCGGCCCACCGACAAGGAAGAGGCGACTCGGTGACTGACGCAACTGCAGGCGAGACAGCGCCGGCCAGGCAACTTCGACTGCTAGTCGTCGACGACCACGAAGTCGTCCGTCAGGGGCTCGTCGCGCTCCTCGACCGTCGCCCTGGTTTTCAGGTCGTAGCGGAGGCCGGCACCGTCGCTGAATCGATCGAGGCTGCCCGCCGCTTCCGGCCGGACATCGTCGTCATGGACGTCCGGCTCCCGGATGGCTCCGGCATCGAGGCGTGTCGCGAGATCCGGGCCGAGTTCCCCGAGACCCGCATCGTGATGCTGACGTCGTATCCGGACGATGACGCAGTCCTCTCGGCGATCGTCGCGGGAGCCTCCGGCTACCTCCTGAAGCAGGTCCGGGCGCGCGACCTGGTCGCCGCGCTCGAGTCGGTCGGGCGCGGCGAGTCGCTCCTCGATCCGGCGGTAACTGAGAAAGTCCTCGAGCGCGTCCGCCGGATCGCGTCCGGAACCTATCAAGATGAGCTTTCGCAGCTGACCTCCCAGGAGCAGAAGATCCTGGCGCTGGTAGCCGAAGGAATGACCAACAAGGAGATCGCCGCCCAGGTCTTCCTCTCGGACAAGACCGTCAAGAACTACGTCAGCTCGATCCTATCGAAGCTCAACCTCGAACGACGCGCCCAAGCGGCTGCTTTCGTCGCGAAGCACCGCTCCGAACACCCGACCTGACAGGTCCGATCGACTAATCCTCCGGGCGATTCGGCCCCTGCGGAGCGTTCGGTGGACCGAGCGATAGGTCCGAATGCCTTCCGTGTCCCAGTCGCCTGGCACTGGGAGCGTCGACCACGACGAGCGACGATGACTACCGAGGCGCCGACCTGGCGTCGAGAAAGGAGGTAGTCAGGTGGAGCTCGCCATCACTCTCGGTCTCGGCGGGTGGCTCCTGCTGATCGTCGGAGCAGTCGTCTTCGGCGTCGTCGCCCAGTTCATCGGTGAAGCCAACACCGGCTACGAGTGGATCGTCGACGGGATCGCTGCCGCCTTCGGCGCGATCATCGCGAGCGAGTTCATCGTCGGCCTGCAGGCATTCGCCCCAGTGTGGGATGGGCTCGCGCTCGTTCCCGCGCTCGTTGGTGGCGTGGTCCTTGGCGGGATCGTCGAGCTCGTCACTCGGTATGCCACGGGTGGCACGTATACCGCCCATCGGCCGATGTCCGCTTGACCTTCGGTCAGGCTGACCGGCAGACGACCCGTCGGCATCGCGCCGGCGGGTCGTTTCATGTGCGGGTGGCCCGCATCGTGCAGGCCGTTTGGCCCTGCCGCGTCGACCCGCGGTGTCGCACGATCGAGCCGACGGAGGTACCACAACATGCACGCAGTCGTCGTCTATGAGTCCTTTTGGGGTAACACCGCAGCGGTCGCCCGCGCCATCGCCGAGGGGATCGGTCCGGACGCGTCGGCGATCACGACCGACGAAGCCAGCCCGGACGTCATGTCGAGCGCGGATCTAGTGATCGTCGGCGCGCCGGTCTTGGGGTTCCGCCTCCCGACCGACGACATTCGGGCGGGGCTGCTTCGTGAGTATGGTGCCCCTACGCCGGCGGACACGAGCCACCGATCGATGCGGTCGTGGCTTGACGCCGTTCCGGCGGGCAAGGCGCGCGTCGCCGCCTTCGAGACGAGATTCGAATTCTCACCTGGCGGGTCGATCGGGACGATCACCCACGAACTCGAGCGCGCCGGCTATCGACTGCTTTCCAAAGGTCAGAAGTTCCTCGTCACCGGCAAGTACGGCCCACTCAAGGACGGCGAACTCGAGCGAGCCCGGCAGTGGGGCGCTGCGCTCGCGACGGCTGCCCAGGACGGGGTTTCCTGAGCAGCCGGGGACGGGCCAGGGTCGCGTATCCCGCCCTGGCCCGTCATCCCCGAGTAGAGTCACGCGATGCGGATCGTCACATCGGCTGAAGCTGTCTCGGCCATCGATAGTGGGCAGCAGGTGTACGTCCATTGCGCCGCGGCCGCCCCATCGGTCCTGCTCGACGCCCTGGTCGACCGCGCCACGGCCGAAGACCTCACGGACATCAGCGTCGTTCATCTCCACATCGAGGGGCCGGGGCCTCACCTCGCGCCTGAAATGGCCCGCCACTTCCGGCACCGGGCGCTGTTCATCGGCCCCAACGCGCGAAGGGCCGTCGAGGAAGACCGCGCCGACTACGTCCCGGTGTTCCTGTCGGACGTCCCACATCTGTTCACGTCCGGTGCCCTTCCTCTTGATGCCGTTCTGATCAACGCCACGCCCCCGGATCGCCACGGTTTCTGCTCGCTGGGCACGTCCGTTGAAGCGATCCACGCGGCGATGCGCGCCGGGCAGACCGTCATCGTCCAGTTCAACCGCGCCATGCCGCGGACGCTTGGCGACAGCTTCATCCACGTCGATGAGATCGACCTTGCGGTCGATGTCGATGTGTCGCCGTACGAGCACCCGATCGGGCCGATCGGCGAGGTCGAGCGCCGCATCGGCGCGTACGTCGCCGATCTCATTCCCGACGAGGCGACGATCCAGCTCGGCATCGGGGCGATCCCGGCCGCGACGGCTCTGTTCCTGCGTGACAAGCGCGACCTCGGCATCCATACCGAGATGTTCACCGACTCGGTCGTCGACCTGGTCGAGGCGGGCGCCATCACCGGGAACGCCAAGGAGCGCAACCGGGGCAAGATCGTTACCGCGTTCGTGCTGGGCACGAAGCGGCTGTACGACTTCATGCACGACAACCCGATGGTCGAGATGCGACCCGTCGACTTCACCAACGACTCGGCTGTGATCCGGGGCTTTCGGCGGATGGTCGCCATCAACTCCGCCATCGAGGTCGACCTCACCGGCCAGGTCGTGGCCGATTCCGTCGGCCGACGGATGTATTCGGGCGTCGGCGGGCAGATGGACTTCATCCGTGGCGCGGCACTCGCGCCGGAGGGACGAGCGATCATCGCGCTGCCGTCGACCGCCGCGGGCGGGACCGTGTCACGGATCGCCGCGACGCTGCAGCCGGGCGCCGGCGTCGTCACGACCCGGGCGCACGTCCGTACGGTCGTGACCGAGTACGGAGTCGCTGAGCTGTTCGGCAAGAGCCTCGACGAGCGCGCGAAGGCCCTGATCGCCATCGCCCACCCCGACTTCCGTGACGAGCTCCGCGCGGCGGTGCGGAGCGACCGACCGAGCGCGGCGCTGGCGGGGGCCGTTCGGAGCGCGACCTGAGGCCATCCGGCTCTGGGTCCCCGGCGCGGCCCGTGAGTAGGCTCGGATCGTGACCCACTTCGGAGGCGTCCTGCCGTGCTGCTGAAAGTGCTCCTCGCTGCATTCGTGTTCGCGCACGGCGCGATCCATGTCAGCTATCTTGCGCCCCGTCCCCAAGCGACTGCTGACGGGCCCGCCTGGCCCTTTACGCTCGGCCGTTCGGGGATCCTCTCCCTGATCGGTTCCGGATCGGATCTGACCCGCACGGTCGGAACGGTGTTGGTGGTAGCGACCCTTGCCGCGTTCACGCTCGCCGCGGCCTGTGTCCTCGGCCTCGCACCGGCGGCCCTGTGGCCCGCCGCAGTGGCTGCCGGAGCCGGCTCGTCGATCGCCCTCCTGCTGCTCTTCTTCCATCCCTGGTTGGTGCTTGGGCTGCTGATCGACGTCGGCTTCCTCGCCATCGTGTTCATGTCCCGCTGGTCGCCCTACGCACTCGGAACCTGACGCCCGGACCGGGCCGATCGGCCCGGCGCGACGGGCCGGAGGTCCCTTCTTCGCCGCGCACGTCCCCGGGAAGATGGGCGTCATGGATACGTTGACTCGCCCTGCGGACGGCGCAGGTCCGCCGACTTACCGGGAACCGCCGTCGCCCGCCCGTGACGCGCTCAGCCGGCGCGCGCTGCTCCGTGCCGCAGGAGGCGGCCTCGTCGCCGCCGGCGTCGCCGCCTGTGCCCCGGTCGTCGGAGCTCCGGGCTACCGGTACCCACCCGGCTCGATGTATGGATCGGCGGCCAGTCCATCGGCCCCGACCGGGTCCCCATCGGCGCCTGCCGCTCCGACGATGAGCCACAGCCCGGCACCATCAGCTTCTGCGAGCCCCTCGGCCGTGGATCACGACGCCAACGCACTGGCGGTCGTCAAGCGTTTTCTCGAGGGTGAGGGGGCGTCGATGCCCAACCATGGCAATGTTCCGCTGGAACCGCGTGTGGTCGACGGGGTCAAGGTCTTCGAGCTGACGATCGACGAGGTCGACCACCGGATCGACGCGATGAAGGACTCCGTCCCAGGGCTCGGCTTCGACCGGACCTGGCCTGGACCCCGTCTGACCGTCGTCGAGGGTGACCGCATTCGTGCGACGTTCACCAACAACATGCAGGAGACGACCGGTGTCCACTTCCATGGGCAGCGGCTGCCGAACAACATGGATGGCGTCCCGCACGTCACCCAGGACCCGATCAAGCCCGGGGAGTCGTTCACCTACGAGTTCACGGCGCGGACGCCCGGGTCGCACATGTACCACAGCCACCACAACGCCACGGACCAGGTCGGCCGTGGGCTGCTTGGGGCGTTCATCGTGGAGCCGCGGGACACCGAGCAGCGCTACGACAAGCTGTACGGCGCGACGCAAGACATCGTGTGGATCTCGAATGATGCCTTGGGCGGCTTCACGATCAACGGTCGCGGCTTCCCGGCGACGTCTCCGATCGTCGCGACGCTCGGGGAGACGATCGTGATCCGCTTCATGAACGAGGGCAACATGATGCATCCGTGGCATCTCCACGGGATGCCGATGCGGGTCGTGGCGCGTGACGGGTACCCCCTCGGGCCGGCGGCATTCACATGCGACACCCTCGGTGTCAACCCGGGAGAGCGCTGGGACGTGGTCATCCGCTGCGAGGAGCCCGGCGCATGGGCATTCCACTGCCACATCCTGCAGCACGCCGAGGGTCCCGACGGCATGTTCGGGATGGTGACCGCCCTCGTGGTCCAGGAGCCGAGCGCCAAGCGCTCGACCGACGGCTCGGCGGTCGCGCAGGCGGCCCGGGCGGCGGGGTCGACCGCTTTCGCCTGTGCCGTTCCTCTCCTCGGCTGACCAGCGATTCGGCTACCTTCTGAAGGAGTGATCACGATGCTTCGATCTGGCCTGACGCTGACCGTGCTCCTGTCGTTGGTGGTCGCCTGTGCGCCCGCCTCGGCAGCGCCGAGATGGACCTATCCGCCCGCGTCGAGCCCTGGCTCGCAAGCGAGCCCCTCCGCTCCTGTCGCTCCTCCCAGCCCCTCGGCCCCGGTCGCTCCGTCCGGCGAGGTCCTTGAGGTCGAAGCGTTCGACCTCGGCTTCAAGCCCGCGGTGCTGGAAGTCCCGGCCGCAGGCCGATACGAGATCAACCTGAACAACACGGGCGGAGTCGTGCATGACATCACGTTCCCGACCGGAGAAGTAGCGACCGCGCGACCCGGCGAGTCGGAGTCGGTCGAGGTCGACATCCCGGCCGGCGGCACCACATTCCTGTGCTCCGTCCCGGGGCACGCCGCGGCTGGCATGACCGGCGAGGTGATGGTGGCCGGCGCCGCGGCACCGAGCGACGACCCGAACGGGCACGGTGGTCCGGCACCGACGACGGACGTCGAGCCCGATCCCAAAGCTCCCGCTCCCGTCCGGTTCGACCCGACCGCACCCACGCTCTTGCCTGGCACCGTTCACGACATCGATCTCGTCATGACCGAGCAGGAGATGACGGTCGCGGAGGGGTTCGTGCAGAAGGTCTGGACGTTCGGCGGCACCGTCCCGGGCCCGGTCATCCGGGTCAAGGTCGGTGACACCATCCGGGTCCATCTGAAGAACCCACCGGAGAACCAGCTCTCCCACTCGATCGACTTCCACGCAAGTCAGGTCGCCTGGAACGACGAGATGCGCTCGATCGCGCCCGGCGAGGAACTGCTCTACGAATGGACGGCCGACTACGCCGGCGTGTGGATGTACCACTGCGGCACGGCACCGACCTTGCACCACATCGCCAACGGCATGTACGGCATGGTCATCGTCGAACCCAGGGAGGGCCTGTCGCCCGTCGACAATGAGTTCGCGCTCGTCCAGAGCGAGTGGTATCTCGGGCCGCAGAAGGAACCGACCGACCTGACCAAGGCATCCGCGGCCGCTCCCGCCCCGGACTTCGTGGTCTTCAACGGCGTCGCCAACCAGTACGCCGACGGACCGATCGAGGTCGGGACGGGCGAGACCAACCGGATCTTCGTCCTCAACGCCGGTCCGAGCGTCGACAGCTCGTTCCATATCGTCGGCACGATCTTCGACACCGTGATCAAGGAGGGGGTCCACCTGACGAAGGGCAACCCCGGGTCATGGGGCTCGCAGGCGCTGGACCTCGCGCCCGCGCAAGGAGGCATCGTCGAGTTCACCACCCAGGAGGACGGCCAGTACCCGATCGTGACCCACGCGTTCAACTTCGTGGGCCGCGGTGCGCTCGGCATCGTCCAGGCCGGGGACGGCGACCCGACGAACTAGGGGGTCTCGCGCGTCGGTCCGGCGGAGGTCGCGTCCGCCGGACCTTCCGCCGTTGGCGTACCGGGCGACGAAGTCGATCGTCGACGGCAGCGCGGCGTCGAGGTAGTAGCGGAGGCCGATGACGCCCGTTACGATCCGTCGCCCGGCCGACGATCCGGCTCTTCAGCCGTCAGGCACTCCCGGGCGCCGGCGACGTGACGACCGCGTTCGAGACTGGCATAGCCGGGAGCGCAGGCGCCGTGGCGAGGAAGTCCGCGACGGCCGCCAGTGTCTCGGCCGGCCGCTCGGACTGCGGGTTATGGCCGGCACGCTCGATGATGCGCAGCCGAGCGTTCGCGATGCCGGCGGCGAGGAGGGCCTGGCTCTCGGGCGGGAAGAGGAAGTCGTCGTGCCCTGCGATGACCAGGGTCGGCACGCCGATCTCACCAAGTCGGTCCATGACGCTCCAGCCGCGCATCATCTGCCCGCCGAAGGTGAGCGCCTCAGGCCGCGTCTTCATCCGCCACCCGCCCTTGATCATCTCGCGCGCGAGCCGAACGAGGCTGAACCGATGGTCGTAGGCGGGCAGGAGCCGGATCGACGCCCGGACGAAATCCTTCGGCTGGACCCGGCCGCTATAGAACCGGCGAGCGACGGCAACCGTCTTCGAGCTGAACCCGCGGTCGGCGAGGACGTCGGCCGCGTTCTCTTGCGACCATCGTGCGTCGCCCGCCGTGTCCAGCAGGACGAGTCGTGACACGCGTCCTGGAAAGCGCAGCGCGTACTCAAGGGCGACGTGGCCGCCGAACGAATGCCCAAGGACTGCCCACCGCTCGACCCGAGCACTTCGCGGAGCGCGTCAGCATCCGCGGTGAGGTTTTCCCAGGTCATCGTCGTCACCGGTGCACCGGTCGACCGCCCGTTGCAGCGGTGGTCGTACAGGATGACGGTGTGGCGGCCCGCGAGTTCTCGAAACGGTGTCAGCGACACGTGGTCGAGCCCGGGCCCGCCGTGCATCAGCAGCAGCGGGTCGCCGTGTCCGACGACCTCGACGTGCAGCGACACATCGCGGATCTGCATCGTTCAGCCGTCCGCGTACAGGGCGACGAAGTCGCTCGCCGAAAGGACGCCGACGGTTCGGCCGTGCTCATCGACGGCGACCAGTCGATGGATGCGGTTGTCGCGCATGAGCCGGGCGGCCTCGCCGAGACGCGCAGTGTCCGCGATGGTCACAGCGGGCGAGGTCATGAGCTCGCCGACGCGAAGGCCACTCGGCTTGCGGCGTAACAGGATGGCCAACGGAGCGCCGCCATCCTCGATCACATCGGTCTGGCTGATGACCCCGACGGGAGCGCCATTGGGGTCCACGACCGGAAGGCCGGTGACTCGGCGCTCACGCATCAGGCGCTCTGCTTCTTCGATGGGGTCGTCGACACCGACGACCACGGGATCAAGGGTCATCAGGTCGGCCACCACAAGCTGGTCGACGACGGCGTGGCGGTTCATGACCAAAGCGTGGGGTCCGGGCGCCCGCGTCGATAGGGCCGAATGTCATCGGGATCAGGCCGAGAGGGGACCCCAGCGCCGACCGGCGTCATCCTCGCAACCGCCGCGTGAGGTACTCGGGTGTGACCTCCGGCACTGACCCAGCGACAGGCGGTCGCGCAGACTCTATGCATGGCAGAGCAGACGAGCGGCCACGCCGAGGTCAGCCGCGAGGACATCAACCGGTATCGGGCCAACCTCCAGGCCGAGATCGATGGGGCCGCGCTGTACCGGACGATGGCCGACGCGGAGTCCACGCCGGCGTTGCGCGAACTCTACCGGCGTCTGGCAGAGGCCGAGACGCGCCACGGCGCGGTATGGCGCGAGCGACTCTCGGCGGCAGGCACCGCCACCGACCGGATGGCACCGTCGTGGCGGGCGCGGATCCTGATGCTCGTCGCGCGACGCTTCGGGCCGGCCACGGTCGTGGCCACGATCTCGGAGCTCGAATCGTCCGACCAGACGATGTACGACGCGCAGCCAGAGGCCATGCCCGACATGCCGGCCGACGAGCGCAGTCACGCTCGGCTGTTCCGGGAGCTCGCCAAGGGGCGAGGGCTCGCGGGCGGCACGCTAGCCCGGATCGAGGGTCGACACCGAACCACGGGCGGCAATGCCCTGCGGGCTGCCGTGCTCGGCGCGAACGATGGGCTGGTCTCGAACCTCGCCCTCGCAATGGGCGTGGCGGGCGCGTCGACTGGCGGCCCGGCCGTCCAGGTCGCTGGTCTCGCCGGCCTACTCGCCGGCGCACTCTCGATGGCCCTCGGCGAGTGGCTGTCGGTCCAGAGCGCGCGTGAGCTGTACAGCCATCAGATCGCGGTCGAGCGCGAGGAGCTCAGGGCGGTGCCGGACGAGGAGGAAGAAGAGCTGGCGCTCATCTACGAGGCCAAGGGCCTGGCGCCCGACCTGGCGCGGCAGACGGCTCGGACGATCATCACGGGCGATGCGGGGCGGGCGCTCGATACGCTCGCCCGCGAGGAGCTGGGGATCGATCCGGAGGCCCTGGGTGGTTCGGCCTGGGTCGCCGCCGCGACGTCGTTCCTGCTGTTCGCGCTGGGGGCGATCATCCCGATCGTGCCGTTCCTCGTCACGACCGGGCAGCCGGCGATCGTCGCCTCGGTCGTTGTGAGCGGTGTCGCGCTGATGGCGGTCGGTGCCGCCATCACCGTCGTGACCGGTGCCGACGCGCTTCGCTCCGGCGCGCGGCAGGTCGTGTTCGGTCTGGTTGCTGCCGCGATCACCTACGGCATAGGCAGCCTCGTCGGTGCGGCGATCGCCTGATCGGTGACGATCTCGGCCCCGTCGGCCGGGGCGAACCGACAGTCGGCGATGTCGAGGTCTAGCCAGTCACGTCGAACGGAGTTCGCATCCCCAGCTTGTAATGGGCTTCCTTCTCCGTCTCGTCGTAGATGTTGCAGAGCAGCACGTACTTGCCTGCGGCAAGCGTCACCGACAGCTCCTTCGTCTCCCCGACCGGGACGTCCTCGACCTCGCCGATCACTTCGATCCCTTCACCGGACTCGGTCACGGCACCGTTCGCATCGGTCGGCAGCGCGCCGGGATCAAGGTCGGTCTTGAGCACCACGAACTCGTGGACGTCCTCCGGACCGGTGTTCGTGATCTGGAAGCTCACGTCCCCGGCCGCCGTCGATGTCGATGCTGGGACGACGGCCCACTCCTGGAGGGTCACCGCGATCGTGCCAGCCCCGCCCGCTGCGGACGGCGGGGCACTCGCGACGGCCGTACTCGATGGGGCCGACGTGCAGGCAGACATGACGAGCACGACGGCCGGTAGCGCGGCGATGGCCCGCCGCATCGCGATCCGACCCATGTCGATCCTCCTCCGAGCGCTCAGGTGGTTACGGTACTCCCCCCGAGGGCAGCCTGGATCGCGTCGTGGAGGCGCGCGCCGGTCGGCTGGCCCAAGAGCACCGTGACGGAATGACGACCGGTCGTCTCCTCCCAGCTGAGCTGCAGCCCGGGCGACGTCAGGACGACTGGTGTTTCGGGATGGATGTCACGGATGTTCTCGATCAGCGTGCGCGCGCCTTCGGCGTCGCCGCTCGCCCACACGTCGTACACGAGGACATCGGCACGCTCTGCGAGGTCGCACGGCCGTCCGGCGAGGACGGGGCACACGTTCCGGGTCGGCCCGCCGCATTCGACCACGTCATAGCCGAACCTTCGAAGCGAGTCGGCCTCCTGGCCGGCCAGATCGAGGTCGTGATGGACGACAAGCACGCGAGTCATGGTGACCACCTCGGCGCGATCCGCCTCGTCCGGTCCGCGTAGTCCGGTTTGACGCGCATCCTGGGCGTCCGGCGACGGCAGTTCGAGGGGCAAACGTCACCCATCAGTGGGCCGTTCGGCTCCTCAGGCCCGGATGCCCCGGGGCTTGATGCCGCTGTGACGATGTCAGCGCGATCGGCTGGCTGCTTGCGAAGCAGGACGCGCGCGGCCGCTGGAAGAACGAGTACGCCTACAACCGCAAGGCCTGGGTCGACATCGATCGGCAGGGACAACCCAGCAAGTGGGTCACGCTCCGGGCCTGCCGTTTCCTTCGCTCAGCGTTGTCGTAGACGTCGCCCTCAGGTGCGAAGGGGCGCGCTGTGCCTCGGTCACAGGCATCCGGGAACGAAGCGGGTGATATGCCGGCCACCACATCGCCTCGTCGACGGCAGGCTCGATCTCCTCGTCGCGATATTGCCGGCCGTAGCCACTGTCCCTGAGCTCGCGTACGACCGCGATCGCGATCGCTCGCGCGATCCGACGGAGATCGCCGACCGGCGGATAGATCGCGCCCGCCGCCAGTCGTTCCTCCGATACCAGGGCGGCCAGCTCCCGGGCGGCCACCAGGAACGCGTCGTCGGTGACTTCCCGCGCCTCGGCGACGATCGCGCCCAGACCGACGCCGGGGAAGATGAACACGTTGTTCGCCTGGCCGGTCGTCCGCCGCCCATCGGCCAGTGTCACGTCGCGGCTCGGGCTCCCAGTCGCCACGAGAGCACGACCCCCGGTCCACGCCAGGATGTCGTGCGGCTGGGCCTCTGCCCGATCGCCCGGGTTCGACAGCGGCAGGATGATCGGCACCGGTGCGTGCCGCGCGACCTCGCGTACGAGCGACTCGGAGAATGCGCCCCGACAGCCTGTCGTGCCGATGAGGACCGTCGGCCGGAGGACCCGGGCGATCGCCACCGGGTCCGTCAAGTCCTGTGGGCTGAGCCCGGCCTTGGTGAACCAGCGCTGATCCACCGCGAACGGTCGTTGGTCGTCGGGGAGCCCGGGCCGATCGAGATGGACGAGGCCACCGCGATCCATGAGCGCGATCGCGGGACCTTCGGCGGCAGATGCCGCGCCTTCCAGGCCGAGCTGCCGATGAAGCAGCCCGGCGATCCCGACGGAGGCGGCACCTGCGCCGAGGAATAGGAACCGTTCACCCGACAGGCCGCCCGTCTCGCGACGAGCGGCGAGCAGACCGCCTAGGACGACGCCCCCGGTGCCCTGGACATCGTCGTTGAAGCTCGTCAGCCGATGGCGATACCGGTCGAGGATCCGGAGCGCATTGTGCTGCTTGAAGTCCTCCCATTGGACGACGGCCGCGGGAAAGACCCGTCGCACCGAGTCGACGAACGCCTCGAGGACCTCGTCGTACGCCCCGCCTCGCAACCTAGGCGCTCGGTAGCCGAGATAGAGTGGGTCCTCCAGCAGCTCAGCACGGTCCGTCCCCACATCGAGCGATACCGGCAACGTCCAGGCCGGATAGATGCCGGCCGCGGCGGTATAGAGAGCGAGCTTGCCGACGGGGATCGCCATCCCGCCGGCACCGAGGTCCCCGAGGCCCAGGATCCGCTCGTTGTCGGTCACGACGATCAGCCGGATCTCGGCATCCGCGGCAGCCCGCAGGATGTCGTCGATGCGCCCGAGGTCGTCCGGCGTGATCCAGACACCCCGCGGTCGCCGGAAGATGTGGCTGAAGTCCTGACAGGCACGGCCGACGGTCGGCGTGTAGACGATGGGCAGGAATTCTTCGAGGTTCTCCGCCAGGACCCGGTAGAAGAGCGTCTCGTTCCGATCCTGGAGGGCTGCCAGGCCGATGTAGCGCTCGAGGTCGTCGGCCTTGCGGCGGACGTGCTCGAGCTCGAGGGAGACCTGCTCCTCGATCGTGTTGACACGCGGCGGCAGGAGGCCGCGGAGGCCGAACATATCGCGCTCCTCGTCACTGAAGGCGGTGCCCTTGTTGAGGAGCGGTTGGCCGATCAGCTCGCGGCCTCGGCGGTGGACAGGCAGGCGAAGCCGCGCCGCCTCGAGCGCGCTCATATCGGTCGCGGCCTTGCCAAGCACCATCGCCCTCAGATGGTCTGGTTCGCGATCAGAAGCTGACGGTCGGTCCAGGCGACGAGGTTCATGAGCTGTCGTGCGTCCAGTCGATCGCACGCCCACGACCAATGGATGGACACTGCGTCACCCGGCTCAGGAACGTCGATGAAGCCAGTCGCATCGCGCCACGCCTGGACGCGTTCGGGCGCGGGCTTGCCATGCCGAAGCTGCCCTTCGACGAGCTCGAGCCGCGTGGCCGAGACGATGAGCTGGTCGCCGATCCGCTCCAGCACGCGCCCCCACCGGATGCGACACGAATCCATGATCTCGAGGATCCCATCGACCCGTCCTCCGCGGATCAGTCCGACGCGCGGGAACACGTCCAGCACGTGGAACGCGTGGACCGGACGCGCTCCGCTCACCGGCTTGCTGGCCAACCAGCGCCAGTCGTCCGATCGCAGGCGCGCCCGGAATCGTTCATCGAGGGACGCACCCAGGGCTCCGATCGGCACGGCTGCCAACAGGTCGTTGCCCAGCCAGTACGCCTCGACCACGCGTCGGTCGAGCGGGTCGGGTATGCCATTGGACCGGGCGATCAGGGCGAGGTAGGGATACGCGCCCTCGAACTTGCTCGCGAGGTTGCGAAGGATCGGATCCTGGTTTGCCGCCCCGGCCTCGAGGAGCTCGTCGGCGTCATCCGGACCGCAGTAGCCGTAGCGGTTCGGCCCGTAGGCGTATCGTGCGAACAGGACCGGGCCCGACGCGGGAGGGCGCGCGATCCTCTGGCGCTCGGGCGGTGGGACCAGGCTCGATGTGGCCATCTGCGGCCTAGGCGATGACTGGTGCCGGGCGTCGCGAGCCGAGACCCGCCAGCCCGACGACGGCGATCGCCACCAGCAGGTACCCGCCGGCCGTCAACGGGTCCGGGACGGCACCGCGCGAGATGGCTGTCAGCGCGCCGGTGATCACTGCGCCGACGACGAGGATCGACGTCACTTCCGTGGCCGGTGCCCGACGAATGGCCGCAAGCCAGGTCCCGACGTAGCCCGAGAGGAACAGCCCGGTGATCGCGATCCACAGCCAGGCCGTGCCATCGAGAGCGGCGATGCCGGCGATCCGTCCGGTCACAATCAGGAAACCGACCAGGACGACGAGGCCGATGCCCAGTCGCGCGACGCCCACGATGGGCGATCGCACGCGGCCCAAAACGCGCCGCGCGAGGACGACCTCGATGGCCCACAGGCCGGTCGCGATGGCGATGAGCGTCTCGCCGGTGCCCCATGAGATACCGAGCGGCGGGAGGATCAGGACCTGGCCGAGGAGGAGCACGCCGAGCGCCGCGATCGGTGCCCAGCCCAGGCGCTCGCCCAGGAAGGGGCCGGCCATGAGTGCGACCCAGAGGAACATCGTCTTGTGGATGAATGCGGCCGACGGCGCACTGGCCATCGCCAGACCGGAGAAGAAGAGCAGGAACGCGACACCGCCGCCGAGCGTGCCGATGATCACGAGCCGGGCCCGATCCCGCGCATTTACGGCCCGGACCTCCGCCGGGCGGACGACGGCCACGGCGACCGCAAGGAGCAGGGCGACCGCCACCGCGTTCTTCAACGTCGTGAACACGGCGGCGTCCGGGACGTGCTTGACGGCCGCGGCGTTGATGAAGACGGACACCCCGCTGATCGTCGCCGTAGCGGCGGCGAGGCACAGGCCGATGGCCCGGGTCCGTGGGATGGTCAGCGCCCGCCACGGGCGCGAGCCGTTGACCGCGATCATGTCGTTGCTCCTTCGTCTCCTCGCGCGACCCGGACGAGTCGCTCGATGTCATCCGCTTGCTGGGTGTCGAGTCGGGCGATGATCGATCCGGCGGCCACGACGACCCGGTCGCCGACCGCGGCGTCTGGTAGGCCCAGGGTGGTTGCCCGACGGAGCCGGCCGTCCGTCAGGACGACGGCCTCCAGGCCGTCCAGCGCGACCACCTCACCCGGGAACGTCAGGCACATCAGCCAGCCTCCGTCGGGCGAAAGCCGGCCCACTCCTGGAGCGTCCGCCAGTTGGCCAGGCGGTCCGCCTGCGTCGCCTGGATCTCCACGCTCGGCGCGCCGTCCGTCCCGAAGTGCGGACCGAACCGGCCCTCGGATCGGGCGAAGGTCAGGAAGTCGATGCGTTGCCCGCCCGGTAGCGCCGACCAGTCCTCGCGCAAGGCGGGGTTGCCCTGGAGCGACAGCCGCTCGGCGAATGTCGTGCCGCGCCGCGGGTCGTACGTGAAGAGCGGGAACGCCCGCGAGTCGACGGCCAGCTTGGCCTGCCGCGACGCCGCGTCGTCGGCGATGCCGTGCTCCGGCATGCACGCCGTATGGACGATGACGACCGCGGGGCCCGGAAAGGCGTTCGCCTCCATCACCGAGCGGTAGAAGTGGTTCAGGTGGGCGGGCGTCGTCTGGGCGACATAGGCGTTGCCGTGCGCCATCAGGATCCGGCCCAGCTCCTTGCGCGCCTCGGGACGCCCATGCTCTGCCGAACCGAACGCGGTCAGCTTGGTGACCTGACCGCCGAAGGACGCTGTCGACGCCTGCCCGCCGGTGTTGGAGTAGACCTGCGTGTCCAGCACGAGGACGTTGATGTCGGCGCCCGAGGCAACCATCCGGGACAACGCCTGGAAGCCGATGTCGTACATCGCCCCGTCGCCGCCCATCACCCACAACTTGCGCTCCGGGTGGCCCGCCTGGTCCCAGCGGGCGCGGATCCCGGCCGCCACCGCCGGCGCGTTCTCGAACAACGAGTTCGTCCATGGGACGAGGTATGGATTGAACGGATACGTGCTCCCGAAGACGCTGTTGCAGCCCGTCGCGGCGACGATGCCCATCGACTCCGGGCCGTGGACCTGCCGCGTCGCCGCGACCATCATCCGGATCGCCGACGCTTCCGCGCAGCCCGCGCACGAGCCGGCGCCGCCGACATACCCGATCGCATGCTCGCCCAGCATCAGGTCGGCGAGGGCCTTCTCGTTGCGGTATGCCGGAGGTGTCGGCGGCAGCGATCGGAAGAAGCGCATGTCGCGCATCGCACGGTCGAGCACGGTCTCGCCGGTCGCATCCTCGTCCGACTTGTCTGCCATGAACAGGGCGTCATGGCCCAGCGCCGCACATACCTCGACGCACTCGGCGCAGCCCTTGCAGTGGATCGGCTCGATGAAGATCCCGAAGCTCGCCGGTTCGAGGCCGCGCTTCGCGGGGACCTCCGCGTACTTGGCTGTATGGACGAAATGTGCCTGTGCCGACTCACCGGCAACGTCTGGCGTGCGCTCCTCGGCGGCGAACGTGGCGACGCGCTCCGCGAGGTCTCCCTCGGGAACGGCGATCCCCAGGATCGCGCTGTCGGGGCAGGCGCTGACGCACGCCATGCAGCCGACGCATCGCTCGGCAACGAACTGCGGCAGGCGGGGCGCGAGCCGACTGAAGTCACGGACCGCGGCCGTGCCGGGTGGGATGACGCTCCGCGCGAGGCCGACGTCCGCGGGCCACTCCTCGTCCGCCACACCACGGCGGTAGGCCGGAACGATCGATGCGCCGAACTCCTCGACGTACGACTGGATATCGAACAGCGGGGTCGCGATCGCGAGCTCGGCCTCGTGCTGCTCCTTGAGGGCTCCGGCCTCCTTCGTCAGTGGGGATCGCAGGTCGGCGGTCATCTGTCGCCCCCCGTGAGGGCGCGTACGACGTCACTGGTCGAGATGACGCCGATCGGGAGCTGCGGATCATCATCGGCGACCACGACGAGCCGATGCACGTGGTTGTCCTCCATCTTGATCGCCGCGGTCTGGAGGGAGGCGGACCGTCCGATGGTGAGTGGCGGGCTGGACATGAGGTGACTGACCTTGAGCCCCGTCCAGTTCGCCCACAGCCATTCCGTGGCGCGCGCGCGGACCAGGTCCGTCTCGCTGATCACCCCGATCACCCGGCCGGCCGGGGCGACCACCGGGAGCCCGCTGATGTCGTACTCGTCCATGAGTCGGGCCGCAGCGGTCAGGGAGGCGTCGGGGCGGACCACGATCGGATCGTTCGCCATCAGGTCGCCAACGGTCACCGGGCGACCGGTCTGTGGACTCGCGTTCATGGCGTGGCTCCGATCAGGCTCGGTGGCTGGGTGCGGACGGTGACATGACGCTCGACACCCGCTGGCAGACCCAGCGCCTGGCTGACGTCGATCACGCTGTCGTAGGCGGCAGTGACCAGCTCGAGGTTGGCGTCCACCACGGCGCGACCGCGCTTGCCGAAGAAACGGCCGAGCCGCTCGCCGACGGCCGCCAGCAGTGCTCGCCGATCGAGGCCGGCTTCGGCGGCGAATGGCGCTACCCGCAGGAAGACGCCGACCAACGCGATGCCCTGCATCCGCAGAACAAGATCCGGGCGAGGCGATCTGGCCCGAGCCAGGCCTGCGGTGTCGAGCGCGGTCACCCGGATCCGGCGGCGGACGATGTCGGCCCGCGCGACGACCGGGATCGACGCCCAGATGGCCGCCGGGTCGGTCAGCACCGACTGGAGGAAGAGCGTGCCGCCGTCGACCAGACCCGCGAGCGGATCGCCCAGGCCGAAGGCCGATACGTCGTGAAGCGGGACGATATCGACCCGGTCGAGCTCGGCGTGCGTGTGGATCGGCTCGTCCGCGATCGTGAGGTAGTACGTCGTCGGGAGGCCCTTCTTCTCCGAGCCGTAGCGCGGATACGCCTGGACGTGCTTGCCGAAGACCTCGCCGACGATCGTGGCGATGAGCTTGTTCGTCGTCACCGAGCCAAAGCCGCCGATCGAGTGTCCGCGCAGCGAGTACGCCCCTGTGGGCCGCACGTCGATCGGACGGGCTGGCAGCGCCAGCGGATGGCGGATGCCGACCACGGCGTAGTCGCGCGCGCGTTCGCCGTGTTGGGAAAGCCAGTCGAACACTGCGGCGAGATCGCCCGCGCCGACGTCGCGCGACCCGAGGCCGGCCGACACCGACAGGACCCGCGGCACCATAACGCCTTCGGCGGCGGCGCCGTACAACACGGCCTTCGTCTCGCGGGTCAGCGGGTTGTCGGCTGCCGCGGGCTCATCCGTTCGCTCGACGACCCCGACCGTTCGCGCCCGTCGGAGGATGCGCCGGAGATCCGCCGCGGGGAATGGCCGGAAGGTCGTGACCGCGGCGCAGCCCACCGACCGACCCTCGCCTCGAAGCGCATCGACCACGGCTACCGCGGTGTCGTCGATCGTGCCCATCGAGACGACGATCTCGTCCGCATCGCTGCACCGATGGTCACGAACATGGAGGTAGGTCCGGCCCGTCAATGAAGCCCAGAGTGCGAACGCCTCGTCCAGGGCCGGACGGATCCGGTCGTAATAGGCGCGTTGGCCGATGCGGCCCTTCATGTAGCTGTCCTGGTTCTCGACGACACCGGTCATCAGCGCCTCGGCCGGCTCGAACATCGAGCGGATCCGCTGTCGCGGGTCGCCGACGAACTCGCGCAGCAACTCGTCCTCGGGGAGCAGGACGTTCTCGAGCGTGTGGGTCGTGAGGAACCCGTCCTGGACGACGAAGAACGGCGTCTCGGTCGCCTCGGCGACGCGGCGAGCGATGGCGGTCAGGTCCGCGGCCTCCTGGGCGTTCCGGGCGAACAGGATCCCCCAGCCCGTGTCGGCCACCGCCATCACGTCGTCGTGACCGGCGTGGATGTTGAGCGCCTGGCTGGTCAGCGCCCGAGCGCCGACGTGGAACACCACGGGCAGCCGCTTGCCGCTGATGACGTACAGGACCTCCTTCATCAGCACCAGCCCCTGGCCAGCCGTGAAGTTGGTGACGCGACCGCCGGCCAGCGCGACGCCCTCGGCAGCCGACGCGGAGCTGTGCTCGGACTCGGGCTCCACGAACCGCAGGGGCGTGTCCCAGAGATTCGTTAGGCCATTGGCCACGGCCGACTGGAACACGGCGGCCATCGTGGTCGACGGCGTGATCGGGTACGCGCAGGCCACCTCGGACAAGCGCGTCTCGACGTGGGCGATCGCCTCGGATCCGTCGACGATCGAGGGGATGCCGGGGTAACGGACTGTCGGCCGCAACGAACCGTTGCTCATGGTCCAAGCGTGCCGGGGCCGTCACCGGGACGAATGTGGCGTCCGGCCCGTTACTCCGTGCCGTTCGGCACGGCCCACCAGGGACCGGTCAGCGCGCCGGTGTGGTGCCCACGACAAGCGCCCGGACGCGTCTGATCGCGTCGTCGATCGCCAGGACGAAGGCGTCCATCGCCGCGGTGACCGGCCAGCTCAGCGCCTCCCCAAGCCCGAAGTCGATGCCGCCGATGGCCACGACCATCCCGGGCAGCGGTCGGCCGCGGATGATCGAAGCGACGGCGATGGTCTCGGGGATCGAGAGTGCGTGTGATGACCGCGGGCGGATGCCTGACTCGCGGCCAGCGAGTCCGCTGAATGGGATCTCGACGATCCAGCCTGGGTCGACGCCGAGGGCGGTATCCACGACGATCGCCCCGGCGCCCGCCGGGACGGCCAGGAGATCGTCGATATCGAGCTGACCGACGATCCGCGTGCGGACGTCGTCGGGCAGCGCATCGGCGAGCCGTCCGACGGCGATCACCCCGGCAGCGTCATCGCCGCGATCGGGTGCACCGCACGCGAGGACCTCGACGAGGATCGTGGGGACGGGTGGGCCGACGTCCAGACCGTCATGGATGTCCGGTGGACGAACGGCCGGGGCGATGTCGAGTACGGCAGTCATGGCAGGTCCTCCACCTCGAGATCCAGGAAGTGCGTCGCACAACTGATGCACGGGTCGTAGCTGCGGATGAGCGCCTCGAGGAGGTGCGTCACCTCGGCGTGCGGACGATCCAGGATCGTCGGCGCGAAGAGCGCCAGGTCGGCCTCGATGGCCGCCTGGTTCTGGCTGGTCGGCGGGACGATGCGGGCTTCCATGACGCGACCGTCGCCGTCGAGTCGGAACCGCTGGAACAGCAGGCCTCGTGGCGCCTCGGTCGCCCAGGCGGCGACCCCGGGGCTAGGCAGCCACGGCAGCGCGCCCGCCGCCGGCGGCTCATAGGCATCGACGATGTCGAGTGCCACCGCCACCGAGTGGACCAGCTCGACAGCCCGCGCCGCGATGCTCCAGTTTGGCTCGTGAGCGATGCGGTCGGCGAGATCCAGGCGAGCGAGTGCGTCTGCGGCCCGGGGATGCAGGCGGTCGCTGTCGAGCGTCACACGCGACGACGGACCGAGCAGGTAGGGGCGCCCGTCGCGGCTCAGCGCCTGGAGAGCGTGCGACCACGGTACCTGCCGCTCTTCGAACATCGACTCCCACGCCGACGCGGGGATGTCGAGCCCGTCGTTCGACACGATGCGGCCATGGTTCATCGGGTACTCGTCAGCGGCACGCAACGCGACGAGACGCGCTTCCCGCCGGAACGGTGGCGGTTGAAGGCCCGCGACGAGGTCGATCGTCGCATCGGCCAGCCGTTGTGCCTCCTCCAGGTCGGCGCGGAGTGGCGCGATCTCGTCGCGCCGGATGACGCGCGAGAACCCGCCGACCCGAACGGACACCGGGTGGATCGCCCGACCGCCGATGCGCGACACGATCGTGTTGCCGGCGCGCTTGAGCCGCAGCCCGCCTTCCACCGTCGCCCGATCGTGCTGCGCGAGGTCGAGCGCGCTCGGGTAGCCGAGCAGATCCGGCAGGTGAAGCAGGTAGATGTGGAGCGCGTGGCTCTCGATCCACTCGCCGCAGTAGAGCAGGCGACGCAGCGCGACCGTCGCCGGATCGACCGTGATCCCGAACGCGGCCTCGGCCGCGTGGACCGCGGTCATCTGATAGGCGACGGGGCAGATGCCGCAGATGCGGGCCACGATGTCGATGACCTCGTCCATCGACCGGCCGACGACGAGTCGCTCGAAGTAGCGCGGCGCCTCGAAGATCTCCAGGCGTGCGGATTCGACGGCGCCGTCGCGTACCCGCAGGTGCAGCGACCCTTCGCCCTCGACGCGGGTCAGGTTGCGCACGTCGACGGTGAGATCGCTGCCGCCCGGGGCCACGACGGCGTCATGCATCGGGTTGCTCCTTTGGTGGCGACCCGTCGATGGGGCCTGGGGGGCCGCCCGCGTCGTCGATGACGCTCCGGAACGGCGGCGCCCAGGCGTTGAACAGGGCGAATGCGCGAGCGATGTCGGCGTCGTCGTTCGTGCGTCCAAGCCAGACAGCGAGGCCCGGGCCGTTGGCCCCCTCGCGTGGCCCGAAGCAGCCGTAGCACCCCCGTCCGAACGCTGGGCACAGAGCGCCACAGCCGCTCCTGGTGATGGGGCCGAGGCAAGTGACGCCATCGGCGACCGCCACGCACACCACGCCACGCCGCTTGCACTCAGCGCAGAGCGCCTCGTCCGGTAGGTTCGGACGGCGTCGCACGAGCGTGGCGGTGACGAACTCGCGCAGCTGGTCGGGCGAGATGGGGCAGCCGCGCAGCTCCGCGTCGACCGCTACGTGATCGGCGATCGGCGTGGCGGTGGCGAGCGACTCCACGTAGTCCGGTCGCGGGTACACGAGCGACCGGATCGCGTCGTGATCCGCCCAGTTGCGCAGCGCCTGGATGCCGCCCGACGTGGCACATGCCCCGATCGTCACGAGCGTCGTCGCCGCCCCCCGCAACCGGACGATCTCCTCCGCCTGCTCCAGCGTGCTGATGGAGCCTTCGACGAACAGGATGTCGAACGGCCCGGATGAGCGGTTCGAGGTAGCCTCGGCAAACTCGACGATGTCGACGCGGTCGGCGATGGCCAGCAGGTCATCCTCGAGGTCGAGCAACGTCAGCTGGCAGCCGTCGCACGACGCGAACTTGACCACCCCGATACGCGGTCGGTGCCGGGCGACCTGACGGGGTGCTGTCGAGGCCAGCATCAGCGACCCTCCACGGTGAAGGTGTCGCCGAGCTCGGTGACCGAGAAGACGGGCCCGTCGCGGCAGACGAAGTACGGTCCGAGCTGGCAGCGACCGCACAGCCCGACCCCACAAGCCATGTTGCGCTCGAGCGTCACCCATGTCCGTCCCGGATCGACGCCGCGGCCGGCGAGCGCCCTTGCCGTGGCCTGCATCATCCGGTCCGGTCCACAGACGAACGCCGTGGTCCGCTCGCCGGTCCACGTCGCCCGCTCGAAGAGCTGGGTCACGACGCCGACTCGGCCCAGCCACTCCGGTCCGCCGCGGTCGACGATCTCCTCGAGCTCCAGGTCGGTGCGACCGCGGAGAGCCGCCATCTCAGCGACGAACAGTCGGTCGTGCGGCGTTCGCGCGCCCATGTAGATGCGCACGGCGCCGAAGCGATGTCGTTCGCGCATCACCTCGTCGATGACCGGTCGCAAGGGCGCCAACCCGATGCCGCCGCCGACGATCACGACGTCGCCGCCGGACGCCGACTCGATCGGCCACGGCCGGCCGAGCGGACCGCGGAGCGAGAGAGGGTCGCCGGGCTGGCTCGCGGTGAGGGCCGCCGTCGCCGGGCCCACCTTGCGGATCGTAAGGTCCAGACCATCCGAGCGGATGCGTGAGATGGAGATGGGCGGCACGGCCTGCGCGGCACGCGCGACCATGACGAACTGTCCTGCGCGGCTCGCGAGCAGGCCAGGATCGTCGGTCGCGAGCGAGAGCGTGACGGTATCGGCGGTCTCACGCCCGACGGCGGTGACCTCGACGGGCATATCGCGCGCCTGATCGACGGTCGCGAGCGGCGCCGGCGCGTGCCCGGCAGCGGGGGAGGGCGGCCAGGGCACGGGCGCCGCGGTGGCGCCTGGCGGCGCGATGGCGAGCAGCTCCTCGCGGACGTCGATGCCCACCGGGCACCACGTGATGCACCTTCCGCAGCCCACGCAGCCCGTCGACCCGAACTGGTCCCACCAGGTCGAGAACTTGTGGGTCAGCCACTGGCGATAGCGGTCGGCGACCCGCGGGCGGAAGTTGGCACCGCCAGCCACCCGGCCGAACCCGAGCGTGAAGCAGCTATCCCATGTCCGCTCGGTCGCGCCGCTGACGCCGTCGAGATCCGAGCTGACGCTGACGCTCGTGCAGAAGCAGGTCGGGCAGACCAGCGTGCAGTTGGTGCACGCGAGGCACCGTTCCGCGACCTCGGCCCAGCGGGGATGTTCGGGCGCGGCGCGCAGGCGTTCCGCGAGCCCTTCGGTGGGTACCGGGTCGCCGATCCAGGCGCGGACGCCGGCCACCTGCGCGGCCGCGGACCGGATCTGTGCGACCGAGGCCTCTCCAAGCCCAAGCATCGCGACGATCCGCTCACCCGCCGGCGTCAGCGCCCGGACCGTGAAGCCGTCGTCGAGCTCGGCAAGGACGATGTCCGCGTCGTCGCTGACCTCCGGTCCCGTGCCCATCGACGTGCAGAAACAGGTCGACATCGCGACCGCGCACTCGACGGCCACCACGAGGCTCGCCTCACGCCGGGCGGCATGGTCGGCGTCACCTGCGGGCCCGGCACGAAACACACGCTCCTGGATGTCCAGCGCGGCCAGTTCGCAGGCGCGCACGCCGATGAACGCCACGCGCGGCACATCCGGCTCGACCGGCTCGACGAGCCCGTCCTGGCCCGTCGTCGTGAGTGGGACGCGCGGCGGGTGGGTGAACCGCTTCCACGCGGTCACCGCGATGCCGTAGTCGAAGGCTCGATCGCGCGCGGTGGTCTCCAGCCGATAGCTGCCAGGCGCGCTGTCAGCCCGCCAGCCGACGGGAAGTTGGCTGGCATCGGCGATCTCCGCGTACACGACGGCACCATCGCGGATGGTCGGACCGACGACCGTGCGTCCGTCGGCGTTGAGCACGGCGAGAAGACGGTCGAGCTCGCCCCGGGGCAGATATGCGGTCGTCGCAGCGGTCGGCGGTAGGGCTGCCGTCATGACGCGCGCCCCCCGGCATACACGTCGCGCATGAGGAGGCGGGTTGCATCGAGTCGGCTCGCCACCGCCTCGAGGAGGCGCCGGTAGATGACGATGGCGATCGTACTGTCGCCCTCGAACGCAGAAAGCATCGCCTCCCGCCTGAACAAGAGGACCCGCGCGCCGTCGAGCGCGACGATCGACGCGGTCGAGACGCCGTCGAGTACCGCCGACCAGCCGAAGACGTCACCGGCCTCGAGGGTCATGAGCGTGACGTCGTCCTGGCGGATCCGGTCACGCACGGCCAGCCGGCCCTCGACGATCAGACCGAGGTCGAGCGTCGGGCGACCTTCTCGCATGAGGAAGGTTCCGGGCGCTGGTCGCTCGTCGCGGCCGATGGCGGCCAGGGTCCGCATCGAGATCGCAGGCAGACCGGGCAGCAGGCGACCGATCAGGGCGACGAGTGGCTCGGTCAGGCGCTCCATCACGGCTCAGTCGCGATCCGAGCCAGGGCTGCGGTCGAGCGCCCAGTACGCGCTGGCCAGCGTTTCCTCGGTCAGGCCACACATCAACGACTCGACACGCCCGTCGGACAATCCCCGGTAGTCCGGGCAGATCCAGCAATCCTCGATATCGACGAGGCCGCGCCGCGGACAGACGACCTCGCCCGCCTCCACGCGCAAGGCGCGCTCCGTGGGATCCCGGCGTCCGTGAAAGGCACCTGCGCTCATGGCACGCTCCTTGTGCCGATCGTGCCGGTCCGCGAAAGCGGCATCACGGGCCATCTGTCACCAACGCCGGAGCCGCCCGGCACGTCGTGTCGCCCGGGATGGACATCAGGCACTTCGGCCTTCTCGCGGAGCGCTACACGGCACTGGCGGCTCGATGACCTTCCTCCGAGCATGAGCTTGGACACGTCCGTCACACAGGGAAAGGAGCGCGGACGACATGCAGTACGACCTCGGACTGACCGGGCTCGGCATCCTGGTCATCGTCGCGCTCGCCTTCGGCGCGGTCGCCCAGCTCGTCGGCCGAGCCGAGACGCCGTGGCTGTGGGTCCTCGGCGCGGCCGGCTGGTTCGTCGGCGGGCTATACATGAGCGAGGCGCTCTTCGCCACGGCGACGATCGATGAGATCCAGCCGATCGTGGATGGCCTCGCCTTCGACGAGGCGCTGCTTGGTGGGCTCATCGGCGGTGTGCTCGCCACGCTGGTCGGTCGCTTCGTTACCGGCAGCAGCCCATTCCATCGCCGGCCGATGTCCGCGTGACTGCAGTGGATTCCTCGCGAGCGGACCCACCAGGGGGCAGCGAGCCGCGACCGAGTCTGCAGTCCGCTGCCCGCCGCCTTGAGCCGTGGGGCTTCCTGGCGGATCCCGACCTACCCGACCGACCCGGGCCGGCGTCGCTGATCGTCGCGCTGCGTGAGCGCCCGACCCTCCGCCATTACGACCCCGAGGTGGTCGAGTTCTGGTCGAGCCGTGGAGGTCGCGGCACGCATCAGACGATCACCCGTGACAGTCGAATGCCGTTCTCGACAGGTGTCTCGTGGGGCGAGATCCGCATCCTCGACCGTCTCGGCGAGTCGAACGGCTATCTCGGCTTCGGTGGACGTTGCGATGCGGAGCTCATCGACGGCACGGCGATCGTGGCGTTCACATCGTCGGCGCCGATCCTCCGCCGGGGTGGGCACTCCCAGGGATGGGACGAAGGAGCCGACGCCGTCGGTGCATTCTTCGGTCGACTGCTCGTGACGGTCGATTACGTGCCGGGCTTCGAGGAGCAGCTGGCCCGCGCAACGCCGCTGGCGCGATATGCCGCGTTCATCCAGGACGCAGCGGCGCGGCACCGGGGCATGTCGATCGCTGCTCGAGACCTGCGGCCGTTCGCGCGAACCGTGCTTTCCGAAGCCGCGCATCTGCGACCGGATCACCCGGCGGCGTGGGGCGATGGCGCCGCGCTGCTCGCCGACGTCGGGCGGACACTGCGGGTCGCGTAGGCCACCCTGCCAGACCGCCTATGAACTCGGGACGCCCGGCTCTAGGCTCCGTCCATCCGGAACTCGACGATCGGCATGACAGCCGTCCAAGCGGGACCGAGTGGACCGTAGGGCGACTCAACGGGGCCCGGACGCCATCCTGTCGCGGCGCCGGGCCCCGGATCGCCGGCAGGGGCGGAGGCACGAGGAGACGGGAGATGAAGAACATTCTGCTGGCCTACGATGGCGGAGCACCCGCGCGGAAGGCGCTCGACGTCGCCATCGACCTGACCAAGAAGCTCGATGCGAGCCTCTCGGTCGTAAGTGTCGTCCCGGTGCATCCTGGGCGCTCGCCGGTGGATCCGTGGGACGATCGCTCTGTACATGAGCAGGAGCTGCGCGAGGCGCGGGACTTGCTCACCCAGAACGGGATCGCGGCCGAGATGATCGAATCGGCGGGCGATCCTGCGAAGGAGATCGAGAAGATCGCCGAGGCTGGGAAGTTCGACATGATCGTCGTCGGGTCCCGCGGTCTAGGGACGCTCGGTCGGATCATGCAAGGAAGCGTGTCCGAGCACGTCGCGACCAACGCGGCCGCGACAGTCGTCGTCGCACGCTGAACCGTGTCGGGCGCGGCGCCATCGGTGCCGCGCTCGAATTCGTCAAGGGAACGATTGCTGCCAACGTTCGACGTTGCGATGGGTGACTTCACGGCGGTCGACAACGAGCGCGAAATCAACCACTTGCCCAGGTCGTTCTCGTTGCCGATTCGGACGCCCGCCGGGAGTGTCGATGTTCGATCAGATCGGCTGGGCGGCCACCGCTGCACCGCCTTCAGGCCGTCATCGGCCGACAGACCATAGGCTTCGAGGGCGCGAGTACGAGGCCCATTCCGCTTCGCGTTTGGGTCCATGCGGCTCTGGTCAGTGGCCGCCTGCGTGGGGAGACTTCGGGCTACAAGGAGGTCGACGTGTCGTTCAACCAGGACATCGTGGCACGCGCCAAGGCCAACGGCTGGTTCCGGGAGGTGCTCTCGACCGGGCCGCACTGCCAAATCGTCGTGATGAGCATCCCGCCGGGCGGGGAGATCGGAGAGGAGGTCCACGACCGCGTCGATCAGGTGCTTGTCTGCCTCGAAGGGGAGGGGCTTGCTGTGCTCGAGGGCCAGCGGAGCCCCGTCCATCCCGGGCACCTGGTCCACGTGCCGGCGGGCACTCGCCACAACCTGGTGAATGCGGGAACGGGCGACCTCAAGCTCTATACGGTCTATGCACCCCCTCAGCATGCCGAGGGAACGATCCATCGCACCAAGGCTGAGGCGGACGCGAGCGAAAAGCACCACTGATCCAACGGGCCGGGGATGGTGGCTCGCATCTGCCAGACGTCGCCCCCGTGGTCGGCTCCTGCCCGTTCGCCGTTGACCGACACCGGGGCGTCGCGATGTTCTGATTCGCGTCGCTACATCGCATCGGGGCAGCACTTGGTTTCAAATACCTCAGCCCCCGACGTTCGCAGCGCATCCGGCCTCGCTCGCCCTGGTGGAACATGGGGATGCGGATACTTTGGCATCTGCCGTTGAACCCGGATTTGCGCGCGAGCCGACACGGCTCGCGTCGTCCGTGTCCGGGGCTCTGCAAGCGACTTGGGTCAGGCCGCGACCGGGATCTCGCCACCGACCTGGATGACGGCCTCGAGATCACCCCCGCCATCGTTCACGATCGTCATCGGTCGGTTGACCGAACGCAGCAGGCCGATGATCGCCGGGTTACTCCAGCGGATCGCGGCGCGCAACGCGGCGACGCCATGGGCGGGAGCCCACTCCATGGCAGCCGCGAGCAGGGCGCGGCCGATGCCGCGGCGCTGCCATGCGTCGGCCACCGCGACGGCCATCTCGAGATCGGATGTGCCGTCGATCGGCTCCAGGCAGAGGTGGCCGACGATCACCTCGCGCCCGGCATGCATACGTTCGACAGCGACCAGCCCCTCGCGGTGGCGATGGTCGGGCCCGCAGAACAGCTGCGCCGTCAGGTCCTCGATGCCGCGAGTCGCGCCATGGAACCGCGCGTCGAGCGAATCGGGCGACAGCCCGGCATAGAAGCGCTCGAGCGCGACGGTGTCGCCGCGCCGAATAGGGCGGATGTGGATGCCCGGCGGCAGTCGAGGGTCGCTCATGACCACAGGCTGCGCCGACGTCATCGGGCGCGCGAGGGCCGAACGTCACCCGATCCCAGGACTCCTGGCCAGGGTCAGGCGACCCACTCGCGGTGCGTCGTGGCCCGGATGACCTCGGCGACGACGGCAGGCGCCAAAGCGATCAGCAGCACGAAGCCCCAGTCGACGAGGTCGAGCGGCGTCGCGTGGAACGCCTCTGCCAGCGGCGGGACCAGCGGGATCAGGATCTGCACCGCGACGACCACGAGACATGCCGCCAGCAGCACTCCGTTGCGCGGAAGCGTGACGACCGGTCGGGTCAAGCTGCGATTGGCATAGGCGCGCACGACCTGGGCGACCACCAGCGCCGTGTAGGCGAGCCACCGAACGTGGTCATCGGAGCCGTCATGCACGAGCATCAGCACGAGAGCAGCCACTGCACTGAAGCCGCCCGCGATCGCGATCCTGACCAGGAGCGGGGTATCCAGGAGCGGCCGCCCGCGGGGGCGCGGCGGGCGCGTCATCGCGTCCGGCTCTTCGCGCTCACGCTCGAACGCGACCGATGTCGACAGGTCGATGAACAGCTCGAGCCACAGGATCTGGAGTGGGAGCAGGGGCTGCGAGATTCCCGCGAGCGTTGCGATCAGGATGAAACCGAGCAGCGCGACGTGGGTCGAAACGAGGAATACGAGGCCCTTTTGCACGTTCGCGACGATCCGCCGGCCCTCGCGCAACCCGTACATCAGCGTCGCGAAGGAGTCATCGCCGAGGACCAGATCCGACGCCTCCTTGGCGACGGCGGTCCCACTCCCCATCGCGACCGCGACGTCTGCGTGCTGGAGCGCCGGCGCATCGTTCACGCCGTCCCCGGTTACCGCGACGGTCCGCCCGGCCGTCCGCGCGATATCGACGAGCCGAAGCTTGTCCTCGGGCACGGCCCTCGCTACGACCGACAGACCCGCAAGGCGCTCTCGGAGCTGAGTGTCCGACCACGCCGCAAGGTCGCTGCCGAGGACGACACGGTCCGGATCGATGCCCGCCTCGCGGGCGATGGTGGTGGCCGTCGTCGGGTGATCGCCCGTGACGACGACCGTCTGGATGCCAGCGCCCCGCGCGAGTCCGATGGCCTCGCTGACGCCATCGCGCAGGGGATCGGCGAACGCGATGACCGCGACTGGACGCCACGACCTTGGGTCGATCGCGCGTGCGAGCAGGAGGAGACGACCGCCGCGAGCGGCCTCGCGCTCGACGAGTCCGCGCCATGCACCCTGGTCGCCATCGCCTTCCCACAGGTCCAGGACCGCCTCGGGTGCCCCGATGGCCAAGCCTTCCTCGACCCCGGCCCGTCGGCTCCAGGTACGCGACCACGGGCGTCCGTCGCTCGGCCCGTCCGCGGAGATGAGCGCGTCGCGATCGAGCTGCGCCATGGCCGCGTCGCCGCCGACCTCGGTCAGGAGCGCCTGCGTGAACGATCCGGGCCGGGCTCCGGCGTCGAGGTGCCACGCGTCCTCCTCGGCACGGATCGCGAGCGCGAGCACAGCGGTCCTGGAAGACGGGTCGAGGACGGCCCCCGCCGGCGTCAGGACCTCGCTGATCGCGAGGCGGTTGGCCGTCAGCGTGCCGGTCTTGTCGGTGATGATCAGATCCACGGCACCGAGCGTCTCCTCCGCGGAGAGCCGCCGGACGAGTACCCCGCGCCGTAATAGGCGAAAGGCGCCGAGTCCGAGGATCACCGCAAGCAGGACAGGTGGTTCCTCGGGGATCGCCGCGATCGCGGCAGCGATACCGGCGAGGACGTTCTCGCCCAACGAGTTCCCGCGCAGGAAGCCCAGTCCCGACGTGATCACGATCAGGCCGATCGCGACGACCAGAAGGATCCGTACGAGCCGGTCGAGCTCGCGCTGAAGGGGCGATCTGCGGCGCTCGGTTTGGGCGAGTCCGCGAGCGATACGGCCGAACTCCGTCGCCGGACCGGTCGCGATCACGATGCCCTCACCACGCCCGGCGACGACGGCAGTGCCCGCATACGCCACGGATCGCCGGTCGGCGATGGGCGCTGGCCCCGGGTCTGGCTCGACCGAGCTGAGCTCGGGGATCGATTCGCCCGTCAGCGCGCTCCGATCGATCAATAGGCGATCAGCGAGCGTCAGCCGGACGTCGGCCGGTACGATCTCGCCTCCCCGGAGCAGGACGACGTCACCAGGAACGAGTCGGGCGGCGGGTACGTCTTCGACGACGCCGCCCCGGCGTAGCCGCGCGGTCGGCGCCCCAGCCGCGCGAAGCGTCTCCAAGGCCCGCTCCGAGCGATACGTCGTGAGCACGTCAGCACCCACGATGGGCAGAAGGCCGACCAGGACGAGCGCACCGTCGCGCACCTCGCCGAGTAGCACCGCGAGGACACCGGCGACGAACAGGAGGACGACGAACGGCTCGCGCACGGCGTGCCAGGCGATCGACCAGAGCGTCGGTCGCGCGGCCGGCTCGACCTCGTTCGACCCGAACAACGCCTCACGCCGCTCCACCTCGTGCGGCGTCAGGCCATGCATAGGCTCGACCGCGAGCCTCGCTGCGACCGCATCCACCGCCATCGCATGTGCGCCGGACACATCCGGCCGATCGAAGCCGGTCACGACCTGAGACATGGCCCCATGCTCCCACGAGGAGCCGAGTCCGTGGTCGGGCCGAGCGTCACGCGGAAGCGGTGCAAGTGGCACATCCCAGGTCGCCCGCTCGTGCCGCACCGTGACGATCGAAGGAGGCATACGAATGAAGATCCTGCTCGCGGTCGACGGCTCCGATGCGTCGATGTCCGCTGTTGCGGCGACGGCCGCCTTATCCATGCCGGCCGAATCCACGATCGAGGTCGTGAGTGTCATCCCGGATTCGTTCGCGCCCGAGGGGAGCACGTGGCCCAACGTGATCCGTGTCGATCCGCCCACCGACCGAGAGCGCATACGTGACGACGTCGCACGCCGCCTTCTTGACATCGCGGATCGCGTGCGGAAAGGCGAGACCCACACCGGGGTTCGCGTCCTCCAGGGTAGACCGGCGACCGAGATCGTCGCCGAGGCCGCCCACTTCGGCGCTGACCTCATCGTGATGGGTGCGCGCGGCCTGAGCACCGTGCGCCGGCTCCTGCTCGGTTCAGTCTCGTCCGAGGTTGTCGACCACGCCTCATGCCCCGTCCTCGTCGCCCGTCACGCCCGCGTCGAGCGGGTCATGCTCGCGACCGACGGCTCGCCTGGCGCCGCCGCCGCGGCCGACTTCATCGCCGGGAGCGGTCTCTTCGACGAGGCCCGGATCCGGGTCGTCAGCGTTGCCGATCCAGGCATGCCCTGGTGGACGGGCATCTCGCCTGTCGACGGCACGACGTCGATCGAGGTCTACGCCGACGCGGTCGAGATCGCCAAGCATCGAGCCCAGACGGCGGCAGAGGTGACCGCGGAGCGCCTACGGCAGCGTCACGTGGAGGGAGCCTCGGTGGTCGCGGACGGGGAAGTCGTCGAGAGGATCCTCGATGAGGCCGAAACGTGGCGGGCCGATGTCATCGTCCTGGGGGCAAGGGATATGGGCAGCTTGCATCGGTGGCTCGTCGGCAGCGTGTCGCGCTCTGTCCTGCACCTTGCGGCGGCGTCGGTGCTGATCGCCCGGCCGCGGGCAGGGGTCGCGCATCGAGAGGAGACCGCCGTCGTGGCGACGGCCTGACCAGAACCCGTCGGTCGAGCCGTCGGGGTAGGCTGGACCTGGTGACCCCAGAGGCGACCGACGAGGTATCGATGACCCAGACCGCATCGCCGGCTGAGGCCGGCTCGTCTCCGCTGAGCGACGACGAGCTCCGCCTGATCGACGCGTATTGGCGCGCGGCCAACTTCCTGTCCGTCGGCCAGATCTACCTGATGGCCAATCCGCTCCTGCGCGAGCCGCTCCGCCCGGAGCACACCAAGCCGCGGCTGCTCGGTCACTGGGGCACGACGCCCGGCCTCAACCTCGTCTACGCCCACGCCAACCGGGTCATCAAGGCCCGCGACCTCGACGCGATCTGGATCGTCGGTCCCGGGCACGGCGGGCCGGCGGCGGTCGCCAACGCCTATCTGGAGGGCACATCCGGCGAGGTCTATCCGGATCTGACGTCCGACGAAGCCGGGATGACCCGGCTCTTCCGCCAGTTCTCCTTTCCGGGCGGCGTCGGCAGCCACGTGACCCCGGAGACACCCGGATCCATCCACGAGGGTGGCGAGCTCGGTTACGCGCTCGTCCACGCGTTCGGCGCAGCATTCGACAACCCTGACCTCGTCGTGTTCTGCGTCGTGGGCGATGGCGAGGCGGAGACGGGTCCCCTGGCCGCCAGCTGGCACTCCAACAAGTTCTTGAACCCCGCGACCGACGGTTCGGTCATCCCCATCCTCGCGCTCAACGGGTACAAGATCGCCAACCCCGCCGTCCTCGATCGCATCCCGGAGCCAGAGCTGATCAGCCTGTTCGAGGGCTACGGGTACGCGCCGTACATCGTGGCGGGCGACGATCCGGCCTTCGTCCACCGGGCGATGGCTGAAGTGTTCGACGAGGTCCTCGATGAGATCGGACGGATCAAGGCCGCCGCCCGCGCGGGAGATGTCGAGCGCCCTCGCTGGCCGATGATCATCCTGCGCACGCCGAAGGGTTGGACGGGACCCAAGGAGGTCGATGGAAAGCCGACCGAGGGTACGTGGCGATCGCACCAGGTCCCGTTGTCGGACGTACGGACGAATCCGAGCTATCTGGGCCAACTCGAAACATGGCTGCGGTCATATCGACCGGAAGAGCTGTTCGACGAGTCGGGCGCGCTCGTGTCTGAGGTTGCCGAGCTGGCCCCGCTGGACCAGCGCCGGATGAGCGCCAATCCTCACGCCAATGGCGGCGTGCTCCTCAAGGACCTTCGGCTCCCGGATTTTCGCGCGTACGGGGTCGAGGTCAGTTCGCCGGCCACGACGTCGAGTGAGGCGACGCGCGTGCTTGGGGCCTTCCTGCGCGACGTGATCGCGGCCAACCCGTCGTCATTCCGGCTGTTCGGCCCAGACGAGACATCCTCCAACCGGCTTGATGCCGTGTTCGACGCGACCGACCGCACGTGGGTCGCCGAGGTGCGATCGACGGACGACCACCTGGCACCCGATGGTCGGGTGATGGAGGTCCTGTCGGAGCACCTGTGCCAGGGCTGGTTGGAGGGGTACCTCCTCACAGGTCGCCACGGGCTATTCAGCTGCTATGAGGCCTTCATCCACGTGGTCGACTCGATGTTCAACCAGCACGCAAAGTGGCTGAAGATGACCAGGGAGATCCCGTGGCGCCGCCCCATCGCGTCACTCAACTACCTCCTCACCAGCCATGTCTGGCGGCAGGACCACAATGGCTTCAGCCACCAGGACCCTGGCTTCATCGATCACGTCATCAACAAGAAGGCGGAGGTGATCCGCGTGTACCTGCCGCCCGATACGAACACGCTGCTGTCCGTCGCCGACCACTGCCTGCGCAGCCGCGACTACGTGAACGTGATCGTGGCCGGCAAGCAGCCTGCGCTCACGTACCTGTCGATGGACGATGCCGTCCTGCACGCCACGCGCGGACTCGGGATCTGGGACTGGGCCAGCAACGACGCGGGTGACCCCGACGTCGTCATCGCCTCCTGTGGTGACGTGCCGACCCTCGAGGCGCTCGCCGCAGTGTCGATCCTGCGCGTGCGGCTGCCGCAGCTGCGCGTGCGGTTCGTCAACGTCGTGGACCTCATGCGGCTCCAGGACCCGAAGGAGCATCCACACGGACTGCCCGATAGCGAGTTCGACGCCGTGTTCACGACGGACCGGCCGATCGTATTCGCGTACCACGGCTACCCATGGCTGATCCATCGACTGACGTACCGCCGAGCCAACCACGACAACCTGCACGTGCGTGGCTACAAGGAGGAGGGGACGGTCACGACGCCGTTCGACATGGTCATGCGCAACGATCTCGATCGCTTCCATCTGGCAATCGACGTGATCGACCGCGTGGCTGATCTGGGATCCTCCGCCGCCGGGATCCGCCAGGACCTTGTGGACGAACGGCTCCGGGCTCGCGCGTTTGCGCGGGAGCACGGCGAGGATCCGCCGGAGATCCGTGACTGGACCTGGCCATCCTGACCGTTGCTCGATGACGTCGCCGGCGGGCCGGGTGCTCGTCCTGAACGCAGGATCAGCCACGCTCAAGATGACCGTTCTGGACCTGCCCGACACAGAGCCACGGTTCGATCACTCGGTCGGTTGGGAACCGGGATCGAACTCGGTCGTGTCCGACCTGGTCGAGGGCGCCCTTGACGCAGCAGCGCGCTCCGGCATCGACCGATCGTCGATCGTGGCAGTCGGCCATCGAGTCGTCCACGGAGGGGCACTGTTCGTAGCGCCGACGACGCTGGACGACGACGTCGTCGCAGCCCTCGACGACCTCGCGGATCTTGCCCCGCTTCACAACCCGATCGCGATCGCGACGATCCGGGCGGCTCGACAGCGACTGCCGGAGACGCCCCACGTCGCGGTCTTCGACACCGCATTCCACGCCACCCTCCCGGAAGTGGCACGACGCTATCCCGTCCCTGAAGCCTGGGTCCGGGATCACGGCATCAGGCGCTACGGGTTTCACGGACTCTCAGTCGAGTGGTCGGTCGGCAGATCGGCGAGCCTGCTCGGCCGTAAGCGGGAAGATCTGCCGATGCTGGTCGTCCACCTCGGTGGCGGCTCATCGGTCACCGCGGTCGACGGTGGACGTTCCATCGACACGTCGATGGGGCTCACACCGCTCGAGGGCCTGATGATGACGACACGAGCCGGCTCGATCGATCCGGGCATCGTGACGCGACTCATCCGCGATGGGATGTCGGCCGACGATCTCGAGCGCCAGTTGGACCGCGAGTCCGGTCTGCTGGGCGTTGCCGGTTCATCCGACATGCGCCGACTCCGCGAGATGGAGACCAGCGGCGATCAGCGTGCGATCCTCGCGCTCGACCTGTTCGTTCGTCGGGCAGCGGCGGGCATCGCCGCGATGGCGACTTCCTTGCCGCGGCTCGACGCCCTTGTGTTCACAGGCGGGATCGGGGAGCACGCCGGGAGCATCCGATCTCGCATCTGCGCTCGTCTCGGGCTGCTGGGCGTGCCGCAGATCCCGGATCTGGATCCGGATGGAGACGTCGTACTGACGCGAGCTTCGACCGGCGTCTCCGTCCTCAAGGTGCGGGCCAGGGAGGACCTCGTGATCGCGACCGCCACGATCGGTCTCGCTGGCGGCTGACATTCAGGCGCGGACCGACAGACCCCCCACCACGGAGCGAGCCCAACTCGCAGCGCGCGCCTCCTCGCCGGCGGCAAGCGGGCCGTCCAGGCCCAGGACGAGGAAACTCGCCGGCGGCGCGACCAGACGGCAGCCGGCCCCGACGAGGTGGCGCGCGATGACATCCGACGCGATGGTCTGGACGAAGTCGGCCATCCGCGTATCGAATGCCACGGCGGGAACGCCCCCGAACCCGCGGCCCTCGAGGCCGGCGAGAAAGGGCTTCGCAAGGAGCCGTAGGCCGCGCATCTGGGTCGGTGCGCCCACGAAGAGCAGATCGACGCCCTTGGCCGTGATGGTGCGCGCGGCCGGTGCATGCAAGACGCGCACGTCGTGCTCCGCTGCCAACGCCTTGCTCATGGCCTGGGCGATCTTCTGGGTGTTCCCGTATTGCGATGCGTAGACGATCAGGATCCTCATGACGCCTCCTCAGCCCTCAGCCCGAAGCAGGGCGTATATCCCGTTGCCCAGCATGGGTCTCTGCCGTTGTAGGGAGGTTCACGCCATGGCGCCACGGCCATTCGGCCCCCAGACATGGGCCTTCCGGGCAGCGGTCGAGGGGGACGCCTTGGTCCCAGCTGGCGCAGGCCGTCAGAGCCCATCCGAAAGAGCCGACCGGCACTTTCCGAGCGGCCTCGTCGTGCGCAGGCTCACGCCAATCCGCATTGAGGGATACGACGATGACAGCGATCGATATGCGCGACACATCGCAGGGTCAAGGCGCCGAAACCGGACGCGGGACGCGGCCCGTCTACCACGTGCTGCTGGCGACCGACCTGAGCGAATCCTCAGGCCGTGCGACGGAGCAGGCGATCACACTCGCCGCCCGCGAGAACGCGGTCTTGCAGATCCTGGCCGTGGCACGCAATCACGGCGACCGCAAGCGCCTGGAGCCTGGGGTCGACCTTATTCGTCGCCGTGCCCGCGCGGCGGGCGTCCTGGCGACCTCCTTCGTGTGGCACGGGAAGCCAGCGGACGCGATCCTCGAGGCGGCGTGGACGGAGCGGCCTGACGTCGTGGTCGTCGGCGCTCGCCAGCACCGCTGGATGGCTCGCCTCCTCGGGAGCGTCTCCTCGAAGGTGGCGGGCGGGGCCCCCTGCCGCGTTGAGATCGTCCCGGTCGACTGATGCGGAGTCGGGCTAGGTCCCGTGGGTCATGTGACGAATGGACCCCAGGGACCCGGGCCATCGGGCTTGCGAATGGGTCCGTTCGGCAACAGGCGGAGGCCATCAGGACCGCCAAAGTCATGTCAGGTCAACGACAAGGAACAAAGTGGAAAGGGATACTTCGATGATCGGACGATTGCGAGGCCTCGGCCTCATCCTGGCGGTCCTCGGCCTGGTCTTCATGGCCGGCGGCGCCTACGCGTTCATCCGGACCCAGGAGGGTGTCCGGTCGCTGCAGGCGTTCAGCGCCGCGCAGGACATCCAGCTCAGCTACAACGAGCAGGGCGTGCTCGTCGATCGCGGCGAGCCCGAGGGCGCGCAGTCGATCCTGGCGCTGCTGCGCGAGGAGTGGGGGTATCCGGTCGTGGAGGGTGACTTGAACCCGAACGATCCGCTGGTCAACACCCCGACCGAGTACATGTACCAGATGGCGACGGTCGCCTATCACACCTTGCACGGAACCCAGACGATCGTCCTTGACGAGCAGACGGAGTACAACGGCGAGATCTTCCCCGCCGGTGAGTACGAGTTCGCCGTCGACGGCCGCTACTGGACCGACTTCGACCGCCAGCATCCCATCGAGGGGCCGGCGCGCGACAAGGCCTGGACGGGCACGGCACACGCCCTGATCGCCAACCTTGGTGTCGGCACCGTGACGGCGTCGACCCTGCAGATGGGCCTCGGCCTCGCCGGGCTCTTCGCAGGGATCGGGTTCACGGTCCTCATCGCCGGACTCGGGCTGGTGTGGGCGACGCGAGCAGCCGAGGAGAAGGCACCGAAGAGGGTGGCTGCCCCGCAGCCGATGCCCGCCTAGGGAGAAGGAGCGCCGCCGGAACGATGGCTGGCGACGCGACCAGAACGGGCCCGACTCGGAAGAGTCGGGCCCGTTTCCGTGGCGGCTAGGCCTGCGTCGCCTCGACCCTCAGCGGTCTGATGGCCTCGACGGCACGCTCGACATCGACGTCGTCGTTCCAGATATGGACCGAGAAGCGGATCGACTCGCCGCGGACGGCAGCTCGTATACGCCGCGCGTCGAGGCTCTCGCGGACCGCTTCCGGATCGGCGACCGGGACGCACACGAGCGACGACCCCGTCGGCTCGAGATCGAGCGCCCGTGCGAAGCGGCCGGCGAGCGCGACGACCTCGGCGAGGACCCCGTCGCGGCGCCAGGTCAGCATGAGCCGGAGCGATTCGACGGTGGCGACCCACGGTAGCCACGCCAGTGAGACATTGAACCGGCCGGCGTCGGCAGCGAGGTCGAGCGGGCCACCGAAGAAGGTCGTCCATGGCGCCGCCGCCCCACGCCAGTTCGCGTGGACCGGCTCGAGATCGTCGACGCGGTCGCGGCGGACATACAGGAACGCGCAGCCGCGGGCGCCGAGGAGGTGTTTGTAGGCGTGACAGACGAGATAGTCGACGGCCCCGATGTGCTCGGCGACGTCGACGAACGGCGTCCCGTGCGTCGAATCGACGAAGACCCGCGCGCCGGCGGACGCGGCTCGCTCCGTGATCCCGGCGAGGTCGGCGACGCGGCCGGTCTGCATCTGGACGAGGCTCGTGACGACGAGGGTCACGGACGCGTTGATGGCGTCCGGCAGTGAGGCGAAGGGGACCTGCCGGACGACCACACCCCGGCGCTCCGCGACGAGCAGCGGATAGAGGTCGGACACGTGCTCGTCGTCGGGGACGAGGACGACGTCGCCCGGGGAGAGGCTGTTCGCGACGAGGCCGGTGCCGATCGAGACCGACGGGATGAGGGCGATCTCCTCGGCGCTGGCACCGATCAGCTCGGCGAACAGGCCGCGGGCCGCCTGGGCGGGTCGATCCCAGTCGTCGATCCAGCGGGCGGTGCCGTGTTGCCAGGCCGCCAGTGCCTCCGACATCGCCGCGACGGTCGACCGTGGCGGCAGCCCGTACGTGGCCGCGTCGAGGTAGGTCATGCCATCGGCCGGCTCGAAGAGCTTGCGGATCGAGGCGTCAGGACGGCCGCTCACGCCTGCGACGGTAGGGGCGCGAGCACGGCGAGGTCAACCGGCGGACCTATACTCGCCACGTGAAACCGAACCCGCCCTACATGGTCACGATCGTGATCGCGGTCGTGCTGATGGTGATCGGGCTTTCACTGGAAGGCAGCATCTTCTCGATCGCGCCGCTCAACCAGGTGGTCGGTGATGCGCTCGCGATGGTCGGTGTCACGGCCGGCCGGGAATTCGCTCGCATCTTGATCGTCGCCTCACCGGCGCTCTTGATCGTCGGCTCGCTGGTGCGAGGGCTCTGATGCGGCGTCGCAGCAACCACGCGCCGCGAGCAGGCACCATCGCGCTCGCTGCCCTGCTGACCGTCTTCGCGGCGCTCGTGTTCTTCACGAGCCTGCTGCCGGGCACGATCGCCGGATTCGCCACCGGCACCCTGGCGCTCTTCGCCGCCATCGTCGCCTTCGTGCTGCTGCTCCTGGGCACGTTCCTCGAGGGCGTCTAGGGACTCCCCGCCCAGGTGGCAAGCCGGGATGCGGCGTTCGTCGATCAGGGGGATCTGGAGCGGGAGACGGGGCTCGAACCCGCGACATCCTGCTTGGGAAGCAGACACTCTGCCAACTGAGTTACTCCCGCTCGGGAGGATCACAGTCTACTGGCCGCTCGAGGGGCGGGCAACGGATCAGCCGGGGCGATCCGTGAACCTTGCCCGGTACGACTGCGCGGCGGCTTCGATGAGCTGCTCGTCCGTGAGGCCGGTATCACCGGGTCGCTCGCGGAGCTGTTCGCGCACCCGCGCCGCCAGCCGAGTCGCGAGCTGCTGGCGGGCCTTCCAGTCCAGCGTGGAACGGCGCGCCAGGAACGTCCGCAGGACGGTGTAGTCCCGCTCGGTCATGGCGGACGTGTCGAGCGTCGACGCGGGAATGCTTGGGGCGCCCGAGACGCCTGGGACGCCGAACGGCAGAATGCTCGGTGCCGGCAGCGCCCGTTCCCGGACCACCATCGTGCCGGCGGCCAGATCGCCGAGCCGCTGGCTGCGCCGCGTGATGACCATCGAGATCAACGCCAGGAACGGCAGCAGGATCACGTCGATGATCCGGATGAGGTTGCGCACGAGCACGGGTGCCAGGCCGACCGGCTGGCCGTCGGTCCGCACGACACGGATCCCCTGGAACCGCTTGCCCGGCGTCTGGCCGTGCCACAGCAGCTCGAATGCCGGGTAGTAGAACCACACCACGAAGAACACGATGATGCCGATGACGATCGCCTGGCCGGTCCCACCCGGCCCCTGCTCGAGGCTCACGAACAGGACGGGCAGCAGCACCATCCCTTGGAGGAAGGTGTCGACCAGGAGGGCGATCGTCCTGGACCCGACGCCGGCGATGTCGGCGTTGAGCTGGACTGCCTCGGGTGTGACCGTGCTCGCCGCGTAGTCGGCCGTCATCGCCCCCTCATACTCTGCGCAGGATGGACCTCGATTCTTACATCGCCAAGCACCGTGCTGAATGGAACGCGCTGGACAGCGCCGTCAGCCGTTCGTACCAGGGTTCGAACGCGGGCGCGGACGTGACCGAGATGATCCGGCTGTATCTGCGCGTGTCCTCGCACCTGGCCGAGGTCCAGTCGCGGTATCACGACCCGACGCTGGTCGATTACCTCAACGGCATGGTCGCGCGTGCGCACGCAGCGATCTACGGCACCGAGGCCCGTTCGCTGCGCGGGACGCTGGAGCTCTTCGGCGCCCGCTACCGCCAGGCCATCCGGCGCACCGTGCCGCACATCGTGGTGATCGCAGCGCTGCTGTTCGGCCTCATGGTTGCGACGGGCGTCTGGGTGGCCACCTCGGAAGAGGCGCGGGTGGGCGTGCTCCCGCCCGCTACCCGCGAAGCCCTCGAGCGTGCCGACGGGTCGGTCGCTGACGATCTCGGTAGCCCGGAGATGTCGGCCTTCATCTTCCAGAACAACGTGCAGGTGGCGTTCCTCGCCTTCGCGCTCGGCATCACGCTCGGGATCGGGACCATCTTCGTGATCGTCCAGAACGCGGCCCTGATCGGCGTCCTCGCGGGTGGAGCCGTTGCGGCGGGCAAGGCCGACATCTTCTTTGCACTCGTGCTGCCCCACGGCTTCCTCGAGCTCCTTGCGATCTGCATCGCGGGTGGCGCCGGGTTGCGCATCGGCTGGTCGATCGTGGATCCGGGTGACCGGCTGCGCACCACGGCCCTGGCGGAGGAGGCGCGGGATGCGGTGCTGATCGTCATCGGTGTCATCCCGGCGTTCCTGATCGCCGCGCTCATCGAGGGGTTCGTCACGGGCCGGACGGGGATGCCGGCCCTCGAGATCGCGCTCGGTGCAGCCGTCGCGGCAGGGTATGTCGTGTTCCTGTTCGGACCCCGCCTGCCGCGCCTAGCGCGGTTCAGAGGCGCCCCAGCGCTTTGATGCGCAGGTACTCGTCGGCCATCCGACCCGCGAGCGCATCCGGGTGGAGGTCGAACGTCGGCACGCCCATGCGTCGCAGCAGGGCCGCCGCGCCATCGCGCCACTCGAGGAACTCGGAGGCCGCGGCCTTCTCGTAGGCCTCGGCCGACGTCGTCGGTGTAGCCCGCGCCATCGACTCCACCTCCGGGTCGCGGACCGCCGCGATCATCAGGACGTGGCGCGTCAGGAGCACCGGCACTGCCTTGAGCAGCGGCTCGAGGACGGAGCGCTCCGAGAGGTCGGTGAACAGGACCATCAGCGCGCGCCGTCGATGGCGGCGCAGCACGCTCGCGAAGGCGCCGCCGTAGTCGGGCGCCTCGAGCAGCGGCTCGATGCCGAACAACACGTCGATGATCCGGTGCGGCTGATCCCGGCTGCCGCGCGGATCGAGCTGGGCGCGCACTGCCTGGCCGAACGCGACGACCCCGACGTGGTCGCCGATCCGCGTGCCGAGCTCGGCGACCGCGACCGCCGCGTCGAGCGCGTGCTCCAGGCGTGACACGCCCTCGACCTGGCCGGCCATCGCCCGGCTCGCATCGAGCAGCAGGATCAGCTGCTGGTTCTTCTCCTCGCGGAACTGGTTCGTGATGGCCGACGACGATCGGGCGGTCGCGCGCCAGTTGATGCGTCGGAACTCGTCGTCGGGCAGGTACTCGCGCAGCGCGTCGAACTCGCTGCCGCCGCCGCGGATCGCCGACGAGCGGACGCCGGCCTGGAGCAGCCGGCCGCGGCGCAGGCGCAGCGCGACCTCGTCGCGGCCCTTCAACGCCGGGTAGACCTTGACGTCCTGGACCTGGGGCAGCGTCGCCTGTCGCCCGGCGAGGCCAAGCGGTCCGGCGGTCCGCAGCGTGAGCGGTCCGAGCCGGAACCGGCCTCGGCGGCTCGGTTCGAGCTCCGCGCCGAGCTCCAGCCAGCCTCCGGGTTCGATCGATGCCCGATCACGGCGCGGCGTCCGACCCACCGACGGCAGCGCGGCGTCGTGGACGGCCACGTCGAGCGAGCGCCCCGTCGGGTTGTAAAGGGACAGCGTCGTCGCGGCCGGCCGGCGCAGCCGTAGGACGCTTGGTGCTTCCCTGCGCGGCTGGAGGGCGGCGGCGCGCGGTGCCAACACCACGTCCAGCACGACGAGGGCGAGCACCGCCAACAGACCGACGGCCAGGACGAGCCAGGGCATTCCGGGCGCGACCAACGCCGCGGCCGCGACCAGCAGGATCGCCAGCGGCAGCCGCCGTCCGAGGTACATCGCTAGCGCGGGACGGGCACGCGCTCGACGACGGCGTCGACCACCGAGTCGGCCGTGCCTCCCTCCAGCTCGACCTCTGGTCGGAGCACGACCCGGTGTCGCCACGCGGGCTTGACGACGGCCTTCACGTCGTCGGGCGTCACGAACGCGCGCCCGCGCAGGTAGGCCCAGCCCTTGACTGCGACGAGCAGCATCGCCGCCGCGCGAGGGCTCACCCCGAGGACGAGTGATGGCGCCCGCCGTGTCTCGGCGGCGAGGTCGAGGACGTAGTCCATGACCTCGGTCGCGACCTCGATATCACGCACCTGCTTGGCGCCCTCGCGCAAGACGTCCGCACCGGCGACGGGCTCGACGCCGAGGCTCGCGAGGTCGTGCGGATCGCGGCCTTCGTTGTGCATCTGGAGCACGGCTCGCTCGTCGTCCCGGTTCGGGTAGCCGACCGCCAGCTTGAACAGGAAACGGTCGAGTTGCGCCTCAGGAAGGGGATAGGTGCCTTCGAACTCGACCGGGTTCTGGGTGGCGACCACGAGGAACGGATCGGGTAACGCGGAGCTCTCGCCCTCGACCGTGACCTGTCGCTCCTCCATCGCCTCCAGGAGCGCTGCCTGCGTCTTCGGTGGGGTCCGGTTGATCTCGTCGGCGAGCAGGAAGTTCGTGAAGACCGGCCCGCGCCGGAAGCGGAACTCGCCGGAGCCCGCCACGTAGACGACGTTGCCGGTGATGTCCGACGGCATCAGGTCAGGCGCCAGCTGGATCCGGCGGAACCCGAGGTCGAGCGATCTGGCCAGCGCCTTGACGGTCAGCGTCTTGGCAACGCCGGGCACCCCCTCGAGCAGGACATGCCCGCGGACCAGCAGCGCGACCAGCAGGCCGTCGACGACGTCATCGTGGCCGGCCACGGCCTTGGCCACCTCGCGGCGGACCGCATCGAGTGACTCGCGCGGGTCGTTCATCTGCCTCCCATCTCTGCTCCGGCCGACAGGCCTTCCAGTTCTGCTCCGAGTGCCATCAGCTCATCGTCGTTCTGGGGGTCGCGCCCGGCGAGGATCTCCTCGACGCGATCCCGCGGCTGCCCGCTTGCTCGTGCCACCGCTGCGGACAGGTCGTGCGCGCCCGCCGCCCCGAAGCGTCGCGACAACCGCGCCACCGTAGCCTGCCGCATCAGCGTGCCGGCATACGGTGTCGCGCGAGCCCGTCGGTACATGCGTCCCGCCGCCCGGACGAGCTCGCTGCCGGGGATCGGCGCGATCGGCGCCTCGACCACGGGTCGTCCGAGCCGCCGGGCCCGGACGAGCGCGAACGCCACCGCCGCCACGATGATCGCCCACACGGCCGCCCGGGCACGATCCGGCAACGTGTCCCACAGCCCGGTCGAGCCGCCGAGGGCCGAGGTCGGCGGGCCGAACACGACCTCCGACCCCGGACCCGCGATGCCGGCGGCGAACACGGCGTTGTCTGCCTCGCGCAGGAGCGCGTTCGTGAACGCGCTGGCGCCGCCGAGCAACGTGACCGAGCCCTCGCCGTATGTGCGCGTCAGGACGAGTGCGCCATCACCGACCGGGAAGCACGGCACCAACGCCGGATCATCGGCGACGAGGATGAGGTCGGACGACCGCGCGACGATGCGGTCGACACCGACGACGGCCGGCGTCACGCAGCCCGGTGCAAGGTCCACCGTGCCGCCGAACCCGAGTGTCGCGGCCGCCGAGCCGCCGGCCATCTGGACGAACTCGGACGTCGGGTCCGCCACGACCAGATGGCCGCCACCATCGACCCAGTCCAGGATGGGCCCGGTCTCGTCCGGACCACGGATGTCGGCGACGAGGACGAGCGTCCCGCCGCTCGATGGCAATCCGTCGCGCTCGCTGACGTCAAGGCCGAGGTTCTCGTAGAAGCGCCGCAGCGCGAGCATCGAATCAGGGTCCTCGCTGCGTGGCGTGAGCAACACGAGCACGGCCAATACCACGATCGCACTGGCGAAGAGGAGCCGGCGACGGGTGATCACGGCTTCCTCGCCTCGGCGGTCGCCTCGCGAAGCTGCTCGACGTCGCGTCGGTCCGGTTGCGCGCCACCGTAGATCACCCGCTCGTACGAGTCGGTGGCGCGGGCGATCGTCGGGAAGAGCGCCGGTCGTAGGCGCTGGACGGCGAAGCGCGCCTCGCCCGCAGTGAGGGCGGGAGCGTTCGCCACGATGCCCTTGCCAGCCAGGACGGCCAGCAGTGCAAGGTAGGAGGCCCGGACCGCCTCGTGGAGATCGCCGGCCCGCAGCGCCTCCTCCGCCCGTGCCGCCCAGTCCACCGAACTCGTGGTGCGGCCACGCTGGGTACCCTCCCGCGATGCGCGGTCGGGTACGAGCCGGGACCGGAACGCGAACCAGGCGGCGAACACCACGATCCCGACCAGCACCACCCACGCGAGGGCGCTCCCGGCGTTGGGCAGCACGTTTCCGAGGCGCTGCAGGATCCCCTGGATCACGTCTTCGAAGTACTGGAGCACGATAAGGAGTGGGTCAGGACGCGGCGGGACCACGCCGCTATAGGCGCCCGCGAGGGCATTCGCGATGTCGGCGGAGGAACGTGCCTCGCGCGAGATCGCATCGTCCAGCGCGCTGCCGATCGCCGCCAGCCGCAGATCCGCCCGCTCGAAGTCGTCGGCGTTCTCGCCGGACAAGCGTTCGAGGAGCGGGTCGCGCTCGATCTCAGCCGACCAGTGGCCGATGACGATCTCCACCGGCAGGCCGAGGGCGGCGCGCAGGTCGGCCATGCGCTGCGGTGACGGAACGGCGCCGTCCAGGCGTGCGATCTCCGTCGCGCGTTCGAGCCGATCCAGGAACTCCTGTTGGCTGAGCTGGGTCTGCGCGAGGCCCGGCGAGGCGAGCGCCAGGATGCCGACCAGCGCCGCGAGCGGCGCACGCAGCCAGCCCCTCCGCCTCACGAAGCGGGTGCGAGCTCCTGCGCCATCACCTCGATGTCGTAGCCCTCCTTGCGCACGCGCAAGTCGAAGTAGAGCAGGACGACGATCAGGAGGCTGAACGGAGTGACGACCACACTGGCCAGCGCGGTACCGAGCGCGGACACCGGCCAGCCCTCGGGTCCGAGCATCGTCGCGATCACCTCGGTCGGGATCTGGATGATCGCCGCCCCGACCGCCGCGATGATGCCGGACAGGATCAACGTCGCGAACACCCGCCAGAAATGGCCCCCAGTGAGGCTCCAGGACCTGCTGACGGCGCTGGTCCCGCGCACGTCCTCGACGACCACGATGGCCGGCGTCAGCGTGAGACGAACCAGCGCGAGGACCCCAGGGATGATCAACAGGATGAACCCGATGGTCGTCACGACCAGCGTGATGATCGTGACCCACAGGATCGCGGGCAACCTCGACAGCGCGTAGCGGAGGGTCTGCCCCAGGGTCACGCTCTTCCCGAGGTACGCGTCGGCGGCGGCGCGCGAGATCGCGGCGACGAGGAACGGCTGGACGATGAACACCTGGACCACGACGAAGACGAGCGTGACGATGATGAGCTGGGTGGTCATCGCCTGGAACTCCTCGTCGGTCGCGAACACGTCCACCGACGCGACCATGGTCTGCGTCACCCAGAGCTGGATGAACGTGACCGGGACGAGGACCAAGGCGGAGATCCCCATGAGCGCGAGCCAGTCGCGCCGATAGAGCTTGACGGCGCCGTCGACGAGCTCGCCGATCCCCATCTGCCGGAGCGGCAGCGGGCGCTGGCTTGATGCCGGCGGCGGGCCTCCCAAGGCAAAGGCGTCGGGAGTTTCGGCGCGGGGCTGATCGGTCATGAGGCCTGCATCCTAGCGCCTCCCCCGAGCGCCACGAGGGGTCGAATGTCTGCGCGTTGCCGCCGATGGTCCGCCTTGCTGTGCGCGTGGCCGCCCTTCGGGCCGCCCGACTAGGCCGTCAGTTCGATCGGCGTAACGTCGAGATCGACGAGGCGATCGCCGCGGGCGACGCGGACCGTCAACCGCCGTCCGATGGCGTCCCCCACGAGCCGTCGCTGGAGATCCGCGACGCTTTCGATGGGCTGTGCGTCAAGGTCGAGGATCAGGTCACCCTCGCGGATGCCGCCCGCACTGGCGGGCGACCCGCCCAGGACCTGGGCGACCTCGAGCCCGCGTTGACGGGCGAGCGATCCCGCCAGCCGGGGTGGGAGCGGCCTCGGCCCGCCGACGACGCCAAGGTAGGCGCGCCGAACGCGTCCCTCGCGCATCAGGGCGGCGAGGATGGCGCGGGCCTGGTCGTCGATGGGGACGGCGAGCCCGAGCCCGATCCCTGCGACGGCGGTATTGATGCCGACCACGCGGGCGCGGGAATCGGCCAACGCTCCGCCGGAGTTGCCGGGGTTGAGTGCCGCGTCGGTCTGGATCACGTTCTCGACCATCCGGCTATTCCGTCCTTCGCGGACGGCGAGGGATCGGCCGAGTGCGCTCACCACACCGGCCGTCACCGAGCCGGTGAAGCCGAGCGGATTCCCGATGGCGACCACCAGCTGTCCGACTTTGAGTCGAGCGGCGTCACCGAACCGCGCCGCGACGAGGTCGCCGTCACAACGGACGATCGCCAGGTCGCTGAGCGTGTCGCGTCCGACGACCCGGAAGTCACGCTCCGATCCGTCGACGAATGCCGCGGACCCGCGATCGGCGCCTGCCACGACGTGGGCGCTCGTCACGAGGAACCCGTCCGGGGTGAACGAGACTGCCGACCCTGCGCCGCCTGCGGTCCAGCCGTTGACCTGCCGGGTGATGCGCAAGCTCGCGACGGACGGGATGAGCGTTTCCGCGACCGCGCTGACGGCCATCGAATACGCATCGAGGACCGCGCTGTCATCGCTATCGACTTCCGGGGCTACCGAGCGGGGGTCAGGCCGCTCGAGCGTGGAGACCATGAGACCGCTTGCTCCTGTGACTTGCAACTTGCAAGTCACAACCTAGCACGGACCGTTCGTCGACCGCAATCAGCGAGTGGGTCGCGGCGATAATCGAGCGATGACCGCTGAGCAGGCGACCCGCGAGCTCCTCGTCGAGCTCCTGCGCGACTTCCACCGCCGCGCGTGGGTGTCCGGCACCGGCGGCGGCATCTGCGGCCCGGCCGACGACGGCGGGCTCCTCCTGGCACCGAGCGGCGTCCACAAAGAACGGGTCCAGACCGACGAGTTCTTCACCGTCGACCCCGCTGACGGCCGCGTCGTCCGCTCGCCCGATCGCCCCGACCTGAGGCCCAGCGAATGCAATGCGATCTTCTGTCTCGTCCACCGTTCGCGCGGGTCGTGGAGCGTCGTGCACTCGCACGCGCTCGCGGCCGTCCTCGCCGGCGATCTGGCGGCGGATGCCGGCGCCGACCACCTGGCCATCCGAGAACTCGAGATGCTCAAGGGCATCCCCGGCGTGACGAACACCGACACGCACCTCGTGCCGGTCATCCGTAATACGCCACGCGAGCCCGAGCTCGTCAGCCAACTCGAGGCGGCGCTGGCCGATCCGCGATTCGCCGCCGCGCAGGCCGTGGTGGTGCGCGACCATGGTGCCTACATCTGGGGCGCCGACGTGCTCGACGCGAAACGGCACACCGAGGTCTACCACTTCCTGTTCGAGGCGCTGGTCGCGCGGCGCGACCGCCACACGGAGGATCGACGATGACCGACCAGGCCGACCGCCCGGCCAAGGACCTGAGCCACCTGACCAAGATCGACGTCGTCGACGTGGCGGCCGCGGTCGAGGCCGACAAGCTGACCGACGCCGATGTGTTCAAGCGGACGTATCTCGGTCACGGGTCGCAATCGAGCGTGTTCGTGTTCCAGGGCCACGCCGGGCCGTTCCGGTCCCACGTCCACGAGACGCACGATGAGATCGGCTACGTGCTCGAGGGCACGGGTTCGGTCACGGTCGGCGGCGTCACGCGACCGGTCAAGCGCGGTGACGTCTGGGTGATCCCGGCCAACACGCCGCACGGCGGCCAGTTCGAGGACGCGCCGCAGGTCCTGTTCATCTCGTCACCGATCGACGATCCCGAGAACCAGGACAGGGTCTGGCTCGACTGACATCGGGCTTGCCCTCGAACGCGAAGGCGGACCGGAGTGGTACGGATAGGTAGGTTGTGCGACGGGACTGAGCCCCTAGGCTTCGCGCCGAGATCGCTCGCCACCATGGATCAAGCATGTCCCGCTCGCACCAACGGACCGCGTCCAGTCCGAGGTCGCCCGGCTCGCAGGCCGGGGAATCGCCTCGGTCGGATCCCCGTGCGCCGACCGCCGTGGGCGTAGCCCGGCCGCTCCGACATCCGGCCCTGCCTCGCCTGCCGGCCGCCGCTGACGGGTCGTCGGCGCCGGCCCTCCCAGCCAAACCGCTCCTGAGCCAGAGCCGGTTCGACGACCTCGTCGGCTCGCTCGACGCCATCGTGTGGGAGGCGGATGGCGACGACTACAAGATGACGTTCGTCTCGCCGCGGGCGCTGGACATCGTGGGCTACCCGCCGGAGCGCTGGCTCAACGAGCCGGAGTTCTGGGAGCGCCACCTGCACCCGGAGGACCGCGTACGCGCGATGTCCGTGACCGATGCGGCGATCAAGGCCCTGACCAGCATCCGCATCGAGTACCGCTTCCAGATCGCGACCGGCGAGTACCGCTGGTTCTCTGACGTGATCCGCGTCATCCGCAAAGCGGACGGATCGGGTCACCGGCTCGTCGGCGTGATGATCGACATCACCGATCAGAAGCGCACCGAGGAGTCGCTCGCGTATCGAGCCTCCCACGACACGCTGACGGGCCTGCTGAACCGCGAGCAGCTCGACATCGAGCTCGAACGCGTGCACCAGCTGCCCGAACCGTGGGCGCTGCTGTTCCTCGACCTCAACGGCTTCAAGGACGTCAACGACGGCCTCGGCCACTCGATCGGGGACGAGGTGCTCCGGATCGTGGCCCAGCGGCTCGCGAGCGCCACCAGGCCGGCCGACATCCTGGCGCGCTTCGGCGGCGATGAGTTCTGCGTGCTGGCCTCGATCGGCGAGCGCGACACGGCCGTGACGATCGCCCAACGGCTCCGCTCCGCCGTCCACGGCGCCACCACGATCGGTGGCCATTCGCTGCGGGTGTCGGTCACGATCGGGATCGCCTACGTGGCGCCCGACGGCTCGCCTGAGACCCTGCTGCGGCAGGCGGACACCGCGATGTACACCGCCAAGGGACGCGACGACGGGATCGCGGTCTACGAGCCGTGGATGCGGAAGGCCGCCCTCCTGCGACTCAACGACACGGTCGGGGACGTCCGGCCCTCGTAGGGACTCGCTAGCGCCCGGCGAGCGCCATGTGGCCCTCGGTCACCTCACCCTTGTGCGCGGCGAAGGCAGCCAGCACCTCGCCCTTCTCCTTCTCCGGGATCTTGAACGCGTCGAGCGTCCGGCCGAGCTCTGCTGCCACCTCGTCGAACTCCTCCGGCGAGATCTTGAGCTCGCGGTGCGCCTCCTCGAGGCCGAGTGCCGTGCTGCCGGGTCGCGTGGCGGTGAACTCGAATGGTCCACCGGCCACGTTGCACACCCATAGCGTGCGCATGAACTTGAGTCCAGGCAGTCGATCCCGCTGGTTCGCGTGCCACTGCTGGAGCTGCGGATTATCCGAGCGGGTGCCGACTTTGGGGTTGTCGAAGAGCGCGTCGCTGAACTGGTCGACGACGGCCGCGATCGCGAACGCCCCACCCAGGCGGTCGTACAGGCTGGACTCCATCATGGCGAGTCACCTCATCTCAGTGCGCGTCGTCCGGCGCAGGCGGCGCGCGTCGATCGACCGTCGATCCGAGGTCCGGGACTCAGCTCTTACGGGTGCCCAGGAAGACTATCTGCCAAACCGGCAGCGCTGGCAATCTCGAAAGTGTTGCAATCCCTGATGGGTCGCTGGTTGCCCAGCTGGCCGGCTCAGCGTCGCGAGCGGGCGGGCACCGGTGCGAGCGTCATCACGATCATGCGCTCCGGCTCGATCGAGCCGCGCCAGGCGGCGAGCGCCTTGGCGATCGCCTCCCGGGGCTCCGGCCGCGGGTACTTGAACGGTGCGGGCAGGTCGACGACCGCGGCGCGGGCGAGCTCGGGGTCGGCGATGCACGAGCGAGGACGTACGAGGTATGCGGACATTCGGGATCCGATCTTCGTGTCGTGACGGTGAGCGGGCGTACGCTACCCGGTTTGCAACGAAAGTGCAGCGACCCGGTCGGCGGGGCTCCCCCGGTACCCTTGGGCCACCCCGAACGGCCGAACAAGGGTCCCCTGCTATCGTGCGAGCGTGGAGGCGACCCTCACTGAACCAAACCGTGGCGCGCTCGGCGCGCCCGCGCCGCTCCATGCCCGCTGGCTGGGTCGGATCGACTATCGGGAGGCGTACGCGCTCCAGAAGCGGCTCGTCGACGAGCGAGCCGCGGGTCAGATCGCCGATCAGCTCCTGTTGCTGGAGCATCCCGCCGTCCTGACCCTCGGGAGGAACTCCGACCCCGCCCACATCCTGGCCGGCCCCGAGGATCTCGAGGCGAGGAGCATCGCCGTCGAGCGGATCGAGCGGGGAGGGGAGGTCACCTATCACGGCCCGGGGCAGCTCGTGGCCTATCCGATCCTGCGGATCCACGAGCGCGGCCTGCTTCTCCGCCCGTTGGTCCGGGCGCTCGAGTCCGCGATGGTCGACACCTGCGCGGCACTCGGCGTCAGCGCCGCGCGTCGCGACGGCCATCCCGGGTGCTGGTGCGAACCCACTTCCACGGCACCGCGCAAGATCGGCGCCCTGGGTCTTCGCATCGAGCGCGGCGTCAGCTATCACGGGATCGCGCTCAACGTCACGGTCGATCTCGACGACTTTGCGCTGATCGACGCCTGCGGGATGCCGGGCGTCGTCTCGACGTCGATCGCCCGGGAGCTCGGCCGAGCCGACCGCCCGTCGACGGCATCGGTCGAGGAAGCCGCCTGGATCTTCGCTCGCTCGTTCGCATCGGCCATCGATGCACCGCTCGTAGCCGAGGCCTGACCGGTCGATGCCGAGCGGTCTGTTCGAGCTCCGAAAGGACCCGATCACCAGCTGGTGGGTGGCCACGGTGGTGGACCGCGCCTTCCACCTCGACCGGTTCGCACGAGCGGCCGAGCCCGTCGACGACCGGCTGTTCGGCTGTGGCAACTGCGCCGCCCCGGGCGATGGGGTGCGCACGCGCGTCCTCAAGGACTACGCGTTCCACGTCGTCGGGACCGATAGCGAGGCGCGCGAGCTCGACCGCGATCACGGGATCGCCCAGGTGTCGCTGGCCCAGGCGCGGGCAACCGGATCGTGGCGGACCGTCATCGCCCCGGCGGGCGAGCATCGACCGCTGCATGCCGTCGGCACCGATCTGATCGAAGGCCTCGTGGCCGGCGCTCGCGATGCCCTCGCCGAGGCGCGGGACGACCCGCAGACCGAGTACCTGACAGTGGTCCAGAACTGGGGCGCCCAGGCCGGCGCACGGACCAACCACCTCTGTCTCGACCTGTACGACCTGCCGCAGATCCCCCATCGGATCGCCGAGGAGCTCGGCGGCGCTGCCCGCTTCGTGATCCGCGAGGGCGAGTGCCCGTTCTGCCGGCTGGTCCGCGAGGAGTCGGTGCGGCCCGACCGCCTCGTCTGGGAGGATCACGACAGCGTGGCGTTCGCCCCGTACGCGTCGCGCTCGCCGTTCGAGATCTGGATCGTCCCGCGCCGTCACGACGCCGACTTCGGCCGGGCCGACGCGAACACGATCAAGGCCACCGCCGAAGCGCTCCGCCAGGTCCTCGGCAGTCTCGCCGGGTCGCTCGATGGGCCGCCGTACAACCTCGTGCTCCACACAGCGCCGTTGCGCGAGCAGGTCGACGGCACCTACCACTGGCACTGGGAGATCCACCCGCGGCTGCGCGAGATCGCCGGCCTCGAGCTGGGAACCGGGCTGCCCGTGAACCCCGTCTCACCGGAGGACGCGGTCGAGGAATTGCTGGGCCGCGCCGATCCGGAGGGAGGTGGATCGGGTTGATGTGGGCCTTGCCCGATGGCGCCGGGCGTCACATGTGGGGGAGATGCCTCGTCTCTGGCGCATCGAGCGTGCGCTGCCCACTCCGTGTGCTCGAGGATCCCATCCGCCCGGAGCCGCCGTGCCCTTCGACCCGTCAACCGCACAGCTACGCGATCCATTCGGCCGAACCGCCGTTCGCGGTGCCGATCGAGGTCGCCCGATGAGCGGCATCTGGGATCGCGACGAGGCGGGCAGCTTCGTCGAGGAGATCTTCGCCAAGCACCACGGCGAGATCTACGCGTACCTCTTCCGGATGATGCGCGATCCGGAGGTCGCGGCCGACATGACCCAGGACGCCTTCATCAAGGCGTACAAGAACTACGACACGCTCGAGAAGCCCGAGAACGCGCGGGCGTGGCTGTACCAGATCGCCCACCGCGTGGCCCTCGACGAGATCCGCCGGCGCAAGATCGTCCGGTTCCTGCCGTGGACCGGCGAGTCGAAGGGGTCGGCGCCGTCGGCTGAGCATCTCGTCATGGACGCCCGACTATCCGGCGACTTGCAGCGTGCCCTGGCCCGGATCCCCGAGCGCCAGCGGGCCGCGCTCCTGCTAGCCGAGCTGCACGACCTGACCGGTCTCGAGTTGGCAGCCGCCCTGGGCGTCAGCCACGTGGCGGCGCGGGCGCTGCTGACACGCGCGCGCGAATCCCTGCGCCAGGCACTCGCCGCGGAGCGTGACGCGGACGCCGCCGCCGAGGCCGCCCGGGATGCTGGCCGTGACCACGGCCGCCCGGCCGAGGTCGATCGATGAGCCGCTTCCCGCACCTCCGTCGGCGGCAGGATCGCTGGTCCGACGAGCACGCCCATGCCCGGACCCGGCTCGCGGAGCGCCTCGACGGCCCACTGGGCCTCACGGAATCGACCTGGCTCGACGAGCACCTCGCCGGTTGTCCGTCGTGCGCCGCCATCGCCGCTGCGTTCGAGGACGATCGAGTCGCGCTGCGGGCATTGCGCGACCAGCTGCCGGAGCCACCGCGCGATCTGTGGGCGCGGACCGCGGCAGCCATCGAGGCGGAGGCCTCGGGCGGGGCCGGGGACGCGGCCGGTCCGGCCCGACGGAGCGTGCCGGTCGGGGCCATGTCGGGGATCGTCGTCGTTGCGATCGCTGTCGGGGTAACCCTGCTGTCCGGGACCATCCTGTTCTATGACGACACCGGAAATGGGGTGAAAGGCGATGATGGCATCGAGCTGCCGCCGGGGACGAGCGTGGCAGCCGTACCGACCGGGGTAGAAGCGACGCCCTTCGCAGTCGATGCCGGCGCCGTCGGCTGGATCGACCAGGGTCCGAATGCCGGTGTCGTCACCGCGAGGGTGAACGAGGTCTGCCCCGTCAAGGCGTCTGCGGGCTGTCCGACCCTCGAGACCGACAGGGATAGCGCGATGGCCTTCAAGGGCGCGACGAAGACGATCGTCGGCTCCCCGACCCGCCGGCAAGCGGTCGCCATCGCGAAGAGCGCGACAGCAGGCGACGACGTCGTCGTCGTGGCGCTCCCGGAGCCCGACCAGACACCAGCCCCATCAGCGAAGCCGCCGGCCGAGACACCCGTACCGGCGACGCCGAGCGCATCGCCGGTCGTCACGGCGTCCAGCGAGCCGTCGGCCAGCACGAGCGTCGCCGCGTCCGTCGAACCCTCGGCCAGCCCGACGCTGAGCCCTGAACCGACCATGGCCGCGAACGTGGCGATCGCGAGTGGGATCGAAGTCGTCGGCGAGTCGGCGGCGTTCTCGGCCGATGGCTCGTGGTTCGCCTTCACAGCCCGTTCGGCGGGCGGGTCAGGCGGTGCGGACGTGTATGTCTGGCGCGTCGGTGACGAGCAAGCCGTGAAGGCCACCGACGACGGCATGTCGTATTTCGCCTCGTGGTCCGGGAACGAGATGATCGCCAGTCGGCCGAGCGAACCGGGATCGGACGACGCCCGTCCCGTGTCGGTCAGGATCGATCCGGCGACACGGGCGGAGGCCGAGGCCGGCGACCTGTGGCGACCCGTCGTCGACCCGACCGGTCGCTTCGCGATCGCCTGGGATGGCTCGGTCGAGCGTGCAGATACGACGTGGGCGCCGGCGAACGGGACGCTCGAGCTGCGGCGATGGACCGATACGGGGCCGCGCGACGCCACGGGATCGGAGCGATCCCGCGTCGTGGCCGATGCGGCCGCGGGAGACTTCGACGTGCGCTGGGACGAGGCGGGCGAATGGGTCGCCGTGTGGGTCGCCGAGAAGCCCGAGTCGAGCGTCGGGAAGCTGACGCTGTACCACGTGGATCAGGCCAACGGCCGCCTCGAGCGCGTGGACGGTGCACCCGTCCAGGAATCCGCGCTCCCAGGCTTCTCGATGGGCGAGGGCCGCCTCGCATGGGCATCGCCGCCGGGCGAGGGCGGCGAGGGCAGTCGCATCCAGATCGCCGCGTGGTCGGAAGACGGCGTGGGCATCGTCGAGAGCGGTCCAGGCGACGACATCGTCGTCATCCGCTGACGCCGTTTCGCTACGATCGCCTCCCGGCATCGCCGGGGCTCGGCCCGATCGGGGTCCTGGCAGGAGGAGTGCCATGGCGGTCAAGGTCATCGTCGAGCTGAAGGCCAACCCAGGGCGGCGGGACGAGTTGCGATCGCTCATCGAGCAGCTCGCCACACGCGATCGGCCGAGTGGCTACCACGGGAGCACGTACTACGAGTCGCTCGACGACCCTGACGTCCTCATCGACATCGCCGACTGGGAGTCGCCTGAAGCACGGACGACGCATCTCGGGGAGGCCATGGCCGCCGGTGCTTATGACCCGGTGCTCGAGCTCCTAGCGGGCTCCTTCCGGGCCACGGTCATCCGCCGGCTGCCCTGAGCCCTGCGCCCAGACGGCGGCGGTGTTGGCGCCAGGGGCTTTGCACGGGGCGGTCCGGCGGCGTATGGTTCCCGCCTTATCGTGCGACCGAGATGGTTGGTCGTAGGGTCGGTGATCAGCACCGCCCTCGCCCTGGTCTCGCTGCCGGGCCTGGCCGGCTCCCGCGTCCCCAGCGCCGTGGAGCCCGTCCCGGCCGGAGCATTCCAGCCGTACTCGATCCCCGCGTCCGCCGAGCGATCGCTCATCGAGATCGCCGGGCTTGATGGCGCGTACCGTTCCGTGGGCGTCGTCGATGCCGAGACGACCTTCTTCGAACCGGGCGAGACGCCGGAGACAGGCCCACTCGGTCGTGCCTCGGTCGACCAGCCCGACAGCGGGGCACGATCCGACCGCAAGCCCGAGAAATACACGCTCAAGGGCGAGGCCACGTTCTACGATCACGGCACCACCGCGATGCGTCTGCCACGCGGCACCGTCGTGATCATCTGCGGCGCAGCGGGCTGCATCGAACGGGTCGTGAACGACTACGGCCCGCAGCTGGAGCGCCGGATCGTCGACCTGTACCGGCCCGACTTCTTCAAGATCTGCGGTTGCCCATCGTGGAGCGGCATCACCGACGTCACGGTGTACGTGTACTAGCCCGCTGTATCCTTCCTGTTGACCCTTCGGCTGCGGCACCGTGATGCCGCCCGCGTGGCCCTGTGAGGCCGGGAAGGAGCGATGACCGGACGCCGGATCATGACCGCCGACGAGATCCGTCGCGCGACGGTCCGCCTCTCCCACGAGATCGTCGAGAAGCAGGCGGGCACGGACGGCCTGTTGCTGATCGGCATCCAGCGGCGTGGCGTCCCCTTGGCCCGCCGGATCGCCGCCGCGATCGAAGAGAACGAGGGCGTCGAGATCCCGGTCGGGGCGCTCGACATCACGTTCTACCGTGACGATCTGTCGCTGATCGCCCAGCAGCCCGTGGTCAAGGGCACCGAGCTCCCGTCGGGCATCGACGGTCGAACGGTCGTCCTCGTCGACGACGTCCTGTACACGGGCCGCACCATCCGGGCCGCCATGGACGCGCTGGTCGATTTCGGCCGGCCGCAGGCGATCCGACTGGCGGTCCTGGTCGATCGCGGCCATCGCGAACTGCCGATCCGCGCCGACCATGTCGGCAAGAACGTCCCCACCTCGCGCGAGGAGATCGTCCGCGTCCACCTCGAGGAGACCGACGGCGAGGACGGCGTCGAGATCGAGCGGCTGGTCGACAGCCCACTGGCGGCCGAACCCGTCGCATGACTGACGTGATCGAGGGGCGGACCGACGCGGCGAACGGCGCCGGGTTGGTCGTCCCGTCGGTCGATGTCGCGCCGGAGAGCCAGGCGGTCGGTTGGCGGCATCGCCACCTGCTCGATGTCGATGGGCTGACGACGGACGATCTCGACCTCGTCATGCGCACTGCCGACGCGATGCGCGAGGTCCTGGCCCGGCCGATCGCCAAGGTCCCGGCGCTGCGGGGTCGCAACGTGACGATCCTGTTCTACGAGGCATCGACCCGGACGCGGGTCTCCTTCGAGGTCGCTGCTAAGAACCTGTCAGCCGACGTGGTCAACGTCGCGGCGTCGACGTCGTCGGTGTCGAAGGGCGAATCGCTCGTGGACACCGTCCGGACGCTGGAGGCGCTCGGCGCGCAGATGCTGGTGATGCGCCACAGCGCGAGCGGGGCGCCGTACCTCGCGGCTGAGGTGTTCGGCGGGTCCGTGCTCAACGGCGGCGATGGGTGGCACGCCCATCCGACCCAGGCGCTGCTGGACCTGTACACGTTGCGAGGGCACCTGCCTGGGGGTTCGGTGGCGGGTCGCAAGATCGTGATCCTGGGCGACGTCCTGCATTCGCGGGTGGCTCGGTCGAACATCTGGTCCCTGACCGCCGCCGGGGCCGACCTCTGGCTGTGCGGTCCGGCGACCCTGCTGCGCGGGTTCGAGGCGTGGGCGGGACGGGGAGCTGCGGCGGGCCGGCGATTCACGGTGACGACCGACGTTGGGGCCGCGTTGCGCGATGCCGACGCGGTGATGGCGTTGCGCATCCAGCGCGAGCGGATGGCGTCCGGGCTGCTGCCGTCGCTGCGCGAGTACGCGGCGCGCTACGGGCTGACCGCCGCGCGGCTGGCGCTCGCGAAGCCCGGCGCGCTGGTCATGCATCCGGGACCGATGAACGAGGGGGTCGAGATCGCGCCGGACGTTGCAGCCGGTGCCCAGTCGGTCATCACCGACCAGGTCACGAACGGCGTCGCGATCCGGATGGCACTGCTGTACCTGCTCGCCGGGGTGCCGCGCTCGTGAGCCGCGTTGCGTCCCAAGTGACAAGTGACGATCGAACGGTGATGCGCCATGCCCGAATCGCCCTTCGTTCGTCGATCGCAACGCTGAATGCAACGGATGGCGGACGACCGCGCGAGTCCGAGCGCTTGGGTGCTCCTTGTCACGTCTGGCGCAACGCTGGCCGATGACCGACCTCGACCTGAGCCGAGTCTGGGTGGTCGATCCCGCGTCGGGTCGCGAGGGGCCTGGCGAGATCGTCGTCCGGGACGGTTTCCTCGAGGCGGTGACTTGGCTCGAGGGTGCCGACGCGGATGGGATCGACGCCCAAGGCGTGGTGGTCGCGCCCGGGTTCATCGATCTCCACGCACACCTGCGTGAGCCCGGCAACGAAGACGCCGAGACCGTCGCGACGGGTCTCGCGGCCGCCGCGCATGGTGGTTTCACGACGGTCTGCGCGATGCCCAACACGACGCCGGCCCTCGACGAGCCCGGGGTGCTGGCGGCCATCCGCGGCGCGGCCGCGGCGTCCGGATCGCCGGTCGAGCTCCTGGCGCACGGTGCGGTGTCGACCGGCCGGATGGGGGAGACCCTGGCCGCCCTGGGCGAGCTTGCTGACGCGGGCGTTGTCGGGTTCTCCGACGACGGCGCGCCGATCCGATCCGCGGCGATCCTCCGAAATGCGCTCGCGTACGCGGGCTCGTTTGGCATACCGATCGTCGACCACCCCGAGGACCCGACGCTGACCGACGGGGCCGAGGCGAACGACGGGTTCGTCGCGACCGTGCTCGGCCTGCGCGGCTGGCCCTCCTCGGCCGAGGACTCGGCGGTCGGGCGGGACATCGCGATCCTCGCGGATGTGCACCGCGACGTGCAGGGCGCTCGACTCCACCTGACCCACGTCTCGACGGCCGGTGCACTCGAGCTCATCCGGCGGGCGAAGGCGTCCGGCCTGCCGGTCACCTGCGACGTCACGCCACATCACCTGGCGCTCACCGACGAATGGGTCGCCGGTGCGCGGCGGTTCTCGTGGGATGCCGGCCCAGACGGCGATCCGTGGCAGGACGACGTGATCACCGCCTCGCCATATGCATCTGCGCTCCGCGTGAACCCCCCGTTGCGAACGCCGGCCGACGCGCTCGCCTGTCTCGGCGCGCTTGCCGACGGCACCGTCGACGCGATCGCGACCGACCATGCGCCACACACCGAGGTTGACAAGGCGGTCGAGTTCGGGCTGGCGGCCAACGGGATCAGCGGCATCGAGACCGCGCTCGGCCTGGTGCTCGCGGCGGTCGATGCCGGTCAGCTCACGCTCGGCCGGGCGATCGCGGCGCTGACGGTCGGTCCGGCGGCGGTGCTGGGTCAGACTCGCGGGCTGGTCGAGGGCTCGCCCGCCGATCTCGTGGTCTTCGATCGCTCGGAGCGCTGGACGGTTTCGGCGGACGCGCTCGAATCGAAGGGCAAGAACACGCCGCTGCTCGGGATGGACCTGCCCGGCCGGGTGCTGTTGACGATGGCCGGCGGCAGGGTCGCTTACGAGGCGCCTGCGCTCGTCTCGGTGTAGCGCACCTCCACGGCGGCGGGATCGATAGGGCCGTCGATATCGATCACCAGGCGACGCTCGACGCCGATGGCATCGCAACCGCCGACCTGGGCCGCCTCGACGCTGACCGTCCGGAGGTCGTCATCGATCGTGATGACGGTCTCGCCATCGCACATACCGCCCGTCCACACCAGCTGATAGCGACCAGGCACCGCCGGATCAGGCATCAGGAAGGCGGGTCCTTGTCCGACACGATCGATCAGGCGCGGTTCATCGGGCCTCGGCGCGCGAACCGCGGTGACGCGGCCACTCAGATCGACGAGCGCGGCGCGGAACTTCGGCAGCTCGAACCCGCCGTCCTTGGCCAGGGACACGACGATCGAACCTGCCGGCGGGAACGTCCGGTGTGGGTCGTCGCTCGGGACGGCAGTCGGCACGCCCTCCACAGGCGGGCTGCGGTCGACGAGACCCTCCTCGGTCACCTCGAACACTGTCCACCAACCGATATGGCCGATCAGGAACGTCCGAGCGATCGGCTGAGCGTCGCCGGCCACCAGCGCCCGGATCACCCATGCTCCCTCACCGTTGTTGATGTTTTCCCCGCTCGGCTCGATCGAGCGCAACGGCTCTGCATCTGCGACGCCGATCGACACCACAGTGATCCCACCAAGCACCGACCGCAGGACCTCGACGGAATTTCCGGCGCCGTCCAGTGAATGGTTACTCGGGATGGCCCACGGATCCGGCAGGTCATCGGCGATGGGCTGATCCGCTGCTATGACCCGATCGATCACGAACCTCGACTTGCATTCGGCTTGGTCACGCTCCGGACACGTGGTCCATCGGTGGTCGAGGAGGTGTCCGATGGCTAGGACCTTGATCGAGCTGCCAGGAAGGGTCGAAACACCAACGTTTGCGTCGATGCCCAGCAGCGGCACGATGACCGGGATGGGCTGAGCAGGCGGTACCCATGCGCACCGTGCGTTCGGCCGGCAAGTGACGAAGCCCCGATCGATCGGAACCTGCTGATCGGTCAGGGTCAGCCCGAGCTGTTCGCAAGACCGGACGAGTGGATGCCGGGGGTCGAGCACCAGGGGGCAGCTACGGACCACGTTCGTCTGAGTCAGCCAGCCATGGACGATGATCTCCTCAGGGGTCGGCGACTCGGCGGCGGCAAGCAGTTCCTCGACGGTCGTCACCCGGAGGTCGGCGAGGCGGGGCGCTGTCTCGGTCGGCGTCGGCTCGGGCGTCGGCGGTGTGGACGGGTCGGGGCCGTTCGTGAACCGGAAACTCGCGATCAGCGCTTCGAGCTGTGCAAGGCCTTCGGCGACGCCGGGCTCCGTCAGTCGCGCCTCGAGTTCCACGACGCTCGAGCCGTCCGTCCCCGGACGAGCGATCTCCCAGTGCAGGGTCTTGTCCTCGCGGTAGTAGGAGTCCGGCGAGCCATCGGACTCGACGAAGAGAGCCGGCATGCCCCCGACTTCGACGCGCGTGATCCTGCCGATCTCGTTGATCGGGAGGTCGTTGATCGGGAGGTCCTGGATCGTGCCACCCCGATAGGTACCGGTGCCCACGTCCAGTCGGACATGACCTGGTTCGAGCCGCTGCTGGTAGACGCAGTTGATATCGACGTGGCGCTCGTCGCCGCATCGACGCTCGACCGGCAGCGTGCCGAGGACTGCAGTCGAAGAGCCTCCGCTGGATGAGGCCGACGCGTCGTACGCGAGCCATGAAGCCGGGTAATCGAAGGCGAACTCGCCGGTATCGAGCGTTCTCAGGTCGGCCGTCGGGCCGGGCCGGAACAACGCGCGGCCACGAACCTGGTCTGTGAGCGCGAGGCCACCTGCAGCTACGCCGATGGCGAGCACGATGACCGCGGCGGCTGGCAGCCAGCGTTGCCACGGCGGTGCTGGTCGCGGCGCCGTCCGGACGCGGTCGAGGGTCTCGTCGACGAGCTCCCGCGGTCTCGGAACGGTCGACGCGCGCATCGCGAATGCAGCCTCGAGTCGACGGTCGTCCCAGGGCTCGCGCGAAACGGTCGGCAACGTCATCGATCGGCCGCCTCGGCATCGATGGCGCCCTGCAGCGCCTTGCGTGCCGTGTGCAGCCGCGACTTCACGGTGCCGACCGGGATGTCGAGCATCGCGGCGATCGCGGCGACCGACTGGCCCTCGAGGTGGTGGAGGACGAGGATCGACCGTTGGTCGATATCGAGCGTCCGCAGCGCCGCGTCGAGCACGCGGGCATCCGCGGCGGCACCGTCGGTCGGCTGCGCTTCCACGCCGTGGGTACTCATCCGGCTCTGCGGGATCTCGCGGACGCCTCGACGGCGCCGCGCACGATGCGTCATCCGCGCAGCGTTGACAGCCACCCGCTGGAGCCACGCGTCGAACTTCGCGGGATCGCGCACCGAGCGGATCTGCCGCCACGCGGCGATGAACGTTTCCTGGGCAGCATCCCGTGCGTCGGCCTCGTCGCCGAGGATCGCCACACTCAGTCGATACACGCCATCCATCCGGACACGCAGGATCTCCTCGAACGCGTCGAGGTCGCCGTTGCGAGCCCGTTCGACGAGCGAGCGGTCTGTCGCGGGTGAGATCGGCTCCCTCCTGCGGCGCGTTCGATCATCTGATGCCGGTCAGGACGCCCCGGTTCGTCGGCGCGTGGCGTCGAGTGTCCGATGGCAGACAACGTGCTGTATCGCTGCAACGAAATCGCCCCAGCCGACGTCATCTTCGTACGGGCGCCGGGTCGAACATCGAACGAAAACCGGAGCCGCGGCGCCATACAAGGTGCAGAGGCAAGGACCATGGACACGAACGAGACCACGACGAGGACCAGATCGGATCGGGAGGCTCGATCCGGTTGCCTGGCCGCCGGTTGTCCATGCAAGGACCCCCGCATCGTCTCGCACCGACGCGCGCGGTTCTTCGCCCACCTCGCGGAGACACACGGGGAGACCGCGCGCCGGGTGATCTTGCCGGAGCCCGGCTGGGAGCTGCCCCGCCCCGCGTGACGACCGGCCGCGCCGCGGACATGGACAAACGTCCATCCCGAGGTGTCGGCTTGACGATTGACGCGCCCCACGCCCGAGGCGTTTGCTCGTTCGGTCCAGGGACGTGCAGTGGGGTCTGGTGTGGTTGCTCCGAGGGGACGATCTCGGTTGATGGCCGGAGCGGCCGCGGTTGCGCTCGTTTTCGCGGTGGCCGGGGTCGCAGGAGCGGCGTCGTCGCTGTCGGTGTCGCCGAGCAGCGGTCAGGCCGGCGACGCGTTCGATGTGACGTACCGGACGGACGGGCGAGGCTGTGCCGGCGCCGCGGTGCTCTTCGGGTGGGACGGCAAGCCGCTCGGTGACACCAAGCTCGACGCCAACTGCACGGTCACGCTGACGGCCACGCCGCCGTCGGGCGCCGACGCGGTCGGCCGGCATGCCATCGACGCGTGCTGGCTCGACGTTAGCGGTGCCTGCGTGGACGCCGCCAGGGACGTCTACATCATCGATCCGCCGCCACCTCCACCGACCCCCACGCCCAAACCGACGGCAAAGCCCACGCCGAAGCCGACCGCGAAGCCCACGCCGAAGCCGACCGCGAAGCCGACGGCTGCGCCGGTACACACCCCAACCCCGACCCCGACACCGTCGCCCAGCCCGACGCCGAGCCCGACACCGAGCCCGACGCCCTCGCCCTCACCGACGCCGACGCCGACCCCGACCCCGACCCCGGTCGTGGCTCCTGCAGCCGCGACGCCGACACCGAGCCCCACGTTGACCGGCGCCGTCCTCGGTGCGGTCGGCAGCCCCAGGCCGGTCGACGCTGCCAGCGCTGACGCGTTTGGCGCGATCGCCGCCTCGTTCGAGCACGTCCCGCTCCCGGCGCTTACCGCCGAGGTGGTGGGTCCAGCGTCGCTGTCGACCGACCTCGGGGTCCTCGGCACGAACCTCTTCCTGACGGTCGTCGTCGTCATCACGTTCGGGCTGACCTCCTCCCTGTTCAACAGCACGATCAAGTCAAACCGCGAGGAGATCGACGGTTGGGTGGCGGCCGCGGCGCGACACCTCCGACCGGTCGCCGCGCCAGGGCATGCAGTCGGTAGCGTGGTGGGGCGACTGCCCGGTCGGCGCTTCGTGGCGCGCCCGATTCGAATCGCAGCGATCCTCGGCATCACCGGGCTCGTCTACGGGTTCCTGTCACCCGACTTCGGGCTCGACGCGACGAGCGTCCTGCTCTTCGGCTCGATCATCCTCGGCGTGGGCTTCGTGACCTTCCTGTCCGAGGGTGGCGGCGCGCTGCTCGCTTCAAGACGCATGCGGGCGCCTGCGTCGGTGCGCCTGTATGTGGCGGCCGTCGCGATCGCGCTGGTGTGTGTGGGACTCACCCGGCTCATGGACTTCCAGCCGGGGATCCTGTACGGCTTCGTGGCCTCGAGCGTGATCGCCGGGACCGTCGTGCTCGACCGCCGTCAGTCGGCGACCCTGGTCATCCTGCCGGCGTTGGCATTGCTGGCCGCGAGTCTGCTCGCGTGGGCGGCCATCCCGGCCGTGCGGCCGATCGCCGAGACCGAAGGGGCGTGGTGGCTCGTCCTGCTCCAGGCTGCCCTGGTGACGATCTTCGTCGCGGGTATCGAGGGGCTCTTCTACGCGATGATCCCGATCACGTTCATGGACGGCGCCACGGTCTTCGACTGGAGCAAGCTCGTCTGGGCCGGGCTGTTCGGGCTCGCCACGTTCCTGTTCTGGCACCTCCTCCTGAACCAGAACGATGCGTACCTCGATGCGTTGCGACAGACCCGCGTCGCGGTCGCCCTCGGGCTCGTGCTCCTGTATGGGGCGGTGACTGTCGCGACCTGGCTCTTCTTCAAGTTGCGAAGCGCTTCGCCGAACTCAGGCGACGCCCTTCCCGGTCACGTCTGACGCGTCAGACGGTCCCGGACCGGCGGGGCAGATGTCCGTCGTCCGCCTCCGCTACGCTCGCGGCGATGGCCGCGACCCCGCCCCTGAACACCGACTTCGAGCGCCGCGCGTTCTGGCAGGCGTCGATGACTCCGCTGCCGGATCGGTCCGGTCGCGATCTGCCGGCGGAGACCGAGGTCGTCGTGGTCGGTGGCGGCTACGCCGGGATCACGGCCGCCCGCGAGCTGGCGCGACGCGGCGTCGCCGTCACGCTGCTCGAAGCGAACACCCTCGGCTGGGGCGCCTCCACCCGCAACGGGGGCATCGTCCACGCCGGCTACAAGTGGAGCGCCCGCGACCTGATCAAGCGCTACGGCGAGTCGACCGGCAAGGCGCTCTACCAGGAGACGCTCGACTCCTACCAGCTCGTCAAGCGGCTCATCGCCGAGGAGTCGATCGACTGCGACTTCCGCGAGGTCGGCCACCTCGAGTTGGCGTACGCGCCGGCCCACGCGCCGGAGCTCGAGCACGCGCGCGAGAGCCTCGCCTTCGTGGGCGTTCGGTCCACGGTCCTGCCGCGGGAGCGGATCCGCGAGGAGATCGGGACCGATGCCTACTACGGCGCGCTCGTCGTCGAGGGCAGCGGGTTGCTCCATCCCGGTCGGTATTTCGCCGGGCTCGCCGCCGCTGCCGATCGCGCCGGCGCCGACCTGCACGAAGGGGTGCGCGCCCGGGCGATCCGTTCTGAGGAGACCGGCTCGTTCTCCGTGGAGACGGAACGCGGCACCATCCGCGCCCGCGACGTGTTCGTGGCCACGAACGGCTACACGGACGGTGTCGCGCCGTCGCTGCGCCGGCGGATCATCCCGATCGGGTCCTACATCATCGCGTCGGAGCCGCTCCCCGAGGAACTGGCACGTGAGCTTTCGCCCAACGGGCGGGCGTTCTTCGATACCAAGAACTTCCTGTACTACTGGCACGTGTCGGCGGATCGCCGCATGGTCTTCGGCGGCCGGGCATCGTTCATGCCGACGAGCGTCGACCACACGGCCGAGATCCTGTGGAAGGGCCTGATCGAGGTCCACCCGCAGCTGGCCGACCACCGCATCGAGTACGCGTGGGGCGGCAACGTTGGCTTCACCTTCGACCGGATGCCGCATGTCGGCCGGACCAAGGACGGCGTCACCTACGCGATGGGCTGCTGCGGCACCGGTGTCGCGCTGATGACGAACCTGGGCACGAAGGTCGGGGCGTGGCTGGCCGGCGGCGAGGCGCCGGCACTGACGAGCCTGCGGTTCCCGCTCGTGCCTGCGCCGTTCGAGGGCCGCCCGTGGTTCCTGCCGTTCGCCGGTGAGTGGTTCCGCCTGCAGGATCGACTGGCCGCATGGTCGCGCCGGAGCGCCTGAGCGTGCCGCTGCCGGTCGCCGTCCAGCTGTACACGTTCCGCGATCCGGCACGGTTCGGCGGCGCGGGCATGGGTCTGGATATGCCGACGCTCACCGAGATCGCGGGCGCGGGCTTCCTCGGCGTCGAGACGGTCGACGTCCCGGGCGGCGACGTGCTCGAGGCGCGCCGGGTCCTCGAGGGTCTCGGGCTGGCGATCACGAGCTCGCACACGTGGGCAGACCTCGCAGACCACGAGGCACTGTCGCGAGCGCTGGCGGCGCTCGCCGAGCTGGGATCGCCTCGTGCGATCGTCGCCCCGCGGGCGGACGCCACACCCGACGGGGTCGACGCGCTCATCGACCAGGTCGGCGCGGCTGCCCGAGTCGCGGCATCGCACGGCCTGCGACTGGCCTATCACAACCACGACGCGGAGCTGACCGACGTCGATGGCACGCCCATGATCGACCGACTCGCGGCGGGGCTTGGCGACGCGGTCGACTTCCAGGTCGACATCTTCTGGGTCGTCGTCGGTGGCGCGGATCCGGCCGCCGTCGTCGAGCGTCTCGGTGACCGCGTCGTCTCGCTCCACGTCAAGGACGGGGTCGATCTGCCTGCTTCGGCCTACGCCGGCGAGCCGTTCCTCAACGTGCCGGTCGGCAGCGGCGTGGTCGATCCCGAGGCGGTCATCAAGGTCGCGGATGGGCTGCCATCTATGGAGTGGGTCATCGTCGAGTTCGACCATGTCGCGGGCTCGGCGATCGAGGCGACGGCTCGGAGCCTCGACTACCTCGTGGAGCGCGGGCTCGGCCGCCGGCGTCCGGCGTGATCGCCGACGCTCGACCGGCCCGCGTCGGGATCGTCGGTTGCGGCAACGTCACCGACCTGTACCTGCCGGGGGTGGCACCGTTCGAGTCGATCGAGCTGGCCGCGTGCACCGATCTCGATGCCGACCGTGCGGCGGCGCTGGCGGTTCGTGGCGGGTTCCCGGCGGTGACCCTGGACGCGCTCCTCGCGGACCGGGCGATCGAGATCGTCCTCGTCCTGACCCCGCCAGTCGCCCATGGCGCGGTCTCGCGAGCCGCGATCGCCGCCGGTAAACACGTGTACAGCGAGAAGCCCCTCGCGACGACACGCGAGGAGGCTGGCGCGATCCTTGCCGAGGCCGCAGCGGCCCGCGTCCGTATCGGGGCAGCACCCGACACCTTCCTGGGCGGTGGGCTCCAGACGGCTCGCGCGTTGCTCGACGCGGGCGCCATCGGTGAGCCGGTCGCAGCGATGGCCTCGTTCGCGCACCTCGGGCCGGAGCGCTGGCACCCGAACCCCGGGATCTTCTACGCGACCGGTGGCGGCCCGTTGCTCGACTTGGGCCCGTATTACGTGACGGCTTTGGTGACCCTGCTCGGGCCGATCACAGCCGTGTCGGCCGTGGGGCACGGGGTGGGCTCAGCGCGGCTGATCGGCACTGGGTCACGCGCGGGCGACACGTTGATGTCGGAGGTACCGACCACGGTGTTCGGGACGATGTCCTTCCAGTCGGGGGCAGTCGGCGGCCTGACGGCCTCGTTCGACGTCGCCGGGAGCCGGACGCCGCATATCGAGATCCACGGCACTGAGGGGTCGCTCAGTCTCGGCGACCCGAACACGTTCGATGGCGAGGTCGGCTACCGGTCGGTCGGCGCCGAGACCTGGGAAGACGTCCCGCTGCGGTTCGACGGGAGCGTCGGCCGCGGCGTCGGGCTCGCCGACATGATCGATGCGATCCGCGCCGGCCGACCGCATCGAGCGTCGGGTGAGCTGGCGTTCCACGTGCTCGACGTGCTCCTCGCGCTTGAGGAGGCGACGACCTCGAGTCGCGCGGTAGCGGTCGATTCACGGACGACTCGCCCGGCTCCGCTGGGCTAACGGTCTATCACGCTCGGGCGAGGCGTCGCAGCGTGTCGAGCAGCCGGTCGATGTCCGCCTCGGTCGAGAGGTAGTTGACGATCCCGGCACGAAGCCAGGTCGCGCCACGGAGCCGCGTGGTCGTCAGCCAGCCATCGCCGGAGGCTTCGAGGTCAGCCTGCAGCCTATCCTGATGGGCGTCGAGCGCCTCCCCGTCGACGCCCGCCGGCAGGTGCCGGAAGCAGACGACGGACAGCTCGGGCCGCTCGGGCAGCGCCTCGAAGTCGTCGGCCTCGGCGCACCGCGCGGCAAGGTACGCCGCGAGGTCGTCGTTCGCCTCGATCAGGCGGCCGAACCCCGGCGTGCCGAGGTGCTTCCAGGTCATCCACAGCTTCAGCGCGCGCCATCGACGAGTCCCCTCGAACGACAGCTTGTAGAAGTTGAGCTGGTCACCGTGATCGTCGTGCTCACCGTCGCGGAGGTAGTCGGCGATGCCGCCGGCGCCGGTCTCGCCGCCGCGGTAGTACTCCGGCGCGCGGCCGCCGAACACGGCGCTGAGCGTGCGGCCGTCGCGGACCAGCAGTCCGCCGATGTCGTACGCCTGGAAGAACCACTTGTGCGGGTCGACCGTCAGCGAGTCGGCACGCTCGAGGTCCGGCACCCGATCACGATCCCGCGCGGACAACCTGGCGCCGCCGCCGTAGGCGGCATCGACATGCAGCCACACGCCTTCCGCCTCCGCGACGTCCGCGAGCTCGCCGACCGCGTCGACCGAGCCGGTGTTCGTCGAGCCCGCGACCGCCGCGATCGCGAACGGCGTCAGACCGGCCGCGCGATCGCGCGCAACGGCCTCCGCCACCGGGGCGCCACGCAGGTGGAACTCGTCGTCCGACGGCAGCACGACGAGCGTCCCCGGCGGGAACCCGAGCTCGTCGAGCGCCCGGGCGATCGAGAAGTGCGTCTGGTCGCTGGTATAGACCCGGGCGCCCTCGAGGTCCTTGCCCCGCGGCGGTGCACTGAGCCCGCGGACGCGACCCAGCTGGAGGTCGCGTGCCAGCGTCATGCCCATGAAGTTGGCCATGACCCCGCCGCTCGTGAGCAGCCCGAACGATCCATCGCCATAGCCGACGATCTCGCACAGCCAGCGCACGACCTCTTCCTCGGCGAAGGCGGCGAACGGGCCCGCATGCCAGACATCGACACCCTGGTTGGCGACTTGGGCGAGTAGCTCGCCCATGATCGACATCGGCAGCGGCGGCGGCGTGAAGTAGCCGAACTGGCGGGGATGCTGGGCGTTCATCAGGCCGCCGGCGAGCCGGTCGTTGAACTCGGCGAGGACATCCGCAGCCCGTTTCGGCTCGGTCGGAGCAAGGCCGGGTCCCTCGCGAGGACCGGCTGGATCGGAGCCGTAGTAGCGGCGCCGCGCCTCGGCGTACGGCGACGCGTCGCCCATCGCTCGCTTCGTCGCGATCCCGAACAGGAACTCCAGCGCGTCGTGCCAGGTCCGCAGGCCGAGCGAGGCGAGCGCCGCGCGCGACGTCGCCTCGTCGCGGTACCCGATCAGCTCGGGCTCCGGATGCCAGTCGAACCGCTCGAGGTACGCGTCGACGTCGAGCTCGGGCATCGTGGTCGGAGGCTGGATCGTCGTCCGGTCGGTCATCCCGGGCGATGGTAGCGATTACGCTTCGGAGCATGTCCGATGTCGCGAGGATCGACCCCGAAACGCACGACCCCGAGGGCCGTGATCGGCTGGTAGCCGCCCTCGACCCACTCGGCGTCGACTTCGAGCTGTTCCCGTGCGACCCGGCCCTCGCCGACACGGCCGCGTTCTGCGCCGCCTATGGGTTCGCGCCCGAGGAGTCGGCCAACACCATCCTCGTGATCGGCAAGAGCGATCCGCCACGGTTCGCCGCGTGCGTCGTCCTGGCACCCAACCGGCTGGACGTGAACCGCGCGGTCCGCGACCGCCTCGGGACGCGCAAGGCGTCGTTCGCCCCGGCGGATGCCACCCGCGACATCACCGGGATGGAGATCGGCGGGGTGACGGTGTTCGGTCTGCCCCCCGCATTGCCGGTGTGGGTCGATGCCCGCGTCATGCAGCGGGATCGCATCGTGCTCGGTGGTGGCTCGCGCTCGTGGAAGGTGCTGGCGTCGCCATCGATCCTGACAGCGCTGCCCAACGTCGAGGTCGTCGAGGGTCTGGCCACCGATCCACCGGCGGGCTGAGCGCTCCTCCCGTATCGTTCGGGCTCGTGACCGAGACCGACCAAAACCCTCAGATCGACCCGAACGTCGACCCGACGCCGCCGCGCCCTCCCCGTCCGACCGGCCCGGTCCAGTACAAGGGCGCCGACCTCGAGGCCGAACGCGGCCCGGGCCTCGGGTGTTTCCGCTTCCAGCTCGCCGTGCTGGCGGTGTTCGTGGTGCTCACGCCGCTCAGCGTGGCGTGGCGCTGGCCCGAGGCGGTCAGCGCGATCCTGCTGTTCGCGGTCATCGGGCTGTTGCTCACCACCGGCCAGACGATCATCTTCCTGCTCCGACTCGTGGCCGCGGACCGGCGCGCCCGGCGTCGGCCGCTGGGGAGTGCCACCAAGACGGTCGGCGAGCTCGAGGATGAGGGGCAGTCGGAGGAACCGTCGGAACGATAGAGCCGGCCGCCCGCCACGAACGCTGCCAGATATTCGCCCCCGGATTACTAGGCAGGGAGTCCAGCGCGAATTTGCGTTCCGGCGGCGACTTGGCACGTGCCTGGGTGGATCTCGTGCACGGGATCTGCAAAGCCCCGCATCTCGTCACCCAAGTTCGGTGCCTAACAATCCCCCGGCGAGTAACTGGCACACACGCGGTTGGTCCGGGCAGGATCTCGCTCCTAGCGAGCGCCAGGGCGTGTGGCGGCCAACGCGGGCCTCGCCCGGCGCGACCCCCATGACACAATGACGACATGCCCGTCCTCGCGACCTACTTCTCCGTTCGGCGCGGCCGCGACCCGTTCTTCAAGTTCTTCATGAAGACGATCTTCCCGCGTCAGCTGAAGGAGTACGAGGAGCGGTTCGGGATCCGTTTCATCGGTTGGTTCAACGTCGCGCATGGCTGGGATTTCGACAATGTCATCCTGCTCGACCTGCCCGACTACGCGACGCTGGACAAGCTCGAGGCGGACGAGGCGACACGCGCCCTGGGCCACCGCGCCGGCGAGTGGATCTTCGAACGCCATCATTCGATGTTCCTGCGCGAGCGCATGGGACCCGACCTCGAATACCATCCCTGACCCGCGACGAACGAGGAGCACCATTGGGAATCCGACGAGAACAGCTACCACCAGGCGATGAACCCGACAGGAGGCGAACCATGGATACGGGCCGCAACGACCTGCTCGGCGAGATCGCCGCTGACGCTGCACTCGAGCGGTCGGACTTCCTTGTGCAGTCGGCCGACCAGCTGCGCCGTTTCCTCGATCGCCATCGCGAGCGCATCGCGGCCTACGGCGGTCTGACGCTGATCGACGAGGAGCCCGACTACCTGTCGATCGCGCCGGACAGCACCTTCCGCAGCCGGACACGGTTCCTCGACGACCTGACCGGTGACTGGGTCAGCGAGACCGAGGTCATCGAGTCCGCGGCGGAGCTGGTCGAGCTGTACAACCCGGCCGACATCTTCGCGGCGTTCAGCGAGTCGGCCAAGGAGGCGGCCGGGCTGGGCGAGCAGCCGACCGCCAGTGAGGACCTGCTCGAGGCCGCGGGCGTATCCCCCGAGGAGACCGTGAGTCTCGGCGAGGATCCGTATGCCGCAGCCGCCGACTCCTGGGCTGCCGGTCAGCCCGAGTCCGAGGAGCTCGCTGATGACGAGGCGGCGGCTCGCCGGCTGTACGACCTCGCGCTGGAGTACCAGGAGCGCAGCCAGCGGACGGAGTCGCGCCTGCTCGACGAGTTCGAGACCGCCGCGACGAGCGCGTCGAACCTCATCGGCGACCTGGTGATCGTCGATGACGACGATGAGCGCCTGATGCTGACCGCGGCCGGCGAGTTCCGCGCCGAGGTCGTGCCCGAGGAAGCCGAGGGCACGTGGCGCACGCTGTCCGGGCCGGACGAGCTGGTCGAGTTCTACGATCCGACCGACGTATTCGGCGACCTTGCCGATGCACTCGCCGACGCATATCCGTCGGTGGCGCCGGAGCTGGCCGCAGCCGGCGGCGACATCGATGACGACGAGGCCGCTTCGGGAGAGGAGGGCGAGGCGAGCGCCGACGAGTCCGACCAGGCCGACGAGGCCGACGAGGCCGACGAGGCCGGCGAGGCCGAGGCGACGACCACGACCGACGAGGACGACGAGGCCGACGATGGCGCGGAGGGCCGCCCGACCGCGTGACGATGCGGCTCGCCGCGGCCGAGCTCGTCGAGAGCCGCGAGATCCTCCCCGGTCAATGGCTGCAGGCCTTCCACGCGCCCGACCTCGCGAACGGGTCGCGGGCCGGTCAGTTCGTGCATGTCCGGACCGGCGACTTCTCGGGCTTCGTGCTGCGTCGACCGTTCTCGATCAATACCGCTGATGCGGCGACCGGCATCGTGACCATCCACTTCCGTGTCATCGGGCGCGGCACGGAGTGGTTCACGCGGCTTCGCCCGGGCGATGCCATCGACCTGCTCGGCCCGCTGGGCCGCCCGTTCGAGGTCGACCCGCGCAGCCGTCACCTGCTGCTCATCGCCGGCGGTCTCGGGATGGCCGGCGTCCGGATGCTGGCCGATGAGGCGATCCGCGACGGGCGCCAGGTGACCCTCCTGTTCGGCGCGGCAAGCTCGCGCGAGGTCTACCCATCCAGCCTCCTGCCCGACGAGGTCGAGTACGTCGTCGCGACCGACGACGGCTCGCTCGGTCATCAGGGCTTCGTGACGGACCTCGTGCCGGAGTACGAGGGCTGGGCCGACCAGGCCTTCGCGTGTGGTCCGACCGGGATGCTGCGCGCGCTCGCCAAACAGGCCGAGGGCCGTCGCCAACGACTTGGCGTGGCCCGTCTCGGCCGCAAGCGCGGTGCCGGCAAGGCCGATCCCCTGGGTTCTCCGGCGGCGCGGCGGAAGTCGTATCTCCAGGTATCGATGGAGCAGAACATGGGCTGCGCGGTCGGGGCATGCCTCGGCTGTGTCGTGATGAGCGTCACCGGCACGCCGCAACGGGTCTGCCGCGAAGGACCCGTGTTCGCCAGTGAGGAGCTCGCCTGGGAGGGCGCCTGGTCATGAGGGCCAAGCGACGGGTGGTCACGAGCAATGGCCGGCCGGCCGGGGCGAAGCGTGCGCCCACCGTCCGCCGCGTGCGCTCGGCGATCGTCCAGCCGACACCCCGGCCGCGTGTCGAGGCCGTCCGACCGCCGCCGATCGAACCGGAGCCGCCCGTCGACGTCGACCTGTCGGTCGATCTCGGTCGAGGGCTCGTGCTGCGCAACCCGATCCTCGTGGCGTCGGGCACGTTCGGCTACGGGGTCGAGTACGGCGACGTGGTCGATGTGGATCGGCTCGGCGCGATCTGCTGCAAGGGGACGACCCTCAAGGCACGGATCGGCAATCCGACACCGCGCGTGACCGAGACGCCGGGCGGGATGCTGAACTCGATCGGCTTGCAGAACCCAGGCGTCGATGCCGTGGTCGACAAGTACGCATCGACCTGGGCCGGCTGGAAGGTGCCGGTGCTCGTGAACGTGGCTGGCGAGTCGGTCGGCGACTACGTGGCGGTCACCCGCCGCCTCGAGGGCGTGCCGGGCATCGCCGGCATCGAGCTCAACATCTCGTGCCCGAACGTCGGCCGCGACGGGATCCAGTTCGCGATCGACCCTGATGCCGCGGCCGAGGTGACCGCCGCGGTCCGGCGGGTGACCGACCTGCCGCTGCTCGTCAAGCTGTCGCCGAACGTCGCCGACATCCGGCCGATCGCGCGTGCCATCGCCGATGCCGGCGCCGATGCCCTGACCGCGATCAACACGCTGTCGGGCATCGCCGTCGCACCGGATCGGACGCGGCCGCTCCTCGGCAACATCTACGGCGGTCTGAGCGGGCCGGCCGTGAAGCCGATCGCCTTGCGCGTCGTGTACGAGGCGGCGCAGGCCGTGCGGATCCCGGTCGTCGCCATCGGCGGTGTCACGGAGCTCGCCGACGTCCTCGACTTCCTGGCGGTCGGCGCCGTCGCGGTCCAGGTCGGCACGGCGATCTTCGCCGACCCGACCTTGCCGGTCCGGCTGGTCGACGAGCTGGCCGCGGAGTGCCGTCGCCTGGGCCTGGCATCGCACCGCGACCTGATCGGGTCGGCGCTCCCGAAACGAGCTGGCGCCCCGTCCGTCAAGGGCGTCGAATACCGGCCCTAGCAGTCGAGAGCCTCCGCATCGGTCCCCACGCCGCCCGGGCGTGTGGAACTCCGGGGCGTGCCGAGCGGAGGCTGTGCGGACCACGACCCACGCTCAAGCGTCGGTCCAGCCGTCGATCGACACGCCTGGCGTGCCGATCGACGTCGGAACGCTTGATCGGGACGCCGCCGGCCGTCGGACGGAACGCGGGGCGTTCCGCCCACACCGCGCCAGGCGCTGTTGGCCCTGCCGGGGCACCGATATCGTAGTCGAGGCCCCGGGCGTCGGGCCATCGCAGGTAGCCCGCGTAGACTTTGACGCGTGACGACCATCAAGTCGGGCGTCGAGCTAGCCGTCCGGTCTGCGATCGCGGCACGGACCGAGGAGCTGTTCCGCGCCTCCAGTGCGTTCCGCGAGGGCCACTTCCTCCTCAAGAGCGGACGGCACGGGGATGCCTATCTCGAGAAGTTCGCGGTGTTGTCCGACCCGGCTGCCACCAGCGAGCTGTGCGGGTTCTGGGTCGCCCGGATGCGCGGGCTTGCGGGCTCGGCCGATCGGCCGTTCGTCGACCTGGTCGCCGGCCCGACGACCGGCGGCGTCATCCTGGCCTTCGAAACGGCTCGCCAGCTGGGGACGCGCAGCATCTTCGCCGAGGAGATCCGTGACGAGGATGGCGCCACGCGCCGCGAGTTCCGGCGCGGCTTCACGATCGTGCCCGGTGAGCGCGTCTACCTGGTCGACGACATCCTCACGACCGGCGGCTCCCTCCTCGCGATGATCCCCGCCGTCGAGGCCCTCGGCGGCGAGATCGTCGAGTGCGCCGTGCTCGTGGACCGGAGTGGCGGGCGGGCGACCCTCACGTCCCCGACCACCGGGCGCACGTACCCGCTCCGCTCGCTCTGGCAGCTCGACCTCCCCACCTACGAGCCGGGTGAAGCGACCTGCCCGCGCTGCGCGGCCGGCGAGCCGCTGTACGCGCCGGGGAGCACGGGCACAGTCGCGGGTGGGACGCCGGCCGGCGCCTGATCGGTGGACGCTCGGACACGCAGGTTATTCGCGATCCTGTTGGTGGCCATCGTGGTCGTCACGGCCCTCGCCGCGATCCTGTTCAGCGAGACGGGGATCGTCGACCCGGATCGTCCTGCCGGCACGACCGACATGACGGGTGTCGTGGTCGGGGTCGACAGTCAGGGCTTGGCCGACGTCCGCGGCTTTACGCTCCGGATACGTGGCGGCGAGCTCGTCGAGTTCAGCCTGCGCGAGCTGCAGAACGGCACAGAGTTCGCGCCGGGCCATCTGACCGAGCACCAGGCAACGGCCGAACCGGTCCGCGTCTGGTGGCGGATGGAGGGTGCGGAACGGCTGGCGATCAAGCTGGAGGACGCCCCGTTCTAGGGGCTACTCGACCGCTGACAGCGCCGCCTCGAGCTCCGCGTCGCTGAAGATCAGCATGAACGACTTGGTGACGATCCCGTCGCGGTCGACCACGAACACCCATGGCTCGGTGGCCAGGCCCCACTCGTTGGTCGTGGCGGTCGGCGTCAGCGCCGCCGGCTCGCCGGTTAGGACCGGCTGCAGCGTCCCGTCCTTGAATTCGAGCTGGTAGGGCTCGACATTGATGACGGTCACGCCGGGATGGCGTGCCGCGATCGGCTTAAGCCGGTCGAGCGTCGGGCCGCATTGCTGGCTCACGCAGAACTTCGGCGTGGCGAAGGCGACGACGAATGGCTTCTTGTCCGCGAGCGCCTGGGCGATCGACGTCTCGTAGAACGCCGCAACAGGCGCAGGGTCCGTCGAGAGCTTCGCCACGTCACCACCGACGTCGTCGAGCGTCGGGGTGTCGGAGGCCGGCGCCTTGTCGCCTATGGCTACGAGGTCTGACGACGGCTGCACGTCGAACAGCAACCTGATCATCTCGGGCGACCCGCCCGGGGCGGACGTCGTGAACTCGATGCCGTAGCTCCCGGCGGTCGGTAGGTCGAGGTCGACGACGTAGACGCCGACCGTCGGCTCGATGGCCCAGATGAACGTCGCGTCGCCTTGACCGACCGGTGTCGCGGGGTCCGCGCCGAGGTCGAAGACCTTGACCCCGACGCTGCGGTCGGGCGCGGCGACCGGCACGCTCTGCTCGTCGAGGAAGGAGAACATCAGACGGGTTGGGCCGCAGGTGATCGCGCCGGGCGGGTTGATGACTTGCGGGAAGACCGATGGCCGCTGCGAGCCCACGTCCCAGCCATCCGGCGTTTCCTGCGGTGCGGGCGTCGTCGGACAGTCGGCGGTCGCGCCGGAGCCGGATGGCGCCGTCGGTGCCGTGGCCGGCGGGGCCGTGGTCCCAGGTCCTGAGCACGCAGCGAGCAGCGCGAGCGCAGCGCACAGCACCGCCACGCGGGTTGCAGGGGTCATCGTCGAAGCGTAGCCGAGAGCGCGACGGAAGGCCGCCACCGACCCTCCGCTAGAATGCCCGGTGCGTCCCGTCCCCGCGCCCCAGGAGACCACGTGACCCGCTTCCAGAAGCTCGCCGCGACCACCCTCGGGACGGCGATCCTGCTCGTGACGATCGGGGTGATCGTCCGCGCCACCGACTCCGGCGTGGCCTGCCCGGACTGGCCGCTGTGCTACGGCCAGCTGCTGCCACCGGCCGGCGACGTGAAGGCCTGGATCGAATGGACCCACCGCACGGTCGCGGCGATCATCGGCTTCGAGATCCTCGGCCTGGCGATCCTCGCGTGGGTCGATCACCGTGACCGGCGCTCGCTGGTCTGGCCGTCGCTCGGAGCCGTGGCCCTGGTCGGCTTCCAGGCGTGGCTCGGGCGCGAGACGGTCCGCCTCGGCAACACCGGGGAGTCGGTGACTGCGCACCTGGCCGCCGCGATGCTGCTGGTCGCGCTGCTGGTGTACGTGACGGTGCGTGCCGGTTTCCCGGCGCGCCTCGGCGCCTCGGGTGGCAGCCAGCGCTTCACGCTGCTCGCAGCGTTCACGACCCTGGCCACCTTCGCGTTGCTGCTGTTCGGCTCGCAGGTCACGGCGACCGACTCGGCGCTGGTGTTCCCCGACTGGCCGCTGATGAACGGGTCGCTCGCTCCGGCCCTGACCGAGCTGACCGCCCCGCACGTGCTCCACCGCTGGGTGGCGGCGATCGTCGGCGCGATCGTGGCTGGCGTCGCGGTGGTCGCGTGGCGGACCCAACGTGAGCACCCGACGGTCGTTCGGGTCGCGGTCGGCACGGCGGTGCTGTTCGCGATCCAGATCGTGATCGGCGGGCTGCAGGTGCTGACCAGCCTGTCGGCCTGGACCCAGACCCTGCACCTCGCCCTCGGCGCGGTCATCTTCGCGATGCTCGTCGGGCTGACGGTCACGAGCTACTACGCCGCGCGCACGGTTCGGGCCGGATCCGCGCCGGACCTCGCCGGCGAGGCGAGCGAGTCGGGCACGACCATCCCGCCCACGACCGCCGACCGCATCCGTGCCTACATCGCCCTGACCAAACCGCGGATCATCGAGCTGCTGCTCGTCACGACCGTGCCGGCGATGGTGCTCGCCACGCGCTGGGTGCCAGGCATCGATTGGGGCGACTGGGGCGTGCGCGTGTTCTGGACCCTCATCGGTGGGACGCTCGCCGCGGGCAGCGCCAACGCGATCAACTGCTATCTCGATCGCGACATCGATTCGCTGATGGCCAGGACGCGTCGACGACCCCTGCCGGCGCACCAGGTCGAGCCCGAGAACGCCGTGATCTTCGGGATCGTCCTCGGCGTCGTCTCGTTCGCGCTGATGGCCTGGACGATCAACCTGCTGGCGGCCTTCCTTACGCTGCTCGCGATCGGCTTCTATGTCGTCGTCTACACGATGCTGCTCAAGCGATCGACCCCGCAGAACATCGTCATCGGCGGGGCGGCCGGGGCACTGCCGCCGGTCATCGGCTGGGCGGCGGTGACCGGAGACGTCGGGATCCCGGCCCTCATCCTGTTCGCCCTGGTCTTCTATTGGACGCCGCCCCACTTCTGGGCGCTGTCGCTGCGCATCCGCAAGGACTACGCCGCCGCCGGCGTCCCGATGCTCCCCGTCGTGCGCGGGATCCCGGAGACGACGCGGCAGATCGCGCTCTACACCCTGCTGATGGTCGCGATCTCGCTCGTCCTGTGGCCGGTCGCCCGGATGGGCTTGATCTACCTCGGCGCCGCGGTCGGGCTGGGCGCCGTGTTCATCTGGCAGGCCTACGAGCTGTGGCGGCGCGGATCGTCCGAGGAGGCCTCGACGCAAGGCGCCATCCGCCTCTACCGCTACTCGATCTCCTACCTGTCGCTGCTGTTCGTCGCGATCGCCGTCGACGCGCTCGTCCTCCTTCCGTAACGGCCGCGCGACGCGGCATCGACCGCGCGCGACATCCGGTCCAGGGCGCCGCCTGTCACCATGCTCGGCATGCAGATCCACTTCCTCGGCGGCGCCACGACGGTCACGGGCTCCCAGTTCCTGATCTCGACCGACCGCGCCAAGGTGCTCGTCGACTGCGGGATGTTCCAGGGCAGCCCGAACGAGTCGGTCAGGAACCGGGTGCCCTTCGGCTTCGACCCGAGCGAGCTCGATGCGGTCGTCCTGACCCATGCGCATCTCGATCACTGCGGCCGGTTGCCGATGCTCGTCAAGGCGGGCTATCAGGGGACGATCCACGCGACCGCCGGCACAGTCGAGCTGGCCACCCTCGTGCTGCTCGATTCGGGGCACCTCCACGAGGAGTTCGCGAAGCGCGAGGCCCGCTGGGAGAAGCGACACCCGGACCTGGTCGAGGCCGACGACCAGGCTGAGGCGGAGGCCTACCAGGCTGCCATCGACCTCGCCGCTTCCGGCGGCTCGGAGGAGGCCGCGGTCGAGACCGGGGACGCGCCGGGCGGGACCGTCGAGCGGGCGACGACGGCGGCGGAGTCGATGACGGCGGAGGCCTTGCCGCACGCGGTGACCGAGGAGCACCTGGAGACCACGATCGAGCCCGATCCGCCCGACCCCGGGCCCGATCCGGAAGCCGCGATCCGGATGCAGCCGCCGGCGATCGACATCGACCTCGATCTGCCGCTGTACACGGTCAAGGACGCCGAGCGGACGATCGGCCATTTCCGGCCGATCGACTACGACGAGGAGCGGGAGGTGGCGCCGGGCGTGTGGGCCACGTTCCTCGATGCCGGGCACATCCTCGGCTCGGCGATCATCCGGCTGCGAGTCGAGGAGGGCGGTGAGGAGCGCATGATCGTGTGCTCCGGGGACCTCGGCCGGCCGGGCACGCCGATCATCCGGGACCCGACCTATCTGACCGCCGCGGACTACGTGCTGGTCGAGTCGACGTACGGTGGCCGCGAACACGAACCCCAGGACGAGGCGATCCGGATCCTGGCCGAGACGGTCAACCTGGTCGCGAAGTCGGAGGGCGTCCTGCTGGTCCCGTCGTTCGCGATCGGCCGGACCCAGGAGGTCGTGTTCGAGCTCGATCGCCTGATCGAACGGGGCGAGATCCCGTTGCTGCCGCTGTACCTCGACTCGCCGATGGCCACGAAGGCGACGACCATCTACCGGCGCTACGCCGAGTATTTCGACGAGGAAGCCGCGGAACTGCTGCGATCGGGCGACACGCCGCTCGACTACCCCGCGCAGATGGTCACGAACACCGCCAAGGAGTCGCAGGCGATCCAGTTCGCGCCCCGGCCGTACATGATCGTGGCGTCGAACGGGATGCTCACCGGCGGCCGGGTGGTGGGTCACCTGCGCAACCTCATCGACGACCCGAACGCCACGATCCTGTTCGTCGGCTACCAGGGCGAGGGGACGCTCGGGGCGCATCTCCAGGCCGGCGCGCAGACGGTCCGCCTCGACGGCCAGCCGCGGCAGGTCCGCTGCAAGGTGCGCTCGATCGCGGGCTTCTCGGCCCACGCCGACGAAGGCGAGCTGCTCGACTGGCTGGGTCGGTTCGCGGACGGGAAGCGGCCCGGCGACCCCGGGTTCCCACGTCGCGTCTTCCTGGTCCACGGCGACCCCGAGGCGCAGGTCGCGCTGGAGCCGAAGGTCAAGGCGCTCGGCTTCGAGACGCACGTGCCCCACTGGCACGAGCGGGTGACCCTGGACTAGGGCGCGCGGCCGGGGCGCCTCGGGCGCCGCCCGGCGCCGCGGGCCCCTGATTTGGTGCAAATTCGCACCAGTTGTAAGGTCCTACCTCTTGATTAGGACCCAAGTACCGGTTAGTGTTCATCTCGGCCTCATCCTGGGGGGAGATCGGCCAGACAGATGCCCGGTTGGGATATCCCAGCCGGGCATCGCCACGTCTGGGCCGACGCCGCATTTCCGGGTCCCGTCCCACGGGAGCAGGCGACATCCGGGCGTGTTCCAAGCAGAGGATTCCCGCCCCACGGGCGGGCCGGTCATGGTCTGCCGTGCCACGGGAAACGGCGGCACGATAGCCCTGGATCATGTCGCCAGCTCCCGTCCCACGGGACCGTCCCAACACCGTCCGGCGCGCGTCCCGGCGGGCGCGTCACCCGGGCCATCTGGTGGAACACGACAGGCAATAGGATCCCCAGGCTGCACGATCGGGACCGGTTCGCCACCTGCGCAGGAGGTCCGTCGTCCATGGCCACGCCGCTCGCGACACCCGCGACGACCGAGTCGTCAACGCTCTATTTCGGGCCGTGGTACCGGCGCTCGCCGTTCTTCGAGAAGACCCTCGAGGCGGGCTGCAGCGCCTACGACATCTACAACCACATGTACCTGCCGGGCTACTACGCAGACCCCGTGGAGGAGTACTGGGCGCTGCTCAACGACGTGACGTTGTGGGACGTCTCGGTCGAGCGGATCGTCGAGATCAGCGGCCCCGACGCGAGCGCCTTCGTCAACACCCTCACCTGTCGCGATCTGACCAAGTGCGAGGTCGGGCAGGGCAAGTACGTGCTGATCACCGCCGAGGACGGCGGCATCGTCAACGATCCGGTCCTGCTCCGCGTCGAGGCAGATCGCTGGTGGCTGGCGCTCGCCGATTCGGACGCCGGCCTGTGGGCACGCGGCGTCGCGATCCACAGCGGCCTGGACGTCACGGTCCGCGAGCCGGAGGTCTACCCCGTCCAGGTGCAGGGGCCGAAGTCGAAGGACACGCTGGTGGCGCTGTTCGGTCCGCAGGTGCTCGACATCAAGTACTACTGGACGCTGACGACCGACCTCGACGGCATCCCGGTCGTCATCTCGCGCACCGGCTGGACCGGTGAGATCGGCTACGAGATCTACCTGCGCGACCCGTCCCGCGGCGCGGAGCTGTGGGACCGGATCATGGACGCCGGGCGAGCGCACGGCATCCGGCCGATCGCGCCGTGCGAAGCGCGTCGCATCGAGGCCGGCATCTTCAACTACGGTTCCGACATGACCATCGCCGACACGCCGTTCCACGTCATGGGCCTCGAACGGCTGGTCGAGCCCCAGGCGGCCGACTACATCGGCAAGGCTGCGCTCGAACGGATCCGCGCGGAGGGCGTCGATCGCAAGCTCGTCGGGGTCGAGATGGAGGGTGAGGCGCTCCCGTTCGAGCTGTCGCGCAAGTGCCGCGCCTTCCACGACGGCGAGCACGTCGGCACCGTCACCGACCTCATCTGGTCGCCGCGCCTGGAGCGCAACATCGGCTACGTCTGGGTGCCGATCGGGCTGGCGGGCGCCGGCAACGCCCTCGAGATCGAGGCGCCCGACGGCGGGCGCTGGCCGGCACGGACCGCGGCGATCCCGTTCCTCGATCCGCGGAAGGACGTCCCGAGGTCATGACCACGAGCCCGCTGACCCAGGAGGAGATCGACGCCGTCCGCAAGCCGTACCGCGCGGCTTCCTTGTTGCCCGGCCGGGCCTATCACGACCCGGCGATCCACGAGTTCGAGCGACGGGAGTGGTTCCGGCGCGAGTGGATGGTCGTCGGGCGGGAGGAGGACGCGCCGTCGCCGGGAACCTACTTCCTGGCCACCATCGACGATGAGCCGCTGCTGATCGCGCGTGGCCGCGACGGCGAGCTCCGTGCCTTCTACAACGTCTGTCGTCATCGCGGCACCGCGGTGGTCGAGGAATCGTGCGGCTCGGCAGTCCGCTTCCAGTGCCCCTACCACGCCTGGATCTACGACCTCGAGGGGAACCTCGTTCGGGCCAAGCACACCGAGGACCTCGACGACTTCGACATGAAGGACTTCGGGCTCGTCGGCGTGCGGATGGAGACCTGGCAAGGCTTCGTGTTCGTGTGCCTCTCGGACGAACCGCCTCCGCTGGTCGACTGGCTGGGCGACCTGCCGCCCCACCTCGCCCGGTTCGACTTCGCCCAGCTGCGCGTCGCGCACACGGTGATTTATGAGGTCGACACGAACTGGAAGTTCGTCGCCGAGAACTACAGCGAGTGCTACCACTGCCCGGGCATCCACCCGCAGCTCAACAAGCTGACGCCCTACGACATCGGTGGTGATTTCGCCCCGACCGGGCCGTGGCAGGGCGGCTGGATGGAGCTCGTCGACGACGCCGAGACGATGGCGATCGACGGTGGGCATCGGGGCGGCCGCCCGGCCATCCCCGGGACGACGCCGGTCGATGAACGGCGGATCTACTACTACCTCATCTGGCCCATGACGTTCCTGTCGATCCACCCGGACTACCTGCTCGTGCATCGACTTGAGCCGGCCGGGCCGGCGCACACGCGGATCACCTGCCAGTGGCTGTTCGAGCCATCGACGATCGCGGCCCTCGACTTCGACCCGTCCGATGCGATCGCCTTCTGGGACCTCACCAACCGCCAGGACTGGCACGTCTGCGAGCTCCAGCAGCGCGGGACGCGCTCGCAGAGCTGGCGAGCCGGCCGCTATTCGAACCAGGAGCCGAGCGTCCACGCGTTCGACCTCATGGCGGTCGACCGCTACGCCAACGACGGCATCAACTCGCAGCGCACGGTGCGCCAGCGGTACGACGTGCCGACGCCCAAGGACGGCGAGACCGAGACGTTCGAAGGCGAGATCGCGGCCGTCCGCTTGCCGCGCGCGACGAACGGCTCGGCGGCGCGGTCCGCTGCCCGCGCGAAGGCGTCGGCCCGCTAGGTCCCGGCCGGCACCTCGGCGATCGGCCGAACGCGTCCGGCGTTGAAGGCGCCGGCACGCCACGCGACGAGGATCGCGACCGCCGTCAGCGCGACGACGATCGTCGAGATCGCGTTGATCTCGGGCGTGACGCCGAACTTGATCGCGCCGTAGATGTAGAGCGGCAGCGTGGAGCTGCCGACTCCGGCGTTGAAGGTCGACACGACGTAATCGTCGAAGCTCAGCGAGAACGCCAGGAGGGCGCCGGCGAGCACCGCCGGCGCGATCAACGGCAGCGTCACGAACCGGAACGCGCCCCACGCCGACGCCCCGAGGTCGCGCGCGGCCTCTTCGAGGTGCGGATCCATGCTCGCCGCCCGGGCGCGGACGACGACCGCCACGTACGACACGCAGAACGTGATGTGGGCCACCCACAGCTGGGCCACCGACCCATGCGCGTCGAACAGCTGCGAGAAGAACAGCAGCAGCGACAGACCCATGACGATCTCGGGCGTCACCATCGGCACGAGCAGCAGCGTCTCGGTCGCACCGCGGCCGCGGAACCGGAGCCTGGCCAGGCCGAGGCCGAGCAGGGCGCCGAGGATCGTCGAGATGGCCACCGCCACGGCCGCGACCTGGAGCGTGACGATGAGCGCGTCGAGGAGCTCATCGTTGGCGAGCAGCTTCGGGTACCAGTCGAACGTGAAGCCCCGCCAGACCAGGCCGCGCCGGGCCGTGTTGAACGAGAAGATGATGAGGACGACGATCGGCGCAAAGAGGAACGCGTAGACGAGGACGGCGAACCCGGACAGCCAGCGATTGTGCTCGCGGATCACGGCCGATCGCTCCCGACCACGTCAGTCGCCACCGATCACCTCACGGCGGAGGGTCCGCAAGGCGACGAGCGTGCCGGTGAGCGTCACCGCCATCAGCACGAACCCGAGCGCGGCGCCGTACGACCAGTCACGACCGGCCAGGAACAGCTCCTGGATGTTCTTGGCGATGGTCGTCGTCTGCGGTCCGCCGAGCAGGTCCGGCGTGACGAAGTCGCCGAGCGCCGGGATGAACGTCAGCAGCCCGGCCGCGATGATGCCCGGCATCGTCAGCGGCAGCGTGATGTGCACGAACGCGCTCCGGCCCGACGCGTACAGGTCGCGCCCGGCGGCGATGAGGTCGGGATCGAGCCGGTCGATCGACACGAACAGCGGCAGGATCGCGAACGGCAGGAAGCCGTAGGTCATGCCGAGGATGACCGAGATGTCGGTGTTCATGAGGATGATCGGTTCCTGGGTCAGGCCGATCGCCTGGAGGATGGAGTTCACCACGCCGTTGTCGCGCAGCAGGATCATCCACGAGTAGGTCCGGATGAGGTAGCTCGTCCAGAACGGCAGCATCACCAGGATCAGCAGCAGCACCTTGTGCCGTCCGCCGTAGCGGCTGATCCAGTAGGCGATCGGATAGCCGATGGCCAGGCACAGGATCGTCGTGATCGCCGCGTAGCGCAGCGAGTTGAGGAACGTCGGCAGGAAGATCGGGTCGAACGCCCGGACGTAGTTGTCGAGCGAGGGCTGGGCGAGCGAGATGCGGTCGAGCTCGTCACGCGAGCCGAGGCTGACGACGAAGATGATCGCCAGTGGGACGACGAAGAACGCGATGAGCCAGCCCACCCCGGGCAGGACGAGCGCGGCCGCCCGCAGCCGGGCCAGCCGCCCCGGCGCGGCCGAGGTGGCGGCCGCGTCCACAGGCTGGACGGCGGCCGCGCCCATCGGTCGGGTCAGGCCCGCAGCTCCTGCCAGCGCTTCAGGTACTCGTCACGGAGCGTGGCCTGGTGGCTCAGCAGCTCCTCGAGCTTGTCGACGATCTCCTGCTCGGGGTTGATCGTCGGGTCCTGCAGGATGGCCGGGTCGATGAACTCCTTGGCCGCGGCATTGGGGCCCATGTAGTAGATGAGGTTGGTGTTGAGCGCGCTGTTGTTCGCATCCAGCAGGTGGTTGATGAACATCTGCGCCGCGATCGGGTGGGGCGAGCCGGTGAACGTGGCGACCGTGTCGGAGCCCTTCACGCCGCCTTCCTCGGGGATGTAGTAGGCGAAGTCCGGGATCGTCTCTTGGATCGCGAAGCGATCGGCGCCCCAGATATGGCCGATCCACACGTCACCCGACGTCATCGTGGTGATCGTGTCGGTCGAATACGTGCGTACTAGCGGCTTCTGCTGCTTCAGCAACGCGAGCGCCTCGTCGAGCTCGGCCGTGTTCTCGGTGTTCGCGGAATGCTTGAGCTGGATCAGCGTCAGCCCGAACACCTCCTGCCAGTCGTCGAGCATCGATATGTGGCCCTTCCAGCGGTCGTCCCATAGCGCCTTGGAGCTGGTCGGCTCCTCCTTGAGGCGGGCGGGGTCGTAGCCGACGCCGGTGGTCCACCACATGTACGGGACCGTGTACTCGTTGCCCGGGTCGTAGCCCGGGTTCGCCCATTCCTGGCCGAGGTTGCCGATGTTCGTCAGGAACGACTTGTCGAGCTTGGCGATGACGCCTCGTTCGACCATGTTCGGCACGTCGACCGAGATCGGGAAGCTGATGTCGTAGTCGCCGCCGTCATCGCCGAGCTTCGTATACATCTCGTCGGTGGTCGAGAAGAAGCTCTGGGTGACCTTGACCTTGTGCTGGTCCTCGAACGAGGCGATGACCTCATCGGCCAGGTAGTCGGTCCAATTGAGGATGTTGAGCTCCGCCTCGGGTGAGGGGAGTGGTGTCGGGGCGGCAGAGGCCGACGGTGCCACCGCGCTCGGGGAGGCCGGCGCGGCCGAGGCCGATGGGCTGGCCGTACCGCTCGACGTGCAGGCCGCGATGACCGGGGCGAGCGCCGCCGCGCCGCCCACCAACGCCACGCGCTCGAGGAGCTCCCGGCGGGTGATGCGCCGCTCGACCATGTAGCGGGTCAGTTCCTTCTCGAGATCGACGCTCGAGCCATCGTGCCGTTCGTTCATGTCGTGACCTCCTCCTCCTTGGGCGCCGCGTCGAGGACCAATGCCTCGGCAGGCGGCCAGACGATGTCGACATCGGTTCCGACGGGGTGACGTTGCCCGGCCTTCGGCGCGAGCACGGTGATGGCCAGGCCGCCCCTGGTGCGGACCTGGTACTGGACGCTTCCCCCGAGGTACGCGACTTGCTCGACCTGCGCCCGGAGCGGCTCGTGTCCGCCGGGCGCGGTCCCGTTGGATGGCCGCAGGACGATGGATTCGGGTCTGATCGAGACCTCGACCGTGCGGCCGGGTCGCAGGTCCGGGCCGGCGACGACGCATCGGTCGCCACCGTCGAGGCGCACTACCGCCGTCCCGGCCTCGGTCGATTCGACCGCGCCCGACAGCAGGTTCGTCGTGCCGATGAAGTCGGCTACGAAGCGGGTCGCGGGCCGCTCGTAGAGCTCCTCCGGCGTGCCGAGCTGCTCCACCAGCCCGGCATGCATCACGGCGATCCGATCGCTCATCGTGAGTGCCTCTTCCTGGTCGTGGGTGACGTACACGAAGGTGATGCCGACCTCGGCCTGGATCCGCTTCAGCTCGACCTGGAGCTGGCGGCGCAGCTTGAGGTCGAGCGCCCCGAGCGGCTCGTCGAGGAGCAACACGTTCGGCCGGTTCACGAGCGCGCGAGCGAGCGCGACGCGCTGCTGCTGGCCGCCCGACAGCTCGGACGGCTTGCGCCGGTCGTAGCCGGCCAGCCGGACGAGGTCGAGCGCCTCGCCGACCCGGCGAGCGATCTCGCGGCGCTCGACGTTATGACGACGCAGCCCGAAGCCGATGTTGCCGGCCACGTCGAGATGCGGGAACAGGGCGTACTGCTGGAAGACCATGTTCACCGGGCGCTTGTCCGGCGGATCGTTGGTCACGTCGCGGTCGCGGAGCAGGATGCGGCCCGCTGTCGGCGTCTCGAACCCGCCGATCATCCGAAGGGTCGTGGTCTTGCCGCAGCCCGACGGGCCTAGGAGCGAGAAGAACTCGCCAGGTCGGATGTCCAGCGAGACGCCATCGACCGCCCGGACCTCGCCGAACCGCTTCTCGAGGTCGATGAGGCGAATCTCCGCCGGGGCGTCGCTGGGGAGCGTCATCCGGGCGCGAGCCTACGTTCGGCCCGTGGGACCCGGTGCAGGCCGTTTCGGCCACCGCAACGGTCCCGTGGCGCCGGGACCCGTGATTCCCCTCGCGGCAACGTTCGTCCGGCTACGACCCGGAACGCGCCTTGCGCTCTTCCTCGTACCGGACCTGGGCGGGGCTCTTCCGCGCGCCTGGCTTGGTCCGCGCGTAGATCCGTGCGAGCGCCTCGTCCCAGCCGGCCTTGAACGGCTTGCCCTGTGCGTCGAGGTCGACCACGACCGGGGCGTGGTCGGATGGGACCGGCGGGCCTTTGCGCGCCTCGCGGTCGATCTCGGCCCAGACGACGCGCTTGGCGACCGGCTCGGTCACGTACAGCAGGTCGATGCGCATGCCCTCGTTGCGATGGAACATGCCGGCCCGGTAATCCCACCAGCTGAAGCGGCCACCGCGCTGCTCCTGGAGCCGATATGCGTCGGTGAGCCCCCAATCCCGCAGCCGTGCCAACGCCTCCCGCTCCGGTTCCGAGACGTGCGTGCCGCCGTGCGCCTTGACCGGATCCCAGACGTCCTCGTCGGCCGGCGTGACGTTGTAGTCGCCCGCGAGGATCAGCGGCTCGTCGGGCGATCGCGTCTCGTCCAGCCAGCGGCGCACCCGCTCGAACCAGTGCAACTTGCCCTCGTAGAACGGGCTGCCCACCGTCCGCCCGTTGGGCGCGTACAGGACGACGAATCGGACGCCCCCGACGACAGCCGACAGCATCCGCGCCTCATCGAGGGGGTTGAAGTCGTCCTCCTGGAGGCCGGCCGCGCCGGCTCCGCTGTCGCGCACCGGGCCGTCCCCGAAGTTCGTGACGATGTCGTCGATCCCGAGCCCCTGTCGCGCGGCGATCGCCACGCCGTTCCAACGGCCCTCCCCGTGATGGACGAGGTCGTAGCCGGCCATCCCGAACTGCATCGACGGCGCGTCCTCGTCGGACAGCTTGGTCTCCTGCATGAGCAGGATGTCGGGTTCGGCGCGCTTGAGCCACTTGTCGACGGCCTCCTGGCGGGCCTTGAGCGAGTTGACGTTCCAAGTCGCGATGCGCATCGCCCAGCCCTCAGTAGCGCCGGCCGCGTTGGCGGTCGAGGTCGAAGGTCGCGGTGTCGGCGACTGCCATGACCGCCATCGTGCCGGCCTGGACCGGGTCGGACACGACGAGGTCCACGTGCTCGGTGATCGAGCCGACCATGTTCAGCGCGATGATCGGGATGCCCACGGCGCGCAGCTCGTCGGCCGCGGCGCTGATGTCGCCGCCCATGATCGACCCGGCCAGCACCAGCAGGCGAGCCCGCGGCAGATCCGCCACGGCCCGTACTGCCGCCGCGATGTCGGCCTCGCCGACGAGCGGGATCGTGTCGACCGAGATCCGTTCGCCGCGGAGGTTGTGCCGATCGGCCTCGCTGACCGCGCCGAGCGCGACCTGCGCGACCTGCGCCCCGCCGCCGACGACGATGATGCGTTTCCCGAAGACCGTGCCGAGCGCCCTCGTCCGGTGGATGGCGCGCACGTCATCGACCGCCTCGAGCGCCGCGACGAGTGTGTCCTCCTCGACCCCATCGACTTCGAGCTCGATCTCGACCAGCGGCGGGTCGCCCTCGATCGAGCGGACCGTGGTCAGGCTCCGGACTCGCCCGCCGGTGGTCGCGACCGCCCCGGCGATCGCCGTGGCGGCAGCACGCCCGTCGACGATATCGAAGCGGATGGCGGCGGTCGGCGCCGCCTGGCGTCGGGGCACGCGCGGCGTCGGGCGGTCAGCCGAGCGAGCCGCGACCAGCCGCCCCGGGTCGCAGGTCGCCGACGGTCATCGACTCCGGCTGGACGTCGCCGGTCGGGTCGTGCTCCTCGAATGCCAGCCCGAGGCTCTCGAACGCCGACCGAGTCGCGGCCGCATCCGAGGTGGTCAGCATCAGCGCGCCGTCGGTGTCTTCGGCCACCCCGACGATGCCGGTGATGTTCACGTTGCGCTCCGCCAGCGCACTGGCGACGCGCGCGAGCGAGCCCGGCCGATCGGCGAGCTGGACCGTGAACCAGACCGTCACGCGACACCTCCTGTGGTCGGTCGATGGTACCCGGTCGAGGGGCTGCGCTACGCTCGCCGGCATGCCAGCACCCCTGGGCCGCACGCCGACGAAGAAGATGCCGGACATCCAGGTCTTCGGGCTCGACAACGACCCGGCGACACGCGCCGCGCAGCGGTTCTTCCGCGAGCGCCGGATCGTGGTGTCGTTCGTCGACCTGCGTAAGCGTCGGATCGCACCTGCCGAGTTGCGCCGGTTCGTCGATCGGCTGGGTGCTGCCGCCTTGCTCGACGAGACGTCGCGGGCGTACCGGGACGGTGGACTGGCCTACCTGTCGATGGACGACGCCGGGATCATCGAGCGGCTGCTCGTGGACGTCCGCCTGCTCCGATCGCCGCTGGTGCGGTACGGCAACGAGGTGACGGCCGGCCGGGCAGAGGACGTCTGGAGCGGTTGGCTCAAGACGGCGGCGGCTGGCGGCCCGGCCAAGCCATGATCGCCAGGGCCGCGCCAGCAAGGACGAAGAGCAGGCCGGCCACCGCCCAGAACGGCTCGTCGACCATGAAGCTCGAGCCGCGGAGCAGCCCGAGGCCCTGCCCGATCCAGATCAGGCCGACGAACACCAGCGAGATTCCTGTGATCACTTGGGTGCGCATCGGTTGCCTCGTTGCGGGACGTCGGGTGGCATCCTACCCATCGTGACGGACAAGCCTGATCGCCGCCGAAGCGGCCGTGTGACCATCGGCCCCGAGGCCGCGAAGCTCGCCGGCGGGCGCATGGCGAAGACGGAGGACGAGCAGCTCCTCCAGCGTCCGGCTCGACCGGAGTTCCTCGACTCGGATCCGTGGCGGTCGCTGCGCATCCTGTCTGAATTCGTCGAAGGGTTCGACGCGCTGGCGGGTGTGGGGCCAGCCGTGAGCGTGTTCGGCTCGGCGCGGACCAAGACGGACAACCGCTACTACACGCAGGCACGAGCGCTCGGCCGTCAGCTCGCCGAAGCCGGCTATGCGGTCATCACCGGTGGCGGCCCCGGGATCATGGAGGCCGCCAACCGCGGCTGCCAGGAGGGCGGCGCGCTGTCGATCGGCTGCAACATCGAGCTGCCGATGGAGCAGGGGCTCAACCCGTACGTGGATCTCGGGGTGGAGTTCCGCTACTTCTTCGCGCGCAAGGTCATGTTCGTGAAATACGCCGACGCGTTCGTGATCTTCCCGGGCGGCTACGGCACGCTCGACGAGCTGTTCGAGGCGCTGACGCTGATCCAGACCGACAAGGTCCTGGACTTCCCGGTGATCCTGATGGGCACCGACTACTGGACGGGCATGCTCGACTGGATCCGCGGGTCGCTCCTGGCCGAGGCGGCGATCGACCCGGAGGACGTCGACCTGCTGCGCCTGACCGACGACCCGGCCGAGGCGGTGGCGATCATCAAGGCGTACCAGGAGAAGCGGCGCGGGGCGGCTGCCGCGGTGAAGCCCGAGACACAGCCCATCGAGGCGGCAGACGTCCAGAAGCCGAGTGCGGAGCCGCGACAGGCCGAGACATAACCCAGTGGCGTCGCCAGCAGGCCCGTCGCTGGAGATGGTGCGGTCCGATCCCGATCGAGCGTGGCCTTTGGTCGTGGCCTTCGTCCTCGAGCACCCGGAGGATGCACACGCGAGTGCCCTCCTCGAGGAATTCATCTACGAACACGGCGATCAATTCATCGACCGCATGGCGGAGGCTGCGCGTACGCACCCGATGGTCAAGGAGCTGATCGCTCAGGCGTACGTCGGGGGCATTGCCGGCGCGGGCATCGAGGAGTTCCACCGTCTTCAGCAGCGTCTCCGCCGAGAATCGGGCTGGCCAGATACGTAGCCCAGCGAGAGATAGCGTCCGGGGGGTGGCGGAGTCAGCGTCAGGCACAGATTTCGGACGATCACGCACGAAATCGCCCCGAAACCCGACCTAACTGCAAGAACTGACCCTGGACCACGCTCGTTCGTGGCGGAACGGTTTCTGGGGCTGACACCACAGAGGGCCGTATGCGCTCCCTGCCGTCCCACGCGAGCTGGCGACATGTTTTCGCCATTCGTGTCGGCTATTGCCGTACGACGACAGAACCTGGCCTGTCCTGCCGTGCCAACGGCACAACGGAGACGGCACGAGGCTTGTGATGTCGCCTGCTCCCGTCCCACGGCAGCGGACCGCGAGAACCGACCTCAGACCGGGATCGCCACCTCGATCGTGCCGTCCACGATCCGCAGCGGGTAGTAGCGCAGCCGACGGACGCGGGTGAGCCGGCGGGCCTCGGCCTTCTTGCCGGGCGGGTCGATCTTGGCGTCCCGGCCGGCCGACGACCAGGTCGGGTGGTAGACGCCGTCGGCGTCGAGCCCACCGGTCGTGGGCATCTGCGCGGTGTCCCCGCTGACCAGGTCGAACCGACCCTCGTGGAGGGGGCACGCAACGATGCACCCGTCGAGCTCCCCGATCGACAGCGGCGCCGACATGTGCGGGCAGCGGTCATCGGTCGCGAACAGGCCACGTTCCGTGTGGACGAGCAGCACGTCGAGCTCGCCGACGGTCACGCGGCGCATGGCGCCCTCAGGGAGCTCGGCCAGGTCGAGCATCGCGCGATACGGCGCGCCAGCCGTGCCCACGGCCTGGAGCCGGGGCGGGAAGGGGGCAGGGAACGGGGCAGTGGACGGTGGCATCGGTCGCATCGTAGCCCTCGGACGAGGAGCGCCCCCGGCGGCCGGAGCCACCGGGGGCGTGGAGGAGGAGCGTTCGGGGTCGGCGAGCCGGGGTCAGTCGGTGGCCGGTGCGCTCGTCAGTCGAGGGCGTGCCTCCGGGGCCGGGGCATTCGACGTGCGAAGCGTCAGCTCCTGCATGCCGATGGCTGCCAGGGCTGCGACGAGGGCCGCGGCCACGCCGATCCAGAAGGTCTGCGCGACACCCAGGCTGAACGCCTGGTGGATGCCGGTCACGATGTTCGAGATGTACGGCTCGATGAACGGCCTCGCCTCCGCGGGGACGCCCGCGAGGATCGCTGCGCCCAGATCCCCGACACCGGTCAGTTGGTTGAAGTCCAGCTGCCCGCTGCCACTGGCCTGGGTGAAGCCGTCGACCACCTGGGCGGGTACACCGGCGACCGCGAGCTGCGGCGCCAGCTGCTCCGTGAACGTCGCCCCGAAGATCGTGCCGACGATCGCCAGCGCGACCGTGCCACCGATCTGGCGGAAGAACGTCAGGTTGCTGGTCGCCACGCCGAGCTCGTGGAAGGGCACGGCGTTCTGCACGACGATCGTGAAGACCGAGAACGTCGGGCCGACGCCGAGGCCGGCCAGGAACATCCAGAACCAGACGGTCTCGAGCGGTGTCGTCGCGGTCAACTGGGTCATCAACCCGGTCGACACGCCCATCAGGACGATCGCGCCGACGAGCAGCCACTTGTAGCGACCCGTCCGAGCGACGATCAGGCCCGAGCCGATCGAGCTGGCGATCAGGCCGACCATCAGCGGGAGCGCCGCCAGGCCGGAGTTGGTCGGGCTGAAGCCCTCCACGATCTGGAACCAGCGCGGCAGGAAGATGATCGCGCCGAAGAACGCGAAGCTCGCGAAGAACGTCGCGACCATCGAGGCCGTGTACGTCCGGATCCTGAACAGGCTGAGCGGGACGATCGGCTCCTTGGCCCGTGCTTCCGCGAGGATGAACAGGACCGTGCCGATCAGGCCGACGAGGATGAAGCCACCCACCGTCGTGTCGGTCCACTCACCGAACTGCTTGTTGGTCAGGCCGACCAGCAGGAACGAGATGGCCACGGTGAAGATCAGCCCGCCGATGAGATCGAAGTTGCGAGTCGCCCGAGGGTTCTTCACGGTCGGCAGCAGCCGATAGATGAAGAACAGCGACACGAGGCCGATCGGGATGTTCACGTAGAAGATCCAGTGCCAGCTGATCTGCTCGGTCAGGAACCCGCCGACCAGTGGGCCGACGATGAAGGCGATGCCGAAGACGGCACCGAACAGGCCCTGGTACTTGCCACGCTCGGCCGGTGTGAACAGGTCACCGATGACGGCCAGCGCGACCGGGAAGAGCGAGCCGGCGCCGATGCCCTGGAGCCCGCGGAAGGCGATGAGCATCTCCATGTTCTGGCTCAGGCCGGACAGCGCGGAGCCGACGAGGAAGATGGTGATACCGGCCATGAAGATCGGCTTGCGGCCGTACAGGTCGGACAGCTTGCCCCAGAACGGGACGCTGATCGTGCTCGTGAGCAGGTAGATCGTCACGGCCCAGACATAGAGGTCGTTGCCGGCGAGGTCGGTCACCACGGTCGGGAGTGCGGGACCGACGATCGTCTGATCGAGGGCGCCCAGGAACAGGCCGAGCAGCACGGCGAAGAGGATCTCGAGCTTGGCGCGGTGGCTCAGGCCGAGTGCCGGGTCTTCGTCCAGCGTCGGGGCGCGGCCGTGCGTTTCGGTGGGGAAGCTTTCCATGCCTTGATCAATCCTTCCGTGCGTGCGGCTGGCTGGTGCGCTCGACGCCCCGGACGGTGGACGAGGATCGTGGAGCGGGGATGGAGACGCGATGGGGATCCGACGCGTCGGCGCCGGTCGCCACGCTCAGCGCGTCGCGCAGGGCTGCGACGGCCTGGCGGACGCCGGCCAGCTTGGATCGGTCGAGATGGTCGAACACCGAGCGCAGTAGCTCGTCGCTGAGTGCATCGATCTCGCCGAGCATCTGCTCCCCGGCCGCGGTGACCCGGATCAGCACGATCCGGCGGTCCTCCGCGACGCGGGTGCGCTCGACGAACCCTCGCTCCTCGATGCGGTCGATGAGACCGGTCGCGTTCGAGAGCGAGACGTTGAGGACCTCGGCCAGGCGGCTCATCGGCATCTCGCCGTTCCGCTGGAGCGTGTACAGGATGTGCAGCTGGGCCATGCTGAGCCCGCGCCGCAGCACGCGCTCCGCGGAGGCGCACTTGAGCATCGTCATCGACGCCCGGAAGTCGGCGATGATGGGTGCATACGGATCCGGGGCGGCCGTCGACTCGCTCGGGGCAGGTCGCACGGGCGGGGAGATAGTTCGCGTCACGTGAACTATGTTACTCGACTTGACTATCGCGTCAAGGCCAATGATTGATGCCGAATGCAGGAGGCGGGATGCGCTACGCGCTGATGCTCGAGCCACAGCAGGGGATGAGCTACGACGACCAGCTCGCGTCCGCGACCCGCGCGGAGGCGAACGGGTTCGACGCGTTCTTCCGCGCCGACCACTTCGCGAGCTTCCCGGGCGAGGCCGGCCAGCCGACCACGGACGCCTGGAGCGTGCTTGCCGGTCTGGCGAGGGAGACGAAGCGGATCAAGCTCGGCGTACTCGTGTCACCGGTGACCTTCCGTCACCCCGGTGTCTTCGCGAAGGTCGTCACGACGGTCGACGAGATGAGCGGCGGACGGATCGAGGTCGGCGCGGGTGCCGGCTGGAACGACCTGGAGCACCGCCAGCTCGGCCTGCCGTTCCCACCGATCGAGCAGCGCGCCGACCTGCTCGAGGACCAGCTGGCCATCCTGCACGGGTTGTGGGGCGAGCCGGATGGCTGGTCGTTCGACGGGATCAGCGGCATCCGGGTGCGCGACGCGCTGTTCCGGCCGCGTCCTGTCGCGGCGGACGGCAGACCCACGACGCCGGTCGGCGGCCAGCGTCCCCGCATCATCGTGGGCGGCGGGGGGTCGCCGCGGTCGTACCGGCTCGCGGCCCGCTACGCCGACGAGTTCAACCTCAGCTCGGCGTCACCGACGCGCGCCGCCGAGGTGCGCCAGAAGCTCGACGAGGCGTGCCGGGCGATCGGTCGGGATCCGGCGACGCTCGCCCGATCGACGATGGCCGGCGTCCTGGTCGGGCGCACCGCGGACGAGGTGACGGACCGCGAGCGGACCCTGATCAAGGCGTTCGGGGCCGATGCCGAGACGGGTGAGGCGTGGCTCGAGGAGCGGCGGTTGCGCTGGGTCTACGGCACGCCCGACGAGGCGCGCGCCCAGATCGAGCGATTCGCCGAGGCCGGGATCGAGCGGATCATGCTCCAGGACTTCATCCCGTGGGACCTCGACATGGTCGACGTCATGGGCGAGGAGCTGGTCGGGCGAATCTGAGGCCGGCCGCCCGAGTCCATGCCTTGGCCCGGACCATGAGCTACGCGCATGGGGACCACCCTATGGTGTCCCGGGCGGCGGACGCGGCAGCCCTTTCATGCGGACCGCGCATGTGGCCGGACGATCTGCACGTTCTCCGCTTGGCTCCGCGGACGACTGACGCCCCAAGATTGCTGGGAGGCGCGTACTTCATGTGTCAGCGGGGATCGGGCGCTGGCTCCTCGGCCGCCTCCGCGGCCTCAGCCGCCTCCCGGTAGCGGTCGTCGTCACGGTGGATCGCGTCGGGGTTGACGCCACGTGCGCGGGCCAGCCGCTCGGTCAGCAGCTGCAGCGGCACGGCCGTGCCGAGCAATGCCGCGACCGGTGCCGGCAGGGCAGGCGATTCCGGTAGGACGATCCGGCCGGCCGTCGTCAGATCGGTCGGGAGGTCGACGGCCGCATCCGCAGCCACGATCGCCGCGGTCTCCATCCCGACCGCGCGTGCCGCCCGGAGTGCGCCGGTCGCACGCGCCGATCGCTCCGCCCGCCCGTAGCGGTCGGCCAGGATCAGGACCAGCCCCATCGTCTCGCCGGTCGCGGCCAGGTGGCCGTGCAGGAACGTCTCGAGGTCGCGGTAGGCGGTCGGGACCCAGGTGCCTTCCTCGATCTTGAGCGCGAGCTCCCGGCCGGCGGTGCGGTCAGCACCGGACGCGATCACCACGATCGACTGCACGCCCGCCAGCCGACCCGCGACCCCTTCCGCGATGCTCGCGCGGTCCACGCCAGCCTGGAGTAGTTCCGAAACGGCCGCCCGGAACGCCGCATCGACCGGCCTGCCGGCGATGTGACCGCCTACCGCGGCAGCCGCGACTATCGGGCTCAGGTACCCGACGGTGTGACACCAACTCTGGTCGAGCTCCTCGGTCTCGACGACGAACTGCGCGAGCTCGGCGCCGGGCGATCGATCCGACGCCGTGATGATCGCCGTCCGCGCCCCGGCAGAACGGGCCGCCTCGAGCGCCGCGTTGGTCGCAGCGGTGCCGCCCTCGTGCGAGATGCCGATGACCAGGCCGGTCGCCGGCGGGTCGAGGGCCAGCTCGAACGCCTGCGCGGCGTACGGCTCGTGCCGCGTCGCGTGACCCGGTGCGCGGATGTCGGCGGCTCGGACCGCCTCTCGGAGGATCTCGGCGGCGCCGTACGCCCCGTGCTCGGACGTGCCGCAGCCGGTCAGGACGATCGGTTCGCCGGCCCGGATCGCCCGCCGGATCGCTCGCGCCAGTTCGGCCGCCCCGCTGCCGACCGGTTCGTGCCGCGCCAGGATGCGGCCGGCGATCGCCGGCTCCGCCTCGATCATGTCGGTCATGTGGAACGGCGGCTCGGGCCGCAGGCTCGGTTGCGAGCTCGACGCCCACGGATCGGGCATGCCGGGCAGGGGGGCGGTCGGGTCGAACGCGGTCATATCCATGACGGGAGCATAGGGCGCGGCGAGCGGTGACAATGGGCCGGACGTCGAACGATGGAACGGAGGCGATGCATGCAGGTCGGGTTGATGGCACCCCAGGGGTGGAAGGGCGATTACGACGGGTGGCCGCCCGCCGACGCCTGGGCGCGCACGGTCGAGCTCGCGCGCCAGGCCGAGGAGCTCGGCTTCGAATCGCTGTGGGTCTTCGACCACTTCCACACCGTGCCCGAGCCGACCGACGAGATCACGTTCGAGTCGTTCTCCGTGCTCGCGGCGCTCGCGATGGTCACGTCGCGCGTGCGCCTGGGCCACATGGTCGTGTGCACCGGCTTCCGCAACCCGGCGTTGACCGCCAAGTTGTCATCGACGCTCGACGTCATCAGCGGCGGCCGCTTCGAGCTCGGCATCGGGGCGGGCTGGAAGGAGGACGAGTGGCTGGCCTACGGGTACGGCTTCCCGTCCCTGGCCGACCGTATGGGCGCGTTCGGCGACCACCTCGAGATCATCACCGCGATGCTCAAGCCCGGTCGATCGACGTTCGAGGGCCGCTTCGCCCATGTCCGCGGCGCCATCAACGTGCCGCAGGGGCTGCAGCAGCCGCGGATCCCGATCATCGTCGGTGGCAACGGGCGCCAGCGGACCGCCGGCTACGCGATCACGTACGCCGACGAGCTCAACTTCGTGTTCATCGAGGCTGATGACATCGTCGCTCGCATGCGCGACGTCCGCGAGCGCTGCGTGGCCGAGGGACGCGATCCCGCGACGCTGCGGTTTTCGCTGTACGAGCGTGACGAGCGGATGCGCGACGCGGGCCAGGCCCGCGTCGACCGGCTGGCGCGGTTCGCCGAGATCGGCCTCGACCGGCTGGTCGCCTTCCCGACCCGCTGGTCGCCGACACTCGAGGCGCAGGCGGCCTTCGCGGAGGATTGCCGCGCCGCCGGGATCGCGCTCGAGCCGACGGCGGGCGTGGCGGCGGTCGCGACCTAGCGGAGCACCTCGAGCGAGTTGGCGATCGCGGCAGCATCGGCTGCCGAGGCATTGGTCACGCTGACCATGAGCTGCCTGTCGCCCATCAGGACGAGGTACTGGTCGATGGTCGGCGACGTCGGCTGGCTCGCGGCCGCGAGGCTGTAGCGGAGGTGGAGCGCTTCACCGGCCGGGAGCGTGACCCGCTCCGTGGTGATGGCGCCTTCGGCCAGGTTCTTGAGCTGCGCGATGTTGGCCTGCTCGAGCAGGTCCAGGCTCATGCCCATGTTGGGCAGCGACAGGATGTTGAGGTTGGTGCCCGCGGCGATGTCCGGCCCGAAGGCGAAGATCACCATGCCGCTCGCGAGCATGGTCTGGATCTGGGCGGTGTAGAGCTCGGCCAGCTCCGGGTTCTCGGCACCGGCGGCGGCCATGATCGCGTCGAGGTCGCCGGACGCCAGGTCGATGCGCGTCCAGCCGGACGGCAGCGTGATCGCGAAGCCGTGCTCGGGGACCTCGATCCGACCGGTCGTGGCGAGGCTCGCACCCGGGCTGGTCGCGGCCGACGCCGAGGCGCTCGCGCTCGCGCTGGGTTCGGTGCTCGGCGCGGCACTCGCCGAGGCGGGCGCGGCGGGGGTCGCGATCGCCGTCGACCCGCCGCAGGCGGCGATCGTCAGGGCGACCAGCGCGGCGCTGAGCGTGAGCGCGGCGCGTCGTGGGAGCGTCGAAGTCATGGTGAGTGGTCCTTCCAAGGTCGGATGGGGAGCCATCACCCTACCGCGGGAGGTCCCGGGCGTCCACGACTCGAAGGTCCCGGCCGCCCGATCCGTCGCACCGGGCCGTAGCGGAACCACACTCGCCCGACCAGCAGCGCGACCGGGACCGGCCCGAATTGTTCGGAGTCGACCGGCTCGCCGAGGCCCGCCTCCCCGGTCGTCGCGCCGTCGGCGTCGGCACGCAGCCACGCCTCGTCGTCGGCCAGTTCCAGGTAGCCGTCGCGGAACGGGACGCGATCGCCGGGCGTGCCGGCCACCCGCTTGATCGCGAGGGCACCCGTGTCCGGCTCGTGGAACGCCACGATCGAGCCGCGCCGCGGCCAGCGGGCGGTCGTCGGGTCGACGAGCAGCCAGTCACCCTCGCGGATGGCCGGCTCCATGCTGGCCTGCTTGACGGCGAGCCGCCACGGCCCGCGGAGTCGATGGCGCAGCGACTCGGTACGAGGAGGCCCCGCCGACCGGCGGGGCCTCGGGATGCGCATCGTCCGCGGTCAGCCGGGCCGACCGGCGACCCGCGTCTTCTCGGCGCCGCCCGTCGCCTTCCAGGCGGCGTCGACCTCGTCGATCATGTCGAGGAGCTTCTTGGTGTCCGCAGTGTCGGTCGATGCCTTGACCTTCGACACCTGCTTGGTGGCATTCCAGAACAGCTCGTGCAGGTTCGGGACCTTCTCGAGGTGCTCGGGCTTGAAGTAGTCGTGCCACAGGACGTCGAGATGGTGCTTCACGAGGTCCGCCTGGCGTTCCTTGATCAGGATCGCGCGGTCGCGGAACGTGGCGTCCTCGTTCGCGGCGTACTTCTCGAGGATCTTGTGACAGGACTCCGCCTCGATGCGGGCCTGTTCGGGGTCGTACACGCCGCAGGGCAAGTCGCAATGGGCGCGGGCGGTCGTGGTCGGCGCGAGCCAACGGGTCAGGCGAGACATGGTCCTCCTTCTCACTGGGGCGAGGGGATCCACCCTACCGTCCGAAGATCGGACTCGAAGTCTCCGAGCGCGGGGAGAGCGTGTCAAACGTCTGCAGGGTTCAGGAAGACGTCCTGAAACGCTTGCTCGCTAGAGTCGTCTTACAAGCAAGGTCGTGGCCTGGCGGAGCGTAGGCCGGCGCGCGTGTCGGCGGCCGTAGGGGGCTCGACCCGAGGGGAATAGGAGGTGGGTCGTGAACCGGACCACGACCAGATTCGTGCTGCTCAGTGCCACCGCGTTGCTGGCGCTGCTGTTGCCCGTCACACCAGCGGTGCTCGCCGCCGCGTCGGCCGACTACATCGTCGTGCTCAGGGACGGCGGCGCGTCGTCGGCAAAGGTGGCAAGCGCCCACGGCAAGCGCCTCGGCGCCTCGGTCAATCACGTGTATGGCCACGCCTTGAAGGGCTACGCCGCTCGGCTGGACGCCAGCCAGCTCGCCGAGGTACGCGCCGATCCCGCCGTCGACTACGTCGTTGCCGATGGCACCGCGACGATCGACACGACCCAGAGTGGGGCGACCTGGGGCCTCGACCGCATCGACCAGCGAAAGCTGCCGTTGAGCGGGACGTTCACCTACAACAACACAGGCGCCGGCGTTACGGCGTACGTCCTCGACACCGGCATCCGGACCACGCACACCGAATTCGGTGGGCGCGCGACATCCGGCTGGGATTTCATCGACAACGACGCGGACGCGGCCGACTGCAACGGCCACGGCACCCACGTGGCGGGCACGATCGGTGGCGCCACGTACGGCGTCGCGAAGGGCGTGTCCCTCGTGGCCGTTCGCGTCCTCGACTGCGGCGGCTCGGCGCCGTGGTCGGTGATCATCGCCGGCATCGACTTCGTCACCGCCGACCACCAGGCCGGCGAGCCGGCTGTCGCCAACATGAGCCTCGGCGGTGGCGCCAACATCGCGGTCGATCAGGCGGTCCGCAACTCGATCGCCGACGGCGTCTCGTATGCGCTCGCGGCCGGCAATGCCAACGCGAACGCCTGCGGGTTCTCACCTGCACGCGTCCCCGAAGGGATGACCACTGGGGCGAGCACGTCGAGCGACCAGAAAGCCTCGTTCTCCAACTGGGGTCCATGCATGGACTGGTTCGCACCCGGTCAGGGCATCACCTCGGCGTGGCGATCGAGCGATACCGCCACCAACACGATCAGTGGTACGAGCATGGCTTCGCCGCACACGGCAGGGGTCGCCGCGCTCTATCTCCAGTCATCCCCATCGGCGTCACCAGCAGCCGTCCACAAGGCGCTGGGATCTGCCGCCACGCGCAGGGTGATCTCCGGTCTGCACCGGCTGCTGAACCCGGGCACCGCGAACCTGCTGCTGTTCACGAACCATTGAGCAACCGTGGCGGCCGCTGCTTGCGGCTGGCCGTCGCCACATGGAAGGAGGACACCGCACACGGTCGAATCCGGTCTTGACGCGCGTAAGACATCAGCAAAGGGTGGATCCTGCTCTGGAGGGCATCTCATGATCAGGAAGCGACTTGTCGTTCTCGTCGGGCTGCTGCTGGCAGCCAGTCTCGCCGCCGCCGGCCCGGTGCTGGCCGCGGTGCCAGCCAACGACCTCTATGCCGGCCGCCAGGCGGTGGCACCCGGCTTCAGCGACACGCTCGATACGACCGAGGCGACCACGGATGCGGACGACCTCGACATCGCGACGGGTTGTCTCGGCGTACCAGCGCTTGACGCGAGCGTCTGGTACACGATCACGCCGGCGAACGATATGGGCATCGTCGTCGACGTGTCCGGATCGACCTACTCCGCTGGCGTGATCGCGGCCAGCGGGGGCCCAGGCGCCTGGACCGTGGAAGCCTGCGGCCCAGGTGGCACCATCTGGTCCGCCAGCGCTGGAGTGACGTACACGTTCCTGGCGTTCGACGACCAGGAGGACGGCACGCCCGCGGACGGCGGCACCCTGGTGATCAACGTCGCGGAGGCGCCGCCACCGCCCGAGCTGACCCTGACGGTCAACCCGCGCGGGACGTTCAACGCCCAGACCGGCGGGGCCACCATCAGTGGGACCGTGACGTGCACCGGTGAGGCGGAGTTCTCCTTCATCGACGTCTTCGTCCGCCAGAAGGTGGGGCGTCTGTTCATCGACGGCTACGGCTTCATCGAAGGCTTCGCGTGCGATGGGACGACCCAGGCGTGGTCCGCCGACATCTCCCCGTTCAACGGGGTCTTCAAGGGCGGTCGCACGGTGACGGTGGCGTTCGCCGTCGCCTGCGGGGAGTTCCAATGCGGCGAAGGCTTCCAGGAAGCCATCGTCTCGCTGTCCGCCAAGAAACGGTGAGCATCCGCCCGTCCCGATCGGACGGGTCGTGAAGGTCTCGTGAGCGATCGCCGGGGTCGCGCGCAGCGCGCGTTGCCCCGGCGGTCAGTCTGTCTGCCAGGTTCCATGCCCGGTCGGCGCGGGTATCATCGACCCGATGACGGACCGAGGACTGCCCAGCGTGGACGGGTCGTCGGCCTGCCCGTTCGTCGCATTCGAGGACGACCGCGACGAGCGTGCCGATCGGCCGGATCATCGGCACCGATGTTTCGCCGAGCCACAGCCGGCACCACGCGCGCTCGCGCACCAGGAGGCGTATTGCCTTTCGTCGGCGTTCCCGGTCTGTCCCACCTTCCAGGAGTGGGCACGCCGGGAGGCAGCGCAAGCGGTCCCAGTGGCGTTGTCGGCTGCGCCGGCCGAAGACGATGATGATGCCGACGCGTCCCTCAGCGGGGCTGCCGCGATGAGCTTGGCCGGCGATGGGCCGGACGACGATGTGCCGGACGACCTGTGGAGTCGACCTCCCGACGAACCGCCGCTGGAGGAGCGGCCGCGCCGGAACCCACCGCGCGATTGGGCGGCGCCACCGCCATGGGCGTCCGGACCCGGCGGGGCCGGTCGGCGCGAGGCACGACCGGAGCCCGCCGCCGCTGGCGCCGATGCCCCGGATGAGGCACGCGGGCTGGCAGGCAGCGCGGCCGATCGGTTGGCGCGCGGCGGCAGGGTCGAAGAGGAATGGGGTCATCGGTCGATGGCGCGTCCGCGCACACCGGCGACCGACAGTCCCGCGGCGCCCGCCGATCCCGACCTGGCCGGCCTCGTGAGTGGTGCGGCCAGGGGCGCCGAGGCTGACGAGTCGCATGGCGAGGTGCGCCCGCCGACGCGCCCGTCGCGTCGGCCGACGGTGAGCTCCACGAGGGATCGTGGTCGGGACCAGGAGCGCGAACGCGAGCGGGGCGAGCGGGCTGCCGCCACACACGACGGACCCTTGTGGGAGCGCCAGCGCCGCTACGAGGCCTACCCGTCGATCAAGACGCGCGCCGGGCTATCGGGGTTGCCCGCGATCCCGACCGTCGGTGTGCTGTTCGGCGGGGTGGTCCTCGCCGCGATCATCCTGTTCTTCCTGCCGGCCCTGCTCGGTGTCGGCGGTCGCGACCCTGGTGGCGTCGGGTCGAGCGCCAGCCCGTCCGCTGCCGCCCTGACGCCGACGCCGGCGCCGACGCCGATCCCCGATCCGACCCCGCAGGTCTACGTCATCAAGTCGGGCGACACGCTGTCGCGGATCGCGCGCGAGTTCAACGTCACGCTGGACGCGCTGCTCGAGGCCAACAAGGACCGGATCTCGAACCCGAACCGGATCGCGGTCGGCGACGAGATCATCATCCCGGTGCCGGTGACCGAAGAGGTCCCAGCAGAGTCGTCGGCCGCGCCGTCGTAGACCGTCGTCTTTTCGGCGGGTGCCTCGGGCGTGCTTCTCAAACTGCAGGAGCAAGGTCAAGGCAGCTGGGTGGTCGTCCTCGCCGGCATGTCGTGCTTCCCGAGCACTGTATCCAGGTCGAGGCGTCGGGTTCGGGCCGGTTCGAACCGCGTGTGCAGCCCAGGAAGCACGGCTTGCGTAGGCCCGCTCCGTAGCAGGCCCGGGTTACCTCGGCGCGATATTGATCGCGGTGATCCGCCCAGCCTCGACCCGGAAGGTTGCATCGATGTGCTGGGTCGGCGCCCCGGGCCGGACGACCAGGACGTCGGCCTCGTAGGTGTTACCGGTATCGCGGATCTCGCCAGGGATCATCCGAAGCCCGGCGTCGCCGCGCAGGAACCAGCCGCCGACCCGCTCCACGCCGCGCAGCGTCTGGACGTTGTCGCCGACGTGCACGCGCATCTCGGTCTTCTCGTCCATCAGGTCGACCGCGCCCTGGCGATCGCCCGCGTTCAGCTTCTCGAAGAAGTCTTCCATCGTCTCGACAGCACCCATGGCCGGAGTGTAGCGTCGGCCGCCCATGACCGCCGACGAGTCGATCGCGACCAGCCTCGAGGCCGTGTGGCCGCTGTTCGGGCTGCGGATCCGTTCGGAGCGCCTGGTCCTCCGCCTGCCGACTGACCTCGACCTGCCGGGCATGCTCGAGCTCGCCAAGGCGGGTATCCATCCGCCCGACGAGATGCCGTTCGGCGTCGCCTGGACGGACGTCGCCGGCGCTGCCTTCGATCAGGCAACCCTGCAATATCACTGGAAGTGGCGCGGAAGTTGGCGGCCCGAGGAGTGGTGGCTCAATCTCATGGTCGAATGGGAAGGGCGACCGATCGGCGCCCAGACGATCTCCGGCGAAGACTTCGCGATCCACCGAACCGTCGACAGCGGCTCGTGGCTCGGACAGGCCTACCAGGGTCGCGGGTTCGGCAAGGAGATGCGCTCGGCGGTCCTGTCGTTCGCGTTCGACGGCCTGGGTGCGCGTTTCGCGACGTCGTCCGCGTTCCTCGACAACGCCGCCTCGAACGCAGTGTCGCGCAGCCTCGGCTACGAGGAGAACGGGCGCGGGTCGCTGGCTCCGCGGGGCGTCGCGCGCGAGACCCAGCTGTTCCGGATGTCCGCCGAGTCCTGGCGCTCCCGGCCACGCCCACCGGTCGAGATCGAGGGCCTCAACGCCTGCCGGGAGATGTTCGGGATCTGACCGCTGGTGACATCGCGCATTGCCACTGGTCCGTGATGTACCTCTCAGTGACGCTCCATGAAGCGGCACGCCAGGCGCCCACGCGTCAGTACGCTACACACATGGAGTCTGACGAGACCTGGCTGACCGAGACGCTGTACGACGACGTCCGGATGTCGATCAAGGTGGATCGGGTGCTGTTCGACAGCCAGACCGAGCATCAGCATCTCGTCGTCGCGGAAAGCGAGCGGTTCGGGCGCATGTTCACGCTCGATGGCGTCACGCAGCTGACGATGGCCGACGAGTTCGTCTACCACGAGATGCTGGCGCACGTCCCGATCCTTGCCCACGGCGCGGCGCGCGACATCGGGATCGTCGGTGGCGGCGACGGCGGGCTCGTCGAGGAGGTCCTCAAGCATTCGACGGTCGAGCGAGTGACGATCGCCGAGCTCGACGCCGGTGTCATCGACTTCGCCAGGACGTACCTCGGGGATCTGAGCCGCGGGGCATTCGACGACCCGCGCGTCGAGATCGTGCTCGGCGACGGGGCGGATTTCGTGGCGACGGCCGAAAGGCGGTTCGACGTGATCGTGGTCGACTCGACCGACCCGATCGGTCCTGGCGCGGCTCTGTTCACCCCCGAGTTCTACGCGGAACTGCAAGCGCGTACTGCAGCCGGGCGGCGTGCTCGTGACGCAGAACGGTGTCCCGTTCTTCCAGCCCGCGGAGCTCGAGTCGACGATGCGAATCTTCAGTGGACTGTTCGCCGACGCGACCTGCTACCTCGGGGTCGTGCCGACCTACGTCGGCGGGTTCATGGCGTTCGGCTGGGGCACGGACGACGTGGCGCTCCGGACCGTGCCACTCACCACGCTCCGGGAGCGGTTCGATGCGGCCCGCCTCGACACCCGCTACTACACGCCCGAGCTCCACCAAGCCAGCTTCGCCTTGCCGCGGTTCATCGGCGACATCGTGGAGCGCGCCGAGGGCAACGAGCCTGAGTCCGCGACCTAGAACCCGCCGCCGGCGCCTCCGCCACCGCCGCCCGACGAGCCGCCGCTGAACCCTCCGCCACCGCTGCCGCCACTCGACGAGGCCGGCGAGTTGCCGATCGTGCCGAGGGCCGACATCATGCCGCCCACGTCGGGCACGGCCGAGCCCGAGAAGATCGACCCGCCGCTGCCGGCCGCCATGCCGCTCGCGAACGACGACCCATCCGACGTCCGGTACCAGGCCGGGAAATAGGTCGACGAGGCAAGGCTCGGTTGCTCCTGGACGTCCTCCATCGAGCGCTTGAGCACGTCCTCGATGTCGCCCTGCAGCCCCAGCGCGGTGCCCCACACGACGGCCTGGTCCGGGGTCTCCAGCCAGGGCAGGCCGGCCTGGTCGACCACCTGCTGCATCGAACGCGATTGCTCCATCGTCTTCTGGAGGGTGCGTCGATAGGCCGCGAGCATGGCCCGGATCATCGCCCCGGCCATCGTCACCGCCGGCATGCTCCGGGCGAAGAAGATGATGATCACGCCGCCCGCGATGGCCGCGACACCGATGAGCAGCAGCCCCGAGATCGGCACGTTGACCCCGAGGAAGATCGCCACGGCACCGGCCACGATCGCCACGATCCCCTTGGCGACCCAGCGCCCGATCACCCTGCGCGGCTGCTCGACCATCCAGCCGCCCTTGACGACGTGGTCCTCGAGCTTCGAATCGAAGTCCGAGACCTTCGGGCCGAATTCCGGGAGCTCGTCCGGCTCGATGAACCCCTCCGTCTTGGCCAGGCTGCGCAGCTGCCGCAGCGCGTAATCCTCCGCAGGGCCGATCGGCCGGCGAGCGTTCCTCGCGCGCTGCGCCTCCTCGATCTCGTCGCCGCGGGTCGGCTCGGTGTCGACGCCGACCTTGCGGGAGATGCCGAGCAGCCCCTTGTCTTCCCGGAACGAGATCATGCCGCGAGACGCGAGGTCGAGCATCGCGGTCGTCAGCGCTCGACGTGACGTGCCGCCGTCCATCACGAAGGCACCGGACGCAGCGGTCAGGTCGGGCGGCGGGGCCGGCATCAGGATCGATGGATCGTCGAGGTAGACCGGATCCTTGCCGAACCGCCGCCACGAGAAGAACGCCCAGCCGGCCAGTCCGAGCAGCACCACCGGCGCGCCGATCAGGCCCAGGACCGCGTTGAACTGGCGCCCGACCTGCAGCCGCGCGGCGTTCTCCGGGGTCGCCGCTGCATCGACCTTGCCCATCGCCGCATCGAGCGCGGCGTCGAAATCGGCCACGCGGAGGTGCGGGACCATGTCCTCCTCGAAGATCCGCTGTCGATCGGCGTTGGTCAGGTAGGTCGCCTCGAAGCCGGGTGCCGCGTAGAGCTGGACCTCGCCGTGTTCGAGCGACGGGTCGATGTCGAAGAAGATCGCCAGCCCGTCATCGAACCCGCGCCGTCCGACGCCCCACTGGTCGATCAGCGCGCGGGCACGGAACTCGGTCTCGTCGGTCGTGACGCCGTAGTCGACGAGCTCGGTGTAGACGACGACCTCGGCGGCCGTGCGTGCCTCGATGGCGTCGATGGTCGACTCGGCGCGGACGATCGCGTCGTTCGAGAAGATCCCGGCGAAGTCGTAGACCGCGCGGTCGACCTCCGGTTCGGGGAACGGTGGGCCGGGGTTGATGACGGGCTCCGCCGGTTCACCGGGCGACTCGGGCGGTGCGCCATCGAACGTGGAGTTGACGATCTGGCCGAGCGCACCGAGCAACGCCTCGTCGAACTGCTCGTTCGCGAGCAGCGGCAGCATCGTGCCCTCGTAGACGGCCTGGCGCTCCTCCTCCGACATGTATGCGGTCGAGAACCCCGGACCGGCGTAGAGCTGGACCTGGCCATGGACGAGCGTGGTGTCGAGGTCGAACAGGATGACGAGCCCGTCATCGAGCCCGACCCGCCCGACGCCCCACTGGTCCATGAGGGCCCGGGCATGCTCTTCCGCTTCTTCGGTCGTGATGTCGTCCCGACCGAGGGCCTGCGTATAGACGACGAGCTCGGCCTTGGTCTGCGCCTCGATGGCATCGATGATCGATTCGGCCTGCGCGCGCGTCTCCGGCGTGAACAGCTCAGCGGTGTCGTAGACGGCCTGACCATCGACCGGCTCCGGGAAGGGCGGGCCGGCGGCGGCCACGACGGCCGGCAGGGCAAGGCCTAGGACGGCAACGAGCCCGAGGAGGGATGGCGCGAACCGGCGGCCGGCGTGACGGTCCATATGCCGCAGCATAGCCAAGGCTCAGCCGAGCGCGGCGATGCTGCCGCGGCGGCGGCCGAGCGTCAGCACGCCGTCGGTGCCGAGCAGGACCTGCGGCGGCCGCGGCCGCCCGTTGTAGGTGGATCCGAGCGACGCGGCATAGGCTCCGGCATCGGCGATGGCGACGAGGTCGCCGCGCCGCAGCGGCGGCAGGTCGTGGGTCCCGAGCGAATCGGTCGATTCGCAGATGGGCCCCTCCACCCGGGTAGGCATCAGGTCCGGCTGCCGCCGCCGACCCGAGCCGAGGGCGCGACCCTCGGAGGTCAGCGCGATGATGGGATGGCGCGCGCCGTACAGGGCCGGTCGGATCAGCTCGGTCATGCCCGCGTCGAGGACGACCTGGCGACCGGCCCGGTCGCGGACGTGCAAGACACGCGCCACCAGCCAGCCGGCTCGGGCGACCAGCGCGCGACCGGGTTCGATCGCGAGGCGCGTCGGGCGGCGGTCCTCGGGCACTCCCTCGAGCAACGGGCCGAGCTCGCGGGCGAAGCGCTCCGGGGTAGGTGCCGGCTCATCGGTCGGGCGGATCGGGAAACCGCCGCCCAGATCCACGGTATCGAACGTCTCGATCGAGCCGCGCCACAGCGCCGCCAGGGCGAGCGCCTTGCGCACCGCGTCACGCCACGCGTCGACCGCTCCCAGTTGCGAACCGACGTGGAGGTGGATCCCGCGCGGCCGGAGGGGGCCGTCGGCGCCGCCACCGGCCTCGATCGCGGCCCCGATCTCGGTCTCGGTCATGCCGAACTTGGTGGCCCCGGCACCGACGGCCAGGCCGGTCAGCGTCTCGGGCGCCACGTCCGGGTTGAGCCGGTACAGCACATCAACGGGCGGCGCTCCCACCCGGCGGACCGCCGTCGCCAGCGCGGCCGCCTCCTCCGGCGACTCGATCGCGATCCAGCGCGGCGGCTCGCCGTCGCGGGCGGCGCGCGCCGCCGCGCGGAGGTCGGCCGGTGTCTTACCGATGCCCTCGAGCGTGATCCGCTCGTTGGGGACGCCGGCGCGGCGGGCCAGCGCCCATTCGCCGCGCGACACCACGTTGGCGCCGAACCCGCGGTCCGCCACCGCGGCGATCACCGCCGGCACGTCGTTGGCCTTGACGGAGAACTGCCGGATGATCGGGTCGGGAAAGGCGGCGGTGGCCGCCGCGCAGGCGGCGTCGAGGGTCGCGAGGTCGGTGACGAAGACCGGCGTGCCGAACCGCGCAGCGGCGCGCCTGAGGGGTGCGGCGAGCTCAGTCAGGGACGGCGAACCGGATGACGGTCGAGATCAGGCTCAGCACGACGGCACCGATGATCGCCGCGATGATGGTGTCGGCCGTGAACAGGTCCGGCGGGAAGTCGCCGACCGTGAGCTGGAACCCGAGCTGGCCCGAAACGAACGCCGTGAGGAGCAGCAGGCCGCCGTTGATGAGGAAGCCGACCAGCCCCATCGTCATGAACGAGATGGGCAGGGCGGCGGCCTTGACGATGGGCCCGACGAAGCCGTTGACGAGGCCGAAGATGACCGCGATCACCGCAAGTCCCACGAACCCGCCCTCGTAGCCGAACATCGACGGCAGGAACTGGACCAGGATGTAGAACGCGACCGCGGTCACGGCCGTGCTGACGACGAAACCCTTCACAGGATCCTCCGCATGGATGCGTGCTCCGGCCGAGCATAGCCCCTCAGCGAAGCAGGAATCCCGTCCCGAGCGGATCGCGCGGATCGAGGCTGAACATCGCCTCGCCGGTGCGGTACGCCGATCCTTCGACCTCGGTGATCACCGAGGCATGGCTGCCCACGGGCGGGCCCTCGGCCACGACCCATGCATCGAACACGGAATCGACGATCGATCGATGGCGGAACGCCTCGCCGATCGCCAGTTCGCCGCGAGCATGCAGGGCGGCCAGGCGCGCCGAGGTGCCCGAGCCGCACGGGGACCGGTCGATCTCCCCATCTGCGAAGACGGTGACATTGCGCTGCTCCGCAGGCCCGAGTCGCTCCCAGAAGATCACGCCGTAGATGCCGTCCAGGGCCGCCTCGTCGGGGTGCACCACCCGGACGGCCCGCTCGAGCGCGGGTCGCAACCCTCGCTGGAGGTCGATCATGGAGGGAAGGTCTTCGGCCTCGAGCCGGAGCCCGAGCGGTTCCGCCTCGACGATCCCGTAGAAGGCACCGCCGAACGCGACGTCGAGCGTCAGCATCCGGTCGCCGACCCTGACCGTCACGTCCCGCGCGAGCAGGAACGACGGCACGTTCCTGAAGCGCACGGCCTCGACCAGGCCATCCGCGTCGAGGCGCGCGGTGCACACCAACCGCCCGCTCGGGACATCGACGGTCACGGTGACCGCTCGATCGTCGGGGCCACGGGCGATCCGGCCGGTCTCGACCGCCCAGGTCACGAGCGCGATCGTCCCGTGGCCGCACGCCGTCGAGTAGCCCTCGTTGTGGAAGAACACGACGCCGAGGTCGGCCCAGTCGTCGTTCGGCGGCGTCACGAACGCGCCGTACATGTCGGCATGACCACGGGGCTCGTTCACGAGCAGGCGGCGGACATCATCGAGGTGGTCCTGGGCCCAGCGACGCCGCTCCAGGACCGACCGACCTTCCAACTCGGGGATGCCGCCGGTCACGATGCGGAACGGCTCGCCGCCCGTGTGGTAGTCGACGGTCCTGATCGATCGGTGGAGCGTTTCCTCGGTCACCGGTCAAGCAAGCCCTGGAGCCGTGCCTTGACGGCCGGCCACTCGGGCGCGATGACGCTGTAGTACGCGGAGTCGCGGATCGACCCATCGGGCATGATCGTGTGGCGGCGGTGGACGCCCTCGAATGTGGCGCCGATCCCGAGCAGAGCGGTGCGCGACTGGACGTTCCGGGCATGGGCCTTGAACTCGACGCGCTCGGCGTCGAGCGTCTCGAACGCGTGGCTGAGCTGGAGCAGCTTCGCCTCGCGGTTGGCGCCCGTTCGTTGGAACCCGGTCCCGATCCACGTCCAGCCGATCTCGAGCCGGCGGTTCTCCGGAACGATCGTCATGTACCGACTGCTCCCGATCGCCCGGCCCGAGGCCAGATCGATGGTCGCGAATGGGACCTCGATGCCCGTCTCGGCATTCGCCAGGGCCACATCGAGCCACGCTCGGAGTCGGGCGTCGGTGATCGGCTGCGTGATCGTCCACCGCCAGATCGCATCATCGGACGCGACCCGCGCGAGCTCCTCCAGGTGCCGCTCCTCGAGCGGCTCCATCCGGACGCGCCGGCCGGTCAACGTGACCGGCATGACCCACGTCTGTGCCACCCCGCGATGGTAGCGGGCGCTCGGCCCCGGTCGCGTCCGCGCTCCCTAGACTTCCCGCATGTCCACCTTCTCCGAGACCTTCGCAGGCTTCCTCGACGCGTTCCTCGAGCTCGAACCGGTGGCGGCGACGTCGATCGGCGACCACCGACATGACGGCCGCTGGCCGGATCTGACCGCCGAGGGGCGGCAGGCCAGGCTGGCATTCATCGACCGCTGGGAGTCGGCCTTCTCGGCCATCCCGACCGGCGAGCTGAGCGTCGACGAGGCGGTCGATCGCGACCTCGTCCTGGGCGAGCTCGCGGCGATGCGCTTCGGTGAGTTCGAGCTGCGCGACGACGCCTGGGACCCGCTGGCATGGGTGTACCTGCTCGGGGACGGCCTCTTCCCGCTGCTCGCCCGCGAGTTCGCGCCGCTGGCCGACCGGCTAGCGAGCGTCGCGGCTCGCCTGGAGACGATGGATGCGGTCACGGCTGCCGCCCGCGAGACGCTGGTCGGCGCCGGACCAGGCCGCCCGGTCGGGCGGTTCCAGACCGAGACCGCGATCGACCAGCTGCCCGGCGTCGTCGACCTGATCGACGAGGCGCTGGCGGCCGCCTACGCTGCGCCTGACGATGCGGCGGTGGCGGGACTGCGGCCGCGGCTCGACGCGGCCGCGACCGCCGCGAAGACCGCCCTCGCCGACTTCGAGCGTCACCTTCGCGATGAGGTCCTGCCGGCGAGCGAGGGCGACGGACGGCTCGGGCGCGAGCTGTTCACGCGGAAGATGCGCCACACGATGCGCTCCGAGGCGTTGACCCCCGAACGGATCATGGCGGCAGCCGACCGCGAGTTCACCGGCGTCCGGGCGCGAGATGTTGCGACTCGCGACCGACCTGTGGCCGGTCTGGCGTGGCGACGAGCCGGCCCCGGCCGACGAGGGGGCACTCGTCCGCGGCGTGCTCGACGCCATCGCGGAGCAGCATCAGGAACCGGCCGAGCTGATCGGGTTCTGCCGCGAGGAGAACGCCAGGATCGAGGCGTTCTGCACGGAGCGCGACATCATCGGCATCGTCGACGAGCCGCTCGACATCCGCTGGACACCGGTGTTCCTGCGGGCCTATGGCGGAGCGATGCTGATCTCGCCGGGTCCGCTCGACAAGGGACTGACGACCTTCTTCGCGATCACCCCGGTGCCCGACGACTGGTCGCCCGAGCAGCGCGAGTCGTACCTGCGCGAAGACAACGACCGCATGCTGCGGCTGCTCACGATCCACGAGGCCGTGCCCGGCCACTACCTCCAGGGCGTGTACGCGAACCGGTCGACGTCGCTGCCGCGGAGCATCTTCCAGAGCGGGTTGTTCGCCGAGGGCTGGGCGGTCTACGTCACGCAGGTGATGATGGACGCCGGCTACGGCGCCGACGATCCAGCGCTCCTGCTGACCCATTGGAAGTTCTACCTGCGATCGGTGACCAACGCGATCATCGACGCCCGGATCCACTGCGACGGCATGACCGAGGACGAGGCCGTGCAGCTGATGGTCGATGGCGGGTTCCAGGAGGAGGCCGAGGCCCGCAACAAGTTCAAACGTGCTCGGCTGTCGTCGACGCAGCTGTCGACCTATTTCGTCGGCTCGATGGAGATGTGGGACATCGAGCTCGAGGCGCGCCGCCGGGCCGCGCGGGCCGCCGGTGGCGATCCGTCAGCGATCCGGCCGGGCGCGCTGCCGGGCGGCCTGGGCGACACGCCGGGGTTCCGCTATCGCCGCCACCTCGAGGCGGTCATCGCGCACGGCGCCCCGCCGACCTCCCTGCTGCGTCGCCTGCTCGACGAGCAGCCGGCCGGTTGAGCGCCTCGAGCAGCGCCTCGACCCGGTAGCCCGCCTTCTCGGCAGCACGGGTGAGCCTGTCCACCATCCGCGTGTCCGGGTCGCGGCCGGTCTCGATGGCATCAAGGCGGACTGCCCACCGGAGGAGGCTCACGAAGCGCTCGCGGTCGAGCCATTCCACGCCCTCCCACGTGTTCAGGCCCATCGCCGCGCGGATCGGGTCGCGGGTGAGCCAGCCCTCGAGCAGGCGCAGGTCGGCCTGCCGCCCGCGACCGCGGGTGGTGGACGGGCGCGGCAGCGCGAGCAGCACCCGCACGAGGTCGGCCGCGCCCCACGCGCCTCCTTCGTCGATGCCGGCCGACCGGAACCCGGAGGCGACCACCGGAGCCATCCGCAGCTCGTCGTACCACGCCAGGCTCGTCAGGCCCACATCGGATCCCGGCGCGAGCTCGCCGAGGCGCGACAGCACGAGCCACCCGAGCAGGGCGGCGCGGTCACTGCGCGACAGCTCACTGGCCCCGTCGCGGTACGTCGCGGACGCCTCGTCGCGGATCCGCGCTGCCGTCAGCACCGGGTCACCCGTGACACGGGTCGCTGTCGCGACGGCCCCCAGCACGGCGGCGAGGCGCTCTTCGAGGACGTCGAGATCGGCGTCGGTTGCCGTGTCGTCGAGGACGGCGGCGATGTGACCGTCGTCGAACAGTGCTCGCAACGGCTCGTGGACGGGCTCGAGCAGCAGCTCGCGAAGCGCGTCCTCGAGCGACGGGACGCCGCGACCGCCGAGCCGCTCGGCGAGGCGACGCCACTGGCCGGACACGCCGTCGGCGACCTCGCGGAACTCCCAGAACACGTGGCCCTGGTACGCGTCGAGCGCCAGCCACAGCCCACGCTCCCGGATGTCGCGGCACGACCGCAGGTAGGCGAGCCCGGTCCGCGCGTCGCGGAACGTCACGAACATCGACGGATCGTCGGGCAGGCCGAGCCCTTCGCCGAGCGTGCGCCGCACGAGCCGCTTCGCGCCGCGCGCCGACTTGCGCGCATACGCCACCGACTCGCGGATCGTGCCCGCGGTCGACCCGTACCGGTCGTGGAACAGCACGAGCGACCGCGTCGGGCCGTGCCCGTTCGAATACGCCAGGACGTGCTCGTCGACCGCGCCGCCGTCGGTATGGAAGTCGTAGAGCAGGAACTCGTATGCCTCGGCGAACCAGTCGCGCCGGTGGAGCAACGGGAAGATCTCGCGCTCGTGCCGCTCGACCAGCCACGGGTCGGGCTGCTCATCGCGCGTCGCGCGCCGGAACTCCATCCCGTACTTCTCGCTGAACCCCTCCACCTGGCCGTGACCCACCATCGGCAGCCCGGGCAGCGTCGCCATGACGGTCGCCACGCCGAAGTACTTGTCGCCCTTGCCGAATTGCTCGAGCGCGGTCTTCTCGTCCGGGTTGCTCATGAAGTTGACGTAGCGCTTGAGGATCTCGGGGTCGAATTCGAGCGTCTCCCGGATCAGCTTGCGGTAGCCCGCCACGTTCTCGTCGCGGAGCATGTGCATGAACGCGCTGTTGTAGACGCGGTGCATCCCGAGGGTCCGCACGAAGTAGCCCTCGAGCATCCAGAACGCCTCGGCGAGCAGCAGCGTGTCGGGGACCTCGGCCGCCACCCGGTCGACCACCTCGCGCCAGAACTCGGTCGGCATGCGCGCGTCGAACGCGGCCTGGCTCATGGCGTACTGGGCACGCGACGGGATGCTGTCGGCGGCGCCCGGCTCGGGCCACCACAGCCGGCGCACGTGCCGCTTGGCAAGGACCATCGCGGCGTCGAAGCGGATGACCGGGAAGCGCCGCGCGACGTCGATGATCGTCCGGATCACCTGCTCGCGGACCTCGGGGTTCAGGAAATCGAGCTGGGCCGTGTCGTTCCACGGGAAGCTCGTCCCGTCGTTGCCGTGGTAGATGAAGCGTTCGTCGCCGCTCGCCCGGTCGAAGCGCTTGAACACGACGGCCGCATCGGTGTCGTCCCAGTAGTGATCCTCGAGGACGATGCCGGCGGCCTCATCGGGCGCGAGATCGGGACCCGTGAACGTGTAGGCGGGGTAGGGCGGCCGCGGCAGCGACAGGAACCATTCGGGATGGTCGATGACCCAGCGTGAGTCGATGCCCATGTGGTTGGGCACCATGTCGCTGGCCAGCCGGATGCCGCGTGTCCAGGCTCGGTCGCGCAGGTTGGCATACGCCCCCTCGCCGCCGAGGTCGTCGGCGATCCGATAGTCGTCGAGCGAATACGCCGACGCGACCGCGTCGGGGTTGCCGCGCATGCGCTTGATCCGCTCCGACGCCGCCGATCGTTCCCACAACCCGATCAGCCACAGCCCGGTGACGCCCCATGACGCGAGACGGTCGAGCGCCTCGTCGGGCACGGCGTCGAGCGTCCGGATGTCGCGGTGGAACGTGCGCGACAGCTGGTCCAGCCAGACGTACGTGCTCTTCGCCATGAGCACCACGCGCGGCATCCAGGCCGAGTCGGTGGAGAAGCGCTCGGGCTCGTCGGCGAGGCCGCGGAAGGACGGCGTGTGCACGTCACGCCGGTCGTCGTCGCCGCCGAACCGCTGGTGGAGTGCGCGCTCCTCCTCGTGGATGATCCCGATCGCGATGTCCAGCCGGCCGATGAGCGCTTCGAGGTCTGCCCCGAGCAGCGCCCCCCATTGGTCGCGAACGTAGCGCAACTGGCCGGCAAGCGACGTCGGAGCGTGCCGCGCCGGCGCTCGCAACAGGGCGACCAGGGAGGCTCGCGTCCCGTCGCCGGCATCGAGGACCGCGCCGTCGCTGAACGTCTGCTCCAGGCCCTCGATCGCGTCGTCGTACCGAGTCCCCTCGGCCAGGACCCTGTCGTCGACGAGCTCGCGCAATGGCCCGATCGCCGGGTTCTCGTTGCTGACCCGGGTCAGCAGTAGCTCCTCCAGCCGCACGACCGGCGGCTCGGGCTCCGGACCGACGCCCGGGAACGAGGCCGCGAACCGGTCGAGCAGGCGATCGAGGTCGTCGTGGAGCTCGCGCCGGATCGCGCGCATCGCCGCCGCCATCGTCGGCCCACCGGCCGCCGTCTGGCGGGCGACCAGCAGGTGCCCGATCTCGTGCAGCAGGCCGAGCGCCCCGATCTCGCCCGCGGACACGCCCGGCGCCTCCGGCGCGCGTGCTTCGTTCATGCGCTGCGCGAGGACCCGGATGGCGGCGACGTCGGCGACCGCCACGTCGCCGCGGATCCCGAGGAGCGCGTCGTCGATGCCATAGCGGTCGCGCGCGTTACGGCGGACGTGGAAGTCGCGTCGCTCGGCCCCGACCCGCGTCGCGCGACCACCCATCGGGGAAGGATGGCACGCGCCCATCGGCGTCGTCAGACGGCCTGGGCCTCCGCGGGCCGCTCGGCGGCGACGTGTTCGATGGCGCGCCGCAGGAGCTCCAGCCCGGCCGGGTCGAACTCGTACGACCACGGCCGGATCCGGTCAGGATCGTGCATCTGGCGGTCGAGGCCGGCGGCGAGCGCTTCACGCGACATCAGCACGAGGTCGGCGGTCTCGTCCACGACCGTGAGCTGGTCGGTCTCGCCGATGAGCGCGGGCACGATCTCGATGCCGGTCGTGCCCGAGATCCGCAGCGTCTCGAGCATGTTGTCGGCGCCGCGTTCGTTGGCACACACCAGCCCGACACGCGAACCCGGCTTGAGGCCGGCGATCTCGTGGACGAGCTCGAGGTAGCCGGGCCCGACGAGCATCGCCACGACCGGCACGCGCCCGGCTGCCAGGACCTGGGCCTCGTCGGCGTGGAACGTGGTCGTCGCGACGATGTCGTAGTGGAACCGCTCGAGCCGTTCGGGCAGGTCGTCGATCAGCGCACCTTCGGCTTCGATCATGCCCGGGAAGGCGTCGACCAGGCGCTCGGCGTCATAGCCTGCGTCGGCGTTCGTGCACTCCGCGAAGAGGACGCGCACGAGCGGCCCGGGTCGCTTGCGCTCGGTCGCCGCGGCGAACGTCGCGGCAGCGACCTCATCGGCCGTGAACCCGGCGTGGGCCGCCCGTCGGAGCAGCTCGGCCACGATACCCGCCATGGCCTCCGCACCGCGCCGCTGCGGCGGCCGGTCGGTGACGTGGGTGCCGGCGCCGTGCCGGCTCGAGACGTAGCCCGCGTCGGCGAGCCGCCGGTAGACGGCACGTATCGTGTTCGGGTTGACGCGCAATGCCGCGCCCAGCTCGCGGACCGGCGGGAGGCGGGACCCGGGCAGCAGCCGCCCCGAGTCGATCTGGTAGGCGAGCTGCCAGAAGATCTGCGTCGAGATCGGGACGTCCGAGTCGCGCTCGACGTCGAGGCTCCCACCGGCGGCCGCGCCCGTCTGGACCGGGATCGTGCCGAGCTCGTCGTCCATTGACATAGTCCGATAGTCCAAATATGCTGGCTTGGCCTACTCGACTATAGCAATTCGCCCCTCGTCAGCCCGTGGCGCGCAGGCCGCGGGCTGACGGATTCCCAGCCTCGTGCATCGGCGCCCCGACCGCCGCGAGGGCCGTCCGCAGCAGGTCCACCCCGTCGGTCGCGCCGTCGTCGAGGAGCGAGAGGTCGCCGACAAGGCGGGTCTCGAGGTCCGTGCTCGCGAGCCCGTCGATGAGCCGCGCCGCCCTGACGGCGGCGCGCAGCGCACCCGCGGTCTCGATGCGGTCCGGCACCTCCCAGAACCAGGCACAGCTGGCGTACATCGCCAGGCGCCAGCGCTGCGCCTCCAGCAACGATCGCCAGACCTGACTCGAATCGGCGTCCGCGGCGGGCGCCAGCCAGGTCGTCTCGAACGCCGTGACCGGTTCCGCGCCGATGACCACGTCCACGTAGGCATCCCGAGCCGCCCATGGGTCAGGCGACCCGGGCAGCGTCGCGGCCAGCTGATCCGTGGCCGCGTCGACGCCGCCGGCGAGTCGGTCCAGCGCTGCACGTAGCGGGGCCTTCCATTCGCCGCGCTCGACACAGCCGCAGCCACCCGACCAGCGCACCGTGCCGTGATGGCAGCTCCACGAGGTGTGCTCGAGCAAGGCCACCGTCGCCAGGCCGGCCGGGGACGCCACCGCCTCCGCGACTGCCCGATCCAGCGAGGGCGTGGCGTACGGACGATCCGCCGGCGCGGTACGCCCGACCAACCGCGCCAGGAAGTGCTCGCGGAACGGCTGGTGATGGCCGTAGAGCTCGCCGTCCGTGGCGATCACGACGAGTGGCGGTGGCCCGTCGTCCGGTGGCGGCGCGAGCCGTGGCATGACCCGGTCGCGGACGAAGGCGTCGGCATCGTTGGTCGCCTCCGGTTCGAACGAGACCGACGTCGACAACGGCGCGTCGTAGAGCACGGCCACGATCGACCGTCCATCCCCGAGATCGATCCGGACCGGGCGGCGCGTGTCGAGCAGCCAGCCGCCGTCGACCTGCCACGGGGCGAGGATCGTGTACGTGACGCCCTCGTCGGCCAGCAGCCGGAGCGTGGCGAGGTCGACGGCCGTCTCGGGCAGCCACATGCCGGCCGGCCGTCGACCGAAGCGGAATTCGAAGTCGCGCAGCCCCCAGCGGATCTCGGTCCGCCGGTCCGCGGTGGTGGCGAGCGGCAGGATCGCGTGATGGAAGGGCTGTGCCATGCCGTTGTGGCCGTTGTGGCCGGCGTCCCCGGCGACGAACCCGCGATACGCGACCGGATCGCCATGCTCCAGCCAGCCGGCGAGCGTCGGCCCGAGGTCCCACGACATCGCGCTGAGGTTGCCGATCTCGGTGTTCGGCCGATAGCAATCGGCGCTGATCCGCTCGTTCCAGTCATGCGCCGGGGCGGCCGTCGGGTCGCGCGGCATCACGCCCGTGAACGGGTCGAGCCGCGGCGGCTGGTAGAAGTGACCGTGGACGACGAGCGCGGGCTTCGTCACGAGTGATCCTTGGCGCGATCGCGGGCAGTGGCGACGCCGTGAGCCACCGTGCGCGTCCAGGACTCGCCGGGTCCCAGCCGCACGGGCCACGACAGCAGCAGCGCGCTGCCCTGGTACATGCGCTCGAAGCCGTCCTCCGAGTTGGAGACCGTGTCGATCGGTGCCCACCAGGCGTCCGCGCCGGTCGTCGTCGTCGTCACGGAGATGCCGACGTAGTCGTTGCCCTGGGCGATCGTCGAGATGGCGTCGGCCGTGCCGCTGCCATCGTGTCCGGACCGCTGGCCGCCAACGTCCCACCACGCCTGCGGGTTGCCCCCTCCGCCCAGCATCGTGAGCGCCCACTCGACGCCGACCCGCGCCTCGACCGGCGGTCCGTCGCGGTGGGCCAGGTCGAGCTGGACGGCCAGCGTGGGTGCACGTCGGTTGCCACCCAGCGTGACGGTCTTGGTGACCGTGACCGCAGCGCCGGCGATGGTCGCTTCCCGGGACGCGACCAGTCGACCCACGCTGAGGTCGACGACCTGGAATGCCCCGTCGACGACATCGCCCAGCTCCGTGACGCGAGCCGTCGACCAGTCCTCGGCCGTGGCGTCCGTCGGCAGGACACGGATGAGCCCGGATCGTCGCTCGTACGGGTCGTAGACCAGGCGCGCCGCGAGCCCCTTCTCCTTGACCCGCACCGTGTCGTGGATCGAGGTCGGCGTCCCGTCGCCGGCGGCCGCTTCGCCAGTCGTTGCGGGCCGCTCGTCCAGTCGACGGAGCGTCTCGTGGTAGGCCTCGGGCCGACGTCGCATGACTGCCGCCAGCGCATGCCGGACCGCCCGGATGTCCCACGAGCCGATGCCACCGCCACCGTCGAGGTCGACCGTCACGACCTGGCCCTTGTCCGACAGTCGGACCTCGTCGACCCCGTCCATATCGAGGTCGCGAGACTCGGCGGTCACGAGCGTCCCGGCCGCCGACTCCGCCAGGTCCTCGGCCGCGAGGAGGTGCTCGTACGTGGCAAGCCGCATGTGGCCGATGTAGATGCCGCCGAACAGCCCGTGCCAGTAGCAGTCGTTGGACTGACCCCGATAGAGGTGGTCGAGGGCCCGCTCGCGGTCCGCGCCTTCGGGCATCTCGGCGACCGCCGCCGACACGCGGAGCATCCGCTTGTGGAGGTCGTTGATCTCGCGGTACTTGACCTGGAAGTTCCGCCAGAAGGCGCCGCGCAGCCAGCGCGCCTCCGGCCGCTTCTCCTCCTGCGCGCGCAGCAGCACCTGGTGGAAGACCAGGCTCTCGTCGGCCGGGAGCGCCCACTCACCCATCTCGGCGTAGCTGCCGGTGGGCACGTAGACCCGGCCGATCGGCGGGTGGTCTGCAAGCCAGGCCGACGGGGTCGTCGTGGTCAGCCAGTCGGCATTGTCCTCGACCGCCGTGAAGAAACGCTCGACCCACTGCCGCTCACCCCAGCAGTGCTCCCAGGTCGTCGGCCAGCCGCCGAACTTCTCGCCGTCATCGCCCATCACGCCGACCCGATCGCCGGCATCCGTCGCGTGCTCGCGCAGGTGGTCGATGACCTCGTCCACCTCGCGGAACGGGATCCGGTAGCGGAGACCCTGCTCCGTGCCGAACACGCGCAGGAGGTGCCCCTGGTCCTCGGTGGTGTACGGACCCCACAGGTCGTCCTCCGGGATGGCCGCCGCCCGGAAATGCGCGTCGTCGAGGATCGTCCAGCCGTAGCCGGCCGAGACGAGCGACGTGGGCAGGTCCGGTTCCCAGACGCGTTCGGCCAGCCACGCGCCGCTCGGTCGACGGCCGAACCGGTGCTCGACCTCGTCGGCCATGCGCCGCAACTGGCCGATGCGATCGCGCTCGGGCAACGACGCGAGCACGGGCTCGTGATAGCCGCCACCCAGCATCTCGACCTGGTCGCGTTCCACCAGGTTCCGGAGCCGGTCGACCGTGTCGCCGCGCTCGGCGACGAGCCACTCGAGCAGGGGTCCCGTGTAGTGGAGCGACAGGCGGACGCCCGGATGCCGTTCGAGCGCGGCGATCATCGGCTCGTAGGCCTGCTCGAACACCTCGGCGAAGACCCAGCCGAAGTTCCCGACGGGCTGGTGGTTATGGAGCGCCAGCGCCAGCGAGATGCTTGGCGGCACCGGTCAACCGGCCTCCGTCACGACCGGCTCGGGCACGACGACCGGGACGTTGACCCCGGCTGCCGGCAGGTAGAGCAGCTCGGCGTACTCCTGGAGCATCCGGGTCGTCGAGAACTGCCACAGCGACGTCGCCATGGCCCGGCGCATGGTCTCGACCCAGCGGATGGGGATCCCGGCCTTGTCGCGCTCGTAGTACGCCGGGACGAGCTCCTCCTCGAGGTCGCGGTACAGATCCTGGGCATCGGACCAGTCCTGGGCGGACTCGTCGCCGACCGGATCCCGGCCGCCGATGGCCCAGCCGTTGTCACGCTCGTAGCCCTCGTCCCACCAGCCATCGAGCACGCTGATGTTGGGCACACCGTTCTGTGCCGCCTTCATCCCCGACGTGCCGGAGGCCTCGAGCGGCCGCCGCGGGTTGTTCAACCATGCATCGACGCCCTGGACCAGGAACCGCGCGACGCGGATGTCGTAGTCCTCGAGGATGAAGACCCGGCCGCGGAGCTTGGGCGAGCGCGAGTACTGGAAGATCTCCTGGATGACCTTCTGCCCGGGCCGGTCCGCCGGATGGGCCTTGCCGGCGAAGATCACCTGGACCGGTCGATCGGGATGCCACAACAGCCGCGCCAGCCGATCCATGTCGCTGAACAGCAGACCGGCACGCTTGTAGGTCGCGAAACGGCGGGCGAAGCCGATCGTGAGCACCTTCGGGTCGAGGATCGTCTCGACCTCGGCGAGGACCGAGGGTGCTTCGCCGTGGCGCGAGAACTGGTTGCGCAGCCGCCCGTGCACGAAGATCTCGAGCTCGCGCTTCTGGCGCAGGTGGGCCTCCCACAGGTCGCCATTGGGGATGCGCCCGAGGCGCTCCCAGAAGCGATCCTGGCGCGGGCCCGCATCGAGCTTGTCGAGATCGGCGTCGAGGTGGCGCGACAACAGCTCGACCACGGGCTGGCCCACCCACGTCGGCCCGTGGACGCCATTCGTGACCGCCAGGATCTCGCGGTCCACCACGCTGCTCCACGTGCTGTTGGCGGTGTGGGCGTGGAGTTTGCTCACCGCGTTGGCGCCGTTCGTCAGCCGCAGGCTGAAGGCCGTCATGTCGAACTGGCCGCGGTCACCGTCAGTACCGAGACCCAGATCCAGCACCTTCTCGACCGGCACCTTGCCCGCGTCGAGCAGCGGTCCAGCCACGCGCCGGACGAGATCCGCCTCGAACCGCTCGTTGCCGGCGGACACGGGCGTGTGGATCGTGAACACGGCGTTGCGCTTGACCCGGGCCCACGCGTCGTCGAGCGAGCGGCCCTCTGCAACGATCTCGCGGGCGCGTTCGGCGAGCAGGAAGGCCGAGTGGCCCTCGTTGAGATGCCACACCGCGGGCGTCAGGCCCAGCGCGCGTAGCGTGCGCACCCCGCCGATGCCCAGGACGAGCTCCTGGTGGAGGCGCATCTCCCGGCCGCGGACGTACAGGATGTGGGTGATCGGGCGATCCTCGACGGCGTTGTCCGAGACGTCCGTGTCGAGCAGCAGGACGGGTACCCGGCCGACCTGGGCCAGCCAGACGGCCACCGCCAGGTCACGACCCGGGAGCTCGATGCTCACGGTCAGCGGCAGACCGTTCTGGTCCTGGACCCGCGCCAGCGGCAACCGGCTCAGGTCGTAGTCCGGGTAGGCGTGCTCCTGGTGGCCGTCGGCATCGATCGACTGGCGGAAGTAACCCTTCCGATACAGCAGCCCGACGCCGACGAATGGGAGCGCCATGTCACTGGCCGATTTCATGTGGTCGCCGGCAAGCACCCCGAGGCCGCCCGAGTAGATGCCGAGCGATTCGTGGATGCCGTATTCCGCGCAGAAGTAGGCGATCGGCCCGTCGAGTCGGTCGCCATAGCGCTGGTGGAACCAGTGGCCGGTCCCGTCCGCCATGTAGCGGTCGAAGTCGGCGAGGACGTCCTGGTACTCCGCCATGAACTTCTCGTCGTCGAGCAGCCGCGACCATTCCGTCGGACCGCTGATGACCGGGACCGGGTTCCGGTAGCGGTTCCACGCCGTCCGGTCGACGAGGCTCCAGAGGTTCCGAGTCTTGGGATCCCACGCCCAGTGGAGGTTGTACGCGAGGCGCCGGAGGCCCTCCAGGCGGGGCGGGAGCGGGAACGACGCAGCCGGGATCGATGGGATGGAGACGGGGTCCATGCGCGCGCATGATACCGGGTCGCCCGTGCGATGAAACCGGTTTAGTGGACGCGCTCTCGCTCGTCGGAACGGGTCCGCGCCGGTCCGCCCCACTACCATTCGGGCGTGGGACTTCGCGTCGCGTTCCTCGCCGCCGAATGCGAGCCATGGGCCAAGACCGGGGGCCTGGCCGACGTGGTCGATGCCCTCGCACGGGCCATCGGCCAGGTGCCGGCTGACGCCGCCGAGGCACCGGTCGACGTGTTCCTGCCGCACTACCGCGGCATGCCGGAACCGCGTCCCGACGCGGTCCTCGCCGAGACCAGCATCTCCGTACCCGACCCGCGGTCGCGGACGGGCTCGACCGATGTGACGGTCATCGACGTCGCCGCGGACGGCTATCGATTGCGCCTCGTCGACCACCCGGCGGCGTTCGATCGGGCGGGGTTCTATGGCGACGCCGCGGGCGACTACGCCGACAACCCGTGGCGGTTCGGGTTGTTCGCGCGAGCAGCGCTGGAGACGTTGCGCACGGAGGACCGGCCGCTCGACGTCCTCCATCTGCATGACTGGCACACGGGGCCCGCTGCCCTGTTCCGCGACCGGCTGTATCGCGACGACCCGGTCATCGGCAAGGCGGCCATGGTCATGACCCTGCACAACCTGGCTTATCACGGCTGGACCGCTAACGCCGACCTGCCCCAGCTCGGACTGCAGCCGGGGGACGGGGCACCGGGCCAGAACGCCGACGGGATCGATCTCCTGGCGGCCGGTATCGAGGCGGCCGAGCTCGTCAACACGGTCTCGCCGGGCTACGCCGCGGAGGTGCTCACAAAGCCGTTCGGGATGGGCCTCGATCGGCTGTTGCGGTCACGTGGCGACCGCTTCCTCGGGATCCTCAACGGGCTGGACACCGCGCTCTGGGACCCTGCCAACGATCCGGTCCTGGCCGCCCCGTACGAGCGCGGCGACCTCGCTGGCAAGATGGTCTGTCGCGAGGACCTGCTGACGCGCAACGGGATGGACCCGCGCGATACCGGGCCGGTCATCGGCATGATCGGCCGGCTGGACCCGCAGAAGGGCTTCGACCTGCTCGCCGACGCGACCCCGTCGCTCATCCAGAAGGGTGCCCGGCTCGTCGTCCAGGGCGCCGGGCATCCGTCGCTCGCCGACCCGTTCCGCGAGCTTGCCCAGACTCGGCCGGAGAAGGTCGCGTTCATCGAGCGGTTCGATCGCGAGATGGCTCGCCGGATCTACGCCGGGGCCGACTTCTTCGCGATGCCGTCCCGCTTCGAGCCGTGCGGGCAGGGCCAGATGATCGCCCTGCGCTATGGCACGCCGCCGATCGTCCACCGCACGGGCGGCCTGGCCGACACGGTCGTCGACGTCAGGCGCCAGCCCGGAGCCGGTACCGGGTTCGTGTTCGACCAGCCGACCGTCGAGGCGCTCCTCGCGGGATGTGACGCGGCGTTCGCGCTGCGCGACCGCGGTGGCGCGGTCTGGGATCGTCTCGTCGACCGCGGGATGTCGGTCGACTTCGACTGGACGACCGGGTCGGCGCCGAAGTACCTGGATGCCTACCACCGGGCGGTGTCGATCCGCCGGGGGTGACGGCGCGGCGCGTCAGCCGCCGAGGGCGCGCAGGAAGGCGGCGATCGTCTCGGTCGGATGGAGCCGTTGTGGCGAGTGCGACCCACCCCGGATCGTCACGACGTGACCCGCACCGATGACGGTCTCGAAGGCCGCCGCCGCGTCCTCGCTGACGTAGCCGCCGGTCGGCGGCTCGCCGCGGACGACCCACGTATCGATGCCCGCGGCGGCGGGATCGCGCAGCTCGGCCAGCCCGCCGTCCCAGTCGCCGTTCTCCGTCAGGACGGCTCGGGCGGCCGCCTCGTCGAGCGTCGTCAGCGCCTCGGCCTTTGCCCGGACGTCGCCGTCGGACCAGCCCGGTTCACTCGCGCGGACCGCCGCGGCCGCCTCGTCGAGGTCCTCGTAGGTCCGCTGCGCCGGGTCCGACGCCTCGAGCGAGATCGACGCCAGCGGCAGGACGGGCGGGTCGAGCAGGATGAGCGTCGCCGGTCGCAGCCCGACAGCCGGGAGGGCGGCCGCGGTCACGGCGCCCCAGCTGTGCCCGATGACCTGCAGGTCGGCCGTGGCGAGTCGGGCAGCACGTGTGAACGCGGCGATATCCGCCGCGTTGTCGCGGAACCTGACGTGGCCCAGCCAATGCCCGGTCAGCCCGTGCCCTGCCTGGTCGACCGCGACGACGCGTCGGCCGGTCGCGGCGAGGGCGGGCCCGATCCGCCACCACACGTCCGCGGACGATGTCACGCCGTGGATCAGCAGGAGTGGCCGCGCCGCCGGATCGCCCCACACGAGGGCCGACCACGGGATCCCGGCCGCGTCCACGGTGATGCGCTCGCCCGGCACGGGTTCCGCCAGCGCGGCGGCGATCACGGGCGGCAGGACGGTCGGGGTCATCGGCGGACCGTAGCAGGTGGCGCTGCATCGGCGGCGAGCTTCGCCCGCGAGCAAGCGACGAGGCCGCGTGGTCTACTCCGCGCATGTCGTTCCTGAGCGACCAGCGGGCGCGGCCCAGCTTGGCCGCCGTCGCCCTCGCGTGCCTCGTCGGGTTCATCGTCGTCGCAGTGCTCGTGCAGGCAGGCCTGACGGCTGGCCCGGACGATATCGCGCTCGCTGCGCTCGCCACGCTGCACGGCGGGCCGCTCGATCCGGTGATGGTCGCGATCTCCGAGCTCGGTGTCGCCGACATCCTGGGCTTCTTCACGATGGTGCCGGCAGGGTTCCTGTGGTCGCTCGGGGCTCGTCGGGCGGCCGTCTTCGTCGGGTCGGCGTACTACCTCGCGGCGGCCGCGACGGACATCGTCAAGACGGCGTTCGCTCGTCCGCGTCCGTCCGTCACGTTTCAGATCCCGCTGAAGATGTCCGAGACCGAGGACCTCATCTGGGCGGCGCTGGCGGTCCTGATCGTGGTGGCGCTGTGGCGGACGCGCTTCCGGTGGGGCGCGCTGCTCGGCGCGGGGCTGTTCGCGCTCACGATCTGGATCGACCCGGCGCGGCTGGCGACGCCGGGACTCGACTCGTTCCCCAGTGGCCACGCCTCCCGGTCGATCGTGCTCGTGCTGAGCCTGCTGATCGCGCTGCCGTGGCGGCCATCGACCCGGGTCCTCGTGGGGCTCGGAGCGGTGCTCCTGGCGATCGGACTGTCACGCGTGTACCTCGGGGAGCACCATCCGAGCGATGTCGTCGCCGGCTGGTTGGGTGGCATCGCCTTCATCACGGCACTCGCGCTCATCCCCGTCGTTCGCGGACGCGAGACGATCGTGCCCATCGAGACCGTCGGACACGAGCGCCCGGCCGAGTAGAATCGCGGCCCAGTCGCCCAGGAGGTCCCGTCACCGAGATGGCCAACCAGTTCGTCGTCCAGCTGAAGAACGAGCCCGGCGCGATGGCCACGCTGGCCGAGGCGCTGGCCGAACGCGGGGTCGACCTTCGGGCGATCGGTGGCGGCAGCATCGGCGATTCCGGTCACGTGATCATGACCACGGCCGACGACGACACGACCAAGGCCGTCCTCGACGAGCTGGACTACGTCTACATCGAGGGCGAGTCGCTCGTGACCGAGGTCGACGATCGGCCGGGTGGCATGGCTCGCCTGTCGCGGGCGCTGGCCGATGCCGGTGTCAACATCCACGGCCACCTGTTCCTGGGCCGCTGGGGCGATCGGGCGATGTTCGCGTTCGTGGTCGACAAGCCCGATCTCGCCCGCCCGATCCTCGAGCGCAAGGGCTGACGCCTTCGCGCCTGGATGACGGACGCCCGGCACGGGTTCCGTACCGGGCGTCGGGGGGCTGGGACGTGAGGGCGAACGTTCGGATCAGCTGGCGGCCACGAAGTCGGCTTCGACGTCGCTCGGGTCCACGGCCGTCGCGAAGTCGATGATCAGGACGCGGTCGGCGCCCATCGCATCGGTGTTCGGGTACGGCATCTTCTGGGTGAACGTCACGAAGTAGCCAACGCCGCCCTTGGCGACCACGACGTCGATGATCTCGTCCTCGAGCCAGCCGGCCCACGTCAGCTTGAGCGTGTCGGCGTCGATGGCATCGATGCGGATCGTGTTCCAGCGGACCGACATGCCGTCCCTGGCCTGGCCGGAGCTGGCACCGACGACCGTGCCGGTCTCGTCATCGACGACGGCGTTGACGTCGTGCTGGTCGGCCGTGTCGAGGTCGACCACGAAGACGTCGGTCGGCGGGCTGCTGGGGTCGGCGCTCGGGGCAGCAGTCGGGGGAGTGGTCGGCGACGTCGGTGGCGCACTGGGCTCGACGGTCGGCGGAGTCGACGGGTCTGGCCCGGGCGAGACGGTCCGGCCGAAGACGCCGGTCGCCGCAACGGCGACCGCGGAGAGCAAGACGATCGCAGCGAGGACCGCTGGGACCGTGCGGGATGTCGTGGAGCGGGACATCTTGGTGGATTCCTCTTGGTTCGACGAGCCTCGGGAGGGCTGGGATTCGGGCTCGTCTCCATTGGAACCGCTCCATCCGTGGGTCACGAGCGACGGAAGTAGTTGACGCGGGAACGACATTCGTCCAGCTCGCAGATCCCTGTTTGCAGGCTCGACGAACCCTGCGGAAGCTGCGCGAACGTCCATGCCTTGATTGCGGAGGATCATTCGCGCCACACCAGATGGACTTCGACCACCGCCCCGGCGCGGTGAAGCGATTTTGTCTGACCTCTGGAGGGGCGATGCTGCGACCGACGTCGGCGCTGCTCGAAGAGGCGGCGAAGTGCGACATCGTTTGCGCAAACTGCCATCGGATCCGCACCTGGCGGCGCCACGTGGCACGATCGACGCCGTTGACCGGTCGCTCGCGCTATCTCGACCGACAGCGCAAGTACTGGCGCCGGCAAGCCCAAATGCTGGATCGCATCCGGCAAGTGCCGTGCCTAGACTGCGGAGGCCGGTTCCCACCGTGCGCGATGGACTTCGATCATCGAGATCCAGCTCGAAGCGGTCGGCTGTGATGCGGATGATCGGTCGGGCGGGCACGGCGCGGATACTGGACGAAGTTGCGGCGTGCGATATCGTGTGCGCGAACTGTCATCGGCTGCGGACCTTCCGACGAAGGTCGACCGTCGGGGCGGGAGTAGCTCAGTTGGTGGAGCGGCTGCCTTCCAAGCAGCATGTCGCGGGTTCGAGTCCCGTCTCCCGCTCCAACCCCTTTTTGCTGGCCACAGCCGTGATCCGCGCGTCAGCGCTCCCGGACGAATTCCTCAAGGGGTCGACGCCCGTGCCGGGCCCGGTCCGCGGTCGCCGCGCTTCCTCAGTCGGGTGACCGATCGAAATGATCGTGCGCACGAACGCCGGTGGAGTGACACCGAGGAGCTCGCCGACGGCCGGCTGATCGGACCCCACGGCCCAACCGATGCCCGCACCGAGGTCCAGCGCGCTGGCGGCGATGAGGATGCGCTCCGCGACGCGACCCTCGTCGTAGTCCTCCGAGTCGTCGCCGATGGTCGTCATCTCGATGGCGATCCCCATCGGGGCGTGGCGCAGGAAGCGCGCATGCTGGCACACCTCCGCGATGCGCTGTCGGACCTCCGGGTCGCGGATGACGATGAACCGCCAGGGCTGCATGTTCTGCGAGCTGCCGGTCCACCTCGCGACCTCGAGGATCGCCTGCACGTCCGACTCCGCGACAGGTTCGTCGGTGAAACGGCGGAACTGGCGCGTCCGCCGCAGTGCGCGCAAGACGACTTCACGGGGCTCGACCATCGTCGGAGTCTAGTGGTCCGCGAGCCGGTGGGACCTTCGTCCCCCTAACGCGATCGCGCCGCCATCGTTCCCCCTACCGAGGCCCCCAGCCTCGTCAAGGAGGACATCAGCCTATGACCCGCTTCCGCGCGCCCGCCATCGCTATCGCCGCGGTGGCCATCTCCGCCGGGACCGCTCTCGCGTTCTCGGCGCTTCCAGACGCCGCTTCGAGCGGCCTCGACAACGCGATGGAGAAGTCCGTCCGGACGCTCCCGGCTCGACCCGTCGAGCTGCCGACGGTCGTCGACACGACCCTGCTGGACGCCGCCGCCGAGGATCTGCCGGAAGCGGCCGCGCACGGGGTCGACGTTTCGACCGTCGCGACGTCCGACGATGCCACGCCGGACACGAACCGTGGTGCAGACGTTTCGGCCGCGGCCAAGGACAACCACGGGCAAGAGACCTCGGCAGAGAATTGCCCGGCCGATGCCGGCAAGCCCGAGGGAGCCGGCAAACCAGACGGAGCGGGTCAGCCAGACGAACCCGGCCAGCCCACCGACCCCGGGGCGCCGGAGGGGGCCGGCAAGCCGTAGGGGCGTGCCTGCCCGTAGTTCGCATCTCCCCGTTCGGCTGCTGTCGTCGAACGTCCTGGACCCCTCGCCCCACACGTTGGGTCGAGGGGTCCGATCGTCTCTACGTGGCACCGACCGCCAGTAGGACGACACCCATCGCGACGCCGGCGACGCCTGCCCATTGCAGCCGCCCGAGGCGCTCCCCGAGGACCAGCCACGCGACCAGTGCGGCGACCGTCGCGAACTGGGCGGCCAATGCCGAGGTCACCGCGATGCTCTCCCGCGCTCCCCACGCGACCGCCAGGATGCCGCCGACCTCGCCTGCACCCGACACGGCCACGTATGGCCAGGCAGCTCTGGTGATCCGCAGGCGCTTTGTCGCCAGCAGCGGCAGGACGATGAACAGCACGCCGACGATCCGTGGTGGCAGGACCGCCCAGCCGATCGCGAACTCCGAGCCGATACGGCCCGCCGAATAGAGGCTGGCACCGAAGGCGAGACCGGCCAGCCCCCCGAAGAGGACGGCTCGTCGCATCGATGACGACCCCGTCCCCGCCGTGGGGTCCGGGCCGAGCGCGACGAAGGTGACCCCGAGCGCGACGATCGCCACCCCGACGAGCTGGACGCCTCCGAGCAGCTCACCAGCCACGAGCGACAGGATGGCCGCGATCGCGCCCTCGGCCGCGGCCAAAGCCCCGACGATCCCGATCTTCCCGGACCGGAACCCGACGTACTCGAACCCGAGCCCGGCCACGTTGCCAACGCCGGCGATCACCAGATAGGGAAGGACGTCAGGGGTCGGGACCGCACCCCAGATCGTCAACGCGGCCACTGGCAGTGCGACGAGGCCGCTCACCAGCATCACGCCGCCAAGGGTCGGGAGCGCGCCGATCATCCGCGACGCACGAGCCGAGGTCAGCAGGGTCGTCGAAAAGCAGGCGGCGGCGATCAGCCCGCCGATGACCGCGGTCATGGTCGGTCGGCGCGTATCGGCGTTCGCATGGGCCGGGGCAGCATACGGGCGCGAGCACCCTGTCGGCCGGTCTCGGCTATCGTCCCGCCGTGGCCAAACCACGCGATGGTCGGATCATCGGCGACCGTTACCGACTCGGACCGGAGATCGGCCGGGGCGGGATGGCGACGATCCACCAGGCGACCGACCTCCGGCTCGAACGGCTGGTCGCCGTCAAGCTGCTCCGCCCCGAGGCGAGTCGGGATGCCGACCTTGCGAACCGATTCCGGCGCGAGGCGCTGGCGGCCACCGTCCTGCGTCACCCGAACATCGTGGCGTGCCTGGACACCGGCTCGGATCAGGACCAGCCGTACCTCGTCATGGACCTCATCGACGGTGAGGACCTCGCCCATCGGCTGAAGCGCGGCGGTCGCCTGGCCCCGAACGTCGCCGCGCGGATCGGCCTCGATATCGCCCGCGCGCTCGGCGTCGCCCATGTTCGCGGCATCGTCCACCGCGACGTGAAGCCGGGGAACATCCTGCTGGCGACGGACGGCCGGGCGATGGTCACCGACTTCGGGATCGCGCGGCTGGCCGCCGATGCCGAGGCCGCCAAGCCCGGCACGACCCTGGGCTCGGTCCATTACTTCAGTCCGGAGCAGGCGCGGGGTGCCACGACCACGCCGGCCTCCGATGTCTATGGCCTCGGCCTGGTCCTCTTCGAGTCGTTGACGGGCACTCGCGCGTTCGGCGGCGAGACGACCGACGCGATCGCGCTCGCCCGTGTCGGCGCCGAGGCGCCATCGCCCCAGGCGATCAGGCCCGAGGTGCCGAGCGACCTCGATGCCGTCATCCGACGGGCGCTCGCGCCGGATCCGGCCGATCGATACGCGAACGGCAACGCGATCGCGGCCGCGCTCGAAGCCGTCGTCCAGTCGATCGATGACGCCAGCCCCACGACGATCGTCAGCACGCCGAAGGCCGGGGGCGAAGCGCCGCGATCGACGCGCGGTCCGAGCGCCGAGCGTGCCCGCGCCAGGCCGCGCGCTGCCCAGAAGTCGCGCTCGGGGCGCGGCGGACCCACGCGAGCTGCCCCGTCCGGCGTCGCGGTCGCGCTCCTCGCCCTGCTCGGGATCGCCGGCGGCGCGATGATCGTGGCCGCGCTCCCGGGAGCAGGCATCCAGCCCACGCAGTCGGTGGCGCCCAGCGAGGCAGCCGTCCCGACGCCGACGCTCGAACCGACCCCCAGCCCGACCCCGACGCCGTCGCCGACCGCCGAACCCACGCCGACCCTCAGCCCGGCGCCGACCGCGCTGCCGGCGGGTGAGGTCGCCGACCTGTGCGAGATCTTCTTCGACATCCCGTGCGCCCTCGGCGCGGGCCGCTACGCGCCGTCGCGCTTCGAGCCGCTGTTCAGCATCGCGCTGGGTGAAGGCTGGTCGAACGCGACCCACGGCGAGGACATCGTCGCGCTCACCCGCTCGGAGGGCACGATCACCTTTGCCGGTCGGATCCGCGAGGTCTATCCGGACGGCGAGGCCGATGCGCCGGGGAAGCGGGCGCGCGACGTGATCGAGGCACTCATCTCGACGGATGGCGTCACCGCGACGGATCCCGCCGGCGTCCGGATCGACGAGCGCCGCGGTCTCTCGACCGACCTCGCGCCGTCCGGGTCCGAGCGCGTCCCGCTGTTCGCCACGGCGAGCAGCACGTTCCACCTCGAGCCCGACCGGACGACCCGCATCGTCGTCATCGATCTGCCGGGCGACGACACCGTCCTGTTGGCCATCGAGCCGCACGACGGCAACGAGCTGGGTGACTTCCTGAAGACGGCCGATCCGGCGGCCGGCACCATCCGCTGGCGCTGATCCACGAACGTCGACTGACATCGGGATCGCCGCCGGTCCCGGTCCGACCATGCCCCATCGTCCTATCGACGCCTAGTCCCCGGCAGGTCACGCTCCGCTGGTGATCCGATCGCACCGGTCGCGCGCTACGTGGAAGCGCGCCCTGAAGCGGCTGGCCGCCGACCCGCATGTGCTGTTGGCGGTCGCCGTCGTCCTTGCCGCGCTCGTCATCGAGTGGGCGGCACAGGGTCAGACGATCCTCGTCGTCGGCCCGTCCCTGCTCTATCTCGCGATCCAGGGCGCGCTCGGCTTGAGTCGCCGCGTTCGGCGATCCACCCGGGCCGACACGGCACGCCTGCTGCTCGCCCTGGCCGCGGTCCTGTGGATGAGCGTCGGGACCGGCAACAACGCCACGCTGCCCCTGGCCTCGCTGGTGCTACCGATCATCGCGATGGCTGGGGCGCTCGGCACGCGCCAGGCGATCATCGTCGGCGTCGCGATCACGAGTGCTGCCCTCGTCCTCTACTTCGTTCCCGCGTTCGCGTCACCGACGATCCAGACCGGGCTCATCCAGCGCGGGATCGCCCTCGGTGCGACCGGCGTGGTCCTCGCAGTCCTGACCCGCCGCACGGTCCTGCTCCTGGAGCGCGCGGCGGAGCGCGCCCGCACGGCCAGCGCCGGTCACCGGCGACGGGGTCGCCAGATGGCCGCGGTCGAAGCCGTCGGGCGGGTGCTTGCTGCGGACGGCCCGACATCCGCCGCGCTCGACCACGTGATGCTCCTGCTCGTCGACCGGTTCGGCTATCGCTACGTGTCCATCTACACGCGGGACGGCGACCTGATGCGCCTCGGGGCGCAGCGTGGCTATGACGAGGTGATCGAGACCTTCGACGGGACGATCGGCGTGGTCGGCCGGGTGATGCGAACAGGCGAAGCCGAGCTCGTTCGCGACGTCCTCGAGGATCCGGAGTACCGCGCCGCCAGCCCTGACGTCCGCAGCGAGGTCAGCGTCCCGCTGCGGGCCGCTGACACCGTTATCGGCGTGCTCAACATCGAGAGCGGTCAGGACGCCCCGCCGCTCGACGACGACGACCTCGACACGATGGTCCTCGTCGGCGACCGCGTTGCCGCTGCGCTCGCGCTGGCGCGCGAGCGTGAGGCGCTCCGCGAACGCGCCGCGCTGTTCACCCGGATGGCAGCCTTCGGGTCGTCGGTCACGGCCAGCCTCGACCTCGCGACCGCCCATACCGCGATCGTCGAATTGGTTGCCGAGGCGCTCCAGGCCGACATCGTCACGTTGGTCCTGCGTGAAGCGGCCACGGGCGACGACAGGATCGCGGCGATCATGGGCGGTGATGAGCGCTACGTCGGCGTCCGGATCCCGCCGGGGGAGGGGACAGCCGGTCGGGCCATGATCGAGCGGCGGATCCTGTCGGACGACGCGCTCCCCCGCAGCTCGTTCCCGTCGACGGTCCAGGGCGCTCGAGTCCAGGACGTTCTCGTATCGGCTGCGGTCCCGCTGCTCAACGAGGACAGCGTGGTCGGAGCGATCTCGATCTGCCGGCGGGACCTGACCCGCCCGTTCACTGCACTCGAAGTCGAGGCGATGCCGCTGATCGGGTCGCAGGTGACGCTCGCGTTGGCCAACGTCGACCTGCATGCCCGGGTGGCGGACGCCGCGATCCGCGATCCGTTGACGGGCCTGTGGAACCGGCGCCACCTGGAGGTGTCGACCACCAGGCTGTTCGCCGCGCGGGGGCGTCTGTCGCTCGACGATCGCCATCCGGTCGCGATCATCCTGTTCGACCTCGACCATTTCGGTGACTTCAACAAACAGCACGGGCACATGACGGGCGATGCGGTGCTCCGGACCTTCGGGTCCATCCTGTCGCGGCGCCTGCGCTCGAGCGACATCGTGGCGCGGTTCGGCGGGGAGGAGTTCGTGGCCATCCTCGACGGGGCGACGGCTGAGGAGGCGCATCGCGTCGCCGACGAGATCCGACACGAGCTGGAGACGGCGCGGGTGACTGGCGTGGACGGCGCGCTGCTCACGGCGACGGTCTCGGCCGGGTGCGCCTCGCTCGGGCCGGCGGTCGCCACGCTTGAGGCCCTGCTGGAAGTCGCCGACGTCGCTCTGCAGATGGCGAAACGCGGGGGGCGCAACCAGGTCGTCGCGGCCTGACCCCTCGGTCGAGCGGGGTCCGCTAGGCTTGGCGGTCGATGCCCCTCATCACGACCCGGTCCCTCACGAAGCACTACCCGGGCGGCGTCACCGCGCTCGATGACCTGACCGTCGACCTGGAGCCTGGGATCATCGGACTGGTCGGCGCCAATGGTGCCGGCAAGAGCACGTTGCTGCGCATCCTCCTGGGCCTGCTGCCGGCTACATCGGGCGAGGCGAGCGTCCTCGGTCACGACGTCCGCAGCCAAGGCTCCACGCTACGCCGGTTCGTGGGCTACATGCCCGAATCCGATTGCCTGCCGCCCGATGTGACCGCGGCCGACTTCGTCGGCCAGATGGCCCGCTTGTCCGGCCTCCCTCGCGCGGCCGCACGCGAGCGGGCCGCCGAGGTGCTCCGTCACGTCGGGTTGTACGAGGAGCGCTACCGATCGATCGGTGGCTATTCGACCGGCATGAAACAGCGCGTCAAGCTCGCGCAGGCGCTGGTCCACGATCCGCGGCTGCTGCTCCTCGACGAACCGACCAACGGCCTCGACCCGGCCGGCCGCGACGAGATGCTGGCACTCGTCAAGCGGACCGGGACGGAGTTCGGGATCGCCGTCGTGGTGGCGAGCCACCTGCTCGGTGAGATCGAGCGCGTCTGCGACCACCTCGTGGCGGTGGACGCCGGACGGCTCATCCGGTCCGCGCCGCTGACGACGTTCACCGAGCACACCGGCACGCTGGCGATCGATGTCGAGGAAGGGGCATCGGCACTGGCCGATGCGCTCGTCGCGGCCGGGCTGCAGGCGGTCGTCGACGGCCGAACGGTGCTCATCGAACTGACCGACGATCGGCCGTGGGACCTGGTGCGCGACGCGGTGGCCGACCTCGGGCTGCCGCTCGTCCGCATCGAACAGCGCCGGCGCGGTCTGGAGGAGCTCTTCCAGTGACCGCCGCGGGCAGCATCTACGACCTCGGCTATCGCGGCTACGACGGGCCTCGCTTCGGCCGCGTCACGGTCGCGCTCGGGCTCCTCACACAGACGCTGAAGGAGGCGTTCGGGATCGGCCGCGGCGGTCGGGCGAAGGTCGCGCCGTTCACGCTGCTGATCCTCAACACGCTGCCGGCGCTGCTGGCGGTCGGTATCAGCGCGCTGGTCCGACAGGCCGGCGCAGCGGAAGCGCTGGACGAGGCCAATCCGATCCGTCACGACACGTACTGGAGCGTGACCTCGACGCTCGTCATGCTCTTCTGCGCGGCCCAGGCGCCGGAGCTGTTCGGGCGCGACCAGCGGTATGGGGTGCTGCCGCTCTACTTCTCGCGGGTGCTCACCCGGATCGACTACGCCCTGGCCCGGACCGGCGGCCTGTTCCTCGCCATCCTGATCGTGACCCTCGCGCCGCAGCTCCTGCTCAGCATCGGCGCCATCCTGGCCGCCGCGGATCCGATCACCGGTATCGGCAACGAACTGCCGGAGATCCCGCGATACCTCACGGTGTGCGTGCTCGGCTCGGGCGCGTTCGCGGGCGTGTCCGCGGTCGTCGCCTCGTACACGCCGCGGCGTGCCTATTCCGTCGCGGCCATCATCGCGCTGTTCATCGTCCCGCCCATCGTGGTCGGCATCATCGTCGCGCTGTCGGCGCCCGACATCGCCCGAGTCCTGCTGCTCGCCAGCCCGAGCGACGTGATCGATGGCGTGAACGGCGCGATCTACGGGCCGCTGCGCATCGGTGGTGAGACGATCGTCATCGCGACGCTCGACGGCTGGGTCTACTTCGTCGCCGCGATCGCGTACATCCTCGGTTCCCTGGCGATCGTGATCCGCCGCTACCTGACCGTGACGGTATGAGCGTTGTCGTCCCGGCAATCCAGGTCGACCATGTCTCGCGCTGGTACGGCAACGTCGTCGCCGTGAACGACGTGTCGTTCGCGCTCGGCTCCGGGGTGACCGGTCTGCTCGGACCCAACGGCGCCGGCAAGAGCACGCTGCTCCACCTGCTGGCGGGCCTGCTGGCGCCATCGGCCGGCGTGGTGCGCATCGCCGGTCGGCCGACGTTCGGCGACCCATCGATCTACTCGATGATCGGCCTGGTCCCGGAGCGCGAAGCCGTTCCGGGGTACGTGACCGGTCGCGAGTTCGTGCGGCTGAACGCCGAGCTGCAGGGCATCGACCATGCGCCGACCGCCACGGACAAGGCGATCGGTACGGTCGAGATGGCCGATGCCGCCGATCGCCAGATCCGGACCTACTCGAAGGGCATGCGCCAGCGCATCAAGCTCGCCGCGGCGCTGGTCCACGAGCCGCGGATCCTGCTGCTCGATGAGCCGTTCAATGGCATGGATCCGCGCCAGCGGTTGCACATGATGGACCTGCTCCGGACGATGGCGGCGGACGGTCGAGCGATCCTGTTCTCCTCGCATATCCTCGAGGAAGTGGAGCGGCTGGCCGAGGCCGTGCTGGTGGTGTATGCCGGCCGTCTTGCCGCCTCGGGCGACTTCCGCTCCATCCGCCGGCTGATGACCGACCGCCCGCACCGGTTCACGATCCGCTCGTCGGATGACCGCGCACTGGGTGCGGCGCTGCTGGCCGACCCAGCCGTCTTCGGCGTCGACCTGCTCGGCGGGCGGCTCGCCGTCCAGGCCAGCGACCTCGGCACCTTCGCCCGGATCCTTGCCCCGACCGCGAAGGCGGCCGGGATCAGGCTCCATGAGCTGACCCCGACCGACGACACGCTCGAGAGCGTGTTCAGCTACCTGGTGCGCCGGTGAGAGCGTTCCGGGCGATCGTCGAGCTGACCTTGCGCGCCCTGGTCGGCCGGCGCCGCACGCTGACGATCGCGCTCCTCGCCTGCCTGCCGGTGCTCCTCGGGATCCTCGTCCGGCTGGGGGGCGGGCGACCCGATGCGCCGGAGATCCTCGACACGCTGGTGATCCGCACCGTGTCCCCGCTCGTGGCACTGGTCGTCGGGACGGGCGCGATCGGCTCCGAGATCGATGACGGCACGCTCATCTTCCAGCTGATCAAGCCCGTGCCGCGCTGGCTGGTGGCGATCGCGAAGACGGCCGTCGCCGCGTTCGTCACGGCGATCCTGGTGGTGCCGCCGGTCATCCTCACGGGGCTGCTGCTGGGCGGTCTCGGCGCCGAGTCGATCGAGACCACGATGGGGTTCGCGCTGGCGGCGCTGGCGGGCGGGACGGCGTATGCCGTCGGCTTCACGGCGCTCGGCCTGCTGACCTCGCGCGCGCTCGTCGTCGGTCTGGGCTACACCCTCATCTGGGAGGGCGTGCTGGCCGGCCTCCTCGAAGGCACGCGCTTCCTGTCGGTCCGCCAGGCGACGCTCGGCATCGCCGCGGAGCTCACCGGTGAGGACGTGGGGGCTACGCCGCTCGCCCTACCGACGTCGGTGCTCATCATCGTCGTGGTCATCGTGGGTGGGGTGATCCTCACCGCGGTCCGTCTCCGGCGCTTCCAGCTGCGCACCGCAGACTGACACCAGGTCGGCGCGCCGCCGATTTCCTCAGGAGTGCTTGACGCTCCCGAGGCATGCCCGCTAGCATCTCGATGACAAGCGCACTTGCGCCAACACATCATGATGACTTGCGGAGCTGACGACCCATGGACTTCGGAGCCCTGTCAAGCGGTCTGTTGACCGGCCTTCGCGAAGGCGTGGAGGCGGCGCTCATCATCGCCATCATCTGCGCCTACCTGGCCAAGACCGACAACCGACGGCACTTCCCGACGGTCTTCGCCGGCGCCGGTCTGGCGATCGCTTTGAGCGTGGTCCTGGGTGTCGTCCTGTTCGTCACGGTCGGCGGGCTGCAGGAGCCGTACGAGCAGATCTTCGAGGCGATCACGCTGTTCGCGGCCGCGGCCGTGGTGACCTGGATGCTCTTCTGGATGCGCCGCCAGGCCCGCCACGTCAAGGGCGAGTTGCATGCGGCGGTCGACCGCGCACTCGACCAGGGCTCGGTCACCGCCCTCGGCGTGCTCGCCTTCGTCGCGGTCATCCGCGAGGGCCTGGAGACATCGCTGTTCCTCGTCGGTCAGGCCAACTCCGCCGATCAGGGTGCGCCATCGGTGCTGCTCGGGGCGCTCATCGGGCTGGCCATCGCGGCCGTCCTCGGCGTCGGGTTCTACCAGGGATCGCGTCGCCTCAACCTGCAGACGTTCTTCCGCTGGACCGGCGTCGCCCTGATCTTCATCGCCGCTGGCCTGCTCTCGGTGGGCGTCCACGAGCTGGTCGAGATCGGCGTCATCCCGTTCGGTGGGCAGACGCTGTTCGACCTGTCGGGCGTGCTGCCGCACAGCGCGGACGGTGGCAATGTGCTGGGCCAGTTCCTGCGGGCGCTGTTCGGCTACTCGTCCACGCCCGAGGTGATCACCTTCGCCGTGTGGCTGACCTACATCGTGGTCGTGCTGTACCTGTTCCTGCGGCCGGCCAAGCCGGCCGTCCCGCAGGTGTCGAGCACGGCGCCGGCGCGCTCGTAGGTCAGAACGGCAGCAGCGCGTCCATCTCCGGGACGATCTCGTCCATCGCCAAGACGTAGATCGTCCCGAGGACCAGGCTGAACAGACCGGCCACCAGGCCGACCACGACGTAGATGCGCTCCTTGGTCTGGCTCGCGACGAAGCCGACCGACGTCAGCACGACGATCGCGAAGTTCGAGACCAGCAGCCCGAGCACGAACGCGAGGAGCATCGGGATGCCGAGGCCGGCACTCGCCGCGCCACCGACGGCGCCGATGAGCAGGACCTGCGTCCCGGTCTCGGCGCCGATCCCGTGGATCATGCCGACCCCGAAGGCGGTCTTCGGCCCGTAGGAGCTCATCTCGAGCGGCTCGACGTGCTCATGGCCGTGCAGCCGCGCCCCGAACCGACGCCACGCGTAGCGCAGCCCGTCGAACACCAGCATCCAGCGGCTGCGCAGTCGGAACGACTCGCCGCCACGCGCGTAGCGGTAGACCGAGTACAGGACCCATACGCCGAGTGCGACCAGGGTCAGGCCGACGACCCGGCCCATGATCGGGTCGAGCCACTCGGGCAGGATCGCCCCGAACGACAGGGCAGCGATGCCGAGCCCGATCACGACGGCCCCGTGCCCGAGCGCGTACAGCGTCCCGAGCTGGATCGCCTCGACCTGCTCACGACCGAATCGCGCCGTGACGGCGGTGCCCCCGCGCATGGCCGGTGCCAGCGTCGCCGCGCCAGGCCCGGCGTCGTGGGCATACCGCTCGACCGAGCCGCCGTGACCGTGGTGGTGGCCGCTGACCGCACGATGCTGCTCTTCGTGAGCGGCCTCGGCGACCCCGGCGGCGGCCGTCGTGCTGGTGATGTCCGTGATCGCCGCGATGTGATCCCAGTCGATACCGTGGCGGATGCCCAGCGCAAGACCGGTCGCGAGGACGCCGATCCCGGCGGGCGTCGCGACGTCGGCGGCGGCAGCAAACAGCAGATCGAGCACGGGATCCCTTTCGCGACGGTATCGGCGACCAGCCTAGCGCGCCGACCGCTTTATCGCAACGTGTTGCATCTGCAGGTCGTGGCGCCTGTCGACCTATACTGCGCGCCATGCGCGCGACCGGATCACCCGACTGGACCCCCGAGGTCGACCTACCATGGGCCGGCATCCCCGACCAGCTTCGGGCACGCGGCCTGCGCTGGACCCCGCAACGCCGGATCCTCGTCGAGGTCCTCTCGCAGTCGGACGGCCACGTCACCGGCGCGGAGCTGGTCGACCGTTGCAAGGCGCTCGATCCCGATACGATCCCGTCCACCGTCTACCGGACGCTCGACGTCCTCGAGGAACTCGGGGTCGTGCGGCACAGCCACGGCGCCGATGGACGCGAGGAGTTCCACGTCCTCCCCGCGGTCGAGCACGCCCACCTGTACTGTCGCGTGTGTGGGGGCGCCTGGGAGCTGGCCGGTGACGATCCGGTCGTCGTCACCGCCGTGGAGGCGGTCCGCGCCGGCCACGGCTTCTCGATCGACGTGCCCCACCTCACGCTGACCGGCGTGTGCGCGACCTGTCGGGCGAACGAGGGCGATGCCTGAGCTGAGCGTCGACCTCGTCGAGCGGTTCTACGCGATCCTGGCGATCGCCGCGATCGTCGTGATGGTCGTCGTCGGCGGCTTGCGGCTGCTGGCGATCGGGTCGGATCCGGCACTCGACGCATACGCGGCGCTCGCCCGGCTCATCCAGCCCCGTGCCAACGTCGCCGGCTGGCTCGTCGCGGTGCTGGCGACCGCCGGCAGCCTGTATTTCTCGGAGGTCGCGGGGTTCGCGCCGTGCACGTTGTGCTGGTACCAGCGCATCGCGATGTACCCGTTCGTGGTGTTGTTCGGCGTCGCCGCCCTGCGTCGCGAGGCTCGGCCACCGACAGGTGCCTCGACGTTGGCCGCCATCGGCGCGCTCATCGCCGCCTACCACGTTGCGCTCGAATGGATACCCTCACTCGACACCGGTGCGTGCAGTGCGGCCGTGTCGTGCACGTTCGTCTGGTTCCGCGTCTTCGGGATCTTCAGCCTCCCGACGCTGGCGCTGACCGCCTTCCTGCTGATCCTCACGTTCACCCTCGTCCGCGACCCGGACGAGCCCCAGCCATGGAGCGACCGATGACCACGAATCCCGGAGACCGCCGCGCTCGACGTGAAGCCCAGCGAGCCGAGGCGCGTCGCGCGGCTGGTCGGAGCACGCCCGCATCGCGCTGGCTACTCCCCGGGCTGATCGGCGCGGCCGTGGTCGTGGCGGCCGTGCTCGCGATCGTCCTGTCGGGCGGCGGTCCGGGGAGCGATGGTGGCAGCTCCTCGGTGCCACCGTCCGCGTCAGGCGGCGGCTCGACGGCCGCAGGCTCCGGAGGCGCGGTCCCGCCACCCGTGATCACCGGGACGCCGTTGGCGGAGTTCCCAGGTCGAGACGTCACGGATCCGGCCGTCGGCCAGGCGGCGCCGGAGGTGACCGGCACCGACTTCGATGGGACGCCCGTCTCGATCGAGGCCGACGGCCGTCCCAAGGTGCTCCTCTTCCTAGCCCACTGGTGCCCGCATTGCCAGGAGGAGGTCCCCGTCGTCCAGGCGTGGGTGACAGCAGGTGGCGTCCCTGCCGGGGTCGACCTCATCTCGGTGGCGACCGCCATCGATCCTGCCGCTCCGAACTACCCGCCAGACGCCTGGTTCGCGCGCGAGGGCTGGACGTCGCCGGTCATCGTCGATCCCACCAACAGCGTCGCCCAGGCCTACGGGCTGACCGCGTTCCCCTTCTGGGTGTTCGTCGGGCCGGACGGCAACGTCCGGGCACGGACGACCGGCGAGGTCTCGATCGCCGATCTCGAGGCCGCCATCCGCGGCCTGATCCCGAGCGCCTGAGCCGTCGACTGCGTCAGTCCCCTCCCAACGGAACGCCGACGATGTTGAACCCGCCATCGACGTACACGACCTCGCCGGTCACCGCGCTCGACAGGTCCGACGCGAGGTAAACGCCGGTCTTCCCGACGTCCTCGATCGAGATGTTCGAGCGCAACGGCGCGACCTCGTCGAATGCGCCGTACATCGCCTTGAACCCGGCGATGCCGGCCGCAGCCAGCGTCCGGATCGGCCCGGCGCTGATCGCGTTGACCCGGATGCCGCCCGGCCCGAGATCCGCGGCAAGGTAGCGGACCGTGGCCTCCAGCGCGGCCTTGGCGACCCCCATCACGTTGTAGTTCGCGACGACCTTCTCCGCGCCGTAGTAGGTCAACGTCATGATCGACGACCCCTGGCGCAGGTACGGCCGGGCGCCACGCGAGAGTGCCACGAGGGAATAGGCGGACACGTCCATCGCGAGGGCGAAGCCGTCGCGCGACGTGTCGACGAACGCGCCCGACAGGTCCTCACGCTTGGCGAAGGCGAGGGCATGGACGAGGATGTCGAGGTGGTCGCTGGTCTCGCCCCAACGGCTGAAGACGCGCTCGATATCGGCATCGGACTGGACGTCGCACGGCTCCACGAACGTCGACCCGATCGACTCCGCCAGGGGACGGACGCGCCTCTCGATGAGCGCCTCGATCGAGGAGAAGCCGACCGACGCGCCCTCGGCATGGAGGGCCTTGGCGATCCCCCACGCGATCGAGTGGTCGTTCGCCACGCCGAAGACGAGCGCGTTCTTGCCCTCGAGCAGACCCATCCGGCACCTCCGTTCCGATAGGCTTCCATCATGCCCCAGCGCCCCCGTCCGCCGAACGACCTCGGGGCGGCGCTGCGCGGCGTGCGGGCGCTCCTGCTCGACCTCGACGGGGTGATCGTGCTGGCCGGGGAGGCGATCCCGGGCGCGACCGAGGCGATCGCCGAGCTCGAGCGACGCGGGCTCCCATACCGCATCGTCACGAACACCTCGGCGGTGAGTCGGAAGACGCTGTCGCGCTGGTCGGGCAAGCTCGGCGCGCCCATCCCGCCCGAGCGCTTCGAGTCGGCGCTGTCGGCGTCGGCGGCGTGGACGGCTCGTCATTTCAAGGATCGGCCGCTCTACGTCCTCGCCTCGGAGGACGCGCGGACCGAGTTCGCCGGACAGCACCTGCTGAGCCATGAGCAGGCGAGCCGGCGGGGGGCCGCGGTCGCGGCCGTCGTGATCGGCGATTCGCCGGAGGATGCCACCTACGAGAACCTCAACCGGGCGTTCCGGCTGGTGCTGGACGGCGCGAAGCTGATCGGGATGCATCGCAACGGCTGGTGGCTGACCCCGGATGGCCCGACCCTCGATTCGGGGGCGTTCGTGGTGGGTCTCGAGTTCGCGACCGGCCGGCCGGCCACGATCGTCGGCAAGCCGTCCGCGTCGTTCTTCGCGCAGGGTGTGCACGACCTGCGCAGGGAGGCGGGCCGCGACCTGGCGCGGGCCGACATCGCGATGGTTGGTGACGACGTGCGCACCGATGTGCGCGCCGCTCAACGGGCCGGCCTGCGTGGAATCCTCGTGCTGTCGGGGAAGCACACCGAGGCCGACATCGACGCTGCGGCCCGGGAGCGGGGTGGCAGGTGGCCGGACGCCGTCGCCCCGGACCTCGCCGCGGTCGTCGCGGCGCTGCGCTAGACGGCAAGGGAGGCAGCCGGATGCTTGGATCGGCGTTCACGAGGCGACCGGTCTGGCTGAGCGTCCTGATGGGCGCCGGCTTCGGTGCCGCCGGACAGCTGCTCATCGCGGCCGGGCTGGTGGCCGGCGCCGGCTGGCGCGGTCCGGTCGTGACATTGCTCGCGCCCGCGGCGATCGCGATGCTCGCGGCGCTGGCCATCCGCGCCGGCTGGGGCGCTACCGGGTTCGCGATCGGCCAGGTCGTGGCGGCCCAGGTCGCGCCCGTCCTGATGCCATCGATCGTCATCCCGGAGACGATCGACCTCGTCCTGAGCCTGGCCGCCGGGCTGATCGGGTACACGGTCGGTGCCGGCATCCTGCTGGCGCCATCGATGCCGGAGTTCGACCGCCCGTCGGCGGTCGACCTCGTTCGTGTCGAGACGGAGGCACGTGGCCAGCTCCGCGGCATCGACCCCCAGGCACCGGGCGCCTTCGAGCGGGCGACGGCCGTCCTGGCCACGGTCAACCAGGCCGTCGGCATGTATTCGATGTGGTCAACGGCCGGGGAGGGGCAGCTCACCGGTCCGCCGGCGAGCCTCCTCGAGCTCCAGGCCGAGCTCGCGGAGACCGCCCGGATCGCCGCACTCGCAGCCGGCGCCCGGCGGGTCATCGTCACGATGAGCGAGGGTTTCCACGTGGAGGCCATCTTCGGCGAGGCGGTCGGGCCCGAGGAAGACCTGCCCCGGCCCGTGCGCGACGTAGACTGAACCTCCTTTCGCCGACGAGATACCGCCACCTTCACGAGGGACTGCCATGACGTCCGAGGCCAAACCGCGCATCAAGGTCACCTACGCGACGCTCCGTGCCGACAACGAAGACCTGCACTCGGCGTTCGAGGAAGCGGCAGGTGCGACGCGGAGCAAGCTCGGTGGGTATCACCGCAACTACGTCGACGGTGCGTGGCGTGACGGCGTCGGGACGTTCGAGGCACGCTCGCCCATCGACACCGACATCCTCCTCGGGACCTTTGCGAGTGGCTCGCCCGCCGATATCGACGAAGCGGTCGCGGCTGCCCGCCGGGCACAACCCGCCTGGGCCGCCACGCCCTGGCGCGAGCGCCTGGCGATCCTGCGCCGCGCCGCCGAGCTGATCAGCGACCGCCTGTTCGACTACTCGGCGGCGATGAGCTACGAGGTCGGCAAGAACCGGATCGAGTCGCTCGGCGAGGTCGAGGAGTCGGCCGATCTCATCCGCTACTACGCGCAGACCATGGAGGACAACGACGGGTACGACCACCCGATGGGCAACCTCGGGGACACGTCGGTCCATACGCGCTCGATCCTGCGGCCGCACGGCGTCTTCGCGGTGGTGAGCCCGTTCAACTTCCCGATGGCGCTCGCGACCGGGCCGTCGAGCGCGGCGATGATGGCCGGCAACACGGTCGTCATCAAGCCGTCGTCGGCGTCGCCGCTGTCGGCCCAGAACATGCTCCAGGCGTATATCGATGCCGGCGTCCCGAAGGGCGTCGTGAACATGGTGATGGGTCCCGGCGAGACCGTCGGCCAGGCGCTCCAGGATCACCCGGGCATCGACGGCATCGTGTTCACCGGCTCGTACGCGGTCGGGATGGAGCTGTTCCGCACGTTCTCGAAGACGTGGCCGCGGCCGTGCATCGTCGAGATGGGCGGCAAGAACCCGGCGATCGTGACGCGCAAGGCCGACCTCGATGAGGCGGCCGAGGGGATCATGCGCTCGGCATTCGGGTTCGGCGGCCAGAAGTGTTCGGCGAACTCGCGGGTCTACGTCGAGCGGCCGGTGCACGACGAGCTCGTCCGGCTGCTGGTCGAGAAGACCGAGTCGATCGTGATCGGCGATCCCATCGTCCGCCAGAACTGGCTCGGCCCGATCATCGACCAGCGGGCGGTCGACCGCCATCAGCAGGCAGTGAGCGAGGCGCGGCGCGATGGGCAGGTGCTCATCGGCGGGGAGCGCCTCGACGACGGCGACCTCGCGCGTGGGTTCTACGTGGAGCCAACGGTCGTGGGTGGCTTACCCGCCGACCATCGCGTCTTCCGCGACGAGTTCTTCGCGCCGCTCACGGCCGTGCATGCGGTGGACTCGCTCGACGAGGCGCTGACGCTCGCGAACGACACGATCTACGGGCTGACCGCCGGTGTCTACAGCGAGGATGAGGACGAGGTCCAGCAGTTCCTGGATCGCATCCAGGCCGGCGTGCTGTACGTGAACCGGCGGGCCGGTGCGACGACCGGCGCATGGCCGGGCATCCAGGCGTTCGGCGGCTGGAAGGGCAGCGGCTCGACCGGCAAGGCAGGCCTGTCGATGTACTACGTTGCCCAGTTCCTGCGAGAGCAGTCACACACCGTCGTCGACTAGCGTCGGCGTCCTTAGGGGCGTGCTTCGTGGACTGCAGGATCGGTCCGTAGGCCGATCGCCTGCCGTCCTCGGCACACGCACGTGCTTCGTGGGCACGCTTCGGGCGCCAGGGCGACCCAGGCGCCGGTTCGGGAACTTTCTGCGGCCTGAGAGGCACACCCGACACGCTGTTCGCGAACCAGTGTGCGCTCGGGGCTGGATTTGCCCGGGGCGTGTCCGATTCGTGGCAAGACTTGCGCCCGGAGACCGTTATGCAGCTCCGGGCGCCCGGATCCGGCCAGATTCTCATGGGGGGACGAGTTACGGCCCGAAACGACGTCACACGTGTCCATTCCGGGGGAGGTCGTGGCATAACGGTCCACCGGTGCAACTTCTGCCAAAACCCGCCTCGGAACCAGGAGCCGTCCTGCGGTGTATGGAGGATGACCGCAAGGAGATCCGCCGCATGACACGCCGATCGATCGCCGCCACTGCGCTCGCGCCGTTCCTGCTCCTGATCGCCGCGTTGGCCGCGCCCGCCACACAGGCCGGGGGTGGCTGTCATGTGCCGGGGGCCGGCGACGTCTATACCGAGGGCGACGGGACCACGGTGATCCGTATGGGCGTGTGCAGCTTCGCGCCGACGATCTCCAGGGTCGCGGTCGGGACGACGGTGCGCTTCCTGAACACCTCGACCATCGAACACGCGGTAGTCGGGCGATCGGGCACTTGGGGCAGCGAGATCCTCCCGGTCGGCAAGGAGTTCTCGGAGACATTCGCGGCGGCCGGCACATACCCGTTCTCGTGCCCGCTCCATCCGGGGATGGTCGGGGCCATCGTCGTCGGTGGTGACGCCGCCGCAGCGCCCGCCGTCGACGCGCCCGCTCCGGCTGAGCCGGCGATGACATCGACCAGCAGCGAGGCCACCTTGCCCCAGGCGAGCGGCCCAGACCTGCTGCCGCTGGCGATCGCGGGCTTCGCAGGGCTGGGGATCGGCGCCGTCGCCGGTGTCCTCGGGGCCGGCGCGGTCGCGACTCGTCGCCGCAACGCCACGGACTGAAACAGCGCCCCTCGGGGGCGCCGACCGCTCGGCTATACTCCGCCGCGAGTATCCAGTCTGCATACTCCCTATGCAGTCGAGCGTCTTGGTCCGACCTGAGGTGCGCCCTTGTCCACGGCCGCGCGGATCGCCGGTGATCGCCCCGTCCCGCACATCGTCACAGAGCTGCCAGGCCCAAAGGCCCGCGCCCACGTCGCCTTCGACGAGACCTGGACGTCGCCCAGCCTGCCGCGTGCCTACCCGATCGTCCCCGTCCGTGGCGAAGGCCTGACGGTCGAGGACATCGACGGCAACCTCTTCCTCGATTTCGCCGCCGGGATCGCCGTCAACTCGACCGGCCATGCCCATCCGCAGGTGGTCGCCGCGATCAAGGAGCAGGCCGCCGAGCTGATCCATTTCTCGGCCGCCGATTTCTACCTCCCGATCTACCCGGAGGTGTGCCGACGCCTGGCGGAGACGGCGCCGATCGATGGGCCTGCGCGCGTCTACCTCGGCAACTCGGGCGCCGAAGCGGTCGAAGCGTCCATCAAGCTCGCGCGGCATGCGACGAAGCGGCCGTACGTCGTCGCGTTCCTCGGCGCGTTCCACGGCCGGACGTACGGCGCCGTGTCCTTGACCGCGTCGAAGGCCAAGTACCACGCGGGCTTCGGACCGCTGCTGCCGGGCGTCTTCCACGCGCCGTTCGGCCGGGTCGAGGACCTGCGCTGGTTCGACGAGGTCCTGTTCGACAAGCTGGCGCCGGCCGACGAGGTCGCCGCGATCATCGTCGAGCCGATCCAAGGCGAAGGCGGCTACATCGTCCCGGAGGACGGGTTCCTGCAGGGTCTCCGCGCCATCTGTGATCGCCACGGCATCCTGCTCATCGCCGACGAGATCCAGTCGGGCGCCGGTCGCACCGGGAGGATGTGGGCCGTCGAGCATTGGGGCGTCAAGCCCGACATCCTCTTGACGGCCAAGGGCATCGCGAGCGGGATGCCGCTCGGCGCGATGATCGCCCGTGCGGACCTGATGGAAGCCTGGGGGCCGGGGACCCACGGCTCGACGTTCGGTGGCAACCCGGTTGCGTGTGCCGCGAGCCTGGTCACCATCGATCTCCTGGAGGGCGGTCTCATCGCCAACGCCGCCGCCCGCGGCGAGCAGGCGATGCACGGCCTTCGACCGCTGGTCGACAGGTTCGACGGCCTGGTGCGCGATGTCCGCGGGCTCGGCCTTATGCTCGGCGTCGAGTTCGACACGCCGGTGCACGCGGAGGAGGTCCAGTGGGCCTGCTTCCAGCGCGGGCTGCTGGTGCTCGAGTGCGGCGTGTCGAGCGTGCGGATGTCGCCGCCTCTCACCGTGAGCGAAACCGAGATGGCCACCGCGCTCCGGATCTTCAGCGAGGCGGTCGCCGAGGTCGCCGGTGACGAGCAGACCGTGCTGGACGCAGCGACCGACGCCGGCGCGATGCGCGGGGTCGAAGCCGCCGGATGACGTCCAAGCTCGCGTCGATGCGCGACGCGGTCGCCGACCTCGTGCGGGACGGGGACACCGTCGCGATCGAGGGCTTCACCCACCTCATCGGCTTCGCCGCGGGTCACGAGATCATCCGCCAGCGCAGGCGTGACCTGACCCTCGCCAGGCTCACGCCGGATGTCATCTATGACCAGATGATCGCCGGCGGCGTCGCATCGAAGCTCGTCTTCAGCTGGCTCGGCAACCCTGGCGTCGGTGGGCTCGGGGCGATCCGTCGGCGGATCGAAGGTGACTTCGCCGACCAGCCCTTGGCGATCGAGGAGTACAGCCACTTCGGGATGGTCGGGCGGTACACGGCCGGCGCGATGAACCTGCCGTTCTTCCCGCTGCGGTCGTACTTCGAGACCGACATGCCGGCGGCCAACCCGCTCATCCGACCGATCGCCTCGCCCTACGACGATGGGACCGTGTACGCCGTCCCCCCGCTCAAGCCCGACGTGACGATCGTCCATGCACAGCGCGCATCGGCCGCCGGCGACACGCAGGTGTGGGGCCTGTTGGGTTGTCAAAAGGAGGCGGCCTTCGCCGCCGATCGCGTCATCGTCGTCGTCGAGGAGGTCGTCGCGGAGACCGTCATCCGCGCCGACCCTAACCGAACGATCATCCCGGGCCTCATCGTCGACGCGGTCGTGGTCGAGCCGTGGGGGGCGCACCCCTCCTACGTCCAGGGCGCGTACGACCGGGACAACCGCTTCTACCTCGATTGGGACCCGATCACACGCGACGAGGAGGCCGTGCAGGCGTGGCTTCGCGAGTGGGTCTACGACCTCGACGGGCGCGCCGCCTATATCGAGAAGCTGGGCGCCGAGCGCATCGACTCGCTCCGACCGAGCGCGCCGGCGCCATCCGGTCCGGTCGACTACGGCACCTATCGTTGAGCGGGCTGATGATCCTCGTGGCGGGGCCGTATCGCTCGGGGACCGTGGGCGACCCGCAGCGCATCGCCGCCAATGTGGAGGCGATGACCCGCGTCGCCCTCGACCTGTACCGGCGCGGTCACCTGCCGGTGCTCGGCGAGTGGTTCGCGCTGCCGCTCATCGAGCAGGCCGAGCGCGATGACGCCGGCGGAGATGCCGACGCGGAGATCTTCCATCCGGTCGCCGAGCGTGTCCTGGAACGGTGCGATGCCGTGCTGCGCATCGGCGGCCCGTCCGAAGGGGCCGACCGGATGGTCGCGACCGCGCAACGGCTCGGGAAGGTCGTCTACACCTCGGTGGGGGACGTCCCATGACGGGTCCCGCCTTCAGCAAGTCCGAGATGATGATCGTGGCGGCGGCCCGGGCGCTGGAAGGACAGCGAGTCTGTTTCGTGGGCGTCGGCCTGCCGAACATCGCCGTCAACCTCGCCCAGCGAACCGTCGCGCCGGACATCGAGCTCGTCTACGAGGCCGGGGTGTTCGGGGCACGGCCGCAGCGCCTGCCACTCAGCATCGGCGATCCGACGATCGTCACGGGCTCGACCGCCGTCGTCAGCATGCTCGAACTCTTCGGCTACTACCTGCAGGGCGGGCTGATCGATGTCGGCTTCCTGGGCGCCGCCCAGATCGATCGATTCGGCAACATCAATACCACCGTCATCGGCCCGTACGACCATCCGACCACGCGGCTGCCGGGGTCCGGCGGTGCCTGCGAGATCGCGATCAACGCCCGCCAGGTATTCGTGATCATGCGCCAGTCGGCGCGCTCGTTCGTCGAGACGATCGACTTCCGGACGTCGCCCGGCAACCTCGGCGGCGCCGAGGAGGCGGAGCGCATCCGTCGCGAGGGCGGCTGGTTGGGCCGCGGCCCGACGGTGGTCGTGACCGACCTCGGCATCTACCGGTTCGACGATCGGGGCGAGATGCGACTCGACTCGCTCCACCCGGGCGCGACCGTCGATGAGGTCAGGTCGACCATCGGCTGGGACATCGCGGTCGCCGACGACATCGGCGCCACCCCGCCGCCGACGGACGACGAGCTTCGTCTGATTCGCGAGGAGCTCGACCCGGGCGGCGTTTACACGAAGTAGCCGGGCGTCAGGCCTTCTCGAAGTTGACGAGGAACTCGAGCGCGCCCTCGTCGGCGATCGACAGGATGAACCCGCCGACGTTCGGGGCCGTGATGTCGAAGTCTGCCAGCGGGAAGGTCAGCGAGCCCGCGACCTGGATCCGCCCGTCGGACAGTTGCGCCTGGGCCGGGATCTCGACGGCCTTCGTGACGCCGTGGAGCGTCAGCTCGCCGACCAGGGTGATGTCGGTGGCCGTGCCGGCGAGCGCGGCAGCCGGCACGTCGATCGGCTGGGTCACTACGAACGTCGCAGTCGGGAATTGGTCGGTCTGGAGCCCTTCGCTGCGCAGCCGGTTGTCGCGCCGGCTCTCGTCGGAGGTGATGGTCGTCGTATCGACGGTCAACGTTCCGGCCGTGAGCCGCGCGCCGTCGCCGTTCTCCTCGACGGTGATCGATCCGCTGACGTCCGACGTGCGGCCCACCGCGTCCGACTCCGCCGGGAGGTTCGCAAGCTGCTCGCGGACCCGGTACCCGGCGACGCTGTCGCCGGCGATCTGCCATTCGCCGAACATGCCGGCTACGGTCCCGGGCTCGGTGCTGGCTGCCGCGGTCGCTGCCGGCTCGGTCGTGGGATCGGCCGACTCTGGGGCGGCGCTGGGCAGGGCCAACGTCGCCACGTCGTCACCACGCAGCACCTGGTCGTAGGCGACGTAGCCGCCGACCGCGATGGCCGCGATGGCGACGAGGGCGAGGGCGATGGATCGGGATCGGGTCACGAGGAGCGCCTCCGGAGGGCGGCGCGGGTCTGGCGCCGTCGACCGTCAGATTCTCAGAGAACCCTGAGAGCGCGCTGAGAGACCCTACCAGGGCAGCGCGCCGAGGAGACGGTCGAAGCCACCGTCGCCGACCCAGCCCTCGAGCTCGCCGGTCGCGGCGTCGAGTCGCGCGATCTGGCCGCCGGTCTGCGTGAGCGCGAACAGCGTGGTGCCGTCGGGCGTGATGGTCAGGCCATCGATGGCGGTCCCGGTCAGGTAGCGCATCTCGACGTCGAGCTCGGCCGCGCCGATCCGGACCACGCCGCCCTCGCCGGCCGCATAGACACTCGACCCGTCCGGCGCGGCGATGACGCGACGGCCGGCCGGCCCGAGCTCGCCGTGCCCGAACTTCGCGAGTCGGAACGCGGCCTCCGCGGACGGCTCGAAATCGACCGTGCGCTTGATGCTCAGGTCGGTCGGGTGGATCTCGACGGCGATCCCGAGGCTCGCGTTGATCGCGAGGTCGCTCCTGCCCTTGCCCAGGCTGACGATGCCCCAATCGTCGGCGGCGTCGACGTCCTCGAAGCCACGCGTCGGCAGGTCGATGCAGACCGCCCACGCTTCGACGCTCGACAGCGCGTGGACGAACGGGTACTCGGCACCGCGGTACAGGGTCATGACCATGCCGTCGGCGCGGCGCTCCTGGTCGACCGGCCAGCCGGCCATCTGCTCGTCGATGTTGCGCTTGTCGACGATGACCGCGTCGCGCATCTTGCCCGTCGCGGTCTCGACCGCGCGGACCTGATAGCGACCATCGAGCGGGCCACGCACCTGTTCGGCGACGTACAGCAGCTTGCCGTCAGGGGATAAGGCGTCGAAGTCGAACGCCCCGGTCAGCTCGATGATGCGCGGCTCGTAGTCGAGCGCAAGCCGAGCGTCGACCACCGCGAACCGGCTCACCGACCGGTCGGCTCCGGCGGCGCCATGGTCCGCGTCCGCATCGACGAGGACGATCGTCGAGCGGTCGGCCGACACGCCCTGGGGGATCGGGTCCAGGCCGACCGTCGGCAGGCGCCAGCGACCATCGATCTCCTGGGTCGAACCGCCGAAGCCCGGCTGGATGACGACGTTGTGGACGACGGTCGTGCGCTCGCCCGGCGTTGCCGTGAGGATGTGGCCCCAGGTCGCGTCCGGGGCGCCCACCGGCAATCCCGTCAGATCCTCGAGCGTGCTGTCGAGGAGGACGCGGTTCTGGTCCTCGCCGATGTCGCTGACGATCAGCCATGCATCGCCGGCCGAGGCCGAGGGCGCTGCGGTCGGGCTCGGGACGGGGGAGGCCGCTTCGGCGGATGGCGCCGCGGACGGTGCCGGCGCCGACGGCGACGAGCAAGCCGCGACGACGAGCGCCGCGATCGGTGCGAGCCAGCGAAGCGAAGCACGAGCGGTGGACATCTGGGTCGATCCTCCTGGTTACCGCTCTTACACCTCGCGGGCGTCGTCGGTTCCCGGTGGTGTCGCTGTCATGCACGCGTTTCGCACGAACCGATCATGGCCATCTGCCCACGCAACAGGTTTCCGCAGCTGGAGCAGATGGCGGACGCTCATTCGTGCGAATCGGGTGCGCAGGAGCGACACGCCACGGCCTGGGAGCCGCATATCGCGGCCGGCTACTCGATCGACTCGGCGATCTCGATGGTCGCGTCTCGCCCGAGCGCGCTCTCGATGCGGTACGTCGCGGTGCCGTCGTACCAGACGAGGGCGTCGCCGACCCAGCGCCGCCCGTCGTCGACGTGGCCGACGTCCGACCGCTCGTAGAAGAAGAAGTGCATCTCGCCGGAGATCCAGAAACCATCGTGGCCATCGACCTTGACGGTCTGCAGCCGCGTCCCCGAGCCCAACACCTTCTGGTAGTACTCGTCGTCGGCGCGACCGTCGAACCGCATGAGGATCAGGCCGACACCACGCTCCGTCGTCTCGGGGAGGGTCGGGCCGGCCTCCCAGACGTAGGCGACCTGGTCGAACTTGGCTTGATCGACCCAGACCGTATCGGGCTGGCCGACGCGGGCATCCGACGGGAGGCGGACCGGGAAGCCGGTGCTCGGCTCGACCTGGTCGAGCTCCACCTGGCGGCCGAGGTTCAGTCGCATGCCAGTGATCGGCGGAAGCGTCGGGGTCGGGGTCGGCGTGCCTCGTTCGGTCGGCTCGGCCGTGGGCGTGGGCGAGGGAAGGAGCGACGCCGGCGGCTCGCCGAAGGAGATGCGCAATCCCGGCAGACCCAGGCCCACGGCGCCCGCGACGATCGCGAGGGCGAGGAGGGCGGCGATCGCCAGCACCAGCGAGCGGCGGACCGGTCGCGCTCCTGTGGGCCGCCACCACGGCTGCGTCGGCCGGGCGCGCTCGCCCGACGCGATCCGGACCCGGATGCGTGTGGCGATGTCGGGACCAGCGGTCGCGCCGGACGGAGCGGTCGGTGCCGCGGTCGGCCAATCGACGGCCGCCGACAGCGATCGGAGGGCACCCTCGAGCCCGGCGTCGTCGAGGCGGGCGAGCGGTCGGTCGATCATCGCTCGAGCTCCGTCCCGGCTGCCCCGAGTGCCGACCGTAGCCGGGTCAGCGCTCGGGAGGTTCGGGACTTGACCGTCCCGCGTGGGATCCCGAGCGTGTCGGCGGTCTCGATCTCGGACAGATCCAGCAGGAACCGCGCGCCGAGGACCTCGCGGTCGTCGTCGCGGAGGGTAGCGAGCGCGGCGAGCAGCTCCGACCGCTGCTCCGCAGCCATCACGACCTGTTCCGGCCCGGGGACGCTTCGCGTCGGCTCGGCGTCGGCGACGCGGAGCGCGAGGCCATGACGCCGTCCAGCAGATCGCCGACGATTGCGCGCCTCGTTGGCCACGATGCGCAGCAGCCACGGGCGGAGCGGCGCCCCCTCGCGAAAGCGGGGGAGTGCGTCATAGGCTTTGAGGAAGGCTTCCTGCACCGCATCGTCGGCGTCGGTCTCCGGGCAGATGAGGTGCGCGGTCCGGATGGCCACGTCCTGGTAGCGGCGAACGATGGCCTCGTACGCCGCGACGTCGCCGGTCCGAGCGCGCGCGATCAGTTCGTTGTCTTCGATGTGGACGGCCCTCCACGACAACCGTACTCCCTACACCGGCGCGGCCCGATGGGTTCCCCGGCAGGGCCACCGGACCGCTACGATCGGCCTCGTGAACGACCATCGACCGTCCCGCGGGCGGGTCTTTCGGCGCTCGTTGGTGGCGGATCCACCGGTCGCTGTCGAGTCGAGCGGCGCGACGATCCGCGACGCCGAGGGACGGACGTATATCGATGCCGCCGGCGGGGCGATCGTCGTCAACGTCGGGCACGGCCGTGCCTCGATCGCCGACAAGATGGCCGACCAGGTGCGTCGGCTGGGGTACGCCCACGGCTCGGCGTTCACGAGTGCGCCGCTCGAGGCGTACGCGGCCGCCGTCGCCGACGTGCTGCCCGTCCACGATCCGGCGATCTATCCCGTGTCCGGCGGGTCCGAGGCGATCGAGACCGCCCTGAAGCTGGCGCGCGTCTACCACCTGGCCCGCGGCGAACCCGACCGCGAGGTGCTCATCTCGCGGTACGGGAGCTACCACGGGAATACGCTGGGTGCGCTCGACGCGGGTGGTCGGCCCGCCCTACGTGCCCCGTACGAGCCCTGGCTCGGACGGTTCCGGCACGTCTCCGCCGCGTATCCGTATCGGGCCGGAGAGCCTGAGGCGCATGCGCTGGGGGACGGTGCGTCGCTGGCGGCGGAGCTCGAGACGGCCATCCGAGACGCCGGCCCAGGTCGTGTGGCGGCGTTCCTCGCCGAGCCGATCGTCGGCGCGACGCTGGGCGCGGTTGTCCCGCCCGACGACTATTGGCCGGCGATCGCGGAGGTCTGCCAGCGCCATGGCGTCCTGCTGATCGCCGACGAGGTCATGACCGGCTTCGGCCGGACGGGCCGCTGGTTCGGCCTGGACCATTGGGGCGTGCGGCCCGACATCCTCGTCGCGGCCAAGGGAACGACCGGTGGCTACTGGCCGTTCGCGTTCACGGCGGCGAGCGGCGACGTGTACGAGACGGTGACGGCCCCAGGCAAGGGGTTCATCCACGGCTTCACCCACTCGCACTCGGTGGTCGGGGCGACCGTCGCCGGTGAGGTCCTCCGGATCCTTCGCGACGAGCGACTGGTCGAGGCCAGCGCGGACAAGGGCGTGCGACTGATGACGCTGCTCAACGGCGCGCTGGAGGAGCATCCGGCGGTCGGCGAGATCCGCGGTCGCGGGCTGATGATCGGCATCGAGTTCGTCGCCGACCGGTCGACGCGACGGGCGTTCCCGCGTGACCGCCGCGTGGCGGAGGCCGTGCTCGGCGCGGCGCGCGAGCGCGGGGTGCTGGTCTACATGGGGACGGGCAACGCCGACGGCATCGACGGCGACACGATCCTCCTCGGGCCGCCGTTCGTGATCACCGACGAGCAGATGCAGCGCGTCGCGGAGGTCCTGGCCGAGGCGATCGACGAGGTGACCGCGTCGGTGGGGTCAGCGAGGCCTGCCTAGGCGCCCTCCATCGCCTCGGAATGTGCCGCCGAAGATCAGGATCACGCCGAGCACGACCAGGGCGAGCGGCACGATCATGCCGCCGAACTGGGGCTGCACGAGGTCCACGGCCCCGACCAGCGTCAGCAGTCCGCCGAAGATCGCCTGCCAGCCGGCGCCGCCGCCCGACCACCAGCGCACCGCGGCGATGAACAGGAATGCGATCCCGAGGCTGAGCGTGCCCAGACCCTCGCGGCTCACCCCGGCATTGCCGAGTGCGTCGGGGATCGCCAGCGCCGTGATGATCGCTCCGGCGTACAGGGAACCCGTCCCCCGCGAGACCGCCCAGCGGATGAGGAACGCGAGACCGATGGCCAGCACGACCACCGAGCCCAGCGAGCGCGACTCCGGGTAGAGCTGCTGGAGGAGGAGCAATCCGCCGAACACGAGCAGGAAGATGCCGATCCAGGGCAGGCCCGGCCGGCGGCCGTCGTCCCGACCCTGACGGCCCGTGCCCCACTCCCAGCTGTAGACCCGCGCGTCGGGATCGCCCGGGCGGCGGCCGCCGCTGTCCGGACCGAGTCGGGTCACATCGTCGGGACGCTCGTCCATGGGCTAGGTGCCAGCGTACCCGGCCGGCCGGGGCGCCGCTGCCGGTGCCGGTGGCTCGTCCTCGACGTGGCTGAAGCCCAGTCGATCGGCCAGCCGGCCGAGGGGTCCCGGCGCCCACCAGTTCCAACGACCCATGAGCCGCATCGTGGCCGGGACCAGCAGCACGCGCACGATGGTCGCGTCGATCAGCACGGCGATCGCCATGCCGACCCCGATGCTCTTGATCGTGATCGACTGGGCCAGCGCGAAGGCCGAGAACACCATGACCATGATCAGCGCGGCCCCGGTGATGACCCCGGCGGTCTTGGCCAGCCCCTCGGCGACCGACGCGGTGTTGTCGCCGGTCCGTCGGTAGGCCTCCTGGATGCGGGAGAGCAGCAGGACCTCGTAGTCCATCGACAGCCCGAACAGCACGCTGAACATGATGATCGGGTTGCCGGCGATGGTGAACCCCGGTGTGGTGAACCCGAGGATGTCGGCGAAGTTGCCGTCCTGGAAGATGAAGACGAGCGCGCCGAACGAGGCGGTGATCGACAGCAGCGTCATGATCACGGCCTTGACCGGGATCACCACCGAGCCGAAGAGGAGGAACAGGATCACCGCGGACGCCCCGAGCGTCAGCGCGATCGCATACGGGATGGTCTCGGACTGGCTCGTCATGAAATCGCGACCCTCGGCGGCCAGACCGCCGACCTGCGTATCGACCCCGGCGACCTCGACCGCGCGCACCCGTGGGACGACGGCGGTCCCGGCCGGCGACAACGGCGAGATGGGGCTGACGGCATCGAGCCGCACCGTGGAGCCGCGGATGTAGGCGTCCTCGAGGCGCTCGAGACCGGCTGCCAGCTCCGGCGGCAGCTGCTCCCGTGGAGCGGCGAATAGCCCTGCGATGCCCGCGGCATCGAGGTCCGCGCCCGTGGCCGGATCCTTCAGTCCGGCGAACGGTCCCTCGACGCGATCGATGCCGTCGACCGCGTCGATCGCAGCGCCGAGGTCGAGCAGCCGCTGGACGTTCGCCTCGTCGGTCGGCGATCCGTCGACCGCCGCCAGCACGATGATCGGCGAGGTCTCGCCGGCCTGGAAGTCGGTCGACAGGGCGACCGACGCCTCGCGGCTCTCGATGCCCGGCGGCAGGACCGACGCGTCCGGGATGCCCTGGCTCAGGCGCAGGAACGGCGTCCCGAGCACCAGGAGGAGGATCAGGGTGGGCACCAGGACCGCCACCGGCCGAGCCATGACCCAGTGGGCCATGCGCTCCCAGCGCGACGTCGTCGCGGCCTCTGCGGCGGCACCCACCGGCCGGCCGAGGATCCGCCGGATGCGGTCGCGTAGCCCGGCCACGCTCAGCGCGTTGACGCGTGGCCCGAGCATGCCGAGCGCGGCCGGCAGGAAGGTCAGCGCGAAGAACACCGACGCCGCGACGGTGAGTGCCCCACCGATGCCGAAGGAGCGCAAGGCGGTCGGCTGGAACAGCAGGAGACCGGACAGCCCGACGGCGACCGCCAGCCCCGAGAACGTGACGGCCTTGCCGCTGGTCGCGACCGTGATGGTGACGGCGGTGCCGACGTCGCGGCCGCGACGCAGCTCCTCGCGGAAGCGGCTGACCATGAACAACGAGTAGTCGATGGCGAGTGCCAGCCCCAGCATCGTCGCGACGTTCTGGACGTAGATCGAGAGCTCCGTCACCTGCGCCGCGAGGTAGACACCGCCGAGCGTGGTGGGGATCGCCAGCAGCGCGACGACGAGTGGAAGACCCGCCGCGACGAGCGAGGCGAAGACGAGGATCAGGATCAGGGCGGCGAACGGGAACGACACCGTCTCCGCCTGGAGCAGCTCCTTCTCGGACTGGACCGCCTGGTCCTGGGTCGCCGGCGCGACGCCGGTGAGCAGGAGGGTCGCGCCCGTCGGCTGATCGATCAGGCCGCGCAGCTCCTCCATCTGGTCGACCGCCGCTTCGTCGGTGATCGCCAGCCGGACGACCACGTACGCCGACGTCCCATCGGTGCTGATGAAGCGGACGTCGCGGGTCTCGGCCCAGCCGACCGTGTCGTCGACCCGATCGTCGGCGACCAGCCGGTCGAGCGACGAAGCGATGGTCTCCTGGAACGCGTCCGACCTCGCATCGTCACCGGGCTGCCCGCGGAACACCGCGACGATCGCGCCGCCAGCTGCGCCGAAGTCCGCCGCGAGGCGTTCGCTGACGGCGGCCGACTCCGAGTCGGGGTCCGTCCAGCCACCCGCGCTCAGCGCGCCGGTGATCTGCGCGGCGAGGAAGCTCGAGGCGATCGCGAACAGGACGGCGATGACGACGATGGGTCGTCGGAAGCGGTAGACGAACGCTCCCCAGGCACTGAACATCGGTCGAGATCCCTCAGGTCGGACGGGCTTTCGTGGCCGTCCAACCATAGAGAATGACCATTCCCCTTGTCAACGGTTTGTGGTTGCGGCGAGCGTCGCGCGCCGCTACCGTTGCGTGAGCAAGCGTTCGCTATGGAGTCGCTACCGCCGTGCCCCGCCTGTCGCCCGCCCAAGAGCAGCAAGTCCGCGACCGGATCATCCGTGCCGCGGTCGAGGTGTTCTCGGAGAAGGGCTATCACCGCGCCACGATCGCCGACGTCGTCGCCCGATCCGGGTTGTCGGTCGGCGCGATCTACACGCACTTCACCGGCAAGGAGGAGCTGTTCCTCCAGAGTTGCGACCTGATGTCCGGCCAGGGTCTGGACGAGCTGGCGATCCGTCTGGCGCCGCTGACCTCGACCGCCGAACGGCTCCGGACGGCGATCGCCTACTACGTCGAGACCATCGACGACTTCCAGGGCGCGCCCGGCCAGGTCGGCCTGGTCCGGGCGTGGGCCGAGGCCGGCGAGGAGCCGGGTGTCCGGGACATGCTGGTCCGCCGACGTGAACGGCTGGTCGGTGCCGCGCAGCTGTTGCTCCGCGAGGGCATCGCCCGGGGCGAGCTGCCCGCCTGGGTCGACGTGGACGGGCTCGCCCGCGGGTTCATGGCCCTGCTCGACGGTCTGCTGCTTCAGCGCATCGAGGCCGGCGACGGGTATCGACCCGAGGACTCCATCCGCCGCGCGACCGCCCTCCTCGACGCGGTGCTTGCCTCGGCGACTGCCGAGCGACCGGGAGTGCCGACGGCGTAGCATCGGGCGGCCATGGCGCATGTCCAGACCGTCCTCGGACCGATCGAGCCGACCGAGCTCGGGTTCACCCTGCCGCACGAGCACACGCAGATCGCGTTGTGGCACGTGCCCGACCGCTGGGATTACTGGCAGCTGACTCGCGACGAGCCGCTGATCCTCGACGAGCTCAGTGCGTACCGCACCGCCGGTGGCAGCGGCCTCGTCGACCTGACGCCGCCCGGCGTCGGCCGCGACCCCGCGTGGCTCACCGGCATCGCCCGGTCGTCGGGCCTCCACGTGGTCATGGGCTGTGGCTGGTATCGCGGGGCGTATTACCCAGCGGAGACCCGCATCGACCAGCGCTCGGTCGACGACCTCGCCGACGAGCTCGTCCGCGAGGCGACCGACGGGGTCGGGGACACCGGCGTCCGGCCGGGGATCATCGGCGAGATCGGCACGGACAAGCCGTGGGTCTCAGCGGTGGAGGAACGCGTCCATCGCGCGGCCGCTCGGGCGGCCCGGCGCACGGGCCTCGCCATCACCACCCATGCTGTCCTCTCGGCGGTCGGGCTCGACCAGCTCAGGATCTTCGAGGAGGAGGGCGCGGACCCGGGCCGGATCGTGATCGGCCATGCCGACTCCTACCCGCACCTCGACCACTACCTGGCGTTGATCGAGCGCGGGGCGAACCTGGAGTTCGACTTCCTCGGGATGTCGTTCACCCCGGCCGAACGTCACGGCGAGGGTCGCGTCATCGAGCTCATCTGCGACCTGCTGGGGCGCGGGCACGCCGAGCGCATCTTCCTGTCGCAGGATGTCTGCCACGACTCGCAACTGACCCGCTATGACGGTAACGGCTACACGTACCTCGCGCGCGCGTTCCTGCCGCGGCTTCGCGAGGCCGGCGCCAGCGACGACGAGATCGAGACGATGACCGTCGCGAACCCGAGGCGCCTCCTCACCATCGGTTGACGGTCAGGACTCCAGCGCGGCGTCGACGCTCAGCTCGACGTTGCCCTGCAGGGCATGGCTGATCGGGCAGCCATCCTTGGCGGTCTCCGCCGCCGCGACGAAGTCCTCGTTCGACATCCCCGGCACAACGCCGCGCACGGTCAACCGACTGGCGGTGACGCGCCAGCCCGCGTCGAGCTTGTCGAACGTGACATCGGCCGACACGGACAACCGCTCCGGCGGCGTCCCGGCGCGACCGAGGCCACCCGAGAACGCCATCGCGAAGCACGAGGCGTGGGCGGCCGCAACGAGTTCCTCGGGGCTGGTCTTGCCCTCCGGCGCCTCGGTCCGGGCCGCCCAGCTGACGGGCAGGTCGGTGAAGGCACCGCTCGAGACCGCGCTGACGGTCCCGCTGCCGGTGGTGAGATCGCCGCTCCAGGCAACCTCTGCGCGACGGATCGCTGACATGTGGTCCTCCTCGCTTGGGTGCGTCATCCATGGTCGCAGACGGCGCGGGTCGTTGCCGTGATGCAGGGGCCGCGGTCGGTGCGGCGGGGTCAGGGAGGGTGCGGTCGACTGGGGTGCGGTCGACGAGGGACCATCCGCGACCGGTCGGTGGGACCGCCGAGCGGTTCCCGAACGCGCCACCCCTTCCGAACATCGACGCATGCGTTCCCCACTGCGCCGCCTCGCCCCGCTCATGCTCATCCTCGTCCTCGCGATCGGCCTCGTGCCGGCGGCCGGCGCGGCCGAACATGACGTCAGCGAACCGGCGATCCGCGCCGCCGAGCTGGAGGCGCTTCGACTGACCAACCTGCGCCGGACCGCGCGGGGTCTCGTCAAGCTCCGCTGGGATCCGCGGATGGCCGCCCTGGGTCGCGACCGCGCCGAGTACATGGCCGCCACGGGCAACTTCAGCCACGTCCAGTCGGGCGGTACCGACGTCTTCGACATGATCGAGGCCGCCGGCTACCGCTGGTACGCGGCCGGCGAGATCATCGCGTGGAACACCGCCGGACCGCTCGACTACTCGGCGTCCTTCGCGGTCCAGGGCTGGATGGGTTCGCCGTCGCACCGCGCCATCGTCGTGTCCGACGACTACAACTACGTCGGCTTCGGTCTCGCGATCGCCGACAACGGGACCCGGTATTGGGCAGGGGTCTACCTCCGCGGGCCGGATCGCACGGGCGGCTACGCGCGGACCGGCTCGTTCACCAAGGAGAACCTGAACGCCACGTGGGCGCGCGGCAAGATCCGTTGGTCGGGTGGCGATCTCCGCCTCCAGGTCCTGACCGCCGGCCATCGCTACTTCCAGATCGGGCGCCGGCTGGCCGGTGGCACCTGGGAGAACCTGGGGACCACGACTCGTACGTACATCACGAAGTGGTGGCTCCGCGGCGAGGTCTACGAGTTCCGGGTGCGCGAGCGCGACCGCAACGGCAACTGGGGTTCCTGGGCGATCAAGACCATCTCGGTCTGACCGGCAGCCGCTCGCTTCGCAGCGGGCGGACTGGAACGGGACTGCAACCCGATACGCCGGCTCGCTATCGAGGGTCGCGGTACCCCGAGGGGTATCCTTGGGGACCACCCGACGAGGAGGCGAGTAATGCCTGAGTTGAATCTCAAGGACTTTAGAAAGGATCTCCGGCTGCCCGAGCTGCGACTTCCGGAGATGTCGCGTGACGACATCGCGAAGTCGCTTGGCGAGGCCCGGAAGGAGCTACGCGGCGTCCGCAAGGATCTCGAGGACTTCCGACGCGACTTCGAGATGCCGCGCGTCGACGTGACGGCCATGGAGATGCCGCGAGTCGATATCGACAAGGTCGCCGACGGCGCTCGACAGGGCGCAAAGCAGGTCGCGGAGACTGCCAAGCAGGGCGCCAAGGACGCTTCGAAGCAGGCCAAGCAGGCGTCGAAGCAGGTCGCCAAGAGCGCCCGCGAAGCCGCCGAATCGGCCGGCCTCGTGAAGAGCAGCCGCCTCCCGCGGATGCCGTTCGTCCTCGCCGGCATCGTGACCCTTGGTCTCGTGGCCTGGGCGCTGATCAGCTCACCGAGCGTCAAGCTGCGCCTGCGCGAGAGCGCCGAACGCGCCCGCGAGCGGATGGCGGAGCGACGCACCGCTTGGGACCTCGATGACGACACCCGTGCATTCGACGCGGCCAAGACGGCTGGCGCGAAGCCGTCGGCCTACAGCGATGCGATCGACTCGGCCGACAGCCCGTTCAACGAGCCGCCCGCGCCGCTGCCAGAGGGTCTCGGCACGGACGCTGCGCCCCACAAGGTCGCGAAGGACACCCCAGCCCGGGCCTGACACTCACCTCGAACGCGACACGACACCGCCCCGAACCAGGGGCGGTGTCCTCCTATTCGGCACGGTGCGAGCGCTGTGCGACCCCCTGGCTGACATCGGGTGCGTCGCTGCGCGGTGCTATCGACGAACGGGCCGGTCGCCGACGGTCGTCGCCACCGCCCAGCGATGAGGATCGCGAACGACGGATCGTTCCGACGCCATTTCCGTCTCCTGGCGTGCGTTCGACCGACCTGCTTCGTCACTAGCACCGCTGGGCGATGACAGGGCCGCGGCATCCTGTGATGCCCAAGCGTGCCCTTCGTTGACGGTCTGCGGGTTAATCCCGATAATCTAGGTCGGAATTCACCACGGCTGACCGGCCGTCCGCGCCGGGCCTCGCAGCCGTCCCCGCTGGAGCCAAGGACCGAGGATCGAATGACCGCTACTCGCGAGATCGTCACCGACAAGCGAGAACAGTTCGCCTTCCACGACGACATCGCGTACCTGCGCGAGACCAAGCGCGGGTTGACCCGTGCCACGGTCGAGGAGATCAGCGGCTTCAAGGACGAGCCGGACTGGATGCTCCAGTTCCGCCTGCGTGCCTTCGACCATTTCCAGAAGCGCGCGATGCCCACCTGGACCGACGGTCTCGACAAGATCGACTTCGACAAGATCGTCTACTACCGCAAGCCGTCCGAGCGCGAAGAGAAGTCGTGGGACGACGTTCCCGAGCAGATCAAGGCGACGTTCGAGCGGCTCGGCATCCCCGAGGCGGAGCGCAAGTTCCTGGCCGGCGTCGGCGCGCAGTACGACTCGGAGGTCGTGTACCACAGCGTCCGCGAGGAGCTGTCGAAGATCGGCGTCGTGTTCATGGGCACCGACCAGGCGCTCAAGGAATACCCGGAGATCTTCAAGAAGTACTTCGGGACGGTCGTGCCGCCCGAGGACAACAAGTTCGCGGCCCTGAACAGCGCGGTCTGGTCGGGCGGCTCGTTCGTGTACGTCCCGAAGGGCGTCGAGGTGCCCCTCCCGTTGCAGGCCTACTTCCGCATCAACGGCGAGAACACCGGCCAGTTCGAGCGGACCCTGATCGTCGTCGAGGAGGGCGCCAAGGTCCATTACATCGAGGGCTGCACGGCCCCGATCTACGCGACCGACTCGCTTCATGCGGCAGTCGTCGAGGTCGTCGCGCTGCCCGGATCCAAGGTCCGCTACACGACCATCCAGAACTGGTCGAACGACGTCTACAACCTCGTGACCAAGCGCGCTCACGCGTACGAGAACAGCACGGTCGAGTGGATCGACGCCAACACGGGCTCGCGCAAGACGGTCAAGTTCCCGGCCATCTACCTGCGTGGCGAGGGCGCGACGGCCGACATCATCTCGGTCGCGGTGGCCGGCAAGGGCCAGCACCAGGACACCGGCGCGAAGGCGATCCACCTCGCCCCGAACACGCGCTCGCGCATCGTCTCGAAGTCGGTGTCCAAGGACGGCGGCCGGGCGACCTACCGCGGCCAGCTCAAGGTCTCGCCGGGCGCCACCAACGTCGTGGCCAGCGTGCGCTGTGACGCGCTGATGCTCGACGATCAGAGCCGCAGCGACACGTACCCGTACATCGACATCCAGGAAGACGACACGACGATGACCCACGAGGCCACGGTCGGGAAGATCAGCGCCGACCAGGTCTTCTACCTGATGAGCCGCGGCCTGACCGAGAACGAGGCGCAGAACCTCATCGTCCAGGGCTTCCTCGAGGTCTTCACCAAGGAACTGCCGATGGAGTACGCCATCGAGTTCAACCGCCTCGTGAAGATGGAGATGGAAGGGTCCCTGGGTTGACGGCCCCGGCCGCTCGGCCCCGGCCCGCGCGGCGGGCCCTCGACGACCTGTCCCTGTCGATCGACGAGACCGTCCTCCAGGCACATGCGGCACACGAGCCCGACTGGCTGACCGCCGATCGACGCGCCGCGTTCGACGCCTGGTCGAGCCTGCCGGCCGAGACCAACCTCCTGTACACGCCGTACATCGACCTGCGGGCGGCCCAGCTCGAGACCGCCGCCCTCATCACGGTCCCCGATCCCGATCGCACCGCCGGCTCCGTGCCGGCCGAGGCGGCCGCCGTGCTCGAGTTCACCGACGGGGCGGTCACGACGACGGCGCTGTCGGACGACGCGACGGCCGCCGGCATCACCCTGACCGACCTCCGCGGGCTGCTGGCGGCCGATCCCGCCCGCGCCCGGACGTTGCTCGCGGACGGACCCGGTCTCGCCGAGACCGACAAGTTCGCGCAGCTCACGCGGGCGACGTGGGCGCAGGGCGCCGTGCTCGACGTCCCGGCCGGCGTCCAGCTCGACCGGCCGATCGTCATCCGCTGGGCGATCGGCACGCCCGACACGGCATTGCTCACGCGGACGCTGGTTCGGGTCGGTGCCGGCGCACGCGTCTCGATCGTGGAGGAATTCGTCCCGTCGGCCGCCACCGACATCGAGGCCGCCCAGGGGTTCTTTGCGGGGACCATGGAGGTCACCGTCGGTGACGGGGCGTCGCTGCAGGTGGCGAGCCTGCAGGAGCTGCCGGCCAACGTCGTCGCCATCCAGCACCGCGCCGCGGACATCGGGGAGGGCGCCACACTCCAGTGGGCGCTCGCTCAGCTCGGTGGGCGGCTCGTCCGAAGCCGCGTCGACAACCGGCTGGTCGGCGATCGCAGCTCGGTCGAGCAGGTCGAGATCGTGTTCGGCGCGGACCAGCAGCTGTTCGACCTGACCTCCTACACGACGCACATCGGCAAGAACACCACCGGCGACCTCCTGTCGAAGGCCGCGTTGCTCGAGAAGTCCCGGGCGTACCTCAAGGGTCTCATCAGGATCGAGCGCTCGGCCAACGGGACCGACAGCTTCCTCGGCGAGTTCGGCATGAACCTGTCCAAGGACGCGCGATCGGTGGCCATCCCCAGCCTGGAGATCGACCAGCCGGACTGCCGCCGCGCGATGCACTCGAGCTCCGTCGGGCCGGTCGACGAGACGCAGCTCTTCTACCTCGAGTCGCGTGGCATCCCGCCCGACGAGGCGCGCAAGTTCATCGTCCTCGGCTTCCTCGAGCCGGTCGTCGCGCGCGTCCCGCTGGCGTCGGCCCAGGACCGGCTGCGCGAGTTGCTCGAGCAGAAGTGGATCTCCGGCACCGATGGCGTCGCAGGCGAGGCCGCCGCCTGATGCCTCCACAACCTCCGTCGCGCCGGCCCCGGTCGGGCGGGGCTACGGGGTGAGACGGATCGACCTGGTCGGCACCGACGAGATCGCCGACGGCGAGATGAAGATGGTGTTCGTGGACGGCACCGATCAGGTGCTGGTCATCAACCAGGGTGGCGATTTCACCGCGGTCCAGGGCGTCTGCTCGCACGAATATTTCGAGCTCGACAAGGGCTTCCTCACGAACGGCACCCTGACGTGCGCCCTCCACATGTCACGGTTCGACCTGACGAACGGCGAGCCGATCGACCCGCCTGCCGAGGATCCGCTCGCGGTCTACCCCGTGGTGGTCGAGGGCGATCGCGTGTTGATCGAGGTGCCGGACGGGCCGCTCGAGATCAGCGAGTCGTAGGTCGGCGGCTCCTCAGCCCAACATCGTCCCAAGGCCGGTGGCCTCGGCTCGCCTGACGATCGCGTCGGCGAACACGACGTCCGCGAGGCCGACCCCCAGGTGGGTCACGACGACGCGACCGCTCGGCGGGCGGAGCGTGCCGGCGAGGATGGCTTCACCGAGGGTCGCCGACGGGTCCGGGTAGCCGTCGAACTGTCCGGCGTCACGATTGGCCTGGAACTGGCCGCGATCGTCCACGAGGAACAGCGCCGCTTCGCGTGGCACGGACGCCGCGCACATCGTGGCGTAATCGACCGGCACGACCAGCGCGTCGGGGTCGAGCCACGAGCCGTCCATCACCTGCCGGCGGGCCGGATCGGTGAACGTCGCGGCGGTGATCACGACATCGGCATGCCGCGTGGCCGTGGCCGGGTCGTCGCCCGAGGCGGCCGTCGCCGACCCGATGCCCGGCGTCGCCCTGGCGACCTCGGCCAGTGCTTCCGCACGCTCCGCGTGGCGGTCGACGATGGTCACGTCGACACCCGGCAGGGTGTAGCCGAGGACCGCGAGGTGGCTGCGCCCCTGCACCCCCGCGCCGATGATCGTGGCGCGAGCGGGACGGTCCGCGGCCCCCTCGACGGCGGCAGCCTGCGGGCCGAAGCGAGCGATCGCGACGCCGGAGACCGCCGCCGTCCGTTCGGCCGTGATCGGGCCGCCGTCGAGGATCGCTCGCGGCTCGCCCGTCGAAGGGTCGCTCAGGATGACGACCGCGTGGATGGCCGGTAGCCCACGAGCCCGGTTGTCGGGAGCGCCGGTGACCCACTTGATGCCGAGCAGGTCGGCGGACGTGCCCTCGCCGCCGTCGGCGGCCGCGGGTCGCAACGCGGCCGGCATCGCGTGCGCGAACGACCCGGGCGGCCTGGGATGGACGCCGATCTTGGGCGGCAGCTCCGCGTCGGCCACGAGGGCCGTCATCGTCCGCTGCGCGAGGTCGAGTCGGTCGGCGACCGGTGGCATCGCGGCGACGACCTCGTCCGCGTCGAGGTAGCGGATAGGCGAGCGCATCGGGAGCGAGTCTAGGCGAGGCAGGGCCCCTTCGGCACCACCGCGGCGCGTCCCGGGTACCATGCCTCGGCCATGTCGGATACCAGCGCCCTTCGAGCGCGGCTGATCGCGGAGGGTCTCGAACCCGGGGCGTGGTCGAACGGGCCGGGCGATCGGTACGGCGCGCACGACCACGGCTACGACAAGGTGATCGTGGTGGCCGCCGGCTCGATCCGCTTCGGGCTGCCAGACGGACCGGTCGACCTCCAGACCGGCGACCGGCTCGAGTTGCCTGCCGGTCTCGCCCATGACGCCATCGTCGGACCGAGCGGGGTGACGTGTCTCGAGGCGCATCTGGCCGCGGGCTCGCTGGCGGCGCCGGCCCGTCAAGCCGTCGGAAGCTGGTGATCGGGCGATGGGTGGCGCGGACCGTGCGAAACCGCCCAGTACGCCGTCGGCGTATCCGATGACGGGCGCCGACCTGGCATCGGGCTCCGACGCGGCCCTTGTCCGGGCGGTCGCGGCGGGTTCGCACGATGCCCTGGCGGCGCTCTATGACCGGCATGCCGACGCGGTCTTCGCCTCGGCGAGTCGGCTCACGTCGGATCGAGGGATGGCCGAGGAAGTCGTGCAGGAGACCTTCCTGGCGATGTGGGACCGTGCTGAGACGTTCGACCCGTCGCTCGGGTCGCTCCCGGCATGGCTGCACACGATCGCCCGCAACAGGACCGTCGATCGGCTGCGCGCTGCCGGCCGGCGGCCGAACCTCGTGCCGTTGTCCTCGGCCGCGTCCGGTGGGTCGGCGCGGGGCGGGGCCGAGGAGGCCGATGCCGACACACTCGAACGGGTGCTTGCCGGCGGGCTCCTCGTCGCGGGGTCGATCCCGCCGCCGTCACCGGAACGCGAGTTCGCATTGCATGAACTACGGACCGCGCTCCGGCTCGCCCTCGCCGGGATGCCGGAGACGGAGCGCATCGTCATCGTCATGGCCTACTCGGAGGACCTCTCGCAATCCGAGATCGCCGACCGCCTCGGCTGGCCGCTCGGCACCGTCAAGACCCGAACGCGCCGAGCGCTGCGCCACCTCCGCGAGGTGTTGGGCAGCGGGGTCGGCCCCGAATTCACGCGCTACCTGGCACCGGCCGAGCTGGCCGGACCGGATCGCTGACCGTCACGCGGAGACCCATGGACCACGAGGATGCACTCGAGCAACTGGAGCTGGCGGCCGTCGAGCCGGGCGGGCTCGACCGGCTGATGGCCGGTGACACCGCCATGGCCGCGGCCGTGGTCGGTCACCTCGCCGGCTGCGATCCGTGCACAGAGGAGCTGCGCCGCCTGTCACGAGCTGCGCCCCTCTTGCGCGACTTCATCCGGACGAACCCGCCGGCGGACCTCCGGGCGCGGACGCTGGAGTACGTCAGCGACGCACGGTCGCGAGCGCGGAACCGTCGGCGTCACGGACGCGCCGTCCGATGCCGCCAGGCCCGTCGCGATGCCGATCGTGCGACCGTCACGGACCGCGCGGGCGCTTCGCTGGGCCGTCGCCGCGGCGGCAGCGATCGCCATCGCGGTCGGTGCGTTCGGGGTCGTGGCGACGCGCGCGGATCTGGAACGTGAGGCGAGGGCCGTCGCCGCCCTCGAGGCCGTGAACCGCGCGACGCTCGAGATCACATCCGACGCCGACGCCCGTCGCGTCGCGCTGGCGCCGATGGGCGGGTCGGGGACGTCCGGCACCCTGCTGTTCTCACCATCCACGGCCCGGCTCGTGGTCGTCGCAGACGAGCTCCAGGTCCCGCCAGACGGCAAGGAGTACCGCTGCTGGATGGAGGTCGGTGGTCGGCGCGAGGATGTCGGGCGGATGTTCTTCGCCGGTGATCTCGCGTTCTGGGTCGGCGAAACGCCGGCCGTCAGCGATGCCCCCGACGGCACCACCTTCGGCGTGTCACTGACCGATGTCGCGAGCCCGTCGCTCGATGCCGACCCGGTCATCGCCGGGGAGCTCTGAGACAGCACCTCGCGGGCCGGGACGGGCTCCGCGCCGACCTCCGGCGGATCGTCGGGCGGTGGCGCCTCGAGGTAGGTCTGGTGGAGGAGGAGCAGGCGCTCCGCGACCTCCGGGCTGACGGCCTGCCCCTCGTCCGCCAGCATGCGCGACAGCCACAGCGCTTCGCGCGGCCGCTCCTGGTCGTCGATGTCGACCTCGCGTCGACGCGCGTCCATCAGCACGAACCAGACCAGCCCGGCTCCCACGACGAGCCCGACGATGAGCAGCCACCAGTTGAACTCGGCGTTCACCGCCGCGAAGTATAGGGACGGTCTGCCCGACGGACCCTCCGCGGCCATACACTCCCGCCTATGTTCGACATCCCGCCGGATCCCGTCGCGCTCCAGCTCGGCCCGCTGACCATCGGCTGGTATGGCCTGTGCTATGCGATCGGACTCGCCCTCGCCTACCTGCTGATGGTCCGTCTCGCCCGGCTCGCCGGTGAGGACCCGGACGTGGTCGGCAACGGCATCATCATCGTCGCCATCGCGGCGCTGGCCGGTGGGCGGCTCTACCACGTCATCGACCAGTGGCAGCTCTACGCCAACGATCCGCTCAAGATCATCCTGCCGCCCTATTCAGGACTGGGGGTCTACGGCGGGATCGCCACCGGCACGCTGGCCGCGTGGTGGTACGCGAGGCGCCGCCGGGTCTCGTTCGCACGCTGGGCCGACATCGTCGCACCCGCCCTGTTCGTGATGCAGGCGATCGGACGGTGGGGCAACTACTTCAACCAGGAGCTGTACGGGCCTCCGACGACGCTGCCGTGGGGTATCCCCATCGATTGCGTCCATCGGGTGGACGTCTATGCGTGCCCGGCCGTGTCGGAGGCGACGCGCTTCCACCCGCTGTTCCTGTACGAGTCGATCTCGGGGCTCATCGGTGCGGCCTTCGTCATCTGGCTCGGGTTCCGGCTCCGCGAACGACTGCGGCCGGGCGACCTGTTCCTCACCTTCCTGGTCTGGTACGGGACCACCAGGCTCGTCCTCGAAACGCTGCGCGAGGACAACTGGACGTTCTTCGGCGTCCCGGTCGCCCAGATCATCTCGCTGGCCGTGATCCTCATCGGCGTCGGCGGGCTCGTCTACCGTCACCGGCGGGGAACGTCGTCGGACCGGCCGGCGGCCAACCCGCAGGGCGCGACCTGGGGCGCGCTCGGAGCGGCCTGGATGATGAAGCCGATCGACGAGCCGTGGGCGAACCTGCCGCCGGCGAAGGAGAAGGTCGACTGGGACGCGGTCATCGATGCCGAGGATGACGACATCGACGCCGTCGACGCCGTCGACGAGACTGACGACACGGCCCCCGATCCCAAGCCGCCGCCGGACAGCCGGGGCGGATGACCGAGCCAGTCGCGCCGCCGGGGGAGGAGGCATCTGCTGCGCCAGCTGCCTCGCGACGTCGACGACCGCCCCCGGCCCGGATCGCACCGGAGGCATTGGCGGCAGCCCGCGGCGGGGCCCTCGAAGGCCTTGCCTGGCTCGGCCGGACGCCGGAAGTCGAAGGCGTCGCTCCTCTACCGCCTCACTCGCCTCCTCGTCCGGTTCCTGTGCTTCGGCGTGTTCCGGTTCCGGATCGCGACATCCGGCCAGGAGCACATCCCGAGCGGTGGCTACCTCCTCGTCGCGGGCGCCCATCGCGGTTGGATGGACCCGTTCGTCGTCATGCACGCGCTCCCCGTCGAGCCGCGCAGCTGGATCCTCGGGAGCGGGCCGTCGACGTTCACCGCGCCGTGGCGCGAGTGGCTCGCCAAGCGGATCGGTGGGCTACTGCCCGTCTGGCGCGGCGGGGTGGGCATCGACGCCCACGTCGCGTCGGCGCGGGCCGTGCTCGATAACGGTGCCGTCTTCGTGCAGATGCCGGAGGGGACCATCAGCGGCCCGCCGGGCCGGCTCGGCGCGATGCGCCACGGCTGGGCGATCATCGCCCAACGGACCGACGCACGGATCCTGCCCCTCGCGATGGCCGGCACGGAGGAGCTCTACATCGGCCGGCGGATGGCGTCGCGCGTCTTGGCCCCGACTACGGTCCGCGAGCTGGCCGGACTGCCGCTCGACGCCGAGTTGCCCACGCCCGGCAGCCGCGAGGAGCTCCAGCTGGCGCGCGTCATGACCGACGCGCTGGCGGCCCGGCTGGGCCCGGTGGTCGAGGCGCTGCATCCATCGACGATCGATCCGCCGGGCCATCCGCGTCGCCTTCGGCGACGGCTCACCTGGCTATTGCTGCGCCCCGGACGCCTCGATCGGGACTAAGGCGTTGCCTGGGCGGCGCGCGATCGTCGCGTGACATACTCGCCCGCGATGCGCTACGTCGAGTCCGTCCTCGACCTCGTCGGCGACACGCCGCTCGTCCGGATCAGCCGGATCACTCGCGACCTGGGCCCGGCCGATCGACTGCCGTTGCTGCTCGCCAAGATGGAGATGCTCAACCCCGGCGGGTCGGTCAAGGACCGGATCGGGCTGCCGATGATCGAGGCCGCCGAACGGGAGGGTCTTCTGCAGCCGGGCGGGACGATCATCGAGCCGACGAGCGGCAACACCGGTCACGGCCTGGCCATCGCCGCGGCGCTCAAGGGCTACCGCTGCATCTTCGTGATGGCCGACAAGCAGTCGGTCGAGAAGCAGGCCCTGCTGCGCGCCTACGGCGCCGAGGTCGTGCTCTGCCCGACCAACGTCCCGCCCGAGTCGCCGGCGTCCTACTACAGCGTCGCGGCGCGGCTGGCGCGCGACATCCCCGGCGCCTTCAAGCCCGACCAGTACTGGAACATGGAGAACCCCACGGCGCACGAGCGGACGACCGGTCCCGAGCTGTGGGACCAGACCGACGGTCGCATCACCCACTTCGTCGCGAGCGTCGGCACGGGCGGCACGATCTCCGGCGCGGCGCACGTCCTGAAGGCGCGCAACCCGGAGATCCAGGTCATCGGTGCCGATCCCGAGGGCTCCGTGCTGTCGGGCGACACGGCGCGCCCCTATCTCACCGAGGGCGTCGGCGAGGACTTCTTCCCCGGCACCTATGACCCGTCGATCATCGACCGCTGGGTCCGCGTCAGCGACCGCGACGCGTTCGCGATGGCGCGCCGGATCACGCGCGAGGAGGGGATCCTGTCAGGCGGTTCATGCGGGACCGCGATGGTCGCGGCGCGCGAGATCGTCCGCGAGCTCACCGCGGCGGACCGGGGCAGCGAGGCGGTCGTCGTCGTCTTGCTGCCCGACAGCGGTCGGAGCTACCTCTCCAAGCTCTACAACGACGAATGGATGCGCAACAACGGCCTGCTGCCGACGACCGGATCGGCGACCCGGATCGACGTGCTGCTCGCGGATCGGCACCACGTCACCGACCGACCGCCGGTGGTGGTCGCCCGGACGACGGAGCGTGTCGGCGACGCGATCGCCACGCTGCAGGCGTTCGGCATCAGTCAGCTCCCGGTCTCCGAGCGGCCGGAAGGGGATGACGTGACGGGGCTGGTCGGCTCGATCAGCGAGAAGGGGCTGCTCGATCGCGCCTATCGGGATCCGTCGGTCGTGGATCGGACCGTCGGCGAGGTCATGGACGCGCCGCTGCCGCTCGTCGAGGCGTCGGCCAGCCTGGATGCCGCGTTCGCGGAGTTGAGCGGCACGTCGTCCGCGCTGGTGGTCGTCCGCGGCGGCCGCCCGATCGGCATCGTGACGAAGCTCGACCTGCTCGAGTACCTGGCCCACCACCCCACTGCGGGCGGCTGACGGGCCCTACAGCCAGGGCAGCGGCAGGCGGAGCGGCAGCAACGCGTTCAGCAACAGGCCAAGCGTCAGCAGGCCGCCGGCGCGGCGGGTGTGGACGAACGCGTAGCCGACGAACCACAGCGGCCAGCCCAGCTCGCGGCCAGGCGGCGGACCGGCCGGCTTCGGCTGCCTGAACACCGCGAGAACGCCGATCAGTCGCGGCACGGCGAGCACGACCAAGAGCGCCCACGGCCCGATCCAGCCGGCGAGCACGCGGCGATCGTCAACGGGTAGAACAGGATCATCAGCCACTGGCCGACCGTCCGTGCGCGCGACTCGCCCAGGATCACCGGGAGCGTCCGGACGCCGAGCTTGGTGTCGGCCTCGATCTTGTCGATGTGCTTCCCGAACAGGACCGACGTCACGAGCAGCGCATACGGGATCGACACGAGGAGGACCCAGCCGGGGATCGTGCCCGTGGCGGCGAGGAACGTGCCGCCGATCATCAGTGGACCCCAGACCAGGAACACGCCGGGCTCGCCGAGGCCGTGATGCTTGAGCCGGATCGGCGGCGCCACGTAGAACACCGACACGAACAGGCCGGCCAGCGCGAAGACGATGATCAGCGGGCCACGGACTGCGGCGAGCGCGAGCATGATCGCCGCGCCGATGGCATTCACGATGACGATCGCGATCCCGAGCTGGCGCTTGGTCACCCAGCCCGACAGGATCGGATGCGGCGCGTAGAGGGCGCGGACGTAGTCGTCGGTATCGACGCCGCCGGTCGTGTCGAAGTAGTCGTTGATCATGTTGTTGGCGGCGTGGGCCAGCACGAGCCCGACCACGGCCAGCAGGAAGAGGCCCCAATCGACCGGCGCGCCACCGGCGACGCGGTTCGCCTCGACGGCCAGCAGACCACCGATCAGCCCCGACCAGATCGTCATCGGGAAGACCGCGGCCCGCGTGATCACGAGCCACTTGCCGACCGTGTCGAGAGGTCGTGCGACCGGCGGGTTCGCGGTCTCGAGGATCTCCTTCCAGGCAAGGAGTCGCTCGCGGATCGGGATGCCGGCGGCGGGGGACTGGAGACTGGGCGCGGAGCTGTGCATCGGGTCCTCGAGACGAGCGGAAAACGTGCTCAGCAAATGTATCACGTTGTCGAGGGAGTCACGGATGGGATGATGCCGCCATGCCATCGGTCCCACCGATCCCGACACCGCGGTTCGAGCTCGTGTCGATGTCGCTGCCGTTCATGCAGGCGCTGCGTTTGCGCGACCTCGCGACAGCCGCGGCCGAGATCGGCGCCGCGGTGCCGGCCGACATGCCCGACGACCTCAAGCACTTCCTCGAGTACCGGATCGCCGACCTGAGCGCCGACCCGACGGTGCAGCCCTGGCTCGGCCGGGCGATCGTGCTCGATGACGGGACCGGCCGGCGGATCATCGGCTCGGTCGGGTTCCATTCGCCGCCCGATGACCGCGGACAGGTCGAGATCGGCTATCGCGTGGAGCCCGACCATCGTCGGCAGGGCGTCGCCACCGAGGTCGTCCAGGCGTTGTTCGATTGGGCGTTCCACGAACACGGTGTCACGCGCTTCCGCGCCGCCACCGCACCCGACAACGCGGCGTCCCAGGCGGTCCTGCGTCGGTTCGGGTTCCGGCAGGTCGGCGTCCAGATCGACGAGTACGACGGACCCGAGCTCGTGTTCGAGCGCGACGGTTGGACCACGACGCCGTGATGGCCGCAGTGCCATCATCGCGCCATGCCCGGCGATCTCGATCTCGATGACCTGTCGTTCGACACGATCGCCGTCCACGCTGGTGCCGAGCCGGACGAGCTGACGGGCGCGGTCGCCCCGCCGATCTACCAGACCTCGACCTACGAGCAGGACGCGGTCGGCAAGCCACGGCGAGGCTACGAGTACGCGCGTTCCCAGAACCCGACACGCGAGCGGCTCGAGCGGGCGATGGCGGCGCTCGAAGGCGGGCGCCACGGGTTCGCCTTCGCGTCGGGGTCGGCCGCGACGGCCGCGATCGCCGAGCTGGCCGTGCCAGGCGAGGAGATCGTTGTCGGCGACGACGTGTACGGCGGCACGTATCGCTATCTCGAGAAGGTCCGCAAGCCGGACGGCGGCGTCACGCCGACCTTCATCGACCTGACGGCGGGGATGGACGAGCTGTGGGAGGCGCTGTCGGAGCGGACCCGGCTCGTGTGGTTCGAGTCACCGACCAACCCGCTGCTCAAGACCGTCGACATCGGCGAGGTCACGCGGACCGTCGACCGCCGGGCTTCCGAGGGTGGCCGGCGACCGCTGATCGTGGTCGACAACACGTTCGCCTCACCGGCCATCCAGCGCCCGCTGACGATGGGCGCCGACATCGTGTTCCACTCCGCGACGAAGTACCTCGCCGGGCACTCCGACGTGATCCTCGGCGTGGCGGTCACGTCGGACGACGCGACCGCCGAGCGGCTGCGCTTCCTGCAGAACGCGATGGGCGCGGTGCCGGGTCCGCTCGACTGCTTCCTGGTCCTGCGGGGCCTGCGGACGCTCCACCTGCGCGTCGAGCGGCACCAGGCCAATGCGAAGGCCGTCGCCGAGTACCTGCGATCACGCGATGACGTCGCCGAGGTCCGCTATCCGGGGTTCGGCGGGATGGTGTCCTTCATGCCCGCCGCGGGCGACGCTGCCGACGCCCCGCAGCGGGCGATCGCCGTCGCCGAGGGTACGCGCCTGTTCACCCTGGCCGAATCCCTCGGCGGCGTGGAATCGCTCATCGAGGTGCCGGCGGCGATGACCCACATGTCGGTCTCGGAGACCGCGCTGGCAGTCGACCCCGCGCTGATCCGGCTGTCTGTCGGGATCGAGGGCGTCGATGACCTCATCGCCGACCTGCGCCAGGCGCTCGACAGCGCCTAAGCGACCCCGGCAGGGACGCCCCCGACGGTCAGGCTCACGACATCGGTCGGCGTCGACTTGCCCTTCAGCTCGAGGCTCCGCCGCTCGAGGCCGGCGTCCAGACCGGCGGCTTCCGCCGCCTCGACTGTCACGAGGGCCTCTCCGGCCCGGGCCGCGCCACCGAGCCGCGCGGCGATGTTGACGTTGTCGCCGAGGGCGGTTATGTCGATCCGCTTCTCATCCCCGACCACCCCGACCCAGGCGCGGCCGCTCGACACGCCCACCCCGACCGGGACCCATGGCCCCCGCTTGTCCGCGTGGCCGGTCGCCCGGAGGATCGCCAGCGCCGCTGCCACCGCGTGCGCAGCGTGCTTGGGTCCGGACGTGACCGGGAGGAAGAACGCGACGATCTCGTCACCGACGAACTTGTCGACACCGCCCTCATGGTCGAAGACGGCCTTGCTCGTGGTCGCATAGAAGCGATCGATCAGGGCACGGAACTCGATGGGCGGAAGGCGCTCAGCCAGGGCGGTCGAGCCGCGGATATCGGCGAACAGGTAGCTGCCGTCGACCTCGGCGCCACCGCGCTGCTTCTCCATGTTGACGAAGCACGCGTTGCAGAGGGTCTGGTTCTTGACGGCGGGTCGCTTGCCGATCACGCGCATCACCGGAGCGGCTGCGCCCGCGAACGGTGCCGCACAGAGCTTGCAACGGGGTCCGTGGGGGAGCATTGAGAAGATCCGCCTGAACCGCCGCTCGTTGGGGTCGCCCCGCGTCAGGAAGTCGCGCCAGTACGCCTCGTCACGACCACTCGGTGGCTGATCGGTCGACATCGCTGCCAGCCTACTCCCGCCGGCGAGGGCGAGGGTCAGCCGCCGGCCATCGCCGGGAGGAGCACGAGCGTGTCGGCCTCGCCGACGGGTGTGTCGAGCGCCTGTAGGTGGCGCACGTCGGTGTCGTTGAGGAAGGCGTTGACGAACCGGTTCAGGTCGCCGTCGGGGGTGAGCAGCTGGGATCCGAGGCCTGGGTGCGCCTCGACGAGGCCCGCGATGACTTCGCGGACGGTGCCGCCCGGAACGGCGACCAGCTTCTCCCCGCCGGTCGCGGTGCGCAGCGTGGGCGGGATGCGGACGGTGCTCATGACCGGGCCTCCAGCCACGACTCGAAGGCCGACAGGCTGGGCCGGATGACCGGGGCGAGACCCTCGCCGTCCGCCAGCCCGAGGCTGCGCGCGTCGGGCGTCTTGAGCCCATTGCCCGTCAGCAGCGCCACGACCTCGTCACCGTCACGGATGACGCCTCGGCGGCGCGCCGCTGCGACCGCGCCGAGGGTCACGCCGCCGGCCGTCTCCGGGTAGATCCCCTCGAGCCTGGCGACGTCGCGGATGGCTTCCGCGGTCACGGCGTCTGGGACGGCCTCGACGGAGCCGCCGCTGTCCCGGGCCACCTCCACGACGTACCTGCCGTCGGCCGGGTTGCCGATGGCCAGCGAACGGACGATCGTGTCGGGCTCGCGGATGGGCTCGATGACGTCGGTACCGGCTTCGAACGCGGTCGCCACCGGCGCACAGCCGACCGCCTGGCCGCCGACGAAGCGGATCGGACGGCGCTCGATCAGCCCGAGCTCCGCGAGCTCCTCGAACCCACGTGCGACGCGGGTGAACATCGCACCCGACGCGACCGGCGCCACGACGACGTCGGGGCTGCGCCAGCCGAGCGCCTCGGCGATCTCATAGGCCAGCGTCTTGGAGCCCTCGGCGTAGAACGGGCGGAGGTTGATGTTCACGAACCCCCAGCCGGTCTCGTCGGCGATCTCCAGGCAGAGGCGATTGACGTCGTCGTAGGTGCCATCGATCGGCACGACGGTGGCGCCGTAGGCCAGCGCGTGATCGACCTTGGCGCGCTCCAGGTCGGCCGGGATGAAGACGAACGCCGGCAGACCGACTGCTGCCGCCGCTGCGGCGGTGGCGCCGGCCAGGTTGCCGGTCGAGGCGCAGGCGAGCGCCGGGACACCGAACTCGACCGCACGAGCCGCGGCGACCGCGACGGCCCGATCCTTGAACGACAGCGACGGGTTGCGGGTGTCGTCCTTGAGCCAGAGTCGATCGACCCCAAGGACGGGGCCGAGCCGGTCGGCCGGCAGCAGGGGCGTCGAGCCCACGGGCAACGATCTCGTGGGGGCGCGGTCGACCGGCAGCAGCTCGAGGTAGCGCCAGATCCCCGGCCGGCGCGCGGCGATCGCCTCGTGGGTGAGGGTCGCCCTGATGACCGCGGTGTCGTACGTCACCTCGAGCGGCCCGAAACACGCCGGACACACGTAGGCCAGGGCGAGGGGTTGGGCAAGGCCGCAGTTGCGACAGGCCATACCGGTGATGCGCGCCCCGGGGGCGGCCGCGGCGGTCGCGGCCGGATCGGTCGGCGTGCGCAGGGGTGTCAGGGTCGGCGTGGTCACGATCGGTCTCCAGGTCGCGCTCGGGGACGACGGACCGGTCGTAGATGGGAAGGACCCTGGTCAGTGGTGGGACTCCGGAGAGACCCGTATCACGCAGGAGGACCTGCCCGGACTTGGCACCTTGCCGACCTCGCGTCGGTAGGTTGTCGTGGCGTCAACGGGCCGGTCCCTCAGCCATCTCTTGATACGTGCTCTTCGGTTGTACCGGGGATGCTACGGGGTGCGGTGCGCGGCGGTCAAGGTGGCTGGCTAAGCCGGCCTGAGACATCCTGCCAAATGTTCTTGTGGTGCACCTTGAGCCGCATGACACGAGACGGCCGCCGTCAGTTGGCGCATAACGATGCATCCGCGTCCGGGATCCCTTCGTGGTGCTATCCACCGCGCCGCATAACGACGCAGCGGTGGGAGTTCAGGCTTCGGGAAGCCTGCCCGAGGTTCATCTGGTGCACATATGGCAGGAAACCGGCCGGCTTCGGGGCCTCGACAGGGTTCAGCGGCCCGCGCCGCCGCCCCTTAGCCGCCCGGCTTCAACTGGATCCAGGTCGTCTTCAGCTCGGTGTACTGGTCGTGGGCGTGCACCGACTTGTCGTGCCCGCCGAACCCCGACTGCTTGTACCCGCCGAACGGCGTCGTCATGTCGCCCTCGGCATACGCGTTGATGGCGACCGTCCCGGCGCGCAACTCGCGCGCGACGCGGTGCGCCACGTTGAGGTCGTCCGTGTAGATCGACGCCGCCAGCCCATACGCCGTGTCATTGGCGATCGCGACGGCCTCGGCCTCGGTGTCGAACTCGATCACGGACAGCACCGGCCCGAAGATCTCCTCGCGGGCGATGCGCATGTCGTTGCGGACGCCATCGAAGATGGTCGGGCCCAGGAAGTAGCCGCCCGTCTCTTCCAGGATCCGCTCGCCGCCGGTCACCAACCGCGCTCCCTCGTCGCGACCGACCTGCACGTACCCAAGGACCCGCTCGAGGTGGGGCCGCGAGATCAGCGCACCGATCTTCGTCGCAGGATCGAGCGGATCCCCGACCGGCCACGACGAGAGCTCTGCCTCAAGCGCCGCCAGCAGGTCGTCCTTGCGCGACCGATGGACGATGAGCCGCGAGCCTGCGCTGCAGTTCTCGCCCATGTTCCAGAAGATCGCGACCGCGGCGTTGGCGGCCACGTGGGCCATGTCGGTCACGTCGTCGAAGACGACCTGCGGGCTCTTGCCACCCAGCTCGAGCAGGACCCGCTTGAGGTTCGACTCGGCCGACCAGGCGAGGAAGCGCCGGCCGACCTCCGTCGAGCCGGTGAACGCCACGCAGTCGATGTCGGGGTGGCGGCCGATCGCCGCGCCGACCGTGTCGCCCGGGCCGGTGACGACGTTGAGGACGCCATCCGGGATCCCGGCCTCGGCGCCAAGCTCGGCGATGCGCAGGAGCGACAACGACGTCGTCGAGGCGGGCTTGATGACCACGCTGTTGCCGGTCGCCAGCGCCGGGCCGAGCTTCCAGGCGGCCATCTGCGCCGGGTAGTTCCACGGCACGACCGCGCCGACGACGCCCGACCGGCTCGCGGGTGATGGTCGCGACCGTGCCCTCGGGGGACGGCGCCACCTGGCCGTACAGCTTGTCGATGGCCTCGGCGTGCCAGCGGATGCAGGCGGCGGTCTCGGGCATGTCGAGCCCGACGGTGTCGGTGATCGGCTTGCCGGCGTCGATGGTCTCGATCAGCCCGAGCTCGCGGGCGTTGCCCTCGATCAGGTCGGCCCATGCCTGCAGCACTCGTTTTCGCGCGCCGGGATCCATCCGCGACCAGACGCCGCGATCGAAGGCCGAGCGGGCTGCCGCGACGGCCGCATCGACGTCCGCGACGCCGCCCTCGGCGACCTCGGTGATGGGCTGGCCCGTGGCCGGGTTCTCGGTGGTGAACCGGCGCCCGTCGCGCGCGGGCCGGAAATCGCCGTCGATGAAGAGATCGGTTCGAAGGCGCAAGCCGGCAAGCTCGGACGCGGCCTCCTCGCGATCGGGGATCAGGGTATCGGTCATTCGAGCGAGTCCTCGGGCGTGCGAGCAGCTGGTCGTGACGGGGGACCATGGTACGGCGGCGATGGTCCTCGCGACCCAGTCGCAACCGAACCGCAACGTGGTAGCATCGGGCGAAGCGCGACTGTGGAAGCCGACTCCCGCTAGCGTCTGGAACGGGCACATGCCCCAGGTGCGAGCGGCACGCGCGGCCGGTCGATCCGTGTAGCGATCGCCCGTGCTCAGGAGTCAACCCGTATGGCCACCACCCATCCGCCCGCCCGGCCCGACCATCCCCCGACACCCGCCGTCGGCCGGTCGCGCCCGCTGGTCGGACGCCGCGTGCGCGCCAACCTGCCGACTGCCGAACTGGTCGAGGACGCGATCCGGGCTGGAGAGGGGCTGATCGCCGCGGAGGGGCCGCTCGTCGTGCGGACCGGCAAGCACACCGGTCGCTCGCCGCAGGACAAGTTCATCGTCGACGAGCCGTCGAGCACGGCCAAGATCTGGTGGGGCGAGGTCAATCGACCGATCAGCGAGGCGCATTACGACAAGCTGCGTGCCAGGCTCGTCGCCTACTGCGCCGAGAAGGACCTGTACAGCCAGGACCTGTTGATAGGCGCGGACCCCGAGCACCAGCGCCGCCTGCGCGTCTACACCGAGACTGCCTGGGCCAGCGTCTTCGCACGCAACCTGTTCCGGCGCCCGGAGGCCGGCGACCTGACCGGCTTCGAGCCGAATTTCACGATCATCTGCGTCCCGTCGTTCCAGGCCGATCCGGCCACCGACGGGACGCGCACCGGCACCGCGATCCTGCTCCACCTCCAGCGGATGGAGATCCTCATCGTCGGCACCGAGTACGCCGGCGAGATCAAGAAGTCCGCGTTCACCGTCATGAACTACCTGATGCCGGACGAGGGCGTCCTGCCCATGCACTCGTCGGTGAATGTCGGCGAGGACGGTGACAGCGCCGTGTTCTTCGGCCTGTCGGGCACCGGCAAGACGACGCTGTCCGCGGACCCGGAGCGGCGCCTCATCGGTGACGACGAGCACGGCTGGAGCGACGCGGGGCTGTTCAACTTCGAGGGTGGCTGCTACGCCAAGACGATCCGCCTCTCGCCCATGTACGAGCCGGACATCTTCCAGACCACGCGCCGCTTCGGAACGGTGCTCGAGAACGTCGATCTGGACCCGGCGACCCGTGAGCTCGATCTCGATTCGGAGCGGTTCACCGAGAACACCCGCGGCGCCTATCCGCTCAACTTCATCGGCAATGCCGACCCGACCGGGATGACCGGCCAGCCGACCACCGTCGTCCTGCTCACGGCCGATGCCTTCGGCGTGCTCCCGCCCATCGCCCGCCTCACCCACGCCCAGGCGGCGTACCACTTCATCAGCGGGTACACGGCCAAGCTGGCCGGTACCGAGGTGGGCGTCAAGGAGCCGAAGGCGACGTTCTCGGCGTGCTTCGGAGCGCCGTTCATGCCGCGCCACCCTGGCGAGTACGCGCGCATGCTGACCGAGCGGCTGGCTGCGCAGGACGCCACGGTCTGGCTGGTGAACACCGGCTGGACGGGCGGGCCATACGGCACCGGCGAGCGCATGAACATCGCCCATACCCGCTCGATGGTCCGCGCCGCCCTGGACGGCCGGCTTGCGGCCGTGCCGACCCGCACCGATCCGACGTTCGGCATCGAGGTGCCGCTCGACTGTCCGGACGTGCCGGCGCGCTTCCTCGATCCCAGGTCGACCTGGGCCGATGCCGATGCCTACGACCGCCAGGCCAGGCAGTTGGCCGCGATGTTCGCCGCGAATTTCAGGACCTACGCTGACGGCGTCAGCGACGAGATCCGCTCGGCGGGGCCGATCACGGACCCGGCGACCCTCGCCGAGGCGGTCGACCCCGACCACGACGCCGGCTGACTGCCCGGCACCGACGACCTGTCAAGGCGACGGCCTCGCTCCCACGCTCCAGCGCGCCGGCGACGAACGTCACAGCTCGATAGGGCGTGCACGCACCACCCAGATCCTCTGCACCATTCCGCACCAGACTGCCGACCGCTATCGTGGCGTCGTCGCCGGGGGCACGGCGCACACGAGGAGAAGTTCGTGACCGATCGGTCGCGGGACGGGTCACCGACGTGGACCCACGACCGGGCGCATATCTGGCTGCCCCTGCTGCGTGACCTGGCGGAGACACTTCCGGACCAGGTCGTCATCAAGGGGTCGATGGGGGCGCTCGACGGTGTCAGCGACGTCGACCTACACGCGCCACGCAGTTCGTTCCCCGCGATCGAGCGGCGGTTCCGCGCCTGGGCGGCCGACCACGGCCTCCAGGTCGTCGTGGTCTGCCGCCATGACTGGCGCGGTCCGACGATGGTCGCCATCCGCCCCGACGATGCGCACCCGTTCACGCTCGATGTGAAGGTCGGCCGCTTCCTCCACGGCTCGTTCCTGTACACGATCGACGATCTGCACGACCTCGCGACCGTGGACGAGCACGGCCTGCGCCGGCTCAGGATCGGCGCCGAGGCCACGGCCAACCTGCTGGTCTATGGCACGACCAGGGGCGGGCGGCGCAATGGCGCCGGGCTCGCCGCGAAGGTCATCGAGGGATCGCTCGCCGCGGACCGCGAGGGGGCGATGCTGGCCGGCCGGTTCGCCGGCGCCGCAGCGCCGGCGTTGCGGCGCGGGATCCAGCGCATCATCGACGGCGGCTGGTCCACCCGCGACATGGCCGCGACCGTCGCCTGGTGTTATGCGCGAGCTGTCGCGCGCCCTGACCGCGTGATCCGCCAGCTCAAGTGGCGCTTCGTCGATCGGCCGTCGTGCGCGGTCACCCAGATCGTCGACCGGCGGATGCCGGACGACCGCGAGCGCTGGCTGCGCGACGTGGCCGACTCGCATCCGGTCAGCGGCTTCCTCGGACTCACCGACGGGGTCGTCGGCACCGTCGTCGGGACAGACCTCGGGCTCCTGAGCGTCGCGCACGGCGACGGCCGAGGCGGCCACCTAGAATGTCCCGGCCCGGGCGCATCGATCACCAGCCCGGCCGAGGAGGCGCCACACCGATGCCCCGCAACAAGGTCACCGTGATCGGCGCCGGCAACGTCGGCGCCACGACCGCCCAGCGCATCGCCGAGGCAGGCCTGGCCGACGTCGTCCTGGTCGATATCGTCGAAGGACTGCCACAGGGGAAGGGCCTCGACCTGGCCCAGGCCGCCCCGGTCGTCGGTCACGACGCACGCGTCCAGGGCACCAACGACTACGCCGACACCGCCGGCTCGGACGTCATCGTCGTGACGTCCGGCCTGGCAAGGCAGCCGGGCATGAGCCGCGACGACCTGCTGACCAAGAACGCGGGCATCGTCCGATCGGTGGTCCAGCAGGCCGCGGCGGTCTCGCCGGACGCGATCCTCGTCGTGGTGACCAACCCACTCGACGCGATGTGCCACGTGGCGCTGGAGGCGTCGGGGTTCCCGCGCGAGCGGGTGCTCGGGATGGCGGGCGTGCTCGACAGCGCACGGTTCCGGACGTTCATCGCGCAGGAGCTCGGCGTGAGCGTCGAGGACACCCATGCCTTCGTGCTCGGCGGGCACGGCGACACGATGGTCCCGCTCTCGCGGTACTCGACCGTCGCCGGCGTGCCGATCACCGAGCTGCTGCCGCCCGACCGTGTCCGCGCCCTCGAGGAGCGGACGGCCAACGGTGGGGCCGAGATCGTGGGGCTGCTCAAGACCGGCTCCGCGTTCTACGCGCCGTCGGCCGGGGCGTTCGAGATGGTCGAGGCGATCCTGCTCGACCGCAAGCGCGTGCTCCCATGCGCCGTCCTGCTCAAGGGTGAGTTCGGCGTCGACGGCCTGTTCGTGGGCGTGCCGATCGTGCTCGGCCGAGCCGGGCTGGAGCGCGTGTTCGAAATCGACCTGACAGCCGAGGAGCGGGACGCCTTCCAGCGATCGGCAGGTGCCGTGAAGGAGTTGGTCGAAGTCCTCGGCCGCTAGTCCGCGAGCGGCTCTCGCTCGTCGCGAACAGACCCCTAGCCGACGACGGCGAGACTCGCCCCCGTCGGCGGCTCGAGCTCGCTGGCGCGCTGACGCGACCGGGCGATCGTCCGTGCGAGCGCCAGCCGATACGTCGCGTCCGTCTCGGGCAGCGGGGCCTCCGCGAGCTCGCGGGCAAGGACGTCGCACAGGCGGCGATATTGGCGGACGACCTGGGATCGCGACCCGGTCCGGCCGTGGATCGCGATGAGGACCTCGTGCGCCTCCTCCCGGAGGGGGTCCCGTCCGATCAGTCGCTCGGCGGCGAGCCGGGCGCCGTCGACATCGCCGTCGGCGAGCCGCCGGCGGGCGACGACCGCGAGCGCATCCTCGAAGCGGTCGGCGAGGCGCTCACGCTCCGCCGCGAAGCAATCGTGGCCAAGGCCCTCGGCGAGATCGCCGCCGTACAGCGCGACCGCCGTTTCGGGGGCGCAGGTCGGGTCGTCGGTGCAGCCCTCGAAGCGCGCGAGGTCAAGCGAGCGGAGCGCCTCCGGTCGCAGCCCGAGCGTCTCGGAGTCCGCTTCGAGGACGGCGTCGATCTCGACACCGGCGGCCACCAGCGCCGTCCGTAGCTGATACAGCGCCTGGCGGAGCGGACCGGTCGCGGCGCCGAGCGATTCGGGCCACAGGTCGGTCGCGATGGCCTCGCGTGTGCGCGGCCGGCACGTCAGCGCCAGCAACGTGAAGAGCGCCTGGGCGTGGCGACCGACGAGGCGAACCTCGCGTCCATCGCCGGCGCGGATGCTGAAGCGGCCGAGTAGCGTGACATCCAGGCCATACTCGGCCCTGGCTTGCGTGGTCACGGTGTCCCTCTGCAGGGGTCACGACGTCCGGCCCGTCCCCCCGTGGGCCGGACGCCGGGACCTTGATCGGTGAGCCCCCAGACCCGCCGATTCGTTCCCCCTCATCGCGGCGATGGCCCCCACGCCATCAGCCCGATGACTGGCATCGTGTCGCGTGCGACACGCCCGGACGACCGGGTAGGCGACACGCCGCCTGTCGGCCAGCCGACACATCCGGCGCGGGTACACTTCGGCGACCGTGCCGATCGCCGTCATCGCGTTCGACTTCGACCCCCTCGTCCGACTTGGCTCCGATCTCAGCGTGCGCTGGCAGACGCTCGCGCTGGCGGTCGTCGTCCTGTTCTGCCTCGCCGCGGCCGGCATCCTGGCCCGGCGGCGCGGCCTGCGAGCCGACGATCTGCTGTACGTGGTCATCGGCGCGGCGCCCGGCGCCATCATCGGCGGTCGCATCGGGTACGCGCTGCTGGTGCCCGAAGCGTTCAGCGCCGGTCCCCTGTCGCTGCTCGACCCGTCGGTCGGTGGGCTGGAACTGGGAACGGCCGTCGCGGGTGGGATCGGCACGGCCGCGATCGTCGCGACGCTCCTCGGATCGCCGGTCGGCGCGTGGGCACACATCGCGTCCATCCCGCTGCTGACGGCGATCGGGGCCGGCAAGCTGACGATGGTCCTCGGCGGCAGCGGCCAGGGCCGGCCGTTCGACGGCGACTGGGCGACGGCGTACGTCGGGGCGGGGCCGTGGGTCGCGGCCGCGGCCGGTGTCCCATCCCATCCGTCGCAGGTCTATGAGGCGGTCGGGACGGTGCTCGTGGCGCTCCTCATCCTTGCCGCGAGCTCGCTCGGCGTCTTTCGCTCGGCGGATGGCAGCCGGTTGCTCGTCGCGCTCGCGGGCTGGGGTGTCGCGAGGGGCGTCGCGTCGCTCACCTGGCGCGACCCCGCGGTCGTCGGTGGACTGCCGGCAGGCGGGTTGATCGCCCTTGTCATCAGCATCGCGTCGATCATCGGCGTCGTGGCCGTGTCCGCGTGGTGGCCGCGCCGGCTGCAGGCCCGTGCCGCAGCGGCGGAGCCCCACTGGCCCGAGCCGGAGATCCGTCCGCCGTTCTGATCGCGGCGCCACGGCGGACGGGGTATCGTGGCGCGGATGAGGATGCCTACGAGGACCACCCGATGACCCAGGTCGCCGAACCCGAGACCACCGCGTCGACTGCCACCGGACGGATCAGCCACTGGATCGGCGGCCGCATCGTCCCCGGCGCATCGGGCCGCCAGGGCGATGTCTACGACCCGGCCACCGGGACGCTGACCAAGCACGTCGACTTCGCCTCGACCGAGGAGATCGCGGCCGCCGTCGCCGCCGCACGCGCGGCCTTCCCGGCCTGGCGCGCCACGTCGCTCAGCAAGCGCACTGACATCCTCTTCAAGATCCGCAACCTCGTCGATCAGCGGCGCCACGAGCTGGCCGCCCACCTCACGGCAGAGCACGGCAAGGTGCCGTCTGACGCGCTCGGTGAGATCGCCCGTGGTCTCGAGAACCTCGAGTTCGCGTGCGGTCTCCCGAACCTCCTGAAGGGCGGCTTCACGGAGCAGGCCAGCACGGGCGTCGACGTCTACCAGATCCGGCAGCCGCTCGGCGTGGTCGCCGGCATCACCCCGTTCAACTTCCCGGCGATGGTGCCGATGTGGATGTTCGCGACGGCCATCGCGTGCGGCAACACGTTCATCCTCAAGCCGTCCGAGAAGGACCCCTCGGCATCGATCTTCCTCGCCGAGCTGCTGCACGAGGCCGGCGTCCCCGACGGCGTGTTCAACGTGGTCCACGGCGACAAGGTCGCGGTCGATGCGATCCTCGAGCATCCGGACATCGCCGCCGTCAGCTTCGTCGGCTCGACGCCGATCGCCCGCTACATCTACGAGACGGGCACGGCGCACGGCAAGCGCGTCCAGGCGCTGGGTGGCGCCAAGAACCACATGATCGTGCTGCCCGACGCCGATATCGACATGGCCGCCGATGCCGCGGTCTCGGCGGGCTACGGGTCGGCAGGGGAGCGCTGCATGGCCATCGCCACGGTCGTCGCCGTGGGCGACGTGGCGGACCCCCTCGTGGACGCCATCTCCAAGCGATTGCCGAAGGTCAAGGTCGGTCCTGGCTCCGATCCCGACGCGGAGATGGGTCCGCTCGTCACGCGCCAGCATCGCGACAAGGTGGCCGGCTACCTCGACTCCTCGAAGGAGCAGGGCGCCACGCTCGTCGCCGACGGGCGGGAGCACCCGCTGTACGGCGAGAGCGACGGCTTCTTCCTCGGGGTGTCGTTGATCGACAACGTCACGACGTCCATGGATGCCTATCGCGACGAGATCTTCGGGCCGGTGCTGACGGTCGTCCGGGTCAAGACCTACGACGAGGCAGTCAAGCTCATCAACGAGAACCCGTACGGCAACGGGACCGCGATCTTCACGCGAGATGGCGGCGCCGCCAGGCAGTTCCAGTTCGAGGTGAATGCCGGGATGGTCGGCATCAACGTGCCGATCCCGGTGCCGGTCGCGTATTACAGCTTCGGTGGCTGGAAGGCGAGTCTCTTCGGCGACCTCCACATGTACGGCCCCGAAGGCATCCAGTTCTATACCCGGGCCAAGATCGTGACGTCACGCTGGCCGGATCCGGGCACCAGCAAGGTCGATCTGGGCTTCCCGCGCACGCGCTAACGCCTCGACTGTCACGTCGCTGCAAGTACGCGCTCGGGGCCACGATATGTGGCCCGCGAGGTCGGCGGGCCATCCTGCGGCTCGGAAGCCCAGGAGGCCCCACCATGACCGACTACGAGCGCACGACCACCCATCAGACCTCCAGCACCGACCCGCTGGCGCCCGAGCCACGCTCGACCGCCGTGCGGACCACCGAACGCGCCTATGTGCCGGCCGGCCCTGGTCCGGCCGCCGTGCTGCAGCGATTCGTGATGTTCCTGTTCGGCGTGCTCCAGGTGGCTCTGATCCTCCGGATCATCCTCCTGCTGCTCGTCGCGAATCAGGCCAACGACGTCGTCGGCCTGATCCTCAGCGTCACCGACCCATTCGTCGAGCCGTTCCGCGGCATGTTTGCGCTCGATCGGGCGACTGCCGGCCGTCAGGTCCTCGATATCGCGGCGATCGTCGCGTTGATCGGCTGGACCCTCGTCGAGCTGCTGGTCCTGGCGCTGCTGCGCGTCTTCGATCGCCGGACGGTCACCGAGATCTAAGGACCACCGGACCGACACCTCAGGTGCTGTCGACGGCCGCCGGCGTCCCACGTGGACCCGGCGGCCGTTCTACGCCCTGGCCGCCTGCCTACTGGCGCCCCACGGCCACGATCGTCACGTCGTCGACCGGGATGACCCCCTCGCAGAACCCACTCACGGCACCGCTCAGCGCGCGGACGATGTCGTGCGCCGATCCAGCCCGAGCCGATTCGATCGTGGCCATCATCCGTTCCTTGCCGAACCGGGCGCCGGTCGATGTCACCGCGTCCGTCACGCCGTCGGTGTAGAGGACCAGCCGGTCCCCCGGGGCCAGCTCGATCTCGGTCTCGGGAAGGTCCAGCGGCGAGGACATGCCGAGCATCCGGCCGCCACCCTCCACGTCGACGATCGGTCCGCCATCGGCCGGCACGAGCAACGGCGGCTCGTGCCCGGCGTTGGCGATCGTGATCCGGCCGGTCCGCACGTCGAGCCGACCTACCAGGGCGGTGATGAACAGTGCTGTCCGCAGCTCATCGACGAGGATCCGGTTGGTCCGGCGAAGTGCCTCGGCCGGTTCGTTGGCCGCCTGCAGCGCCGCGTGGATCACCGGTCGAGCGAACGCCATCAGGAGCGCGGCCGCGATGCCCTTGCCGGTCACGTCGGCGATCACGATCCCGAGCGGCCGGCCGCGTCGTCGGAGCACGAACAGCTCGAAGAAGTCGCCGCCGATCTCGCGCGCCGGCTCGTAATAGCTCGCCAGGTCATAGCCCGGGACGTCGGGCGGCTCGAGCGAGACAAGGCTCCGCTGCTGGAGGCGGCTCAGCGCCAGCTCGGCGCCGATGCCGCTCCGGGTGTCTGGGCCGGCGGCTACCGCCCCGACGTCGATGCCCCCTGCCTGGACCAGCCGCTCGATCGCGATCGCGACGGCCTCCAACGCGGCACCGACCGTGCGCTCGCGGACCGCCGGGCCTTCGGCGACGAGGCGGCCGAGGTACCGCCCGTCGACCTGGATATCCCGTGTCAGTCGCGGATGGTCGAGGCCGGCGGCGGATCGGGAGTCGGCGTCCTCGAACCGGACCGTCAGCTCACCGGGGACGCGCGCGAACGGTCGGAGGATCGAATCGATCGCGTCGGTCACGACGACGGGGCGCCTTAGAACGCGGCGAGCGCGGACTCCCGGTCGGGATGGCTCGGGAACAGCGCATCGAGGCCGGTCCGTTGCAGCACCCCGGCGACGTCGGGCTGCATCCCCGCGATCCTGACGACGTTCTGCTCGCCGCCCTCCTCGGCGTCGCGCTCCATCTGGTGCAGCGCGCTCCAGCCGTACTCGGGGTCGGGCGGCTCGTCACCCTGCATGACCTTGAGGATCGAGTACAGGGACACCAGGCCGGAGCTCGAGATGAACGTCAGATCGGTCAGGTCGAGCAGGAGGTGGCGGGCACCGGCCGCGTAGATCGGCCGAACATCGTCGACGAGTCGCAGGTAGTTCGAGGCGTCGAGCTCGCCGGCGAGCGTCATGACCGTGACCGGGACCGCGGCGTCGACACGCTCGACAGTGGTCTGCATCGCCATCGATCAACCCTCCTTCGCGCGGCGGGCACGCGACCGCGTCAGCGTCAGTATGTTGCCACCGCCCGGACGCGCCCGATGCTCGATCGAGTCGGTTCCGAGCCGCATCAGGTGAATGCCCATCCCGCCCGGCTTCCGATGCTGGGGTGGGATCGACAGGTCGGGCGGCGGCACGCTCAGCGGGTCGAACACGGGCGCACGATCCTCGAGCGTGATGACGATGTCGTCGCCGTCGAGCGCTGCGGTCATCTCGATCTCGCCGGGCTCGCCGCGGTAGCCGTAGCGGATGACGTTGGTCGCGGCCTCGTCGACCGCCTGGACGAGGTCAGCCATGCAATCCGCGGGCGCCTCGCATCCCTCCGCGACGTCGCGCACGACCGCGCGCAGGTCGGCGAGCCGCTCGACATCGGCCGGTATCCTAAGCCGTCGGTGGACCTCGACCATCAGGTTCGTTCTGGTTCGGCAGCCGACCATGCCTGGAGCTCGATGATGTTGCCGTCGGGATCGGTCGTGTAGCCCCACGTGACACGCCGCCCGTCGGCGGTCCTGGTGGTGATGATGTCGCCCACTCGGCTGCCGCCGGCCGCGAGCACCGCATCGACCGCAGCCGGCACGTCCGGGACCTGGAACGCGATGTGGCCCCAGCCCGCACGCGCCACCTGCGTGCCAGGGTTCGGCTCGAGCGTGTCGTACGAGAAGATCTCGATCGTCGGCCCGCTGTCGCCCAGCCCCGGGAGCCGCAGGTGGGCGCCGGTCAGGTGCGCGCCCTGCAGGCCCGTCGCCGCGTCGAGGTCGTCGCTGCGGATGTCGCGCTCGGGTGGCACGAACTCGCACCCGAAGACGTCCGTGTAGAAGGCGGCGAGTCGTCGCCAATCGGGCGAGGTGACGTTGACGTGGCCGAAGCGGGCGCCCTCGATGACGGTCATGGTCGACCCCTCATGACAGGCGGACGTGGTCGGCGGTCGATCGTTTGACGAACCGGCCGTGGCCCTTCGACCCGGTGAACTCGCCGTCCCGCACGATCACGCTGCCGCGTGACAGGACCACGTCGCTCGCGCCCCGGACCTGGCGTCCCTCGTAGCACGAGTAGTCGACGTCCATGTGGTGGCTCTCGGCCGAGATCGTGCGCTTGCGGTTCGGGTCGTAGACGACGAGGTCGGCATCGGCCCCGACGCTGACCGAGCCCTTGCGGGGATACATCCCGAACAGCTTGGCCGGGGCGGTCGACAGGATCTCGACCCAGCGCTCCCTGCTGATCCGGCCGCCGACGACGCCGCCGTCATGCATCAGGTCGACCCGATCCTCCACCCCCGGCAGGCCGTTGGGGACCTTCCGGAAATCGTCGCGCCCGAGGTCCTTTTGGCCGTGGAAGTCGAACGGGCAGTGGTCGGTCGAGACGACCTGGAGGTCGTCCTTCACGAGCCCGCGCCAGAGGTCGTCCCAGTGGCTCTTCGGGCGCAGCGGCGGCGAGCACACGAACTTGGCACCCTCGAACCCGTTGCCGAGATCGTCGAGCGACAGGAACAGGTATTGCGGGCACGTCTCGGCGAACGCCATCGACCCGCGGTCGCGCGCGGCGCGCACCTCGGCCAGCGCCTCGCTCGCCGACAGGTGGACGATGTAGACCGGGACGCCGGCCGCTTCAGCCAGGCGGATCACGCGGTTCGTCGCCTCGCCCTCGAACACGGCCTTGCGCGCCAGCCCATGGCCGATCGGATCGGTCGTGCCCGCCTCGACCGTCTGTTCGGCGACCACGTCGATCGCCATCCCATTCTCGGCGTGCATCATGATCAGCCCGCCGTTCTTCGCGGTCTGCTGCATCGCCCGGAAGATGGCCCCGTCGTCGCTGTAGAAGACGCCTGGATAGGCCGTGAAGAGCTTGAAGTCGGGCACTCCCTCGGCGACGAGCCCGTCCATCTCGGCCAGGGTGTCGTCGTTGACGTCGCTCATGATCATGTGGAAGCCGTAGTCGGCGACGGCGTTGCCCTCGGCCTTGGCGTGCCACGCGTCGAGCCCGTCGCGCAGCGACTTGCCGCGCGACTGCACCGCGAAATCGACGATGGTGGTCGTCCCGCCGAACGCCGCCGCCCGCGTCCCGGTCTCGAAGGTGTCCTTGGCGAACGTCCCGCCGAACGGCAGCTCCATGTGGGTATGGACGTCGATCGCGCCCGGGATGACGTACTTGCCCGACGCATCGATGGTCTCGTCGGCGGTCATGCCGGCGTCCGCCAAGCCAGCACCGATCGCGGCGATCGTCTCGCCATCGATGAGCACGTCGGCGACCTGTGAGCCCTCTGCCGTGACGATGGTCCCGTTGGCGATGAGCGTTCGCATCGAGGCGGTCCCTCCTGGACGACGGCGTCGTGTCGGTCAGGAGGCAGATGGTAGGCGATGGCGTGGGGCGGGATCGCCGCCCGAGCATTCAGTCCGGGGAACGAGCTCGACGTCGCCAGCCGTGGCGGACTGACAGCGCCAGCACGACAGCGGCCAGCCCAGCGAGGTAGAGGATCGCGAGGACCGGCGAGCCGCTGACCTCGCGGATGACGACCGTGCTCGTCGGCGGGACCGTCGCCCGTGGACCGCCCGGGACCCCAGGGGCGCTGGGATCGCGCGGGGCGGTGGGGGGCCTGGAGGTGGGCGGTGGCGCGGGCGGGACCGGGGACAGCGCCTGGGGTGGCAGCTCGCCGACGATGGCGCTCGGCTGGATGCTGCGATCCTGGTTCTTGTTGCCGGCACCGTCGAGCTGGAGGGTTCGCATGTGCCACGGAGCGCCGGACACCAGCGAGGCACCATCGCGGGCGCCGCCGCCGGCCGTGTCCCAGTAGCGCGACTGGGCGAGATGGCCACCCCAGGCGAAGAGCACGGCCGGGCTGATCGCACGGAACCGAACGAGGATGTCGGCGGTGCTGTTGCCGTTCACGCTACCGGCATGGGCCGGTCGGCTGATCGAGGTGATGGTCCCGCCCCAGATCGTGAGTCGACGCGGGGTGCCCGAGTACTTCTCGGCGCCCTGGACCGACAGACCATTGGCCTTGAACGTGTCGGACGGGATCGCCGCGCTCGTGGACCCGGGCAGGCCCGGACACATCGACGAGATCGCGCCGCCGCTCGGGATGCAGACCTTGCCCTTGGCATTGGTCACGTTCCAGGTCGCGAGGAAGTCGTAGGCCTTGTGACCCCCGGCCGTGAAGTCGTAGTTGATGTGGATCGAGTGGGCGCCTGGCTTCAGACCCTCCAGCGCCAGGCGGAACGGCACGATGCCACCCTCTGGGTACCGGCTGTTGTTGCCGTTGAGGTTGCCGTTCTGCCAGGCAGCGTCACTGCTCGCCCATTGATCGAGATCCACGGTGACCGCTGCGCGGACCGTCCCGGGCAGCCCGAGCCCGAGGATGAACACGATGGCACTGGCCGCGAAGACGGGCATGCGCGGCCCCTGACGTCCCTGCACGGTGTTCCCCTGATGAGTGCGGATGAGGCCGTCAGTCTCATGCGGGAACCGGTCACATTGTCGAGTAGCGAAGGGGTCCCATGGGTTGGACCCTCAATGCCACACGACGCCAGCAGAGGTCAGCGATCGCTGGTGCCGGAGGTCATATCTGTGGTGTGGTCGGGCACCGGTCGTCGCCGCGAGGCACGGCGGGCGGCGCCGCCGCGAGCTCAGACCTGGATGCCGAAGACCGGCAGGATCTGGCGCAGCCACATCGCGGCCGTGAGGCCGCACGCGCCGATGGCGAGGATCAGCGCTACCCGCGCTTCCGTTCGCTGGACGAGATTGCGGCGACGGGCTCCGCGGCCATCGTCCCAGAAGGGGTCCCGCCGGCGGCCGATTCGGGCGATCATGGTGTCCTCCGTGCGGATGGGGAGGAGCGCATGGTCGCGCAGGTCGGGTACCGCTGACCAGCCTGACCTACCGGCCAGTACCTCAGCGGAGGGCAGGGATGACGTCCTTGCCGTATGCCTCTAGCTGGGCCTCCTCGTCGCCGTTCATGAGGTACAGGTTGAACTGGTCGACGCCGGCCGCGGCCAGCTCGCGCAGCTTGGCGATCTGATCTTCCACGTCGCCGAGCACGCAGAAGCGGTCCGCGACCTCATCACCGACGAACGCCGCGTTCGAGGAGCCGACCTCGGCGTGGTGGTGGTAGTCGTACCCGGTCCGGTCGGTGATGTACCCCGTCAGCGATTCCGGCAGCTCCTCGCGCGGGTACTTGTTGACGAGGTCGACGACGTGGTTCGACACGAGGGCGGGGAACCAGCGCGTCCGCTCCCGGCCGAGCTCGCGCGGGCCGACGTGCGCGGGGGCAGCCGCCTGGACCTTGAGCGAGCCGGGATCGCGACCGGCGGCCGTTGCCGCCTCGCGGAGCTGCCCCACGAACCAGCGGATGAGGTCCGGATCGGCGAGCTGGAGGATGATGCCGTCCGCGACGCGGCCGGTCATCGCGATGGCCATCGGGCCATAGCCGGCGACCCACACCGGAAGCGTCCAGCCACGCGTCCAGGGGAACGTCAGCTCCGTCCCCTCGTAGGTGATGGTCCCGCCACCGACCAGCGTCCGGATGACGTTGATCGCCTCCTCCGTGTGCGCCAGCGTGATCGGCGGCTTGCCGAGCACCCGCCGTGCAGAGTCGCCCCGGCCGATGCCGAGGTCCATCCGCCCATCGCTGATCTCGTCGAGGGTGGCCAGCGCCGAGGCCGTCACCGTCGGCTCGCGCGTGCCCGGGTTGGTGACGCAGGTACCCATGCGTAGCCGCGTCGTCACGCCGGCCATGAGCGTGAGCAGCGGATACGGGTCGCGCCACAGGACGTGGCTATCGAACAGCCACCCGTGCTCGAAGCCAGCGGCCTCGGCCTGTCGCGTCAGGGAAAGGGTCCGCTCGATCGTGTGGTCGGGCTTGAGGGTGAAACCGAATTGCATGGCTATCTTGGCAACCTCAACGGCGTTCCGCAGCCCGCCCTCCGAACAGCAAGGCGACGCTTCGCGAGCCATTGCTGTGAGGACTCGGCTGTCCTCCTCCTGACAGCCGAGCCGGCGCGGATGATAGCGCCTACGGACGCGTCAAGTCGGCGTACGCGTCGGGTCGTCGATCGCGGTAGAACTGCCACGTGTTGCGGACCTCGGCGATCTTGTCGAGATCGAGGTCGCGGACGATCAGCTCTTCGTCGTTGGCCGACCCGACGTCGCCCACGAACTGCCCGCGCGGATCGACGAAATAACTCTGCCCGTAGAAGTCGTCGTCGCCGAATTCCTTCTCGATCCCGACGCGATTGATGGTCCCGACGTAGTAGCCGTTGGCCACGGCGTGGCTGGGCTGCTCGATGCGCCACAGGTATTCCGAGAGGCCACGCGATGTCGCCGATGGGATGAACACGATCTCGGCGCCGTTCAGGCCGAGCGCCCGCGCCCCCTCCGGGAAGTGGCGGTCGTAGCAGATGTACACACCGACCTTGCCGACCGCCGTGTCGAACACCGGGTAGCCCATGTTGCCGGGCCGGAAGTAGAACTTCTCCCAGAACCCCTTGACGTGCGGGATGTGGGTCTTGCGGTATTTGCCGAGGTACGTGCCGTCGGCGTCGATCACCGCGGCCGTGTTGTAGTAGATGCCGGACGCCTGGGCATCCTCCTCGTACATCGGCGCGACCACGACCATGCCGGTCTGCCTGGCGAGGTCCTGCATCCGCTTCGTGGTGGGGCCGTCCGGGATCAGCTCGGTGTAGCTGTAGTACTGCGCGTCCTGGACCTGGCAGAAGTACGGGCCGTAGAAGAGCTCCTGGAACAGGATCACCTGCGCGCCCTGCTTGGCTGCCTCGTGCGCCCGTTCCTCGTGCTTCTGGATCATCGATTCCTTGTCGCCGGTCCAGCTGGCCTGGACGAGCGCCCCTCGCACGGTTCGCGGCATGGTCGGATCCCTCTCGATGGCGACGGTTCTGGGCGTGAGGAGGGGGAGGGTACACCTCCCTTCGGTCGCGCGACCCACCCGAGCCGCACGCTCCAGCCGCGACCGGCTTGTAACGGAGCTGGCAGACGGCCACCGCGCGGCGGCGAGACGGGTTCGTCCGGCCGACCCGCATGCTCGGTGCGTGACCGACCCTGCCGTCGCCGCCCATCCCACCATCGTCGCGCCGAGCCGCACCGCCGTACGCCGAGGCCGCGCAGCAGCGTTCGCCGAGCGCCTGGGGCTCCTCGGCTTCGCGGGGATCTTCGCCCTCGTCCGCGCCCGCCGCAGCGACGCGCTGGACCTCGCCATCACCATGAAGCTGCAGCGCCGGTCGCACCCGCTCCTGTCGGGGGTGATGGAGGCCATCTCGTGGCCGGGCTTCCCGCCGCAGAGCCGGATCATCCCGGCGGTCATCGTCGCGATCCTGCTGGCCCTGCGCCTGCGGCTCGAGGCAGTCGCGATGGTGGGCGCGTGGGGGACGTCACTCGTCGCGACGCTGGTGAAGGCCGTGATGCGCCGCTCGCGCCCGGTGGCCGGGGTGGACGTCCGGGTCATCGCCGCGCCACTCGGCGGTTCCAGTTTCCCCAGCGGGCACACCATCACCTACGTCGGGGTATACGGCTTCCTCGCCTATCTCATCCACACGCTGCTGCGACCGCTGGAGCTCCGGCGGGTGCTCGTCGCGACCCTGGTCGCGTTGATCGCGATGGTCGGCCCGAGCCGGATCCACCAGGGGCACCATTGGTTCACCGACGTCACGGCGTCGTACTTGCTCGGGATGAGCTACCTGCTGGGTCTGACCCGGGTCTATCGGGGCTTCAAGGCGCGCGGGAGCGGTGAGCCGGCGTGACCGGCACGGCGCAGGACCGCCGGCAGGCGGCGACAGCGGCTGCGCGGGCGCGGCGCTACCTGGTGATCCGCAACCCGGCTGCCGGCGTCGCCAGCCTCCTGCTCACCAGGGGCGGCGGGATCGACGACCTCCGGGAACTGCTCGACCGACACGGCGTCGACGCGGAGGTCGTGGAACCCGCCGACGAGGACGCCGCGCGCGCACGGGTTCGCCAGGCCGTAGCAGATGGCGTGGACGTCGTGGCGGCCGGCGGCGACGGGACGGTCCACATGGTGGCCGACGAGCTGATCGGCACCGACCGGGCGCTCGGCATCCTGCCGATGGGGCGGGTCATGAACATCGCCCGCGCGCTCGGGCTCGAGCGGGACCTGGACGCAGCGGCGGACGTCCTGGCCGCCGGACACGTGCGCGCCATCGACGTCGGTGAAGCGACCACCGCGGACGACCGGACCGTCGAGTTCCTCGAGGCCGGGTCGGTCGGGCTGAACGCCGCCATCTTCCGCGAGGCGACGCGCGCCGACGAGGGCGAGCCGGCATCGATCCTTCGGACGATCTGGGTCGCGTTGCGCTACAGACCGGCGCGCATGCAGATCGAGCTCGACGAAGGGGTCGTCGAGACGAGGGCGCTGATGGTGACGGCATCGATCGGGCCGTATGTCGGCCTCGGGATGACGGTCGCGCCCGGCGCCAGGCTCGACGATGGCCGCTTCGACGTGCGCGTCTTTCGCCGCTTCTCGAAATGGGAGCTGGTCCGCTACCTCGCGTCGATCGCGTTCGGCCGCCGGCGCTACCTGCCGCAGGTCTCGACCTACAGATCGGCCGTCGTCAGGATCCGGAGCGCCCGGCCGCTGCCGGCCCGCGCCGACTCGTACGACCTCGGGACGACCCCGGTCACCTTCCGCACGCGGCCGGGTGCGCTGCGCGTCGTCGCGCCGGCGCCATCTCCGTCGGGCGCCGCCGCGCGATCGGCCGCCGACGAGCCCTAACCGGCCTCAGGCGGCTCGTCGGGTTCGGCTTCCGGTCGACGGCGCATGTAGTACTCGGTGAACTCGCGACAGCGACCATCCTCGTCGAACCGGCACACGAAGACGTTGGCGAACTCGCGGTCGATCGACTTCCGATCGTCGGTCAGGTAGCGGGTGCGACCGTGGGCGACGAACACGTCGCCGTCGATGGCCAGGACGTCGTAGTCGGCCTGCCACGAACCGGGCTCATCGGGCTCGTCCAGCCACGCCTCGACGACGGCGTTGCGACCGGCGACGGCCTCGTCGAACGGGTCGAATGCGTAGCGCACATCCGGGCTGAACAGGTCGCCGACCGCCACCGGATCGTTCAGCCGCCAGGCGTCGACGTAGCGCTGGAGCCAGGCGCGGAAGCCGGCGCGATCCATCGTCTCCTCCGCTGTCGGTTGCTGGTCGGGACACGGTAGCACCCGACCCGGAACCGGTATCGCCCGAGCGGCCGGATGTGCTGTAATCCGGTCTCGCGCCCCGGCGGACGACGCCTGCGGCGCAGAGGAGGATCCATGGGCATCGGCACCGCACACGAGGCGATGACGTCCGAGGAGATCGTCGCCCTCAACCGCGCGCACACGTTCTTCTCGTGGTCGATCCAGGGGGCCGTCGACCCGATCGTCATCGACCACGCCGAGGGCGTCTGGCTGTTCACGCCCGAAGGCAAGCGCATCCTCGATTTCAACAGCCAGCTGATGTCGGTCAACATCGGCCACGGCGATCGTCGCGTCATCGATGCGATCACGGAGCAGGCGACCAAGCTCCAGTACGTCCAGCCGTCGCTGTTCGCGACCGAGATCCGTGGGCGCCTGGGTCAGAAGCTGGCGGAGATCCTGCCCGGGGACATGGACAAGGTCTTCTTCACGCTCGGCGGCGCCGAAGCGATCGAGAACGCGATCAAGCTGGCGCGTCATGTGACGGGCCGCTACAAGGTCCTCGCTCGTTATCGCTCGTACCACGGGGCGACGATGGGGGCGATGACGCTCACCGGCGACCCGCGCCGCTGGGCGAACGAACCTGGGCTGGTCGGTGTCGTCCGCTACCCCGATACCCATCGCTGGGGAGAGGCGGAACCACGTCCCGTGGCGGAGTCGCTGCAGGGCCTCGAGGACGTCATCCGCTACGAGGGGCCGCACACGATCGCGGCCGTGTTCCTCGAGACGATCGTCGGGACGAACGGCATCCTGATCCCGCCCGACGGCTACATCCAGGGCGTGCGCGAGATCTGCGATCGCCACGGGATCCTGATGGTGTGCGACGAGGTGATGGCAGGGTTCGGGCGGACCGGGCGCTGGTTCGCCGTCGACCACTGGGGGGTCACGCCCGACCTGATGACCATGGCCAAGGGCCTGACCTCCTCGTACCTGCCGCTCGGGGCGGTCGCGATGCGTCGTCACATCGCCGAGGCGTTCGACCAGAAGATGTACTACGGCGGACTCACGTACTCGTCGCACCCGGTCTCGCTGGCAGCGGCGCTGGCCACGATCCGCGTGTACGAGGAGGACGACCTGATGGGCAACGCCACCCGCCTGGGTGGCCGGATGCGCGAGCACCACGAGCGCCTGGCGGCCAAGCACCCGTCGGTCGGGGCCCACCGGAACCTTGGGCTGTTCGGCATCCTCGACCTCGTCCGCACGCGCGATCCCTGGACACCCCTGACGCCCTTCAACGGCACGTCCGACGAGATGAAGGCGATCGGCAAGCACCTCCGCGACAACGGGCTGTACACGATGATCGCCAACAACTCGATCCACACGAACCCGCCGCTGTGCATCAACGAGGACGAGCTCGCCCAGGGGTTCGAGATCATCGACGCGGCGCTCGACATCGCCGACCAGGCGGTCACCAGCTAGTCACGATGGCGACCGGCGTGTCGATCCGGCGGCGGCTCCGACCGCTGTTCGGGTTCCTGACGGTGCTGCTCGTGATCCTGCTCGCCTGGGAGGCCGCCAAGTTCATCGGTGGCGATCGCTGGCGGTACGACTCGGTGCTCGGTACGGGGATCGCCATCGACCACGATCCGCCGCTCACCTTCCCGTTCGCGACCGACGTCAAGCTGCCCCACTTCTGGGACATCGCCGTGGAGTTCGGTCGTGAGGATGCGGTCGGCGCCACGACGACCGCGCGGCTGGCACGAGCCGGGCTCTTCACGCTCCGCAACGCCGCGATCGGGTTCGCGCTCGGGTCGGCATTCGGGCTGCTGCTGGCCATCGTCCTGGTCCACGTCCGGATCCTCGAGCGTGCGCTCGTGCCGCTCATCGTCGCCAGCCAGACGATCCCGATCATCGCGATCGCCCCGCTGATCGTCATCGGCCTCAAGGCCGACTGGTTCGGGGTGGCGATCGTGTCGACGTACCTGACCTTCTTCCCGGTCACCATCGCCGCCCTCCGCGGGCTGCGCGCCTACGACCCGCGGGCCCTGGAGCTCATGCGCTCATATGCCGCCTCGCGGTGGGCCATCCTGCGCAAGCTGCGGCTGCCCGCCGCGCGTCCGTACCTGTTCACGGGCTTCCGGATCGCGGCCCCGGCAGCCGTGGTCGGCTCGATCGTCGGGGAGCTGCCGTCGCTGATCCAGGATGGCCTCGCCAGACAGATCATCACCGGCATGCAGTACTACTCGCTCAACGCCGAATACCTGTGGGCCACGATCGTGGCGTCGTCGGTGCTCGGGATCGGGGTGTACCTGCTGGTCGTCGGCGTCGAAGGCTGGATGCTCCGCCACGAACGGCGCACCGACGGGGCGGCGGCCTGATGGCCGAGGCGGCGCCACCGGCGGGCGGGATCCAGGGACGAACCGGTCCGGTGGTCGAGATCAGCGGCGTTTCGAAGGTCTTCGCACAGCGCGGCCAGCAGGCGGGACGAGTCGAGGCGTTGCTCGGCATCGACCTCTCGATCGCCGCCGGCGAGTTCGTGTCACTCATCGGCCCGTCGGGCTGTGGCAAATCGACCCTGCTGCGGCTCATCGGCGACCTCACGTCCCCGACGACCGGCTCCATCACGGTCAACGGCAAGCCGGCGCCTCGGGCCCGCCTGGATCGTGACTACGGGATGGTGTTCCAGGCACCGGTCCTGTTCGACTGGCGGACCGTCCAGGGCAACGTCGAGCTGCCGCTCGAAGTGAGCGGGACGCCGAAGCGGGAACGGATCGAACGCGCCCTCGAGCACCTGAAGCTGGTCGAGCTGTCCGACTTCGCCGGCCATTACCCGTGGCAGCTCTCGGGCGGCATGCAGCAACGCGTCGCGATCGCGCGGGCGCTCGCGGTCGACCCGGCGATCCTGCTGATGGACGAGCCGTTCGGGGCGCTCGACGAGATGACCCGCGAGCGCATGAACCTGGAGCTGCTCAAGATCTGGGAGCGCACGGCGACGACGATCGTGTTCGTGACGCACTCGATCGCAGAGGCCGTCTTCCTGTCGACGCGGGTGGTCGTGATGTCGCCCCGGCCGGGCCGGATCAGCGCCGTCATCGACATCGATCTGCCGCGCCAGCGATCGGCCGACACGCGCGAGCTCGAGCAGTACTTCCACCTCGTTACGGCGGTCCGCGAGGCGCTCCGTGGCGAGGGCGCGGACGACGACGCGCTCGCGACCCGCCGGGTCGCCGCCGAGGGCCTGTCGGGATGACCGCCGCCGAGGCGGCGACCCCGGTCGGGGCGGGTGGCCTGAGCGCAGGCCTGGGACGCCGCGTCCGCGATTGGGGACCCGCGGCGGCGTTGCTCATCGGTCTGCTGGCCGCGTGGGAGGTGACTGTCCGCGCGCTCGGCATCAAGCAGTTCATCCTGCCGAGTCCGCTGGCGATCGCCGCAGCCTGGCAGACGTACCTGCCCGAGCTGTATGCCGCCGCGCGCTACACGTTCCTCGAGATCGTGGCGGGCCTGCTGATCGGCGTGACGGCCGGCATCGTGGTGGGCACGCTCACCGCCCGCTACCGGTTCATGCAGGACTCGCTGATGCCGTTCGCGGTCGCCGCGAGCTCAGTCCCGATCCTGGCGTTCGCACCGCTCTTCAACAACTGGTTCGGGCTCGATCAGCAGCTGTCGAAGGCGATGGTCGCCGCGGCCCTTTGCTTCTTCCCGGTGATGATCAACACCGTTCGCGGGCTGACCACGGTCGATCCGCGGGCGCTGGAGCTGCTGCGCTCGTATGCCGCGCCCGAATTGGCGGTCTTCCGCAAGCTGCGCGTCCCAAACGCGTTGCCCTACGTGTTCACGTCGCTTCGACTGGCCGTGACGCTGGCGACGATCGGCGCGGTCGTCGGTGAGTACTTCGCCGCGCCGCGTGCCAGCCTCGGCCAGTACATCGCGACCTACTCGGCATTCCTGAACTTCGAGCGGTCGTGGGCGGCGATCGTGTTCGCCTGCGCCATCGGCATCGGCCTGTACCTCGTCGTCGTCGTGCTGGAGCGGCTCGTGATGCCGTGGTACGACCGGCAGGCCGCCTGGTCCTGAGCCGCGCCCACGAAGCCTGGTGCACCCGCGCGACGGCGTTGGGTAGACTGCGTCGTTGAGGAGGCGGACCCGGCACTCGAACGCGGTCCGTACATCGAAGAGGTGTCCCATGCGACGTCGGCGCACCATCGCGCTGTTCGCTGCCCTGTCGATGGCAGTGATGGCGTGTTCCAGCGGCGGAGGGGCGTCCCAGGCTCCCGCTTCGGCCGCCCCGAGCGCGGCACCGAGTGCCGCCACCAGCGAGGCACCGAGCGCCCCGGCCGAGCTGAAGCCGATCCGGCTGCAGCTGCAATGGTTCCCGCAGGCCCAGTTCGCCGGCTACTTCGCTGCCAAGGACAAGGGCTACTACGCCGAAGAAGGCTTCGACGTGACGATCCTGCCCGGCGCGGTCGAGATCGTGCCGGCGACCGTGGTGGCCGGCGGCCAGGCCGAGTTCGGCATCAGCTGGGTGCCGCGCATGCTCGCCCCGCGCGAGAGCGGCGCCGACGGCGTCGTGATCGCCCAGGTCTTCCAGCGCTCGCCGACCCTGCAGGTGTCGTTCAAGGACCGGAACATCACCAAGCCCGAGGACCTCAAGGGCAAGAAGGTCGGTTCATGGGGATTCGGCAACGAGGCCGAGTTGTATGCCGGCCTGCGCAAGGCCGGTCTCGATCCGGACAACCCGTCCGACGTATCGATCGTCGCGCAGCAGTTCGACATGGTGGCCTTCGCCGCCGGTGAGATCGACGCTGCCCAGGCGATGATCTACAACGAGTACGCGCAGGTCCTTGAGACGAAGAACCCGGCCACCGGCGAGCTGTTCAAGCCGGAGGACCTCAACGTCATCTCGTGGGAGGAATACGGGACCTCGATGCTCCAGGACGCGATCTTCGCGTCCGAGGCCTGGCTCGCCCAGGCCGGTAACGAGGACGACGCCGTCAAGTTCCTCAAGGCCTCGTTCAAGGGATGGATCTTCTGCCGCGACAACCCCGAGGAGTGCGTCGACATCGTCCTCAAGTCCGACGCGGCGCTGCCGAAGGGTCATCAGACGTGGCAGCTCAACGAGGTCAACGGGATCATCTGGCCCGCCCCGAACGGGATCGGCATCACCGATCAGGCGGCGTTCGACCGAACGGTCGAGGTCGCGATGGGTGGCAAGATCCTGACCAAGCCGGTCGAAGGGACGGCCTGGCGCAACGACCTCGCCGAGAAGGCGCTCGCCGAGCTCGCTGACCAGGACACCAAGGGCGAATCCTGGCAGAAGGCGACGGTCACCCTCACCGAGGGTGGCCAGTAACGGCCTCGTTCCCAGTGGTGACAGGAGAGGCCGGCCGCCAGCGGCGACCGGCCTCTCGTCTGTCCGGCGTCCTGCTGGTCGTCGGGTCGTTGCTCCTCGCGGGATGCGGTGGCGCGTCGAGCACGCCGCGTCCGACGCCCGATCCCGTGTCGACGCCGACGTTGCCGGCCCTGCCGCCCACGCCGGCGCTCAGCGAGCCGCCGACCCTCGAGCGCGTGCGCGTCCAGCTCCGCTGGACGCTCGGTGCCGAGTTCGCCGGCTATGTCGCCGCCATCGATCAGGGCTACTACGAGGCCGCCGGTCTCGAGGTCTCGCTGGTCGAAGGCGGCCCGGACGTCTTTCCCGAGGTGGTCGGCTCGCAGGCGTCGGGCCCCGAGTTCACGATCAGCTGGGTACCGCGGGTGCTCCAGGCCCAGGCGGCCGGCTCGTCCGACCTGGTCGACATCGGCCAGGTCTTCCGTCGCTCGGCGACACTGTCGATCGCGTTCCGCGACACCGGTGTGACCGGGCCGGCCGACCTGGCCGGTCACAGCGTCGGCGTGCTCGGCGCGGGCAACGAGTTCGAGGTGATGGCGGCCGCGGCCGCGGCCGGCGTCGACATCGAGCAGGACATCACGATCGTGGAGCAGGACACCGACATGCGCGAGTTCCTGCTCGGCCGGATCGACGTCGCACAGGCGACCATCTACGACGGGTACGCCCAGATCCTCGAGGCGATCAACCCGGCCACGCACGTCCCGTACCAGCCCACCGAATTCGACGTGATCAACTACCACGACGAGGGCACCGCCATGCTCCAGGACGCGGTCTTCGCCCGCTCGTCGTGGCTGGCCCAGGACGGCAACGAGGACGTGGCCGCGCGTTTCCTGAAGGCGACGTTCCAGGGCTGGATGTTCTGTCGCGACCACCCTGCCGACTGCGTCGAGTCGGTCGTCGCCGTCGGGGTGGCCGTCGCGCCCGGAGCGTCCGCGAGCCCGGGCGCGGCGGTTTCGGCGTCGGCGTCTGCATCCGCCCCAGCTCCGGGGGCGAGCGGGAGTGAGGCCCCGTCGCGGCTGCGGGCGGGCCACGAGGCCTGGGCGATGAACGAGGTCAATCCGCTGATCTGGCCGTCCCCGGGCGGGATCGGCGTGATGGATGCCGATGCGTGGCAGCACACCGTCGATGTGTGCATCGCGGCAGGTGTCATCCCCGCGGCACCGGCGCCCGACGCCTACCGGACCGACCTCGCCGAGGCAGCCCTGGCTACGCTCGAGGGTCTCGACGTCACCGGCGAGGCGTTCGTGAAGGGCACCGTCGAGATCGAGCCCGAGGGGCAGTAGCCGGCGAGCAGTCCCGCGGCCGCGTTGACGGCCTGCGACGCCTCGCGCGGTCCGGCGCCTTGCGCGCCCCGCGAGCACGCGACGCGTCCCGGCGGCCCGCGCAGGGCCGCGTTGCCCGCCCTTGCCGACCCGCATTCTGCTGCCACCAGAAGAATGCCCACTTCGCGGGTCATATCCCACCTTGAGGCCGGACGTTCGTGCACGGCCCGGGTCGCGACGTCGCGCTAATCGTCGGTGAAGCCCCGATTCGTATGCTGCCAGCAGAATCTCGCCGCCCAACGAGGCGCGCAAATGCCGAGACGAGTCCGTTCCAGCGCCGAGATCGTCGGCCGACGCGAGGCGATGGCGATCGGCGCGAGCCTCGGGGGACAAGCGCGGGCATCGAGACGTGCCAAGCGATGCTCGATCGCGCAGGTCGCGCGCCGGGTCGGGTTGAGCGTCGCGCGGTTGAGCGAGATCGAGCGTGGCCTTGGTGCCCGTGCGCCGCTTGGAGACCTGGGTCGCGCTCGGGATCGCCCTCGATCGACCGCTCGCCGTCCACTTCTCGCGGTCGCACGACGGGCAATCGACCAGCCCGGTCGACGCGGGTCACCTCGAGATCCAGGAATTCATGCTGCGTCTTGCGCGGGCGACGGGCCGGCCAGGCACGTTCGAGCTCCCCACGAGACCATCCGACCCGCGGCGTTCAACGGACGTCGGGATCCGCGATCCCGCGCTCCGGACCCGGATCCTCGCCGAGTGCTGGAACACCTTCGGCGATCTCGGCGCGGCCGTCCGGGCCACTCGTCGGAAGCAGTTCGAGGCGGCCGCAGCCTGGCCGGAGGATCGGATCGCCACGGTCTGGATCGTTAGGGCGACCGCCGCGAATCGCAACCTCCTTGCTCGCTACCCCGCCATCATCGATTCGGCTTTCCCAGGCTCGAGCCGCCGCTGGGTCCGGGCCTTGACCGAGGGCGGCCCGCCGCCGCGGGAACCTGGCCTCGTCTGGTACGACCCCGGCACACGACGTCTGACCGAGCGGCGCCGCGCTACCATCGCGGGGTGACCCAGCCCGACACGCTGCACATCTCCACGCACCCCGCCGCGCTGCACAAGCTCGGCATCCTGCGCGACGAGAAGACGGAGCCCAAGAAGTTCCGCGAGGTCGTCCGGGAGTTGTCCTGGCTGATCGGCTACGAGGCGCTCCAGGATGCCAAGACCCGTCCACTCCGCATCACGACGCCGAACGAGGAGATGGACGCGAGCGAGCTCGGCGAGCGCATCGGCCTGGTCCCGATCCTGCGCGCCGGCCTGGGCATGGTCGACGCGATGCTCGAGCTGATGCCGACCGCCCAGGTCTGGCATCTCGGGTTGTTCCGCGACGAACGGACGCTTCGACCGGTCGAGTACTACAACAAGCTGCCCGACTCGGCGACCGTCGACCTATGCCTGATCCTCGACCCGATGCTGGCGACCGGCGGCAGCGCCACCGCCGCCATCGACGTGCTCAAGCGCTGGGGCGCGGTGACGCCGGTGCGCATCAAGCTCGTGAACCTGATCGCCGCGCCGGAAGGCGTGGCGGCCGTCCAGCAAGCCCATCCCGACGTCGAGATCCACTGCGCGGCACTCGACCGCGGGCTGAACGAGAAGGGCTACATCATCCCCGGCCTGGGTGACGCCGGCGACCGCCAGTTCGGGACCGGCAACCGCGACTGATCGGCCGGTTGTCGAGTTCGCGACGGCCGCGTCGTTGACCAGATAGAGGGACCTGCCCTCGGCGACGCGGAGACCATCCATGGACGAAGCCCTGGCCATCAGTCGGGCCGGTATCTCGGACCGGGACGATGCCGAACTCGCCCGCGCCGCGACGGACGACCGAGCCGCCTTCGCCGCCATCTATGAACGCCATCGGACGCCGGTCTACCGCTACCTCCGGGCGCGGACCGCGACCGACGCGGATGCACAGGACCTGACGGCGACCACCTTCGAGCGCGCCATGGGCGCGATCCATCGGTTCCAGCCGGTCGGTGGCGGCATGGTCGCGTGGCTGATCCGGATCGCGCGCAACGCGCATTCGGACGCGCTTCGCCAGCAGCGTCGACGGGGCACCCAGGTGGCGAGCGACGCTGCCGAGCCCGTGATCGACGCCTCCGACGACTCGGTGGTGCTCCGGTCCCTGATCGATGGCTTGCCAACGACCCAACGGGACGCGCTCCAACTTCGCTTCGCGGCAGGCTTGACCGCCCGTGAGATCGGCGGCGTCCTCGGGATCAGCGAGGCGGCCGCCCAGAAGCAGGTCGAGCGCGGCCTGCTGGCCCTGAAGGAGGCCTACGGTGTCGACTGACACGCCCCTCGAGCAGCGTCTCCAAACCCTGTACGCGGTTGCGGTCCCGACTGAGCTTGACCGCCGGATCGCAGCGGCAATGACGACCGTTCCCATCCGCCGACCGGGTCGTATCCGAACGCGCACCCTCGCCGCCCTCGCGGTCGCCGCGATCCTCGCCGGCGCGGCAGCCGGACCCGCATTCGAGTGGATCGGAGCGTGGGGCGACCCCTTTGATCGAGTGTGGGAGGCCTCGTCGCCGGTGGATCAGACAGACACGGCCGACGGCTATCGGGTGACGGTGCATCGCGCCTACGCCGATCGCCTCGGTGTCCGCCTCGCGATGACGGTCGAAGACCTCGAAGACCGGTGGTCAGGTCTCGAGGTCGACGCGGCCGAGATGACCGATTCCGAGGGCAGGATCTACGGAGCCTGGAACTGGTCTGGGAGCCGGACACCCGTCGACGGGGCGATCGCGACGTGGGCACGCTTCCTCCTGCCGGATGACGATCGTGGTGACGACCTGCAGTTGCGGGTGACCGTCACGTCGCTGCAGGTGCGGGCGCCCGACCCCATCCCGAGCGACCCGGACCCCGACAGGATCTGGACGTCGGTCAGCGGCGCCTGGAGCTTCGAGTTCGACATGCCTCCGATCACCCAGGGCCAGACGATCTCGCCTGTCGCGAGCGCCAGCTCGGATGGCGTCACGATCGACGCTGGAGGAGCTCGGCGTGGTGCCGTCGGGCACGGTCATGCGCCTCGCCGTCGAGGGTCTGCCGGAGGTGCCGGGCACCGTGTACGGCTGGCTTCCATCGTCGACGATCGTGCATGACGGTGAGCCGCTGAGCGATCAACCATTCGAACCCGGTGTCATCGGGTCCGATGGCGTCGTAACCATCGAAGCGCTGCCCGACGTCGCGGACCCCAAGGTCGAGGGCCTCGCAGGCCATTGGACGATCAGGGTCCACAGCTTCTACGCCTTCGATGCGACCACCGAGCAGGGTCACGAGCTCGAAGGGCCGTGGGTCCTCGAGTTCGATGTCCCGGAGACGCCCTAGCCGCGAAGATCTCCGCGAATTCCCGGTGCATCGCGGCACCGAGCGGGTTCCGACCGCGCCGAACGGCGGCATCATCAGGGCATGCAAGCGGTCGATTACATCCTCGGCATCGACTGGCTCGGCGGCGTCGCGGTCGCCGCCGTTCTCGTCGTGGTCGGACTCGTCCTGCTGCGGTTCCTGATGGCCACGACGTCGGAGGTCGGGCACATGCTGCCGGGTGCCGGGAACGCCGCCGGCAAGGCGTTGCTGGACGCCCGCGGAGAGCTGCCGGCCGACAGCTGGGTCTGCGTCAACTGCCGATCCGTCAACACGCCGCATGCCAGTCACTGCTATCGCGGGTGCGGCAGCCGCGACGAGCTGGCCGAACCGCTGCCGGTCGATCGTTCGATCGTCGCCGACGGGCACAACGGGGGCCGGATCCTCTAGGGGCGCTTGATCGTGATCTTGGCGCCGACCTTCGTGAATGTGAGGTCGAGCTCGTAGACGACCCGCTGGAGCTGACCGGCGCCGAGCCCGACCCGCGCCTTCCCCCACAACCGCCACGTGCCCGATCGCGGTCGCCCGGCTCCGTCGATCACGACGATGAGCTCGGTGTCGTCGACCGTCTCCTTCTGGACGTCGTAGGGGATCGTGTTGGGGTGCAGCAGGACGGCGCCGGTGATGCCCACCTTGTGGAGCGTGGCGCCGCCCGCCCTCACGTCACCGAGGTAGCGCACGTCGTCCGGTGCAGCGACGGTCTTGAACGGCACATAGGAATGCCCGAGGCCGAACCCCTTGATGCCCTGCCATGCCTTGGACCCACGCTTGATGTAGCCCTTGCCCTTGACCCCCCGGACCTGGACGCGTTCCTTGCCGAGGTCGGGATAGTCGCGGCTGAAGTCGTACGTGAACGAGCTCGCGAAGTCGGTGCCCGCCACATCCATCGTCCCGGCGATGGGGAGGGTGTCCGCCGATGCCCGGACCGTCCCCTTGAACGCGACGCGATAGGTCAGCTTGCCACTGGTCGCCCGCTCGACGAAGGCGGCGATCGCCTGGACGGACGCCTTCGCTGTCGGCGACGGGACAGACCCGGCCGATGACGTCGCGCCAGCGGACGGGCTCGAACCGGCGCTGTCCGTCGCGGCGCGCGGCGGCGGCAGACAGGCCGCCACGAGCAAGACACTGACGCAGAGAGCGATACCGGCGATCCGCGCGCGCACGCGTTGACATCGGCGAGACGGTACCAGCCCGCTCTCGAAATGGGCAGCGGACCGGACCGGCCACCGACCGGCGGGACCATCGGACCACCGAAACGTCTCGTATCCGACACCTCCGCCCGGTGCCTGCGCGGTATCCTCGGGGGGTGACCCTGACCGCAGAGCGCGCGACCCCTAGGAACGGGCGGGCACGGAGCCGAGTCCGCCCGCGTGCCGACACCCCGGTGCTCGTCCGGCAGGTCCGCAACGGCATCGAAGAGAGCGTCCACCGCGGCGACATCGTCGAGGCCGACGTCCAGGGTCGGCTGATCCGATCCCTCGGCGATCCCGATCGGGTCGTCACCCTGCGGTCCACCGTCAAGCCGTTCGGCGTGGTCGCGTTGATCGAGGCCGGCGGGATCGAGGCCTTCGACCTCGAGGCTCCCGAGATCGCGATCATGGCCAGCTCGCATTCCGGCGAGGACTTCCACGTCCGCACGTTGCAGGGCATGTTCCGGCGTGCGGGCGTCAGCCAGTCGTTGCTCGCCTGCGGCAACGAGGGCATGCCGCTCGATCCACTGACGGCCGCCCGACTGGCGCGCGACGGCGAGAAGCCCGGTGCGATCCGCCACATGTGCTCCGGCCAGCACGCCGCGTCGCTGCTCCTCTCGCGGCTGAAGGGCTGGGACCTCGAGACGTACTGGGAGCCGGAGCATCCGGCACAGGTCGCCTATCGAGCCGCGGTCGCCCGGGCATACGGGACGACGCCGGACCGCCTGCAGACGGCGATCGACGGTTGCGGTGTCGAGACCTACGGCTTCCGACTCCGCGAGGTCGCCCAGGCGTATGCGCTCCTGGCCGATCCATCCGCGGTCGCCCAGCGCGATCCGCGCAGCTCGCTGGCGCCGGCGTTGACGCTCGTCCGGGACGCGATGGTCGCCAATCCGGAGATGGTCGGCGGCCGCCACGACCGGCTCGACACCTCGCTCATGAAGGCCGTCGAGGGTCGACTCATCAGCAAGGCCGGCATGGAGGCGTTGCGCGGGATCGCGATCCTGCCCGGACCACGTTCCGGCACGCTGCTGGATGGGGCGTCAGGCCTGGCCATCAAGATCGAGGATGGCGATGGCTACGACCGCGGCACCTGGGCGGCCTCGGTGGAGGCGCTCCGACAGGTCGGCGTGCTGGATGGCCAGCCGCTGCGGATGCTCAGCCGCTACCACCGGCCGACCATCCTCGACCCGCACGGCCGCGTCGGGGCAGAATCCATCCCGGAGTTCGAGCTCGCACCCGTCGGCGAACTGATCGGCTGACGGCGGCGTTCCCACCGGGACGCCGACGACCGGGCGCGACCAGCGGACCCAGGAGCGCCAGCCAGCCCATGACCCTCGATCCGGATCCGTACCGCACGCTCGGCCTCGAGCGAGGGGCGCCCCTCGCCGATGTCAAGCGTGCGTATCGCCGGTTGGCGAAGGCCAACCACCCCGACGCCGCCGGTGAGGCCGCGCTGCCTCGCTTCCTCGCGATCCAGGCGGCATACGACCAGATCGCCGGTCCGGACGGCGGTACCGGTCGACCGGTCGGCCGCGCGCCGGCTCGACGCGCGTGGGAGGCCGACGCAGACCGGGGCGGTGCGACGCAGCGTGCGTACGGCGGCCGCCCGCGACAGCGACCCGGCGCTGCGCCCGGACCGCGGCCGCGACCGAACCCGCGGTCGACTGGCACGGGCAGCGCTGGCACGGGCAACGCCGGCACCGACCGGACCGGAGTCGGACCGCCGTCCGAAGAAGGCGACCCTCGGTTCGACCTCGTACGACGACGTCGACGCCGAGGCATTCGATCCCGATTGGGGCGGCGCGTCGTGGTACGGCACGACCTCCGGCACGTACTGGACGCTCAACCCCAAGGAGTACGCGGACCCGCGCAAGCACGGCCCGGAGTACCAGGCGCGTGCCCGTCGGGCGGCGCCTGGCGGGGACGCCGACGACGCTGCCAGGGTCCCGCCCGCGGATCCGGCGGCGACACCGGGCGCCATCGGCGTCGACGCTGCCGGACCGGCCGCGAGCGCACCGCCACGACCCACCCACACGAGCACGTCCTGGTGGCAGGCGACGACCGGCGACCCCGACCCCCGGAACGATCCAGGCCTCGCGAGACGCCGCGGCCAGCCGGACGGTCGCGCACGGCGCCGCCCGTTCGCCCCCAGGCGACCACAACCGCGGCAGCGACCGATGCACTCGGCGAGCGGCCCGCGGCGGCCGACCTGTCGGTCGATGCGGCCGTCGATGCGCTGCGGCGTTGGCTGGACGACGATCGTCCATCGCTGCCGTCTCGGATCGTCCGGGGGTTCGTCGCGTGGATGCCGGTCGCCCTGGGCATCGGCTGGGGCGTCGGCGAGCTCAGCGGTTGCGGCCGCTTCGCCGCGACATGCGATCCGTCGGTGGCACCGATCTCGTGGGTCGTCCAGCTGGGCATGCTGGTGCTCCTGATCCTGTCGCCGCGCCTCGCCCGGATCGGCGTCCTGGCGGCGGTCGGGTCGCTGACCCCGGTCTTCCTGGCGTCCGTCCTGTTGTTCGCGAGCGATCCCGCCGCGACCGATACGGCACGCGCGATCCTCGGGGCACTGATGGCCCTCGGCTGGGGCGTCGGCCTGGTCTACGGGATCGGGCGCGAGCTCCGCCGCGGACCCCGGCCGGTATCCTGACGGCATGCCCCGACGGCACGACCCAGCCGACCTGTCGACGGCCGCCCAGGAGTACCTGCTGGCGCTCCGCGTGACCGCGGGCGCCGAGGACGGCGCGCGGGTGACGGCCGCGCAGATCGCTCGTCACCTCGGCGTGACGACCCAGGCGGCGAGCGAGATGTTCCGCCGTCTCGGCGCGGACGGCCTGGTCGACCATGACGGCGGCCGCGAGCTGCGACTCACCACGCCCGGCCGCGCCGCCGCCGACGCGATCTTCCGCCGCCACGCCCTGCTCGAGTGGCTCCTCACGAGCGTCGTCGGTCTGGGCTGGGCGGAATCGGACGAGGAGGCGATGCGGCTGCAGGGCGCCATCTCACCGCGCGTCGAGGCGCGGCTGGACGAGTTGCTCGGCCACCCGGAGACCTGCCCCCACGGCAACCCGATCGACGCGGCAACCGCGAAGCGGCGCCCGGTGGGCGTGCGGCTGTCGGAGGTCGACGCCGGCGACCACGCCACGATCTACCGGATCACCGAGGAAGCCGAGGAGGACGCCGGCCTGCTGTCCTATCTCGAGGCGCGCGCCCTCAAGCCCGGGGCGAAGGTCACGATCCTGGCTCGGTCCGAGTCGCTCGATTCGCTGACCCTGGACGGTCCGCGCGGGCGAGCGACGCTCGGGCTCCGGCCCGCCGCGCTGATCCGTGTCCTGCCCGGGGACGCCGACCCAGGACTGTTCCACCACGTGCCCGAGGCATGACCGACCGGGTACGGATCGCACCCAGCCCGACCGGGCCGCTCCACATCGGCACTGCCCGCACCGCGCTCTACAACTACCTCCACGCCCGTCATGTCGGCGGGACGTTCATCCTGCGGCTCGAGGACACGGACCAGGTGCGCAGCACGGTCGAGTTCGAGAAGGACATCCTCGACGGGCTCCACTGGCTGGGCCTCGATTGGGACGAGGGTCCGGAGGTCGCCGGCGAGCCGGCCCGCGGCCCGCACGCGCCATACCGCCAGATGGAGCGGCTGCCCACGTACGAGGCCGCGGCCCAGCGGCTGCTCGCGCTCGATATGGCGTATCCCTGCTACTGCACGCTCGAGGAGCTCGAGGCCGACCGCCGGGCACAGGAGGCGGCCAGGCAACCGCCCCGCTATGTGGGTCGATGCGCGAAGCTGACCGTGGAGGAACGGCTGGCGCGCGAGGCCGAGGGCCGGCGGGGAGCGTTGCGCTTCCGGGTGGGGGAGGGCACCGTCGCGTTCGACGACATCGTCCGCGGCCGGGTCGAGATCGATGTGGTCAACCTCGGCGGCGACTTCGTCATCGTCCGGGCCGACGGCACCCCGCTGTACCACTTCACGGTGGTCGTCGACGACGCGGCGATGGACATCACGGACGTGATCCGCGGCGAGGACCACCTCTCGAACACGCCCAAGCACATCCTGCTGTTCCGCGCGCTCGGCCACGAGGTGCCGCGGTTCGCCCACCTGCCGCTCATCCTCAACGCGGACCGGACCAAGATGAGCAAGCGCAAGAGCCAGACCGCGATCGACGACTACATCGCGCAGGGCTTCATCAAGGAAGCGCTGGTCAACTACCTCGCGCTGCTCGGCTGGTCGACCGGCACCGAGGAGGAGATCCTCTCGCTCGACGACCTGGTCGAGCGGTTCGACATCCGCAACGTCCACAAGGGCGGCGCCGTGTTCGACCGCGAACGACTCGAATGGCTCAACGGCCAGTGGATCCGGCGCCTCGAGCCGGACGACCTGATCGATCGCTTGCGTCCGTTCGTCGAGGCGGACCTCGCGGCCGGCCGGATCGAGTGGATGCCGAGCGACGAGGAGTTGCGTGCCCTGCTCCCGGTCATCCAGGAGCGCCTGCCGACGCTCGGCGCCGTCGGCGACCTCGTCGGGTTCCTGTGGGTGACCGACCTCGATGTCGACCCGGCGATGCTCGTCCCCAAGCGCTGGGATGCGGCCACCGCGCGGGAGGCGCTGGCCGTCGCCCGCAGCACGATCGCGGCCGCCGGGGACGTGTCGTTCGAGGCGGACGAGCTGGAGCCACCGCTCCGGGCCCTGGCCGAGGAGCACGGCTGGAAGGCCGGGGACCTGTTCATGGCGATCCGTGTGGCGGTCACCGGCCGGACGGCGACTCCGCCGTTGTTCGACACGCTCGTCGCCCTCGGCCGCGAGCGGGTCCTCGACCGGATCGACCGCGCGCTGGCGGTGCTCGGCGGTGAGGGTATGACGGCGTGACCCGCGACGACGTGCGGCGCTGGCTCGACCGGTACATCGCGGCGTGGGCAGCCGACGATGCGGGGGCCATCGGTGACCTGTTCACCGACGACGCGCGGTACCGCTTCCATCCGTCGGACGAAGGGTTCGTCGGCCGCGAGGCCATCGTCCGGTCGTGGCTCGAGCCGTCCGGCGATGCGAGCACCCGCGACGAGCCCGGGACCTGGGAGGCGCACTACGAGCCGTTCACGGTCGACGGCGACCGGGCGGTCGCCGTCGGCTGGAGCCGCTACTACACCGATACGTCGAAGTCGACGGTCGAGAACGTGTGGGACAACGCCTACCTGCTCGAGTTCGGTCCCGAAGGGCGGTGCCGCTCGTTTACGGAGTGGTTCGTCGAGCGCCCGGCCGACCGTCGGTGATCGATCCGCGACGGTCGTCGCACCCGCTCTGGAACGTCACTATGTTCCAAGCGACGAAGGAGCGGTCGGGAACCGGGCGCTCAGCCCCCGTTTGGAACATCCTGAGGTTCCAAACGACCAACGAGGCTCCCTTCGATGGCTCATTTCAGGCGCTCAGCCGCCGGTTGGAACATGTCATGTTCCAGCGACCGCCGGTCCCAAAAATTCCTGACACTTGGCGTCATGATCTGCGCGCATCGTCCATGAGCGAGGAGGCTCACCCTTGACCCGAGATGACGTCCAGCGCTGGCTCGATGCCTACATCGATGCCTGGCGCACCTACGACCGCGACGCGATCGGCGCCCTGTTCGCCGAGGACGCCACCTACCGCTACCAGCCGTACCGCGATCCGGTCGTGGGCCGCGACGCGATCGTCGCCGACTGGCTGGATGACCCCGACGAGGCCGGCTCGTGGGAGGCCAGGTACGAGCCGTACGCGGTCGATGGCGATCGCGCCGTGGCCGTCGGGGAGAGCCGCTACCTCGAAGCGGACCGCTCGCTGAAGACCATCTACTACAACGTCTGGCTGCTGCGCTTCGACGACGACGGTCGCTGTGCGGACTTCATCGAGTACTGGCGCGAGCTGCCGGAGGAGCTGCGCGCGCGATCCTGACCAGGGTATGCCTCAGAACTCGACCGGCAGGCGTTCCAGGGCGCGATCGGTCGGCGTTTTGACCCTGACGATCGGTCCGCTGATCGCGTAGTCGGGGATCCGTTCGAAGAGCTCCTCGAAGGCGATCCGCGCCTCGAGCCTGGCGAGCGGCGCACCGAGGCAGTGGTGGATGCCGTCGCCGAAGGCCGCATGACGGACCGGCTCGCGCGTCACGTCCAGCCGGTCCGGGTCGTGCCAGCGCCGATCGTCGCGATTGGCCGACGCCCACACGAGGAGCACCTGGGCGTCGGCGGGGATGGTGGCCCCGCCGATCTCGACGTCGCGCGTCGTCGTGCGGACGAGCACCTGGATCGGGGCGTCGTAGCGCAACAGTTCCTCGACTGCCGCAGGGATCGCCCCGCGGTCGTTCAGGATCACCGCTCGCTGGTCCGGGAACGCGGCGAGGTGCAGCAGCGAGTTGGAGATCAGCCCGGACGTGGTCGTGATGCCGGCGACGAACAACAGGATCGAACTGCCGAGGAGCTCGTCGGCGCTGAGCTGCCCGGCCGCCTCCGCCTCGACCAGGAAGGTCATGAGGTCGTCGCGTGGCGCCCGGCGGCGCTCCGCGGCGACGTCCTGCATGTAGGCACGCATCCGGTCGCGGGCCGCCAGCGCGATCGGCGGCAGCGCGCGCTCACCCGCCGTGCGCTGGAGCATGTCGCCGAACCAGGCCAGCAGCATCGGATGGTCCTCGTCCGGGAACCCGAACCAGGTGAACATGGTGCTGGCCGGCAGCGGGCGGGCGAAGTCGTAGGCGAAGTCGGCCTGCCCGGCATCGGCGAACCCGTCGATCAGCTCATGGACCTTGGCCCGCACGGCCGGCTCGAAGCGGACCCGCAGCGCGGACGGACTGAAGGCGAGCCGGAGCGCGCCGCGGAGCCGCGTGTGGAGCGGGGGATCGGCGGCCGGCAGGTCACCGGCGGGGAGGAACAGCTGGTACGTGTCATCGACGTCGTTGCCGGTCCCACCGGCGCTGCTGGAGAACGTCTCCCAATCCTTCGCAGCAGCCACGATGTCGTCGAAGCGCGATAGCACCCAGACGTCGCGCGCCTCGTGGTGGTAGCAGGGCGCCTCGTCCCGCAGTCGTCGATACGCGGGGTACGGGTCGTCCATCGGCACGAGCGGGTCCCACGCGATCGGAGGGTCGGTCCGCACCAGTCGATCCACCGCCATCGGGATCCTCGCCACGTGTTTGTGCAATCGTTCGCACAGACATGCTACGCACGCCACCGGCGCTCGACAAGTCTTCACGGTCCATCAACGAGTCGTTAACACGGGCCGCTATCCTCAGCCGTGGATGGCACGTACGATCCTGGTCGTCGAAGACGAACCGACGCTGCGCGAGACGATCGTCGATGCGCTCGAATCCGAGGGATTCCGGGTCATCGCCGCGGCCGACGGGCGCGAGGCCCTGACCAAGTTCCGCGGGGAACGACCCGACCTCGTGCTGCTCGACCTCATGCTGCCGGAGCTGTCCGGGATCGAGGTGACGCGCATCATCCGCGCCGAGTCGGGCGTGCCGATCGTGATGCTGACCGCCAAGGACTCAGAACTCGACAAGGTGGTCGGCCTGGAGCTCGGGGCGGACGACTACGTCACGAAGCCGTTCTCGCTGCGTGAGCTGACGGCGCGGATCAGGGCGCTCTTCCGCCGCTCCGAAACGGCCGTCGCAACCGGCTCCGCCCCGACGATCGTCGATCTCGGGCGCGTCCAGGCTGACCTCGGCGGTCATCGGCTGCTGCGCGACGGCGACGTCCTGCCGATCAAGCCGAAGGCCTTCGAGCTGCTGGCATTCCTCATCCGCAACCCGGGCCAGGTGTTCACGCGCGACCAGCTGCTCGAGAAGGTGTGGGGCTACGACTACGCCGGCGAGACTCGGACGGTCGATGTGCATGTCCACTGGCTGCGCAGCCAGATCGAGGAGGACCCCGGCCAGCCGGCGTTCATCCACACGGTCCGCGGCGTCGGGTACGTGTTCCGGCGGCCGACGTGACGGCCTCGACGCCGCGTGATCGTTCACGCCGCGCTGATGACGTGTTCATACGCCCGGCCGACCCTGTGCGCATGCCGGTCCAAGATCGCCAGCCCGAACCCATCGACCCCGTGACGTTGCACCCCGTCGAGGTCGTCCGGTCCGGCGGCATCGAGGACGGCATCGCTGCCAGGAGCCCCGGGGTCCTCCTCTCCCCGGGAGCTCTCTTCCCTCCCGCACCGGTGCCGGCGCCCGCTCGGGCGCTGGCGCTGGACGCCTTGCGCGTCATCCGGGCGCTGCGGGATCCGGCCAAGCGGCCCGCGCGCTGGGCGCAGCCGGCGTTCGCTGCCGAGGTCGAGCTCGTGCGCCGCCATCTCGCGCCGGTCCGCACCCGCCAGACGCTCGCGGCGTCCTATGGGCGAGAGGCGTTCCACCTCGTGATCTCGCGCGGCGAGCGCGACGATCCAAGCGCCATCCGCCTGGCCTATGCGCTGCGCTGGATGGAGCTTCGCGACGGCGCCACGGGCCCGTCCTGGCAGACGCTCGTCGGTTAGGGCCGGGGCGCCCCGATAGGGACGTCGACCGGTGTTGCGTACTTGCACCAGGTCTGTATGCTGCTGGGCCGGCAAGGGGGCCATCGAGGCTGCGCCCCCATGACCATCGCCCGAACACAGACCCCGACCGAAGCAGGGCTGGATGCCACTCGCGCACTCGCGCTCGATGCCCTTCGGCTCGCGCGGCTGCTCCCGGACTCGTCCCGATGGCCGGCACGTTGGCGGCAGCCGGCGTTCGGTCGTGACGTGGAACGCGTCCGTCGCCGTCTTGCCCGGATCCGGTCGCAGCGGACCCTCGCCGCGGCGTATCGCCGCGAGGTGTTCGAGCGCCTCCGGCCCGGATCGGACCGCGCGGAGGGGAGTGCCATCCGCGTGGCCTACGCGCTTCGCTGGCTCGAGATGGAGGACGGCGTGACGGGGCCGTCCTGGCCCGCGATGACCGGCTAGCGCAGGCTGGTCTTTGCGGTGACTAGGTCGCCTTGTGGAACATCCGCTCGATGGCTTCCGCGGCGTCCTCGGCGGCGTCGATCGCGTTCTCCATCTCGCGATAGAGGTCGCGCCACTTGAGGACGTACAACGGGTCGGAGCCGTCCCGGAAGAGCCGCGCGATCGCCGCGCGTGACAAGGTGTCAGCTTCGTGCTCGAGGTCGTGGACTCGCGTCAGGTCGACATCGAGGTCCTTGAGGCCGTCCAGCTTGCGGAGCGCCGCGACCAGCGAGTCCGACTGGGCCGCGAGGATGTGTGCCAGCTGGCGGGCCTCTTCGGTGGGCCGGTCGATGTCGTAGATCACCAACGTCTCGGCAGTCGCCTGGATGCCGTCCACGACGTCGTCGAGCCGGACCGTCAGGTCGTGGATGTCCTCGCGGTCGAAGGGCGTGATGAAGGCGTCCTCGAGTCGCTGGTTGATCTCCCGATCGATGTCATCGCCGCGTTTCTCGAGGGCCTGGATCTCCGCGACGCGCTCGTCGAGCCTGTCGTACGACTCGATCATGTCGCGCAACCTGGCGGCCGCGGCCTGGAGGTTCTCGCCATCGGCGACGAAGAGATCGAAGAACCGGACGTCCTTGGGAAGCAGGCGGAACGACATCGAACGACTCCCTCTCAGCCGAAGCCGATGGTGTGCAGGATGAACCAGGTGATCGCCGCCACTATCGCGGCGGCCGGGATCGTGATGATCCAGGCGAGGAGGATCCGGCGTGCCACGCCCCACCGCACGCCCTTCGGCCCGCGGGCGGAGCCCACGCCCATGATCGCGCTCGAGATGACGTGCGTGGTCGACACGGGCATCCCGAGGTGCGCCGTGGCGAACAGCACGGTCGCGGCTGTCGTCTCGGCGGCGAATCCGTGGACCGGTTCGAGCTCCACGACGCGATGGCCCATGGTCCGCATGATCCGCCAGCCACCGACGGCGGTCCCGAGTGACAGGGCAGTCGCCGAAACGACGATGACCCAGAACGGGACATCGACTGTCGGGATGGCGCCGCTCGCGAACAAGGCCAAGGTGATGATCCCCATCGTCTTCTGGGCGTCATTCGAGCCGTGGCTGAACGCCATGTAGCCCGCCGACAGGACCTGCAGTCGACGGAACGCCCGGGCCATCGGTTTCCGCTTCGCGTTCCGGAAGATCCAGTACAGCGCCAGCATGAGCAGGAACGCGCCCGTGAAGCCGATGAGCGGCGAACTGATCATCGGGACCAGCACCTTCGAGAACAGGCCGTCCACCTTCAGCGCGCCGGTGCCCGCGGCCAGGATCGTCGCTCCGAGGAGCCCGCCGATCAGCGCGTGGGAGCTCGAGCTCGGCAAGGCCAGGTACCAGGTGATCAGGTTCCACGTGATCGCGCCGAGGAGGGCGGCCGCGACGACCGCCTGCGTCGTCGTCGCCTCCTCGACCAGGCCTGCACCGATCGTCTTGGCCACAGCCGTGCCGGCGAACGCGCCGATGAAGTTGAAGGCGGTCGCCATGAGGATCGCGTGGCGAGGATGGAGCGCACGCGTAGCGACCGACGTGGCGATCGCGTTCGCCGTGTCGTGGAAGCCGTTGATGTAGTCGAAGACCACCGCGAGGGCGATGACGACGACGAGAGCGAAGAAGGCGCCGTCCGCCAAGGATCGGTTCCTCACGACGGGGTGTTCACGCGATGGTACCGTCGGGAAGAGCACCTGCGGGGCGATCCTCAGCAGGCGGCCGTGGAGCGGTGCCCGCCGCTATCCTTACGCGGCCATGCGCCTGTCCAACCTCTTCTTCGCCACGCTTCGCGACGACCCGACCGAGGCCGAGATGCCGTCGCATCGGTTGTTGCTGCGAGCCGGCTACGTCCGCCAGCTCGGGTCCGGCATCTATTCGTTGCTGCCGCTCGGCAAGCGGGTCAGCGACCGGGTCGAGCAGATCATCCGCGAGGAGCAGAACCGAATCGGCGCCCAGGAGATGGAGATGCCGGTCGTCCACCCGGCCGACATCTGGAAGGCGAGCGGTCGTTACGACGTCATCGGGTCCGAGCTGACGCGCTTCAAGGACCGCACCGGCCGGGAGATGGTGCTGGCGTTCACCCACGAAGAGGTCGTCGGGATCCTCCTGGCGGACCTCGTGAAGTCGTATCGCCAGCTGCCGATCCAGGTCTACCACTTCCAGACGAAGTGGCGCGACGAGCCGCGATCCCGTGGCGGGCTCATCCGGGTTCGCGAGTTCGTCATGAAGGACGCCTATAGCTGCGACCGCGACCAGGCGGGCCTGGACGCCAGCTACGAAGCACAGCACGGCGCGTACGTCCGGACGTTCGAGCGCCTCGGGCTCGAGACGGTGTCCGTCGCCTCGGATGTCGGGGTCATGGGCGGCAGCCAGGCCCACGAGTTCATGGTCCTCAACCCGGCGGGCGAGGACGTCCTCGTCCTCTGCGAGGCGTGCGGTTACGCGGCGAACCGCCAGGTGGCGGTCGTGCCGAAGCCGGAGGTGACCGCCGAGGAGCCGCAGCCGCTCGAGGAGGTCGCCACGCCCGGCACGACGACCATCGCGTCGCTCGCCGAGTTCCTCGGTGTCGAGCCGTCGCGGACCGCCAAGGCGGCATTCTTCGTGACCGGCGACGGCCGGCTGGCGACCGCGATCGTCCGCGGCGACTACGAGGTCAACGAGACCAAGCTCGGGAACGCCGTCAAGGCGGTCGGTGGCACCCGGCCGGCGACGACCGAGGAGATCAAGGCCGCCGGCATGGAGCCGGGCTACGGCTCGCCCATCGGAGCCCACGACACGGTCGTCGTCATCGACGATCTCGTGGAGCGCTCGCCGAACCTCGTCGCGGGCGCCAACCGGGAGGGCTTCCATTACCGGAACGTGAACGCCGGTCGCGACTACACGGCCGACGTCGTCGCGGACATCACCAATGCCCAGGAAGGCGATCCGTGCCCGGTATGCGGCAAGAACGTCATTCTGCGCAACGGGATCGAGGTCGGGAACATCTTCAAGCTCGGCACGAAGTTCACCGATGCCGCAGGCGCCACCTACCTCGGCGAGGACGGCCAGGCGCATCCCATCGTCATGGGCTCGTACGGGATCGGTGTCGGGCGGAACGTGGCCTGCATCGTCGAAGCGCACCACGACGACAAGGGCATCGTCTGGCCGGTCGAGGTCGCGCCCTACGCGGCCCACCTCGTGTCGATCGGGGCGGCCAAGGATCCGCACGTGATGGAGGTCGCCGAACGGCTCCACAGCCTCGCCGCGGAGGCCGGTGGGCGGCACGAGATCCTGTGGGACGACCGTGACGAATCGCCTGGCGTGAAGTTCACCGACGCCGAGCTGCTCGGCATGCCCTGGATCCTGACCGTGTCGCCGCGCTCGCTGGCCGCCGGCGGGATCGAGGTCACCGAGCGAGCGACCGGCGAGCGCTCGACCCGCCCCATCGAGGAGGTCGAGTCGCTGCTGGTGGAGGGCTTCCAGGCGAGCGACGCGGCCGCCTGAGCCTGCCCCCCTAGCCGGACGAGACCGAACTCGGCGGCATCGCGTCCGGCGGACCATCGCCCTCGGGCACGGTCGCGATCGCGGCATGGTCGACCGTCGTGCCATCGAGCGCGAGGACAAGCTCGCCCGCATCGGCAGCCTGCTCCACGAGCGCGGCCGACGACACGACCTCCCCGACGACCGCCTCCTCCGGCTCATCCCCGATGCGGCTGATCGCGAAGCTGACGGCCGGCGGGATCGACGCCGAGATCGAGATCTCGGCGATGCGGTACGGCGATCCCTTCTGGCGCAGCGAGGTGTTGGTCATCTCCTGCAGCGCCGTGGCGCGGACGATCAGCTCTGCCAGCGTGCTCGGATCGATCTTCTCGATGACGGTCGTGACGCCGCGGCGGGCCATCCCGACGGCCTCCCGGGCGCTCCGCGAGACCGCTTCCGCGGTCGCCGGGTCGGCGGCCGTCCTGTTCGCCATCGCGGCGGCTTGCGCCGCGGCCTCCTGGGCCCGCTTGATGAAGCTCATCCGACCACCCCTCCTCGGATCGGGCACGCTGCCCACCGGACACCCAGCAGGATAGCGAGCGGCGCCCGCCGCGCCAGTAGCATGCGCTCGAGATGCCACCCCGACCGACGCTGCCGGTGGACGACCTGTACGCCCGCCTGGGCGTCCCCCGGGACGCCAGCTCGGAGGCCATCGAGGTCGCCTGGCGAGCACTCCTCCGTCAACATCACCCCGATGTCGCGGGACCCGCAGCGCTGGAGTTGGCGAAGCGGATCAATGTCGCGCACGACTGGCTCAGCGACCCCGACCTGCGGCGCCGCTACGACCGGGAGCGGGCGACCGGGATCCGCGGCGGGCGCCCGCCGCGGGCCGGGCCGGACTGGGCGACCGCGCCCGCCCGCCCGTTCGTCCGGCGTCCGCCGACCACCGCGGAGCGCGTGGCATCGGTCATCGAGCGGGTGGCTCGCCTGACGGTCGACGAGCTCGATCGCCTCGCCCTCGCCGAGCCTGCGCCGATCGCGTTCCTGGCGACCCTGCGCCAGTTCGTCGAACCCGACCTGGAGCGGCGGCTCCAGGCCGCGGAACGCGACGCCATCGCAGAGCTGCCACCCGCGGCCAGGCGGATGGTCCCGATCCGGGACGCCGTGATCGGCCAGCTGGCCGACGTGATCCTGGGTGACGTCCTCGACGAGCTCCTCGGGGACCCGGCCGCGATGTGGGCCCGGGAACGGCTGACACGGGGTTGGGACTCGGCGATCGGCCAGCCCCGCTACGGGCCCGCCACACTGGCCATCAGCACGCTCGTGGAGCGCGCCCGCGGCCTCACGGCCGACGAGCTGCGTCGACTCGCCACGACCGGCACCATCGAGCGGCTTGGTGACGCCCCCTGGCCGTCGGGCACGTCGCCGGAGGAGGACGACGCGCTGAGAGTCTCGAGCGAGCTCGCGATGGCGGATGTCGCGGATGCGGTCGACGCAGCCGTGGGCGCGGCGGATGGCATCGGTGTCCGCACCGCGGCCGCGGCACGGCGCGCGGCGACCCGCGTCGCCCATTTGCTGGTGCTCCGCCACGCCTTCAGGACCAGCCGTGTTCGAGCGGCACGCGGCGCCCTGGCTCGGCTGGCTCATCGAGCGGACCGGGCCATGGGGCCCACGTGCGCGTGATCACTGACGTCGGCACCCACGTGGCCCGGTATGCGATGCTCGCCGCGTGGAACCCGTGGCGGTCGTCGTCGTGGCGCTTGGCGCGGCCGCAGTCATCGCCACGATCGCAGTCGTCCGACGGGGCAGGGCGTTGACGAGTGCGCAGACGACGATCGCGCGCCTCGAGCGCGAAGGTGCCGGCCATGAGCGTGCCGACGCCGATCGCTCCGCCGACGACGATGCGCTCCACGAGACACTCGACGCGGGCGTCGTCCGCCTCGACGCAGCGCTGCGGATCCGCGACGCCAACGCGCGGGCGCACGTCCTGCTCGGGCACCAGCCCGGTGGGCTGGCCGACCGCTCCGTCATCGAGGCCTTCCTCGACCCGGCGGTCGAAGGGCTCGCGCGTCACGCGCTGGAAGCCGGATCTGCGACGGGCGAGATCCGCTCGGCCGGCCCGGACGGACCGGCGTTGGTCATCCGAGCACGCCGGACGCCGAGCGGCGACGTGTGGCTCGTCCTCGACGACGTCTCGGAGCTGCGCCGCCTCCAGCGCATCCGGACCGAGTTCATCGACAACCTGTCACACGAGCTGCGCACACCACTCACGACCGTGAGCCTGCTCGCCGAGACCCTCGAGCGCGAAGCGGAGGCGGTCGGAGCCGCGATCCCCGGCAAGATGCGCGAGCGCATCGCCAAGATCGAGGTCGAGACCGGCCACCTGGTTCAGATGGTCAACGAGCTCCTCGATCTCAGCCGCATCGAGGGTGGCGGGACGCTGCAACTCACCGATGGCGTCGACGTGAGCGCGCTGGCAGCCGACTCCGCGGAGCGGCTGCGCTTGTTCGCGGAACGCCAGGGCGTCACGCTCAAGATCGACACCCCGGCCGGGCTGCCGCGGGTCCGCGGCGATGCCACCCGGCTCGGACAGGTGGTCGTGAACCTCGTCCACAACGCGGTCAAGTTCAGCCCCGACGGCGGCCAGATCACGGTCCGCACGTACGCCCAGGGTGACGACGTCGTCAGCGCCGTCGAGGACCACGGGATCGGCATCCCACGAGCTGCTCGCGACCGGGTCTTCGAGCGCTTCTACAAGGTCGACCGGGCGCGGTTGCGGGCGGAGGCAGGCGGGGGGACCGGGCTCGGCCTGGCCATCGCTCGCCACGTCGTCGAACAGCATGGCGGCCGGATCTGGGTCGAGTCGCAGGAGGGCGTCGGGTCGACGTTCTCGTTCGCGTTGCCGGTCGCCGACGGCACCGACCAAGCCCACTCGTCGTGACCCGTAATCCGATGGACCGTCTCCACGTCGCCACCTTCAACATCCTCAACCTGGCGGATCGCTGGCCCGAACGGCTGCCGCTGATCCTGGCCGACATGGCGGCGCTGCAGCCCGACCTGCTGGGGCTCCAGGAGGTCGTCTACGTGATGCAGCAGGATCGGCTGATCGGTGCAGCGGGAGAGGGGCGCTACGCGGCGCTCCGGGGCTGGGCGGGTCGACCGGAATACGGCAACAGCCTGCTGGTCCGCGAGCCGCTCGTCGGGCGCGACGTCGAGCGGGTCGACCTGGGGCTGCAACGGTCGGCGCACCGGGCCACGATCGAGCTCCCGACGGGCTCGAGCGTCCTCGTCACGGTCACGCACCTCCACCACCTCGCGCCCGAGGCTTCCGAGCGCGACCAGCAGACCGCTGCCCTGCTCGACTGGCTGGCGAGCTCACCCGAGACGCAGGCGTCCATCGTGATGGGCGACTTCAACGCCCATCCCGCCGAGCCGGCGTACGCGCGGATGGTCGCGGCCGGCTTCCGGTCGGCCTATGCCGAGGCGAATGGCGCCGAGCCGGCGGTCACCTGGCCGTCGGGCCTGCAGGCGCCCGCCATGGACACGGACGGCGAGCCGAGGTGCCTCGACTACATCTGGCTGCGCGGGGCGGCGCGGGTCGTCGATGCGCGGCTGGTGTTCGACCGCCCCGATCCCGGCGACCCGACGCTCTACCCGAGCGACCATCTCGGGGTGGCTGCCCACCTGGAGATCGGCTAGGCGTGCTTCGGATCGCCCACCGCGGGGATTGGCGGCACGCCCCGGAGAACACGATCGCCGCGCTGCAAGCGGCGTTGGCGGTGCCGGGTTGCGACGGCGTGGAGTTCGACGTCCGGCTGTCATCCGACGGCGTCCCGGTGCTCCTCCACGACGAGACGTTGCAGCGCGTCCAGCGCCGACCGGAACGTGTCGACGAGGTCAGGGCGCGCGACCTCGAGGATCTCGGGATCCCGACCCTCGCCGACGCGCTCCACACGATCCCGCATCGGGCGACCGTCAACATCGACCTCAAGGGCCTCCACGATCGAGCGGTGGTCGAGGTGCTCGCCTCCGGGCGGGGTCCGGGGCTGGTCAACGCGGTCGTGTCGTCGTTCGAGCCGGTGACGCTAGAACGGATCGCCGGTCTCGCGCCGGCCTGGCCCCGATGGCTGAATGCCCACGACATGTCCCCGGCGACCATCCGTCGCGCCGCGGAGCTCGAGTGTCAGGCCGTGTCCGTCGATTTCCACGCGATCGACGCTGGGTCGGTGGCCGCGGCTCGCAGGGCGGGACTCGAGGTCGCCGCGTTCACGGTCCGGCGCCGGACCACGTACGGTCGGCTGCAGCGTCTCGGCGTCATCGCCGCGTGTGTCGAGGCGGCCGCGCTCGATGGCTGAGCGGGGAGATCGGAGGCGCACCGGGTGACGGATCGGGCGGACCTGGTGGTTGTCGGCGCCGGGACGATCGGTGGCTGGGCGTCGGTCTTCGCCGCGGGCGAGGGCGTCGGCCGCGTCGTCGTGCTCGAGCGGGGTCTGGCCGGGATGGGCGCCTCGTCGCGAGCGGCCGGCATCGTCCGGGCCCAAGGCGGCACGCCCGCGACCGTGGCGCTGGGCCGCTGGTCGATCGACTTCTACCGTGGCCAGACGGCTACCTACGGCACCGACTCCGGGTTCCGCGAGCTCGGCTACCTGATCCTGGCGGTGACCGAGGACGACGAGCGAACAGGCCGCGAGCGCGTGGCGATGCAGCGAACGGCCGGCTTGACGGACGTGCGCTGGCTGTCGGCGGACGAAGCGGTGGCGACGGTCGGCACGCTGGCGCCCGAGGGCCATCGTGGCGGCAGCTACCGCGACGGCGACGGGTACATCGACCCGCCCCGCAACGTGCGTGCCTACTCGCTGGCGATGCAGTCGGCGGGCGTGGAGCTGCGCGAAGGAACGTCGTTCATCGGTCTGCGAACGAGCGATGACGGGTCACGGGTGGTTGCCGTCGAGACGGACGCCGGCGTCATCGAGACCGACCGGGTGCTGCTCACCGGTGGGCCGTCCCTGCGGGCCGTCGGTTCACTCGCGGGGTTGCGGATCCCAGCCGGTGCGGCGCGCCACACGGTGGCCGTCCTGGAGCCGCATCCGGCGTTCGCCGTCGACCGGATGCCGATGGTGTTCGACATCGGGGCGGGCCTCTACTGGCGGCTCGAGGAGGGCGGGCTGCTGTTCGGTTGGAGCGATCCGGACGAGCAGCCGGGCGAAGCGCGCGACATCGACTGGACGGCGTATGCGCGGTATCGAGCGCGGCTCGCCGACTACGTACCGGTCACGCGCGACCTCGGGCTGCGCAAGATCTGGGCCGCCACGATCGACTACACGCCCGATCACCTGCCGATCCTGGGCCCGGCGTTGCGACCCGATGGATCGATGATCGGCGGCGTGACCGTCGCTGCGGCCGCGGGCCACGGGATGATGTGGGGCCCGGGCGTCGCCCGGGTGGCCGCCGACCTGGCGCTTCGCGGCGCGACCGACCTGATCGACGTCACCGACCTGGGCCTGGACCGGTTCGATGCCGAGGGCCGGAGCCGGCTGGCGTCCGACCCGGTCGCGCTCCCGTATCCGGCCGTCGCCGGCGACTGAACTAGGCCGAGGGCTGCACGACCGGTAGCGCGCGGGACAGGGGCGCGGCGCCCACGCCGACCGCGCCGAACCCGCCGGCGAGCTGGCGGAACCGCGCCACGGCCTCGGGTCGGAGGGAGTACCAGATCCACGTCCCGCGGCGCTCACCCGTGATCCAGCCCGCCTCGCGAAGGACCTTTAGATGATGCGAGACGGTCGGCTGGCTCACGTCGCAACACGCCGTGAAATCGCAGGCGCAGACCTCGGCGCAGTCGTTCAGCTGGCGAAGGATCGCGAGTCGCGTGGGGTCGGCCGCAGCCTGCAGGAGCAAGACATCGGGATCGGTCTGGCGCTTCATCGGAAATCACTGTATTGACAAGTGTCTATATCGTCAAGTATCAATACATCGAAATCCGTGAGCAGGAGACGAGCATGGTGACCGAGTCGATCCACGAGACGGTCCGCGAGCACTACGCCGCGGCCGCATTCCGCGCCTCCCAGGGACAGTCGTGTTGTGGCGATCCCGAGACCATCGGTTCGGGGCTCTATTCCGCCTTGGAACGCGACGAGTTGCCCGACGCGGCCGTTCTGGCCTCCCTCGGCTGCGGGAACCCGATCGCCGTCGCCGACCTGCACGCCGGCGAGCGTGTCCTCGATCTGGGTTCGGGCGGTGGCATCGACGTCCTCCTGTCGGCCAAGCGAGTCGGGCCGACCGGGCGGGCCTTCGGGGTCGACATGACCGACGAGATGCTCGCCCTGGCGCAGCGCAACGCCGCCACCGCCGGCGCGACGAACGTCGAGTTCCTCAAGGGCCACATCGAGGCGCTGCCTTTGCCGGCTGAGTCGGTCGACGTCGTCATCAGCAACTGCGTCGTCAATCTCGCCGCCGACAAGTCGGCAGTCTTCCGGGAGATCGCCCGCGTCCTGCGCCCGGGTGGCCGCATCGGCATCACCGACATCATCGCGGACGATGCCCTGACCTCGGAGGAGCGCGCCGAGCGGGGCAGCTACGCGGGCTGCATCGCCGGGGCACTGTCGGTGAGCGAGTTCCGATCGGGTCTCGAGGCGGTCGGTCTTACCGACGTGTCGATCACGCCGTCGCACGACGTGGCTGACGGCATGATCAGCGCGATCGTCAAGGCGACCAAGCCGGCCGACGCGGCACCGCTCATCGACCTCACGTCGCCTCGCGACCTTCCGCTCGCGACGGCGACGACGGGCTGCTGCGGCGGATCAGGTTGCTGCTGACGCCGACGACGAGCTCGTCGAGCGCCAGACGGGACATCGCGGCGCTCGTCCTTGCCGCGGCGTGCTGGGGTCTCGGGACGGTCATCAGCAAGGCGGCGCTCGGCGAGTTCCCACCTGCCACCCTGCTCGCGGTCCAGCTTGCCTCCAGTCTTGCCGTGCTCACCCTCCTGATGCGGCACCAGGGCATCCCGCTCCGAGGGGGCGGCCCGCCGCTGCTCGGTCGACTCGGTCTGCTGAACCCGGGCGTCGCCTACGCGCTGGGCCTGCTGGGGCTCACGACGATCACGGCGAGCGTGTCGGTCCTGCTCTGGGCGTTGGAGCCGCTGCTGATCCTGCTCCTCGCGGCGGCGTTCCTTCGTGAACGCATCACTCCGCGGCTGATCCTGCTGTCGGCGGTCGCGATCACTGGGATCGTGCTGGTCGTCTACGAGCCGACCGGGATGAGCGGGCAGGTCGTCGGCGTCGCGCTGACCGTCGCTGGGATCGCCTGCTGCGCGGCCTATACCGTCGTCACCCGCCGGTTCCTGCCGGATGCGCAGGAGACGAGCCAGGTCGTGCTCTCGCAGCAGGCGTACGGCCTCGCGCTGGCCATCGGGCTGCTGGTGGTCATCGCGCTGCTTGGCGGCCCGCTCGTGCCGAGCAAGCTGACCCCGATCGGGCTGGCGAGCGCGGTGCTGTCCGGCGTGCTCTATTACGCAGGGGCGTACTGGCTCTACCTCGGCGCCCTGCGTCGCGTGCCCGCATCCCTGGCGGCGGCGTCCTTCTACCTGATCCCCATCGTCGGCGTCGCCGGAGGCGCGCTATTGCTCGATGAGCGTCTCGGCGCGGTCCAATGGTTCGGCGCGGCGTTGGTGCTCATCGCCGTGACCGTCATCCTGACGCGCTCGTCATCGGCGGCGGCGCCGATCGCCGTCCAGCCGACACAGGGGTCGGCGTAGCCTCGGCTCAGCGGGGCTTCACCGCGTCGGGCGGGAGCAGCCAGCGCAGCGTCCCGCCGCCAGGCTGCAGCGGGCGGTCCACCTCGATCCGTGCGAGGGCCCCCTTGCGCATCGTGACGCCGGCGGCGCACAAGACGCTCAGCAGCTCGCTGAAGTCCGGGTCGTGGCCGACCAGCATCGCCTCGTCCGGATCACCCGCGTCATCCAGGATCGCCTCGATGACATCAAGATCGAGCGAACCCGCCAGGCGCTCATCCTCGGTCACGATCACTTCGATGCGCTCGGCGACGAGCTGGGCGGTCTCTGCCGCACGGATCTTGGGCGACGTGATGATCGCGTCTGCGCGGAACCCGATGGCGGCGAGGTGGTCGCCAAGCCGGTTCGCCTGTTTGCGGCCCTTCTCGCTCAGTGGTCGTTCGCTATCCGGGCCGTTCCACGCCATCGGGTCACCGGCATCGGCGTGGCGCAGCAGGTCGATCAGCATCAGGCGGGCTGCCGCGAATCGCGCACTGCGCGGTCGGTGACGGTCTCGAACTGGCGGACGCGCTCGCCGATCTGGATGAAGACCTTCTTGAACACCGCGAGTCGCTCCTCCTCCGTCCCCTCGGCCTCGGCCGGGTCCTCGTAGCCCCAATGCAGTGACTCGTGGACGCCGGGGAAGACCGGACAGACCTGGCGAGCCTCGTCGCACACGGTGACCACGTAGTCGAACGTCTGGCCGAGGTACTCGTTCACTGACTTCGAGCGTGCGCCGCTGGCGTCGATGCCGGCCTCAGCCAGGACACGCAGGGTCAGGGGGTTGACGCCTCGTGGCTCGGTGCCGGCGCTGTGGACTTCGAATCGACCACCCCCGAGGTGGCGCAGCAGGGCTTCCGCCATGATGCTCCGGGCCGAGTTGCCGGTGCACACGAACAGGACGCGGATGGGGCCGCCGACACTGCGGTCGGTCACGGGTTGAGGTCCTCGACGTCACCGGTAACCAGGTAGACGATGTCCTCGGCGATGTTCGTCGAGCGGTCGCCGATCCGTTCGAGATAGTGCGACGCGATGATGATGCGCGTCCCCCGCTCGACATTGCCTGGGTCCTGGCGCATCAGGTCGATGACCTCGTCGAACGTCGCGTGGTAGAGCCGGTCGATCTCGTCGTCGAGGACCGCCGCCTCGCGGGCGGCGATGGCGTCCGCGTCCACGAGCGCGCGCAGGACCTTGTGGACGACCTGGGCGTCGCGCTCCGCCATCTCGGGCAGCTTCACGTAGTCCGCGAGGGGCGGCTCGGGAGCGAGCTTGATGACCTGCTTGGCAAGGGACGACGCGTGATCCCCGATCCGCTCGAGCTCGTACGTGACATGGTCGAGCGTCAGAAGGTAGCGGAGGTCGCGCGCGACCGGGTTCTGGGTCGCGATCGTGACGCTGATCAGGCGCGAGACTTCGCGCTGGGCGTCGTTGATCCGGACATCCGCCTTGATGACGTCCAGGGCGAGGTCGGCATCGTGGTCGACGAGCGACTGCGCCGCTCGTCGGATCGCCTCCTCGACGAGCGCACCCATGCGCAGGACGGCGTCCTTGATCTCCTGCTCCTGGATGTCGAGGGGCTCCCGGCGCGCCGGCTCTTCGCTGGGCCCCTCGGGCTGGCCCTCCCGTAGGAGCTGTTCCACCTGCTCGTCGACGGTCGGCGAGTCAGCACGGTCCCTGGACTCGGTCATGTCGTCCAACCTAACCGAACCGACCCGACACGTAGTCCTCGGTCAGTCGGTTCCTCGGATTCGTGAAGATGTCGACCGTCGGTGCCTCCTCGACGACATAGCCGGCCCGATCGTCGCCCATCGTCATGAAGACCGTGGTGTCCGACGCGCGGGCGGCCTGCTGCATGTTGTGGGTGACGATGACGATCGTGTACTCGCGCTTGAGCTCGGCCATGAGTTCCTCGATCTGGAGGGTCGAGCGGGGATCGAGTGCCGAGCATGGCTCGTCCATGAGGATGACCTCAGGGTCCACGGCGATCGTCCGCGCGATACACAGGCGTTGCTGCTGTCCGCCGGAGAGGGCCATGCCGGACTGCTTGAGCTTGTCCTTGACGTCATCCCACAGCGCTGCACGGCGGAGGCTGCGCTCGACGAGCTCGTTGAGGTCGCCCTTGTAGCCGTTGATCTTTGGCCCGAAGGCGACGTTCTCCCACACGGTCTTGGGGAATGGGTTCGGCTTCTGGAAGACCATCCCGACGCGCCTCCGCACGGCGACCGGATCGACGTCCCTCCCCGCCAGATCCTGGCCGTCCAGCAGCACCCGTCCCTCCGAACGGTAGGACGGCACCAGATCGTTCATCCGGTTGATGGTTCGCAGCAGCGTCGATTTGCCGCAGCCGGACGGACCGATCAACGCGGTGATCGAGTTCTTCGCGATCTTGATGTCGACGTTGCGCACGGCTCGGAACGAGCCGTAATAGCAGGACACGTCCTGGAGCTCCACGACGAAGTCCGCTGCGCGCCCGGTGACGATCGATGTATCGCGAGGCGTGGCTGCGATCCGGATCGTGCGCTCCGCGCCGTCCGCGGAGGCGTCCCGAACCGAAGGCTCCGAAACTGGGGCGTGCAAGGGGTCCTCCTCTACCACTGGATATGCCTCGACAGGCGCACGCGCACGACCAAGGCGAGGGCGTTGAGCACGAGGATGAGTAACAAGATCACGATGATCGCCGCAGCAGCGATCCCCGCGAAATCGCCCTGCGGTCGGCGCGCCCAGTCGAAGATCTGGATCGGCAGCACCGTGTAGCCACCCGAGAGCGGATTCGGCAGGAAGGTCACGAACGCGAACGCCCCGATCAGGATCAACGGCGCGGCCTCACCGATCGCGCGAGCCATGGCGAGGATGATCCCGGTCATGATGCCCGGGGCCGCGGCCGGGAGCACGGATCCACGGACCATCTGCCAGCGGGTCGCCCCCAGTGCGTACGCACCTTCACGCTGCGCGGTGGGAACGGCCTTGATCGCCTCGATCGAAGCGATGATGACGACCGGCAGGATCAACAGCGTCAACGTCAGGCCGGCGGCGAGGATCGTCGAACCGAACCCGAGAAGCCGCACGAACAGCGCCAGGCCCAGGATGCCGTAGATGATCGACGGCACTCCCGCGAGGTTGCTGATGTTCGTCTGCAGCAGCCGGTTGATCCACGTGTCCGAGGCGTATTCGGTCAGATAGATCGCTGCGCCGACCCCGATCGGGAACGTCAGGACCCCCACGATGACCCCGATCTCGAGCGAGCCGACGAGGGCCGGCAGGATGCCCGCGTTGGCGGGTCGCCGCGACGGGACGCCGGTCACGAACTGCGGGTCCAGCCACGGAAGCCCACGCGCCAGGACGTCGAGCAGCAGCAGCACCAGGGCCAGGAGCACGATCCCGATCGCCAGCACGCACGCACCGTAGAAGAGCGTGCCGGTCAGCTTGCGGCGCATCACCGCTGGCTCGAAGCGGACCGCCGGGACGGGCGTCATCGCCGGCCCGCTCGCTGTCGCCATCAGTACACCGTCCGGAACTTGCGTACGACCCAGCTGCTCAGCAGGTTGAGGACGAGTGTCATCACGAAGAGCGTCGCGGCGACCGCGAACAATGCCTTGAACTGGATCGAGCCTTGGGCGGTCTCGCCGATCGCGATCTCGGCGATGAACGCCGTCATCGTCTGGACGCTTTGCGTCGGGTCGAACGTGAGTTGCGGCTTCGCCCCGACCGCGAGCGCGACGGCCATCGTCTCGCCGACCGCCCGGCTGGCCGCGAGGATGACCGACGCCATGATCCCGGAGATGGCCGCCGGCAGGACCACCTTGCGGACCACCTCGAACTTCGTGGCACCCATCGCGTACGCGCCCTCGCGCATCCCGCGCGGGACGGCACGCATCGCATCCTCCGAGATCGACGCGATCAGCGGCGTGATCAAGAGGCCCACGACGATGCCACCTGACAGCGCCGAGAAGGTACCGATGTTGCCCTTGCCGATGAGCGGCACGAGGACCTGCGGCGCGAGGAAATTGACCGCGAAGAACCCGAACACGATCGTCGGGATCCCGGCGAGCGTCTCCAGCAGTGGCTTGATCACAGTGCGGACGCGCGGCGACGCGTAGTCGGCGAGCAGGATCGCCGACAGCAGGCCCAACGGGACGGCGATCAGCATCGCGATCCCGGCCACCAGGACCGTGCCCGACACCAGCGGGAGCACGCCCCAGGCGAACGGCCGGATGCCGGCCGACCAGCGCGTTCCCGTGAAGAACTCGACCGGACTCACCTCGAGGAAGAACTCGACCGTCTGGAAGGCCAGGACGAGGACGATGCCGGCCGTGGTCACGACGCCGACCGTCGTCGCGAGGAACAGCAGGATCTCGATGATCCGTTCCGACACCGGTCGTCGGCGGGCGAGTGACATGGCGCCAGGAGTCATTCGATGCGGAGGCTCCCCATCAACGATCGGTCCCGTAGCGTACGGCAGGTCTGCGAGCTGGACGTGCGCGGATGCCGGCCCTTCCGAGCCGAGCCGGCATCCGCATGGAGGAGGGTCGCGCTGGTTCGATCAGTCGCCCACGGCCGCCGCCCACTCGTCGACTTCCTTCTGGAGGAGGTCGGTAGGCATCGCGATGTAGCCCACCTCGGCCGCGAGGGTGTTGGTGTTCGCGAGGTAATAGTCGACGAACGCCCGCAGCTCCGGCCGTTCCTTTGCCTTGCCCACGTCCGGGTAGATGAATAGCGGACGGCTGAGCGGGGCGTAGCTGTTGTCATTGATGGATGCCTCGGTCGGTGCGACGCAGCCCGAGCCGCCGTCCACCTCGACCGCCTTGAGCTTGTCCTGGTTCTCGACGAAGTAGGCGTAGCCGAAGAACGAGATCCCGTTGACGTCACCCGCGACGCCGGTCACCAGGACGTTGTCGTCCTCGGACTGCGTGGCGAACTGCGTCGCCGCATCGACTTCGCCGTTGATGACCTCGGTGAAGTAGTCGAAGGTCCCCGAGTCCGCACCCGGCATGAACCGGTTGACCGGTTCGGCTGGGAAACCCGTCCGGACATCGCTCCACAGCAGGTTCTCGGTCGATTCCGGCCCGTAGATCTTGGCAAGCTCGTCCTTCGTGAGGCACGTCGCGAAGCTATTGGCAGGGTTCACGACGACGGTCAGGCCGTCGATCGCGATCTGCAGCTCGACGTAGTCGATGCCGTTGGCCGTGCAGGCCACGCCCTCGCCCTCGTCCTCGGCCTTGATCGGCCGCGAGGCATCGTTGATGTCGGTCTCGCCGACGCAGAACTTCTTGAACCCGCCACCGGTCCCGGACAGCGCGGTCGGGACCTGGACGCCCGGGTTGGCGATCTGGAAGTCCTCGGCCACTGCCGCCGTGATCGGGAAGACCGTGCTCGAGCCGTCGATCGTCACGGTCCCGGACAGCGCCGCAGCAGGGCTCGACGGTTCCCCGCTCGCGGGACCGTCGCTCCCCGGTGGGGTCGTCGCGCCTCCGCCGCCGCTGCAGGCGCCGATGGCCAACGCGGCCACGACGGCGAGCGCGCCGATGCGCCAGGTGTGCCTGATGGTCACTCGATGGTTCCTCCCTACGCGCGGTCGGTTTCGGACGAGGGCGCCCTGTCTCACGCCCTGACCTTCTGGCTGGGGCATCAACGGTCGCTTTTCGACCGGTTAAGGGAGGGTTAACGCCGGGGTCTGCGCAGCGGTCAGCGCGGCGGTGTGGCCACCAGGGTGGGGTGCTACGCCGCTCCGTTCGCCGGGCCGCCTAGCGCGGCGGCAAGCAGGAAGAGTGCCGCGACCGCGACGACGAGCCACACCATCCCCTCGAGGAGGTCGAGGGGCATCGTCTTGTCGAACTCGCGGTGCTCGCCCGACAGTCTCGCCCGTGTGGCAGTCACGAAATGGGCGATCCGCGGCATCCCAGGCACGCTCACCTCGTCCGGTCTGCTTCCTACCACCCGCATGGTGCGCGCGCGCACCAGTCGTGACAAGCGCAGCGCCGCCAGGCAGAACGAACCGTCGCCAGGGTGCGTTGGCGCCGGCGTTCATCTGCGAGTGCTACCGTTCCGCCGCGAAGTCCACCAGACGATGGAGGCAGGGATGGCCGATACACGACCGGGGTCCACTGCGAAGAAGACGGGGGAACGCCCTTCCTCGCTCTCGAACGATGTGATCGGCGCGGTGGACGACCTCGTCGCGGCCGCGCAGTCGCCGGCGGCGCCGGTATCCAAGAAGGCGCGCCGCAAGATCCAGAAGCTTGGTAAGCAGCTCGACGCGGTTCGCGCGACCGAGGCCAAGCGACTGCGCCAGTCCGCGAAGGCCCGCCAGAAGGCGCTCAAGCGCGAACGACAAGCGGCCGATGCCGCGGCACAGATGGCGTCGATCGTATCGACGATCCGTGACACGGCGAGCGACTCGATCCCGAAGCGACCGGCGACGAGGGCGGCAGGTGCCAAGGCTCCACCGGCGAAGGGAACGCCCGCCGCACCCACGAAGCCCGCCGCGGCCGCAAAGCCCGCGACGAAGCCCGCCGCGGCCACGAAGGCCGCTGCCGCGACGAAGCCCACTGGCGCGACGAAGGCCGCGACGACCGCGAAGGCGGCCACGCGGCGACGCACCACGGCCACGCCGGCGCCCAAGCCGGTCCGCCGATCGCGGACCACCACCCGTACACCGAAGCCCAAGCCGACCGCGTGACACCGAGCCCGCCCATCGGCGCATCGGTCGACCTCGGTTCGAATTCCGTCCATCTCCTCGTCGCCGCCATCGCCGGTCACCGGCTCCGGCCGCTTACCGACGAATCCGTCTTCCTCGGGCTCGGGGCGGCGGTCGATGCCCAGGCCCACCTCGGCGCAGTCGGGCGCGAGGGGCTCGTCGCCGCGCTCAGCCGCTACGCCTCGGCCGCACGCGCGCTGGATGCGGCGTCGATCACGTTCATGGGCACCGAGCCGATCCGGCGGGCCGGCGACGCGGCCCGCATCGTCGCCGATGTCGAGGCGTCCACGGGCATCCCCCTCCACGTGCTGACCCACGAGGAGGAGGCGTATCTCACCCTCATCGGCGTCACCGCCGGGCGGCCGGTCGAGCACGAGACGCTGGTCGTCGACATCGGTGGTGGCAGCTCCGAGTTCTGTGCCGTGGCGGCCGGCGGCGTCGCGCGGGCCGCGGGCATCCGCCTGGGCTCCGGTCGACTGACATCCCGCTTCGTCACGTCCGACCCGGTCGACGCTGCCGCGATCGCCCTGATGCAGGCCGCCGCCGACGAGACCCTCGAGGACGCGCTACCCGCCGCGCCGACCGACCTCGTGGCCGTCGGCGGGACGGCGTCGAACCTGCTCAAGGTCACGACCGGCGGGGTAGAGGACCAGATGCTCACGCGGGAGCGGATCGCGCAGGCGCTCGGCACGCTGTCCAGCACGCCGACTGACGCGCTCACCGAACGCTTCTTCATCAACCCGAAGCGGGGCCCGCTCCTGGCCGCGGGCGCCGTGATCGTCGACGCGCTCATGCGCCGCTATGACGTCGATGCCGTGCGGGTGTCGGATGCCGGCCTACGGGAGGGCGCGATCCTGGTCGCCGATCACGTCGGTCGTGCGTGGCGGGATCGCCTGCCCGAGCTTGCACACGGTTGGCGCCGATAGCAACGCGGCGCTAGAGCCCGGCGACCACCCGCCCGAGGCTGCGCCGGAACCGGAGGCCCGCGACGCCGCGCCACGGGGTGCCGATCGAGCGTCGCAGGCGGGCCATCTCGCGCTCGCGGTGGACGAGGAAGCGACCGATCGCCGCGTTCTCGGTCGGGCTCAACGTGCCCGACTGCTCCACAAGGAACGTCCGCGTCATCGACGACGCGACGTCCGCGTCGTTGAGGAGGCCGAGGTGGTCCTGGAGGTCGGTCACACGCGAGATCAGCGGCGACGACTCGTCGCCGAGGGCCTCCTGGACGAACTCGAGCGTGTAGCGCAACCACTTGCTGGCGATGCGCAGGTCGTGGAGCGTCGTGACGTCGGCCCAGCGCAGGACCGGCTCGTACGTCCGGACCTGCTCGTAGGCGGCCCAGATGCGTGACGGCGCCGTGTCCCTGACCCGATGCGGCTGGACCGGGCTCACGGGCACCGCGGCTGCGCCTTCCGTGCGCACGAAGTCCAGGTAGTCGTCGAGGAACCGCACGTAGCCTGGTGAGTCGAGCTCACGGGCAAGCAGGATCCGGGCGTCGTCCCGATGCTGACGCCACGCTGCCAGCAATGGCTCGATGGCCCGTTGCTCGGCGACGGGCTGGTCGGCTCGGTAGGCGTCGGCCGCCTCCAGCTGGACGTCGAGGTCGCGGACCGCGCCGAGCCGCCGGGCGACGTCGCGGAGACCGTCTCGATGGGCCTTCGTGCGGCCCTTCTTGAACGCCTCCCCGAAGACGCGCCAGGCGGCGCGCTGCCGGCGGGTCGCGACGCGCATCTTGTGGACGTCCTCGCTATCGATCCCGCTCCGGACACCCGGCTCCCGGTCGAGCATCCTGGCCAGGTGGAAGCGCATGACCTTGCGACCCGCCTCGGCGATGTAGTCCTCGGCGACGACCCCCGGCGTCTTGCCGACGACCAGCCGCGGGACCGCATCCCTGGCACGCGCGTCGTCCTGCGATCCGTCGGCCCGCGGCGCGGCGCCATTCGATCGCGCTTTTCTCGGCCGCTGCTCCTTGACCTCGGCGTCGTCGCCGTTCGCCCCGTCGATCGCCGCCAGCGCGGCCTCCAGCTTGCTGTGGCCGGATCGAGCCAGCCCGGTCTCGGAATCGAGACGCTGGGCGAGCGCCACGAGCAGGCCCGAATCACCCTTGACGAGTTCCGCCTCGAGCTCCGTGAACGAGCGGACGATCCGCCCGCGGCTGACGACGTCCACCTCGTCGAGGCTCAGCTCGACGCGTGACTCGCCGGCCTTGAGCAGTCGCCGATGGCGAAGCTGGCGGATCGTCACGCGCTCGACGAGCGGGGCATCGCCGGCGTGCTCCAGGACGAGGGACCGGGCGTCCGATGCCGGCCACTCCGCGGCCGGGGCGACCCGATCGGCCGGCCCCTCCAGCTCGTCGCGCTCGACCGCGCCACCATCGCCCTCGGTCGCGGTGAGCGACTTGACGCTCACGATGGTGTCGGCGCCGCTCTGCCGGATCCGGACGGCGAAGCCGGCCTTGGCCAGGGCACCGTCGCTGGTATCGACGTAGCGGTCCTCGAACTGGGTCGCCCGGGCTCGTCCGCCGGTGGCCTGCAGCCCGCCGAGCTGATCGGCCGACAGGAGCCGTTCGCCGGTGGCGGGGTCGTTCACGCGGTACTTGAGCTCGACCTCCATCACGCGCGTGGATCCATCGAGCCGACACCCGCACCGGGCCGTCGTGGCGCGGAGGCTGCGTGGCCGGACATGACCGCCCACTCCTTCAGGGTCTCGAAGGTATCCACCGTGCCCGGCTTGCCCTGCAGCGTCTCGGTACGTACCCAGCTCGCGTCGGGCTGGAGCTGCCAGGACCGCCGGTCGTCGGCCAGCATCAGCTCGATGATCTCGGCGAGGCGCGCCTTCGCCTCCGAATCCTCGACCGGGACGACCGCTTCGACCCGGCGATCGAGGTTGCGATCCATGAGGTCGGCCGAGCCGATGTACCACTGCCGATCGCCGCCGTTCTCGAAGCCCCAGATCCGCGAGTGCTCGAGGAATTCGCCGATGATCGAGCGGACGCGGATCCGCTCCGAGATGCCGGGGATGCCCGGCTGGATGGAGCAGGCGCCGCGCACGATCAGGTCGATGTCGACACCGGCGCTGGCGGCCCGATAGAGCGCCTCGATGACCGGCGTGTCGACGATCGCGTTGAGCTTGAGCGTGATGTGGGCCGGGCGGCCGGCGGCGGCATGCGCGACCTCCCGCTCGACCAGCGCGAGGAACCCCGAGCGCAGGCTGTGCGGCGCGACCAGGAGGCGCCGGAACGTGCGCTGGCGCGACAGACCGGTCAGCACGTTGAACAGGTCCGTGACGTCGGCGCCGATCTCGGGCCGGGCGGTCAACAGGCCGATGTCGACGTACTGGCGTGCGGTCTTGGGGTTGTAGTTGCCGGTCCCGATATGGACGTAGCGGCGAAGGCCCGACCCCTCGCGCCGGACCACGAGCGCGGTCTTGGAGTGGGTCTTGAGCCCGACCAGGCCGTAGACGACGTGGGCGCCGGCGCGCTCCAGCTTGCGCGCCCAGATGATGTTCGCCTCCTCGTCGAAGCGGGCCTTGATCTCCACCAGGACCACGACCTGCTTGCCCCGCTCGGCGGCACGGATCAGCGACTGCACGATCGGCGAGTCGCCCGAGGTGCGATAGAGCGTCATCTTGATCGTCAGGACGTCGGGGTCGTCGGCGGCCTGGGTGATGAACCGCTCGACCGACGCGGCGAAGGACTCGTAGGGGTGGTGGACCAGGATGTCGCCCGCCCTGACCGCGGCGAACACGTCGGCGGGCTCGTCCTCGTCGGGCGGCATCAGCCGCGGCGGGGTGACCGGGGTCCACGGCGGCGTCCGCAGCTCGGGGAGGTCGAGGTCGGCGATCCGGAAGAGCGCGGTGAGGTCGAGCATGCCGGTGATCTCGTAGCAGTCCTCGGCTTCGAGCCCGAGGCCGCGCAGCAGCAGGGTGCGCGTCGCCGCCGGCATCGTTCGCTCGACCTCGAGCCGGACGGCCTCCCCGAATCGCCGGCGCCGAAGCTCCTCCTCGATCGCCATCAGCAGGTCGTCGGCTTCGTCCTCCTCGACGGTGAAGTCGGCGTTGCGGGTGACCCGGAACAGGTGGGAGTCGACGACGTCCATCCCCGTGAACAGGAACTCGAGATTGGCCTCGATGACCTGGTCGATGGTGATGAACTTGTTGTGCTCGACCTCGAGCAGCCGCGGCAGGATCTGCGGCACCTTGACCCGGGCGAACACGCGCTCATTGGTCTCCGGGTCGCGCAGCCCGACCGCGATCGACAGGCTGAGCGTGGAGATGTACGGGAACGGATGGCCGGGGTCGACGGCGAGCGGGGTGAGGACCGGGAAGATCTCGTCGAGGAACCGCTGGCGCAGCGCCTCGTGGTGCTCCGGCACGTCGCTGTAGTCGACGATCGACACGCCCTCGGCGGCCAGGCTCGCCCGCAGCTCGAGGAAGATCGCGGAGTGCTCGGCGACGAGCTCGAGGACGCGCTCGCGCGCCTGCGCGAGCTGCTCCGCGGGTGTGCGGCCGTCGGGCGCTCGGGTGACTGCGCCGGCTGCGACCTGCTGGCGGAGCCCGGCGATGCGGACCTGGAAGAACTCGTCGAGGTTGCCGGCGAAGATCGCTGCGAACTTCACCCGCTCGAGGAGCGGATTGCGCTCGTCACGCGCCTCGTGCAGCACCCGCGCGTTGAACTCGAGCCACGACAGCTCGCGGTTCAGGTAGGGGAGCTCCGACGCCGCTCGCTTGGCCACCCGCCGGGGGCGCTCCGCGACCGCAGTCTCGGCTGGCGGTCCTGGATCGACGACGGCCATTCGAGGGGGCGACTCCTGGTCTTGGGCTGGCCGGCGAGGATAGCACGGCCCTATGCAGGCCCCGGATGACCCGAACGGGTCATTCCTCGGCCATGTACCGCCGTTCGCCAGCCACGGGGTCGAGCCACACGCGCATGCGCACCCCGGTCGTCGGGTCGACGAAGCGCTCGTCGGTCGGGCGGAAGCGGGGGTCCAGGCTGGTGCCCACCGGTTCGCCGCCGCCGGGCCCAGGAGCGGCCGCGCTGCGCTCCGCTTCGCCGGAGCGGTAGCGCATCCGTTCGATCACGGCGGCCACGATCAGGGCGAGCCCGATCAGGAGCGGATAGAGGCCCTCGCCCAGCTGTCGACCGACCAGCGATAGCCCCACGATGGTCAGGACGAGCCCGAGGCCGAGGACGAGCAGGCGGGTGAGATCGGCGCCCATCAGTCGACGCCCGCCGGGACCTTGGCCGACTTGTCGCGCTCGACGATGACGGCGGTCCCATACGCGACGATCTCCGACATCGTCCCCGACAGCTCGGACGAGTCGAAGCGCATCGAGATGATGGCGTTCGCGCCGGCGACAGTGGCGTTCTGCACGAGCCGGTCGAGCGCCTGGCGGCGGGTGTCCTCGAGCAGGCTGGTGTATTCGTGGATCTCGCCACCACCGAGGGAGCGGAGCCCGGCCATGATGTTGCCGCCGAGGCCCCGGCTCCGGACGACCAGACCGAACACCATCCCCTTGCTCTCGATGATGCGATGGCCCGCAAGGTACGGGGTCGTGACGACGATCATCGGTGCTCCTCATGCGTGCCGGCGGGTGCCGACGTGGGCGCTGCCCCGGCGCTCGTCTCCAGCTCGCGGCGGCGCGTGCAGTCAGGGCACGGGCACCGGTCACGCAGGAGCCGGAACGGGTAGTAGCCCGTCTTGTGCCCGTCGGCCCAATGCGGCGATACCGCGTAGTTCCCGACGAGATGCAGGTCGGTCAGGCGTGTCTGCTCCTGGGTGAGCGCCGGGGCGCTGTCGAGCCAGCCGGGCATGCCGGCCTCTCCCCGGCAGAACGCGCAGGGGCACAGCCAGCGCAGCGGCTCGAAGCCGTAGACCGTCGCGTGCCCGTCCGCCCAGTCGATCGCGACCGTGCCGGCCGCCCGGTCCGCGTGGATGCGGGTCGGGGTCGTCGCCGGGCCGGTGGTCGGTGCTGCGGTCACATGGGGATTGTCGCACCACGCGTCACGGCTCCGTTCGCGTGCCGGATCCGGACCGGGACCATCGGCCCAGCGGCGTAGGGGGCTCGCGGGGGCTATCCTCCGGCGCGATGACCCTCGACATCGACCGCGTCACGAAGCGGTTCGGGCGGACCGTGGCGCTCGATCAGCTTTCGTTCGCCGTACCCAAGGGCCGGATCTTCGGCTTCCTCGGTGCCAACGGCGCAGGCAAGACGACCACGATGCGGATCTGCCTCGGGATCCTGCGTGCCGACGATGGCGAGGTCCGCTGGGATGGCACGCCCGCGTGGGACCTGCCGCGGCGCACGTTCGGCTATCTGCCCGAGGAGCGCGGCCTGTATCCGCGTCTGACCGTCATCGAGCAGCTCGTGTACTTCGCGTCGCTGTACGGCGAGGCGGCCGGCCAGGCACGCGCGAACGCGCACACCTGGCTCGAGCGCTTCCGCATCCCGGATCTCGCGAACCGGCGGGCGGAGGAGCTGAGCAAGGGCAATCAGCAGAAGGTCCAGTTCATCGCGGCGATCCTGCATCGTCCCGACGTCCTGCTCATGGACGAGCCGTTCACCGGGCTCGACCCGGTCAACCTCTCGCTGCTTCGCGACGCCTTCCTCGAGCTGCGTGATGAGGGCCGCACGATCATCTTCTCGACCCACCAGATGGAGGCCGCCGAGGCGCTGTGCGAGTCGCTGGCCATCGTCGATCACGGCCGGCTCGTCGCGGGTGGCACGCTCGGGGAGCTGAAGCGGACGTCGCAGGCGCGGACGGTCCGACTGGGGATCGAAGGCGAGATCCTGCCGACGTGGCTGACGTCGATCGACGGCGTGGCCGCAGTCCGTCCCGGCGCCGGCTTCACCGAGCTCGAGCTGCGAGCCGGCACCCAGCCACGCGACGTCCTGGCGGCCGCCCTGGCGCGCGGGGCGCTCGTCAGCCATTTCGAGGTCGCCGAGCCGTCGCTCGAGGCCATCTTCATCGAGCTGGTCGGTCGGCCGCCGGATGACGAAGAGGACCCACTCGTCCCGCATGAGGATGCGGCCTGATGCGTCGCCACGACCCGTTGCTCCCGAACGCCATGATCATCGCGCGGCGGGAGTACCTCGACCGGGTCCGCAGCAAGCTCTACCGGATCTCGACGCTGGTCCTGATGTGCCTGGCGCTGGGCGTCGCGCTGACCCCGGTCCTGCTGCGCTACATGGATCAGTCAAGGATCGACAAGATCGCGATCGTCGCCGAGGAGGACCGGCTCGCGGCAACGACCGAAGCCACCGCGATCGGGATCATGAACATCCCGCCGCCCGGCGTCCGCGCCGAGGACTGGACCCCGCCATACGAGTTCGAACGCGTAGAAGATCGCGAGTTCGCGATCCACGAGCTGTCGGCCGGCCGGCTCGACGCGATCATCGAGGTGTCGCGGCTCCCCGATGGCCGGCTCGACGTCGTCTACCAGACGAACGGACCGGCGGACAGCGTGCGGAGCCAGCTGGCCGGGTTCGTGTCCCTGTCGGTCGGCATCCTCGACTGGACGAGCTCGCTGCCGCCGGGTTCCGCGCTCGGGACGTTCCGGACGCCGACCTTCGACACCAGGTCGCTGATCGCGCCGACCCAGGACGGTCGGCAGGTGGACGCGGTGGTCGTCGCCAGTCGCGGGTTTCTCGGCACGGTGTTCATCATCCTCATGTTCATCACGATCCTGATCTACGGGATGTGGGTCGCCACGGGCGTCGCGACCGAGAAGAGCAGCCGCGTCATGGAGCTGATGATCAGCGCGGCATCGCCCCGTCAGCTGCTGGTCGGCAAGGTGCTGGGCATCGGTGGCGCCGGGTTGACGCAGTACCTCGCGATCGCCATCCCGGCCGTTCTCGTGCTCGCCTTCCAGGACGAGATCGCGAAGGCGGTGCTCGGGCCTGGCGGCTCCGGCCTGCCGACCGGCGGGCTGACGATCGGGCTGCTGGCGGCGTACGGCCTGTTCTTCCTGCTCGGGTTCGCGTTGTTCGCGCTCATCTACGCGGCAGTCGGTTCGTTCGTCAGCCGGCCCGACGACCTCCAGACGCTGTCGCTCCCGCTCAGCCTCGTCGCGATGGCCGGCTACCTGTCGGCACTCGTCGTGCTGCTCGGCGGTGGCGGGACGATGGGCCGCATCGCATCGTTCCTCCCCCCGCTGAGCCCGTTCGCGATGTTGTCGCGGCTGATGGTCAGCGACGTCCAGCCGTGGGAGCTCGTCCTCTCGATCGCGATCCTGGCCGGCACGATCGTGCTCGTGGCGGTGGCCACGGTGCGCATCTACGCGACCGGGGTCCTGTTGTACGGCCAGCGGCCCGGGATCCGCGCCTTCATCGCGGCGGCGCGCCGAGCGGCCTGACCCTCACAGCGTCAGGCTTCGTCGAGGGGAAGGCGGCTGAGCATCGCCAGGACCGGTGCCGTCGCGGACGTCGGTTCGTCGGGCGCGTCGGCGAGCTCGGCCGCGGGCACGCTGCCCGCGATGGCCGGGATGAACCGCCACAACCGACTGCGGATCCCCGGCAGGTAGGGGCTCTGCCGCTGGCGGGCCATCATGCCGGCCAGCCCCTGGGCCACGATCGCGTCGAACAGGGCGCGACCCTCGGTCGCGATGGCCGGGACCGCGACGACCTCGTCCCCCGGACGCAGGATCCGCTTCAACGCCTCGCGTCGCTTGACCAGCGGCTGGCCGATGAGCGACCTGCCGTCCAGATGGAGCAGGTCGAACGCGAGGAAGGCGACCGGTCGCCCGGTCCTGCCATCGAGCCGGCGTTCCAGCGCCGCCTGGTCGGCGCGACCGTCGGCATCGACCACGACCAGCTCCCCGTCGAGGATCGCCGACCGAGCGGCGATCCGGACGGCCGTGCCGGCCAGCTCGGGGAGTGCCGCGGTCCGGTCGACCTCGTCGCCATCGATCACCCGCACGTCGCCGTCGCCCTGCCGCTCGGCCGGCCCGATCGAGATCAGGGCACGAGTCCCACCCCACCACGGCTCGAACAGATGCTGGTCGGAGTCGAACGCGTCCGACAGCGGCCGGGCCAGCATCGGCCGGAAGTCCGGGAGGTCGGGCAGTCGATCCGCCATCGCATCGAGCGGCAGCGAGAGCTGGTCGGTCATCGTCCAGGTCGATGGTAGACCTGGTGGCGCAGGGCGATGGCTAGACTTGCCCGGTGCCCCGACCGCCGCGCCCCGAGGACCTGTACCGACTGCGCGTCGCGACCGAGCCAAGGCTGTCGCCGGACGGTCGCTGGGCCGTCGTCACCGTGCAGACCGTGGCGCCGACCTACGACGGCTACCGCCAGGCCCTGTGGCTCGTCGCGACCGACGCGGACGCCGACGGGGAGCCGCGCCAGCTCACGATCGGTGCCCGCAATGACCGCTACCCGCGCTTCTCGCCCGACGGACGGACGCTGGCCTTCATCTCCGACCGGCGGCTCCAGGCCGAGGAGGACCCGTCGCGGCCGAAGGACACGAAGGACCGCGAGGACAAGGACCAGGTCCACGTGCTGGCGATGGACCGCCCCGGCGAGGCGCGCCGGCTGACCGACCTGCCGCGCGGGGTCGAGGCGGTCGAGTGGTCGCCGGACGGGCGACGGCTCGTGGTGGTCTCCGCGTCCCATGCGGCGACCTACGACGACGATGCGCGCCGGCGGGGAACGAAGCAGCGACCCAAGCCGGACGAACCGCCCGCTTCCGACTACCGGTTCATCGAGCGGCTCGGCTACATGCTCAACGGGCCCGGCTTCCAGTACGACCGCATCCGCCACCTCTGGCTGGTCGACGCCGCCAGCGGCGAAGCGACGCGCCTGACCGACGGCCCGGTCTCGGATACCGAACCTGCATGGTCGCCCGACGGCAAGCGGATCGCGTTCGTCTCGGAGCGCCGGCGCGACCACGACCTGGCGTTCCGGCCCGCGATCCACGTGGTCGACGTCGCCACCCGAGACGTCCACGCCGTGACCGGTGGCCCGCGCTCGGTGTTCGGCACGCCGGCGTGGCTGCCGGACGGCCGGACGATCGCCGCGCTCGGCTCGAAGCTCGAGGGCCGCGGTGGCAGTCGCAACGACATCTGGCTGTTCCGGGCCGACGGTTCGGAAGCCCATGCCGGCGGCGGCCGCAACCTGTCGGCGCGCCATGACCTGATGCCTGGCTCGGGGATGGCGAGCGACCTCACCCGCGGCGAGCCCGCCAGGCTATGGCCGGCACCCGATGGGAGGAGCCTCCGCTTCACGGCCCCCATCGACGGGAGCTACGAGCTGTGGCGCATCTCGACGACCGACGGCGACGTCCGCCGCGTGACGAACGGGCGGCACTACATCTCGTCGTTCGACGCGGTCGCGCGCGGGCGCAGCGTCCGCCACGCCTACCTCCGCTCGAGCCCGACGGAGCTGCCGGACCTGTGGCTCCAGGACGGCGACGGAAGACCGCGTCGATCGACCTCGTTCAATGACGCCGTCCTCGCCGAGCTCACGCTCGTCGAGCCGGTCGAGCGTCGCGCAGCCGTCGACGGCCGGTCGATCCAGGGCTGGTTCATCCCCGCCGGTGGGAAGCGAACGCCGCTCCTCACGGAGATCCACGGCGGTCCGCACACGCTCTACGGCTGGTCGCCGTTCTGGGAGTTCCAGGTCCTCGCCGCCAACGGGATCGGCGTGTTCTACGCCAACCCGCGCGGCTCCGAGGGCTACGGCCAGGACTTCAACGACGCCAACCACCGCGACTGGGGTTCGGGACCGATGCGCGACGTGCTGGCAGGCGTCGATGCGCTCGTCGCAGAGGGCCTCGCCGACCCGGATCGCCTGGGCGTGACCGGCGGCTCGTACGGCGGCTATCTGACGAACTGGATCGTCGGGCATGACCAGCGCTTCCGGGCGGCGATGACGTGCCGCTCCGTCAGCGACATGACGATGTTGTTCCTGACAGGCGACATCAGCGGCGGTGACTGGGCCGAGCTCGAGTTCGACGCGACGCCGTGGAGCGATCCGGCCTATTTCCGGGAGATCTCACCCATCACCTACGCGGAGAGCATCCGTACGCCGTTGCTCATCCAGCACTCGGAGCGGGATATCCGCACCACCGTCGGGCAGGCGGAGGCGCTGTTCACCGTGCTGCGCACCTACCGGCGGCCGGTCCGCCTCCTGCGCGTGCCGGAGGAGACCCACGAGCTGACGCGTTCGGGGACGCCGTTCCGGCGCGTCGAGAACCTCAGGATCGTGCTGGGCTGGTTCCGCCACTTCTTGGTCGAGGGCAAGGACGGGCTGCCGCCACTCCCCAAGGTCCGCGGCGGGCGTTAGGCCCGAGCGCTCGTCAGGTCTCGGATCGAGCCCGGCGCGGCCAGACGATCGCCAGCAGCAGCCCCGATCCGGCGATCAGGGCCAGCGCGACGGTGACCCACGACGTGGGCCGATCGGCGTCGTCTGGTCCGCTGAAGGTGGTGTCGGTCGGCGGCACCGTGGCGCCGCCAGCCGCGCCGCGGACGACGACGGCGCTGCGCATCTGCGGATGGATGGAGCAGCGGTACGCGTACCGACCCGCCCGCCGGAAGGTCACGGCATCCGAGTCGCCGTTGGTGAGCATCGACGTCGACCAGCCGTTGCCGACGGCGTCGTGCGGGACGTCGTCGTCATTCACCCAGGTCACCGTGTCGCCGACATTGATCGTGACCACACCAGGCCGGTACTCGTTCGCGTACATCGTGACGAACTTGTCGGCCGCGACCGCCGTGCCCCACGGACCCGCCAGGGCGCAGACCGTCAGACCGACAGCGACCACCAGACGCCGGGCGCGCTCCCTCATGGCGCCTAACGGTACGGCCCTCGTGCAAGGCCCCGCTCCGTCGGGCGCGACCGTCAGCCCGGGCGGCGCTCCCGGAACCGTCGGTCGGCGATGACGGTGCCGACCAGCATCACGACGCCGAGGAATGCCAGCGACGTCGTCAGCCAGTCGTGGCCATCGGCGGTCGGGACCGGGTCGGTGTCCGTGGGCGGGGTCGTCCCACCGGCGGCGCGGACCACGACCGTGCCCCGCATGGCCGGGTGGATGCCGCACATATAGGGAAAGGTCCCGGCGGTCCGGAACGTGATGGATCCGGCGTCGCCGTTGCCAAGATCACCGGTGTTCCAGGCGTCGCCCGTGGCCGTGTGCGCCTGCGCGTCGCTGTTCGTCCACGTGACCGTGTCACCGACGTTGACGGTCACCGTACCCGGCGAGTACGAGAACCCGGAGATGGCCACGTCCCGGTCGGCAGCGAGCGCCGCTACCGTCGTGAGCCCGAACGCGAGCGCCAGGCCTGCCACGCTCGCTACCACGGCCGCGAGCGGTCGCCGTCGGTCCATCGCTGCCTCCTCCGTGCCTGTCTCGATCAGTGTCTGGGTCACGCTACGCCACCATCGCGCGCTCGGATCTCCTACTGGCGCGTCGGGCCGATAGCGGTATCCTCTCGGTCCCATGACCGCCACGAAGCGCGCCGACACGCTCGCCCGGCAACGGGCCGATGAGCTGATCCGTGCCTGGGATGGCCGCTCCCGGTCGATCGGCGACCCGTTGGGCAGCCTGCTCGGTCGCGTGTCGACGGTCGACCAGGTCGGTGTCGAGGCGCGCGTCGACTCGCTGAAGCGTCGATCGATCAAGAAGGGGTCGAAGCTGTGGGCGCTCGATCTCGCGATCCGCATGATGGATCTGACCACGCTGGAGGGTAAGGACACCCCGGGCAAGATCCGCGCGCTGTGCGTCAAGGGCATGCATCCCAAGCCGGGCGACCCGACCATCCCATCGGTCGCCGCGATCTGCCTCTACCCGGCGATGATCGCCGAGGCGAAGGACGTGCTGAAGGGGAGTGGCGTCAAGGTCGCCAGCGTCGCCACAGGGTTCCCGAGCGGCCAGACGTTCCGTGACATCAAGCTCGCCGAGACCCGTGCCGCGGTCGAGGCCGGCGCCGACGAGATCGACATGGTCATCGACCGCGGGGCGTTCCTGTCCGGCGACTATGCAGCCGTGTTCGAGGAGATCGTCGAGGTCAAGGAGGCGGCCGGCGAGGCGCACCTCAAGGTGATCCTGGAGACCGGCGAGCTCGAGACGTACGACAACGTCCGCCGGGCGTCGATCCTCGCGATGGCCGCCGGCGCGGACTTCATCAAGACCTCGACCGGCAAGGTCACACCCGCCGCGACGATGCCGGTGACTTTGGTGATGCTCGAGGCGATCCGCGATTTCGAGCGGGCGACCGGTCGGCAGGTCGGCATGAAGCCGGCCGGCGGCATCCGGACCGCCAAGGAGGCGGTCCAGTACCTGGTGATCCTGTACGAGACGCTGGGGCCGCGCTGGATGAGCCCCGACTGGTTCCGGTTCGGGGCGTCCTCGTTGCTGAACGACGTGCTGATGCAGATCGAGTTCCAGCGCACGGGTCGCTACCAGGATCCGGACCACTTCACGATCGATTAGGCGTCACTGCGAGAGCCGCGCCACGCATCGGGCGGCGTTCAACGTCCCGATTCTGGTGGGATCAGAAGGATCGAGGCATCCGCAGCCCTAGCGGGCCGTGAGACGCGGGCGCGCGCACGAGTCCCGGTCGGCTCCGCTCGATCCGGCCCCTCTATCCGCCGTTGTGCGCTCCGACAGGCAGGTTCTTCCGGTCCCATCAGAACCATCTCGGGCAACGAGCCCGATGCGCAGAAGCCAGCAAGTCCCGCTCGCGGTGACCCAGCCGGAGGCGTGGTCACCGCGACGACAGTCGGCGAGCGTTAAGGACTCGAGGCGGGCGCCCCGAACGAGGGCGCCGGCGGGATCGGCACGACAACGGGCTGCCATGATCCGGCGTCGCCGTCCCCCAGGACCACCTGGGGATCGCTGCCGTCGACCGTCATCACCCCGTAGTGGAATCCCGGGGTTCGGGTCATCCGGGGTCGCCACGATCAGAAGACCCGCGAGCCGGGTCCCGTCGGGCGACCACAGCGGCGGAGGGGCACAGCCCTCCACCAACGGATCGAGCTGACGTTCGTTGGTGCCGTCCGCATCGACGACCCAGGCGCGAGCCGTGCACGGCCGACCCTGAAAGTACTCCGCGGGGTCGACGTTGCGATGGAAGGCGAGCCGTCGCCCGTCGGGCGACCAGGCGGGATTGAACGCCTCCTCGGCAACGACCCGCGGCTCCGATCCATCGGGTTTCACCACGACGATGTCCCTCGTGCCAGAGACGGCTGCGAGCTCGGTCCCAGTCTGGAGACCACCGGGATCCCCCAGGGATGTTGCCGAGATCGATTCCGTCAAGGGCAAGGATCCGACGTGCCTGAAGCCCGCCTCCCAGCGCATCCCGCCTGCATCGACGACGTACTGGCCGACGCTGCCGGTGGCGTCCCTGCCCACGAAGGCGATCTGCGTCCCGTCGGGCGACCAGTCGGTACCACGGCCCTCCAGACCCGGGGTCAGCAGCCTCGTCGCGGGTGACGACCCGTCCGTTGGCACGATGAAGAGGTCAAAGGTCATGTCGCACACCGGGCTGGTCTGGAAGATGAGGCTCGTGCCGTCCGGCGACCACGTAAGTTGCCTCGCGCGCAATACGACGCCGATAGCAGCGGTCGTGGCCAATGTCGTCGAGTTGCCACCGCCCGCGTCCATGACGACGATGGAAATCGTTTCCGCCTTCCCACACGCGGTAAGCGATACGCGTGCCATCCGGAGACCACGTCGGCGTGGTTTCGATCGTCGGGCCCACTGGTGAGCCGGCGCACATCGGAGCCGTCCGCTCGCGCGAGATAGATGTCGCCGGCGCTACCCTCGAGCGAGCTGAAGACGAAGACCGCTGCGGCACCCTGTGGGATGACAGGCGCCGGTGCGAGGAGTCGCGACCCCACGACCACGTCGGCGCAGCGATTGCCACAAGGAGCAGCGCGAGGACCAAAAGCCAGGCCGCGCGGAGCGGCGGCGCCGTCGTTGGTTGGAGGACCTTGTCAGCCATGGGAATCCACCTTTCGAGGCTTGCCCAGGCCGGTCGCTGCCGGGTCGCCTCGTCCGCTCCAGTACCTGTCCCAAGTAGTGCGGAGCGGGCGGCGTGAACGGGTCATCGAGCCACGCCGAGAGCATCCGGTCGAGATCGGTCGCGTTGCAGTCATGTCGAACGACCTCCCGCCATCGTCTCGGGCGGACCCGTGCATCCGAATCGAGTGCCGCACGGAGCGCCTGGGTCGCCCGATGGAGGCGCGACTTCGCGGTCCCCAGTGGGATCCCCATCGCTGAGGCGGCATCGGGCAGCGGCAGGCCAAGGTAGTAGTGCAGGACGATGACGGTGCGCTGTTCCGGTTCGAGATGACGGACGCCACGCTCGATCTGGTCCCGGTCGGCAGAGGCCGACTGGGAGTCAGGCACCGAGAGGGGATGGATCTCGGGAAGCTCGACCTCGATGCTCCTGCGCTTGGCGACCCGGAGCTGATCGCGGCAGGCGTTGAGGAAGAGCCGGTGAAGCCAGGCATCGAAGCGATCGGGATCGCGCAGGGTAGGCAGGTCCCGCCAGCATCGGACGAGCGTCTCCTGGACGGCGTCCTCCGCACGGTAGGGGTCCTGCAGGATGAGTCGAGCCGCGGCGTCCAGCCGACCGATCGTGGCGCCTGCCAGCATCGCAAAGGCGTCATGATCGCCCTTCCGTGCTCGCTCCACGAGGTCTCGCTCCACGTCGCCCTCGTCTTCGCACGGCCGGTCTGGTCGCGTCTGGAGTGTATTGGCGGGATGAGAGTTGCGAATCGTTCCCGCATGGCGGCGTCGCCGCGTCGCCCGGGACACGCCCGTTCGTGCAGCGACCTTAACGTGAACGTCAAGGTTGTGGTATCGTTATCGGGATGCCCACCCTGACCCCGACCCCCGCCGGCAAGCGAGGCCGCCCTCCTCAGGATCCAGGAGGTCGCCGCCGAGACCGGCCTCACGACCCGGGCGATCCGCTACTACGAGGAGATGGGGCTCCTGGAGCCGGCCGCACGGTCCGGCGGCGCGTATCGCCTCTACGACGCCTCGGACCTCGAGCGCCTGCGCACGATCAAGGAGCTGCGCGACGACGCCGGCTTCTCGCTGGCCCAGATCGGCCAGCTGCTCGAGGACGAGGCCGCCCGCGAGCGCAATCGCGAGCGGTTCCGCGCGACACAGGACCCCGCCGAGCGCCGGGCGATCCTCGAGGACGCGCGCGACCGCGTCGACCACCAGATCGAGACCCTCGAAGCCAAGGCTCGTCGCCTGCGGACGATGATCGAGGCCGCGCGCGATCGTCGCAGCCACCTCGAGGACCACCTCGCCGAGCTCGACGGTGGCCCGACGCCGCATCCCGACCGCGAGTCCGCCTCGTGACCGGTCTCTCGGGGCTGCGTCCGGGCCGGATGGCGCGCGCCAAGGCAGCATCGGCCTTCTGGCATCGCAACTACCGGCTGTTCTTCGTCGGCCAGGCGGTGTCGCTCATCGGGACGTGGGTGCAGCAGGTCGCCCAGGGCTGGCTCGTCCTGACGCTGACCGGCGACCCGTTCTGGCTCGGCGTGGTCGCCACGGCCCAGTTCCTGCCGGTGATGGTGCTCGGTTTGTTCGCCGGGATCCTGGCCGACGTCCTGCCGAAGCGCCAGACCCTGCTCGCCGTCCAGGTCGTGATGATGGCGCTCGCGGTCGTCCTCACGATCCTCACCGTGACCGGGATCGTCGAGGTCTGGATGATCATCGTGCTGGCGCTGCTGCTCGGCTGCGCCAACGCGGTCGACATGCCGGTCCGCCAGGCGTTCGCGATCGAGATGGTCGGACCACGCGATGTCGGCAATGCGGTGGCCATCAACTCCGCGATGTTCAACGGCGCCCGCGTCATCGGACCGGCCGTGGCCGGGCTGACCATCGGGGCG
>CAWEWE010000003.1:0-111432 GCA_963812745.1 uncultured Chloroflexia bacterium | reverse complement strand
TCGCGACCGACGACCGCCGTGTCCTCGTCGATGCCCAGGACGACCGACCCGCGTGGCGCCTGGAACGCGATCAGCGCCGATAACGGCTCTGGCCACGCGTCGTAGTGGGGCACGACCGACAACCCCGGCGCGAACCCGAGGCCGCTCCCCCAGCGCAGCGGGAACGGCATGAGGCGAGCACGGAAGTCGAAGGCAAAGCCAGCCAGCGCCATCGCGCCCGCTGAGCAACCCGCCAACGCGGCACCGCGCGCGTGCGCATCGACCAGCGCCCGGCCGACCGCGCTGCCCGCCAGCGCCTCGAGCAGGTATGCGGGCTTGCCGCCCGAGAGATACACGAGGTCGGCCTCCCCGACGGCCTGGGCCGCGGCGGGATCGTCGGCATCACCTCGGTGACGGACGAGCACGGGCTCCACCTCCGCGCCGAGACCCGCGAAATGGCTCACGCCCATCGCCGCCCAGCGCTTGAAGACGGCCTCGCCGTCGGGGTAGGACGCAGTCGGCAGGATGACGACCCGCGGCCGCGCAAGCCCGGTGGTCGCGAGCAGATCCGCATCGAAGGTGGCCATCGTCGGAAGGAATTCGCCGGCGCCGACGAGGGCGACAGGTCCGGGCATAGCGCCGAGAGTCTATCTGCGACACTGCGAGCATGACGCCGCGCCAGCGATGGACCCTCATCGCGACGATCATCGGGTCCGGCGCGGTGTTCCTCGACGGCACGATCGTCAACTCGGCGTTGCCTCGGATCGGCCGCGAATTGCCGGCCACCGTTGTCGGTGTCCTCGAGGGTCAGACGTACGTCGTCAGCGGCTACCTAGCCGTCCTCGCCGCGCTGCTGATCCTGGCCGGCGCCCTGTCGGATCGATATGGTCGGCGGCGCATCTACGCGCTCGGGCTGGCGGGCTTCGCCATCACGTCGGCGTTCTGCGGCCTGGCGCCGAGCCTCGAGATCCTCGTCGTCTCGCGGCTCCTCCAGGGTGCGGCGGGGGCACTGATGGTGCCCGGCGCCTTGTCGATCATCACCCAGACCTTCGCCGCCGAAGAACGCGGGCGAGCGTTCGGGCTGTGGACATCGGCGACCTCGGCCCTTGCGCTGGTCGGGCCGCTCGCTGGCGGCCTCCTGGTGGACTCCATCGGCTGGCGGATCGCATTCCTCGTCAACGTGCCGATCCTCGCGATCGCGCTGTTCATCACGCTGCGCCATGTCGCCGAGTCGCGCGATCTCGATTCGCAGCGACGTTTCGACTGGCTCGGCTCGCTGGTCGCCGCGGTCGCCGTGGGCGGCCTGTCGTTCGGGGTCATCCGTGGCGGCGAACACGAGTGGCAAGACACCGCCGCGTGGCTGGCCATCGCGATCGGGGCGGTCGCGCTGGTGGCATTCCCCATCCTGATGGCGACCCGGCGCGACCCGTTGGTGCCGCTCGGGCTGTTCCGGTCGCGCGCGTTCGCGACGATCAACCTGGCGACGTTCTTCGTGTACGGCGGCCTGTACGTGATGTTGAGCTACCTGAGCATCGTCCTCCAGGGTGCGCTGGGCTACACGGCCCTCGGCGCCGGCGCCGTCGTCCTGCCGGTCGGCATCTGTCTCGTCACGCTGTCGCCGCGGATCGGCACCATCGCGGGCCGCGACGGTCAGGCCGGAGCGCGACGCTTCCTGACGCTTGGTCCGGCGCTGATGGCCGCCGGACTGCTCTGGTACACCCGACTCCCGGCATCGTCGACACCCTGGCATGCCAGCCCCGAGCAGCCCGCATCGCTGATCCCGCCAGCCTCCGTGTTCGTCGACGTGCTGCCGGCCGTGGTCCTGTTCGGCATCGGGATCGCGTGCGTGGTCGCGCCATTGACGAACACGCTGATGGGCTCGATCCCGGAACGGTTCTCGGGCCTCGGGTCGGCGATCAACAACGCCATCGCGCGGGTCGGCCAGCCGCTGCTCGGGGCGCTGATCTTCGTCGCGCTCAGCGCGACCTTCTACACGCAGCTCGGGGCGATCGCCCCGGACATCGATACGACATCCGCTGCAGTACGCGCCGCGTTCCCGCCCCTCAACCCGCCCCGACCGGGCGCCACGCCCGACCAGGTCGCGGCCGCTGCCCGCGCGTCGATCGAGGCGTTCCACCTGGCCATGGCCGTGGCAGCGGCGCTGGTCGCCATCGGCGCCGCGATCTCGTGGGTCGGCCTGGCGCCCGAGCGGCTAGAACGACCCGAGCGACCCGTTCGATCGGCCGACTGATGCCGCGCGACTGGGACGCCCGCACCTACGATCGGGTCGCCGACCCTATGACGCGGTGGGGCCTGGCCGTGCTCGATCGACTGCCGCTGGACGGTGACGAGCGTGTCCTCGACGCGGGCTGCGGCACGGGGCGTGTGACCGAGCAGCTCGCGTCGCGGCTCCCTGATGGCCGGGTCATCGCCCTGGACGGATCGCCCGCGATGATCGAGGCGGCGCGTGACCGCCTGGCGCCGTTCGGTGACCGCATCGAATACGTCGTCGCGGACCTCGGCCAGCCGTTGCCGATCGACGAGCCGGTCGACGCCGTGGTGTCGACCGCGACCTTCCACTGGGTGCCCGACCATGACGCGCTCTTCGCGAACCTCGCCACGATCACCCGACGCGGTGGCTGGCTGGTCGCCCAATGCGGCGGCGTGGGCAACGTCGCGCGCATTGAGGCGGTGCTGGCCACGATCGGCGACAGCTGGCGAGGCTCGCACCACTTCGAGAGCCCCATCGATACGACCCGCCGACTGGACGCGGCGGGCTACGTGGACATCGAGTGCTGGTTGTCGGACGAGCCCACTCGATTCGAGCCCGGCGAACCGTTCGAGACGTACCTGCGGACGGTCGTCCTCGGCGCCCATCTCGAGCGCCTACCTGCCGACGAGCACGATGCATTCGTGCGGGCAGTGGCAGACGCGCTGGGCGAGCCGGTGATCGACTACGTCCGGCTGAACATCACCGCGCGACGACGCGGATCCCCCTAGCGTTCGACGCGGAACGGGCCACCGTGACCGGGGATGACGACGTCGGCGACGGCCAGGACCCGCTCGCGGCCGGCGTCGATCGCCGCCGGGTCGACGCAGTACGGGTCGAGCTCGGGCGACCGGTCGGCGTGCCACCACAGGTGCGTCATCGCGTACACGCCGTCGTCCGCCGCGACGATCAGCGAGGCATCCTCGCGCGTGTGACCGGGCGTCAGCCACAGCTGCGCGTGCTCGGCCAGTCGATAGCCGTCGCCCGGCATGTCGAGCCACAGGTCGTCCTTGTAGCGCGCCCAGTAGTCGACCACCTCGGCGTTCGGGAAGAGCGCGACGTTCATCGTGTGGTCCGGGTGGTGGTGGCTGAGGAAGACGTGGGTGACGTCCTCGGGTGCCACGCGCAGCTCGGCCAACGGGTCGAGGATGCGCGATCGGTGGGCGACCATGCCCGGATCGACCACGATCAGGGCATCGCCGTCGCGCACCAGCACGACCGACGACGCGGTGCGGTCGCCGGTGTACCCGGCGTGGAGCAGGTGGACGGAGGTCATGGCCGGCGATGCTAGCGCGTCGCGTGGTACGGGATACGGCCGGGGCGCATCCCGTGGCGCTGCGAGACTCGCGCGCATGACCACAGACAGCTACGCCGACCTCGCCCTTGTCGGCGGGCGGATCGCCACGATGGACGCCGCGCGCTCGTGGGCGAGCGCGCTCGCGGTCCGCGACGGCCGCGTGGTGGCAGTCGGGCCAGACAGCGTCGTGCGGCCGTCCGTCGGGCCTCGGACCCGCGTCATCGAGCTGCGCGGCCGGATGGTCACGCCCGGTTTCCAGGACGCCCATGTGCACCCGATCCACGGCGGCCGCGCGATGCTCCGTTGCGACCTCCATGCCGATGCCCAGTCCGGCCCGCCGCTTGACATCATCGAGGCGTACGCGCGGTCGCACCCGGACGAGGCATGGATCCGCGGCGGCGGCTGGTACATGGCGGCGTTCGAGGGTGGCACGCCGCGTCGGGAAGTGCTCGACCGGATCGTCCCCGATCGCCCGGCCTTCCTGACGAACCGCGACGGTCACGGGGCGTGGGTCAACACGAAGGCGCTCGAGCTCGCCGGCGTGACGGCATCGACCCCCGATCCGGTCGACGGGCGGATCGAACGCGACCCGGACGGCAGCCCGAGCGGCATGCTCCACGAAGGCGCCATGGATCTCGTCGCGCGATTCATGCCTGACGACACGCCGGCCGAGCTCGAGGAGGCGTTGCGCCTGGGCCAGCGGCACCTGCACGGCTTCGGGATCACCGCGTGGCAGGACGCGATCGTCGAGGCCCATGCCGAGGAACGCGCCTACGTGGCACTCGCGTCGCGCGGCGAACTGACCGGTCGGGTCGTCGGGGCGATGTGGTGGGATCGCGCGCGCGGCGCCGAGCAGATCGAGGAGTTCGTGGAGCGGCGGGCGGCCACGTCGATCGGTCGGTACCAGGCGACCAGCGTCAAGCTGATGATGGACGGAGTGCTCGAGAACTTCACCGGGGCGATGCTCGAGCCCTACGGCGACGGGCACGGCGGCGTGACGGACAACCGCGGCCTTCTCCAGATCGACCCGAACGGGCTCGCGAGCTGGCTGCCACGGCTGGACGCGCTCGGCTTCCAGCCCCATTTCCACGCGATCGGCGACCGCGCGGTCCGAGCATCACTCGACGCCGTCGAAGCGGCTCGCCGGGCCAACGGCCCATCCGACACGCGGCCGCATATCGCCCACATCCAGGTCATCCACCCGGACGACATCGCGCGTTTCCGCACGTTGGACGTGGCGGCCAACGCCCAGCCGCTGTGGGCCGCCCACGAGGACCAGATGGACGTCCTGACGATCCCGTTCATCGGCGAGCGATGGCGCTGGCAGTACCCGTTCCGCTCGCTCCGAGCCGCGGGAGCGGTGCTCGCGATGGGTTCGGACTGGAGCGTCTCGAGCGCGAACCCGATCTGGGAGATGCAAGTCGCCGTGGAGCGTCAGGCGCCCGTGTCGTACGCGGGGGACCGAGGCGTGCTCCTGCCGGAAGAGCGGCTCGACCTGATCGACGCGCTCGCGGCCTTTACGACCGGTTCGGCGTATGTGAACCATCTCGATCGCGACACGGGCACGCTCGAGGTCGGAAGACTGGCCGATCTCGCGGTCCTCGACCGGGACCTGTTCGATCGCGGCGCCGGCGCGATCGGCGACGCACGCGTCGTCGGCACGTTCATCGAAGGCGTGGCCGTCCACGAGACGCCCGAGCTCGAGTGAACGACTCCGTCCGTATGGACGGATGACGATGTCGTTCGGCATCGAACGTCGGTATCGACCGCCAGCGACCCGAGCGATGCTCCAGATGCGCACCGGATCGACCGGGTGACGCAGAAAGGAGCGATCAAGCAATGAACGCACTCTCGATCCTGTATGTGAACGCACATCTGCAGGACCTTCTCGACGAGGCAGGCGAGGCTCGCCGGTACCGGGTCGACCGCCCGTCGATGTTCGAGCGGATCCGCTCCGCTGCGTCGAAGGTGCTGGCCACGCTGGCCACGCCGCTCGATAACCGGGGCACCATGTTCGCCAAGCTCGACGACTCGCCCAACCGGGGCTGAGGCCTCCTCCCCTCAGCTTCGTCCATCACCGCGACGACCCCCGTCCCTCCAACGGGGGTCGTCGTGTTTCTGCGTCCCGGGCGTTACGGGAGATCGGCCGGTTCACCCTGGGTGTCTCACGATCCTGCCAAATGATCACCAGGTGCACCTTGGGGCGAATTCGAAGCCGCGGTTGTCCGGCAAACGTGCATAGCTATGCAGCAACGACGCCCGGCCCGAAGGGCGTCATTCGATCGACTGCATGACGATGCATCGGACGTCAGTGATCCCAGCTCGCGGTCGGCCGAAGGATCGCCAGGTGCACATATGGCATGAAAGCGACCGGCCGGGCCACGCTACCGATCAGCCATTCGACCGGAGGTCGCCTGGCGTATCGATGTCCATGAGCGTCGCGCCGGTCGGGTCGTCCGCTTGCCAGGTCGCGGGCGGGATGACGACGACATCCAGTTCGCCCAGCAAGGCGCGAAGGCGCCGCTCACCTGCGGCCAGCAGCCGTTCGGCGGCTGGCGCGGCCGCGGACCGTCGGATTGCCATCGGCAGCGGGCGGGGACCGGCGTCGTCGGCGAGGACAACTGCCTCGTGCGCGGCGAGCTCGAGGAGCAGTCGTCGGAGGACGGCCGGCACGAGGCTCGGCATGTCGCCGCCGACGACGAGCACCTGATCGATGCCTGGATCGAGCACGGCCAGGCCGGAGGCCAGGCCGGACAGGGGGCCCTCGAACTCGACCCGATCGACCGCCAGCTTGACGTCCGGTGGCAGCTGCGGGTGCCGTGCCCTGGGCACCCACGACGATAACGTCGGCAAGGATCGGCCTGAGCGAGTCGATCACGACCTCGAGCATGGGCCTGCCGTCGATGGGCTCGGCCAGCTTGTCGCGGCCGAACCGGGACGAGCGGCCGCCGGCCAGGACGATGGCCGCGACGCGCCCGGTCATCGACCGACGGCGGCCGGCGCCTTCGCGCCCGGGACGTGCCCGGCTGGGGTTCGGCGGAGGATCGCCCGCCGGTCGAGGTCCTCGAAGATGGCCATGACGTACTTCCGGCTCGTCCCCGTGGCATCGCGAAACGCAGCGGGCGTCAGCGGTGCCCGGGCCGCCATCGTCAGGGCCTGTTCGGTCAGGTCCCGATACCTGCTCGCGGCGTAGGCCAGGTCCGCGTCGAGGACGACGATCCTGCCGCTCCGCTCCAGGTCGCGCACGCCGGTCGGTGGACACCCGGCTGCGCGTGCCGCCTCGCTCAGGGACGGCGGGGCGAGGACGTCCAGCGCCACTTCCAGACGAGCCATCGCTGCGACGACCGCCGGGTCCGGACCGGTCGCGGCGCGGCCAGGGCGTCGGACCACGTCGCCGTCGCGAACGAGGCGGCCGTCCTCGACCAGTCCATCGATGACCGCGTTCGCCGCCGCGGACGCGCCGTCGCGCTGGACGCTCACAGCGCGGCGCAAGGCCCGCACAGCAGCGCCCCGGACCGTGGCCAGCGGTGCCTCGTCGGGCACAGCGGCAAGCGCGGCGTCTTCAGCGATCCCGGCGACGTCGGGTGCCAGTTCCGCGTCCAGCAGCCCGTGGAGGTCCAGTCGAGCAGCCGGTCCACCGATGGCGAGCGCGTCGACTCGCTCCGACGTCTGCCTGCGCCGGGAGATGCCCCGTGGCGGAAGCGGATCCAGCACGATGCCACCGACCGGCAGGACCGGCGCCCCGCGACGCAAGACGAAACGATCGCCCTGGCGAAGGGCGATCGGCTGCCGCAGTCGAAGGATCCCAGCCGGTCGGCCGTCGGACAGGGTGAAGGCATCACGGCCGCTGCGTCCGACCGTGCCGTCGACCGCGGCGGTCCCGGCGTGGACCCGCCCGCCGGCCCGATCGGCCACGGGGCCACCGAACGCAACGAGGACACGGTCTGTCGCGACGACCGCCGGATCTGCCGTAAGCACCATCCCACGATGCAAGGCCGCGGCATCGACGCCGGCGAGGTTCAACGCCGTCCGACCTCCGGCTTCGACGGCGTCGACCTGGCGTCCCGTGGACCTGGATCTCGCGGACCCGCGCCGCGCGATCGCCCGGGACGAGCCGGAGCGTGTCGCCGGGGCGAAGGGGCCCGCCGCGCAATGTGCCGGTCACCACCACGCCCCGACCCTTCACCGAGAAGACGCGATCGAGCGCGAGGGTCGGCAACCGCGGCGGCAGTGGCACGCCGGCGACAAGGGCGATGAGCGCATCGCGGAGGCCGTCCACCCCGTCGCCCGTCAAACCGGACGCGGCAAGGACGGGCGCCCCGGCCATCGTCGTCGCGGCGAGGAGCGCGGCGACCTCGGTCCGGACGGCCTCGACCCGCTCGAGCGGCACCGCGTCGGTCTTCGTCACCACTGCGATCGCTGGAGCGATCCCGAGCGCATCCAGCAGGCCGACGTGCTCGAGGGTCTGGGCGCGGGGACCGTCGTCGGCGGCCACGACGAGCAGCACGGCATCGATCTCGCCGGCCCCGACGAGCATGTTGCCGACCAGCTTGTCGTGTCCCGGGACATCGACGAAGTCGATCGCCGTCCCGTCCTCGAGATCGAGGTGGGCATAGCCGACGTCGATGGTCATCCCGCGTCGCCGCTCCTCGGGGAGCCGATCGGCATCGATCCCGGTGAGCGCTCGCAGGAGCGTCGTCTTGCCGTGGTCGATGTGGCCGGCCGTGCCGACGACGATCGTCATCGGTCCCCGGCGGCGACTTCACCGATCCGCCGGACGATCTCGCCATCCGCTCCCAGCGAGACCGTCCTGAGGTCGAAGACCACTGCGTCATCGACGACACGGGCGAGGATCGGTGGCTGGACCGTCCGGAGCGCTCCCGAGGCCTCCGTCGGTGACCGGAAGGGCACGCTCACGCCCCAGGACGGGATCGTCTGTCCGGGCAGCGAGCCACCGCCGACCGGCGACTCGAGTTCGACCATCTCGACCGACGCGTCGGGCGCGAAGAACGCGGCGCACATCCGCACGATCCATTCGGCCCGTTCGCGTAGCTCGGCGTTCGGCGCCGCGATCTGTCGCCACACAGGGATCTCGGATGGTGCGGCACCGGCGCGATACAGGCCCAGCGTCGCAGCGACGGCCGACAGGATCACCTTGTCGGGCCGCATCGCCCGCGCCAGCGGATCCCGCCGCAACCGCTCGACGAGGTCCGCCCGGCCGACGAGCAGCCCGGCCTGCGGTCCGCCGACCAGCTTGTCACCGCTGAACGTCACGATGTCCGCGCCCAGCGCCAGCCGCTCGCTCGGCATCGGTTCATGTAGCAGCCCGAATGCGGCCGTGTCCAGCAACGCTCCAGAACCGAGGTCGTCGACGACGATCGCCCCGTACTGGTGCGCGAGCGCGGCCAGGCCCGCCGCGTCCGGTTCTTCGACGAAGCCCGCCATCGTGAAGTTCGACGGATGGACCCGAAGCACCATCGAGGCCTCGCCGGAGCGCAGCACCCGTTCGAAGTCGGCGGTCCTGGTCCGATTCGTCGTCCCGACCTCGATGAGGCGGGCCCCGACTCGCTCGACGATCTCGGGGATGCGGACGCCGCCGCCGATCTCCACGAGCTCTCCCCGCGAGACAGCGACACCGCCGGCGCCGGCAAGTCCCACCGCGATGGCGACGGCCGCCGCGTTGTTGTTGAGCACCATGGCCGCCTCGGCGCCGGTGAGCGCGACGAGATGGTCCTCGGCCAGGTGGAACCGGCGCCCGCGACGACCGGTCTCCGGGTCGAGCTCGAGCATTCCCCATCCCGCAGCCAATCGGACGGTCTCGACCGCGACATCGGGCCACACGGCTCGTCCGAGGTTCGTGTGGAGGATCACCCCGGTCGCGTTGATCACCTGCTCCGGCACCGCGGCTTCCGCATCGACGAACGACTCGAGGAGCCATTCCGTCGCGTCCGCGAGGGCCTCGACCGATCGGGGTGGTTGCCCTGCCGCCAGGTGTCCACGCTCGTCCTGGATCGTCTTCCGCGCGACGTCGGCGAGCGAACCGCTCAGTTCGGCGTCGAGGATCAGCTCATGCGAACGCTGGCGGAGCTCCTTGAGCACCGCTTCGACGCTCGGTGGACGCGGGTGGACGACCGGCTTCGACGACATCGATCCTCCGTGGCGGGAACGCGTGGGAGTCGAACCCACCACGCCACGCCGAGCGCGGCGTCACCGGTTTTGAAGACCGGGGAACCCACCGGGGCCCAACCGCTCCCGCACGGATGGTAATGCGCAGGTCGCGGAAGGGCCGCGGGCATCGCGCCCTGCACGAAACCTTCGAAATCGAAGGATCGCGGACGGGCCGATGGGACGTCGGGCCTGTTCGCCCGAGCCCGGCAATCGCCTGACGAAATCCTTCGAAATCGAAGGATCGTCGCGGATCGCTTACCTCCGGCGGCAAGCCCGAGCTGCGACCGCGCCTATCATCGGCCCGTGACGACCCTGTCCGACGTCCCCGGCCTGCGGCTGACGAGCCTGACCGATTGCGGAGGGTGCGCGGCGAAGCTCGGTGCCGACCTGCTGTCGGAGGCACTCGCCGGTCTCGGTGCTGAGCCCGCTCCGGACGAGCTGATCGCCGGGCTCCAGCCACCCGACGATGCGGCCGCCTATCGCGTCAGCGACGACCTCGCGATCATCGGCACGGTCGACTTCTTCCCGCCGCTCGTCGACGACGCGCGGACCTTCGGCGAGATCGCGGCCGCGAACGCGATGAGCGACGTGTTCGCGATGGGTGGCCGCGTCCTCTTCGCCCTGTCGATCGCGGCGTTCCCCGAGGAGCTGCCACGCGACGTGCTGGCGGAGGTGTTCGGGGGCGCGTCGGCCAAGGTCCGCGAGGCAGGCGGGACGCTTGCTGGCGGCCACACGATCCGCGACCCCGAGCCGAAGTACGGCCTGGCCGTCATCGGGGCCGCGCACCCGGATCGACTGCTGCGCAAGGGCGGCGCCCGCCCAGGCGACGCCCTCATCCTGACGAAGCCCCTCGGCACGGGCGTGCTGGTGAGCGGCTCGCGCCAGGGTCGGACGACGCCGACCGACCTGGCCACCGCGATAGAGGGGATGCGCACGCTCAATCGGGCCGCCTCCGAGGTCCTCGTGGCGAACGGCTTGACCGCAGCGACCGACGTCACGGGGTTCGGTCTGCTCGGCCACGGGCTCGAGATGGCCCGTGCCTCGGGCGCTCGGTTCGTGTTCGAGGCAGAGGCGCTGCCGGCGCTCCCGGGGGCGCTGGATCTCGCGCGAGCTGGGGTCGAGACCGGCGGCGCCGCACACAATCGGCGCTTCGTCGCGAACGAGCTAGCGGTCGGCGCCGGCATCCCGGCGGACGTCGTCACGCTCGCCTTCGACCCGCAGACGAGTGGCGGCCTGCTCGCCGCGATCGATCCGGATCGGGTGGAGGCGGTCGTCGTCGAGCTGCGGAACGCCGGTGTCGACGTCTGGCGAGTCGGCCGAGTCGAGGTCGGTTCGGGACGTCTCGCTGCCTACTGAAGCCTCTACGTGGCGCTGTGGAGTCAGCACCAGAGAACTGCAGCACGCGCCGAGCCTAACCACGGGCCGCCACGTCGGTTCGACTCGATCGCCACGCAGCATCGTCCGCGGTGGACGACGGTTCGGCCGGGACCCTCGGCCTGCTCAGCCTCCGCTCGGAACTGCCACAGTTCCACACGCCCGGGCAACGTTGGCCTGTCGAGACTCTCGAACGTCAACGGCAGGTCGCGGTCTGGTCTAACGCAGGCGGACGTAGGCGCCGACGATGGTCGCCCCGATGCCGATCAAGATCGGTCGGCAAGGACTGGAGCAAAAAGGCGTCGAGCGCGAGGGCGGGATAAGCCCGTCTCCCCGGCGGCCTCGGCCATCGCCGCGAACCCGAGGAGCTCCCGCCACAACCCGAGCAGCGACAGCGACGCGCCCAGCGCGCCGCCGATCACGATCCCGGTGATCGCGAGCGCCAGGATCTTCGGTCCGCGCTTGATCCCGATGGTCCGGTCGAGCGCCTCCGCGATGATCGTGCCGGCGAAGAAGCCCACCACGATCATGAGGAACCCGAACTGCGCCCCGAAATAGCCGACGACGGCGCCCAACCCGGTGGCGACGGCCAGACCGATGGCGAGCTGCCTGGGGTTCAGCGACGCGAGCGCGTCTCGCGACGGCTTGCCGCACGTCTTGCAACGCAGCCCGACCGGACCCTGCATCGAGCAGCGGGTGCAGATCGGCTGGTCGCAGCGACCGCACCGGACCCACGTCTCGCGGTCTGGATGGCGATAGCAGTAGAGCGGCGGCGGCTCGTGGAGATCCGCTGTCGCGGCGTCGGCGGTCATGTGTCCCCTCGCATGAACGATGCGGAGGGTGGCGTCCGATCGCTCGGTCGTCAAGGGGTACACTCGGGCGGTCGTCATCCGCAGGAGTCCACCGAGTGGCACGACCCTATGTACGGCTGACCCAGCCCCTCGTTCGCGACACGAAGGGCGGCGAGCTTCGACCAGCGACCTGGGACGAAGCGCTGGATCGCGTGGTCGCCGGGTTCCAGGCCGCCAAGGCCCACGGCCCGACGACATTCGGCACCTTCAGCTGCAGCAAGGCGACCAACGAGGTCAACTTCGCAGCGCAGAAGTTCAGCCGGGTGATCCTGGGCAGCAACAACATCGATAGCTGCAACCGCACCTGACACGCCCCGAGCGTCGCCGGTCTGGCGACCGTGTTCGGTGCCGGTGGGGGGACCAGCTCATATCGTGAGGTCGAGGACACCGATCTGATCGTCCTCTGGGGCAGCAATGCCCGCGAGACGCATCCGATCTTCTTCCACCACGTCCTCAAGGCCGTCCACAAGGGCGCGCGGCTGTACGCGGTCGATCCGCGCCGGACGTCGAGCGCGGAGTGGGCCGACGGGTGGCTCGGCCTCGACGTCGGCAGCGACATCGCGCTGGCGAACGCGATCGGGCGCGAGATCATCGCCGCGGGCCTGGAGCACCGCGAGTTCATCGAACGGGCGACCGCCGACTTCGATGCCTACAAGGCCAAGGTCGAGTCGTACACGCTCGACTACGCCGAGCGCGAGACCGGGGTCCCCGCTGACGTCATCCGCGAGCTGGCCCACGCGCTGGCGACGGCGCCGCGGGCGATGATCTGCTGGACCCTTGGGATCACCGAGCACCACAACGCGGTCGACAACGTCCTGTCCCTGATCGACCTTGTCCTGTTGACCGGACACGTCGGGCGCTACGGCAGCGGCGTCAACCCGTTGCGTGGCCAGAACAACGTCCAGGGCGGCGGCGACATGGGCGCCCTGCCGGACCGCCTCCCGGGCTTCCAGCACGTCGAGAACGACACGCTCCGCGCGAAGTTCGATGCGGCCTGGGGCGTCACGGTCCCGCCGCGACGTGGTTGGCACCTGTCGGGCATGTTCGACGCGATGGAGCGCGGCGACCTGACGGCCGTGTACTGCATCGGCGAGAACCCCGTCCAGTCCGAAGCCGACCAGCACCGGGCCATCCGGCTGCTCGAGGGGCTCGACATGCTCGTCGTCCAGGACCTGTTCCTGACGAAGACCGCCGAGATCGCCGACGTCGTCCTGCCGGCGACTGCGGGCTGGGCCGAGGGCGAGGGCACGGTCACCAACTCGGAGCGGCGTGTCCAACGCATCCGCAAGGCCGTCGAGCCACCCGACGGTGCCCGCGACGACCTGGCGATCATCTTCGCCATCGCCGACCGGATGGGCGCCGACTGGGGCGAGGCATCGGCCGAGCGCGTCTGGGACGAGGTTCGCTCGCTCTCACCGGTCCACGCCGGGATGAGCTACCAGCGGCTCGAGGAGCTCGGTGGCATCCAGTGGCCGTGCTACGACGAGACGCATCCCGGCGAGCTGTTCCTCCACAGCCGGCTGTGGGAGGACCCGGTGCCCGGCAACCGCGTGCCGTTCGTCCCGGTCGATCACGACCCGCCGGTCGACAAGCTCACGGACGACTACCCGATCCGGCTCACGACGGGCCGTCGGCTCGACTCGTACAACACGGGCGTCCAGACGGCCGGTTACACGTCCCCGCTGCGGCGTGGCGAGTCACTCGATGTGTCGCCCGAGGACGCCGAAACGTATGGCCTCGCCGAGGGCGAGGTCGTGCGGGCCGTGTCTCGCCGCGGCCAGGTCGAGGTCCCGGTCCGGATCGACGCGTCGTTGCGACCCGGCCTCACCTTCATGACGCTGCACTTCCAGGACGACGTGGCGACGAACCTGCTGACCATCGACGCGACGGACCCGAAGTCCGGTACCGCCGAGTTCAAGGCGACCGCCATCCGGATCGAGAAGCTCGCCCAGACCGTGCCGGCGTGAAGGCATGAGCGACACCACTGAGCAGCCGCCCATCGACCATCCCGACGGAAAGCCCGCGACCTTCGTTTCCGACCCGATGTGGGCGAGGATGCTAAATGATCCCGATTCGGGTTTCGCTGCCGGACGTGGGTTCCTTCGCATGCTCCCGAGCTCGCCCCGCTGCAAGATGTGCGCGGCCCCATTTGCCGGGCCCAGCGCACCCTTCATGCGGCTGCTCGACCGAGGGCGCTGGGACAAGAATCCATCGATCTGCGGCCTCTGCTTCAAGCAGCTGGAGAAGGCACGCGGCGGCGCGGAGATCGAGCTCAGCATGCTCTTCGCGGACGTGCGCGGATCGACAGGCCTCGCGGAGGTGATGGGGCCGGGCGCGTTCCAGAACCTCCTCGGCCGGTTCTATCGGGAGGCCACGAACAACCTCGTGGCACGAGACGGCATCATCGACAAATTCGTCGGCGACGAAGTCGTCGCGTTGTTCCTGCCGGTCCTGGCCGGCCATGACCATGCGGCCCATGCGATCGAAGCGGCCAAGGATCTGTTTCGCGCCACGGGGCACGGCACCGAGACCGGACCCTGGATCCCCCTTGGGGCCGGCGTCCACACGGGGCTGGCCTACGTCGGCACGGTCGGCGACACGGTCACCGACTTCACCGCGCTCGGTGACAGCGTCAACGTCACGGCCAGGCTTGCCTCGGCAGCCGCGCCCGGCGAGATCCTCGTCAGTGCCGTCTCGGCGACCGCCGCCGCGCTCGACCCGGAGCTCGAGTCACGGACGCTCACCTTGCGCGGTCGCTCTGAACAGCTGGAGGTCCGCGTCCTGCGCGTCTGACGAGGTCGGACGGCTACACTCGGGCGCGATGGACCTGCACGTCATCGGGCCCCTCGCCTCGCCGGCCGAACGGGCGGCGGTCGACACCGTCCTCGGACCGCCGGAGTCGGGCTGGGTCGGCGGACCGCGGCGTCCCGGCGCCGAGGGCCACGCGTCGCGCGGCGGTCACGCCGTCCGTGCGAGGCGCTCGCAGCTGCTGCCCGCCCTCCACGCGGTCCAGGACCGCATCGGCTGGATCAGCCAGCCCGCGCTGAACTACATCTCGAGACGGCTCGCGGTCCCGCCGGCAGAGGCCTACGGGGTGGCCACGTTCTACGCCCTGTATGCGACGACGCCGCGACCGCCGGTGATGGCCCATGTCTGCGACGACATCGCGTGCCGGCTGGCAGGGGCGGAGCGGATCTGCGATGACCTCGCCCGATCGGTCGGCCCGGAAGGGGCCGCGAGCGGCGACGGCCGACGGGGCTGGTTGCGCTCGCCGTGCCTCGGGCTGTGCGAGCTCGCTCCGGCCGCGCTGATCACCAACGCAGGGGAATCGGGCTCGGTCACGAGCGCAGCCCCGGTCGATGCCGCGGGCATCGTCGCGCGGTTGGACGCTGGAGCGCGACCGCGCGGCGCAGATCGGATCCCGCAAGCCGGCGACAGATCGCTGCGGTTGCTCCGTCGCGTCGGCGTCATCGACCCAAGCTCACTCGACGAGTACCGGGCGAACGGTGGCTACGTGGCGCTCCCGAAGGCACTCGAGATGGGCGCCCAGGCAGTGATCGCCGAGGTCACGACCTCGAAGCTCATGGGCCGCGGCGGGGCCGCATTCCCGACCGGTCGCAAGTGGGCGGCGGTCGCCGGGCAGCCGGCCCAGCCGCATTACCTCGTGTGCAACGCCGACGAGTCCGAGCCGGGCACGTTCAAGGACCGCGTGATCCTCGAGGGCGACCCATTCGCGGTCGTCGAGGCGATGACGATCGCCGGGTTCGCCACCGGCGCCAGCCTGGGCTACATCTACATCCGCGGCGAGTACCCCGAGGCGGATTCCGCGGTCCGCAACGCGATCGCGGCAGCGCGCGCAGCCGGGCTCCTCGGACCGGACGTCCTGGGCTCGGGCTTCTCGTTCGACATCGAGGTCCGGCGTGGTGCAGGCGCCTACATCTGCGGCGAGGAGACCGCGCTCTTCGAGTCGATCGAGGGCAAGCGCGGCGAGCCGCGCAACAAGCCGCCGTTCCCGGTCGAGGTCGGGCTCTTCGGGAAGCCGACCGTCGTCAACAACGTCGAGACGCTCATCAACGTGCCGATCGTGCTGGAGATGGGCGGCGAGGCCTACGCCCGGATCGGGACCGAGGGCTCCACCGGTCCGCGACTCTTCTGCCTGTCGGGCCACGTCGCGCGGCCCGGCGTCTACGAGGTCGAGTTCGGCGCGACGCTGGGCGACCTGATCGCGATGGCCGGCGGCGTCCCGGGCGAGCGCGCCATCCGGGCGATCCTGCTCGGCGGAGCGGCGGGCGTCTTCGTCGGCCCGGAGTCGCTCGAGCTGCCGCTCACGTTCGAGGCGACACGGGCCGCCGGGGCGACGCTCGGTTCGGGCGTGATCATGGTCTTCGACGAGACCGTCGACCTCGTCGACACGCTGCGCCGCATCGCCCGGTTCTTCCGCGACGAGTCGTGCGGGCAGTGCGTCCCGTGCCGGGTCGGCAGCGTCCGCCAGGAGGAGCTGCTGGCGCGTCTCGCCGGCGGCTCGCAGGTGCGGTCACGCGACGAGGAGCTGGTGCTGTTGCGCGAGGTCGGCCAGGCGATGCGCGACGCGTCGATCTGCGGGCTCGGCCAAACGGCGTCGTCCGCGATCGAGTCGGCGCTGCGTCAGCCGGGATTGGTGGCGCTGTGAGCGAGGACACCACCGGCCTGTCGATGACCCGCGATCCAGCACCCGACCCGCACTCGCCGCATGCCGGCCAAGCGCCGGCCGCGCAACCGCTGACCGAGATCGTCCTGTCGCCGCCGGCTCGGCCATCGAGGCCGCCGGCGCCACCCCCGGTCGAGGCCCCACCGTCGGTCGACCTGAGTATCGACGGGCGACCGGTGACGGTGCCGGCTGGGACCACGATCCTGGGTGCCTGTCGTGCCCTCGGCATCGATACGCCGACCCTGTGCTATGCCGAGAACCTCACACCGGTGAACGTCTGCCGGGTGTGCGTGGTCGAGGTCACCGGCGCTCGCGTCCTCGCACCGGCCTGTTCACGAGCGGTCGAGCCGGGCATGGAGGTCCAGACCGACACCGAGCGCGTCCGCACCTCGCGCAAGGTCGTCCTCGAATTCCTCGGCTCGTCCGTCGATGTGTCGCTGACCGGACCGGCCGTCCCCGATGGCACGATCCACGACTACATGGACCGCTACGGGGCGGACCCGTCCCGGTTCGGCCCGCCGGCCGAGCCGGCGGCAGCCGGCGAGCGGGATGCCCATGAGCCCGGTCACCATCACGTCCCATCGACCGAGGATGCGGCGTTCGCCGCGACGGTCGCCCAGCCGACCAAGGTCGACAACGACCTCTACGTCCGCGATTACTCGAAATGCATCCTCTGCTACAAGTGTGTCGAGGCGTGCGGCGAGGACGCGCAGAACACGTTCGCGATCGCCGTCGCCGGACGCGGCTTCGATGCGCGCATCTCCACGGAGCAGGCCGTCCCGCTGCCGGAATCGGCCTGTGTGTACTGCGGCAACTGCATCGGCGTGTGCCCGACCGGCGCGCTCATGGCCAAGCCCGAGTACGACATGCGGGCCGCCGGGACCTGGGACGAGTCCGCGCAGACCGTCACGTCGACCATCTGCCCGTATTGCGGTGTCGGCTGCGCGGTCGACCTGCACGTCCAGGACGACCGCATCCTCAAGGTGACCTCGCCGCTCGACTCCTCCATCACCGACGGCCACCTGTGCATCAAGGGCCGCTTCGGCTTCGAATTCGTGAACGAGCGGCCGAAGCCTCCGGCGTGAGCCTCACGCCCGCCGAACGCGACCTGCTGGCCGGGGCTCGCCGGGCGACGCTGGCGACCATCGACGCCGACGGACGACCCCGCCTCGTCCCGATCTGTTTCGTCGTGATCGATGGCGTCCTTTGGTCGCCGATCGACGAGAAGCCCAAGTCGACCTCGGATCCGCGGGCACTCGCCCGGGTCCGCGACATCGAGGCGCGCCCCGACGTGACCGTGCTGGTCGACCGCTGGTCCGAGGACTGGGCCGAGCTGGCCTGGCTGCGGGTGGACGGCCGCGCGGAGCTGGTCGCATCCCAGCCCGCCGTCGTCGAAGCGCTGCGCGCGAAATACCAGCAATACGCGGATCACGACCTCGAGCACCGACCGATGATCAGGATCGTGATCGAGCATGCTACGAGCTGGTTCGCCTCAGCGGCCGATACGGACGCCACGGGGCGGACCATCGATGATCTCCACCCGGCCACCCTCGATGCGAACCCAGACGATGGCATTTCCCGGCCAAGGGGATCCGGTTCGGAGTGATGCGACGGCCTCCCGGCTGATCGCCGGGTACGCCGTTCGGAGCGTCGTCTCGAACTCCCGCGCGACCGACCGTGTCGCTTCTGTGGAGCGGAGCACCAGCAGTCTGGATACAGCAGGGATGGGCCCCGGTCCTACGAGGTCGGACGACCCGATCGCGGCCGCCTTCTCGCCGGCCCATCGGATCTGCTGCTCGAGCCGAGGCAGCGCCGACTCGAACTCCGCCACGACGAATAGCGGCTCGTCTCGACGCTCGAAGACGGCGTCGATGAACCCTCGCACCGGCCGTGTGACGCCGACCTCGAGGTGCGGTCGCCAGACCGGCGCCAACTCTCGAAGCATTGCTTCGATCATCCTCGCGGCATGCCGATCCGTGAGGCGCGGGCCTCGCCCCGAGTAGAGGCGAACGCTCACGTCGGCACCCGTCGCCGCCGCGGCCGCCAGCAACAATTCGAGGCTCGGATGTGCGCGTCCCGATTCCATCCGGCCGTAGAACGATCGATCGAGACCCGCGACTCGGGCGACATCGGCCTTGGTCGCTGCGGCATCGATTCGGAGACGCTCGAGGTCCTCGCCGATGGTGCGCTCGGTGCGGCGAAGACGAGCCTGGACCTGGCGATCGATCCGGCGGTCGCGAGACACATCACGGGACATGGACCCATGAAAGCAGACGGCACTCTCCACGCAGTTACCAGGAGTCACCGGAGCGTGCTTCACAGACTGCAGGGGACTGCCCAAGCGACTTAACGGGCCCGCAACGCGACCTCAGCGGGCCTGGTAGGCACGGATCGCCGGCGAGAGGCGATCGCGCGGGTCTTGAGGGTTGCTCTGCAGTCTGAGAAGCACACCCCGCGGGGGCGTGAGGGAGTACCCGGTTAGCCCCAGCCGGTCAGGTCGCGCAGGTCGATCCGGCGGTCGTGGCTGTAAACATTGAAGCCGTCGCCGCGCAGGAAACCGACCAGCGTCACCCCCAGGCGCTGCGCGGTCTCGACCGCCAGGTCCGAGGGCGCCGACACGGCCGCCACGATCGGGATGCCGGCAACCGCCGCCTTCTGGACGATCTCGAAGCTGACGCGCCCCGACACCATCAGGATGCGGTCGTGCAGCGGCAACGCGCTCGCGAGCAGCTGCGATCCCACGAGCTTGTCGAGCGCGTTGTGGCGCCCGACGTCCTCACGGATGGCCAGGAGCTCCCCTGCCGGCGTGAACAGCGCCGCGGCATGCAGCCCTCCGGTCTCGTCGAACGCCTTCTGGGCGGTACGCAGCAGGTCGGGGAGGGCGACGATCACCGCCGCGCGGCACGACCGGTCCCTCGGGGAGCGGATCGCAACGCTTGGCCACCTCGTCGATCGACGCCTTGCCACAGATGCCGCAGGAGGCGGTCGCGACGAAATGCCGCTCAGCGACGGCCGACGCGTCGAACGGGGTCGACAAACGCACGACGATCGTGTCGTCGGGCTGGTTGAGGGTGATCGGATCGCCGATCTCGGTGCCGACGACCTCGGGACCCACGATCAGGCCCTCGGTGCGCAGGAAGCCGACCGCGAGCTCGGCCTCATGGCCGGGCGTGCGCATCGTGACGGCGACCGCGACCGGGTCCTGATCGGGACCCGCGGCGCGGATCTCGAGCGGCGCCTCCCCGACGACCCGGTCAGAACGGACTTCGAGCGACCCACCGCGCACGGCCACGATCGAGCGTGTCGTGATGTGCCGAGTCGGCGGGGCGGTCCCTTCCGCGTGCTGGGTCATGTCCGGCGAGTGTACTGGTGTCCCCGGGACCGTCGGATGGTCGTCGGTGGGATCCGCCGTCGCCATACTCGCGCCGCCGGTCGACCGTCCGTCGACGGCTGGTCATGAAGGGGTCGAACTCCGTGAACGATTGGGTCTGCGGCAACTGCAAGTCGATCAACCGTGGCGCGGCGAACGCGTGCTACAGCTGTGGCGGCGCCCGGGAGGTCGTGGCTGCGTCCGCACCCGTCATCCCGATGGCCGGGCAGCCGGCAACGGTCGCGAGCGGGGATGGCGGCGTCGGCGTTGCCACCTTCGCGTCACCGCTCGACGCCGCGATGGTATCCGGTGGCGCGGCTGCGGCTCCGGCTGCGGAGGCGGCTCCGAAGCAGCCGGCCGGCACGGCCGACCTCGTCGGCGGCTTCGTCGGTGGCCTCCTCGCGGCCGTGTTTGCGACCGCCGTCTGGTACGGCGTCGTCGCGGTCACCCAGTATCAGATCGGCCTGGTCGCGATCGCGGTCGGCTTCATCGTCGGCTACGGCGTGGTGCTCGGCGCGAACCGGCGTGGGTCCGTGGTTCTCGTGGCCGTCTCGGTGATCCTCACGCTGCTGGCCCTCGTCATCAGCGAGTACCTGATCGTGGCCCACTTCGTCGGCCAGGAGCTGGCGGCCGAAGGCGTGACGATCGAGCTCCTCCAGCCGCCCGACTTCGTCATCAGCGTGGTGATGGACTCGCTGCAGGCCGACCCGCTGACGCTCGCGTTCTGGGCGATCGCCCTGTTCCAGGCATTCGCGATCCCGTCCCGGACGATCCGCTCGAACGGGTAGCCGTACGAGCGAGGGAGCGCGGTTAGCGCTCCAGGAACAACGCGGTCCCGGTGGGCCGCAGGCAGTGCGTGGAGCTCATCGCCTGGTGATAGCCACCGGCATTGAGCAGCGCCACGACGTCGCCCTCGGCGACCGGGGCCATCAGGTAGTCCTCGGCGAACACGTCACTCGCCTCGTTGATGTGACCGGCCACCGTCACCCGCTCCGTGCGCGCGGCCGCCGGGTCACGACACGGGACGATCTCCTGCGCGAAGCCGTAGATGAAGTACGCGCAATTCACGTTCCAGCCGATGTCGAGGCCGACGAACGTCACGCCCCGGCGGCGTCTCGACCGTGACGACCTCGGCCAGCAGGATGCCCGCGTCCTTCGTGAGTGCGTCGCCGGGCTCGGCCGTGATCGTCACGTCGAGCGGGCCGAGTTGGCGCGCGACGACCGCCGCATAGGCGGCGAGGTCCACGCCCGATTCATCCGCACGCGCCGGCACCCCCAGCCCGCCACCGACATTGACCTCGTGGACGCGATGGCCAGCGGCGCGTGCCCGCGCGACCGCCTCGACCGCCACTGGCAGCGCGCGCTCGAACGCCGGCAGCCCATCGGCCAACCAGCCCGACCCGGCGTGGAAGTGGATGGTGTCGATCGAAAGCCGATGCTGGGCGGCGACCGCGAGCGCCTCGTCGAACCGGTCGAGACCGATCCCGAACTTGGTCGGCCGCGAGCCGCTGTACTCGAGCTGCTCGTTGTAGCCGGCGCCGGTCGCGGGATCGATCCGGATCCCGATCGTCGACCCCGGCGCCCGCCGCCCGTACCGCGCGACTTGGCTGATCGCGTCGAGGTTGCAGTGGATGCCGTGGTCGAGGATGACGTCGAGGTCGCGCTCCGAAACATTCGTGCCGGTGTAGCTGATCTCCTCCGGTCGCCATCCGCTCGCCAGCGCCCGCAGGACCTCGCCCGGCGAGCAGGCGTCGATGCCGACGCTCTCCGGCGTCCCGGCCGCGCCGAGCCCGCGGAACACGCTGAGGATCTCCGGGAACGGATCGGCCTTGAGCGCGAACCTGAGCCGGAACGGGACCCCGGTCGGGGCGAATGCCGCCTGGATCGCGCGGGCGTTCTCGCCGAACCGCGCAAGGTCGTACGCGAAGAGCGGCGTCTCGTGCTCGCGGACGAGCGCCTCGGCGTCGCGCCCCGCGATGGTCAGCCGGCCGTCAACGACATCGAGTCCGGGACGGACCCACCACGGAGCGGCGACCGTCGTCACGCCCCGGTGTGGACCACGCCGTCACGCCCGACCCAGTGGTTCGGGCCATCCTCGACATCGACGCCGATCGCCTCGATCAGTCGACGGCTGGCGGCCGCGACGTCGCGGATCGCGGCATCGAAGGCCTCGTGATTGCGGGCGCTCGGCTCGCGATAGCCGCTGACCTTGCGGACGAACTGGCGGGCGGCGGCCTCCAGTTCACCGGTCGTCGCCGCTTCACCCGGACGACGGAGGGTCTTGATGCTCCTGCACATGCCGCTACGGTAGGGCGCATGGCCGTCCTTCGCCAGCCGGCCCGCCTGCTGCTCGCGGTGGTGGTCGGTCTGTGCCTGGCGCTCGTCATCGATATCGCCCGTGTCGGCGGCCCCGGCGTCTGGCTGGCTCGCCACCGGGCCGTCCCAGCGTTCGTGGGGCAGGGGCGGCCGATCGACGTCGGCGGACGCTCGATCTACCTCGACTGCCGGGGAACGGGCGCACCGACGATCGTGCTCGAGGCCGGCATGGGCGATGGCGTCGCCGGCTGGGCGCCGGTCCACGACGCGATGGCCACGTTCACCCGGACCTGCGCGTACGACCGGCCCGGTCGCGGATCGAGCGATCCTCGCGGGCGACATACCGTCGCGGATGCGGCGGACGAGCTGCGCGACCTGCTGGGGATCGCCGGCGAACCGCCGCCGTTCATCGTCATCGGCCACTCGCTCGGGGAGGCGTACACGCGCATCTTCGCCGCCCGCCACCGTGCGGACGTCGCCGGGCTCGTCCTGGTGGACGGGTTCAGCCCGGACCTGCAGGACGACTGGATCCACCCGCTGCTCGGGCCGTTCCGAGGCGAATACGAGCAGCAGGCCCAGTACCTTCGTGATCTCGTGGCGAGCGTCGAGGACCTCGACTGGCCCGCGTCCGAGGCCCAGCTCCGGGCCGCCGACGTGTCCGGCTTCCCGATCGTCGTCCTCAGGGCACCGCGCGCGGAGCCGCGGCTCGACGAGCCGACCAACGTGGCGATCGCCGCCGCCTGGCAGGAGGCGTACGAATCGCTGGCCCCCGGCCGGGTCCGCTACGAGATCACCTGGGGTGCCGGGCACATCATCCAGGCCGACCGCCCGGATGCGGTGATCGAGGCGGCGCGCGAACTGGTCGAGGCGGCGCGATCGACGCACTAGGCGGTGCCGTCCGTCACCGAAAAGCGCCTCGTCGGCGACCCATCCGGGACGCCTCGCGTATCCTGACGGACCCAACCGTCCTGGTCTCGGACAGGGACGAAGGTCCTGCGCGGACTTCGGGACGCATGCGTACACATATCTGTGGGGGATCCTCGGCCCATGACTCTCGCGTCGCACACCGGTCGCCGACTGGCGACGATCCTGACGTCGATCGGCCTCGCGGCCGTCCTGGCGTCGAGCTCGGTCCTCGCCGGCACGCCGGTCACCAACGGGTACCGCGACCACCTCTACGGGGGCGGTGCCTTCCGGCCCTCGGGCGACAAGCCGCAGTCGAAGCTGTGGTTCACCGATGAGGGCGGCGGCGCGGTCCAATGGTGGGCGGGCATGTTCCGGTATTCCACGTCGCCCACGATCTCCGACTATCGGATCTTCAAGCTCAGCGCCGACAAGACCGACTGGAACGCCACCACCACGGTCGCCGATGCGCGCGACTCGTCGCACGGCGACTACCTGTGGGACGAGGCGTCGGACACCCTGTACGTCGCGTCCGTCGTGACGCCGAACGCCTCCGACCCGTTCGTGGTCCCGACGACCCCCGATGGGATCCGCGTCTTCAAGTACAGCTACAACAACGCGACCGATGCCTACACGGCCGCGGCCGGTTTCCCGAAGACCATCCAGAACACATCGAGCACGGCCAGCCCGGCGTTCCGCGGCGGGTCGTGGACCGTCACGATCGCCAAGGATTCGACGAACCGGCTGTGGATGGCATGGCCCAAGTCGAGCGACGTCCTCTATAGCTACTCCGACGACGACGGGGCGACGTGGACCGACCCGGCCGCGATCCCCGTGCAGACCGCTAATCCGATCAATACCGGCACCCTGTCGCAGAGCGACTCGGCCGCGGTCATCGCCTTCGGCAACGGTTCCCCGAATACGGTCGGCGTCATGTGGAGCGACCAGAGCAGCACGCCCGATCAGGCGTCCAATGGCTACTACTTCGCGACCATCGCTGCAGGCGGCGACCCCACGGTCGGCGGGAACTGGTCCCTCCAGGCGCTGCCGGCCATCAGCGGGACCACCTTTGATGATGCCGACAACCACATCAACCTCAAATCGACGAGCGACGGCACCCTCTACATGGTCGGCAAGACCAGGACCGACACCGTCGCGTGTGCGACCAACAAGCAGCGACCGCTGATCCCGTTCTACGTCCGGCCCGCTGGGGGCTCGTTCGGCGCCCCGCACCTGGCCGGCACGGTCGGCGACTGCAACACACGACCGCAGCTCGTCATCAGCGAGCAGCTGGACACGGCCTACCTGTTCATGACGTCGCCGAACGGCGGTGGCACCGTCTACATGAAGTCGGCACCCCTCAGCGGCGCCGATTCCTTCGACTTCCGCGGGGCCGCCGACCAGACGATCCAGCGTGGCATCCCGTTCATCAAGAGCGCAGAGGACCTCCTGATCGATGACCCATCGACGACCAAGCAGGTCGTGACCGCGGCCTCAGGGATCTCGGTCATCGCCAACAACCTGACGTCGACGGCTCATCCGAACCGGAAGTACTTCCTGCACAACTCTATGGAGATCCCGGCAACCGACGCGACCGATCCCACCGGGACCGTGTCGATCAACGGCGGAGCCGCGATGACCAGCAGCACGACCGTTTCGGTGGCCGTGCCCGGCAACGACGCCGGCAGCGGGCTGAGCCTTGTCCGGCTGTCGAATGCCGCCGACATGAGCGGCGCCATCACCTACACCTATATGCCGAGCGTCTCGTGGACGATCCCGGCCGGGGACGGCGTGAAGACCGTCTACGCCCAGTGGCGCGACGCGGCGGGCAACTGGTCCACCGTCGAAAGCGACGACATCACGCTCAACACGACCGACACGGTCGCCCCGACGCTGCCCGGCATCCCGACCCATCGGTTCCTCGGCTCGGGGCGCTTCGGCTTCCCGGTCCGGCTCGACTGGACCGCCAGCACGGACGCCATCGGCCCGGTGACGTACAAGCTCCAGATGATCGCTCAACGGCGGCGCTTTCGCGGACTTCGCGACCATCGGCCGACAAACGGCTACTCGCTCGATCTCAGCCACTCGACATTCACGTACCAGTTCCGCGTGCGGCGTGCGACACCGTGCAGTGCACCGCGTACCGCACCGGCCCATCGTTCACGACCAAGAGCTATAGCGAGTCGAACGTGGCGACCAAGTACTCCGGTACGTGGTCGTTGGTGACGTCGAGCGTCTACGCCGGCGGCAAGGCCCGGCTCACCGGCACGGCGAACCGGAGCGTGTCGCTCACGTTCGTCGGCAACCAGGTCGCCTGGCTCAGCCGGAGCGGCCCGACCTTCGGCTCGGCACGCGTGTACATCGACGGAACGCTTGTCAAGACCGTCAGCCTGTACGCGACCACCCCGGTCGACCGCAAGCTGGCGTATGTCAAGACGTGGACGACCGCGAGCACGCACACCATCCGGGTCGTGGTCGTCGGCACCGCCGGCCACCCGCGCGTCACGCACGACCAGTTCTACGTCATCCGCTGAGGGATATCGCCTCCGGCCCTGGGGGTAGCCGTCCCGCGCCTATCCCCTGGCGGTGGCGGACACGGGTTCAGTCCGTGCGCTTGGCCGAGTGACCCTGCCTTAGTCCTTGGCCATCCGCCAATACAGCGCGCCCGTCTGGCAGTGGCCGAGCTTCTTGCACATCCCACCGGTCAGGTCCCATTGCCGGCCGCTGACATACGGACCGCGGTCGACGACGGGGGCCGTCACGATCCGCCCGTTGTCGGGGTTCTTGAAGGTGACCTTCGTGCCGCAGGGCAAGCTGCGGTGGGCGACCCCGACCAGGGTCGTCGTCATCGCGAGACCACACGCCGTCCGCTTCCCATAGAACCCCGGGCCGTACCACGACACGTTGCGGTCGAGCCGCCAGGCGGGTTTCGCGACAACGACCGGTCGGGCGTCGGGCTGGGCAGCCTCTGGCCGAGCCTGGGGCGGCTCATTCGCGGTGGTTGGCTCGAAGAGTCTCGAACCGTGATCCAGGACCCCGTCGGAACGGGCCCCCGGATCGGGGGGCAAGGTCGTCGACACCGGCCCACGGACAGCCGTCATCTCCACGTCCGCGAAGAGATCGACGGAGGGGGTTCGGGTGGGGCTTTGTGCCCATGAACCCACCGGTCCGGGGACGGCGACCGTGGCGAACATGGCGATGAGCGCCATGCTCGCGACGACCCTGAGGCGTCGCACGTCCAGCCGACAGTACCATCGTTCCGGATTTCGTGGCCTTCGCGTACCACCTCGCGGCCGTATCGGAACCGTGACAGACTCGTCGTGTGCCGCGGCCCGATGCCACCCTTGCGATCGCCCTGGACGGGCCGCTCGACCTCATCGCCTCGCTTGGACCGCTGGTGCGGGGCAACGGCGATCGGACCATCCGTCTGACCTCCTCGAGGGCGTGGCGGGCCACGCGGACGCACGACGGGGCGGCGACCCTCGGGCTCACGCTGACGGGGCGGCGCCTGATCGTCGGAAGCGTGGGGTCCAGGCGCGAAGCACGTCATCGACCGCGTCCCGCGGCTCTTCAGCGAGGGCACGGAGCTGCTGGTGGACGCGGCGGACCCGCGGATCGCGGCCCTCGCCCGTCGACGCCCGGGCGTCCGCGTGTTGCGGACCGGTGCCGTCCTGGAATCGCTGGTCCCGGCGATCCTCGAGCAGAAGGTGACCGGCGCGGAGGCGCATCGCGCGTGGCGTGCCCTCGTGCGCCGATACGGCGAGCCGGCGCCCGGGCCACCGGAACTCGGCCTGCGTGTCATGCCCGCGCCGGCAACGTTGGCGGCGTTGCCGTATTGGGCCTACCACGAGTTCGGCGTCGAGCGCCGTCGGGCCGACCTGATCCGGGCGATCGCCAGTCGACCGGCGGCGTTCGAGGCGATCGTCGACATGCCGTTCGACGACGGGTATCGACGACTGCGGGCCGTGCCCGGGATCGGGCCGTGGACCGCGGCCGAGGTCGGTGTCCGGGCGCTCGGCGACGTGGACGCGGTGAGCGTCGGCGACTTCCACCTGCCGCATCTGGTGGCGTTCGCGCTGGCCGGCGAGCCACGTGCCACTGATACGCGGATGCTCGAGCTGCTCGAGCCGTACCGGGGGCGGCGCGCGCTGGTCGTCCGGTTGCTGGAGCTCAGCGGGGTGCGCGCGCCGCGCTACGGTCCGCGGCTCGCGCCGCGCCGGATCGAGGCCATCTGACGCTACGCTGTCGAGACCGGAGGTAGGCCCGATGCCAAAGTTCGAGAAGTCGTCGCCCGAGCTCGTCGCCCGGTTCGACGCGGCGGCGGCCCGTTTCCCGGAGGCCCAGCGCCGGAAGATGTTCGGCTACCCGGCCCTGTTCGTCGGCGGCAACCTCGTCACCGGGCTGTTCGCGGAGTCGTGGATGATCCGGTTGGGCGACGAGGATCGCGCGACCTTGCAGGCGCTGCCCGGCGCCGGCCCATTCGAGCCGATGCCGGGCAAGCCGATGAAGGGCTACGCGACCCTTCCGAGCCACGTCGTCGCCGACGACGCGCAGCTCGACGACTGGGTGCGTCGCTCGATCGCATTCGGACGGACGCTGCCGCCCAAGTAGGTCGTGCGTCTCAGCCAGCGGCCGACGGGGCGATGTTCTGGTTGCGGCGGAACAGGTTGGTCGGGTCGTATCGGCGCTTGACGTCGGCGAGCCGCCGATAGGTCGGCTCCGGGTACGCGTGGCGGATGCGCGCCTCGCCCTCAGCCTCGAGGAAGTTCGAGTACGCGCCCACCGCCCGCGGTCGCAGCGCCTCGTAGTAGGCATGCGTCCAGGCCGCATGGACCGGCGCCTGGGCCATGTCCTCGAACGGGGTGATGATCGTGACCATGACCGGCGCGGCGCGATGCGCGAAGGCCGTCTCCGCGGCCCCGACGCGAGCAACCGCGCCACCGAGGATCCGGATCTGGGTCATGGCGACCGGCGAGCTCGGCGCAGCCATCCGCTCCAGGATCGTGTCCACCGCTGCGTCGTCGAGCGTGTCGAGGAACAGCGAGCGGTGTGAGATCGGGCTGCGCTGCTCGGCGTCCTTGAGCATCGCGTACATGCCCGGGTATGGCATCGGCGCGACGAGCTCGGCCATCGGCGTGGCGAGCTGCCGGAACGGCTCGAGGGCCGCTTGGCCGGCGGCGACGTCGCCGTCGAAGACGAACATCACCGCGAGCGTCGGCTTGCCATGGATCGCGTCGGGGATGAACGGGGCAGGCGGGGCGGGCAGCAGGGTCGAGATCGTCGTGAGGCCCTCGGGCGCCGCCGCCGCGACCGACTCCAAGCCGCGCAACACCTCGCGCGTCGGCGGCAGGAACAGCGCGCCGCCGAGGACCATCGACACCGGATACAGGCGGAACTGGAAGCGGGTCACGACACCGAAGTTGCCGCCGCCGCCCCGTACCGCCCAGAAGAGATCAGGGTGCTCGGTCTCGCTAGCGATGAGGATGCGGCCGTCGGCGGTCACCAGCTCGACCGACACGAGCGCGTCGATCGTCAGGCCGTACTTGCGCGCGAGCCAGCCGATCCCGCCACCGAGCGTCAGCCCGGCGATGCCGACACTGCCGGTGTCGCCGAACGGCGTCGCGAGGCCATGCTCAGCGGCTGCCTCGGTGTACTCCCCGGCACGCAGCCCGGCCTGCGCCCAGGCCAGGCGCCGGATGGGGTCGATGTGGAGGCCCTTCATGGCGCCGAGGTCGAGCACGATGCCGCCCTCGCTCGTGCCGTGGCCGGCCAGGCTGTGGGCACCGCCGCGGACGGCGAGCTCGAGCCCGGTCTGGCGCGCGAACGTCACGGTCCGGGCAACGTCGACGGCCGACGCCGCCTGCACGATGCACAGCGGATGCAGATCGGTGTTGGCGTGATGGACCTGGCGGGCGAGCTCGTAGCCGTCGTCATCGGGGCGGATGACGGTGCCGCTGATGCCCGCAGCGAACGCCGCGAGATCGTGCGGGGCGCTGGGGTCGAGGTCGGCGATACGGGCGAGGGCCATGGGGGTTCCTTTCGCGGTTGGGGAAGGCGCGCAGTGATCTGGGGGTAGCGCGATGGTCGAGCCCCGACCCGGGTCGCCACAGCGGGCAAGGGTCGGCCCGGCGCCGCCGTCGGATGACGAGGCGGATGCGACGGATGACGATGTCGGCGGTCGCCCGGAGCTACGCCCCCGAGTCGGCCCCCAGCAGCCCGACCGCGGCGCAGTCGTCGGCGATCCGCTCCAGCAGCCCCGGGTCCGACACCGCCCCGAACCCCTGGAGCATCACCCGCGCCACCCCCACGTCACGGAATGCCCGGAGCCGCTCGCGGCGGGGTGCGCCGGCCGGGGCGTCGGGCCGGCCCCAAACGTGGACGGACACCCGCAGCGTCGACGGGTCGCGACCGATCTCCGTGCATCGGGCGGCGATGACCGGCATCGCCTGCTCGACCTGGTCGGGCAGCATCGCGTCGAGGTTCAGCTCATCGGCGAACCGCGCCGCGAGCCGCCACGTCACCTTGGGACCGTTGCCGCCGATGAGGATCGGGATGCGTGCGCCGGCGGACTTGGGCTCGTGGATCGCGTCGTCTACCGAGGCGTACCGGCCGGCCCACGTGGCGTGACCGGGTCCCAGCATCCGGCTGATGACCTCGAGATGATCGGCGAGGATCGCCAGGCGCTCGGGCGCGTCCGGGAAGCCGTAGCCGTACGCCCGCCACTCGTCCTCCTTCCAGCCCGCCCCGATGCCGAGCTCCGCGCGGCCGCCGGCGATCACGTCCAGGGTCGAGATCATCTTGGCCGTCAGCCCGGCCGGCCGGTACGCGGCTGCCAACACCAGGTGCCCTAGCCGTGCGCGCGACGTGACGGCCGCGATCCCGGTCAGCTCGACGAACGGCTCGAAGACCGGCGCATCGATCAGCGGCGGGTCCACCTGGAAATGGTCGTATAGCCAGAGCGATTCGAATCCGAGCGCCTCTGCCTGGCGTGCCGCCTCCACGGTCCGTGCCCACGCCGTCCGCCCGTCGAGCCCGAGGTACTCCCGATCGCAGCCCTGTGGCAGCGTGATCCCGACCTTCACGTCCTGCGGTCCCACGGGCCATAGGCCGCCTCGATCCGGTCGCGCACCTCGGCCACGATCGTGTCGTCGACGGCCCGCTCGTCGGCGATCGAGTGCCACAGGCCGGCCGTCCGCACGAAATCGCCGAGGGAGCGCATCGCCGCCTCGGCATCTGGCCACGTCACGCCCATCGCCTCTGGCCGGATGTCGACGCCGGCGCGAGCAAGCGCCGCGACCATCTCGTCCGCACCGCTCGAGTGGAGGACGGACCCAAGCACGATCCCGAAGCCGACCGGCTGGCCGTGGATGAAATGCCGGCCCGTCCGTCGCTCGAGGTTGTAGAAGAAGAAGTGCTCGACGCCCTCGATGTGGCGCGGGTTCCAACCGGCGGCATGGAACGTCTGGCCGCCCCATCGATGGGCGTCCATCAGCGTCCGGATGCCCGCATCGGTGACGTCGTGGATGTCGTCGAGCGCCGCGACGACGCTGTCGAGGCGAAGCCGCGCTTCGGCGACCAGCCGCTCGTCGTACGGCCACCGGCGCTCCTCCTTCCCGAGGTCGCGCGTCAGCCGCCAATCGAGATGGGCGGTGTGGTAGCACAGGATGTCGCCGACGCCGGCGCGGTTCAGGCCCGCCGGCGCGCTCGCGACGACGTCGAAATCGACGTAGACCGCTTCCGGGATCGCGTAGCCCAGGTAGCGCACGAGCCCGTCCCGCCGGAGCCCGGCGCGGTGCCCGAACGGCGCGTTGACGGTCATCGCGGTCGGGACCTGGAACAGCGGCAGCCGTCGCCGCCAGGCGACGAACTTGGCGACATCGACCGCCTGCCCACCACCGAGCCCGATGATGCTCGCGCAGTCCGGCAGCCCCGGCAGCACCGCCTCGAGCTCGTCGACGTCCAGGGTGGAGACGATATGGACGCCGGCCAGTCCCGGCCCGCCAAGCTGTGCCTCGAACATCGGCCACAGGTCGTCCATGGTGACGACCAGGTACGGTCGGTGGACGAAGACCGGGAGTTCCGCCACGAGGTTTCGGCCGTAGACGGTCGTGAAGCCCTCGTTCATGCCGCGGTCCGGGTCGCGTGCGCCATGATCCGCTCCTCGGTCGCGTCGGCCGCGTCGAACGTCACCGCGACCCGCCCCTCGCGCATGACCACGATGCGGTCGCTGATGCCGATGACCTCGGGTAGCTCGGACGACACCATGACGATGGCCGTGCCACGTGCCGCCAGGTCGCGCAGGAGCCCGTAGATCTCGCGCTTCGCCCCGACATCGACGCCCCGCGTCGGCTCGTCGATGAGCAGCACCCGGCACCGGGCGTTCAACCACTTCGCGAAGATGACCTTCTGCTGGTTGCCGCCCGACAGGTTGCGCACCAGCGTGCGGCCGCTCGGGGTCCGGATCGACAGGCGCTCGATGTAGCCCTCGACGATGTCGCGCTCGAGGTCGGTGCGGATCACGCCGGTCGGTGCCACCTCGGCCATGCGCGAGATCGTCACGTTGGTCCGGACTGCCTGCTGGAGCAGCAGTCCGTCGGCCTTGCGATCCTCCGTCAGCAACCCGATGCCGAGCGCGATCGATTCCCGTGGCGACCGGATCGTGACCTGGCGGCCGAAGATCTCGACCGTCCCTGCGTCGAGCGGGTCGGCACCGTGGATCGCGCGCAGCACCTCCGTGCGACCGGATCCCGCCAGCCCGGCGATGCCCACGATCTCGCCGGCGCGCACCGAGAACGACACATCGTGGAAGATGGCCTCCCGGGTCAGGCCGCGGACCTCGAGCGCGACCTCGCCGGCCGCCCCGTCGTGGCGCTCGCCGAAGATCTGGCCAAGGTCGCGACCGACCATCAAGCGGACCAGTCGATCGGGGGTCATGTCGGCCGTCCGCTCGGTGGCGACGACCCGGCCGTCCTTCATGACCGTGACGCGGTCGGTGATGCGGAAGACCTCGTTGAGTCGATGCGAGATATAGATGAACGCGACGCCCTTCTCGGCCAGCCGGTGCATCACCCGGACGAGACCGTCCAGCTCCGCATCCGCGAGCACGGCCGAGGGCTCGTCAAGCACGATGAGTCGCGCATCGCGCGAGAGCGCCTTGGCGATCTCGACCATCTGCCGGCGGGCGACGCTCAGCGTGCCCACCCGGGCGCCCGGATCGATATCGAGCCCCAGACGTTCGGCGACGATGGCGGTGTCCTCGGCCAGCCTGCGCCGGTCGACGATCCCGAACCGGCTCGTCGGCAGGCGGCCCATGAAGATGTTCTCGGCCACCGACAGATGCGGTGCGAGCGACGGCTCCTGGTAGATGACCGCGATGCCCCGGCCGATCATCTCGTTCGGATTGGCCGCCTCGACCGCCTCGCCGCCGATGCGGATCTCGCCCGCGTCACGGCCGTAGGCGCCGGCCAGGATCTTGATGAGGGTCGACTTGCCGGCACCGTTCTCGCCGACGAGTCCGAGGATCTCGCCGACGCGGACGTCGAGGTCCACGGCACGGAGCGCGTGGACACCGGGAAAGGTCTTGTCGATGCCGCGCATCTCGAGGATGCGCTCGGGGTCAGTCATCACCGTCCCCATGGTGTGGGATCGAGGACGCGGCGGAGGAGTGTGCCACGTCCCCGAAACCCCACGGACCGGCTCGGTGAGCCGGGTGGTCCTAGAAGCCCTTGCCGATCCACTCATCGACGTTCGCGGCGTCGATGGTGTTCGTCGGCAGGACCCACGTCTTCTCGACCGTCTCGCCCTTGAGCAGCTTGGCGGCGGTCTGGCAGGCCTCGATGCCGGCGTTGTCGTACGTGAAGGTCACGACGATCTTGCCGTCCTTGATGGCCTGGATGGCCTCGTTCTGGCCGTCGATGCCGACGACCTTGAACTCGTCGAGCCGGTTGGCGGTCTCGAGCGCCGCGATGACACCGAGCGCCATCGCGTCGTTGTGGGTGTAGATGACCTGGACCTCGTTTGGTCCGTACTTCTGGAGCAGGTCGTTCATCGCGGTCAGCGCGTTCTCGCGCTTGTAGTCGGCGACCACGCTGTCGACGATCTCGACCTTCGGGTCGTTGGCCGACAGCCAGTTCACGAACTCGTCGTGGCGATCGGTCGTCGCCGAGGCGCCGGCCGTGCCCTGGATCTCGATGACCTTGCCGCCGTTGCCGCCGAGGATCGTCTTGCTGACGTACTCGGCCGCGGTCTTACCGATGAGCTTGTTGTCGGCGCCGATGTGCTGGGTGACCTCGACGTCGACGCTCCGGTCGAGCGTGATGACGGGGACCTTCTTCTCGAGCGCCCGCTTGGCCGCCTCGGTGAGGCCGGCCGCCGTGTTCGGCGTCAGCAGCAGCACGTTGACCGGCCGGCTGACGAACTCGTCGACGTGGCTCGACTGGACCGCGTCGTCACCGAGCGCGTCCGAGACGAGCGTCTGGGCGACGGGGTTGCAGTTCTCGGCCACCTTCTTGTTCTGGTTCGTGCGCCACTCGTCGCTGCCGTTCGCCTGCGAGAAGCCGATGACCTGCTTCTGGGACCCGCCACCGGGTTGTGCCTGGGAGCAGGCGCCGAGCACCGCGAGCAACGCGATGACACCGACCGCCCCAAGGGATCGCTTCCAAACCATCCGATCGTTCCTCCTGCCTCGTTCCACTCCTGCCTCCAACGTTGTCTGATCCGGATCGTCTCGGCGGGCCGCGCCTTCCCGACGGCAAGCGGTCACCCGATCCCCTTCCCTCGATCAAGGGCTCACCTGCCTTCCTCCTGGCCCCTCGTCCGCCGCTCCAGGAGGACGGCGCCGAGGATGATCAGGCCCTTGGCGATGCGCTGTGAGAACGGCGGCACGCCAAGCAGGTTGAGCAGGTTGTTGACCGCGGCGACGATCCCGGCCCCGACCAGCGTCCCGCCGATGCCGCCCGATCCGCCGAACAGGCTGGTGCCACCGATGACGACGATCGCGATCGCGTCGAGTTCGAAGCCCTCGCCCTGGGTCGCCTCGGCAGCACCCAGCCGGGCGACCACGATCAGCGCCGAGACTGCGGCGCACAGGCCGCTGATCACGTAGACGCTGAAGATCACCCGGCGCGTCGGGATCCCCGACAGGCGGGCAGCCTCGAGGTTGTCGCCGACCGCGTAGACCTGCCGGCCGAAGGTCGTGTACTTGAGCGTGAACCACGCCAGTGCGGCGATGCCGATGAACAGCAGGAACGGGACCGGCAAGCCGATGAACGAGCCCGTCCCGATCCAGGCGATGTCGGGGGCGGCGGTCCCGGCGCGGATCGGCTTCGCGTCCGAGTACGTGAGGGTCACGCCACGGGCGATGACGAGCATGCCCAGGGTCATGATGAACGGCTGGATGCCACCCCTCGTGATGCCGAGCCCATTGATCGCGCCGACCAACGCTCCGAAGGTGAGCGCCAGCAGCACTGCCAGCGGCCAGGGCACGCCACCGGCGAGCATCGCCGCGTAGCCGATGGCCACGATCCCGAGGATGGAGCCGACAGACAGGTCGATACCGGCGGTCAGGATCACGAACGTCATCCCGATGCCGATGATCCCGGCGATCGATGCCTGGCGGGCGACGTTGGTGAAGTTCTCGAACGTCAGGAAGTGCTCGGACTGGAGCGCGCCCAGCACGATCAGCACGATGAACGCGAGCAGGATCCCGCTGTTGCGCACGATGCGGGCCGCGCGCTCGCGGGCCGCCCGGGATCGGCCGACGCGGGTCGCCGGGTCGACGGCCTCGGCCGTCGCCGGCCTGGCGTCGGTCATGTCGCGTCCATCGCTCAACGGGCCGTCCATCCACCGTCGACCATGAGCGTCGCGCCGGTGACCAGGCTGGCAGCGGGTGACGCGAGGAAGACCACGGCGCCGGCGACGTCCATCGGCTCACCGATCCGGTGGAGGGCGGCGATCCGCTCGCGGACGTCGGCCTCGAAGTCCGGATCGGCGAGTGCCTCGGCGGTGCCGTCGGTGCGGATGAAGGTCGGCGCCACGGCGTTGACCGTGATGCCGTGGATGCCCCATTCCACGGCCAGGCACTTCGTGAGGTGCGCGACGGCGGCCTTCGAGGCGCAGTAGATGGCTTCGGTCGGCAGGGCGATGAAGCCGGCCTGTGAGCTGAGGTTGACGATCCGTCCGAAGCCCTGGCGGATCATCACCCGCCCTGCTGCCTGGCTCGTGAAGAACAGGCCCTTGACGTTGACGTCCATCGTCAGGTCGAAATCGGCCTCGGTGACGTCCTCGGCGAGGTTGCTCGGTCCGAGGCCCGCGTTGTTCACGAGGATGTCGATCCGCCCGAACCGCTCGACGACGGCGTCGACGGCGGGCTCGATCCGGGCCAGGTCGGTCACGTCCAGCTCGACGGCGAGCGCCTGCCGACCCATCGACTCGATCTCGTTGACGAGGTCGTCGGCCGTGCCCGCCCGGCGCAGGCCGAGCGCCACGTCGGCACCGGCGTCTGCCAGCGCGAGTGCGATCGAGCGGCCCAGGCCACGAGCCGCGCCGGTCACGAGTGCCACCTGGCCGTCGAGCGCGAAGCTCGGGAAGTCCGGCACCGTTCCTCCTCCTCGGTCCGCTGGCTTAACGCTTAGGCTTATCGATAGCGCTTAACGTTTGCGCTTGACGCTAAGCGTGCGGAGGATATACTCCGGCCGAACACCGAGTCAAGAGGGTTCTGGAGGCGATTCGAAGGCTGGTGGACACGCCCAGATCCGGCCAACCGACGGTCACGCTGCGCGATGTCGCGCAGGGCTCGGGCGTGTCGATCACCACGGTCTCGCGCATCCTGAACGGGCGCGAATTGGGTGTCCCCATCCGCGAGGAGACGCGTCAGCGGGTGCTCTCGATCGCCGCCGAGCTGGGCTACAAGCCGAACCTCCTCGCCCGCGGCCTGCGCGGCAGCCGGAGCTCGTTGCTCGGCGTCATCGCCCGCGACATCTCGGACCCCTTCCACATCCAGATCCTGCGCGGCATCAATGAGGCATCGCGGGCGCGCGACTACCGGCTGTTCCTGGGTCACGTCGACTACCGCCCGGATGTCGCGCTCTCGTACAGCTCGATGTTCGAGAGCTCGCACGCCGACGGGATCATCGTGATCGGCGACATCGAGGGGGGCGACGACACCTTCGATCAGCTGGCCCAGCAGCACCGCTACGTGATCGGCGTGACCGACCGCACGACCCGCCGCCAGATCCCGGGCGTCTATTCGGACGGCGTCCGTGGGACGCAGCTCGCCATGGAGCATCTGTGGGAGCTCGGCCACCGCTGGATCCACTGCGTCTCGGACAACCGGACGTATGACGGCCGCCAGCGGATCGACCTGTATGAGCGCTTCATGAAGGACCGCGGCCTGGCCGACCGGATCGGCGTGTTCATCACCGATCAGGATCCCGGGCCGGCGCTCGAGCTCGGCCGTCGGATGTTCGCGGACTGGACCGACGGGCACCCATCGGCGATCTACGCGACCTCGGACACGACGGCCATCGGCCTGATGCAGGCAGCCTACGAGGCCGGCATCCGGATCCCGGACGATCTGTCGATCATGGGCTTCGACGACATCGATGTCGCCGCGTTCACGATCCCGCCATTGACGACGGTGAGCCAGGGTGGGGTCGAGATGGGCCGCGTCGCGGCCGACCTGTTGTTCGACATGGTCGACCATGGGCGGCACCGGTCCGAGGTGGCCGACGTGGTGCTGGAGCCGCACCTGGTCGTGCGGCGGTCCGCGATCCGAGTGAACGACTAGCCGGTCGGCACCGGCTGCCGCGGACCCGGCGGCGCAGAAACGCCGTGCCGGTAGAACTCGAGCGGCTCAGGCGCGAGCGGCGTGTCGCCCTTGATGAGGTCGGCGGCCTTCTCGGCGAGCATCATCACCGGCGCGTAGATGTTGGCGTTCGTGACGTATGGCATCGCCGAGGCGTCGACCACGCGAAGGCCGTCGACGCCATGGACCCGCATCGTCAGCGGGTCGAGGACGGACAGGTCATCGACGCCCATGCGCGCGGTGCATGACGGGTGGAGGGCGGTCTCGGCGTCGCGGGCGACCCAGTCGAGGATCTCCGCGTCGGTCTCGACCGATCCACCTGGCGACGTCTCGCCGCCGTCGAACTCGTCCATCGCGGGCTGCCGGAGGATGTGTCGCGCGACGTGGATGGCCTCGACCCATTCGCGCCGATCCTGGTCGGTCGAGAGGTAGTTGAAGCGCAGCGCGGGATGCTCGCGTGGATCGCGGCTCCTGAGCGTCAGCGTGCCGCGCGCGTCGGAGTACATCGGACCGACGTGCACCTGGTAGCCGTGGCCCTTGGCACCGGCCGACCCGTCGTAGCGGATGGCGAGCGGCAGGAAATGGAACATGAGGTTCGGGTACGCGACGTCCTCGTTCGAGCGGACGAAGCCGCCGCCCTCGAAATGGTTCGACGCGCCGGGGCCGGACCGGAGGAACATCCACTGCGCGCCGATGAAGGGCCGGCGCCAGAGCTGGGTCGCGGACGGCTGCATCGAGACCGGCTTGCTGCTCTGGTGCTGGACGTACACCTCCAGGTGGTCCTGGAGGTTCTGCCCGACGCCGGGCAGGTCGGCGACCAGCGGGATCCCGAGCGATCCGAGGTCCGCTGCCGGACCGATCCCGGAGAGCAGCAGGAGCTGCGGACTGTTGATCGAGCCGCCGGCGAGGATGACCTCCCCGGCGGTCAGCCGCTCGACACCGCCGCGGCCGCCAAGACCGACCGCGACATCGACGCCGACGGCCCGTGATCCCTCGAACACCACCCCGGTCACGAACCGCTGCGTCCAGACCGCCAGGTTGCCGCGCCGGCGCAGGATCGGATGAAGGTACGCGCGCGATGCGCTCAGCCGCCGACCCCGGTGGATGTTGCGGTCGAACGGCGCGAACCCCTCCTGCCGGTAGCCGTTGACATCGTCGGTCAGCGGATAGCCGGCTTCCTGCGCGGCGGCGAAGAAGGCCGCGAACAGCGGGCTCGAGGCAGGACCACGCTCGAGGACCAAGGGTCCGTCGTGGCCGCGCCACGGATCGTCGGGCGCCGCGGCGAGGGCCGTCTCCATCTTCCTGAAGTAGGGCAGGCAGTGGGCGAAGTCCCAGCGCTCCATGCCGGGGTCGGCGGCCCAACGCTCGAAGTCGAGCGGGTTGCCCCGCTGGAAGATCTGCCCATTGATGCTGCTGCTGCCGCCCAGCACCTTGCCCCGCGCGTGGTGGATCCGCCGGCCGTGCATGAACGGCTCGGGCTCCGACGCGTACTGCCAGTCGTAGAGCGGGCTGCCGATCGGGAACATCAGCGCCGCGGGCATGTGGATGAAGGGGTCGATGCGCCAGTCGGACCGGCCGGCCTCGAGGACCAGCACACGCGTCGCCGGGTCCTCGGTCAGTCGGTTGGCGAGCACGCTGCCCGCCGAACCGCCGCCGACGATGATGTAGTCGAACTGCCGAGTCATCGTGGCCGCGATGCTAGCGCCGCAGCCTGCCGCTCACGCGCGCGTTGCGGATCGCCGTGCGTCCTCGCCCGGGATGCCGCGTGCGGCGAGCTCGGCCGTGAACCCATCCGGATCCGCGACCGTCACGTAGAGCGCCGGAACCTGGAAACCCAGCGCCTTGACCGGCTCACGGAAGTCGAGGCGAACCCCACCGCGAGGCGTTCCGGCGAACGTGAGATCGGCGTGGCGGACGCTGCGCCGGATGCCGATCGCCGTGATCCACAGCCACGGCCCCTCGATCCGCCACGAGACGACGTTGGCGAGCGGCGTGCGCAGGTGACCGAACCCGAACCGCGCCTCGAGCTCCTCGCCGAGGTCGACGTACGCGGTCTCGGGTCGAACCCTGAAGAGGATGCGCAGCAGGGTTCGCGAGCGGCGGCCGATCTCGATCGGGAAGCGACGGACCTCAGGCGGCGACGTCATCGGGTACGGCATCGGGCGGGACCAGCTCGACCAGGATCGAGCCGGTGACATTCGCGACGGTCGACGGCCCGAAGGCGTCCCGCCAATCGATGACGCTGGCCGGGGTCGTGTGGCCATGCAACCACAGCGGCGGCCGGCGGTGCTCCAGGAGCCAGCGATAGGCGCCGTAGCCGACGTGGTACGGGTCCGCCGCCGCGTCGCCGACACCGCGCGGCGGGGCGTGGCTCACCACGAGCACCGGCGCTGAGCGACCGCCCAGCCGCCGCCGGATCAGGCCGGTCTCGGCCCGGATGACATCGAGCCACGCGCGCCATTCGTCGCGCACCGCCGCGTCGCGCTCGAGGCCGGGCCACTCGAACGGGACGATGGTGATCCCGCCGACCTCGATCGGGCGGCCACTCGGCAGCGGGTGCGGCGCATGGCTCAGGGTCTCGGACCAGTGGCCGCCCCGGTCATGGTTGCCACGGACGTACACGACCGGGGCGCCGAACGCGTCGGCAAGGAAGCCGAGATAGCTGGGCTCGAGGTCGCCACAGCCGACGACGGCGTCGATCCGACCGATCGCCTCGCGGTTCACGGCGTGCTCGAGCGCCGGATCGACCGCGTCGGACACCGCCAGGAGCCGGATCGGCGCGCCGTTGCGCTCCTCGAACGGGCGCGGATCGGGCCACACGACGCTGAGCCGACGCGTCACGAGTCCTCCTCGGACTGCTCGCGCGGGATCGCGTCCTCGTGCGACAGGTGCTCGCTGGGGCGGTGACCCCCGCCGGCCGTTCGCAGCGCGCGCGAGCCACCGATCGTCGGGGCGAGGGAGATGATCGGCTCGGTCCGTCGCCCTCCACGCGGCACGAGCTCGGTGATCGTCGCGTCGATCTCGGGCTGCCCGCTGTACAGCGCCAGCGCGACGCGGTTGTGGCCGTCCACGACCCAGAACGTGTCGCCGTACTTGATCACCTCGATCGGCGGGAGGATCGCCAGGTCGTCCTGGGCACGGTTGAGGCGCTGCCAGCGGCCCGCCCAGTTCTTGCCGCGGAACGGCTTGAGCGGCAGGAAGTCGCCGCCGCGTTGGTCACCCCCACCGACGGCGGTACCGGCGATCTCCTCGACCGGGATGGTCCGCAGCCCGACCTGTGCCGGGAGTGCGGTCCGTGCCTCGGGATGGACGGTGTTCAGGTACGGGAGCGGCGTGGCGCCCATCCGCCGGACGCGCCGGACACGCGCCCCGGGCCGCTCGGAGAACGAGCGCTCGACACCTTCGACCGCCTGGCCGAGCCGCTCGACGATGGGTTCGGCGGCCGCGGCCGCGGCTGCCACCCCGGTGCGGATCGTGTCGAACGCATCCCGGGCCGAGTTCGTCACGCGATCCACGGCGCCGGGTCGTTCGTCGGTGTCGATGGGCTCGGGCGCGGCCCGCGGGTCGCGCTGCTCGTGGTCGGTCATCGTGGACAAGAGTGTGCCCCATCCCGCCGCATCGGCGGTCCTGAGTGCTTGTGCGCTCACGTCGTCGCGGTAGCATCAGGCCGGCGGATGCGCGCGACCCGCCCGGAGGTGGAGGACGGACCGATGGCGATCGGGATGGCCGTGACGGCCGACGTTGCGCGATGGTGGTGGACGTTCATCTTGCGCGGGGTGCTCGCGATCCTCTTCGGGGTCATCGCGTTCATCTCGCCGCCCGCCACGATCGCGGCGCTGGTATTGCTCTTCGGCGCATGGGCGCTGGTCGATGGCGTGTTCCACATCGCCGGGGCCATGCAGCACCGGACGATGGAACGGTCATGGTGGCTGACGGTCCTCGAGGGAGTCATCAGCATCGCCGTCGGCCTCTTGGCGCTGGCGTTCCCGGACATCGCCGCGGCATCGCTGCTACTGCTGATCTCGGCCTGGTCGATCGTGACCGGCGTCATCGAGATCGTGCTTGCCATCCGGCTCCGCGAGCAGATCACCGGTGAGCTGTGGCTGGCGATCGGCGGCATCCTGTCGATCGTGTTCGGCGTCCTGCTGTTCCTGTTCCCGGCGGCCGGCGCGCTGACGATCGTGTGGATCATCGGCGCGTTCGCGATCGTATTCGGGATCTCGCTGATCATCCTTGGCTGGCGCCTACGCGGCGTCCACCAGCGGATGGCGACCGCCTGACCGATCTCAGGTGTCGGTGTCGAGGTCCAGCGCCGACGAGTTGATGCAGTAGCGCAGACCGGTCGGATCCGGTCCATCGTCGAAGACGTGGCCGAGGTGCCCACCACAGGTGGCGCACATGACCTCGGTGCGCGTCATGAAGAAGGAGCGATCGGTCTCCGTCGCGACCGCGTTGGGATCGGCAGGTGCGTAGAAGCTCGGCCAGCCGGTGCCGGACTCGAACTTCGTATCGGATGGGAACAGCTCGGTCCCGCAGCCCGCACACCGATAGGTACCCGCTCGGTGCTCGTCCCACAGATGACCGCTGAAGGCCCGCTCGGTGCCCTTCTGGCGAAGGACCCGGTACTGCTCAGGGGTGAGTTCGGCACGCCACTCGGCATCGGACTTGGTGATCGGGGAAGTCGTCTTGGTCTCACTCATGGGTCACAGCATATGGCCGGATCATGGCGATCCGATGACGTCGTTCTCAAGCTGGGTCTCCGCCGAGGATGAGGTCTGATGCGCCGCCCACTCGCGATCATAGGAGCGCCTTCGAGCATCGGACTGCGCCCCGATGATCAGAGCGGTGAGGCGCAACACGTGGATCGTGCACCCGCGGTCCTTCGGGAACTCGGGCTTGTCGACCTGCTGGGCGCCGCCGACCTCGGCGACGTGGTGCCCCCGCCGTATCAGGATTTCACGCGTCCGCCCCGCCGGGCACGAAACGAAGCTGGGGTAGCGACCTACAGCCGATCCCTCGCGGAACGTGTCGCGATCGGTCTCGACGACGGTCGATTCGTCGTCGTCCTCGGGGGCGATTGCAGCATCGTGCTTGGATGCCTGCTCGGCGCCGGTCGGAGTGGCGAGCTGATCGGGCTCGCCTATGTCGACGCCCACGCCGACTTCGCGACCCCGGAGCAATCGCAGACCGGATCCGTGGCAAGCATGGGTCTCGCGCTCGCCGTCGGGCACGGCGATTCGCCGCTCGCGAGTCTGGCCGGTTCGGCGCCGATCGTCCGATCCGGAGCATGTCGCGCTGATCGGGCGGCGGGATGCGAGCGAGCCGAGCTACGGTCACGCGGCGCTCGCCGTGTCCGGCATCCTGGATCTGCCCGATCCGGCGATCGAGCCCGACGCCGTCGTCGCCACGGCGTCAGCGGCCCTCGCGCGCATCGGCCTTGGCGAGCTCGGCGGGTTCTGGATCCTCGTGGACGCCGACGTCCTCGATCCCCTGGTGATGCCCGCGGTCGGATCGCCCGAACCAGGCGGGCCAGGGATCGACGAGCTCGCCGCCCTCCTCGTCTCGCTGGTGGGTCATCCGAAAGCGCTCGGTATAGCCACTCACGCTCTACGACCCGTCGCTCGACCCGGATCGGTCGTGCGCAGCGCGGCTCGTGGAGCTGCTCGATTCCGTCCTCGGTCGTCGTTCCGCTTCAGGTCGCCCGTAGACGATGCGTCGCCTCGACATCATCGGCGCGCCGAGCAGCGCCGGGGCGTACGCGCCAGGTCAGGAACGAGCCCCCAGGCTATCCGTGCTGCGGGCTTGGTGGCCGACCTGGCAAGCCGAGGCATCGTCGTCAACGACCTGGGAGATGTGCCGGGTTTTCGTTGGCAGGTCGACCGCACGACCCACGCGCGATGATGTCGATGCCGCATCGAGGGTGGCCCGGGCGGTCGCCGACCGCGTCGAGGAGAGTCTTGCGGAGGGCGCTGCGATCCTCGTGCTGGGTGGCGACTGCACGGTCGAGCTCGGCACGGTCGCCGGGGCCTCCGTCGACGACGACGATGTCGGGCTCGTCTACATCGATCTCGACACCGACTTGAACACACCGGAGAGCATCGAGGACGGTGCGCTCGACTGGATGGGCGTGGCCCACCTGCTCGGTCTGGATGGCACGGTCCCGGCCTCGCCGTTGGTACGCGGACGCCGATGTTGCGCTCGGACCAGGTGCTGCTGTTCGCCGATGACAATCGACGGCGTTCGAGCGACGTGTGATCGACGAACGACGGATCACGGAGGTCCGACTGGCGCGGGTGGCGGCTGACCCAAGGGGCGCCGCCCGCGGCGTCGTCGACGGATGGGCCCGACGCTTCGGCCGTCTTCTCGTCCACGTCGACGTAGATGTCGTGGATTACGTGGACTTCCCGATCGCCGAGAACACTCGCCGAAACCAGGGGCTCCGCTTCACGCACCTCGTGGACGTGCTACGGGAGCTCATCGCCGCGCCGAACTGGGTCGCGTTGACGGTCTGCGAAGTCAACCCGGACCACGGAGAGCTGGACGGCACCACCATGCGCACACTCAGCCAGGCACTGGCCGACGTCCTGTCTGCGGGGATGCACACCCGACGCCGATGATCAGGAGACCGACGAGGAACCACCACTCGACGCCAAGCTGATCTGACCGTTCACGACGAGGACGACGGCGGCGACGACGAGCGCCACGAGAACGATGACCACCACAAGTCGGATCGCCAGATCGACGTTGCTGCGGGCGCCGAGGATGCGCCGTTGCTGGTCGTGATCGACTGCTTCGCCCGCAGGAGTCACCTCGACGGTCTGCGCCGGCGCTGGCCTCCTCAGCCGGCGCGGCCTCTTCAGCGAGCGCAGCCTCCTCGGCCGGCGCGGCCTCCTGCGCCTTCGGCTCTGATGCCGGGCTGATCACGCTCGGGTCCATGACGCCGACCAGATCGAGGCCAGTCGGGGCGGCAGCGTCGCCGGCCTCCGAGCGCGACAGCTGCGCGATCGCCTCGGCACGCGCCGCCGACGCGATCTCCTCGACGCGTGGCGGCTCCGGCAGCTGGCTGGCCAGCTGCGCGATCTCGGTCGGTTCCCGTTCTCCGGCGAGGCGGCTGACAAAGCGATCGAGCTCGGCCTGATACTCCTCGATCGCCTCGCTGGCTCCGGAGATCTCCCGCTCGACCAGCGCATCGTGCTGGCGCAGGTGCCGCTCGAGGTCCTCGCGGCGTGCGTCGATCCGATTCTCGGTCTCCCGGCGAAGTCGTTCGGCTTCGGCCGCTGACCATTCATTGATATGGCCGACGTCCTCCTCAGCGAGCCGCTTGAGCTCCTCGGCCTCGATCGATGCGCGCATCCGGACCTTCTGGACGTGGGCGTCGAGGCTGTTCACGGCGTCTGCGGCGATACGCCCGCGCTCGCGGTCGACGGCAGCCTGCATCTGACGCGCGATCTCGTGGAGGAAGGCGGGAACAGTACCGGCGTCGACCGGTTCGGCGCCACCGCCGTCATCCGAGGAAGCTTCAGGCTGCTCGCCTGACTCGGCTGCTGGGGAAACCGACCCAGCTGGTTCGTCCAGCAGGTCCATGGTCTCGACCCTGCCACTAGGCGAGTGTTCGGTCGTCTCGGCCGACTCGGCTCCCGAGTCGGGTTTCGTCTCGTGCTGCATGTGATCCCCGAGCTCCCACGCGCGCCGAGGGATGCTACTCCCGAATGGGGCGGATAGACAACGCCTTTTCTCACAGCGCGGTGCGCGCGGGAACCGGTCAACAACCCCAGCCCGTGGCGGGCTGGTCCTCGCCGGTATGACCGAGATCCACGCCCTCGACCATCAGGAACAGGGCGCCGTGATCGTTCCACCAGGTCTGCACGACCTTGCCCTCGGGCGGCGGCACGCACCAGCACTCCCCGTAGCCGGGGATCTGGACGTTGAAGACGACGGTGTGGCCCACCGCCTGCGCGCGCTCGGCCGCCTCGATCGGGTGCAGGCCGATCAGCTCGGGAAGGGCCTCTTGGAGGATCTGATCCCCGGTGAGCGAGTCGTCCCCGGACGGCCCGATGCCGCGAGCGTTGGAGCAACCGGAGCTGCCGTGGTCCATGTTCGGAACCATCGAGCACGCGGCGATGAACACGAGCATCGGGAGCAGCAGCGAGCGCGCCTGCGGCCTTCGCTCGATCAACCCCGGTAGCGGCACGAAACTGCATCGCACTCGATGGTCCAGATCCGTGTTTGTTGGTCGGGGCGAGAGGATTTGAACCTCCGACTTCATCGTCCCGAACGATGCGCGCTACCAGGCTGCGCCACGCCCCGACCGAAAGTGCTCGTTCACAGAGCCTGCGGATGATAACAAAGCGGTCCGGATAGCGGGCCAGCTCGCCCCTGGCTCTGTCCGGACACGCTCTAGTTCGGCGTCAGCCAGACCGGGTAGTCGCGGATGTCGGTCGGGCTGCCGTCCTTGGCCGACCCGAAGTAGACCCGCAGCGTGCCCCATTGCGCCTTCGGAACGTCGTACTGCAACGTGACGTCGAATGTCCCGCGGCACCCGCTGCCGCAGGTGGCCATCGTCATCTTGTCCACCAGGACCTTGCGCGAGCCGTCGAGCAGCGCGACCCGGAAGGTCGCCTCGAAGACGTTCGATGTCCCGCTGATCCGGGCCGGGTTGCCGGCCGCCGCGCCGAATGCCGGCCGGTCGACGAAGGTCGACGGCAGCTGCTCCTCGAAGTCGGCGCGCCGCTGCGGCCCGTCGAGGACGATCCCCTCCGGCCCGAACGTCGTGACCGTCCGGCCCTCGACCTGGAACAGCACGGCACGAACCGTCGAGAACTGGGTCAGCGTGTAGACGACCTGACCGAGGCGGTACATCGCGGAGGCGCTGCCGCCGCCCGACTCGAAGTCACGCGACAGGTCGACGGTCGCGACGCCGTCCTTGATCGCGATGCCGAGCAAGGTCGTCCCAGCCGGTACGGCCGTCGACAGCTGCGAGTACTTGCCAAGGATCGAGTCGCCATCGAGCAGCGCACCCATCGCGGCGCGGGCGACGCCCGTGGTCTTGGGCACGACCCGCAGCGTCGGCACGAGACCTTCGACGCCGGGCTCGCCATCGAGCACGTAGTACGCGCGGATGACCATCGTCTCGACCGGCACCGATGGTGACGGCGTCCCGCTCGGGGGTGTGGACGGGCCGGACGGCGACGCTGACGGGGAGCCGGACGGTGACGGGGACGCCGTCGGCGCCGGCGTCTCGTCGGACGGGCCCGGGTCGATGGACGGCGCCTCGGTGGGCGGCACGGTCGGGACCTGGCCGAGGCTCCCCGACGGCGAGCAGGCTGCCGTGGCGAGGAGCAGCGCGCACAACGCGAGCGCCGGCAGGAGGTTCCGATGAGGGATGGCGATCATGGCTGGGCTCCAGGTGCGGGATGACTCCGCCAAGGGTCGATCCGTCAGGTCGCCGTCCCATCGCTGCCACGTAACGATCCGGCAACATCGCGCGGCAGCACGAGCTCGAGCCGCAGGCCGCCGTCCTCGCGGTTCATCGCCTGCAGGTAGCCGCCCATCAAGGCCGCGTGCTCGGCGGCGATGGCGAGCCCGAGCCCGCTGCTGCCGCCGGCCCGCGACGGGTCGACCTTGGTGAACCGGTCGAAGATCAGCTCGAGGCGGTCCGGCGGGACACCCGGGCCCCGGTCGGAGACCGCGATGACGACCTCGTCGCGCCGCGGATCCAGCTCGATCTCGACGTCTGCGTCGCCGGCATGCTCCTTGGCGTTGTCAAGGAAGTTGCCGAGGATGCGCTCGAGCCGCCGCGGGTCTGCCTCGATCATGACGGCGCGCTCAGGCGCAGCGAAACGCGCCTTCGGGGAGCGAGCGGCGCGCACGGTCTCGATCAGCCGCCCGAGGTCGACCTGCTCGAGCACGACCTGCTCGGCATTCGCGTCGAACCGCGACAGCTCCATCAGCTCCTCGACGAGCGTGCGCAGCCGTGCGACGTCATCGACCAGCATCTCCGCGGCGCGCCGGCTCTCGGGTGGCAGCTCGTCGAGGTGCTCGCGGACGATCGACGCCTCGGCGACGAGCGCCGTCAGCGGTGTGCGCAGCTCGTGCGACACGTCCGCGACGAAGCGTCGGTTCTGGTGCTGGGCCGCCTCGAGCCGCCGGATCGATTCGGCGAGCGTATCGGTCATCCGGTTGAAGCGGTCCGCCCAGATGCCGAATTCGTCGTGGGACGTCACAGGCACGCGGGCGAGCAGGTCGCCGCGCTCGATGCGCTCGGCCGTCTCGCCCGCCTCCTCGATCGGGGCGAGGATGCCGCGGGCCAGCATCCGCGCGGTCAGCAGCGCCACCAGGACCAGCAGCAAGGCGCCGATCAGCAGGACGGTCCGCAGCTGGTCCACGGCGGCCGCGATCGACTCGACGCTGCGCACGAAGTAGACCGCCAGACCGCCGCCCGGCGCGAGGCCACCGACCACCAGCGACGGCGTGCCGGCGACATCGATCCAGGCGTACGCCAGCTCGCCGCGGCCGACCCGCGCCGGGACATCGGGCGGCAGGCGTTCGAGCAGGTCGCCCAGCGCGTCGGTCGACTTGACCGCCTCGCCCCCGCCGAGGTCGATGACCGATTCGACGCCACGCCGGCGGAACGTCTCGGTCAGGCCGCTGTTCGTGATGTCCTCGATCGTCGGTTCGTCGGGCAGCTGTCGCCCGGGGACGGTGACGGCCAGGTCGAAGCGGGCCTGGTCGGCGGCGTCCCGAAGCGCCTGGTCGTGGAGCCGCGCGTCGACGAAGACGGACGCACCGAGCCCGAGCACGACCGCGGTGACCGCCACGAGGAGGACGAGCGCCCCAGCGAGCCGAGCCCGGACCCCACGCGGCCAGCGCATCGGGCCTACCGCGCCGCTTTGTAGCCGGCCCCGCGGACCGTCAGGATGAGCTCCGGCGACGCCGGGTCGCGCTCGATCTTGGCCCGCAGCCGCCCCACCGCCACGTCGACAAGCCGCGAATCGCCGAGGTAGTCGTAGCCCCAGATCCGGTCGAGCAGGGTGTCGCGGGCGAGTACCTGCCCCGGATGCCGGGCGAGGTCGACGAGCAGCTCGAACTCGGTCCGAGTGAGCGGGATCTCCTCGGCGGACCCGTCACGGGACACGCTCCGGCCGGCCAGGTCGATGACGAGCGGTCCGAGCCGCAGCTGCGCCGGCTCCTCCTCGTGCCGACCGACACGGCGGAGGGCCGCCCGGACGCGGGCGATGAGCTCGGGCACCTCGAACGGCTTGCGGACGTAGTCGTCGGCACCGGCCTCCAGCCCGACCACCACGTCGATCGTGTCCGCGCGTGCGGTGAGCATCACGATCGGGACGGTGGAGGTGCGGCGGATCGCACGGGCCACCTCGAGGCCGTCCATCCGCGGCAGCATGACGTCGAGCAGCACGAGGTCGACCTTCGCGGCCTCGAATTGGTCGAGCCCGGCGCGGCCGTCATCCGCGGTCTCGACCGTGAAACCGGCGTTGCGCAGCCCGATCGCGGTGACCTCCCGGATCGACGGATCGTCCTCGATGAGCAGGATCCTGGCATCCACGCCGGGGAGTATGCCCTAGGGGTCCAGCCCGTCCGTCCAGCCTGGCACGTCGCTTCCCGCCGCTCGCTCGGTGCGGATCGGTAGCGTCGCGATGGCCGCAGCGATGAACGCCGCCGCCATCAGCCCGAACACGACCGGCACCCCGGTCGGCTCGCCGAGCTGCTCGATGACGATCCCGTACAGCGCCGTCCACAGCGAGCCGACACCGAACGCCAGCGTGAAGTAGAGCGAGTACGACGCGTCCCGGCTCTCCGACGGCGCGATGTCGGCGAGCAGGGCCTGGAGCTGCGGCGACTCGGCGAACGAGAACAGGCCCATGATCACGATGCCGACCCACAGCCACAGCAGCGACGAGCCCGCGAAGATGAACACGCCGAACCCGATCGCGCCGCCGATGTAGGCCGTGATGATCAGCGGCTTCCGCCCGAACCGGTCGGACAGCCACCCCGCGAGCAGCGGCATCGGGACGCTGAAGACGATCAGCGCCCCGTACATCAGCCCGGATGTCGCCTCGTCGAGACCGATCACGCGCGTCAGGTAGATCAACGCGAAAAGGTTCACGACCCCCAGCCCGCGACCGCCGCCGCCCAGGATCGACGTCAGGAACACCCACCTCAGGTCCCGGTCGGCGAAGACCCGTTTGAGGCCGTCGAGGCTGCTGCCGCCGGCCCGGGCAGCAGCCCGGTCCGTGCCGTGTTCGCGGACGAGGGCCAGGATGCTGAGGGCGATCAGGATCGCGGCCACGCCGAACACGATCGATACGCCGCGCCAGCCGAGCAGCGCGAGGGCCGGCGTCCCGATGACGGCCACGAGGACCGTTCCCAGGTTGCCGCCCGCGATGTGGGCGCTGATCGCGAACCCACGCCGCTCGGGAGGGTACTGCTCGGCAAGGAGGCCGTTCCCGACGGGGTGCTGTGGCGATGCCCCGATCCGGGCCGCGATGGTGGCCACCGCGAACGTCGCGAAGTTCGACGCCAGCGACATCGCCGCGAACCCGGTACCGAACAGCAGCCCGCCGAACCCGAGGAGGCGCTTGCGCGACACGTGGCGGGTGAGCTCGACGAACGTGAGCTGCACGAAGCCCGAGACGAGCGACCCGGCCGCGGCGAGGAACGCTACCGACTGCACGGTCACGCCGAACTCGTCGATGATCGCGAGGAAGATCGGCGGAAGCAGGACCGCGAACGAGTGGTTGACGGCATGGGCGGCCGACAGCAGGCCGAGCGAGCGGCCCGGCCGGACATCCATCACGTGACCCATCTTGCCGGAATCGGTGCCGTATCCTTGGCCCGTTCCCGCGAGTCACCGCCCGGAGGTCCCCATGCCGACCGTCCTCATCGTCGACGATGAGCAGCACATCCGGTTGCTCATCGAGCAGACGCTGGAGGAGCTCGAGGACGACGGCGTGGAGCTGCTGACCGCGGCCGACGGCGTGGAAGCCCTCGACGTCGTCGCCAACCACCGGCCGTCGCTCGTGTTCCTCGACGTGACGATGCCCAAGAAGGACGGGTTCGAAGTCGCGCGGGCGATCAAGGACGACCCGGCGATGACTGGCACCACCGTGATCATGCTCACCGCGAGGGGCCAGGCCTACGATCGGGAGGCGGGGATGGCGGCCGGTGCCGACGAGTACCTGACCAAGCCCTTCGATCCCGACGACCTGCTCCGGCGAGCACGGATCGCGCTCGGGCTCTGATGGACCCCGCCGAGCTTCGCCGACTGATCGTCCGCCACCGCCACGTCGCCCCGATGCTGTCGGTGCTCCTGGCCGGCACGGATGCGCGGCTCACGATCACCGACACCGAGGGCGCGATGGTGCTCGACCGTCAGGTCGGCGGGGCGCCACCCGATGCCCCCGTCGAGCGCCACCCGATCACCGTCGAGGGTCGCACCGTCGGCTGGGTCGAAGGCCCTCGACCCGCCGGCTCGATCGCCGCGGTCCTGTCCTACGCGGCGTCGCGCGAGACCGACAAGCGCGCGCTGGCGCGCGAGGCCCTCGACCGCTATCGCGAGCTCAGCCTGATCTACGAGCTGTCGGAGACGATCGGCGCCACGCTCGAGGTCGACGCCGTGGCCGCGGTCGCGGTCGACGAGGCGAGCCGGCTGCCGTCCGGTGGCGAGGGGTTCATCGTGTTGCGCGACGGCCCTGACCGCGAGCGGCTCGACGGCGGCATCCTCGGTGCCGTGCTCGACGGCGACGCGGAGATCGTGAATGACGTCGCGGGCGATGCCCGGGCGACTGCCACGGAACGTGGTCTTGCCTCGCTCGTCGCCGCCCCGCTGAAGGTCCGCGGCGAGCGGATCGGCGTCATCGGCACCGGATCCGCGACGCCCGTCGAGTACCGTGCCTCCGACCTGAAGGTGCTGACGGCGATCGCGTCGCTGGCCGCACCAACCCTGGCCCAGGCCGCCGTCCATGAGGCCGCCGTCCGCGCATGACGCTCACCCCCGCGGTGCTCGCCGAGCAGCGACTCGCCGAGCTCATGACCCTCAACGAACTTGGTCTGGCCGTCAGCTCGACGCTCGACCGTGACGAGCTCATCGACCGCGCCCTCGACGCGGTCACTCGCCGCCTCCGCTTCGACCGGGCGCTGATCCTGCTGGTCGACCCGGACCGACGAGTGCTGACCGGTGGCAGGTCGGTCGGTGGCAGCGCCGAGATGGCGGCACGGATCGCCGAGCTGGAGCTCCCCATCGAGCTCGAGGCCGGGCTGCTGCCGCGGATCGCCCGGGCCGACGGCCCGCTCCTCTTCCGCGACGTCGACAGCGACCCCGACGAGGGCAACCGCGAGTTCGCCCGACTCCTGGAGGTCACGTCGTTCCTCGGGACCCCGCTCGTCACCAAGGGCCGGACGGTCGGGGTCCTGGCGGTCGACAACCGCCTGACCGGCCGCGACGTGCTGCCGGGCGACGGGCCGCTGCTGTACACGGTCGGCAGCCTGATCGCCGGCGGCATCGAGAACGCCCGCCTCTATGCCGAGCTCGAGGAGCAGAAGGACGCGCTCGAGCGGCGTGTCATCGAGCGGACCGCCGATCTCATCGAGGCACGCCGGGTCGCCGAGGTCGCGACCGAGACCAAGAGCCGGTTCCTGTCGAACGTGAGCCACGAGCTGCGGACGCCGCTGACCTCGGTGGTCGGCTTCTCGAAGCTGATCTCGAAACGGTTGGCCGAGGTGGTCTTCCCGGCCGTCGACGCCGGGGACGACCCGAAGCTCGAGCGCGCGATGCGGCAGGTGACCGAGAACCTGGCGATCATCGTCGAGGAGGGCGACCGGCTGACCTCGTTGATCAACGAGACACTGGACCTCGCGAAGATCGAGGCCGGGCGGATGGAATGGCGCTCCGAGCCGGTCGACGTCGTCGACGTCATCCACCGCGCGACGGCGGCGACCGCATCGCTGTTGCGGCCCGACAGCGGCCCGAAGCTGATCGTCGAGATCGAGCCCGCCCTGCCATCGATCAGCGGCGACCGCGATCGACTGATCCAGGTCGTGATCAACCTGATCTCGAATGCCGTCAAGTTCACGACGGACGGGTCGATCACGATCGTCGCCTGGCAGGAGATCCAGCCCAGCGCGGTGCACGTGGCGGTGTCCGACACCGGCATCGGGATAACCGAGGCCGATCAGGCGAAGGTCTTCGAGCCCTTCGCCCAGGCTGGTGATCCCAGCGCGGACCGCCCACGCGGGACGGGACTCGGGCTGCCCATCTGCCGCGAGATCGTCGAGCACCACGGCGGCCGCATCTGGGTCCAGAGCCGCCTCGGCGCGGGCTCGACGTTCCAGTTCACCCTACCCGTCGCCGCAGTGCCCGCGACCCCCGATCCGGACTGATCCACATCCAGCCAGGTACGAGCGGAGCGGGCAATAGCCGTTCGCCATCACGGGTGGCCCAGAGGACACCAGGCTGATCGGGCATGGGCCGATCCGCTCGGACGAGCGCCCGATACCAATGAGCCGCCAACGTCGGGCACTCGGCCGAGAGTCGTGACCGCGCTTCCGTCATGCGCCTGCGATTTCCGCGACCGGACGGGACGACCACCAGCCCGCCGATCCGCCATCCTTCGTCGACGCGTTGTCGCTCCCGGCGGATGCTCCGTTGCAGGTCCTCGATGGCGGCATCGACATCGGATACGAGGACCCATGCGTGAACGACGACCCGCTGCAGGTCCTCTCGGATCATGGTCGTTTCGACGCGCTCGCGCCGCCGCCCCATCTGGATCTCAGTGACCGACGTCCACCCGCCGTCCCGGGCAGTCGTCGTGACAGTTCGATGGCACTGGCGCTGGATCGAGTCAATCGCATCGGTCGCGTGAGATGGGGCCGCGCCGACGAGGTCGACGACAAGACGACGATCCACTGCCTCCGCGGCGGCTGCCCACGTCCCCAGCGACATGGTCGACCCGTGGCCGAGCTCCATGCGGCTCACCATCGACTGCGACGCGCTGATCTCCGTGGCGACCTCGCGCTGCCGCTTGTGGCGGGCCATCCTGGCGTACCGGAGCTCGTTGCCGAGGACCACTGCGGGATCGATCTTGACCTGCATGCCGACAGCGTGACCGCGAGCCCTTCACAGTCCGTTATCGACGCAGCAGGCGGCATGTGTTCCCAGCCGACTCACTCGTGATGCACCCGGTGCATGCCTAGGGGGCGACGGGCCAACGTTCAAGGGGCGCGCGACCGCAAGCGCCCCATGCATGACGCGTGAGTCGTCCGGAATCACCCCGACCGCATGCGCCCCATGCATGACGCGTGAGTCGGAATCGCGGCACATGGCGCCCCTCGCGCGACGCAATGGGCCGATGAGCTGAGGTCAGCGGAGGTCCAGCACCTCGACGGCGGCACTCACGGACAGGCCGGGTCGCGGTCCGCCGAGTAACGCGTACGCCCGACCATCCATGAACGCGGCGCCCAGCCCGTGTCGCGGCACGGTCAGGCCGGGAAGCGTCGTCGTCGTGATAACCCCGACGCACTCGACCGTCCCGAACGTACCATCCGGCCCCTCGCCGCCCACCGCGCAGTCACCGAGCGCACCCGCCGAGAAGGCGGCGATGCCGCCACGGGGCGTCGGGAGGTCCTCGGTCCGACCGACCACACCTTCCTCGGACACGAGATCCACCGTCCCGAGGTTGCCGCTGGCGTCACGGCCGCCGAGGAACGTGACGTTGCCGGCGCCGATCGACGAGGCGGCGAGATGTTCCCGGGGTCGGCTGAGCAGTGCCAAGGCGCGCCAGTCACCTCCCTCGAGGACGAACACGTCGGCCGACACACCGTCGGGTCCCACGCCGCCGCCATACACGATCCCACTCCGCCCATCCCAGGCCGCCGCGCCGGCTCCGCGCGGTTCGGGAAGCGGGTCGGCTGGCGCCCAGTCACCCTCGTTCGAGTCGTCGAGGCGCCATACCGAGGCGGTGGGACGGCCGAAGCCGTCGCCGACGTATCCGCCGATCAGGAACAGCGCTGCACCGTCCGACACGAGGGCTGCGTGGTGGACGGGCTCGGGCAACCGCGGCCCCTCCGCCCATGCGTCACCGACCGGGTCATAGACCAACAGGTGGTCGACGGCATGGCCCGCATCATCGAGGCCGCCGGCGACCCAGATCCGGCCCTGATGCGCTGTCGCGGCGACCTCGGTCAGCGCGACCGGGGCGGCCGCGACGCGCATCCAGCCGGCCTCACCGGGCACGGTCGTCCGACCTGGACTATCACGGAAGATCCCGACTCGGCGCGGATCGGCCACGATCACCAAGGCCAACACGGCGATCGCCGCGGCGACGCCCAGCAGCAGGACCGCGCGAAGCGGTCTCCGGCGGCCCCCCGTCGTCACCGGGTTGCGACCTCAGAACTCGTCGAGGTAGCGCTCGACCTCCCAGTCCGAGACCTGCGTCCGGTACTCGTCCCACTCGGCGCGCTTCGCGTCGAGGTAGTGGTTGAAGATGTGGTCGCCGAGGGCTTCCCGGATGACGTCGTCGCGCTCGAGCTCGTCGAGCGCCTCGCCGAGCGTGCCCGGCAGCTCGCGGATGCCCTTCTCGGCGATCCGCGTCGCGTCCATCTCGAAGAGCGACTCCTCGACCGGGTCGGCCAGCGGCAGCTCGTTCTCGACGCCGTCGAGGCCGGCGGCGATCATCGCCGCGAAGGCGAGGTACGTATTCGAGGACGGGTCGGGGCAGCGCACCTCGGCGCGCGTCCCCTCGACCGACTTGCCGGGCGACACCATCGGCACCCGGATGAGCGCCGATCGGTTGGTCCGGCCCCAGGTCAGGTAGGTCGGCGCCTCATACCCCGGCACCAGCCGCTTGTACGAGTTCACGAGCGGTGCGAGGACCGCGATCATGCCGCGGGCATGGGCCAGGATGCCGGCCATGTACGAGCGGGCGGTGTCGGACAGCCCATACGGGTTGGCCGCATCAGCGAAGGCGTTCCGCTGTTCGGCGATCGACCACAGCGATTGGTGCGTATGCATCCCGGAGCCGTTGATGCCGTGGATCGGCTTGGGCATGAACGTGGCATACAGGCCGTGCTGCTGGGCGATCGCCTTGAGCGCGAACTTGAAGGTGATGGCGTTGTCGGCGGTCCGCAGCGCGTCCGAGTATTCGAAGTCGATCTCGTGCTGGCCGACGGCCACCTCGTGGTGGGCCGCCTCGACCCTGATCCCGAACGCCTCGAGGGCGTCGACCATGTCCTGCCGGATCTCCTGGGCGAGGTCGGTCGAGAAGTCGAAGTAGCCGGCCTGGTCGTGCGGCAATGGCTCGATCGCGCCATCGTCACCGCGGCGGAACAGGAAGAACTCGAGCTCCGGCCCGGTGTTGACGACGAAGCCGAGCTTCTTGGCCCGCTCGACCTGGCGGCGCAGGACCCCGCGCGGGTCGCCGACGAATGGCTCGCCGTTGGGCGTGAACACGTCGCAGATCACGCGCGCCGTGCCGCGCGGCCCCGACCCGGGCTGCCACGGGATCTCGGCGAAGGTGTCCATGTCCGGCATCAGGTACTGGTCGGACTCGGCGATCCGGGTGAAGCCCTCGATCGATGAGCCGTCGAACCAGGTCCCGTGCTTGACCGAGCCCTCGAGCTGGTGGATCGGGATCGTGACGGCCTTGACGTGGCCGATGATGTCGGTGAACTGGAGCTGGATGAAGCGGATGCCGCTCGACTTCGCGGCTTCGATCTTCGCGGCGGCGTCGGGGCCGGACTCGGGGCGGGTGGCGACGGTCAACGGAACCTCCTGGAGCGTGGCGACGGGTGGGACGGTGGCGGCAAGGATACGCCCGGCCGCCGTGGCGACCGGGCGTGATCGGGCCGGGCAGTCCCTACATCTCGCTGTAGAGGTAGAACTCGTACGGGTGCGGTCGGAGCTGGACTTCCTTGGCGCCGGCGCGCTTGAAGTCGAGCCACGCGTCGACGACGTCCTTGGTGAACACGTCGCCGCGATACAGGAACTCCTGGTCGGCCTCGAGCGCGTCGAGCGCCTCCTCGAGCGAGCCAGGGGTGCCGTCGATGCCGGCCTTCTCCTCGGCGCTCATCTCGTAGATGTCGCGATCGACCGGGGCGGGCGGCTCGAGCTTGTTGATGACGCCGTCCAGCCCCGCGAGCAGCTGGGCGCTGAACGACAGGTACGGGTTGCAGGTCGGGTCCGGCGAGCGGAACTCGAGGCGGCGGGCACCCGGCGTCGTGAAGTACGTCGGGATGCGGATGCACGCGGAGCGGTTGCGCTGCGAGTAGACGAGGTTGATCGGCGCCTCGTAGCCGGGCACCAGCCGGCGATAGGAGTTGGTGGTCGGCGCGGCGAACGCCAGGACCGCCTTGGCATGCTTCAGCAGGCCACCGATGTACCAGCGCGCCGTGTCCGACAGGAGCGCATAGCCCTGCTCGTCGTAGAAGAGGTTGGTGCCGTCCTTCCACAGGCTCTGATGGGTGTGCATCCCCGAGCCGTTGTCGCCGAACAGCGGCTTCGGCATGAACGTCGCGACCTTGCCGGCCGCGTGGGCGACCTGCTTGATGAGGTACTTGTAGCGAAGCACCTTGTCGGCGGTCTCGACGAGGGTGCCGTAGCGGATGTCGATCTCGGCCTGACCCGGGCCGCCGACCTCGTGGTGCTGGACCTCGACGTCGATGCCGGACGCCTGGAGCGCGAGGACCATCTTGCTGCGCAGGTCCTGGAGCGTGTCCATCGGCGGGACCGGGAAGTAGCCCTCCTTGGGGCGCGGACGGTGGGCCAGGTTCGAGGTGCCGTTGCGCGACGAGTTCCAGATGCCCTCGTCGGAGTCGATCTCGTACATCGACTTGTGGCCGGCGGTCTCGAAGCGTAGCGAGTCAAAGATGTAGAACTCGACCTCGGGACCCCAGAACGAGGTCGTCGCGATGCCGCTCTCGGTCAGGTAGCGCTCGGCCTTGCGGGCGATGTAGCGCGGGTCGCGGCTGTACGGCTCGCGGCTGCCCGGCTCCACGACGTCGCACGACAGGATGAGCGTCGTGACGTCGAGCGTCGGGTCGACATAGGCCGTCGTCGGGTCGGGCATGAGGAGCATGTCCGACTCGTGGATGTGCTGGAAGCCGCGGATGCTCGAGCCGTCGAACCCGATCCCGTCGATGAACAGGTCCTCGCCGAGGTCCTTGACCGGGATGCTGAAGTGCTGCGACTGGCCCGGCAGGTCGACGAACCGCAGGTCGACGATGAGGACGCCCGCCTCGCGGGCAAGGGACATGACGTCGGCGACGGTCGACGTCGGCGCGGCGACGCCGCTTGGGATCCGCTCGAGGGTGGTCATCGCGATGGTGGTCCTCCCGTCTGGTTTGTGCACCCCGCACCAAACTGGCGGTCATGCACCTCGGGAGGCAACGGTATCAGGAGGACGGGTTGCGGTTCAGTACCGGCGTCGGTGCCGACTCTTGTGCATTTTGCATCACACGTACGGCGAGGAGGAGGGCGACGCGCAGCTCAGGGTCGGCGAGATCCCAGTCGGCGCGTGTCTCCAGTCGCTGCACGCGGTAGGCGATCGTGTTGCGATGGACCCCGAGCCGCGCGGCCGCCTCGGCAAGGCTCGGTGAGGACAGGACCGCTCCGAGCGTGTCGAGGCGCTCGCGTTGGGCGTCCGGCCGGCCGACCAGGATCGGTGCCAGGAGCTCGCGCGCCTGGCGCACGCCATCGGGCAGGTTGCGGACATTGCCGAGCAACAGGTAGGCGGGCAGGCGTGCGGCACGGACCACCCGTGGTGGGTCGGGCAGCAGTTCGGCTGCCTCGAGTGTGGCCCGCGCGGCGGCTTCGGCGGCCGGTCGGGCGCCGGGCTCGGCGAACGGACGGCTGACCGCCACGGTCCGCCCGAGGAAACCGGCGATCCGCTCGGCCGTGGTGAGGCCGCCGGGGTCGTCGGCCGGAGCGGCGGCGACGAGGCGCAGCTCGAGGCTCTCCGAGCTGCCACGGAGCACCAGCCGTCGCGGGGACAGCAGCAGCCGCAGCTCACTCCGGGTCTCCTCGCGGGCGGCGATGTCGTCCGGCCCGTCGGCGCGGCCCTGCGACGCGAGCATCACGACCCACGGCGGACCGTCGGCCGGGAGGGGATCCCCGCGGCGGGTCTCCTCGCGCGCCTGGCGGACCGCCTCGTCGCGCGCCAGCTCGAGGGCGAGGAGTGCCGCCACCCGTTCGGCCGCGATGCGATCGAGCTCGTTCGGGCGGCTCGTCGCCGAGCAGGATGAGCTGCCCACCAGCGCCGGACTCGCCGGCAGCGGCCGGGATGTCGACACGGAGCGCGCCGGCACCGGCCGGCCGGGCCAGGTACCGCGCGACGGCGGCGGCGGCGGCGGGCAGGTCGGCCGGGGCATGGACGGCGATCGGGTCGCCCCGCCGGCCCTCGATCACGACCGCGCGACCGAGGAAGGCGGCGATGGTCGCCGCCTGGACGTCGAGTCCCCGCCCGAGGAGCGCGAACCGGGCGAGCTGGGTCTCGAGATCGGCGGCGCGGCGGTCGAGCTCCGCGCGGCGGTTCACCAAGAAGCCGATGACACTGCGTTCGAGCGCCACCGGATCGACCCGGCCGAGGTGGAGGGCACTCAGCCCGGCGGTGCTCGCGGCGTCGCCGAGCGCGCTGAGCGCGTCGTTGCCGGCGTCGCCCTCGACGAGCAGGACGGCCGGCACGCGGGCGCGGGCCAGCGCGACCGTCAGGTCGTGGATCTGTGCCGCACCGGGTGCGACGACGGCCAGTGCCGGCGCGGGGATGATCGCCAGGTCGCCGGTCTCGAGCGCCTCGAAGGCCGGCACGCGTGGCTTGAGGACCCGGACCCAGCCGACCTCGCGCTGACCGCGCTCGGACGACAGGTCCGCGCCATCGACGGGTCGAGCGGCGGGGAACAGCGCGCGTTGCAGATCGTGGAGCGTCGTCACGCGGGGCCGGGCTGGCGGACGGCGACGAGGTCGTCGAGCAGCGCGCCGAACTCACGCTCGACATCGACATAGCGGTCCGCGCGGAAGACCAGCCCGAGCCGCCCATCCGGTGCGAGCCGCGCCCAGATCCGGCGACGCGGCCGGTAGAAGGTGATGGTGATGCCGGCGATGAGACACAGGAACGCCGTCCAGACGATGCCCTGGCCCGGGTCGCGTTTGGCGATCAGCAGCGTGTACTCGCCGAAGTCGGCCAGGGTGACCGAGATCCCGAGTGCATCCGAGACCTTCTCCTCGCCGCGCCGGAGCTGGACCGCGTCGAAGTTCTGGACCTGCTCGGTCCCGTCCTGGTTGGTGCCGACGATCTTGTACGGCAACACGACCAGGATCCCCTCGCCCACGTCGTTGCGCCCCAGCAGCAGTTGCAGCCCGAGGTCGCGGCCCGGCACGGCCATCGTCTCGTACGGGTTCCCGCCCGCCGAGCCGATCATCGGCACCTTCGCGTCCCACAGCGGCGCGCCGGTCGTGTCGCGGATGACGAGGTGCGGCGCCGGCCCGAACCCGTTCTGGTGGAAGGTGTACCCGCCGATCGCCAGTGGCTCGTTCACGCGGATCGTCTTGCGTGCGACCTCGGTGCCGTTCTGGAAGACCGCCAGGTCGGTCGTGAAGTCGGTCGGCATGCCGGTCTCGAAGCCGGGCGCCTCGAAGTCGAGGTTCTTGACCAGCAGCAGATCCTGGGTGCCGATGTTCTGGACGGTCAGCGACTCGCCCTCCGGGACCACCAGCCCCTGCTCGTCGCCGAAGCGCGACGTGACGGCGGCGGCCACGAGGAACAGGATCAGGCCGAGGTGCGTGAACAGCGTCGCGAGCTTCGTGTACTGGTGCCGGTCGCCATAGAGGTAGGCCGTGCCGTCGGCGGCGGTCTCCTCGCGGACATGGAACCCTCGACCGCGGACGGCGCTCGCGAGCGCCGGGCGGCCGACGCCCGTCAGCGCGGCGCGATCGGGCAGCCGCGGATCGAAGAACGGCTCGGGTTGGGCGACCCGCACCGCGGACACGTCACGCCACAGCCGTGGCGTGCGATCGAGCGTGCATACGACGATCGACACGACCAGGACCACGAGCCCGATCCCGAAGATCGCCGACTTGAAGATCGAGAAGGCGCCGAGCCGCTCCAGCACGTTGACCAGCCCCGGACCGAGGACCGGGTCGTAGCGGATGTGGATCTCCTCGATCGCCGCGGCGAAGTCGCCAGGTGAGCGGAACGCGAAGTCGGGGAGCTGCTGGAGCGTCATCCCGATCACCGCCAGGATCGACAGGAAGATGATCTGGACGACCGCGAAGTCGACCGACGTCAGCAGCCGCCAGATCCCCTGGCCGAGCTGGGCGAGGGGGTTCGTCGGAGCGCCGGCGGCGCTCGCCGCCTGGACGGCGGCCGGTGACGCCACCGGGACGAGCCTAGACGCCGACCGTGGCGCGGCGCGCAGCGCCGCGGGCGACCTCGAGCGCGGCGGCGAAGTCGGCCTGCAGGTCCTCGAGGTCCTCGAGCCCCACCGACACGCGCAGCAGGCCGGGCATCACGCCGGATCCGATGAGCTCCTCTTCGGAGAGCTGGCGCTGCGACGTCGATGGCGGGTGGACGACGAAGGTGTGGACACTACCGAGGGATGCCGTCAGTTCGGGAAGGGCCATCGCATCGATGATGGCCTGCCCGGCGTCACGGCCGCCCTCGACCTCGAAGGCGAGCATCCCGCCAGCCACGCCGTCGCGGAATTGGCGGGCCGCGACCTCGTGTTGCGGGTGGCTCGGGAGACCGGGATACAGCACGCGGGTCACGCCGTCCTGACGCTCGAGCCACGCCCCGAGTGCCGCCGCGTTCCGGGCGTGCCGCTCCATCCGCACCCCGAGGGTCAACAGGCCGCGGAGCACCAGGAACGCGTCGAACGGGCCGATCGTGCCGCCGGTGTCGTTCTGGAACGCTTCGACGTTGCGAACGAAGTCGGCACGGCCCGCCACGACGCCGGCGATGACGTCGCTGTGCCCACCCAGGAACTTCGTCGCCGATTCGATGACGAGGTCCGCGCCGAGCTCGAGCGGTAGGCAAACGTAGGGCGAGGCGAAGGTGTTATCGACCACGTACGTCGCGCCGTGGTCGTGCGCGAGGCGGGCCACTGCCGCGTGGTCGGTCACGACGGTCGTCGGGTTGGCGATCGTCTCGGCGTAGACGACGCGGGTCGGCGCCTCGTCGATCGCGGCCGCGACGGCCGAGGTATCGGTCATGTCGACGAGATCGACCCGGACGCCGAAGCGGGCCATGATGTCGGTCAGGAGCTTGCGAGTCGACCCATAGGCAGCGAGCGGGCCGACGATCCGGTCGCCTGCCGAGAGGAGCGACCCAAGGGCGGCGTGGACCGCGCCCATCCCCGACGACAGCGACGTCCCGGCCTCGCCGCCCGCGATCTCCGCATAGGCATCGCCCAATGCCCGACTGGTCGGGTTCGAGAGCCGCGTGTAGGAATAGCCGGCTCGAGCGTCGCTGACGACGCCGGCCAGTCCCTCCGCATCGGCCGAGGTGAAGGTCGCCGTCTGGTAGATCGGCACGCTCGTCGGCCGCTGGTGCACGGTCGGTGTCCGCGACGCCGCACGGATCGCGCGGGTCGAGAAGCCTCGCTCACGGGTGTCGCTCACGCGGCGATGCTACACCGGCGCGTCGGAACGTCCGTGACGGCGGCGCCCGCGGTTTGACGTCTCGGGGCACGAGGCGCACAGTCGAGCCGAGCAGAGGCATCCCATGGACATCCCGGCCACGCTCGTATTGATCATCGTCGGTACCGCCCTGGCGGCGTGGGTGACGAGTCCACGCACGGGTCCGGCGTTGGACGCGTGGGCGTCGGGGTTCATCGGCTACAGGTCCTATGGTTGGCCGCGCGGCGTCCAGGAAGAGGAGCCGGTCCACTTCTCCTTCCGCGAGCCACGGGATCCCGACGAGGACGAGACCGGCCCCCTGGACATCGGCGCCGAGCCCGAGGTCATCGAGCTGGAGGCTCGACCCGACACGGTCCGCCTGGGGCGCCTCAGCTAAGCACGAGGGCCGCCGCACATTTGTGCTTCGCTCCTACAAATCCCCGGTGCTAGGCTGGGCCGAGCAGGCGAGCAGGTTCCGGGAGGAGGGAGCGGCGTGGGCGAAGCGTTCTTCGGCGAGGTGTCCGAGCCGATCCGATACGAGGGTCTCGACTCGACGAACCCACTGGCCTTCAAGGTCTACGACAAGGATCGGGTCGTGCTCGGAAAGCGGATGGAGGACCACCTCCGGCCCGGCGTCTGCTTCTGGCACTCGTTCGCCTGGCCCGGGCTCGACATGTTCGGGATCGGCACGCTGGACCGGCCCTGGCTCGCGGGCACCGGGGATCCGATGGCCGACGCGCGCACGAAGCTGGCTGTCGCATTCGAGTTCTTCTCGAAGATCGACATCCCCTACTACTGCTTCCACGATCGGGATGTCGCCCCGGAGGGCGACACGTTCGCGGAGTTCCGCGCGAACCTCGACGCGCTGGTGGACGAGGCGGCCGGCTACCAGGAGCAGACCGGCGTCCGTCTCCTCTGGGGAACGGCCAACCTCTTCACCCATCCGCGCTATCAAGCCGGAGCCGCGACCAATCCCGACCCGCAGGTCTTTGCCTACGCCGCCGCCCAGGTCAAGCACATGCTGGAGGTCACCCACCGGCTCGGCGGCCAGAACTATGTGCTGTGGGGCGGACGCGAGGGCTACGACACCCTGCTGAACACCGATCTCAAGCGCGAGGGTGAGCAGCTCGCCCGCTTCCTCCACCTGGTCGCCGAGCACAAGCACCGGATCGGATTCGAGGGCCAGCTGCTGATCGAGCCGAAACCGATGGAGCCGACCAAGCACCAGTACGACTACGACGTGTCGACCGTCCACGGCTTCCTCGTCCGGCACGGCCTGGCGGACGAATACCGCGTCAACATCGAGGCGAACCACGCGACGCTCGCCGGGCACAGCTTCCACCATGAGGTCGCCTTCGCGGTGGCGAATGGGAGCCTCGGCAGCATCGACGCCAACCGGGGCGATCCGCAGAACGGCTGGGACACCGACCAGTTCCCGAATTCCGTCGAGGACCTGGCCCTCCCGCTGTACGAGATCCTGCAGCACGGCGGCATCGCCCCCGGCGGCTTCAACTTCGATGCGAAGCTGCGCCGGCAGAGCACCGATCGGACCGACCTGTTCCACGCCCACATCGGTGGCCTCGACACTCTCGCCCGCGCGCTGCTCGTGGCGGCCGACCTCGTCGAGCGCGGCCAGCTGGCGGAGCGCAAGGCCGAGCGCTATGCCGGTTGGGACGGACCACTCGGCCGGGCGATCCTCGACGGCGGCGAGACGCTGGAGTCGCTCGAGGCGAAGGTCGCGTCGCGCGCGATCGCCCCGAGCCCGGCCTCCGGGCACCAGGAACTCCTCGAGAACATCGTCAACCTGTCGGTCTGGGCCGCCCACCGCTGACGCCGATGGCCTACGTCATCGGGATCGACACGTCGACGACCGCCACCAAGGCGGTCCTCATCGACCAGCGCGGGGCCATCGTCGCGATCGGCGTCTCCGAGTACGACTTCGACATCCCGCGACCCGGCTGGACGGAACAATCGCCGGAGCTGTGGTGGGACGGCACGGTCACCGCCATCCGGCAGGCGCTGGGCGCGGCGGGTGTCAGCGGGGAGGCCGTGGCGGCGGTCGGGCTGACCGGCCAGATGCACGGGCTCGTCCTGCTGGATGCGGCCGACCGCGTGCTGCGCCCGGCGATCCTGTGGAACGACCAGCGGACGGCTGACGCGTGCGACGCGATCCGCGCCGCCGTCGGGCCCGAGCGGCTGATCGAGATCACCGGCAACGACGCGCTGACCGGCTTCACGGCGCCGAAGCTCGTCTGGGTCCGCGACAACGAGCCCGAGATCTGGTCGCGGATCGACCATGTCCTGCTGCCCAAGGACTTCGTCCGCCTGCGACTCACCGGCGAGCACGCGCTCGACAAGGCGGACGGGGCGGGCACGCTGCTGTTCGATCTCGCGGCGCGGGACTGGTCGCCGGACGTGACCGCGGCGCTCGGCATCGACCCGGGCTGGCTGCCGACGACGTTCGAGGGTCCGGAGGTGACGGGCGTCGTCAGCGACGTGGCGGCCGAGGCGACCGGGCTCCGTGCCGGCACACCGGTCGTGGCCGGTGGCGGCGACCAGGCCGCCAACGCAGTCGGTGTCGGCGCGGTGGAGCCTGGCGTGGTGGCCCTGTCGCTCGGGACGTCGGGCGTCGTCTTCGCCACCACCGATGCGCCGCTCCACGACCCGGCGGGCCAGGTCCACGCGTTCTGCCATGCCGTCCCAGGCCGATGGCACCTGATGACCGTGATGCTGTCCGCGGCGGGCAGCCTGCGCTGGTTCCGCGACACGCTGGCACCCGGCGAGGACTTCGGCGCACTCGTCGCCACGGCGACCGACATCCCGGCGGGTGCGGATGGTCTCCTGTTCCTCCCCTATCTCACCGGGGAGCGCAGCCCCCACCCGGACCCGCTGGCGCGTGGCGCGTTCGTCGGGCTCACGATCGGTCACGACCGGCGGCACATGACCCGGGCGGTGCTCGAGGGTGTCGCCTTCGGGCTACGCGATGGGCTCGACCAGATGATCGACGCCGGGCTATCGGCGCCCACGCAGGTACGGGCATCCGGCGGCGGCATCGCCAGCCCGCTCTGGCGCCAGATCCTCGCGGATGTGCTGCGTGCCGAGATCGCGACCGTCAGCACGACGGAAGGCGCGGCGTTCGGCGCCGCGCTGCTGGCCGCCGTCGGCGCGGGCTGGTTCCCGACGGTCGAGGGCTGCCACCCAGCAGCTCGTCCGCGTCACGCCGGCCGCGTCCCCGGGTCCGGACGCCGCTGCCTACGCGATCGCCCACGAGCGCTACCGAGCGCTCTACCCGGCCCTTGCGCCGACCTTCCACGGCAGGTCCGGCGTCGGCGGCTAGGTGCTCAGTTCGATCTGCTCGCGCTCCTTCTCGGTCGCCTCCTCGGGCCGTTTGCCGAGGATGATCATGCTCACGATCTCGTCCGGCGTGACCTCGACCTTGTCGACCGTGTCCACGATCCGGCCGTGGTACATGATGCTCACCCTGTCCGAAAGGTCGAAGACGTCGTGGATGTCGTGGCTGATCAGGAAGATGCCGATGCCCTCGTCCTTGAGCTGGCGCACGAGGTCGCGCACCTGCGCCGTTTCAGCGGGACCCAGGGCGGCGGTCGGCTCGTCCATGATCAGGACACGGGCGTTGAAGTAGACGGCGCGCGCGATCGCGACGGCCTGGCGCTGGCCGCCTGACAACGAGCGGACCGGCATCTTGAAGCGCGTGAAGTTGGGGTTCAGCCGGCCCATCACCTTGCGCGTCTCGTTCTCCATGCTGGAGTCGTCCAGCGAGCCGAGGCGGGTCGTCATCTCGCGGCCGAGGAAGACGTTGCCGGGGGCATCGACGTTGTCGGCGAGGGCGAGCGTCTGGTAGATCGTCTCGATGTTGAGCGCCTTGGCGTCGCGCGGGTTCGAGATGGACACGACCTTGCCCTCGACCCGGATCTCGCCCGAGTCGGCCGGCCGGGCACCCGATAGCACGCGCATGAGCGTCGATTTGCCCGCGCCGTTGCCGCCGACCAGCCCGACGACCTCGCCCGCATGGAGGTCGATGGTCACGTCGCTGACGGCGCGGACACCGCCGAATGCCACGTTGATGTCCCGCATCTCGACCAGCGGCGGCGAGGCGACCGTCGTCATCGCACCGTCCTCACCTTGCGCCGCGCCGTCGGTTCAGCGTGTCGAAGCCCACCGCGAGGATGAGCACGATGCCGGCCACCACGTTCTGGCCCGGCGAGTTCACGCCCAGGAAGCTGAGACCGTATGCGAGCGACTGCAGCACGAAGGCCCCCAGGACGGCACCCGGGATCGTGCCGATGCCACCAGCGAACGACGTGCCGCCGATGACCGCCGCAGCGATGACGTACAGCTCGTAGCTCGTGCCGACATCGAGGGTCGCGCCATTGAGCCGCGACGCGGCGATCGCGGCCGCGATGGAGCACAGCACGCCCATCAGCACGTAGGTCTTCAGGATCTCGCGGCGGGTGTTGATGCCGGCCAGTTCGGCGGCGTCGGGGTTTCCACCGTAGGCGTAGACGTAGCGGCCGAACCGGCGCCGCGTCGCGAGCCAGGTCATGACGAGGGTGACACCGATCAGGAGGACGATCGGCCACGGGAACCCGGTCGGGATCTTCAGGCCGCCCGGTGGCGGCGTGATGCCGTTCTCCGTGGCGTACCGTTCCGCGAGGCCCGGCGGCCAGAAGTTGTTGTTGGCAAAGGCGGCCAGGCCGACGATCGCTGCGACGCCGAGGATGCCGAGGAGGACCTCGGCCCACATCGGCCGGAGCGCGAATCCGTGCCGCCGACGCTGGCGGCGGCTGTTCACGAGCAGCACGACGACGGCGAGGCAGCCGACGCCGGCCAGTACCCAGGTGAGCGTGCCCCCGATCGAGCCGGTCGCGCCGCCACCGATGAGCTGGAACGTCGGATCCAGGCCCGATACGGCGGCGCCCTGCGAGAGATACCAGACGGCACCGCGGATCGACAGCAGGCCACCCAGGGTCACGATGAATGAGGGCACGCCGATGTAGGCGATGATGAATCCCTGGACCCCACCGATGAAGGCCCCGAGCAGCACGCCCAGCGCCAGGGCGATGACCCAGCGGAATGGGAAGTCGACGCCGATGCCCAGCGCCGGCATCCAGTCGGTCATCAGCAGGGCGTAGGTCATCGCGATGAAGCCGACCACCGACCCGACCGACAGATCGATGTTGCGCGAGACGATGATGAGGACCATGCCCGTCGCGATGATGGCGACGTTGGCGGCCTGGACCGCCATCGTGGTCATGTTGTTCGGCTGGATCAACTTGCCGCCGCTGAGGACGTGGAACGTCAGCAGGATCGCGGCCAGCGCGACCAACATGCCGAACAGGCGTAGATCGATCTCGGTCTGGGCGATCAGTGCCCGGATCGATGGTCGTGCAGGCGGCTGGACCTGACCGGATACCGGTGCCGCGTCGGCGACGTTCGTCACGACGGTCCTCCTGACCGCGATCGGATAGACCTGCGCCCCCGGGGTCCGGGGGCGCAGGTCGTGAACGCTAGCTTAGTGGCCTACGGTCACTTGCAGGCAGCGGGGGCCGTTGCGGCCGCGACGTCGACCCCGGCGCAGAGGTCCTCCTTGGTGATCCAACCACCGTCGATCACCAGGTTCAGGTTCTCGGCGGTGAGCGGCGTCGGCTGGAGGATGAACGACTTGACCGTGTTGTTGCCAGGCGTCGTGAAATCCTTAGCGGTCAGGCCGTCGGCCGGAGCCACCGTCGGATCGAGCAGGCCGTCCGGCAGGGTCAGGTCGGCCATGGCCGTGCCCTTGCACAGCTCGAGTGCGGCAGCGCCGGCGGCCTTGCCGAGCTCGTTGCTGTTCTTCCAGACGTCGACGTACTGCTTGCCCAGCGCCACGTTGTTCAGGTTGGCCTTGTCGCCGTCCTGACCGCTGAGGGGCGGGAAGCCGTAGTTCTTGGCCGTCAGCGCACCGACGACGCCGAGCGCCGTGCTGTCGTTCTCGGCCAGGATGGCGTCGATCTTGTTGCCGTCGGCGACGGCCTTGTCGATGATCGCCTCCATGTTGGACTGGGCGGTCTCGGTCTTCCAAGCGGCCGTGAACGTCCCGTCAGGCCCGTTCAGGACCTTGATGTCACCGGAGTCGACCTTGGCCTTCAGGCCGGCGTTATCCCAGCCCTGCGGCAGGAACGTCGAGGCATTCGGATCGCCCGGGTCGCCCTTGATGAGCACGTAATTGCCGGTCGGCACCTTCGCCAGGACCGCAGCGGCCTCGGCCTCACCGACCTTGACGTTGTCGAACGTGATGTACAGGATCGACGGGTCCTCGATCAGCCGGTCGTAGGCGATGACAGGGATGCCTTCGTCCTTAGCCTTCTGGAGGCCCGGCAGGACTGCGTTCTGGTCCTGGGCGAGCAGGATCAGGACCTTGGCGCCCTGCGAGATGAGCGTGTCGATATCGGTCAGCTGCTGCTCATTGCTGAGGTTGGCGTCGGCCTCGATGAACTTCCCACCGCCGTCCTCGACGGTCTTCTTGATATTCGGCTGGTCGGTCGCCGCCCAGCGCGGCTGCTGGAAGTTGTTCCAGGACACGCCGACCGTGCAGTCGACCGCCGCCTGGCTCGCGCTGGCCGCGGGCTCGCTGGCGGCGGGTGCGCTTGCCGCGGCCGAGGGTGCCGTGGTGGCACCTCCGCCCGACGAGCAGGCGCCGAGGATCATGGCCGCGCTCAACCCGAGTGCTGCCATCCTTCGAATGGACATCGTTGACTCTCCTCCTGTGCCGTAGCCCCCTGGAGCGACCGATGCCGCGCCCAAGGCTACCATCCGTGGTCCCCGCGCTTGTCCTGGCTCCTCCTTTCGTCCGCTCGTCAGGCGCTAGCCAGCGCGGCCATGGTCCGGCGGGGACGCAGCCAGGCCGCGGGGTCGGCGAGCAATGATCCGAATGCGAGCTCCGCCGCGCCGAGCAGCGGGGCGTCGTCTCCGAGGGACGTCGGCACGACCCGGACGAGCCGGCGCGAGGCGCGCAGGACGCGTCGATCGAGCTCGGCTTCCAGGGTCGACCGAACGAAGGGATAGCTGGCCGTCAGCCGGCCACCGAGCAGCACTAGGCCCGGGTTCAGGACGTTGATGATCCCGGCCAGGCCGATGCCCAGCCAGCGTCCGTTGGCGGCGAAGGCGTCGAGCGCGGCCGGGTCGCCCGCCTCGGCCTGGGCGAGGATCGCGTCGAACGCCTCGCGTCCCCCTTCCGGGGACCGGCCCGCGCGTCGCAGCAGGGCGCTCAGCCCGACCTCCGTCTCCCAGCAGCCGAGCGAGCCGCAGCGGCACGCGCGCCCGTCCGGGTTGACCGGCAGGTGGCCGACCTCGCCGCCGTATCCCGCCGCACCGATCAAGGGCCGACCATCGACGATCAGTCCGCCACCGACGCCGATCGAGCCCCAGATGAGCACGACGTCATCGACGTCGCGAGCCGCTCCGCGGCGGTGCTCGGCGAGGACCGCCAGGTCCGCCTCGTTCGCGAAGACGACCGGGACATCCATCCCGAGCGCCTCGGTCAGGAGGTCGCCCAGCGGCTCGTCGCGCCAACCCAGGTTCGGGGCGACCGACACCATCCCATCGCTCCGCCGCACGACGCCGACGACGGCGACGCCGACTCCGACCAGGCTCTCCTCGGACGGCAGCCGCGCACGCACGTCGCGGGCCAGGTCGGCCAGGGCTGTCGCGATGTCGGCGACGCTCGAGCGGCCTCGCGGCAGGTCGACGCGGACGAGATCGAACACCTCGCCGCCCAGCCCGACCGTCGCCGCCGCGAGCGAGTCGACCGCGATCTCGAGGGCGAGGACGACGGCACCGTTCGGGTCGGCGCGGACCACCGGCGACGGCCGGCCGGGCGTGCCGTCGAGGGCTGCCGGTCCCTCGAACGCCAGCCGGCCGGCGACGAGCTCGCCGATGAGCCCGCGGATCGCGCTGCGGGTCAGCCCGGTGCGAGCGACCAGGTCCGAGCGGGACAGCGGCCCACTCGCATGCAGCTCGCGGACGATGGCGCTCAGGTTCGCCCGACGAACGGTCTCGCTGCGCTGGCCGGGCTCGTCGCGACCGATGAACACGGGTTTGTGTTCCTCTTTCTCAAATGTGCTGTGCGAGACTCGTGCATCGACGCGGTCATGTCAATACGGTTCGTGGGAGGAGGGGCGATGTCCAGCGCACTTCGTTGGGGGATCCTGTCGACGGCGGACATCGCGCTCCGCAAGGTGATCCCCGGGATCCGCACCGCGGCCCGCTGCGAAGTGGTGGCGATCGCGTCGCGGGACGGCGAGCTGGCACGCGTCGCGGCGGAGCGGCTGGCCATCCCGACGGCCCACGCCTCGTACGAGGCGCTGCTGGCCGATCCGGATGTCGATGCGGTGTACATCCCGCTCCCGAACCACCTCCACGCCGAGTGGACCATCGCCGCGCTCCGGGCAGGCAAGCACGTGCTGTGCGAGAAGCCGCTGGCGATGACGGCCGACGACGCCCAGCGGATGGTCGACGCCGCGGGGGAGACGGGCCGCCATCTGATGGAAGCCTTCATGTACCGCCACCATCCGACCTGGGTGGCGGCCCTCGACCTCGTGACGGCCGGCCGGATCGGGACGTTGACCGCCGTCCAGAGCTGGTTCTCGTACTTCAACGACGACCCGGCCAACATCCGGAACATCCGCGAGTACGGCGGCGGTGCGCTGTTCGATATCGGCTGCTACTCGGTCAACCTGTCACGCATGCTGTTCGGCACCGAACCGTGGCGGGTGACGGCGTCGCTGCGGCGGGACCCAGCCATCGGTGTCGATGTCCTGACGAGTGCCATCCTCGATTTCGAGGGCGGGATCGCGACGTTCACTTGCTCGACCAGGACGGAGACCGACCAGCGCGTCGACATCTACGGCACCACGGGCCGCATCTCGATCGAGATCCCGTTCAACATCCCGCCCGACCGCCCGACGCGCATCCGACTGACGGCGGGCGGCGACCCGCCCGTCGCCCCGGCGACCGAGGTCGTCGAGTTCCCGACCGCCGATCCCTACGGCGCCGAGTTCGAGCGGTTCGCGACGGCCGTGCTCGACGGCGGGCCGACCCCGGTCCCGCCCGAGGATGCCGTCGCCAACCTGCGGGTCATCGAGGCGATCTTCGCCGCCGCGGATCAGGGCACGGCGGACCCGTCGAAGTAGCGCTGCGCGAGGACCATCGCGTCCTTGCCGCAGGTCGCACCGATCTTGCGCCCCTCGAGGTCGTCGCTGGGCACATGGATGCCCATGAACAACCGCGAGATACCGGCCTGGTCGGCCGCGTCGAAGTAGGTCGCCCACTGGATCGTCGTGTCCGCGGTCGGGCCTTCCTCGTGGATCAGCTCGCCCTTCGGGACCGTGAAGCTGGTCAGGCCGCCCGGGAAGTACGCATCGCCGGTGAAGGCGGTCATGACCTCCGCCGCGGCCCGGCTGAACGTGCTGTGGCCTGACGGATAGCCGGCGAACGCCGGGGTCACGAACGTGCTGCGCTGGTAGGGCACCCAGTCGACGGCTCGGATCCAGCCGACGCCGCTGGTCTCCGTTTCGGGATCCTCCGGGAAGCCGCGCCAGGCGTTGATGGCGATCGATCCGACGGGAAGGCCCGCGTGGCGCTCGCCGGCGGAGCTCGAGACCGCGGTCACGACCTCGATGAGGCCGGGCACGAGCGGCAGACCCTGCGGATCGTACGAGGGTCCGTCCGGGGCGCTCGACTGGCCCTTCCCGCCCATGTACCGGATCTGCGAGATCGGGCGCGCCGAGTCGTAGAAGCCCTTCACCCCCCAGGTGGCGATGGCGGCGTCGTGGACCGCCCCGTTGAGCACCAGGTACAGCTTGACGTCCCACTCGAGCCGATCGACCGGCTCGCCCTGGCCGCCGATCCGGAACTCGAGCCCGGGCGTGTCCGAGACCTCGTTGGCGATCACGTTCCAGTGGCCGGGCGGCGTCTCCGACTTCGGGCCGTCGGCCCAGTACTCCGCGAGAGCCCGTGCGAAGTCGGCCTGCAGGACGACGTGCGGCTCGTACGGCTGCCCGGTGGCCGGGTTGACGTCGTGCCCATCGCCGTCATTGGCGCCCAGCGCGTTGTCACCGAACGCGCCCGGCCCGATGTCGATGGTCACGCCATTGGTGGCATCGAGCAGGTGGCTGCGGCGGATGATCGAGACCGCCTCGTCCTTGAATGCCTGGTCGGTGGCCGCGTCACCGAGGAGTGGCGGCGGCCCTGGATCGATCGGGGTGCCCTGCTCGGACGGTGGCAGGGCGAACGAGGTCACGTGCCCCCAGTGCGGCCCGATGAACGATTGGACCTGGCCGGGGATCGGGATCCCGTTCTGCGAGATCTGTTTCGCGAGGGCGAGCGGCTGCCACTTGTTCGGATCCTTCATGGTGGTGCCGGGCTTGGCGACCTCGAGCGGCTCGTTCTTCGGCGTGTAGGCCGGGTCCTTGTAGCGCTCGTCCTCGAGGGCGCCGTCGGTGCGGCCGTACTCCAGGACCGCCGCGGCGATGCGGTTCCCCAACGCTGCCGGCGAATCACCCTCGGTCGAGGCGAAGTCGGTGCGATAGCAGAGCGAGGCCATCGTCGCGTCGAGCTGCTCACCGGCCTTGGCGAGGTCCGACACCGTGCCGAAGCGCCACAGCAGGATCCGATAGGCGGCGTAGCTCATCGCCGCTTCCCGCGCGGCGGTGGCGTTGTCCGCCCGGAGCTTCTCCTTCACGAGGTAGCCGTCCGCGGTCGGGTCGTAGGCGGACCAGGCGTCCCACATCGCGACCGACACGTGGAACAGGTTCCGGGCGTGCACGGTCGGGGCCGGCACGACCTGGCGGATGAGGTCGAGGGTCTGGTCGTCCCAGACGCGGGCGACTGACCGACCACCGAGATCGCCCCTGGTGCACTGGTCCGCGACGAACGGCGGGCGCGCCTCGCCACAGCCGGCGAGCAGCCCGGCCACGAGAGCGAGCCCGACCAGCAAGGACGCCCGGGCTCGCTGTGGTCGGTCGGTCATGCGGTCGATCCTCCCATGTGCCAACGGCGGAGTCCGAGGATGGCGGGAGGGTCCGGTACGGTCAAGGGAGTTTGTGAACCTTGTGCTGTAATAGCCCCGGTCGGCCTCGACCCACTGATGCGTACCGGAGGGCAGGGCCCTGGCGACCCCCACCCGTCCTCGACGAGTCCCTCGCGGCGGCGTGCTCGCCATCGTCATCGTCGGGATCGTCGCGGTCGCGGCCGGGGGCCTGGCCGTGTACCGCAACCTCGCTCCGAGCGGTGGCGCCGCGTCGGCGCCGTCGGTCGCCCTGACCCCGCCGCGCTTCGTCGAAGAGGCGTCGGCCGCGGGCGTCGACCACACCTATGCCGGTGACTACCCATACGTCGTCGGCGGCGGGGTGGCGGCGTTCGATTGCGACGACGATGGCATGGCCGACCTGTATCTCGCCGGCGGTGATGGTCCGTCGTCGCTGTACCGCAACCGGAGCGAGCTCGGCGGCTCGTTGCGGTTCGAGCGCGTCCCGGACCCGAACTCGGATCTGACGGCGGTGACCGGCGTGTATCCGCTCGACATCGATGGTGACCGCGTCACCGACCTGGCCGTGCTCCGGTTGGGCGAGGATGTCGTCCTCCGCGGACTCGGTCAGTGCCGCTTCGAGCGGGCCAACGAGGCGCTGTCGTTCGCGGGCGGGGAGGGTTGGACCGTCGGCTTCAGCGCGACGTGGGAGGACCCGGCGGCCACCCTGCCGACGCTCGCCTTCGGCGACTACCTGGCGCTCGACAGCGACGGCGAACCGACGAGCGAATGCGCCGATGACCGACTGGTCCGTCCGGCGGGTAGCGGCTCGACCTACGGCCCGGAGATCGCCCTGTCGCCGAGCTGGTGCACGCTGTCGATGCTGTTCAGTGATTGGGATCGATCCGGTCGTCGCGACCTGCGTGTCTCGAACGACCGCCACTACTACCGTGGCGGCGAGGAGCAGCTCTGGCGGCTCGAGGCCGGTCAGCCGCCTCGGCTCTACACGCGGGACGAGGGCTGGGGGATGCTTCGCATCTGGGGCATGGGCATCGCGAGCCAGGACGTGACGGGTGACCGATACCCCGAGGTCTACCTGACGAGCCAGGGCGACAACAAGCTCCAGACCCTCGCCGACGGACCCGCGCAGCCGCACTATGAGGACATCGCCCTCCGGCGCGGGGTCACCGCGCACCGACCGTACGCAGGCGACGAGGCGCTGGCATCCACCGCGTGGCACCCGGCGTTCGAGGATGTCAACAACGACGGGTTCAGCGACCTGTTCGTCAGCAAGGGCAACGTCGAGATGCAGACCGAGTACGCGAGCAAGGACCCGAGCAACCTCCTCATCGGGCAGGCGGACGGGACGTTCGTCGAGGGCGCCATGGAGGCCGGCATCGTCCACTACGACCGCGGACGCGGGGCGGCGCTGGTCGACCTCAACCTCGACGGCCAGCTCGACCTCGTGCTGGTCGTGCGGCGGGAGCCCGTCCGCCTTTGGCGCAATGTGGGCACCGGCACGGCCGAGCAGCCGGCGACGATGGGCCACTGGCTGGCGGTCGACCTGGACCAGGACGCGGCCAATCACGACGCGATCGGCGCCTGGGTGGCGGTCAGGGTGGGCGGCCGCGAGATCGAGCGCGAGGTGACGGTCGGTGGCGGCCACGCGAGCGGGCAGCTCGTGCCGCTGCATTTCGGCCTGGGCGCCGCCATCTCGACGGAGGTGCGCGTCACATGGCCCGATGGCAAGGTGGGGCCGTGGCTGCCGACGGACGCCGATCGGACCGTCACGATCCGGCGCGGCGCGACGGCCGTCGAGCCCGCGGCACCGCCAGCAGCGCCATGACGAGCCCCACCAGCGCACGCCGCGCCAGTCTCGCAGCCGTCGACCTGCCCGACTTCGGCCGCCCGGCAACCACGCCGGGGATCCCGGCAGCCCTGTACGCCGCCCGGCTCGAGCGGCTGCGCGGTCGGATGGCGGAGCGGCGCTACGACCGCCTCGTCGTCTACGCGGATCGCGAGCACAGCGCGAACCTCGCCTACCTGACCGGGTTCGACCCACGGTTCGAGGAGGCGATCCTCGTGCTCGGCGCCGACGGCGACCCGGCGATCCTCGTGGGCAACGAGTGCTTCGGCATGGCAGGGGCCGCCCCGCTGCCGATGCGCCGGCACCGCTTCCAGGACCTGAGCCTGCCGAGCCAGCCGCGCGATCGGTCGCGGACGCTGACCGAGATCCTCCGGGAGGAAGGCCTGGCGAGCGGGTCGCGGGTGGGCGTCATCGGCTGGAAGGGGTTCGCGGATCCAGCGCTGCTCGACGTCCCGTCGTACCTCGCCGACGAGCTCCGCCGGCTGACCGGCGCGGGCGGGACGGTCGACAACGCGGTCGACCTGCTCATCGACGCCGCCGACGGGCTTCGCGTGATCAACGAGATCGAGCAGCTCGCCGCCATGGAGGCGGCCGCGTGCACGACGTCGAGTGGCGTCCGCCGCCTGCTCACCAGCCTGCAACCGGGCATCCGCGAACGCGATGCGGTCGCGCTGCTCGGCTGGGACGGCACGCCACTGTCCTGCCACCTCATGCTCACGGCCGGGCCGCGTGCCGCCTTCGGACTCCTGAGCCCGGGCGACCGCGCGATCGAGCGCGGCGATCCGTTCACGGTGGCGTTCGGCATCTGGGGCGCGCTCAACTGCCGGGCCGGGTTCGTCGTCGAGGACGCCGCGGAGCTCCCCGAGGCGATCCGCGACTACGTCGAGCGGCTCGTCGCGCCGTACTTCACGGCCGTCGCGGCATGGTACGAGGCGCTCCGCATCGGCCAGACCGGTGGTGCGCTCCACGCCATCGTCGAGCGCCACCTCGGCGATCCGTTCTTCGGCATCTTCCTCAATCCGGGCCACCAGATCGGGCTCGACGAATGGGTGAACTCGCCGATCGGTCCCGGCTCGACGATCGAGCTGCGGTCGGGCATGGCCTTCCAGGTCGACATCATCCCGGCGACCGGGACGCCGTACTTCACGTCCAACATCGAGGACGGCATCGCCCTCGCCGACGAGTCGCTGCGAGCCGATCTCGCCGAGCGCTACCCCGACGCCTGGGCGCGGATCCAGGGCCGGCGCCGGTTCATGGGCGAGGTGCTGGGCATCGACCTCCATCCGGACGTCCTGCCCTTCTCGAACATCCCGGCCCACCTGCCACCGTTCCTGCTCCGGCCGGACCGGGTCATGACGATGGCAGGGTGACCGACGGCGGGCGACGCCTCGTCCTGCGCACGGCGGACGCCGAGCTCACGATCGATGCGACGGCCGGCGGCCGGTTCGCGTCCCTCGCAGTGGACGGCCATGAGCTGCTCCTGACCGATGGCGCCGGACCGATCTGGTGGGGCTGTTACCCGATGGCGCCCTTCGCCGGCCGTATCCGCGACGGCTGGCTCACCTTCGAGGGACGCGAGTACCAGCTCGAGCGGAACCTGCCGCCGCATGCCATCCATGGGACGGTGCTCGATCGAAGCTGGCGGGTGCGTTGCGGAGGGCCGTGACCACGCGACGTTGGAGATCGACCTCGGCCCGGGCTGGCCGTTCGCCGGACGGGTCAGACACGCCGTCGAGCTGCGACAAGCGGGCCTCGAGGCGACCCTGACGCTCGAGGCCGACGAGCCGATGCCGGCGTGGATCGGCTGGCACCCGTGGTTTCGGCGGTCGATCGATGGCCGCGCGGCAGCGCTGATCGTCGAACCCGAGTCGATGTACGAGCGCGGCCCGGACGGGCTCCCGACCGGCACGCTCGTCGCCCCCGTCCCACGGCCGTGGGATGACGCTTTCGTCGGGATGCGTCGTCCGCCGATGCTGCGCTGGCCCGGTCTCCTCGAGCTCGAGATCGGCTCTACGGCCGGCGTGTGGGTCGTGTTCGACGAGCGGGACGACGGCGTATGCGTGGAGCCGCAGACGGCGCCGCCGGATGCCCTCAACGTCGCCCGAGCCCAGGGCACCCGACCGCCGACGGTCGTCCCTGGACAGCCGCTCGCGGCGACGATGCGCTGGCGCTGGACATACCCGGCCTGACGCAGCCGACGCCCCCGTTCAGGCCTTCGAGGTCGCGCCCTTCCGGTTTTCCGTCGGGTTCGGCATGTTGACGCCGGTGACGCGGTTCTTGCCGGCTCGCTTGCTCGTATACATGGCCCGGTCGGCGCTGATCATCAGCTCGTCCGCCGTCTGACCGTCGTCCGGGTAGGACACGACGCCGACCGACATCGATGGACGGGCGGCGTCGTCTGGCAGCTCCAGATCGAGGTCGATGACGCCGATGCGGATCTTCTCGGCCAGGACGAACGCGCCGGTCGGGTCGGTCTCGGGTAGGAGCACGACGAACTCATCGCCGCCGTAGCGCGCGGCCGTGTCGATGCGCCGCACACCGTCGTTCACGACCTGGCCGACGGCGCGCAGCACCCGGTCGCCGTGGAAGTGCCCGAGTCGATCGTTGATGGCCTTCAGCTCGTCGAGGTCCATCATCAGCAGGCAGAACCCGCGGCCCGACCGGGCGCTGCGGGCGATCTCCCGCTCGAGCGCCGCGAAGAAGAAGCCGCGGTTGTAGAGCGTCGTCAACGGGTCGATGGTCGAGAGGCGTATCGCCGCCTCGCGCGAGCTGCGCTGCTCGCGAGCGATGACCATCGCGATGTAGGCGAGCAGGATCAGGGCGGTCAGGTTGATGCCTACGGTGGCCGTCGTGAACGGGTTCGACCACGCCAGGGTCAGGCGTCCCGAGGAGCACGGCGAGCAAGTAGCCGAGCGCCGCCGTGAGCGCCAGGCCGAGCGTGATCGCCGGCGTCACGACCAGGGCAGCGCCACTGACGAGCAACGGGTAGACGAAGAAGAACGGGCTGGATGCGCCACCGGTCAGGGCGACCAGCATGGTCGCCACCGTGATCCCGACCGAGCCCTCGACGACGAACTTGGCAGGCCCGAGCGCGGTCGCCGGGAGCAGGTCGTGGATGACCAGCACGAACGCGCCGGCGAGTGCCAGCAGGATGAAGATCGCGGTCTGGCTCTGCGGCCACAGCCCCGTGACGCCGACGATGGTCGTGGCGGCGAGGAGGAACACCCACGACGCGATGCGCACGACCCGGTCGTAGGCGCGTGCCGGGACGCCGTCCTCCATGCGCTCGTCGTCCGCGTGCCCGACGACCGCCGCGGCCGCCATCGCGCGCTCGGCGCGAGGGTCCTGCTCCTCGGTCGATCCCTTCGTCCGACCCAGTCCGATGGCCGGGGAGGCGACCAGCGCCGCCATGACCGCCAGGTTCGCGAGGACGGCGACGACGATCAGCGCGAGGATCGGCTCCAGCGACACATAGCCATCTTAGCCCCCGGTCATGGCCGAAACGCCCGGTGCACCCGGGCCCCGGGCAACGACCGGTGCATCCGTGCCCCAGCCATTAGCGGGTCCCCCACTGGTACGTCTGCTTGACCATCCGGAGATAGACGAAGGTCTCGGTCTCGCGCACGCCGTCGATGGCGCGCAACTTTTCCGTGAGGAATTGCAGCAGCGCCTCGTTGTCCTCGCACACCGTTTCGATCAGCAGGTCGTACGTTCCGGCGGTGATGACGACATAGTCGACCTCGCTCATGTCGGCGACCTGCTCCGCCACCGACACCAGCTTGTCGCTCTCGCAGCGGATGCCGATCATCGCCATCTGGTGGAAGCCGAGCTTGAGCGGGTCGGTCACGCCGACGACCTGGAGGATGCCGCGCTCGATAAGACGGTTGGTGCGGGCCCGCACCGCGGCCTCGCTGACGCCGAGCTCGGCGGCGATCTGAGTGAAGGGCCGACGGCCGTCGGCCTGCAGGTGCTCGATGATCCGCTTGTCGAGGTCCGAGACCTCCTCGCCCGAGCGGTTGGACAACGCGCGTGGTCGTGGCCGGACGGCGTCCGTCATACGGACAGGGTACGGCCTGCGGCCGCCGTCGTGACCACCCATTCCCGCGTGGCGCCTACTGGGCGGGTGCCGACGCCTCCGGGCTGGGGGCGGTCGCGACCTGACCGGCGATGGCGACCGGGACGTTGACCCGCGCCCGAAGGGGCGAGAGCAAGGGATCGAGCGCCGAGACCAGCGCGCGAAGGCCGTCCGATTGGCGGCTGTCGGGCTTGCCCGGCTTCGCTCCGGACACCATCGGACCCCACGTGATGAGGATGTTCATGCCGGCCAGCGCGATCGGGGGCTCGCCACTGCCGGGCGCCTCGCCTGCCGGCCACTCGGTCACCTTCGTGAGCGCGGTGGTCGAGCGGTACTGGGTCACGTCGAGCGGCCAGCCGAGATAGGTCGCGTAGATCTTGGTGACGACGTCACTCCCCTCGGCGCCGAGCGAGGCCGTGTTGGCCGTGATGCGCAGACCGGCCTTGCCCAGGCCGCTGAAGACCTGCTGGGCGGTGGCCGGGCTGGGCAGGTGCGGGTTCGGGGTGACGAGCGGAGTCGGTGCGGCGGAGGGCGCGGCGCTCGGTTGGGCGCCCCCGCACGCGGCAACGAGCACGACCGCGACGACCAGCGCAGCGGCCGACCGCGCTCCCCTCGTATGCGATCTAGCCATGGCCGGCAGATCGTACGGAGCGTGCCGCTCGAGCGTCGACCCTACGTTAGTACCGCGGATCGACCGCCCGTCGGCTGCCTTCAGTCGTCAAGGAGGGCGAGCACCGGGGCGAACGCTTCGATCGAATCACGCGTGATCGGGTCGATCACGAGCTGGACGTGGGAGATGCCTTCGCGCGCATACGCACGCAGCGTCTCGGCCAGTAGGTCCGGCGGCCCTTCGAGCGGGATCGGCGCCGCCTCAGCGTAGCTGCCCTGGACGCGACCCGTCCCGCCCGGCAGCTTGACAAGGACCGCCACGGTCCGCTCGATGTCGGCCGGGTCGCGGCCGACGTCGTGGCACGCGTCATCCACGACGCTACGCAGCCGGGGCACGCCCGACGGGGCGTTGCCGATATCGGCGAACCAGGTGTTCCACGCCTGCACGTGCGGCGCGGCGATGCGCAGCATCCGCGGGCCGTTGGAGCCGATCATCAGCGGCGGGCCGGTCGGTCGCGGACCGTGGGGCAGGAGCTCGCAGTCGCGGGCCTGGTAGAAGCGGCCGTCGAAGTCGATGGCACCGTCCTGGAGCAGCGTCCGGATGATCGTGAACGCCTCTTGGAACCGGTCGACCCGGTGATCGAACGGGATGCCGAACGCGCGAAACTCCGTCTCGTTCCAGCCGGCGCCGAGACCGAGGATCAGGCGCCCGCCGCTGATCTCGTCGATCGTGCTGGCCTGTTTGGCGAGGATGGCCGGGTTGTGGAACGCCACGCAGGCGACGAGCGGCCCGAACTCGACCCGGTCGGTGACGGCCGCGATCGCCGCGAGCATCGACCAGGCCTCCCACGGACCGCGCGGGGGCCGATCGGGCCAGCGGTAGAGCAGGTGCTCGCCCAGCCAGATCGAGTCGTAGCCGAGATCCTCGATCGCCCGGATCATGTCGAGCAGCTCCGGCCAGCGCGCCTCGCGCTCGACCTCGGGCAGCTGAACGCCGACCTTCAGCGGCCGCTGACCCACGATCGGTCGGCTAGTGGGCGGTCGTCTGGACCAGCGCGTCGTGCATCGCGCGCAGGTGATCCGGCGAGCTGCCGCAGCACGCCCCGACGATGCGCGCACCGGCCTGGTGCATCTGGAGCCCGTAATCGGCCATCGTCGCCGGGTCGGCGCGGTAGACCGCGCGCATGTCGACGAGCTCCGGCATGCCGGCGTTCGACTTGGCGACCAGGACCGCGTCGGGGTTGGCGGCGTGCATCCGCTCGATCACCGGCAGTAGCTCGTCCGGGCCGTTGCCGCAGTTGCCGCCGACGGCGTCGGCGCCCCATGCGAGCAGCGCCTCGATCGCCTGCTCCGGGGACACGCCCATCATCGTGTGACCGCGGGTGTCGAACGTCATCGTCGTGACTAGCGCGATCCCCGGCGCGGCGCGGCGGACGCCTTCGATGGCGGCCTTGATCTCATTGAGATCGGACATCGTCTCGATCCAGATGAGGTCGACGCCGCCGGCCACCAGCGAGGCCGCCTGCTCGCGGAAGACATCGACCGCGATCTCGTAGTCGAGCGTCCCGAGCGGCTGCACGATCTCGCCGCTGGGCCCGATGTCGCCGGCGACGAGCGCCGTGCCGCCTGCGGCGTTGACCTCGGCGCGCGCGAGGATCGCGGCGGTGCGGTTGAGCTCGTCGACCCGCTCGCTCAATCCATGGAGACCGAGCCGGAGCCGGTTGCCACCGAACGTGTTGGTCATGATCATCCGCGACCCGGCCTCGAGGTAGCCGCGCTGGATGCGCCGGATGACATCGGGTTGGGTCAGGTTCCAGACTTCGGGCGGATCGCCGAACTGGAGGCCGTTGGCGAACAGCATCGTGCCCATCGCGCCGTCGGCCAGGATCGGACCACCCTCGGCGAGGAGGTCGCGGAACCGTTGGCTGGCCTTGCCACCATCGACCGCACGGCGCGTGGCGACGTCCGGGAACCGGTCGTTGTCGATCGATGTGAGCAGCGTCGCGCTCGCCGCGGCGTCGCTGCCCTCAGCGTGTCGAGGTCCGCGCGCCCGGGGGCCGCGGCGATGGGTTGGGCTGTCCATCCGGGGATGATAGCCCTCGCGTCGCGGAAGGCGGCTCCATCGGCAGCATCTGGCCATATGTGCATGACCCGCACCTTCGGCCGGCTCGGCGTGGCTCGGGAGAGCGCTTTCAGTCCTTGATGGTGCGTGCCACGCAGCGATTCCCGGTTCCAGGCCCACGAGGGGCGGCGGAACCTCCCCGCCGATCAGCCCGACGTGCACCTGGTGCGCGCATGGCCGGAAACCTGCGAGCGCCGGCCACGAGGAAATCGCGATCCTGCCTCGACCCGGCCCATCCCGGCGACGGCCCCCGGGCCAGGCGGTGACTGCCAGTCAGCACCGACGAGCCGAAAGCACCGCCCCGGCTCCTACCGCGGACGATCGTGCATGGCAGTCACCGTTTGGCGACCGAGTATGGCTCAGACCTGCGCGTCGGCTCCCCCGTGCTGATTTACAGTCACCGGTCGACTTGGGACTGGCGCCCACCCCGATCGCCATCCTTCGATCTTGGGGGTTGACCTGGGACCGGGTGCCCGCCGCGTTGACACGCGACCGGCAATCCCGCACCCTGCGCGCGATGCATCACGTCGTCGCCTGCGCCGCCGCCCTGTCGCAGCAGCGGCCCGCGAGGGCCCGCTCGACCTGATGCGCTGCGCCCGGGAGGGCGCCACCACGGATCTGAGAGGCACACCCTCGGTACGAACGCCGAGGGTGTCTTCATGTCTGGAGAAGGATGGACACGATGGAACCGACACTCTTCCTGCGAGGCTTGGTCCTCGGCTTCACGATCGCCGCCGCGGTCGGCCCGATCAGCCTGCTCTGCATCCGCCGCACCCTCGCCGAGGGGCGGCTGGTTGGGCTGGTCTCGGGCATGGGCGTGGCGACCGCCGACGCGACGTACGGCGCGATCGCGGCCTTCGGCCTGACCGCGGTGACCGACCTGCTCGTCGACTGGCGACGTGCGCTGGGGATCATCGGCGGGGCGTTCCTGCTGTGGCTCGCCTGGCGCACGTTCCGCTCCGTTCCTGGCGAGGCGGCCAAGAACGGGGATGGAGATGCGCGGCGCGGCCTGCCGGGCGCCTACCTGAGCACGCTCGGGCTGACACTCACGAACCCGATGACGATCCTATCGTTCGCGGCGCTGTTCGTGGGGCTCGGCGTGACCGGCGGCGATGCGGCCGGCGCCACCCTGCTGACGCTCGGCGTCTTCGCGGGCTCGGCCGCCTGGTGGGTCGTCCTGGTGACGGTCGTGGGGACGGTGCGGTCGCGCCTCACGACGTCCGGGCTCCGACGCGTCAATGTCGTCTCGGGTCTCGTGATCGGGGCGTTCGCGCTCGTCGCGATCGGGTCGGCGCTCGTGTGATGCCTGCCGGGTCCGCGGCTAGAGTGCGGCGATGGCCGCCTCGCCCCGCGCCTTCGTCCTGCGCCACACGCGGCTTCGACCGGTTCCGGGTATCGAGGGGATCCGGCTGCAGCTGGCCGACGACCTGCTGCCGGTCTGGCGCGCCCTCCAGGTCGAGACGGACGATGTCGAAGCTGCACTGCCCTACTGGGCGGCGGCCTGGGGTGGCGGGCTCGCCATCGCGCGGCATCTCGCGAGGCACCCCGAGATCGTGGCGGGTCGGCGGGTCTACGACCTTGCGTCGGGCTCGGGGCTGTGCGCGATCGCAGCAGCACAGGCCGGTGCGGCGCGGGCGGCGGCGGTCGATATCGACCGGTACGCGGCGGCAGCCATCTCGCTCAACGCGCGGGCGAATGGCTGCCGCGTCGATGTGACGCGGCGCGACGCGTTGGGCGACCCGCCACCGGATGTGGACGTCCTGCTCGCCGGGGACTGCTGGTACGAGGCGGGCCTCGCGGCCCAGGTGCTCCCGTGGCTCCGGGCGGCGCAGGCCGAGGGCATCGAGGTGCTCGTCGGCGACCCGGGTCGCGCCTATCTGCCGACCGATGCGCTCATCGAGCTGGCTGCGTACGACGTTCGCACGACGAGCGACGTCGAGGACCTGGCGTTCAGGACAGCGAGGGTGTACCGGCTCGCCGGGGCGATCTCCGGCGCGCCATGAGGCGCCGGATGGTCGGGGAGGTGGGACTCGAACCCACGATCTCGTGCTCCCAAAGCACGTGCGTTGCCAACTACGCCACTCCCCGGCGATTCGTGCGGGCGAAACCCACTTAACCCGTCCGCACAACGATAGCGATCGACCTGCAGCGCTCGTCGCATATGCTGGATGACCCTTTCAGACGTCCAGCAAGGCGAGACGATGACCGAGCCCAGTCGCCGTGCCGCCACGAATGATACGGCCGAGTCGGATCTCGCGAAGCTGCTGCACTCATGGCGGCGCCATCTGACGGCGCGCGAAGGAGACGAGATCGGATCGTAGTCACCATCGCGTGCCCGGAGTCGCCATCCCAGCGGCCCGAAGATGGCCTATCGCGGGATCGGTGCCGGCTCGACGACCTGGCGGACGGCCCGCTCCGCGAGGGCACGGACCGTCCCACGGAAGATCAGAGCGTGCACCGGGTAGAGCGCGTACCAGTAGGCGATACCAGGCAGCCCCTTCGGCTCGAAGAACGCCGTCTGGACGAGTCGGCTGCCGCCGTCGCTCGCGAGCACCTCGTATTGGAGCCACGCGCGGCCGGGGACCTTCATCTCCGCCCGCAGGCGGAGCATGACCGGCCGCCGGACCTCCTCGACCCGCCAGAAGTCGAGCGCGTCGCCGATCCGGAGCTTGTCGGGGTCGCGGCGTCCGAGGCGCATCCCCACGCCGCCCACCAGGCGATCCACCAATCCCCTGACCCGCCAGAGTACGTTCGCGTAGGGCCAGCCCGCGTCGCCGCCGAGGCGCTCCACCTCGGCGAAGACCCCCTCGGGCGACGCGTTAACGACCCGCTCCCGACGTTCGACGATTATCCCCTCGCGGGAGGTGACCGACGAGAGGCTCGCCCGATCCATCGCGGTGAGCGCGTCGAACCAGGTGGACTCGACGCTATTCGGGTCTGTCCGATCGATCGCCCGCCCGAGCGCCTCGACGTAGGGAAGTGGCGTGAAGCCGAACGCGGCGGCCGGGCCGGGATCCCGGACGACGACCTCGTTGCGCAGGCCCTCGATGAGCGGCCGGGCGATCCCGGCCGGGACAGGCGAGATCAGACTCACCCAGTACGACGAGAGTCGGGGTGTGAGGACCGGGACGGGGATCATCAGCCGATGGAGGCCGCGGATGCGGGCGTAGGCCCGCATCATGTCGCCGTACGAGAGGATGTCGGGACCGCCGAGTTCGACGATGCCTGTCACCTCTGGGTGGTCCAGCGCGGCGATGAGGTAGTCGAGCACGTCGGCGATCCCGATCGGCTGACAGCGCGTTGCCACCCAGCGGGGCGTGATCATGATCGGCAGGCGCTCGGTCAGATGGCGCAGGATCTCGAACGACGCGCTGCCGGACCCGATGATCACCGCCGCCCGGAACTCGGTGACCGGCACGCCGTGTGCCGCCAGCTGGGCTCCCGTCTCGTGACGGCTGGCCAGGTGGGGGGAGAGGTCAGCCGAATCGTCACCCAAACCGCCGAGGTAGACGATCCGCGCCACGCCGGCCCGCTGCGCGGTCTGTGCGAAGTTGCGCGCTGCCTGCCGATCTCGGTCAGCGAACCGACGTTCGCCCGAGCCCATCGAGTGAGCCAGGTAGTAGGCGACGTCGATCCTCTCGAGCGCCGATTGCAGCGTCGAAGGGTCGAGCAGGTCGGCGGTGGCGACCGTCGCCTGCGGGAATCGGGCTTCCAGGGACCGGGAGTCGCGGCTCATCAGGACCAGCTCGTGGCCGCGTGCAGCGAGTAGCGGAACGAGCCGTCCGCCGATGTAGCCGCTCGCGCCGACGACAAGGATCCGCATGTGCCGAGTATGGGAACTAGGCCCGGAACGGGTCGATCACACCCGTAGCCGTAGCGCTTCGATCAGCTCGCCGAGCGCTCGCGGATCCGCGACCCATCCGTCCGCACCGAGATCGAGCGCCATGCGCTCATCGGGGACCGCGTTTCCGCCCACCAGAACGGGTATTGACGGACGTTCACGCCGCGCGGCGGCCAAGAGCCGTCGGGCCGCCGTTCGACGCTCGCTGTCGACGACACTCACGATGACGGCTGCGAGGGAACCCGCATCGCGTATGGCAGCGGCGAGTGACGCGGCCGGCGTGTCTGGGCCCAGGTTGAGGACCCCGTAGCCGGCTTCGGTCAGGATGTCGGCGAGCATCGCGACCCCGAGCCCGTGGCGCTCGCCGGGTGGCATCGCGACGATGACGACGCCCCTCTTGCGACCAGGGTGCACGAAGCGCGGGCCCAGACGTCCGATCAGCGTCGCGGCCACACTGCTCGCGAGATGCTCCTGGTCGACGGACACCGCGCCGTCCCGCCACGACGCCCCGACGGCATGCAGCGACGGCGCGAGCACGCGGACGTAGATCTCCCCCGGTTCGAGCCCCGAGGCCATCGCGGCCTCGATGACCTGCCAGCTCCCGGCGACGTCACCGCTGAGCATCCGCGCCTGGAGTCTTTCCTGCCACATCGATACCCGAGGATGGCTTCCGCGGCGGCGGCGGCCACGGTCGGCACGCTTCGTCGCCGGCACGAGATCGGCAGGATCGACCATCCACGTGCCGCCGATCTTCCGGGCCGGCAGGATCCCCAGCCGGACGCGTCGGTAGACCGTCATGTAGTGAACCCCGAGACGATCTGCCGCCTCGTGCAGGCTGAGATGGCCTGCCGCCTCCGGCGGGATCAACTCGCCAGTGTTCCCGCGAACACCTGCCAGGCGAGCGCCGACTTGGCGACCAGGCTGAGCATGAAATATGCCCTCTCGCCGAAGACGTACGACCTCCACCGACCGACTCGCCGGTACTGGAGCCACATGTTAAGGGCGAAGATGTTGAAGAACGCGAAGAGCGAGACGAAGATCGCGTAGACGAAGGCGGGTGGTTCGGCGGCACTACCCGGGGACCAAAGGTAGACACCCACGGCCAGCCACGGTGCGATGCCGACCACGCACCCGAGCCAGAAGGGCCACAGCGAGCCGCCCGGTCGCTCGTACCGTTCCTGAACAGCTCCGAACAAGATCATCGCCGCATTGGCTGCGAAGATGCCGATCAGCGCCGCCACGTCGCTGATCCCGGTCAGCATCGCGATGAGCACGATCATCACCGACGATGAGAGCGAGTACTCCGCCCAGCGGAAGTAGTTGTGCTGCTCCGACAGGCCGGAGGTGTAGCGCCCGAACACGCCGGGTAGCACCACGAGCCAGTGGAAGACGGCCGAGAGCAGGAGGAAGAGCGCGACGCCCCACGCCACGGAGACGTCGAACAGGGTGGTCGGCATGCCGGCTGGCGTACCGGGCGGTCCCTCCATGAATGTGGCCGTCACCGGAACCGCGAAGGCCGTCGCGAGCGCCACGACGGCGACGGCCTGGACGGCATGGACGATGCCGAGCCCGATGTTCCAGCGACGCAGTGACGCGGCCCGCGACGCAGGGAGCTCGACAGTCGGCGTGGAGATGAGTCGATCGGTGGCGATCACAAAGGATTCCTTCATGGGACGAGGGTGGGGGCCCGGAGGAGACAGGGCCCCCACCCTCGTCGTGGGATCGGTCGTTCGCGAGGATCAGCCGGCCGGTGGCAGGATGACCTCGTCGATGACATGGATGACGCCATTCGAGGCCATCACGTCGGGGGTCACGACCTTGGCGCTGTCGTTCAGGTAGACCATGCCGTCCTTCACGGAGATGGCGATCGGCGAGCCCTCGACCGAGTCGGCGGAGGTGAGCCCGACGACCTGATCGGCTGTCACGGCGCCCGAGACGACGTGGTATAGCAGGACTGCCTTGAGCGCCTCCTTGTCGGCGAGCAGCCCCTCGAGCGTGCCGGCGGGCAGCGCCGCGAAGGCCTCATCGGTCGGCGCGAACACGGTGTAGGGACCTTCGCCCTGGAGCGTCTCGACGAGTCCGGCGGCGGTGGCTGCGGTCAGAAGGGTGGAGAAGGAGTCCGCCTCGGTGGCGGTCTCGACGATGTCCTTGCCCATGGCGGCTGGCGAAGCCGAAGGCGCGGCGCTGTCGGATGGGGCGGTGGTGGGTGCCACGCTCGGCATCGACGCGTCGGTCGGTGCCGCGCTCGGCGAGGCGGTGGTGGAGCAGGCTGCGATGGCGATCGCGAGCGCTGGCACGAGGAGGGCGATGGGTCGGTTCATGACTGGTCGTTTCCCTTCAGGCTTGGTTTGGATGTCGCGTCGGCTCAGGCCGGCTGTTGCAGTATTTAGCACTAAATCAATCCTGTCAAGCCGCCATGTGGCCGACCGCCTTCGCACTACCGACGTTGAGTAGCGCCGCCGGGAAACGGATCGGCGTAATGTCACCCTCCTGAACCGAGGATCGAGAGGCACCAAGGAGGCTCCGGGCGGAGATGCGCATGACCGATCTGAAACTCGGCTGGACGGTCGTCGCGAATGACGGGCACCGCCTGGGGGCCATTCGCGACGTGCGACGAGCGCGCAGTAGACTTCAAAGCCACGCGCACATGGCGCGTCACCGGGGGCGTCACCTGAGGGGTCACGATGGGTACGACGCCAACGCTCAGCTCGCCGGACGTCGACACGCTCGCCGCTTCGCTCAGCGGTCGGCTGCTGCAGCCCGGTGATGAAGGCTACGACGACGCCCGGCGAGTCCACAACGGGCTGATCGATCGCAGACCGGCACTGATCGTGCGCTGCCGGACCGCAGCCGACGTCGCTGCGGCGGTGCGCTTCGCCCGTGGGGGCGGGCATGAGATCTCGGTCCGGGGCGGCGGGCACAACGTCGGCGGGCTCGCCGTCGCGGACGACGCTGTGATGATCGACCTGGCCGAGATGAGAGACATCCAGGTCGATCCGAAGGCCCGAACGGCACGCGCCGAGGGGGGCGTGACGTGGGCGGAGCTGAATGCCGCGGCTGGCGAGCACGAGCTTGCGGTCACCGGTGGGGCCATCTCGACGACGGGGATCGCCGGGCTCACGCTCGGGGGCGGGCTCGGCTGGCTCATGCCGAAGTTCGGCCTGGCCGCGGACAACGTCATTGCGATCGAGCTCGTGACTGCCGATGGCGAGATCGTCGAGGTCACGCACGAGTCGGACCCAGATCTCTTCTGGGCATTGCGCGGCGGCGGCGGCAACTTTGGGATCGCCACCGCGTTCACGTACCGGGTGCACGCGCTCGGCATAGTGACGGGCGGGCTGATCGCGCACCCGATCGACGTCGCCGAGGGTTTGCTGCGCTTCTATCGCGACGCCGTGGCGGGCGCCTCGGACGACCTGGAGGTCTTCGCGGGGCTGGTGCACGCACCCGACGGCTCGGGTCTGCAACTTTCGGCGCTCGTGGTCTGCCACACCGGCGACCCGGATCAGGCCGAGGCGGACCTGGCCCCGCTCAAGGCCTGGGGCTCGCCGCTTGATGGTCGAGGTCGGGCCGATGCCGTATCCGGCCATGAACACCATTCTCGATGAGGGGTACCCCACCGGTTCGTTGAATTACTGGATGTCGAGTTTCACGGGCGGGATCACGGACGCGCTCATCGACGTGGCGGTCGAGAGGTTCAAGACAACGCCGTCGCCGATGAACGCGATCCTGTTCGAGCATTTCCATGGCGCGGTGACGCGCGTGCCCGTCGACCGAGACCGCGGTCCCACACCGCCAGGAGGGCTTCAACCTGTTGATCCCGTCCGTCTGGCTCGACCCGGCGGACACCGAGAAGAACAAGACCTGGACGCGCGAGACGCACGCGGCCTTGAGCGAGCACCTGGTCGAACGGCGCTGGCTCAACTACCTCACCGACGATCAGGGCGCGGGCGCGGTGCGTGCAGCGTACGGACCGAACTGGGAGCGGCTCGTCAAGGTGAAGGCCCGCGTGGATCCCGACAACTCGTTCCATCGCAACCACAACATCCCGCCTGACTGATCCGACCGGTATCTGGCAGGACGACGGGTAGGAGGTGAACACCGCCCCTGCAGTGGCTCGGCCCTGACTAGGACCTCGTCGATGCAAAGGGTCGCACTGGGGTCGGATCGGCGTGTCGTTCTGGTCGGCTCAGACCACGCCAGCGAACCACACAATGATCGACGATCCTACGCTCACTAGACCCACGCTCACGGCCATGGACCCTACAGCGCTTCTGGCCTCAAGGCTCCCAAAGCACGTGCGTTGCCAACTACGCCACTCCCCGGCGAGCAACGGCCGCCATGATAGGCCACGCGACCCGTGGCGGTCACCGAGACCCACGGCAGTGGGCCTGCACTGCATGACGCATTCGACCCATCGAGCCCCAGCCAACGTTGCCGTTATCAGTCCGAGGGCGGTCGTGACCCGGTACGGTCCGACAGGGTGGCCGCGACATGCACGTCGGCGTAGGTGTCGAGCTGGTCCCCGGGCGCCAACTCGAGGCTGGCCGGGATCGATGCCCGGTTCGCATCGAGCCGCTGCGACGCATCGTGGATGCCGCGTTGACGTGGGCGATCGCGTCGCTCGGCCATCGCCACGACGGCGATCAAGCCGATCACCATCAGCACGACCCCGGCCAGCACCGGAACGATCTTCGCCACGATCAGCGCGACGAATACGACAAGCACGGCCAGGACGGCGATGACCATGCCCATACGTTACGCAGTGCGTGTCAACCGATGCGGATCATCTTCTTGTTGACGAACTCGTCGGCGCCGAAGCGGCCCAGCTCACGGCCCGAGCCGGAGCGCTTGATGCCGCCGAAGGGCAGCTCCGCGCCATCGGCGAGCACGACGTTCACGAAGACCATGCCGGCCTCGATGCCATCGGCGACGCGGAGCGCCTGCTCCTTGTCGGTGGTGTAGACGTAGGAGCCGAGGCCGAATGGGATGTCGTTCGCGATGCGGATCGCGTCGCCCTCGTCCTTCGCGCGGTAGACCTGCGCGACCGGCCCGAAGAACTCCTCCTTCGACGCCGGATTCTCGGGCGTGACGTCCGTCAGCACCGTGGTCTGGAAGAACGCGCCGTCGCGCGAGCCGCCGCGCACGAGCGTCGCGCCGTGCTCGACCGCGCGCTTGACCTGCTCGTCGAGGTTCTCGGCGGCCTTCAGCGACGAGAGTGGCCCGAGCGCGGTATCGGCCGATGTCGGGTCGCTCGCCTCGACCTCGGCGAGCTTCGCCGTGAACTTCTCGAGGAACGGGTCGTAGAGCGCATCGGCGACGATGAACCGTTTGGCCGCGTTGCACGATTGGCCGCTGTTGTCGAGGCGCGCGTCGACCGCGGCCTGCACGGTCGCGTCGAGGTCGTCGGTCGAGAGCAGGATGAAGGGGTCGGAGCCGCCGAGCTCGAGCACGACCTTCTTGAGGTGACGTCCGGCGAGCTCGGCGACGGCGGCGCCCGCCCGCTCGGAGCCGGTGAGCGAGACCCCCTGCACGCGCGGGTCGGCGACGACCGTCTCGATCTGTCCGTGCGAGGCGTAGATGTTCACGTAGGCGCCGACCGGGAAGCCGGCGTCGAGGAAGACGCGCTCGATCGCGGCAGCCGACTCGGGGCATTGCTGCGCGTGCTTCAGCAGGATCGTGTTGCCGATGATGAGGTTCGGGCCCGCGAAGCGAGCCACCTGGTAGTACGGGAAGTTCCACGGCATGACGCCGAGGAGCACGCCGAGCGAACTGCGGCGGATCACGGCCGTACCCTCGCCGGCGAGCAGCTCGATCGGCTCGTCTTTGAGGAACTCGGGCGAATGGTCGGCGTAGTACTCGTAGATGGCTGCCGCGAAGTCGACCTCGCCGAGGGCCTGGCCGATCGGCTTGCCCATCTCGCGCACGATGATCTCGGCGAGCTCCTGGCGGCGCTCGAGGTGCAGTTCGCCGACACGGCGGACGAGGGCGGCGCGCTCCGCGACCGTCGTCGACTTCGACCACGTGCGGTGCGCCTCGTCGGCGGCCGCGATCGCCGCGTCAAGCTCGGCGTCGGTGATCGTCGGGAAGGTCTTGGTCGTCTCTCCCGTTGCCGGATTGACCACGGCGTAGCTCATGGGTCTCCTCTGTCGCTGGTGGACCGACAGCGCGAACGGCCCTAGGGCTCCCTAATGGACGTCGTTGCCAACGACGCCACTCCTCGGCGATCTCGTGCTCGCGAACGGCTTATAGCGTAGTGCTGCGTACCCGCACGCGCTCGGGTCCGAGGTCCGCGACGCCCCGGACGCCGAGCAGCTGCATCGTCCGAACCAGCTCGCCACGCAGGAGCTCGCCTGCGCGCTCGACGCCCCGTTCCCCACCGGCCATCAGGCCGTACAGGTATGCCCGTCCGACGAGCGCCGCGCGCGCGCCGCTGGCCACCGCGGCCACGATGTCCGCGCCGCTCAGGATGCCGCCGTCGATGAAGACCTCCGCCCGGTCGCCGACCGCGGCCACGATCGATGGCAGCTGTTCGAACGGGGTCGGCGCTCGATCGAGCTGCCGCCCCCCGTGATTCGACACGACGATGCCGTCAGCGCCGGCGTCGACGACCATCCGGGCATCCTCGACCGTCTGGATCCCCTTGATCACGATCGGTCCCGTCCACGCAGCTCGCAGCCAGCCGAGGTCGTCGGTCGTGATCGTCGGGTCGAACACCCGGTTGATCAGGTCGGCGACGGTCCCCTGGGTCTCCGTGAACACCGCGAATCGGAGTGGCTCCGTCGTGAGCAGGTTGAACCACCAGCCTGGGTGGAGCGCGATGTCGGCGACGGTGCGGAGCGACAGGGTCGGCGGGATCGTGAACCCGTTGTGCACGTCGCGCAGTCGAGCCCCGGCCACGGGCGTGTCCACGGTCAGCACCAGCGCCGTGAACCCGGCGTCGCGGGCGCGGCGCACGAGCTCCGTGACGGCTTCCCGGTCATTCCAGATGTACAGCTGGAACCACTTGTTCGTGTCCGGTGCGGCTGCCGCGAGATCCTCGGGCGATGTCGTTCCGAGGGTCGAAAGCGCGTACGGGATGCCGAGCCGCTCGGCGACCCGAGCCACGGCCGGCTCGCCGTCGTGGTGCATCAGCCGTGTGAAGCCGGTCGGAGCGAAGACGACCGGCAGCGCGGCAGCCTGGCCGAGGATCGTCGTCGAGGTATCCACCCGGGAGACATCCCGAAGGACACTCGGGACGAATTCGACCCTCGCGTATGCCTCTCGCGACCGCCGCAGGCTCGTCTCGCTTTCGGCCGCGCCGTCGGTGTAGTCGAAGACGGCGCGCGGGACGTGCCGGCGCGCGATCGAGCGAAGGTCCCAGACCGTCGCCGCGGACGCCAGCCGGCGCTCCACCGGCGAAATACGGATCGGGCCGGTCCGCAGATATGGACGGAGCTCGTGCCAACGTGGCACGCGTCGTCGCACCATCAGGCCGAGAGCGCCACCTTCGCGCGGTGCAGCAGGGGCGAGGCAAGGAACAGGTCGGCGCCGGCGACGTTCGTGGCGATCGGCACGGAATGGACGTTGCACACCCGCATGACGGTCTGGATGTCGGGGTCGTGCGGGTGCGCGCTCAACGGGTCGACGAAGAAGAAGACCGCGCGGATGCGCCCCTCGGCGACCTTGGCCGCGATCTGGGCGTCGCCGCCCATCGGGCCGGACAGGACCGCCTCGACATCGAGCCCGACCTTGTCGCGCAACAGCGTCGCGGTCGTGCCGGTCGCCACGAGGTCGAACTCCGACAGTCGGTCGCGGTTGAATGTGGCCCACGCGATGAGGTCGGCCTTGCGGCCATCGTGGGCGATGAGTGCGAGCCTGTCGCGAGGCTTCGTCGTCACTTCTTCTCCTTGCGTTTGGTTCGTTTGTGGGGGCGGCCGTAGCCGCTGAGGACGGCGTCGACGATGCGCTTCGCGAACGCGTCGTCCAGCTCGCCGCCGAACATGAGGCGGAAGTACACGGGACCGACGAGCAGCTCCGTCGCGATCGTCGCGTCGGCGTCCGGCCGAAGGTCACCGCGGGCGATCCCTCGCGCGATGACCCGCCCGATCTCATCCCGACGCGCCTGCACGACCGTGGCCCGGAACGGGTCGCCCAGGGTCGGGTTGACGGCGATCTGCGACAGCAGCGCCCTGATCACCGGGCCGAAGGGCGTGTCCGTCACCGCCCGCATCGGGTTGGTGACGGCCGCCAGGAGCTCCGCGCGGGTGTCGCCGGTCTCGGGGACTGCGATGTGCGGACCGGCGAGCTCGGCGAGCAACTCCTGCGCGAGCGCCTCCTTGGAGCCCCAGCGTCGATAGATCGTGGCCTTGCCGACCCCGGCGCGCGCTGCCACGTGCTCGAGCCGGAGGTCCGAGAAGCCTTCCTCGCTCAGCAGCTCGCGCGCAGCGTCGAGGATGCGGCGGTGCGCCTCGCTGCTGCGGGGTCTGCCCTTGCGGACCTCGGCGGTCAATACCATGCGCCTGATGATACGGACCGTTCCGTATCATGACAAGGTCGCGCCGGAGCCCTTTCGATACGGACCGTTTTGCATCTACGCGTCATTTGGGCTAGGATACGGAACGTACCGTATCACTTATCCGGAGCCTATCCTCCCATGACCGATGACCGAACCATCGTCGACCTGATCGAGCGCGTCAGCGACGCCGAGCCGATGTGCGCCTGTGGACGTCACACGACCCCGGTGTGGCGCGACGGCATCGTGTGGCTCGACTGCGCGGCGCTGCTCGACTCCCCCACCAGCCGTCTCGGACGCCTCCTTGCCGTCGTCACGGCACCTGCGCACACGCACAAGCGCATCATCGAGGTCCCCGCGCTGGCGGCCTAGGGCTTCGGGCGTTCAGTCCGTAGTCGCGTCGCGCCAGCTGTAGCGCGGCGCATAGCCGAGCACGCTCCGCGCCTTGTCGATCGAGAGCAGCGTCTCGTTCGCCTCGATCGGACGCTTCAGGGGCACGTCGGGGAAGACCTCGGCCAGGAGCTCCGCGTTCGGGCGCCGCATGACGGTGTCCGGGCTGGCGATGATGAAGACGTCCGTCCCGGTCGTCTCCAGCTCGAGCGCCAGCCGGACCGCCTGCGCCCCGTCGCGGGCGTCGATGTACGACCACAGGTTCCATTTACGAAGGAGCGGGTCGGCATCGAATGCCGGGAACCCGGCGTAATCGGCGACCTCCATGACGTTGGAGAACCGCAGCCCGATCGCCTTCGACGCCGGATCCCAGCGGCAGAACTGGCGTGCCATCGCCTCGTCGAGCGTCTTCCCCAGGGAATAGGCGGTCGCCGGTCGCACCGGCACGTCCTCGTCCACCGGCACGTACGGTGGCGGCTCGTCGAACGGCAGACCCAGCACCGTCTCGCTGGATGCCCAGACGACATTCCTGATGCCGGCCATGCGCGCGGCCTGGAACACGTTGTAGGTGGACAGCACGTTGTTCGCGAAGATCGTCGCATCGGGGACCATGCCCGGCCCCGGGATCGCCGCCAGATGCACGACGGCGTCGAGGCGGTCATAGCGGTCGTCGACGCGCGACAGCGCCCCGGCGGTCTGGCCGAAGTCGGTGAAGTCGACGCGCGTGAACGTCGCCCGCGTATCCGCCGACGGGACGCGGTCGAGGTTCGCAACCTCGTGGTCGTGGGCGAGCAACTCGTCGACCACTGCCCGGCCGAGCTTGCCGCTCCCACCAGTCACCGCGATACGCATCCTGCCCCAAGCGTAACGCTCGCCGAGCGTCGCGCGTCGTAGGGCCAGACGCCGGGTGGTCATGGCAGGCTGATCGACCACCCGGCGTCATCCTGTCCGAGCCGTTTACCGCGTCGGGTAGACTCGGCCCGACCGCAGCCGTCAGAGGGGGATCCCGCCCGTCGTGCACGCCACCCGGATCCGGACCGCACCCGCGGCCGGACCCATCGACCGCCGCCGGCTGTTCGCCGCCGGCCTGTCGGCCATCGTTCCCGGTCTCGGTCAGGCGTTCAACCGACGGCGCAGGCTCACCGCCCTCTTCCTCATCCCGACGCTCGTCATCGTGGCCGTCGCGGGAGCCGTGTGGGCCGCCCAGACCCCGACGCGCATCGCCGCATGGGCCGTGGCACCAGCCGTGCTGGCGGCGCTCCTCACGCTCAACGTGGTCATCCTTGCCTGGCGGCTCGTCGCCGTCGGCCAGGCCTTCCTCGATACACGCCGGCATGGTCCGACCGGGCGGCTCGGCATCATCGGGATCCTGATCATCGCGTTCCTGGTGGTGCTGCCGCACTTGGCCGTCTACCGCTACGGGACGGCATTCGGGGACGCGTTCGCCCTGATCTTCCAGCGTCCGAGCCCGGCCGCCGATGTCGGGGACGACACGCCCCCTTCCGGGCCTGCCGACGGTGAGCGGGTCAACGTGCTCGTGCTGGGCGTCGACGCCGCGCCAGGCCGGACGACCGTGCTGACGGACACGATGATGGTGGTCTCGTTCGACCCGGTCGGGAAGACCGCCTCGATGGTGTCGCTGCCGCGCGACCTCGTGAACGTGCCGCTCGGTGGTGGCGACGACTTCGGCCCGAAGCTCAACTCCCTCTTGTCGTACGCGGACCGCCACCCCGAGGACTTCCCGAAGGGCGGCCTGCGGACCCTGCAGGACGCGATCGGCGAGCTGCTGGGCATCCAGATCCATTACCACGCGACCATGGAGTTCGAGGGCTTCATCCACATGGTCGACGCGGTCGGGGGCGTCGACATCACTGTCGCGCGGCCCATCGACGATCCGGGCTACGACGGCTTCGGTGCCGGTGGGCGCGGCTGGTCGATCACCAAGGGTCGCCACCATCTCGACGGCGTGAACGCGCTGGCCTACGCCCGCAGCCGCAAGTCCGCGGGCGAGAGCGACTTCACCCGGGCAGGCCGCCAGCAACAGATCATCGTCGCGCTCAAGAACGCTGCGACCGACGGCGGCAGCGTGTTCTGGGAGCTCCCCGGGCTGCTCGACGCGGTCGGCGACTCCATCCGGACCGACCTGCCGGTCGAGCGGCTGCCCCAGCTGGCGGTCGCGATCGACGAGATGGGATCGGGCGGCATCACGCGGGCCGTGATCCGCCACCCGCTGGTCCGATCGGTCGACACCCGCTACGGATCGTCGCTCCAGCCCGACCTCGCCGCCATCCGTGCGGTTGCCGCGAAGCTCTTCCCACCACCCGGAGGCAGCCCGCAGCCCTGGCCGACGCCGAAGCCGTCGCCCTAGACTCGCGCGGGACCCTGCTGCTGGAGTGACCGTGCGACTGGTAGCGCTCACGCTCGCGATCGCGCTGATCGCCGCGGCGTGTGCCGCCGGTCCGGCGCCGTCGGTCGCGCCAGTCTCTCCGGTCGGGGAACCCGCTGCAAGCCCGATCGCGGACCTCCCTGCCGCCCTGCGCGAGATCCTGCGCGCTCCAGGCCCGTACCGGATGCGCATGGAACGCACGCAGACCTCGGAGACGACGACCTCGCGCATCGTCGGGACGATGCAGGTCGCGACCGGTGCCTGGTCGGCCGAGGGCACGCGGACCGATCAGGCCATCGGCAGCGAGATGGTCGCCGAGACGACCTACGCGATGGTCTGGGAGGGCGATTCGGGCTATACCCGCAGCGCCGGCGGCCCGTGGATCCCGTTCACCGGCCTGTTCGATCACCCGCTACGCCTCACCGAGGATCCCGACGCGGGCACGTTCGAGGTGACCGGGGAGCACGTCGAAGATGGCCGGACGATCACGACGCTCGAGTACGCCGACCCGACCGTGATCGATCCGATCTTCGTGCTGGCGATCGGCAACGAGCTCGAGGTCGTCAACGCCACCGCACGCTATGACCTGACGCCGTCCGGGCGCCTCGTGCGCATGCGCTCGTCGTTGACCGGCCAGCGGTTGGCACGCTTCGGCGGCGGGACGCTCACGCATGACGCCGTGTACACGGTCCTCCCCGGTTTGCCGGACCCGATTGCCGCGCCGATGACCGACTGGACGCTGCATCGATCGACGGCGCTGCCGGTGACGTTCGCGCTGCCACCTGGTTGGTCATCGACCGCGACGGCCCTCGAGACAGAGACGTTCGGCGGCGAGGATGGCAGCGCGCTGATCCAGCTCCGCGACAAGCCGCTGACGAGCTCGATGCGCGAGCTCGTCGATTCCGTCCGGATCGAGTACCGGGAACGGGGCGCCGGCGAGCCGGGCTCGGTCGTGCCGACCTATCTCGGCCAGGAGGTGGCAACGGCGATCATCTATGCGGGCGTGGATCTCGGGAACGGGGACGTCAACGTCGTCCACCTGGTGAGCACGTTCGACGGCGCGGCCTACGACGTCGTGTGGACGATGCGGCCGGGCGTCCTCCAGGACCAGTTCGACATGATCGGCGACGTCGCCACGTCGTGGCACTGGGAGTCGACCTAGGGCCCGGTCTCCCAGCGGCCCGGTGGTGGCTGCCAGGCCGCGAACGCGTCGAGCAGCTCGGCGAGCGAGTCGCCGCGCGTGACGAGGCGCCGGTGTGCGGGCGCGACGAACCCCTCGGCCACGGCCATGTCGAGCCACGCCAGCAGCAGGGTCCAGTAATCACCGACCTCCAACAGCCCGATCGGCTTGGCATGGAGCTCGAGCTGCGCCCACGACACCACCTCGGCCAGCTCCTCGAGCGTGCCGAGGCCGCCGGGGAGGGCGATGAACGCGTCCGACAGGTCGGCCATCAGCGCCTTGCGCTCGTGCAGCGTGTCGACCACGTGCAGCTCGGACAGGCCGGGGTGCGCCAACTCGCGATCGACGAGGCCCTGCGGGATCACGCCGATGACCTCGCCACCGGCCGTCAGTGCAGCCTCGGCGACGGCGCCCATCAGCCCGACCCGGCCGCCCCCGTAGACGAGGCCGATCCCACGCCGGGCGAGCCCCTCCCCGACGTCGCGCGCCGCGGCCACGTAGCGTGGCTCGTTGCCGGGGCTGGCGCCGCAGAAGACGCAGATGCGCACGGTCAGAACCCGAGCGCCACGAGGTGCGGTGCCATCGCTCGCGCCGCGCGCGCCCGGTGTGAGACCCGGTTCTTCTCGTCTGCCGTCCACCGACCGAAGGTGCGACCACCGACCGGCTCGCCCTCCGGCTCGAAGATCGGGTCGTACCCGAAGCCGCTCGTGCCGCGTGGTTCGCTGGCGATGCGGCCATGACAGATCCCGCGCTCGAACCGGAGCGCCTCGCCGGGGATCGCGAGGGCGAGCACGCACACGTAGTGCGCCCCGCGCCGCTCCGGTGGAAGGCCGTCGAGGGCGGCGAGCAGCTTTGCGTTGTTGTCGGCGTCGGTCGCGTGCTCGCCCGCATATCGCCGTGTCCGGACGCCCGGTCCGCCATCGAGCGCGTCGACCTCGATCCCGGAGTCATCGGCGAGGGTCGGCAGTCCGGTGGCGGCGATGCCGGCCAGCGCCTTGATCGCGGCGTTGGCCTCGAACGTGTCGCCGTCCTCGATCGGGTCGTCCAGCAGGCCCAGCTGGTCGAGCGACACGAGCTCGGCGTGCTCCAATGCCAGCAGCTCCCGGAGCTCGCGAAGCTTGTGCTCGCTGCGCGTGGCGATCAGCAGGCGCTGTGCGGTCACCGCCGGACCGTGGCGAGCACCTCGGCCTGGGCCGCGAACAGCCTGGTGAGCCCCTCGTCGGCAAGGTCGAGCATCGAGGTCATCGCGGCCCGGTCGAACGGGCGGCCCTCCGCCGTGCCCTGCAGCTCGATATAGGTCCCCGCGTCGGTGCCGACGACGTTCATGTCGACCTCGGCGCGCGAGTCCTCGCTGTAGTCGAGGTCGAGCAGCGTGACGTCCTCGACGATGCCGACCGAAACGGCCGCGACCTTGCCGACCAGCAGCCGTTCCATGCCGTAGGTGATGAGCGCGGCGCCGAGCGCCACGTAGCCGCCGGTGATCGACGCGGTCCGCGTCCCGCCGTCGGCCTGCAACACATCACAGTCGACCGTGATCGTCCGCTCGCCGAGCCGCGCCAGGTCGACGACGCCGCGCAGGGAGCGCCCGATCAACCGCTGGATCTCGTGCGTCCGCCCGCCGATGCGGCCCTTGGCGGACTCGCGATCCGTTCGCTCCGCGGTCGCCCGCGGCAGCATCGAGTACTCGGCGGTGACCCAACCGGTGCCCTTGCCGCGGAGATGCGGCGGCACGCGATCGGCGATGGTGGCCGCGCACAGCACCTGCGTGTCGCCGAAGCGGACGAGACACGACCCCTCGGCCCATTTCTGGACACCGAGCTGGAAGCCGATGGGTCGCAGGTCGCGCGGTGCGCGCCCGTCGGCGCGGGTGGTCGGTGGATTGCCGATCGTCATGTGGTCATCCTCTCCTCCGCCTTGGCCGCGTCCCACAGCTCATCGAGTGCCGCGAAATCGAGGTCGCGCAAGGCGACCCCGCGCGCGGCCGCCATCGATTCGACGCGGCCGAACCGCCGGCGGAACTTGGCGTTGGCGGCGCGGACCGCGGCTTCCGCCTCGACGCCTCGTTTTCGTGCGACGTTCACCAGCACGAACAGGAGGTCGCCGAACTCCTCCGCCCAGGCCGCCGGGTCGGCGTCGTCATCGGCAGCCGCGCGGAGCTCCTCGGTCTCCTCGACGACCTTGTCGAGCACGCCCTCGATCGACGGCCAGTCGTAGCCGATGTTGGCGGCCCGCTCCTGCATCTCCTGGCTGGCCGCGAGCGACGGCAGCGATGCCGAGATGCCATCGAGGGCGCCCTTCGTCGTCGCTCCGTCGCCCTCGCCTTCGCGCTCGGTGGCCTTGATGCGCTCCCACTGCCGGTTCACGTCGGACGCGGTCCGCGCTTCCGCCTCGCCGAAGACATGCGGATGGCGCCGCACGATCTTGGTCGCGATCGCGGCCTGGACGTCGGCCAGGTCGAACACGCCGGCTTCGGCGGCGAGCTGCGCGTGGAGCACGATCTGCAGCCACAGGTCGCCGAGCTCGCCGGCGAGCGCCGGGGTCGCCCCGGCTTCGAGCGCGTCGTAGACCTCGTACGTCTCCTCGAGCAGGTGGCTGCGCAACGTCTGGTGGGTCTGCTCGCGATCCCACGGACAGCCGTCGGGGGCCCGGAGCCGGTCACTGATCGCGGGCATCGCCCAGGGTCCGGCGACGGCCGCCTCGGGGGCGATCGGGGCGAGGTACAGGGGAGCCACGAGATCGCCCGCCCCGAGGGCACCGACCGTCGTGGCCGGCACCGTCCCGAAGCGACCGACGGGGTGATCGGCCGGGTAGGCGCGGCGCAGGACGTCGAGCGGTTCGCGACCACGCGGGCCATGGCGGCCGGGGAGTGGCTTCGTCGCCACGTCCGCCGCCTCGCCCGCGGTCGCCGGTGTCAGTGGCCGGAGCATGGCGAGCGGGACGATCAGCGCCGGCCGCGATGCCTCGAGCGGGGTCGAGATCAGCCGCTCGGCCGCCACGATCTGGAGGCCCGCGGCTGGATCGAGTCCGAACCGGAGTCGCGCCTCCGTGACGAGCGCATCCAGCACCGCCGGGCCGCCTAGCCCGCGCCCCCGATGATCGTCTCGTCGCGGGTGATCGTCAGGGCGTCCTTCTTGGGCTGGTACCAGTCGCCGAACAGGCGCGTCCGGATCTCATCGAGCTGACGACCCTCGGCGGTCCGCTCCTGCTCGGTCTTGACCCGGAACAGGTACTGGCCGTCGTCCGCGACCGTCACCACCTCCGAGGTCTTGCCGATCGCGGCCGCGAAGATCGCGTCGACGAGCGGCTTCTCGAGCTGCCCGCGTGCGATCCAGCCGAGGTCGCCGCCCTGGCTGGCCCCGGCGCCCTCGGACACCTGGCGAGCGATGGTCGCGAAATCGGCGCCACCATCGATGCGCTGCTTCAACTGTGCGAGGTCCGGCGCGTGGCTGATCACCTGGACGACGTGATAGCCGAACTCCGTCTTGATCGGGGGCAGCAGCTGTCCATCGGTCGGCTTCGCCTCGAGGATCGGCGTGGAGAACGTCGGGACGTAGCTGCCGTCCTGGCTGACGTAGGCGTCGAGCACCCCGCCCGTGCCATCCGGGCCCAGCGCGCTCTCCTCGTCGCTGACTTCGCGTGCGAGCGCATCGAACCCGTCGACGTCGTCCTTCAGCCGGGCGTACGCGGCATCGGCATCGAGCTTGGCCTGACCCCATGACGGGTCGTCCTCGGGGATGTCGCCGTTGCTCGCGGCGGACGGGTCGTCCTTCGGCGAGAACAGGATGTGGCGGACCTTGACCGCGTCGTCGGGGAGGTCGACCGTCGTCTGGCTGAGGTAGATCTGCGCGGTGTCCCGCTGCGGAGCCGGCTTCGCGGCGTCTGCCACGAGCTTGTCCTCGAGCTTGGTGCGGATGACATCACCGCGAACGACCGCCCGGTACTTCCCGAGGTCGAGTCCGTCGTTGACGATGGTCTCGGTGTACACCTCATCGACCGATTCGGCCTCGATCTCGGTCACGCGGCCGATCCGGAAGATGCCGTCCTCGCCCTCGACGATCTCGGTCGGGGTATTCGCGGCAGCGGCGAACAGGGCCGCCATGAACGTCTCGTCGGTCTGTTGGTCGTCCTTGGTCAGCCAGCCGAGGTCGCCGGCCTGTGGGGCCGTCGCCGTGTCGGTCGACACCGTCCGCGCGACATCGTCCCAGCTCTTCCCGTCCTGGATCTCGGCGAGTGCGCCCTCGATCGTCGTGCGCGCGGCCGCCACCTGTGCCGGCGTCGGTGCGGTCGCGCCGCTGTCGACCGCCGGCTTGACCTCGATCTGCCACGAGTGCCGCGCCTCTGGGATGGTCGCCTCCTCGAGGAGTCGCGCATCGATGTCGGCGTCGGCGACGGCCACGCCCTCCTCCGTGGCGAGCCGTGCCTGGATCCGGTTGTCGATGACCCGTTCCAGGGCGAAGGGCAGCAGCTGCTGGCGTTGCTGGTCGATCTGCTGGGTCTGCGCCTCCGCCTGGGCCTGGGTCAGGCGACCGGCGGCGGCCTGCGTGTTGATGCGCCGCTGGGCGATCTCGAGCCGCCACGCCTCGATCTCGGAGCGCTCGCGCAGCTCGTCCTTCGTGATCGACTGGCCGTCGACGCTGCCGACCGGCACGAGGTGGTCGTTGTAGTAGCTGAGAGCGACCGCGACGCCGAGGATGACGAGCGCCGCGAGGACGGCGATGCCGAAACCGAGGTTCAGATAGAAGTTGCGCCGGTCGCGGCTGTCCCATGAAGGTCGCGGTATCCGTTTCACGACGGGCCTGGTGCGGAACGTCATTCGGGTGATTGATCCTGATCAGCAAGTTGGCACGGCCGACGAAGGCCGAGAGTCGATGGGCGGTCGGTATCGTACAGGAATGCCCACTCCGGCCAGCCCGACGGACGCTTCGCAGGCGACGGGCGTGATGGATCTGGGGGGCGCCGGAGGAGGGTCGGTGGCCGGCCGATAGCGTATCGTGCTGCGCGGGCGGCCCATGCACGTGCGTCTCCCCAGGAGGACCCTCCATAGCGATTGCCGCGAACGATCCCACGGCCTGTCGCTGCCGGTCGCGCAGGCAGCATATGAGCATCTCGTGACGCTCCCGCTCCGCGCCGGAATGTCATGTGGCGACGTCGATGTCGTCGTTGCACTCGCCAAGACGGCAGGCGCATCCGCGGTGGAATGAGCCGGACCAAGCTCGCATACCTCGGTAGCGGCAGCGCGCCGCTGCTGCTCTATCCCCTGCTAGCCTTCCTTTCGTTCCCGACGTTGGGCCAGGCCATCTTCGGGGACCGAGGGCTCGCGTATGCCCACGACGTGTTCGACGTCGCGCGGACCGGGGTCCTCGCAGACTGGCTCGCCCACGGGCCATCGTTGTGGAACACCCACCTCACGTCGGGCAACGCGCTGCTCGCCCAGGGCAACGGCCCGTACGCCATCGATGTCGCACTCGGCTTCGTCGTCGGCCCATTCGCGGCTTACGCCATCACCGCGTGGCTCCTGGCTGTCGTTGCCGGGATCTCGATGCACCTCTTCCTGCGTGATTCGCTTGGACTTTCGAGCGTCGCGACGGTCGGCGGGGCAGTGCTGTATCTCTTCGGTTTCTGGCACATCACCTATGGCGTCGCAGCGCCGGCGGTGCCGCTGCTCCTATGGCTGATCGACGGGACCGCGCGGAGGAGTCCCCGGCGTTGGGCGTTCGCCGTCGGGGGCAGCATCGCCGGCGCGATCGCCCTCTACCACGGGATCGTACCGGTGGTCCTTCTCGCGGCCGGGCTGCAGCTCGTGTGGGTCTTGCTCGGAGCAACCGATCGGAGCGATCTGCCACGGCGAGCGGGGGCGTGGATCGCAACGTGGGCACTCGCGCTCGGCATGTTCGCGCCAACGATCCTCACCCAGCTCGTGATGCTGCCGGTCTCGCAGCGGACGATCTGGGTGCTGGGCGGGCTCGACGATGCCACTCCGTTGGTCGCGATCCGAGACACCATCCGACTGTATGCATCGACCGTGCTCGGCGTCCCGATCGGCGCGGGCTGGGGCCATTCGCCGGCGGTCCTCGGCACGTATTTCCTCGGTGTATTCGGGGTGGTCATCCTCGCGCTGGGGGCCGTCGCCCGTCGACACGATCGCCGGACGGCGTTCCTTGTGCTGCTCCTCATCGCGATCCCGGTCTTCGACTTCCTCTCGGTGCTCACCACGCCGATCCAGGACCAGTTCGCGTTGCTCAAGTCGTTCAACCTCGAACGGGTGCGACACCTGTACCCGTTCGTCCTGGTGTCCGTGGCTGCGCTCGGCCTCGACCGTTTCGCCCGCGCGATATCGGAGGACGAGCCGATCGTCCAAGCGGTCGGTCGTCGCGGCTTGACCGTGGTTGCGAATGCAGCGATCGCGCTGCCCCTCCTCGTGACCACCGGCGTGGCGATCGCCCGGCTCGCCATCCAGCGGCGTCAGTTGCTCGATCTGTCCATACCGGCGCTCGGCTCGGCACTGGCAGTCTTGGCGTCAGCGCTCGGCATCGCCCTCCTGGTATTGGTTGCGATCGTGCTGCGTGACCGGAGAAGGCTGTCAGCGATCGGCGGCGCTGGCACCCTGTTCGCGATCCTGCTGATCGGCCTGGTGACGGAACGGTCGGTGTATTCGCACAGCGAGCGATTCATCGACGGCGAGCTCGGATCGTGGGCGGAGCGGCTCGGTGAGACATCGGGTCAGGCATTCCTCAGGGCCCAGCATGGGATCGCGACAGATCGGGTCATGACGTTCGGTGACCACCCCAACCGGATGGGGGCGCTCGGGCTGCTCCAGGTGGACGGGTATCAGGCCATCTACCCGGTCACGTACCACGCGTTCTTCGGTGCACTCACCGACCCACACCTCGACATGGACCCGGCCACAGCGACGTACTTTCGCTCGTGGGGAAACCGGGCGTACGCGTTCGGTCCTGAGGTGGACCCGGAGCTCGTCGCACTGGCGGGTGTCCGCTGGTTGTATGTCGTCGGCGATGACGTCCCGATCGTTCCGGGCCTCATCGAGCGCTTTCGCGACGGCGCGGTCACGGTCTACGAGGTCCCTGGTGTGCTGCCTCGGGCGTTCCTGGCCGACACGGTCGTCATCGGCGCCACCACGAGCGGGGTGATCGGTGCGATGGCCGATGCGGGACTCGACGCGTTGCGGACCACCGTCTGGCTCGTCGATGGAGCGCAGGCCCGATCGCTTCGATCGCAGATCGCGACGGGAGCATCGGCCGGCACGACGGGCGCAGCCACCATCATCGACTACGCTCCGGATGAGGTCCGGATCCAGGTGCGCGCCGAACGGCCCAGCGTCCTCGTGCTGACGGACGTCATGGCCCCTGGCTGGGTCGCTGAACGCGATGGTTCGCCGGTCGAGGTCGCAACGGTGGACGGTACGTTCCGTGGGGTGGTCGTGGGGCCGGACACCGAGCGCGTCGTCTTCCGCTACCGGCCGCTCTTCACCTACCTCGGCTTCGCGATCTCCGTCATGGCGCTCGGCGCCTCGATCCTGTGGGCGGCGTGGATCCGGCGGGCCGATCGGCGGTGAGCCGGTCGACCAGCGCGAGATAGCGAGCCGACTCGACGTCCCACGACAGGCCCTGCACGCGCTCGAGGGCACGAGCCACGCGGGCCTCCCGCTCGGTGGCGTCGTCGACGATCCGCCGGATCGCTCGGTCGAGGTCGGCGGCGTCGCCCGGCTCGTACGTGACCACGTCATCCCCGAAGGTGTGGACGACCATCGGCAGGCGCGTCGCGACGACCGGCTTGCCCATCGCGGCGTACTCGTAGGCCTTGGTTGACAGCGAGTAGTCGGTGAATGGCGATCGACGGGTCGGCGCCAGACCCACGTCGGCGGCGGCGATGGCGGCGGGCACCGCGTCGAGTGGGATGCGACCGTGGAACGTGACCCGGTCGTCGATCCCGAGCCGGGCCGCCTGGTCGCGCAGCGGCACCTCCTCGAAATCGCGGCCGTAGAGCTCGAATCGGACGTCGAGACCGCCATCCGCCTCGAGGAGGCGGGCCATCGCATCGAGGACGAGGTCGAGCTCGTAGATCGGGCTCAGCGCGCCGGCGTAGATGAGCCGCAGCGAGCCGTCGGCCATGAACGGCCGCGACGGGTAGGCGCCCGGCGCGAAGCGGGCGAGCGACGGTGCATTGGGGACGATCGACAGCTTTCCGGGCGGCACCCCGATGCCCAGCAGCCGATCGCCGAGTGCCTCGTTCACCGTCACCACCGCGCTGGCGTACCGGCATGCCAGGCGCTCCTGGACGCCCAATAGCCAGCGGCCGATCCCTCGGCTGCGGCCGGCGAAGCGGCTGCCGAAGAACTCGGGCATCGCCTCGTGCAGGTCCAGGATCACCGGCACGCCGGTCAGCCGGAGGGGGAGCGTGGCGAAGACGAGGAAGTCGGGCAGGGTGTGGACCTGGACCAGGGCGAAGCGACGGCGGGCGTGGGCTCGCGTCAGCGCGACGGCGGCGCGGACGAAGAACGACAGGTACTCGCGCAGGTACACGCCGAGGCCCGCACCCTGATGCCGCTGGACGCCGAGCCGGCGGACATCGACGCCCTGGATCGTTTCGCGCTGCGGGTCGGTCGGCCGGCGGAGGGCGAAGACCTCGACCTGATGGCCGGCCTCGGCGAGGGTCTCGGCCTCGCGCCGGACGCGCGGGTCCTCCTCGTAGTAGGAATGGGTGAGCATCGCGATGCGACGCGGTGCGGCGGTCGCGGTGGGCGGGGCGGTCGTCGGGCGGTCCATGGGCGGGGCGGAGCGTAGCGCACGGGTGCGACCCCGAGCGCGTGTTACCCTCCGCTGCCGATGGCTCTGAGCGCGGAAGTCCCCACCCATTTTCGAACGACCGCCGCACGTCTCGGCGTGCTCGGGATGCTCCGCGAGGCGGTCGACGAGGTCCTCGGCCGGCGCCGCCTGATCGGCTACCTGGTGCAGGCTGACCTGCGCAAGAAGGGCGCCGACACGGTCCTGGGCAACCTGTGGTGGGTGCTCGATCCACTGCTGCAGATGGTCGTGTACGTCGTCCTGGTCTCGGTCATCTTCCAGCGGGCGGCGCCCGACTACCCGCTGTTCATCTTCGCCGCGATCCTGCCCTGGAAGTGGTTCCAATCATCGATCCAGGACGGTATCTCGTCGGTCACCGGTGCCGAGCGGCTGATCCGCCAGATCAAGTTCCCCAAGCTCGTCCTGCCGGTCGCGGCCGTCATGGCCGGCGTCGTCAACTTCGCCTTCGGCCTCATCCCGCTGTTCGCGCTGATGCTGCTGTTCTTCCGGGATCGGATCGAGCTCACGCTCGTCCTCATCCCCGTCATCGCCGTCGTCCAGCTGATGTTCAACCTGGCGCTGACGATCCTGCTCGCGGCAGTCAACGTGTTCTATCGCGACGTGGGCAACCTGGCGCGGCATTTCCTGCGGCTGTGGTTCTACGTCTCGCCGGCGCTGTTCTCGCTGGAGCAGCTGGTCAGGGCGACACAGTCCTACCCCGAGATCCAGCGGCTGCTGACGCTCAACCCGTGGGCGACGTTGTTCACTGCCTACCGGGCGGTGATCTACGACGGCCGGCTGCCGGACTGGGGATCCCTCGGGCTAGTGCTCGGCGGGTCGTTGATCCTGCTCGCCCTGACGACGGTCCTGTTCAAGCGGCTCGAGCCATCGTTCGCCAAGGTCCTGTGATGGCCGACGTCGACGATCGCCTCAGCCCGGCCGTGCCGGCGCCGATGACGCCCGATGCGCCGGTCGCCATCGACGTCCGCGATCTCGGCGTCCAGTACAGCCTGCGGTTCACGAAGAAGACCACGCTCCAGCGCTCGTTCATCAACCTCTTCCGCCGCGAACCGGCCGACCGGTTCTGGGCGCTCCGCGACGTGACCTTCCGACTCGTCCATGGGGAGTCGCTGGCGATCATCGGGCCGAACGGCGCCGGCAAGAGCACGCTGCTCCAGGTGCTGGCCGGGATCATCACCCCGTCGGCCGGGGTGGTCGAGGTCGACGGGCGGATCTCCAGCCTGCTGACGCTCGGGGCCGGCTTCGACCAGGACCTGTCCGGGCTCGACAACATCCGACTGGCCGGCGCGTTCCTCGGCCTCGACCCGGCGCTGATGCGCCAGATCACGCCCGAGATCGTCGACTTCGCCGATATCGGGCCGTTCATCGAAGCGCCGATCAAGACCTACTCGTCGGGCATGCGTGCCCGCCTCGGCTTCGCGATCGCCACGGCCATCGACCCCGACATCCTGTTGCTCGATGAGGTGCTGGCGACCGGCGACCAGACGTTCCGGGCGAAGTCGAAGCAGCGGGTGCTCGACCTCGTCCGCAGCGCGAAGGGTGTCGTGCTGGTGACCCACGACATGAACTGGGTCATCGAGTTCTGCAACCGGGCCATCCTGCTCGAGCAGGGCCGCATCGTCGCCGAGGGCGGTCCCGAGGAGGTGGTCGCGATCCACCGCGAGCATTCCGAGCGGACCAAGGCCGAGCGCGACGCCGCCCTGAAGCGGGCGATGGAGGAAGCCGGGCGTGGGCCGCTGCCGCCCGATGCGGCACGCAGCCGGCTCCCGACCTAAGGTCTGTCGTACCGTTAGGCCAACCCCAGGAGGCACGTGAGCACAGACACCACATCCCTGCGCGGCCGGCGGATCCTGGTGACCGGAGGGTCCGGGACGGTCGGTTCGCGACTGGTCGACCACGTCCTGCGACAGGACCCCGAGGTCGTCCGGATCCTCGGTCGTGACGAGACCAAGCAGTTCTACCAGCGGCAGCGGCTGCAGGACCACGCCAACGTGCGGTTCCTGGTCGGCGACGTGCGCGATCGTGACCGCCTCGCCCGGGCGATGGACGGCGTGGACACCGTGTTCCATTGCGCCGCGTTGAAGCACGTCGAATCCGGCGAATACAACCCGTTCGAGGCCACCCAGACGAACGTGGTCGGGACGCAGAACGTCATCGACGCCTGCCTCGAGACCGAGGTGCGGACGATGATCCTGACGTCGTCCGACAAGGCGGCCAACCCCACGTCGGTCATGGGCGCGTCGAAGCTGCTGGCCGAGAAGCTCGTGACGGCCGCGACCAACTACCGCGGCAACCGCCCCACGGTGTTCGCGAGCGTGCGGTTCGGCAACGTGCTCGGTTCGCGCGGTTCGGCGCTGGAGCTCTTCTTCCGGCAGATCGCGACCGGCGGCCCGGTGACCGTCACCGATCCGGCGATGACGCGCTTCGTGATGAGCACGGACCGAGCCGTCGAGCTCGCGATCCGCGCCGCGGACGTCGCCCGCGGTGGTGAGGTGTTCGTGTTCAAGATGCCCGCGGCGACGCTCGGCGACCTCGTCGCGTCGGCGATCGACGTGGCCGCGCCCGCGCACGGCCGCACGCCCGCGGACATCGCCACGCGGACCATCGAGCCGCGACCCGGCGAGAAGCCGTACGAAGAGCTCATGACCGAGGACGAGTCGAACCGCGCGCGCGACATCGGTGAGATGTTCGCCGTGATGCCCTCGATCGAGGCGCAGCCGGCGGTCCTCGAGGCCTACGCGACCTGGCCCTCCGCGGCCGTGGGTGCCTACCGGTCGGACCACGTGACGCCCATGTCGCGCGACGACGTGCGGGAGCTCGTGGCGACCACCTACGCGAGCGACGGGCCCTGGTCGTGAGGGTCCTGGTCACCGGGGCAGCCGGGTTCATCGGGCGCTGGGTCGTCGGCGAGCTGCTCGAGCGGGGCCACACGGTCCTCCCCATCGACAACCTCGTCGCCGGAGACGTGGCGAACCTGGCGGAGTTCGCCGGTCACCCTGGGCTGCTGCCGTTCGAACGGGGCGACATCCGGGACGCTGACGCGTGCCGGCGTTGGACCGCCGACGTCGACGCCGTTGCGCACCTTGCCGCGTCGATCTCGGTCCAGGACTCGATCGACGATCCGGGGACGACCTTCGAGAACGACGTGGTCGGCACGTTCCAGCTGCTCGAGGGTGCCCGGGCAGCCGGGATCCGCGTGCTGTTCATGAGCACCTGCATGGTCTACGACCGGGCGACCACCCCGGAGGGCATCTCCGAGACGCATCCCACGAAGCCGATCTCGCCGTACGCCGCGTCGAAGATCAGCGGCGAGGCGCTCACGCTGTCGTACTTCCACGCATACGGCCTGCCGACGACGGTCGTCCGCCCGTTCAACACGTACGGCCCGTTCCAGCGCTCGGTGGGCGAGGGTGGCGTGGTCGCGATCTTCACCCGGCTGTCGCTGGCCGGCGAGCCGTTGCGCATCTACGGGGACGGCACGCAGACACGGGACCTGCTGTACGCCTCCGACTGCGCCCGGTTCGTGTGCGACGCGCTGGTGTCGGACGCCGCGACCGGCCGGATCCTCAACGCCGGCACCGGGCTCGACGTGAGCGTCAACGACCTGGCCGCCCGGATCGAGCCCGATCCGGCACGCATCACCCACGTCGAGCACATCCACCCCCAGAGCGAGATCCCGGTCCTGCGTTGCGACGCGCGCGAGGCCGAGCGGGTCCTCGACTGGCGACCGGAGGTGTCGCTCGACGAAGGGCTACGACGAGTCCGCGCCTGGATGGAGGAACGGACGGCGGCCGGGGTCGCGGTGCGATGACGACGACTACGGCTCGCCTCGCGATCGATGGCGGCGAGCCGATCCGGCGCTCGCTGCTGCCGTACGCCCGCCAGTCGATCGACGACAGTGACATCGATGCGGTCGCCGCGGCCCTACGCTCCGATTGGCTCACGACGGGTCCGCGGGTGCCTGCCTTCGAAACGACGCTGACCGAGGTCACCGGTGCTCGCCATGCGGTCGCCTTCAGCTCCGGGACCGCGGCGCTGCACGGTGCGGCCGCGGCGGCCGGCCTCGGCCCCGGCGATGAGGCGATCACGACCCCAATGACCTTCGTCGCCACCGCGAACGCGGTCGTGTACACCGGTGCCGAGCCGCGCTTCGCCGACGTCGATCCGGGCACGCTGCTGGTCGACCCCGACGCGGTCGCCGCGGCCGTCACGCCGCGCACCAGGGCGCTGCTGCCCGTCGACTACTCGGGCCAGCCCGCCGACTACGGTGCGCTGCGGGCGATCGCCGATGCCGCCCCGGGCGGGCCGCTGACGATCATCGCCGACGCCTCGCATTCACTCGGCGCGACGCGCGACGGCCGGCCCGTCGGGACGCTCGCCGACATGACGGTGCTGAGCCTCCACCCGGCGAAGATCCTGACGACCGGCGAGGGCGGCGCGGTCCTGACCGATCGCGACGACCTGGCCGACCGACTGCGGCGGTTCCGGAACCACGGCATCGGCACGGAGCTCGCAGCGCGCCGAGACTGGACGTACGACATGGTCGAGCTCGGCTACAACTACCGCCTGACCGACATCGGTGCGGCGCTCGGGTCGAGCCAGCTCGAACGGATGGAGGCCTTCCTCGCGACCCGTCGCCGGCTGGCCGCCCGGTACCTCGAGCGCCTTGCCGGCCACGAGCTGCTCGACCTGCCGGTCGTGGAGGCCGGCGCCGATCCCGCGTGGCACTTCGCCTTCGTCCAGCTCCGCCTCGACCGGCTCCGGGTCGACCGCGGCGACGTCTACCGTGCCCTGCGCGCCGAGGGGATCGGTGTCAACGTCCACTACATCCCGGTCCACCGCCACACGTTCTACCGGGAGCGCTTCCCGGAGGTGTCGATGCCGGTCGCCGAGGCCGCCTACGAGCGACTGCTGACATTGCCGCTCTTCCCGGCGATGACGTTCGCTGACCTCGACGACGTCGTTGCGGCGCTGGACAAGGTGACA
>CAWEWE010000002.1:0-277467 GCA_963812745.1 uncultured Chloroflexia bacterium | reverse complement strand
CAACCTCGTCAACCCGCTCGGCAAGGGCCAGCGAGCGCTGATCGTCAGCCCACCGAAGGCCGGCAAGACGATGTTGCTCAAGCAGATCGCCAACGGCGTGAGCGCCAACTACCCGGACGTGCTGCTCATGGTCGCGCTCATCGGCGAGCGCCCCGAGGAAGTCACCGACATGCGCCGGAGCGTCAAGGGCGAGGTCATCTCCTCGACCTTCGACGAGCCGACCGAGAACCACACCCACGTCGCCGAGATGGCGCTCGAGATCGCCAAGCGGCAGGTCGAGACGGGTCGGGACGTCGTGATCCTGCTCGACTCGATCACCCGGCTCGCCCGCGCGTACAACCTGGCGCTCCCGCCGAGCGGGCGCACGCTGTCGGGTGGTATCGACCCGATCGCGCTGTACCCGCCCAAGCGGTTCTTCGGCGCGGCGCGCAACATCGAGGAGGGCGGCTCGCTCACGATCATCGGGACCTGCCTCATCGACACCGGCTCGCGCATGGACGACGTGATCTACGAGGAGTTCAAGGGCACCGGCAACTCGGAGCTCATCCTCGACCGCAAGCTCGCCGAGAAGCGCATCTTCCCGTCGATCGATGTCCAGCGGTCCGGCACCCGCCGCGAGGAGCTGCTGCTCGAGGAGGGCACGCTCAAGATGGTCTGGACCATGCGCCGGATGCTGTCCGCCGTGGGGACGAACGAAGGCATCGAGATCCTGCTCAACCGGCTCTCGAAGACCCAGTCGAACGCAGAATTCCTGGCCTCATTGACCAAGAATCTCGACGCGTGACGCTCCTGGGTGATGCGTTGACGCCACGGAAACGCCGCGATGGCCCTTGGAACCGGTTTGCCACGCTCGTTCCGTGCGTGGTACGTTTCGCCGCGATGTCGTAAGTCCGGCGTGAAGTCGGACGCGGCCGCGAAGAGAGACCCCCAGCTCGAAACCGCGACCCCGGACGGGCCAAAGCACCCCCACCTGCGCCCCCCATTCGCGCCCGGGCTCGTCCTAACGTCAGGAGACCGTATTGCTGAATGCGTCGGTCGGTGTCCAGCGCGTCCTTGGTCGCGTGCGCCGATCTTCGATCGACTCGATGACCGCGATCCCCACCATCCGACCCCGGGTGCCGGCTCGCGCGACGCATAGGCGATCTGGGTACGGGGCCTCGCCCCACTTGTATCCCGCACCCCGTCGACGCCGGCGGACGTTCGTCCTGCCGTCCTTGTCATTCCGCATGCCGCGGTTCCGCATGCCGTCGCTCTCGCTCCACCGACCGTCCCGGCGGGCCATGTCGCGGGCCTTCCCGCGCGTGGCGCGCCACGCGTTCGTCGCGCTCGGTCATGAGCGCATCGTGGCGATCGCGACGGCCGGCATCGTCCTGTCTGCGTCCTTCCTGAGCGTGGCCCCCGGTGGGCCATCGGGCGATACGGGCGGGCCATCGGGCGACGGCAGCGCGCCCAGGTTGGCGATCGCCGGATCGTCGACAGCGATAACGTCGGGTCAGTGGAAGAGGAATACGTGACCGGTGACGTGGGCCCTGGCGACGAGGGTGCCGAGGGGACGCTCGGGCATCCGGACCTCCAGCCGGCCCTGGCCGGCGGGTTCGTGGCCACCGACATGGACGCCCTGAACCGGGCCGGCATCGCGGCCGTGCAGGCGGCCTTGGATTCGACCGTCGAAGGGCCGTTCCTTGACGACGGCACGCTGCTCAAGCCGGTCGCCGTCGACACGACCGTGCCCGACGGCAGCGTCTCCTCAAGACCTACCGCGTCAAGTCCGGCGACACGCTCGCAACCATCGCGGATCGCTTCAACGTCTCGACGATGACCTTGTGGTGGGCCAATGACCTCAAGGCCAAGGATCGACTCGTCGTCGGGCAGCGCCTACGATCCCGCCGGTCAGCGGCCTCGTCGTCGAGGTCACACCGGCCGACACCCTCGCGTTGCTCGCCTCCAAGTACAAGGTCCCGGAGGAGGAGATCCTCTCGACGAACGGACTCGACGATCGCAACCTCGTCGTCGGCCAGGTCCTCATGCTCCCGGGCGCGCTCGGCAAGGGCATCGTCACGCCGAAGCCGACCAAGAAGTCGGTGTCGTCGCCGACCAAGCCGCGCTCGAGCAGCACCCCGCACGTCGGTGCGGCCGCCACGGACGTACAGCGGCGGCAACATGAGTTGGCCGACCAGGAGCCGCCACATCAGCCAGTACTACCACTACGGTCACTACGGCATCGACATCGACGGCTCGACCGGAGATCCGATCTCCGCGGCCGCTTCGGGGACCGTGACGTTCGCCGGCTGGAAGAACAACGGTGGTGGCTACCAGGTCTGGATCGCCCACGGCTCCGGCCTGTACACGACGTACAACCACATGTCGAGCGTGTCGGTCGGCCGCGGGCAGCACGTCGGCCGCGGCCAGCGCGTCGGGCGCATGGGAGCGACCGGCTTCGCCACCGGCTCCCACCTCCACTTCGAGGTGTGGAAGGGCCCGATCTGGGACGGCGGCCGCCGAGTCAACCCGCTCGCGTACCTGTAGGGCCGCACCGCCAGGTGCAGCTCGTGATCGGCTGACGGAGCCGGCGGCTGCGCCAAGGCCCCGTGCGAGAATTGCGCCGATGTTCCTCGACCGCGTGAAGATCTGGGTCCGCGCCGGCGATGGTGGCGACGGGGCCGCGACCTTCCGCAAGGAGGCGCACGTGCCGCGCGGTGGTCCCGACGGCGGCGATGGCGGTCGAGGCGGGTCCGTCTACCTCCGCGTCGACGCCGGCCAGACGACCCTCCGCGACTTCCAGTACCGCCACCACTTCAAGGCCACGCCCGGCGGGCGCGGGACGCGGGCGCGACGGCATGGCAAAGCGGGCGAGGACCTGGTCCTCGACGTGCCGCCGGGAACCGCCGTGTTGGAGGACGACAGCAGCGAGCTGCTGGCCGACCTCGTCGCCACCGGGCAGCAGGCGATCGTCGCGCGCGGTGGCCGCGGCGGGCTCGGCAACACCCACTTCAAGACCGCCACGCACCAGGCACCGAAGCATGCCCAGAAGGGCGAACCCGGCGCAGGAGCGCTGGCTGCGGCTCGAGCTGCGGCTCATCGCCGACATCGGGCTCGTCGGGCTCCCGAACGCGGGCAAGTCGACGCTGCTCGCGGCGCTGACCGCCGCCCAGCCGAAGATCGCCGACTACCCGTTCACGACGCTCGAGCCGAACCTCGGCGTCATGGACCTTGGCGATGACGACGAGCGTCGCCCGACGATCGCCGACGTCCCCGGCCTGATCGAAGGGGCGTCGTCCGGCGCCGGCCTCGGGCACGCGTTCCTTCGCCATGTCGAACGGACACGCGTGCTGGTCCACATGGTCGACGGATCGTCGCGCGACCCGGCATGGGACTACGACGTCATCCGCGAGGAGCTGCGCGCGCACGACCCGGCCCTGCTCGAGAAGCCGATGCTCGTCGCGTTCAACAAGATGGACCTGCCGGCCGCCCAGGAAGCATGGCCGGCATTCGCCCGCGCGCGGAAAGCAGAGGGCAGTGACGCGCTGGCGCTCGCCGCGGCGACCGGGGAGGGACTCGCCACGTTCCGTGCCCGCATCGCCGAGCTGCTGCCCTCCGCTGAAGAGCTCGAGGCGCCGCCCGAGCCGTCCGGCGTCGTGATCCACCGCATCGAGTCGATGACCGACGGATTCGTCATCGAACGCGATGCCGACGGTGCCTACCGGGTCCGCGGCAAGCGTATCGAGCGCATCGCCGAACCAGACCAACTTCGACGTCGAGGAGTCGGCCGAGCGGTTCCAGCGCGACCTGGCTCGGCTGGGCGTCGACACGGAGCTGCGACGCGCCGGCGTCGCGGCGGGCGACCTCGTGCGGATCGGCGGCGCCGAGCTCGAGTGGGAGCGCCAGCCCTGGGAGGACGCGTGACCGACCGCCTTCGCGGCGCGACGGGGGTGTTCGGCGGCACGTTCGACCCGATCCATGTCGCGCACCTCGCGGTCGCCGAGGCGGCGCGCGACACGTACGACCTCCGACGCGTGCTGTTCGTGCCGGCCGCCGAACCGCCGCACAAACCCGGCCGGGACATCACGCCGGTGGAGCACCGGCTCGCGATGGTCGAAGCGGCGATCGCGGGCAACGCCGGCTTCAAGGTCAGCCGCATCGAGATCGACCGCCCAGGCCCGTCCTACACGGTCGACACGCTCGTCGCGCTCCGCCAGGCCGATCCGGGCGGGCATCTCGCCCTGATCCTGTCGGCAGAGTCCTTCGCGGAGCTGCCGACCTGGCACCGCGCCGAAGGGATCCTCGAGCTGGCCGACCTGATCGTCGCGCCGCGGGAAGGCTATCGAACCGTCGATACGGAGACGGTGGGGCGCGAGGTGTCGCTCGCAGAGACGCGCGTCGTCCATCTCGATGGTCCGCGCATCCGCCTGTCGGCCTCGGAGATCCGCGAACGAGCCGCTGCCGGGCGGTCGATCCGGTACCTCGTCCCGGATGCGGTCGCGGCGTATATCGGCGACCATGACCTCTACCAGGACCAACGGAGGACCGATCGATCGTGACCGACCCCGCGCTCCCGAACGCCGGCGCGCCCAGCGCCGACGGGCTGCCGCGACGCGCCACCCCCGCGCCCAGCACCAGCGACGAACGCGCCGCGCTCGAGCTCGCCCGCCGGGTCGTCGAGCTCGCGGAGGACAAGAAGGCGGCCGACATCCTCGTCCTCGAGCTCGCCCCGCTGACGACGCTCGCGGACTACTTCGTGATCTGCTCGGGCGGCTCGGAGCGGCAGCTGGATGCCATCGCCGACGGGATCGTCGAAGGGCTGCGTCCCGAGAAGACCCGACCGATCGGGCGCGAGGGAACGGCCGCGTCGCACTGGGTGCTGCTCGACTTCGGGTCGGTCATCGTGCACATCTTCACGCCGCCCGAGCGCGACTACTACGGCCTCGAGAAGCACTGGTCCGAGGCGAAGACGATCCTCCGCGTCCAGTAGGAACGACCGCCAGCTGCGCAGCCTCCCGTACCAGAGGGCGGGGTACCGTCGGGTCATGATGGGCGGGTGAGCGTGCGTGCAGCATCGCTGCATGTCCACCTCGCGCGATCGCTGCCCAGCCTGCGGTCACCGGCTCATCACGACCCGGTTCGACACGACGTTCCGGTTGCCCGACCGGAGCGAGCGGCTGTGCTTCGGCATCCCCGGTGGGCTCTGCGAGGACTGCTCGCAGCTCTACATCGATCCTGATCTGATCGAGTTGCTCGACCTCGCCGAAGGCCGTTGCGTCTTTGCGATCGAGAGCGACCTCGTCGTCCAGGAGCAGGCCTGGTCGTCCGCCGACTGATGGTCTGAGCGCGCTCCGGTCCCGGGGTCAGCCGGGACCGCCGCGCCGGTCGCCTCCCCCAGCGTGGTCCTTGACCCACAGCACGAACGCCAGTCGACGCTGGGCGACGTCCGTTTCGAAGCTCGGCGCGCCCTTGACCATCGCATCGAGCTCGACCAGGCCGTGGAGCGCGACGGTCAGCTCGTCGGTCGTCCACTTGCGGGCCTGCGCCGCGAGTGTCTTCGCCCGGTACTCGCTCGTGATGCCCATGGCGCGGGCCGCGTCCGGTAGCTTCGCTCCAGCGGCCACGCGGTCGCCCAGCTCCAGCAGTTCGACGACTCGCCGATGGAGCACCGCCAGCAGGACCGGCTCCGGCGTCGCGTCGAGCAGTCGCTCCAGCGCCGTCACGGCGATATCGACCCGCCGTTCGCCGACCGCGTCGCTCAACGCCCAGACCGACGCCGGCGTCGTCTCGGCGACCAGCGCCCGCACGTCCTCCGCCGAGACCGGACCCTCATCGATCGCGTGTCGAAGGGCGAGCTTGTCGAGCTCACCCGAGGCGATGCGGCTGAGGAACCGCCGCTCGACGTCGCCCTCGGTGACCCGGGCCCCCAGCCGGTCGGCCAGCTCCCTCGCCGCCCCGGTGGCCAGGACGAGCCCGCGATCCCGCGCCTCCTCGGTGATCCATGCGGCAAGCGCCGTCGGACGCGGTGCCATCGCGTCACGGATCGTGCCCCCGGCAGCCTTCACCGCATCGGCGAGACGTCGCGGCCCCGGCCCCTTTGCGTTCGACTTCGACGCCTCGAGGAACACGACCGCGTGGCCGGGCGCCATCAGGCCGATCGTCTCGACCACCCGGTCGCGCGTGTCGTTGCGCCGCACGAGGGCGCCCGGGTTGGCCACCACGGCCATCGTCCCGCCGCCGAACATCGCCGGTGTCGCGAGGCGTTCGTAGAGCTGGGCGGCATCGCTCGACGCGGTCACAGCGTCTGCACGGAGATCCCATCGCTCGAGTGGTGAGCCGAGCTCCTGCTCGAGCGCGCCCGCGAACCGCCTCACCAGCCGCTGCGCGAGCAGCTCGTCGTCGCCCCAGATGTACAGCAGTGGCGAGATCACCCCGCCGCGGACTCAGCTGCGGCGCCCGCGACCGGACCGGATGGTCGACCGCCGACCCGCGATCGATCGCGGCGGCAGGGCAGGACAGCGGTCGTCGATGGGCCGGGGATCCTCATCGACTCGATGGTACCCGAGGGTCGCCGCTCGACCGGGGGCCGGCGGGACCGGTGGCGGCGGCACGAAGGGCTGGATCGGGACATCGCACAGGAACGCCCTTGTCGGCTTCGTCGACGGGACGGCGACCGCCAGTGCGGGGCGCGGCGCCGTCGTGATCGACATCCCTTCGGCATCGAACGCCACCGTGACCGAGCCGTCGCGGTCCGTCCGGTAGACGCGCGCTCCGGCTCGCGTCAGCCGGTCGAGCGTGGCTCTCGCGGGATGTCCGTATGGATTGCCGGCCCCCGCGGACGCGACCGCGACCCGCGGCCGGACGGCCGCGACGAACGCGTCGGTAGTCGCGGTCCGGCTGCCGTGATGGGCGACCTTGAGGAGGTCGATCGGAGGCAGGGACGACGCAAGCAGGCTCGGGTCGATGTCCTCCTCGACGTCGCCCGCGAGCAGGAACCGGCGCGCGCCGATCGTCCCGAGCATCACGACGGACACGTTGTTGATGCCGGTCCCGGAATCGGGTGGCTCGGCCGGGACCTGACCGCGTACCGGCCACAGGACCTGCAGGTCGATCTCGTCGACCGACAGCCGATCACCCGCGGCGACTGCCGCGTGCACCGGATGACCCGGGCGACCGACGCGGTCCAGCCAGGCCGCGTAGCCGGGCCCGGGTCCACGCATGCCAGGCTCGAGGACCTGCCCGACGCGGTACCGGTCGAGGAGCAGCGCCAGGCCGGCGACGTGGTCCTCGTGCGGATGACTCAGCACCAGGATGTCGATGCGGCGATCCCATGGCGGGATCCGGCGGTCCAAGGCGACGAGCAGTCGATCGGGGTCGGGGCCACCATCCACGAGGAGTCGACCGCCCTCGGACCCCTCGATCAGGATCGCGTCGCCCTGTCCGACATCGAGCACGGTCACGCGAGCCACGCCTGCCGACCGGGTGACGACGACCGCGCCGGCGACCGCGACCGCCACCACGAGCGCGGCGGTGGCCACGCGCATCGGCATCGATCGCGGGGGACGTTCGATCCTCGGTCGTGGCTCGGCCGGCGCCCGGGCCGCGGCTGCCGGACGGGCACGACGCACGCGACGACGTCGCCATGCGATCGCCCCGGCTCCGAGGACGACGCTCGCGCCGCCCAGCGCCACGCCGGTCGCGGGTTCGAATGCCACGCTCGCCAGTGGCACCGCCGCCGCCACCTCGACGATCCCGATGATCACCCGCAGCGCGACCCAGCCCGGTGTCGCCAGGACGAGCCCGACGCCTGCCGGGATGCCCATCGACACCAACGCCCCGCCGAGCAGCGCGAGGAGCCCGGCAGCCATCGCCGGCGCGACGATCGGGACGATGAGAAGGTTGACGACCGGCGCGATGAGCGCGAGCCGGCCGAACGACGCGAGGACGATCGGCAGCGTCGCGGCCTGCGCCGCAAGGGACACGCCCAGGCTCTCAGCGAGCCAGCGCGGCAGGCGGCCGCCGGTCACGCGATCGAGTCGATCGGTGAGCGGCGTCGCCCACGCGATGAGCCCAGCGGTCGCCAGCGTCGAGAGCTGGAACCCGGCGTCGGCGATGAGGGCGGGGTCGACGAGCAGGAGCGTGGCTGCCGCCCAGCCGAGGGCCGCTGCGGCACGCCCCGCCCGGCCTGACTCGCGCGCCAGCAGCACCACGCCGGCCATCGCCCCCGCCCGGAGCACCGATGGCGACGCCCCGGCGAACGCGATGTACGCCACGATCGCCACCGCGGTCACCACCGTTCGCCGGCGACGCCCGATGCGTCCCGCCACTGCGGCGATCGCGGCCGCCACGATGGCGATGTTCCAGCCCGAGATCGCGACGACATGGCTGACGCCGGCCGTCGTGAACGCTGCGGCGACGCCGCGATCGACCCGATCCCGCAAGCCGATCAGGATCCCGGCGGCCAGACCGGCCTCCGGCTCGGGGAGCACCCGGGTCAGCAGCTCCCCGGCGTCGCGTCGCAGGGATTCGAGGCGGCTGGCCGGGTCCGTCGGACGCTCGCGGAGCTCGAGTCGGCGCGCGTCGAGCGTGCCCCACGCTTCCAGGCGCTCGAGGTAGCGGCCGTACGGGCTGTCGGGTCGTTCGCGCACGCGACCTCCGACCACCACCCGATCGCCCGGTTCGACCGCCGGGTAGCGCGGCAGCGTTCCGGCGAGCCGGAACCCGGCCGGACCGGCGTCGAGCGTTCTCAGCGTCGCCACCTGCTGGCCGTCGCGCGGGGCACCGACGGTCTCGACGACCATCGTCCACGGCCCCGATCCGTCGGGCGTACCGGACAGCTCGGCCGACCCCGTGCCGAGCGTGCCGCGCGCCAGGATCATCAGGACACCGATGGCGAGTGCCAGCCCTCGCCCGCGCCTGGCGCCGCCCATCCAGGCGGCCGACGTCAGCGCGGCTGCGACCGCGATCAGACAGGCGGCGGTGACCCGGGGGTCGTCGACACCGAGCGCGACCGCCCCGCAGGCGACACCGATCGCCAGCCAGCAGCTCCGCGGCATTCAGCCGACCGTGACGAGGTCGCGCAGCTTCTCGAACGTCTTCTCGCCGAGGACGCCGCGCGACCGGAGGTCGTCGACCGACACGAACGGCGCCTCCTCACGGGCGGCCATGATCTTCTCGGCGGTCGCCGGACCGACGCCCGGGAGCTCCTCGAGCTCGGCCTGCGTCGCGCGGTTCAGGTCGACGAGCCCGCCCGTCGCGGTCCCGTCTGCCGCCGAACCGCCGCCGCTAGGCGCGGCGGCCGTGACCGGATCGTCGCGCGACGGGACGCGGAGGTGCTCGCCGTCTCGGAGCGGCGCGGCGAGGTTGAGCTCTTGCTCGGCCCGGCCGGTATCCACCCGCGGGCCGTAGCCACCGGCGGCCTCGATCAGGTCCGTGACCCGGGAACCCGAGGGCAGTCGATATACCCCGGGCGCCCGGACCGCACCGACGATCTCGACCACGAGCTCCGCCCCGGCAGCCGGCACACCCGATGCCGACGCGCCGGGCTCACCCACGGCGAGCGGCGCACCGCCGTCCACCCTGGTGACACCGCTTGCCGCCGCCGGCGGCCAGGATGAACGCGGCGATCGCGCACGCGATAGCGGCGCCCGCGATCGCTGCGACCTTCACGACCGTTGCCGTGCCGGCTCGCTCCGGCGTGGCGGCCGGCTGCTGCGGCCGACCGTCGTCGGGTGGCGGCGTCTCGAGCACGCGCCACGGCGGGGTCGCGGTGGGGTCCATCGTCGCTCCGCGGCGGGTGCTGCCGCGAGACGTCGGGCAGCCCGACGCCCCGCGATGTCGGGGGCACTTCCGACGCGGCGGGGCGTCTGAGCGGACCTTAGCGACGGCCGCTTAGCTGCGGCTTATCCGGGGATCTGCTCCCAGTCGACCCACCTGGTGCCGTCCCACCAGCGATGCCAGATCCGGCCGTCGCGGCCTGGCGCGAAGACGTCGATGCGGTCGGCGCTCCACGACGAGGCCGCCGGCGTGCCGGTCAGCTCGCCGCCCATCGGCTCCCAGTCGTGCCACGACGTCCCGTCCCAGTAGCGGTTCCAGAGCTGGCCGTCGTCGAAGATCGCGAAGACCTGCAGCTCGTCGACGGCCCACGCGGTGGCGGCGGGTGCCGACGCCAACTCCCCGCCGAGCGAGGTTGGCTCGGACCAGCGGTCCCCATCGAACGCTCGATGAACGAGCGATCGATCGGGCGCGACCGTGAACAGGTCGATGCGGTCGGGGCCCCACGACACGGCCGCGGTCCTTCCTTGATGCGTCACGTCCTGAAGGGTAATCGCTTCGGGTCGTCCAACCTGGCCGGGAATTCGAAGAGCGCCTGCCGGGAGGGGCAGGCGCTCGACGGGAGGGCGATGCGCTATTGCGGCGAGAGGCTAGTCGGTGGCGAGGCCGAGATCCTCGGCGATGCCCCCGTCGAGCCGACGTGTCGCGGCCGCGGCACCAAGGCTCACGGCAGCCGTCGCTCGAGCGAGCCCGCGGCGAAGACCGGACCGAAGATCCGGGGCGGGCAGCCAGTCGTAGGACTCGCCACTCTGGTCCCGGCCCTCGCGGACCAGCCGCGCCAGCCGCAGCTCCTCGATCTCGCGCGAGCGCTCACTGGCGAGGTCAAGGGCGAGCAGGGCGTAGTAGGTGTTCACAGGATCCTCCAGGGATGTCAGGCGTTGCTTAGCGGACGTGGGTATCGGGCAGTTGCTCCCGCGAATCCGCACCGAAGCGGACGGAGCCCAGGTCCAGGGCGATGAAGCCAGTGACCAGGACCAGGAACAGAACGATGATTTCCATGGTCGGTCCTCCCAAGTGTACCGTAACCCGTTTTGGCTGTCTTATCGGTTACTGTCGTAACAATAGCCCCTTGCGCGTAACCTGTCAACTGGTCTAAAGTGGTTAGCGGAATGAAAACCAAGATCAACGCGCCGGCCTCCGGCGGACACCATGCACACGATGTCGACCTCGAGGACACCTTCGACTTCTTGAACACCGATGACCTCGAGAACGGTTTCCCCGTGGAGCGGCTGACGACCCTCGGGGACGCCCTGTCGTGGTTCGTCGAGCGCGGCGTCATCCATGGCGAGGGCGCCGACCGGATCGGCCACGACGCCGAGGAAGACCCCGTCGCCGCGACGCGCGACCTCACCCGGATCCATGCCGTTCGCAACGCGCTGCGCGAGGTGGCCGACGCGATCGTCGACCACCGTCCGCCGCGTGCGGGCGCGCTGGACACGGTCAACCGCGCCCTGCACGCACGTCAGGTCATCGAGCTCGTCCCGTCATCGGACGGCTGTGTGGCGGTCGACCACCGCCACGTCGGCGACCCGATCGACGATGCCCTGGCGCGCCTCTGCGACCCGCTCGTGTCGGAGCTGACGGGTGGCGATCCGGAGCGCATCAAGATCTGCGACAACGACCGCTGCCGCTGGGTGTTCTACGACACCTCGCGCACCGGCCGTCGCCGCTGGTGCGACATGGCGACCTGCGGCAACCGCGCCAAGGCGGCCCGCCACCGCGCCCGGACCAAGGGCGCGACCGAGGAGCCGGCCGCGCCGGCGGTCAGCGCTTGAGCGTCAGCACCGCGTAGCGGCACATCGGCCACAACCCCGGCCAGCGCTTCAAGAGCATCCGGTCCAGCTCGCGGAGCGGCGGGATCTTCCTCCCGAAGCCGAGCCCGCGCTCGACCATGCTGAACAGCTGCACGCCGCGCAGCTCGGCCGACTCGAACGGCGCCATCCAGGCATCGATGTCCTGTCGGCGTAGCGGGATGTCGGCGCCTCGATCGTGCTTGTGCGGGTACGGCACGTGGTCGCGCACGAACTGGACGACCGGGTTGGTCCCGAGCGGCTCCGAGAACGCGGCCCGCCCGCCGGGCTTGAGGATGCGCGCGAGCTCCCGAGCGCCGGCCTCTGGCTCCAGGTGATGGAGCACGGCCTTGCCGAACGCGATATCGAAGCTGGCGTCGTCGAACGGCAGGTACTCGCCGGGCGCGATCGCGAAGGTGATCCGATCCTCGACACCGACCATGCGCGCCCGCTTGCGGGCGACGTCGACGCTGGCCTCCGACAGATCGAAGGCGGTGACCTCCGCCCCGCTCCGTGCCAGCAGCACGGTCAGCTTGCCGAGGCCACAGCCGTACTCGATGACCCGCTTGCCGTGGAGGTCGCCGAGGAAGTCCCCGATGCCGACCAGCAGGGCGTCGCGCCGTGCCATCGAGGCGAAGTCCTCACCGTCCTTCGGCGGGACGATCGGCTCGGTCGTGTCGCCGGCGTGGGCATCCCATTTCGCGCGCTCGATGGCGTAGCGTTCCTCGGTCGCCGTCATCGATCCTCCTCCAGCGTCGCCGCTCCCGGGCGACCGTCCTTGGCTTCAGCGACCACCATCGTGGGGCACCGGCGTCGCGTCAATGACGTTGGCCTTGCAACGTACGCCGAATGGTGCCGACTGTCACCGAATTCGCTGTGGATACGTGGGGTTGACGGCGGTCTTGTGGGGCGGGTGTTCAGCCCTTCACGGCCCCGCTCAGCCCGGCGCCTGACAGGAAGAGGCGTTGGAAAAGCAGGAATTGGCGATCGAGATCGACGCAAGCCGATGCATGTTCTTGCGCGGCGACGTGCCCCTTACGCCTCGCGGAAGACGATGTTGATCAGCTTGCCGCCGCCGGCGATCACGATCCGATCCGGCGTCCGGCCGGCCAGGATGGCCGTGATCTTCGGGTCGGCCAGGACCTCGGCCTTCAGCTGGTCCTCGGTCGCGTCCGCCGCCACGATCAGCTTGGCGCGCAGCTTGCCGTTGACCTGGACCGGCACCTCGCGGACCGACACGACGATCGCCGACGCATCGACCGTCGGCCACGACTCGCCGTGGATCGACGTCCAGGGCTGCCCGGCGGCCTCGGCCCGGCGCGACCACAGCTCCTCGGTGATGTGCGGCGCGGACGGTGCCAGCATCAGCAGCAGCAGCCGGATCGCCTCGTCCCATTCGGAGTCGCCGGCCGCCGGCGTGCCGCGGTAGCGGTACAGCGTGTTCGCCAGCTCCATGAGCTTGGCGATCATCGTGTTGAAGCGGAACCCCTCGTAGTCCTCGGTCACGTCGCGCAGCGTCCGGTGCGCCGCGGCGCGGATGGCGGCCGCCGCGTCGGCCTGGCTCTCGCCAGCCGGCAGCTGCCCGGACCCGCCTTCGGGGCCGGACGCGCCGTGCTCGCGGCCGTGCGGATCCAGCGCCAGCGTCCAGACCCGGTTCAGGAAGCGGTGGACGCCACCGATCCCGGTCGGGCTCCAGGGGCCGCCCTGGTCCCACGGGCCCATGAACATCAGGAACAGGCGCACCGTGTCGGCGCCGTACGTGCTGACCAGCTGGTCGGGGTCCTCGACGTTGCCGCGCGACTTCGACATGCGCTCGCCGTCGGCGCCCAGGATCTGGCCCTGGTTGAACAGGCGCTTGAACGGCTCGTCCTCGCCGATCAGCCCGACGTCGCGCATCGCCTTGGTCCAGAACCGGCTGTACAGCAGGTGCATGACGGCGTGCTCGGCGCCGCCCGTGTACTGGTCGACCGGCGTCCAGACGTCGGTCATCGCGCGGTCGACGGGGCCGCCTTCGAAGTCGGGCGACAGGTACCGATACCAGTACCACGACGAGTCGACGAAGGTGTCCATCGTGTCGGTCTCGCGGCGAGCCGGCTCGCCGCAGATCGGGCACGGGACGTTCAGGAACGCCTCGTCCTTGCTCAGCGGGTTCGTGCCGCTGCCCTGGTAGTCGACGTCCTCGGGCAGCAGCACCGGCAGGTCGTCGTACGGGACCGGCACGATGCCGTCGCGTTCGCAGTAGATGACCGGGATCGGCGTACCCCAATAGCGCTGCCGGCTGATCAGCCAGTCGCGTAATCGATAGGTCACCTTTGGCGCGGCCTTGCCCTCGCTCGCCAGCTGATCGACGATCGCCCGGCCCCCCTCGTCGGCAGGCATCCCGTCGAACCGGCCGCTGTTCACCAACCGCTCGCCCTCGGTGTGGGCGACGTAGGCGTCCGTCATGACGTCGTCCGCGTCGGTGCCTGGAGCGGCCACGACACGGCGGATGGGCAGGCCGAACTGCGTCGCGAACGCGAAGTCGCGCTCGTCGTGGGCGGGCACGGCCATGATCGCGCCGGTGCCGTAGCCGGCCAGCACGTAGTCGGCGACGAAGATCGGGATCCGCTCGCCGTTGACCGGGTTGATCGCCTCGGCGCCGATCGAGACGCCCGTCTTCTCGCGCTCCGTCGACAGCCGGTCGATCTCCGTCCGGCGGCGAGCCTGCTCGACGTACGCATCGACCTCGGCGCGCCGCTCCGGCGCGGTCAGGCCATCGACCAGCGGATGCTCGGGCGCCAGGACCATGAACGTGGCACCGAACAGGGTGTCCGGCCGGGTCGTGAAGACGCGGATGGTCTCGCCGCCCGTGTGGTGGTCGGACGACGCGGTCTCGAAGTCGATCTCGGCGCCCTCGGAGCGACCGATCCAATTCGTCTGCTGGAGCTTGATCGGCTCGGGCCAGTCGATGCCGTCGAACGACAGCAGCTCGTCGGCGTATGCGGTCGTCTTCAGGTACCACTGGTCCAGGTCGCGCTTTTCGACCAGCTCGCCGCAGCGCCAGCAGCGGCGATCGGGCCCGACCACCTGCTCCCGGGCCAGGGTCCCGTCATTGGGACACCAATCGACCGCGGAGCGCTGCCGGTAGGCCAGTCCCTTCTCCATGAACCGCAGGAACATCCACTGGTTCCACTTGTAGTAGCTCGGGTCGGCGGTGACGACCTCGTGCTTCCAGCTGAAGGTCGCGCCCATCGTCCGGAACTGGCGCCGCATGGTCTCGATGTTCGCCATGGTCCAGGTGAAAGGATGGCCGCCGCTCTTGATGGCGGCGTTCTCGGCCGGTAACCCGAACGCGTCGAAGCCGATCGGGAAGAAGACGTTGAAGCCGTGCATCCGGCGGTAGCGCGCCAGCGCGTCGCTCGGGGTGACGATGTACCAGTGCCCGATGTGCAGGTCCCCGGACGGATAGGGGTACATCGTCAACATGTAGTACTTGGGCCGGCTCGTGTCGTGCAGGTCCGTGTCGTGCAGGCCGAGCTCCGCCCAGCGCGCCTGCCAGCGCGGCTCGACGACGGTCGGGTCGTACCGCTCGACCCTTGTTCGGCTATCGGTGGTCTCGGTCACGACTGCGGGCCTCTCATCGCTCGCTGGATACGGTTCACCCCCCGCCGTCGGCGAGGGGTGAAGGTCGGCGGTTCGTCGGCTGGTGGAGCTACGGGGACTCGAACCCCGGACCCCCTGCATGCCATGCAGGTGCTCTTCCAGCTGAGCTATAGCCCCACGGAGCGCGGATTGTAGCAGAGGACCCTGTTCGATTCCGGGTCGTGCGGGCCTCTGCGCGACGCGGCCCGATCGGGCTAGTGGGGTGGTGCGGGGTGGCATCATCCGCGGGTGACGGCCTTCGACCTGCTGATCCGCGGTGGCACCGTCATCGACGGCACGGGTGCCCCGGGACGGCTCGCCGACGTCGGTGTGCTCGGGGACCGGATCCTTGCGATCGGCGACCTGTCCCGTATCGACGGGGAGGGCGCGGCGCGCGTTCTCGACGCCGACGGGCTTGTCGTCACGCCCGGGTTCATCGACCCGCACGGCCACTCGGACGGATCGTTGTTCCTCGACGGTCTGCTGACGAGCCACCTGCGCCAGGGGTTCACGACGCAGCTATCCGGCAACTGCGGTGAAACGCTGGCGCCGATCACCGATGCCGGGCGCGAGGTCGTCGAGCTTGCGCTCCGACCGAACGAGCTGGTCGCGCGCTGGCGCACGTTCGCCGAGTACCTCGACGCGGTCGAGGAGGAGCGCCTCGGTCCGAATGTCGCCTTCCTCGTCGGGCACGGCACCGTGCGGGCGGCCGTGATGGGTGCCGAGGGCAGGCCGGCCGACGACCTCGAGCGGCACGCGATCGTGCGTGAGGTCGACGCGGCGATGGAGGCCGGCGCGATCGGCCTGTCGACCGGCCTCATCTATGCGCCCGGGATGCATGCCGACGCCGACGAGTTGCGCGCGGTCGCCACCGCCGCGGCGAAGCACGGCGGCCTGTACAGCAGCCACATGCGCAATGAGGCGGACGGCCTCTTCGAGGCGCTCGACGAGGCGGTCGCGACGATCCGTGCCGCGGTCGATGCCGGGGCCGACGGGGCTCGACTCCAGGTCTCGCACCTGAAGTGTGCCTCGCGTGCGGTCCATGGCCGCGCGGCCGACGCGGTGGCCGTGCTGGGTGCTGCCCGCTCCGAGGGCCTGGACGTCGCCGCCGACCAATATCCCTACACCGCCGCCGCGACGACGCTGGCGACGATCCTGCCGCCGGCACTCCTCGGGCTGGGTATCGAGGCGTGCGTGGCGGCGCTCAGCGACCATGACGTGCGGGGCCGGGTGCGGGCGGAGATCGAGCGCGGCATCTCGGGTTGGGAGGACATCGCCCGGGATCCCGGCTGGGCGGGCATCAAGATCTCGTTCGCGGCGAGCCACCCCGACTGGTCCGGGCGGTCGCTCGAGGAGCTCGGCGACGAGCTCGGGGCCGATCCTGCCGATCTCGCGTTCGATGCGCTGGTCGACGATCGGCTCGACGTCTCGATCGTGATCGACTGCATGACGGAGGCCGACGTCGAGACGATCCTCGCCGTGCCGTGGATCGCGGTCTGCACCGATGCCTCCAGCCGGCGGCCCGGGCATCCGATCCTCGACCTGGGCAAGCCGCACCCGCGGACCTACGGCAGCACCGCCCGGGTGCTCGGGACGTACGTCCGCGAGCGCGGGGTGCTCACGCTCGAGACGGCCATCGAGAAGATGACCTCGGTGCCCGCCGGTCGGCTCGGGTTGCGCGACCGGGGCGTCCTGCGCGAGGGCGCCATCGCCGACCTCGTGGTGCTGGACGCCGACACCGTCGCGGACGTCGCGACCTACGAGGATCCGGCGCGGCATCCCGTCGGGATCGAGCACGTCGTCGTGAACGGGCGTGTCGCTGTCGATGCGGGCGTCGAGACCGATGCACGGTCGGGTCGACTGATCCGGCGGGGCGCGTGAGGGGACGGAGCCGCGACGGCGCCATGGAGGCGCCGGCGATCGCCGAGCTGTCAGGCGGGCCGCTTCCGTACACGCTCCGCCATTCGCCGCGGGCACGCGCCCTGCGGGTCGTGATCCACCCCGATCGCGGCGTGGTCGTGACGGTGCCCGCCACGCGGTCGGCCCGCCGCGATGGCGAACGGCAGGCCGTCGCGTTCCTGGCGGAACGGGAGCGCTGGCTTCGTCGCCACCTCGCCCGCCAGGCGGATGTCGCCGCGGCCGTCGCTGCCCGAGGCGGGGCACGCGACGGTGGTCGCATCCCGTTCCGCGGGCGGCTCCATGGCGTCCGTGTCGTACCTGCCGTGTCGGGGATCCGCCGCTCGGCGGTCGTGGCGTTCGACGACGAGCTCGTCATCCATCGGGTCCGTGCCGAGCGCCGCTCCGATGCCGCGATCCTCGAGACGTGGCTGAAAGAGGAAGCCCGCCGCGCGATCGAGGCGACCGTCGAGCACCACGCAGCCGCGATGGGCGTCGACCCGACCGGGCTGACGCTCCGTGACCCACGGACCCGCTGGGGGAGTGCCTCGCGCAGTGGACGGCTGTCATTCTCCTGGCGGCTGATCCTGGCCCCGGCCGAGGCGCTCGAGACCGTCGTCTGCCACGAGCTCGCCCACCTGCGCGTGTTCGGGCACGGTCCGCGGTTCTGGGCGCTCGTCGCGTCGCGGCGTCCCGATCACCGCATCTGGCGACGCTGGCTCCACGACCATGCGACCGAGCTCCACCGGGCCACGGCCGGCGACTAGTTCGGCAGAGCCGAGTGCCGGATCCCCGATGAGGGCCACCGTGGATCCCGTCCAGCGCAGGGGTTCCACCTCGAGCTCATCGTGCGCCCCGTCGGCGATCGCCGCCCACAGCTCGAAGGCAAGGTCGTCGTCGACGTCGTCGGGCAGGGCCAGCAGCGTGTTCCGGACCGGTGTGAGGAGCAGGCGAGGCTTCCGGCCCGAGGATCGGCCCGAGCAACTCTGGCGCGAGGACCAGCGACGAGCCCCAGCCCTGCCCCTGGACCGCGGTGACATCGATCCCGTTGACCGGGAAGCTGTCGACGACCGGCGGCTCGCGCTCGACCAGCGCGGCCAGGTTTTCGAGTGCCGTGCCGAGCAACGTCGCGTGGTCGATGTGCCAGCCATCGAGGAGTGCCTGGCTGACGTGCGAGAACGCGGGCCCGAGGTCGATCCCGAAGCCGGTCCATACGCCCGGCGGGACGTGGATGTGCAGCGGCGCCGCCTCGGCTGGGTAGGGGTGATGGCGCCGCTTGAGGACCGGCAGGATGCGCGGCGCGATGCTCGACCACGGTCCCGTCGGATCGAACCCGCGGAAGGCGGCAAGGATCTGGTCGGCCAGCGCCGGTTCCATCGTGCCGCCGAGCGGCGTGAGCGTCAGGTCGTCAGACGCTCGCCCGTTCCGCTTCGCCTTCCGATGTGCCCGCCGTTCCGCCTTCGCGGTCTTGCACCTGGTCGACTTCATGGCGGGCATCCTGACGCTGGACGCTCACCGGCGGCTCATCGGCCGCTGCACCCGCGCTTAACGGACGGGTCCGGCTCGTGCGGGTCCCGGGCGCGCATCGTGGTCAGCGCGACGGCAGCGTACCCAGCGGGATGGTTCCGGGGAATGGTGGTGGAGATGAGGGGACTCGAACCCCTGACCCCCGCGATGCGAACGCGGTGCTCTCCCAGCTGAGCTACATCCCCACGGGCGTCGCAGTCTAGCACGAGGCCCCTGGCCGCCAGGCCCTCCAGCCCGTCCCGGGCCGCGGGACGGAGGTCCGTATCGTGGGACCCGACTCTAGGCTCCGCCGATGCCCGTCGGCCTGCTGACCGGACTCGGTGCTGCCATCTGTTGGGGCACGCTCGACCTCTTCTCGGCGCTCGCCAGCAGGCGCGTCGGCAGCCTGCGGGTGACGACCGGCATGCAGCTGGTCGGGGCCGTGCTCGTCTGGATCGTGGCCATCGCGACCGGCACCAGCATGCCGAGCGACCCGTTCGTGCTCATCGGCGGCAGCCTCGTCGGCCTGGCCGGTGCCGGCGCCTACCTGTCGTACTTCACGGGGCTGCGGATCGGCCCGATCGCCGTCGTCAGCGGGATGGTCGCCGCCTACGGCGGCCTGACGGTGGTGCTCGCCGTCGTCATCCGCGGCGAGACGCTGACGCCGTTGCAAGCGCTCGGCGCAGCGGTCGCCACGATCGGCGTCGTGCTCACCGGTCTGTCGTTCGACAAGGGGCTTCGCGGGACGCGCTTCGCGAGCCCGGGTGTGGTCTTCGCGGTGGTCGCCTTGATCCTCTTCGCGACGATGTCGATCGGCAGCGACATCGTCATCGATCGCGCACCGTGGCTCGAAGTCCTGCTGGTGTCTCGCAGCGCGAACGCCGTGATCTCGGTCGCGGTGCTCGTCCTGGCCTTGACGGCCTTCCGCCTGATCGCGGCGCCGATGATCGAGGGTGTACCGGGCGATGGCGGCGCAGGCCGGCTCGACCGCCGGGTCATCGGCGCGATCGTGCTCTCGGGTGTGCTCGACGTCCTCGGCCTGATGTCCTTCGCCTACGGGCTCGAGCACGCCGAGACGTGGCTCGTCGGGCTGGCATCGTCGTTCGGCCCGGCCGTCACGATCGTGGTCGCCGTCGCCCTTCTGGGCGAGCGGCTGCGGCCGATCCAGTGGGTGGGTCTGACGGGGATCCTCGCCGGGATGATCGCGATCGGCTTGCCCTAGCCGGGTCGGCGTCGACTCGGCCTGGCCCACGTCAGGCCGGCAGGCTGAACCAGAAGCGCGTCTGACCGTCGCGCGATTCGGCGCCGACTCGCCCGCCGATACCCTCGACCAGCTGCTTGACGATGGCGAGGCCGATGCCCGCGCCACCTCGTGCGCGGTCGCGCGACTTCTCGACGCGGTAGAAGCGCTCGAAGACGCGGTCGAGCTCCTCGGCGGGGATGCCCTCGCCGGTATTGGCGACCGAGACGAGGACATCGCCGGGTCGCCGCTCGACGCGCACGCTGATCAGCCCGCCGGGCGGGGTATAGCGGACCGCGTTCGAGAGCAGGTTCGCGAGGACCTGGGCGAGTCGATCGGGATCGGCGCGCGCGGCGAGCGCTGGCGGCACATCCGCATCCAGTCGGAGACCTGCCCGCTCGATCGATGGCGCCGCCAGGTCGAGGGCGACGCGCACGGCCGCTGCGAGGTCGACCTCGACCAGCGACGGCTGCTCGCCGTCCGCGTCGCCCTCGGCGAGCGCATCGAGCGAGCGTGAGAGGCGCACCAGCCGATCCGCCTCTTCGTGGAGCGACTCGTAGGTCGCCCGGTCCGCGGTGATCACGCCGTCGCGCAGTGCCTCGAGGTAGCCCTGCAGGTTGGTCAGCGGCGTGCGCAGCTCGTGCGCGGCGTTCGCGATGAAATCGCGCCGCATCTGCTCCTGGCGCTCGAGCGAAGCCGCCATCTGGTTGAACGAATCGGCGAGGCTGGCCAGCTCCTCCGGGCCTTCCCGCGGGACGCGCGCGGCATAGTCACCGTCGGCGATCCGGCGCGCCGCGACGCCGATCTCGGCGAGGGGTCGGGCGAGCATCCGGGCCAGGACGATGGCGAGGCCGACGCTCGCGAGGACCGCGACAAGCGAGGCAGCGACGACGACCGTCGTGACGGAATCGGCGTACATGTCGCGAGCGTGCTCGGCGGAATCGCCGAGTTCCATCATCAGCGCGGTGAAGACCTCGGCGCCGACGACGGCCACACCGATGACCAGGATCAGCAGCCCGACCGCCGCGCTCGCGATCGCCGCCAGGGCGATGCGGGTCGCGATGCCTCGGGCCATCACGCGCCACCCCGAGGGCGCCACGTGGATGCCGCGCGCGCCACTGCCCGTGGCCCCAGTTCGATGAACCCAACGTGATCGTCGCCCAACATGCAGTCTGGTGGGACGACCGCGCGGGCTCGTGCGGAATGTGCCGCTGGGAGTGGCGCGGGCGACGATCCGGAGTCGTCGTCACGTCCGGGCGGCCCGGTAGCCGACCCCGCGGACGGTTTGCACGTAGCGCGGCGCATCGGGGTCGTCGTCGAGCTTGTCGCGCAGCCGGCGGATGTGGACGTCGATCGTCCGGTCGAGCACCTCGGCTGCCTCGTGGCCGTAGACAGCGTCGAGCAACTGGTCGCGCGACAGGACCCGGCCGTCGGCGGCGAGGATCGCCTGCAGCAGCTTGAACTCGACGCGCGTGAGGTCGATCGCGAGTCGCCGCGGCGCACCTCGTGGCGCGCCGGGTCGATGGTCAGGTCGCCGTGGCGGATCATGGCTGCGGCGCGATCCGTGGCCAGCCGCGGAGCCGGCGTCGAGCGCCGAAGGATCGACTTCACGCGGAGCACCAGCTCGGCCGGCGAGAACGGCTTGGGCAGGTAGTCGTCGGCGCCATCCTCGAGGCCGGCGATCCGATCGATCGTCGAGCTGCGGGCGGAGAGCACGAGGATCGGCGTGCGGCCCGCCTCGTCGTCACGGCGGACGGCGCGGATGACGGCGCGACCGTCGAGCTCGGGGAGCATCAGGTCGAGGACGACGAGTGCGGGCTGGTGGGTCTCGATCGCATCCAGCGCGCCCGGTCCGTCGGCGGCCGTCACGACGCTGAACCCGTCGCGCTCCAGGTACGTCCGCACGAGCCGGACGATCTTCGCATCGTCATCGACGACGAGGATCGGCGCGGTCGGGATCGTCAGATCGGTAGAGGGCGTCGGCATCGCCAGCATGGTAGGCCGAGGCTAGGCGGACGCCGTGTCGATCAGGTGACGGCGGCGTGTCGTCGACTGGCTCGCTGGTCAGCCGGCCTCCTCGAGCAACGCCGAGACGATGTATCGCGCTCCTACTGCCGGTGTTCGCCAGGCGGTCGGATCGGCCAGCTCGACGAGATCGGGACGGACGTCCAGGACGCCGCGGAGGTCAGCAGCCGAAACGGTGCCATCGATCAAGGCGAGGGTTAGCTCTAGTGCCTTGCGTCGTAACGGATCGATGGGTGAATCTGCCAACTGTCGGAGGAACGGTGCCGCGCCCCCGGCGGCTTCCGAAACCTGGGCGGCGAGCATCACCAAGGGCCACAGCATCGCGGGGGATGATTCGCTGATCTCTGCGAGGAGCCCAGGGGTGACGGCTGCAGCAGCTTCGTGGGCCGCCCGGACCCAGCCAAGCTCCTTCTCCAAGTCCTGACGCTCCTCGTCCGAAAGGCCGCCGCGGATCATCGGCTCATGAACCTCGAGATATGAGCTTCCTGACGCGATCGCCGAGATGAGCGCCACGAGCTGGCCACGGTCACCCTCTGGGATGGCTCGGGATCCCGCGAGCCGCGCCAGGAACGGGACTGATGGAGCAGAGGCGGGATAGACCGTCCCTTGGTGGTGGATGTTGCCCCATAGTTCCGACATCGCTTTGCTTCGTTGGCGAGGACTTCCGACAGCGACATCTCGCAGTTGGCCCGGGACGTCGGCGGCTGGGCCATAAGCGTGTTCCAGGTTTGCCCAGTCGATGGTGTCGATGCCTTCAAGGGGCCCGCCAGGGCCCGAAGGAGAGGCCGGTTTCGAGGTGCCTCTGATCAGGCGACGCCATAGGTACATCGGGCTCCCTGTCGGGCTCTGGGAACATAAGGATAGCGAGCGGGATCGGCCCAGCTTCAATCTTGCTTGACTAGAACATCTGTTCTATACTAGGCGTCCGATGTCGACCGGTCGGGGTGATGTGGATGCCGCTGTCGCGGGCCTCCGGGCCCGGTGGGGTGCCGCAGCTCCGGGGGTGGTCGGCGCGCTGGCCCTCGTACCGGATGCGGCGGAGGACATCCAGCCCGACTACGACCCGCGACCGGACGACCGAATCATCCGAACCGGCTTCGCCGCGCTCGATGCGATCCTCGGACCCGGTGGGCTGCCCAGGTCGGCCAGCGTCGCGATCCGGGGCACCGGCTCCAGCGGAAGGACGACCCTCAGTCTCCGCGTCGCCGCGGAGGCACAAGCGGCCGGGAGTGTCGTGGCCTGGCTCGACCTGTCGCGCAGCTTCGACCCGGTCGAGGCGGTCGCCCGCGGCGTCGACCTCGAGTGGCTCGTCGTGATCACCCCGGCCAGCCTCGATGAGGGCCTGTCGATCGCCGGGAGCCTGCTCGCCGGCCGCTCGGTCGACCTGCTCGTCCTCGACCTGCCCGGTGGTCGACTGGCGAAGACCGACAAGCCGTCGAAGGTCGCCGACCGACTCCATCGACTCGCCGCGCTCGCGCGGCGCGCGGAGACCCTGCTGCTGATCCTCGATGCTCCCGGGCTCACCGGCGGTCTCGCACAGGCGGTCGCCGAATCGACCGGCATCCGGCTCGAGCTGGCGCGCCGGTCGTGGGTCCGGCTGGGTCGCGACGTCGTCGGCCAGCGCACGGAGGCACTCGTCGCCCACAACCGGCACGGTCCGCCGGGGCGTCGGGCGACCCTCCGGATCCTCTACGCCGAGGGCGGCGAGCGGGACGCCTGTCTGGCTCGGGACGCCCTGTTGATCGACCAAGCCCCTGTCCACGAGGCCCCCGATCGCGAGATCCACCATGCGACGGCTCCACCTGTTCCTGCCACATCTCCAGCTCCACCTGGCGCAGGCCCGCCACTCCGGGCCCTTCCCGACCGGCCCGCTCGTGCTGGGCGGTCGGCCGTGGGATCCGGGCCCGGTCATCGACGCCGATCCGGCCGCCCGGGCCCTCGGCGTCCGGCGCGGGATGCCGCTCGGGAGCGCACATCGACTGGTCCCTGAGGCGACCTTCATCGACCCCGATCCCGACGCGGACCGGGGAGCTGCCGAGGCCGTGTTCGAGGCGCTCGGGGCGTCCAGCCCGAGCCTGGCGGGCAGCGCCGACACGTTCGATGTCGCGTTCGGGTGGTTCGAGGTCGGCATCGACGGCCTCGGGCCGTTGTGGGGCCCCGAACCGATGCTCATCGAGCGACTGGCCGGCGCGCTGGCGAGGGGGCTCCCCGGCGAGCCGAGGCCGCGGGTCGGGATCGCCGGCACGCACTTCGCGGCGACGGTCGCCGCCCTGGCCGCCCGGCCGGAGACGCCGGCCACCGTGCCGCCCGGCGACGAGGCCGCGTTCCTCGCCGATCGCCCGTCAGGCCTCCTGACCACCGACCCCGACGTCCGTGCCCGGCTCGCCCGCTTCGGGCTGCGCCGGATCGGCGCCGTCGCCGCGTTGCCGCGGACGGCGCTGATCGCCCGGTTCGGCGAGGAGGGCGCACTGCTGCACGCCCGGGCCAACGGCCAGGAGACCCAGCCGTTCCGGCCGCGGCGCGCCACCGAGCGCCTCGGTCTCGCCCTGCCGATCGAGCCACCGGTCGAGGACCTCGAGCCGCTTCGGTTCGTGCTCCATCGACTGGTCGCGGCGCTGGCCGGCCAGCTCACCGGACGGGGGCTCGCGGCGGACCGGGCGGTGCTGACGCTCGAGCTGGATCTGGCGTTCGCCCCGACCGGGACCTCGCCGCGGATCGAGGTCGAGCAGCGGTTCCCGGAGCCCACCGCGGACGCGGAGGCGGTCGAGCGATTGCTGTTCGCCAGGCTCGAGCGTGAGCCGCCACCGGCGGCCGTCCAGCGCCTCGATCTCGAGTTGCGCGGCACCACCCCGGCCGCCGGCCAGCAGCTGCCGTTGTTCGTGCCACAGGCCGCGCGGACGGCACGGCTCGGCTGGCAGCTCGCCAGGCTCGCGCTGACCTACGGGGAGGATCGCATCCGGCGGGTGGCCATCACCGATCCCGAGACACCGCTACCGGAGGAGCGCTGGACGTGGCGGGCGGTCGGTCTGGACGGGGAGCCGGCGTGACCCGGCTCCTGCGCGAGCACCCGCGGATCGACGTCGAGCTCGACGCCGACGGTCGGCTCGTGGCCATCCGCTGGAACGGGCGCCGCGAGGCGGTCGAGGTCTGCAACCGCTGGCGGGTCGAGGAGTCGTGGTGGCGCGATCCGATCGCGCGCGACTACGCCAAGGTCGTCGGGGAGCGCTGGCTCGCCCTCATCTACCAGGACCGGATCGCCGGGACCTGGCATCTCGAGCGCCTGTACGACTGATCGGCGACGCTCGTCAGGTGAGCGGCGACCCGAGCGTCAGGCTGACCACGAAGAGGACGAGCAACACCCCGATGGCAAGGATCAGGGCGCCGAGATCGCGAGGCCGCGTGGACTGCATCGTCGATGTTCCCCCGTGCAGGATGGGAATCCTGGCGTCCGGTGCCAGCATACAACGCCCCCGTTGCCTCAGGGGCCCGGGCAAGCGGCTCCGTAGCGCACCGACACGAACGTCATGCTGCCCAGTGGCGCGATGGTCGTCTGGATCCGGCAGTCGCCTTCGCCGGTCGAGTCGATGACGTAGCCGCCGTCCTCGCCCGGACCGTTCAGGCCGACCGTGCTGAACGTCGCCTGCTCGAGCGCGTCCTGCAGCCACGTGGCGATGGCCAGCGGGTCGCCACCCTCGACCGCCAAGCGGGCGCTGGCGGGTTCGTCGCCGGCGTCGTCAGCCGGGGTCGCTCCGGGAAAGGCCGGGAAGTCGGCTGGGACGGTGTCCCAGATGCGGCCCCACGCGGTATCGGTCTGGCCGGCCGCTGGTGCGCTCGTCGGCGCCGCCGACGGCGGGGACGCCTCGGCGGATGGATCGGCCGTTGATGGCGCGCTGGTCGACGGGCTCGAAGCACTGCTCGCGGCGGGTCCACAGGCGGCGACCACGAGCACGAGCTGAACAAGGTGGAGGGAGCGGCGGGATCGCGTGACCATGCGCCCGAGTCTAGTCGGCACCTGACATGGCAGGACCCCGTCGCCCCCAGCGACGGGGTCCTGTGGCCGGATCGATGCTCACCAGCGATCCGGCGGGTCGGCGCCTCGACCATCGCAGTCGGTGCCGACAGATCGTCCCGAGCCCCCAGGCGCCGAGACGTCGTGTGGTCTAGATCGACGCCGCCTGGACCGCGAGGACCGCGGGTAGCACGACGAGGATCAGGAGCATCGCGCCCACCACGGCGAGGGCCGTCCGGAGCGCGGTCGTAGCGACCGGTCGGAGCGGGCGATCGATGTGGATGGGTGCGTGCATGCCCAAGAGACGCCGGACATGCCATTTCTGTTTCGTGGTTCGAGAGTGAACATTTGTTCTATACTATCTGACCCCTCCACCGGACCCCATCCCGGAGCGACGACCGTGGCGATCATCCCATATGCCGAGCTCCATGCACATACTGATTTTTCGTTCCTGGACGGGGCATCGACCGCGGACGATCTGGTCGCGCGGGCCGTCGTCCAGGGCCTGACCGGGCTGGCCGTCACGGATCACAACGGCCTCTACGGGGCGGTCCGGTTCATGGGTGCGGTCGAGGAAGCCGGGCTGCATGGGATCGTCGGCACGGAGATCGGCCTGCTCGACCCGGCCGTGCCCGATCCGGACGCGATCGTGATCCCGCCACGGCGTCGACCGAGACGGCGACGAGGTGAGCCTGCGGTCAGCGCGCCGCTCCCGACGGAGGGCCGGCCGGCCCGTCCACGACCGCTGCGGGCGAAGCTGCCCGGCCACCGCGACCCGGTCAAGGAGGACCTGCGCGGGATCGGCGAGCCGGCGCGCGGGCCGCATCTCGTGCTGCTGGCCCGCTCACCGACCGGCTGGCGCAGTCTCAGCCGGCTGATCTCTCGCGCGAACCTCGCCGGGACGAAGGCCATGCCGCGGTTCCGCCACGACCTGCTCGAGGAGGAGCACGAGGGCGTCATCGCGCTGTCGGGCTGTCGCGATGGGGAGATCGCCCGCCGGTTGCGGGTCGGCGATCGGGCGGGCGCCCGGGCGGCGGCGGAGCGCTACGCCTCGATCTTCGGTCGTGGCGACGGGCCAGGGTCGAGCGGCTTCTTCATCGAGCTCTCGCACCACCTGCTGCCCGACGACGATTGGCTCGTCACCGAATCGGTGGCGCTGGCGGAGGAGCTCGGGCTGCCGGTCGTCGTCACCAACGACGTCCACTACGCGACCGCGGACGACCGCGAGTTCCACGACGTCCTGACGGCGATCAAGCACGGCCGCACGGTCGACACGCTGGCCGATCTCCGCCGGCCGGATGCCGAGTCGTTCCTCAAGTCCGGTGAGCAGTTGGCGGCGCTCGGCGCCGGCTTCGATGCGGCGACCGCGCGGGCCTGGCGCGAGGGCATCGCGACGTCGGTCGAGGTGGCGGCGTCGTGCTCGGTCGATCTCGGGTTCGAGCAGTACCGCTTCCCGGGCTTTCCGGTCCCGGCCGGGGAGACGCCGTTCTCCTACCTGTCGGAGCTGTGCTGGGCGGGCGCCCGGGCGCGCTACCACCCGCTGACCTCGGCGGTCGTCAATCGACTCGCCCACGAGCTCGACATCATCGAGCGAGCCGGTCTCGCCGAGTTCTTCCTGATCTGCTGGGACCTCATGCGCTTCGCCAGGGAGCAGGGGATCCCAGCGCAGGGTCGGGGTAGCGCGACCAGCTCGATCGTGTCGTACACGCTCGGCATCAGCCGGGTCGAGCCGATCGCCCACAGCCTCCTGTTCGAGCGCTTCATCAACCCGGGCCGGACGACCTACCCGGACGTCGACATCGACTTCAGCTCGGCGCGTCGGGAGGAGGTCATCCAGTACATCTACCGGCGCTACGGAGCCGAGCACACGGGGATGGTCTGCAACCTCGTCACGTACCGGGCACGTTCGGCGGTGCGCGAGGTGGGCTACGCGCTGGGGTTCCCACGCCCGCTGGTCGATCGGGTGGCCAAGGCGCTCGAGACGTACGACTCGGTCATGGTCCGGCGGGACCTCGAGGCCGATGGCGGGTTCGCCGAGTTCTTCCGGCGGACGGGCGAGGGCCTGCCAGGCGAGGCTCGCGCGGCCGATGACGCCGAGGCCCACGGTCTCGTCGACCGGATGGGCCAGCTCAACACGCGGATCCCGCTCGTCGGGAAGGTGCCGCCCTGGCGCCAGCCACCGAAGCCGGAGGACCCGGATGCACCACATCCGTTCGCCTGGCTTCGGGAGGCATCCGCCGGGCATGCGGCGGACGGCGGCGGCACGCTCCAACGAGGACAGCGCCACTGCGAGTGGCACGCCCGAGACGAACGTGCACGGAACGACGCCCGGACTGCAGTCCCGGAACCCGACCACGCTCACTCATGCGGAACGCGCTACCGGGAGTGGCACAGTGGGTGGCTTCTCGGGGCCGATTCTGCTCCCATCAGAAGATCCGGGGCTTGGCGGGGCACAAGCGGGCGAAGGTCGCCCAGGCCACGCTCAGGATCGACCGGTCGAGGCTCCTTCCGGCCACCCAACGCCCGATTCGTATGGTGGGAGTAGAAACCCGGCCGACAACGGCGACCCACATCCGTTCCGCGAGGACCCGCTCGCGCCGGTGACCACGATCCGTGGCGGCGGCCCGTCCGACGATGAAGGCGGCCCGGGTGACTCCCCGGCGAGTGTCGCGTGGCTACGGGCCGGCCGTGGCACGGGCTACCGGGGCCAGCGGCCGGGGGACATGGTCGAGGTGGACCCGGAGAGCGGGATGCAACTGCCACCGCCGCGCAAGACCGACCGGCTCGGCCGCCCCAGCATGTGGGACCCGCCGCCGGACAGCCGGGCGCAGAACAGCTCGGTGGCACGCGTCGAGGTGGAGGAGCCACCCCGGGCCCGCGGCGGGTCGACGGTCGGGCTGTCGCACTGGGAGCGCTGGCTCGAGTTCTGCGCCCGCATCGACGGCTTCCCGCGCCACCTGTCGATCCACTCGGGCGGGATGCTGGTCACGGCCGCGCCGCTCATCGACATCGCCCCGCTCGAGCACGCCACGATGCCCGGGCGCGTCGTCGTCCAGTTCGACAAGCGCGATGTCGAGACGCTCAAGCTGATCAAGCTCGACCTGCTCGGGCTCGGCATGCTCGCCGCGATCGACGAGACGCTCCAGCTGATCGAGCACGACTGCGCGGTCTGCCTCGATCTCGACCGGCTGCCCGAGGAAGTGGCGGAGGTCTTCTCGATGCTCCAGGCGGCCGACACGGTCGGGGTCTTCCAGGTCGAGAGCCGGGCCCAGATGCAGACACTCCCGAAGTCGAAGCCGCAGAGCCTCGACGACCTGGTGGTCGAGGTTGCGATCATCCGGCCGGGCCCGATCCAGGGCAACGCCGTCCACCCGTACCTGCGCCGCAAGCAGGGCCTCGAGCCGGTCGTGTATCTCCACCCGAGCCTCGAGCCGGTCCTCAAGGACACGCTCGGCGTGATCCTCTACCAGGAACAGGTGATGCGGATCGCGATCGAGGTCGCCGGGTTCTCACCGGCGGAATCGGACGGCTTCCGGCGAGCGATGGGGACGTGGCGGTCCAGCCGCGAGATGGAGAAGCTTCACAAGCAGTTCGTGGAGGGGGCGCTGCGACAACCCGGCATGACCGACGACGACGCCGAGGAGCTGTTCCGCCAGGTCGCCGCGTTCGCCTCGTTCGGGTTCGCCAAGAGCCATGCCGCGGCGTTCGCCCGGACCGCCTACGAGTCGTCGTTCCTCAAGCTGTTCTACCCGGCCCAGTTCCTGGTCGGGCTCATCAACGCCCAGCCGATGGGCTTCTACCCGGTCGAGGTGCTCGTCAACGACACGAAACGCCACGGCGTGGCGGTGCTGCCGGTGGACATCAACACGTCGTCGTACAAGACGACGACCGAGTGGGTGGGGCCGGACGGGCAGCCCGATCCGGTCGTCTCGTCGGGCTGCATCGTGCCGTCGGCCGCCGCGCGCGAGCGCTGGGCCGCGGCGACGACCGGTGGCTGGGGCGTCCGGCTCGGCCTGCACCTCGTCAAGGGGATCGGCGAGCAGCACGAGGCGCTGCTCGATGCCGAGCGTGCTCGCGGGCCGTACAAGAGCCTGGTCGATGTCGTGGAGCGGACGGATCTCCCCGAGGAGGTGCTGGAGCGGCTGATCCGGAGCGGGGCGATGGATTCGCTCGGGCGGCCCCGGCGCGAGCTCCTGTGGCAGCTGCGCGAGGTCGCCGGCGCGTCGCGTGGGCGGATGGATGGACGGACCGTGCGGGCGCTGGGACGGGCAGCAGGGAAGCGCGGCGCGGCGGGTGGTCGGCCTATGGACCTGCGCCTGCCGGCGACCGACGTCCCGGCACTCCCCGAGATCACCGAGTCAGAACGGATCGGTGATGCCTATGCCGTGCTCGGCCTGGACGCCAGGCGGCAGGTGGTCGGCCTGTTCCGCGGCGCGCTGGACCGGCTGGGGGCGATCACCAACGCGTCGCTCTCCGACCGGCGGCCGGGCAGGGTCCGGGTCGGTGGCCTGGTCGTGACCCGGCAGCACCCGATGACGGCCAAGGGCACGGTCTTCCTCGCGCTCGAGGACGAGACCGGGATGGTCAACGTCACCCTCTGGCCTTCGACGTGGGAGCGGCTGCGGGGCGTGGTCCGACGCCACGCGCTGCTGTTGGTCGATGGCGAGCTGCAGCGCGAGGGGTCGGTCGTCAACCTCGTGGCGCACGAGGTCAGGTCACTCCCCGATGTGGCCGCCGAGGCCGGTGGACCGGAGCAGCCCGGCGGCGTCCGGCAGCTAGGCCACGCCGGCATGCGCCGCCTCGGGTGAATGTCGCGGTCATGGAGGCTGTCGCCCCTGGACGACCGGGCGTGCGTTGGAGTCTGCGCGCCTCGCTCACGCACCGTCGGGTGCGCTCGCTCCGGTACTCGACTCCGCCTTCGCCCGGCCGCCCATCCACGACGAACGCAGTCGTGGACGTCAGCGGCGCCCGTCAGCGGCGGGCGCCGGCCTTCTGGTTCGGGCTCGATCGGCTGCGCCCGTCGGGTCGTGCCGGTGTGCCCGGGCGCGCTCGGCCGCGGTTCGGATTGGTCAGATACAGGAACCGCCGGTACCACGCCGCAGTCGATGCGAAGAACGCGCCGATGACCGGCGAGATCGCGAACGCGGCGAAGGCGACATCCTCGGGCCGCGGCGGCGTTGCCGTGGTCGGCGGGAAGACGACGATGCCGTTGAAGACGAGGATCGAGTAGGTCGCCGCAGCCACCAGGCCGACGGCGAGCCCGAGCAGCCAGCTCGCGCGCGGCGCCATGAAGCCGGTGATGAACGCGCCGCCGATGGCCGGCGGGACCAGGAAGTACTCCTTCGCGAACAGCGTCAGCGTCGAGATGAGCTCTCCGGGGCGGCTTTCCGGACGCACGGCCGCATACAGCCCGGCGGTAGCGAGCGTGAGGATGATCGGGACCCATAGAGCCTTGCTCCGGAACAGCGCCGGGATGGAGCGCAGGTCTTCCCGGATGTTCACCGGCCGGAACGCCTCGCGGAATGCCGCCGCGAAGCCACGTCGGGCCGTGGTGGCGGCGCCCGGGCGCGGTTGCTCCGGTGTCGGGCGGTCGCTCGGCTCGATGTCCAAATCGTCGTCCTCGAACGTGCCGATCGCCTGCTCGCTGCGATAGCGACGCCGGGCTTCGGCTCGATGGGTCCTCTTGGCGCGCGCCACGGCGTCTCCTGGATCGTGTTCCGGTACGACTGATCGGACGGTGCGGGCCATCGTAGTCGATGGATGCGCGGTAGCGCGGAGCGATGCCCGGTGCAGCGGCCGGTGAGCCGCAGTGCAACCCCGGTTTAGCCCGCGTCGAGCGCGGGCTGCTATCACTCGTCACGCGCCGCCGCCCGCTCGGTCCCCGCCGGGAGGTCACGCATGCAACGCGCTCGGCGCGCGGCACACGCCGCGCTCGCTCTGGTCGTCGCCCTGTGTCTGTCGAGCGTGCCGGCGGCCACGCCCATGTTCGGCGGCAGCATCGCGAGTGCGGCGGACGTCTCGTGGCCGCCGTCCACGCTCGTGTTGTCGGAGATCCAGACCGGCGGCGCGAGCGCGTCCGATGAGTTCGTCGAGATCGCGAACCAGGGTGCCGCGCCGATCGACCTGATCGGGCTCGAGTTGGTCTACGCGACATCGTCCGGTTCCACCGTCACGCGCAAGGCGACGTGGGTGGCGTCAACGGTCCTGACGCCGGGCAAGCGCAGCCTCGTTGCGAACGCCGCTGGCGCGTACGCGGCGATCGGCGACGCGGTCTACAGCAGCGGGTTCGCGGCCACCGGTGGCGCGCTGGCGTTGCGGATCGTCGGGGGCGCGGTGGTCGACGCGGTGGCCTGGGGCGATGCGTCGAACGCGTTCGTCGAGGGCACGGCGGCCGCGGCGCCGGCGGCCAGCTCAAGTCTGGAGCGTCGCCCGGGCGGCACGCTCGGCAACGGCCTCGACACGAACGACAACGCCGTGGATTGGTTCGTCTCGGCGACGCCCGCACCGCAGGGGCTCGCGGCGCCGCCCGTCCCGGATCCGGGCCCAGAGCCGACGCCCGGACCGACGGCGACGCCCGGACCGACGGTCGAGCCCTCGCCGGCGCCGACCCCCACGCTGACGCCGGAACCCACACCCGGTCCCACGGCCACACCCGAGCCGACCTCGGCGCCGACCGCCAGCCCGACCCCTGCACCGACTGCGAGCCCGACCCCGACCCCTGCGCCCACACCGACCCCGACCCCTGCGCCCATCGCGATCTCGGCCGCCCGCTCGATGCCCGACGGCGAGACGGCAACGATCGCCGGCGTGCTGACCACCGATCTGGGCGCCCTGGAGGCTGGGCGGACTGCGTTCGTCCAGGACGTCACGGGTGGCCTCGCCCTCTACCTCGACGCGGTGGTCGTCGCCCCGGTCCCCGCCGGGACCTCGATCGTCGCGCGCGGCACGGTCGATGATCGATTCGCCCAGCGGACCCTCCGGGTCGCCGAGACCGACGTCGTCATCACGGACTCCAGCGCACTGCCGGCCGCCCCGACGACGGCGACGGGTGCGGCGGGGGAGCTCGTCGAGGGATCGCGGATCCAGATCGGTGGTTCGGTGACCGAGGGCCCGGATGCGCTGAGCGATGGCAGCGCGGTGACGGTCGACGACGGATCCGGCGCGATTCGGGTGATCGTCACGCCCGCGGCGCTGGCGGGTCGGGAGCTCGCCGTCGGCTCGATCGTGAGCGCGACCGGGCCACTCGGGCAGCGTGACAGCTCCGGGACCGGTGTCGAGGGCTACAGGCTCTACGTGACCGCGGTGAGCGACCTCACGGTCGCCCCACCGCCATCGCCGACGCCCGCACCGACACCGACGCCGACGCCCGAACCGACCGCATCACCCACGTCGGAACCCACCCCGACCGCGACCGTCAGCCCGACGCCGACGCCGACGCCCACGGCCGAGCCATCCCCGAGCCCCTCCCCAGTCGGGCTCACGATCGCCGCAGCCCGCACCAAGCCCGTCGGGTCGACGGTCACCGTGCGCGGCATCGTCACGGCCGAGGCGGGCCGGCTCGGCACGCCGCCCCTCATCGCCATCGGCGACGCCACCGGCGGCATCGTCGTGAAACTGCCGGATGGCTTCTCGGCGCCGTCACGGGGCCAGGCCCTCATCGTGACCGGACCCCTCGCCGATCCATACGGACAACTGGAGATCCGACCATCGACCGGCGGGATCCTCGGCGACGACACCGGCGCCCTGCCCGCGGCGTTGGATCTGGCGTCGAGCGGTCCGAACAATTCGACGGAAGGGCGCCTCGTCCGGCTGTCCGGCGTCGCGGTCGCCCGACCGACCAAGTCGACGAGCGGTGACATCGCCGTGACGGTCGAGACCACGAACGGCACCCGGATCAAGGTCATGGCCGATGCCTCGAGCGGCTTGACGCAGGCGTCGTTCGCGGCAGGAGCGCGCTACCGGATCGTCGGCATCGCCGGGCAACGCGCGTCCAAGAAGGGCGCGCCTGACGGGTATCGCGTGTGGGCGCGCGATCGGCACGACCTCACGCTGCTGGCAGCGGCACCGACCCCCACCCCTGGCGCGACCGGCTCGCCCCGACCGCCTGGCGGCACGCCGGCCGTCGTCTCGATCGCGACCGCACTCCGGACCACCGACCGCGACGTCGCCGTCGAGGCCGTCGTGACCGCGCCGGCTAGCCTGCTCGACGGGTCCGGGAGGCGGATCGTCGTCCAGGATGCGACCGGCGCCATCGAGATCCTGTTGCCCAAGGACGCGTCCGCACCCGGCGTGGGGGCGCGCATCCGTGCGGTGGGTCGCGTGGGAACGGCGTACGGGGCGCCGCGCCTCCGTGCGACATCGGTAGACCGGCGCGGATCCGCGGCGGTCCCGGCTCCACTGCGGGTGGCCGGCCGGCTGACGACCGCCCATGCCTGGCGCCTCGTGGCGGTCGCCGGCCGTGTCGACGATGTCCGCAAGCTCGGTGATCGCTGGCGGGCCGAGATCGTGCTCGGCGCGCAGCGGTTCGTCGTGTTGGTCCAGCCAGGCGCGCGGATCGCGAACACGGCCCTGACCGAGGGCCGGGCGGCCGAGGTCGTCGGTGTCGTGCGACCGCCGTATCCGAGCGCGACTGATCGGCGGCCATCGATCCTGCCGCGCTCGAGGGCCGACGTCCGACAGGCTCCGGCCCCGGCGTCGACGCCTGCGGCGGGCGCGCCGGGCGGGAACGGATCCGCTACCGGGGCGGCAGATGCCGGCGCGCGCGCGTCAGCGGGTCCGTCGGCGATGCCGGCCGACCTCGTCGACCTGGACGGATTGGTCGGGATCGACGTGCGGGTCGGCGGGCTCGTCGTCGAGCTGCGTCCGGATGGCTTCATGCTCGACGATGGCACGGCCATCGGGCGCGTCGTGCTCGCGGGCAGTGCCGCGGAGTCGGCGGCCCTGATCGAGCCGGACGACGCGATCAACGTGACCGGTGTCGTGGCGATCCAGCCTGACGGCCTCGCCGCGGTCATCGTCGACGATCCGGCCGCCATCGTCCTCGGCAGCACCCTGGGCGATGTCGAGTCGAGTCCCACGCCAGACGACCCGGCTGGCGCCGGAGCCGGCCGACGCGTCCGACCTGCGGACCGCCGGCTTCAGCGATGCGCCATCAGGCATCCCGGGCGCCGGCGCAGGCCTTGCCGGGATGCTGACCGTCGGGCTGCTGTCGGCCGGGCTGACCGTCCACCGTCGACGCCACGCGCGGCGGCTCCTGGCCGTCCGGGTCGCAGCCCGGTTGGCCGCCGTCGGCGGCCAGCGCCCGGTCGATCCCGACCCGGCCACCGCCCGCGATCCCGCCTGAGCGGGCTCGTGCGTGGCCCGTGCGGGGGGCGTGCACGAGCCGTGCGTGGGCCGTGCGTGGGGTCGAGAACGGGCCACGCAGGGCCCATGCGCGCGCCAAGCGGCCGCGATTCGTGCGTGGCCGTGCTTGACGCTCGCAGAATTGCGGGACTATCCTCGGCCGAGTTTCGCGCCAGCGAAGCAGGTTTCGTGAGCGAGGAGAGGTTTTGCCGAACGCGGATACCCGCGTCGAAAGCCCCCGAGATCGCAGGATCGCGGTCCCGGAGGGAGAACGGCAGTACCACATCGGACTCGGACCGGGTGACTTGGCCGAGTACATCCTCCTCCCCGGGGACCAGGATCGGACCACCAGGATCGCCTCGCGCTTCGATTCGATCGAGCTCGAGCACCGACACCGGGAGTTCGCTTCTGCCACCGGCACGTACCGGGGGCAGCGGGTGTCGGCCGTTTCGACCGGCATCGGCACGGACAACGTCGAGATCGCCGTGGCCGAGATCCTGGCGATCACGCGACGTCCGACCTTCATCCGGGTCGGTTCGTCTGGCGCCCTTCAACCAGAGATGCGCCTGGGCGACCTGGCGATCACGACAGGAGGGGTGCGACTCGAAACGACGACGAGCTGGTACGTGCACGATGGGTATCCCGCGGTCGCCGACTACGAGGCGGTCGTGGCACTCATCGAGGCAGCGGAACGGCTCGGTCACCGCTACCACGTCGGAGTGACGGCAACGGCACCGGGGTTCTACGGGTCACAAGGGCGACCCATCCCGCAGTTGCCCATCCGCTACCCTGACCTGGCGGAGGACATGGCGCGCCAGCGTGTCATGAACTTCGAGATGGAGGCATCGGCGCTGCTGGTGTTCGCGTCGCTTGCCGGCTGTCGTGCCGGCGTCGTCTGTGCGGTCTTCGCCGACCGGACGAGAGGCGAGTTCATCAGTGGATCGATGAAGGACGCCGCTGAGGCGGCCTGCATCGAGACGGGCCTCGAAAGCCTGCTGGTGCTGGCAGAGATGGATGCCCAGAAACGAACCGCGTCGACGGACCGCTGGCGCCCGTCGTTGTGGTCGACATAGCGCTACCCATGAGCGGATGCGGGACGAAGGTTCTCGTGACGCTCCACCAACGAGGAGGAAGCCCACATGGCTGAGGCCTACTGCGTCAAGGACAAGCGCAAGGTCGAAGTCCAGAATCCGCAGCGGATCACGATGAAGAACGGGAAGCCGGCCCTTCAGGGCACGTGCCCGATCTGCGGAAACAAGGTCTTCAAGATCGGCGGCTGACCGCCCAAGCCCATAGCCCAAGCGAACGGCCCCCGCCGGATGGCGGGGGCCGTTCCATGTCCGCCTCTCTGTAGAGGCGTGACCCTTTGCTAGAATGGCCGCGTTCCCCCGAACGACATCTCGCGCGCGCCGCGCGCTTCACCGGCGGTCCGGCATCGACCGCCAGGAGGTCCCACGATGGCAGTCCGTGTCGGCATCAACGGCTTCGGCCGTATCGGCCGCCAATCGCTCAAGGCGCTGCTCGAGCGCGCGCCGGACGTGGAAGTCGTGGCGGTCAACGACCTGGTCGATGCCGAGATGAACGCGCTGCTGTTCAAGCACGACTCGACGTACGGTGCCTACGACGGCGACGTCCGTGCGGGCGACAGCTCGATCATCATCGACGGCCGCGAGATCCGGATCCTCGCCGAGCGGGATCCCGCGACGCTGCCGTGGGGCGATCTCGGGGTCGACATCGTGCTCGAGTCGACCGGCATCTTCACCGACGCCGACAAGGCCAAGGCGCACATCGACGCCGGCGCTCAGAAGGTGATCATCAGCGCCCCGGCCAAGAACGAGGACATCACGATCGTCCTGGGCGTCAACGAGGACCGCTACGACCCGGCCAGCCACCACGTCATCAGCAACGCGAGCTGTACGACGAACTGCCTCGCTCCGGCGGCCAAGGTCGTGCACGACCTGCTCGGCATCGAGAAGGGGCTGATGAACACCATCCACAGCTACACCAACGACCAGCGCATCCTCGACGTCGCCCACAAGGATCCGCGCCGGGCCCGCGCGGCAGGCCAGAACATCATCCCGACCACGACCGGTGCGGCCAAGGCGCTGGCGCTCGTGATCCCCGACCTCAAGGGCAAGTTCGACGGTTTCAGCCTGCGCGTCCCCACCCCGACCGTCAGCGTGGTCGACTTCACCGCGACGGTCGGTCGCGCGACCAGCGTCGAGGAGCTCAACGCCGCGTTCCGGGATGCTGCCGCCGGCCCGCTCGACGGCATCCTGGGCGTGTCGGACGAGCCGCTCGTGTCGACTGACTTCCGGGGCGACTCGCGCTCGTCGATCATCGACGCCGAGTCGACGATGGTCCTCGGCGGCGACATGGTCAAGGTGATCGCCTGGTACGACAACGAGTGGGGCTACAGCTGCCGCGTCGCCGATCTGATCGCGTTCGTGGCCGCGAGACTCCCGGTCGCCGCCGCCTGATCGCGGCCCGAGGCGCCCCCATGGACAAGCTCACCATCCGCGATGCGGACGTCGCCGGCAAGCGCGTCTTCGTCCGCGTCGACTTCAATGTCCCGCTGGCCGATGGCAAGGTGCAGGACGATTCGCGGATCAGGGCCTCGATCCCGACGATCATCACGCTGGTGCAGGCCGGCGCCAAGGTCATCCTCGCAAGCCACCTCGGCCGTCCGAACGGGAAGGTCACCGACAGCCTGCGGCTCCGCCCGGTCGGTCAACGGCTGACCGAGCTGCTGCGCCGCAACGTGCCGGTCACCGGCGATGCGCTCGGGGTCGGCACCGAAGACGCTCTCAGGCGGATGCGCCCGGGCGAGATCGTCCTCCTCGAAAACCTCCGCTTCCATCCCGAAGAGGAGGCGAACGACCCGGCGTTCGCGGCGACCCTCGCGTCCTACGCCGACGTGTACGTCAACGACGCGTTCGGGACCGCCCACCGCGCACACGCCAGTACGGTCGGCGTGGCCAGGCTCCTGCCCGCCTACGCGGGGCTGCTCATGGAGCGCGAGCTGACCATGCTCTCGAAGCTCCTCGAGTCGCCGGAGCGGCCGTTCGCCGCGATCCTCGGCGGCGCCAAGGTCAGCGACAAGATCAAGGTCATCGACAACCTCCTCACCAAGGTCGACCTGCTCGTGCTCGGCGGCGGGATGGCGAACACCTTCCTGCTCGCGCAGGGCAAGACGATCGGCAAGAGCCTGGCCGAACCCGATCGGGTCGAGGACGCGCGGCGGATCCTCGCCCGGGCCGAGAAGAGCAAGGTGCGGGTCGTCCTGCCGGTCGATGTCATCGTGGCCAAGGAGGTCACGCGTGGCACCGAGTACAAGACGCTCCAGGCCGAGAAGATCCCGGCGAGCTGGCACATCGTCGATCTCGGCAAGGCGAGCCAGGACCTGATGGTCGAGGCGCTGTCGACCGCCAAGACCGTGTTCTGGAACGGCCCGCTGGGCGTGTTCGAGATCCCCTCGTTCGCGCACGGGACGAACGCTGTCGCACGCATGCTCGCGGACCGTGCCGAGCACGGCGCGACGGTGGTCATCGGCGGTGGCGATTCGGCGGCGGCGATCGTCCGCCAGGGCCTCGCCGACAAGATGACCCACATCTCGACCGGCGGTGGGGCATCGCTCGAGTTCCTCGAGGGCCGCGAGCTGCCGGGGGTGGCGGTGCTGCTCGATCGGCCCAGACCGGAGAAGGCCAAGAAGCCCGCCGCGAAGAAGCCGGCGGCGAAGAAGCCTGCGCCGGTGGCGTCCGCGCCCCCGAAGCCCGCCCCGAAGAAGGCCGCAGCGAGCGGGCGGAGTCGATGACCCTGATCGACGCGGTCGACGCCCGCGAGATCCTCGACTCACGCGGCAACCCGACGATCGAGGTCGATGTCGTCCTGGTCGACGGATCGGTCGGGCGGGCCGCGGTGCCCAGCGGTGCCTCGACGGGTGCCCATGAAGCCGTCGAGCTGCGGGATGGGGACACGGCACGCTACGGCGGCAAGGGCGTGCTGACTGCGATCCGGAACGTCACCGAGCGGATCGCCCCGGAGCTGATCGGCCTCGACGCATCCGACCAGGCCGGCATCGACGGGCTGCTGATCGACCTCGATGGCACCCCGAACAAGGGCGAGCTCGGCGCGAACGCGATCCTCGGCGTGTCGCTGGCGTGCGCGCACGCCGCGGCGGCGGCCTACGACCTGCCGCTGTACCGCTATCTGGGCGGGGTCGGTGCGCGGACGCTGCCGGTCCCGATGTTCAACATCCTCAACGGCGGCAAGCACGCCCAGGACTCGACTGACTTCCAGGAGTTCATGGTCATGCCGGTCGGCGTTGCCACGTACGAGGAGTCGTTGCGGGCCGGTTCCGAGATCTTCGCGGCATTGCGCACCATCCTCCACGACGAGGGGCACGCGACCGGCCAGGGCGACGAGGGCGGGTTCGCGCCGTCGCTGGCCTCGAACGAGGCCGCGGTCGAGGTCATCCTGCGCGCCATCGAGCGGGCCGGGTACCGGCCAGGCGAGGACGTGGCGATCGCCCTCGACCCGGCGACGACCGAGCTCGTCGAGGAGGGGAGCGGTGGCGACGGCGCCCCGACCCGCTACGTGCTGGCCAAGGAGGGTCGGACGCTCGAGAGCAGCGAGCTGGTCGACCTGTGGGCCGATTGGTCCGCCCGCTATCCGATCGTCTCGATCGAGGATGGGCTGGGCGAGGATGACTGGCTCGGCTGGGGCCAGCTCACCGAGCGACTCGGCGGGCACGTGCAGCTCGTCGGCGACGACCTGCTCGTGACCAACACCGAGCGGATCGCCCGCGCCATCGGGCTGCACGCCGCGAACTCGGTGCTCATCAAGCTCAACCAGATCGGGACGCTGACCGAGACGATCGAGGCGATCGAGCTCGCGCGCGGGGCGGGCTGGTCGGCGGTCGTCTCCCATCGATCCGGCGAGACCGAGGACACGACCATCGCCGACCTCGTCGTCGCGATGGGCACCGGGCAGATCAAGACCGGCGCCCCGTCGCGCTCGGAGCGGGTCGCCAAGTACAACCGATTGCTGCGCATCGAAGGCGAGCTCGGCGACGGGGCGCGGTACCTCGGTCGCGCCGCACTCGCTGGGACGTGACCCGGATCGTCGACCGCGGGGCCATCACCGCCGCGTACGTCGGGATCGGGATGGCGCTGACGATCGCGGCGAGCTTTCTGCTCATCATCCCGATCGAGCCGATCATCTGGCTGCTCGCGATCCCATCCGGGCTGCTGATCGGCTACTACGCGAACCAGCGCTCGGACCGGCGCGCGGGTCCGTGGTCGAGGATCGTGCGGAACGGGGTGTTCGCCGCGTTCGTGACCGGGTTGACCTCGGCGTTGTTGCTGCTGCTCCTGAAGTCGATCTTCTTCTTCGCCGACAGCGGCTATCCCGACTTCAACCGCGTCGACCCTGAGACGCGGCAGCCCATCCCGCCGTATTGCGACACCGGCGCGCACTGCGTGTACTCGCGCTACCTGGCGCTAGGTCGCGGGCCGGAGTTGGCGTCGGCGGGTGTCACGGACGCGGCATCCTTCGGCTCGCTCTACTGGGGCGAGCAGTTCTCGGTGGCGGGCTCGCTGCTGCTGATGACCACGGGCGGTGGCCTCGGCGGGGCGGTCATCTACGGCCTGACCCGGCCGAAACCCGACGTGCCGGGCGTGCCTGGGGATCGGACCGTCACGACGGCGGTCTGACCGCGACCGCAGAAACGCAAGCGGCGCCCCGGGCCGAAGCCCGGGACGCCGCGGGGCGCGGGGACGGGGCGCTAGGAAGAAGCCTTCTTGCTGGTGCTCTTCGCTGTTGTCTTCGCAGTCGCCGTCTTGGCGGATGACTTGGCGGCAGGCTTCTTCGCGGCCGCGGCCTTGGTTGCCGGGCGAGCCGGCTTCGCGGTCGCCGTCTCGGCGGCGCCGGATTCGGCGGCCTTCGCGGCAGCGGCCTCGGCACGCGCCGTCTTGCTCAGCGCGGCGCGGGCCTTGCCGGCGGCGGTCTGCGCGCCCTTGGCCTTGGTCGACTTGCCGGCGGCGATGCGCGCCTTCGCGGCCTTGGCCGCGGCGGCCTTGCCGGTCTGCTTGGCGACTCGCCCGGACGAACCGGTGGTCGCCCCGCCTAGGGCGGCGTTGATCTTGATCGTCAGCCGCGACTTTCGACGCGCGGCGGCGTTCGGGTGGATGGCGCCGGCCTTGGCGGCTCGGTCGAGGGCGGACAGCGCCTCGGTGAGCGCAACGGTCGCGGCCGCAACGTCGGTCGACGCGGCGACCGTGCTCAGTGCCTTCGCGACGTAGGTCTTCGCCGCGGCGCGGCGCGGGCCAAGCACCTCGTGGCGGCGTGCAGCCTGCCGGACGCGCTTGAGGCCCGACGGCGTTCGTGCACCCGACCAGGTGCGGGGCGTCTTGGCCAAGGGAAACCTCTCGGATCGTCGACGTGATGGGTTGGATGGCACGCGCGAGCGCGGGATGAGCGCCATACGCGGAGGCGGATGCTACCACAGGAGCCGCTACACTCCGCCCTCGTGACCATCCCCCAGGAACGGCTGCGCAACTTCTCGATCATCGCCCATATCGATCACGGCAAGTCGACGCTGGCGGATCGGCTGCTCGAGCTCACCCACACGATCGACGCTCGGCAGATGACGAGCCAGGTCCTCGATTCGATGGACCTCGAGCGCGAGAAGGGGATCACGATCAAGGCCCGCGCCGTCCGGCTCGAGTACACGGCGAAGGACGGCCAGACGTACGGGCTCAACCTCATCGACACCCCCGGTCACGTCGACTTCGCCTACGAGGTCAGCCACAGCCTGCAGGCCTGCGAGGGCGCGATCCTCGTGGTCGACGCCACCCAGGGCATCGAGGCGCAGACGCTCGCCAACGTCCACCTCGCCCTGCGCGAGAACCTCACGCTCATCCCGGTCCTCAACAAGATCGACCTGCCCTCGGCCGACCCCGACACGATCATCGACGAGCTCGAGAACGTGCTGGCCATCCCGCGCGAGGAGGTGATCCTCGCGAGTGCCAAGGAAGGCACGGGCGTCAGCGACATCCTGGAGGCGATCGTCGCCCGCATCCCCGCGCCGACGGGCGACCCGGCCGCGCCCGTCCAGGGCCTGATCTTCGACAGCCATTACGACGCCTACAAGGGCGTGATCGTCTACGTCCGGCTGGAGCAGGGCACGCTGAAGGCCAGCGATCCGATCCGCCTGATGGCCAGCGGCGCGACCGCCGAGCCGTTGGAGCTCGGCGTGTTCCGCCCGCAGCTCGTCCCGGTCAAGCAGCTGAGCGCCGGCGAGGTCGGCTACGTGGCGACCGGTCTCAAGAACGTCCGCGAGGCGCAGGTCGGTGACACCGTCACGACCCAGGCGCGGCCGGCGAAGGAGCCGCTGCCCGGCTACCAGGCCGCCAAGAGCCTCGTGTTCGCCGGCATCTACCCGGTCAGCGGCGAGGACTATCCGTTGCTCCGCGAGGCACTCGACAAGCTCCACCTCAACGACGCGAGCTTCACGTTCGAGCCGGAGAGCTCGGTCGCGCTCGGCTTCGGGTTCCGCTGCGGCTTCCTCGGGCTGCTCCACATGGAGATCGTCCAGGAACGGCTCGAGCGCGAGTTCGACCTCGACCTCATCGCCTCGGCGCCATCGGTCGAGTACCACGTCCAGCTCCAGCACGACCGCGGCACGGTCGTGGTCGACAATCCGTCGCTGCTGCCGAACCCGTCCGACATCGAGACGATCGAGGAGCCGTGGGTCAACCTCAGCGTCGTCTCGCCGAGCCAGTACATCGGCTCGATCATGGAGCTCTCGACGAACCGGCGCGGGACGTTCGTGAACATGGAGTACCTCGACCCGATACGGGTCGTGCTCCATTTCGAGATGCCGCTCGCCGAGCTGATCGTCGACTACTTCGACCAGCTCAAGAGCCGGACGCAGGGCTACGCCTCGATGGATTACGAGGAGCTCGGCTATCGACCCGCCAACCTCGCCAAGGTCGACATCCTCGTTAACGGCGAGCCGGTCGACGCGCTGAGCCTCATCGTCCACCGCGATCGTGCCCAGTCGACGGGCCGCGCCCTGGCCGAGCGGCTCAAGGAGCTGATCCCTCGCCAGATGTTCGAGATCCCGATCCAGGCGGCTATCGGGAGCAACGTCATCGCGAGAGAAAGCGTCCGGGCCATGCGCAAGAACGTGTTGGCCAAGTGTTACGGTGGCGACATCACGCGCAAGCGGAAGCTGCTCGAGAAGCAGAAAGAGGGGAAGCAGCGGATGAAGCGCGTGGGGTCGGTCGAGATCCCGCAGGAGGCGTTCCTGGCGATGCTCCGCATGGACGAGGGCTGATCCCCGGGTGGAGGGGCTGTTCGACATCTCCCGCGGCCTGATCGTCGTCGGGCTCGCGCTGCTCCTCGTCCTGCTGCGTCTAGACGCCGAGCGGTTCGGGACCGCGGAGTACTACGAATCGACGCGCGACGGCGAGCGGCCGCGGGTCCGGCGGCGCCTCGCCTGGTACGGATTCGGTGCCGCGCTGGTGGTCGCGATGGCCTACATCTCGCCATCGCCACAGACGGACTTGTACCTCGGCACCGGGGATCGGCTCGGCGCCGTGATGGGCGGCTTGATCTTCGCCGGACTGGGGGTGGCCCAGGCGCTCGCCTTTGCGACGCTGCGCTACCAGCGCATCCGTTTCCCGGATGCCAGGTCATATCCGGGTGCCCTGCTCAACTCGACCGCCACCGCGTTCATCGACGAAGCGACGTTCCGGGGCGCGGTCTTCGGGACCATGGTGACGCTCGGCGTCGAGGCGAACCTCGCCAACGTCATGCAGACCCTGCTGTACGCGCTGACGACCAGGCTCGGGGCGCCGGGTCGTGACCGCTACCTGCTGGTCCTGACCCTCGGGATCGGCCTCATCGGTGGCTGGCTGACCGCGGTCACGGGCGGCATCGCCGCCGCGTTCCTGGGGCACGCCGCGACCAGGTTCGCGGTGTTCCTGGCCACGGGCCACACGGGCCAGACGCTGCCCAAGGGACGCGAGGTCGAGGAGATCGACCGGCGCCGGAGACCCCCAGAGGGCTGGCGCGTCATCGGCAGTCGGGAGTCCCCGCAGCGGGATCGGTGACCGTGGAACGGACGCCGGCCGCGCGTCCACCGATCGCGCTCTACATCCATGTCCCGTTCTGCGTGTCGCTCTGTCCGTACTGCGATTTCGTGGTCATCGCCGGCTCGGCGGCGCGCGGGCCGCGCAACCGGATCGGGCAGTTCCTCGATGCGCTGCTGGTGGAGCTCGACCTTCGGGCCGACGCGTTGGAGGCGAAGTTCGGGCAGCCGGGAACGCGGCGACGCCCGGCCCTCGAGTCGGTCTACCTCGGCGGCGGGACGCCGTCGCTGCTGCCGGCCGGCGAGGTCGAGCGGATCCTCGCGCGCGTGCGCGATCGGTTCGGGGTCGCCGACGGCGCCGAGATCACGATCGAGTCGAACCCCGGGCCCGACGAGCGCGGCGACCCTGCGGCGCTCCGCCGCGCAGGGATCACTCGGATCTCGTTCGGGGCGCAATCGTTCGACGACACCGAGCTGCGCAAGCTGGGTCGGCGGCATCGGGCGCGCCACGTCGCGGACGCGGTGGCGGGGGCCCGGGACGCGGGCGTCGGCTCCGTCAACGTCGACCTGCTGTACGACATCCCGGACACGGACCTGTCGACCTGGATGGCGACGCTCGACACCGCGCTCGCACTCGAGCCCGACCACCTGTCGCTGTACGCGCTGTCCCTCGACGACCCGGTCGCCGAGGGTCTCGCAGGCCCCACTGGCGACCACTTGCCGACCACCAGGGGCGCGCGACGCTGGCGCGATGCCGTGGCGCCGGGCCAGGACGAGGACCGGGCAGCCGGGCAGTACCACCACGCCGCGCTCGCCCTCGCAGATGCCGGGTACCGCGGGTACGAGATCTCGAACTGGGCGAGGCCCGGCCACGAGAGCCGGCACAACCTGGCGTACTGGCAGCGTCGGCCGAACGAGGCGGCGGGTCCGGGCGCGCACGCCTTTGACGGCGTGGCGCGGCGCTGGACCGCGGCCCGGCTCGACCTGTACGTGGCGGCGTTGGGCACTACGCCGCCGCAGCTGCCCCCGGGCGGTGTCGAGGTGCTCGACGCGGTGACGGCGGCGGTCGAGTCGCTGATCCTCGGCCTGCGCCTGGACACCGGCGTGCCGCTGACCGCGGCCCACGCGCCGCCCCTGGCCGACGTCTTCGGGTGGGCGTTGGCGGCAGGGCTGCTGACAGTCACGCCGAAGGACCGGGTCGTCCTGACGACGCGTGGGCGCCTCCTCTCGAACGAGCTGTTCTCCCGGCTCGTCTGAGGGCGCCGTCATCGAGCGGCGCTCGCCGCGTTGACACTCGTCACTGGCCGCTGCTACGATGCCAGCACGACCGTTAGCACTCTCACCCATCGAGTGCTAACTACCACGGGAGAACGAGTTGGCGCGTAGAGCACGCCACCCACTCGGCCCGTTGGACCTCCGCTCCCAGGCGATCCTTCGGGCCGTCATCGAGGAATACATCACGTCGGCGCAGCCCGTCGGCAGTCTCGCGCTGGTCGAACGGTACGGCCTCGGCGTGTCGAGCGCGACCGTCCGCAACGTGCTGGCCGAGCTCGAGATGGCCGGTCTGCTGACCCACCCGCACACGAGTGCCGGGCGCATGCCGACCGATGCCGGCTACCGCTTCTATGTCGAGTCGATCGTCGACGCGGCCCCCCTGTCGGCGGTCGAGCAGCTGATGATCCGGCACCAGTTCGGCCAGGTCGAGTTCGCCAGCGAGCACTGGTTCCGGCTGGCTGCGACGACCCTCGCCGGGCTGACCCGCTCGGCCGGCCTCGCGACCCCGGCCAAGCCCAGTGCCGCACATATCCGCCGCGTCGACCTGGTGGCTGTCAATGAGCGGATGGCGAGCCTGATCCTGGTGCTGCGCGAGGGCGCGATCAAGCAAGCCGCCATCACCCTCGACGAGGCCGATGCCATCGACCAGACGACGCTCAACCGCGTGGCCGGCCTGCTCAACGAGCATCTCGTCGACCTGACCGCGGTCGACGCCGAGCGGACGCTGGCCAAGCTCGACGCCGACGAGCCGATGCAGCGCGTCGCGCGGCGGGTCGGTGAGCGGATCGTGCACATCCTGCGCGAGTACGACGCCGCCTCGGTCGAAGAACTCTTCTCGGATGGCTTGCTCAACGTGATGGAGGCCCCGGAGTTCGCCCAGAGCGACAAGCTGCGCCAGGTGTTCACCGCGCTCGAGAACCGGACGTTCCTCGGCGAGCTCGTCGGGAGCGTGGCGGGCTCGGGCCGCATCCGCGTGGTCATCGGCGCCGAGAACCCGCGCGAGGAGATGCACGACGTCTCGCTCGTGCTCGCCCCGTACGGCCGACCGGGCAGTGCGCTCGGCGTGGTCGGCGTGCTCGGCCCGACGCGCATGAGCTATCCCCAGGCGATCGGCACGGTCCGGTTCGTGTCCGGTCTCATGAACGAATTGGTGGACCACCTGTATGCCTGACCCGCGACATCGGACCCGCGCCCAGGAGCGCGCCGAGAACATCGACATCCGCCCGACCAAGCTCCTCGAGGAGATCGAGGTGCTTCGTGGCGACCTCGCGGAAGCGACGACCCAGGCGGACGAGTACCTGACCGCGCTGCAACGCGAGCGCGCCGAGTTCCTCAACTTCAAGCGCCGGACCGCCGAGGAACGCGAACGCGATCTCGGGCTGGCGGGCGAGGACCTGATCCGCAAGGTGTTGACACTGGCCGACGACTTCGACCGGGCGATCGAGGCGCGACCGGACTCGGTCGCGAGCGACCCCTGGTTCGAGGGCCTCGCCGCCATCGACCGCAAGCTCCGGCAACTGCTCGAGAGCGAGGGCGTCAGCCCGATCGACGCCGGTCCGGGCATCCCTTTCGACCCGCGTGAGCACGAGGCCATCGCCACCGTGCCCAGCTCCGGCCGCGCCGAGGGCGAGATCGTCGAGCAGATCCGTCGCGGCTATCGACTGCGCGATCGGGTCCTGCGACCGGCGCTCGTGGCCGTCGCCGCCGCACCGGAGCCGGCAACCACCAACGACCGACCTAACTGACACCCATTCCGAGCGAGGAGCACATACCGACCATGGGCAAGATCATCGGCATCGACCTTGGCACCACGAACTCCGTCGTCGCCGTCATGGAGGGCGGCGAACCGACCGTCATCGCATCGGCTGAGGGCGGTCGCACCATCCCGAGCGTCGTCGCCTTCACCAAGACCGGCGAGCGGCTCGTCGGCCAGCTCGCCAAGCGGCAGGCTGTGACCAATCCCGGCAACACGGTCTTCTCGATCAAGCGCTTCATGGGTCGTCGGTTCGACGATCCGGAGACGAAGCGCTCGCGCGAGCTCGTCCCCTACACGGTGGAGAAGGACCCCAAGTCCGACGGGATCGCGGTGAAGCTCGCGGACGGCAAGACCTACACGCCACCCGAGATCAGCGCGATGATCCTCCAGAAGCTCAAGACCGACGCGGAGGCCTACCTCGGCGAAAAGGTGACCGAGGCGGTCATCACGGTCCCCGCCTACTTCGACGACACCCAGCGCCAGGCGACCAAGGACGCCGGCCGGATCGCCGGGCTCGACGTCAAGCGGATCATCAACGAGCCGACGGCATCCGCCCTCGCCTATGGGTTGGACAAGAAGGGCGACGAGAAGATCGCCGTCTACGACCTCGGCGGTGGCACGTTCGACATCTCGATCCTGGAGCTCGGCGAGGGCGTCTTCGAGGTCAAGGCGACCAACGGCGACACGCACCTCGGCGGCGACGACTTCGACCAGCGCGTCATCGACTGGCTGCTGGCCGAGTTCAAGAAGGACCAGGGCATCGACCTCTCGAAGGACCAGCAGGCCCTGCAGCGGCTCAAGGAGGCCGCCGAGAAGGCGAAGATCGAGCTGTCGTCGACGTCGACGACCGAGATCAACCTGCCGTACATCACGGCCGACGCCTCGGGTCCGAAGCATCTCGTCGTCTCCCTGACGCGGGCCAAGCTGGAGGACCTGGTCGACGACCTCATCTCGAAGACCGCGGGGCCGGTCAGGGATGCGCTCAAGGACGCCGGCCTCAAGCCCGGCGACATCGACGAGGTCATCCTCGTCGGTGGCATGACCCGCATGCCGGCAGTGGTCGAGGCCGTCAAGAAGATGTTCGACGGCAAGGAGCCGCATAAGGGCGTCAACCCCGACGAGGTCGTGGCCATCGGCGCGGCGATCCAGGCGGGCGTGCTGGCGGGTGACGTCAAGGACGTCCTGCTACTGGACGTGACACCGCTGTCGCTCGGCATCGAGACGCTCGGCGGCGTGATGACCAAGCTCATCGACCGCAACACGACCATCCCGACGTCGAAGTCACAGGTCTTCTCGACCGCGTCCGACTCGCAGTCGCAGGTCGAGATCCACGTGCTCCAGGGCGAGCGCGACTTCGCGGCGGACAACAAGACGCTCGGCCGGTTCATCCTCGATGGGATCCCGCCGGCCCCGCGTGGCGTGCCGCAGATCGAGGTCACGTTCGACATCGACGCGAACGGCATCCTCGACGTCAAGGCCAAGGACCGGGCGACCGGCAAGGAGCAGCAGGTCCGGATCACCGCCTCGTCGATGCTGTCGAAGGACGCCGTGGACCAGATGGTCCGCGACGCCGCGGAACACGCCGACGAGGACAAGCAGCGGCGCGAGGAGGTCGAGACCCGCAACCAGGCCGAGGCGCTCACGTTCCAGGCCGAGCGGACGCTCAAGGACCTTGGCGACAAGGTCTCGTCAGAGGACAAGCTCGAGGTCGAGAACCAGGTGTCCTCGCTGCGCGAGGCACTCAAGGGGTCCGACGTTGCTGCGATCCAGGCCGGGATGACGGCGCTCGCCGAGACGCTGACTCGTGTTTCGACCGCGGCCTACCAGGCGGCAGCCTCCGAGGCCGGCCCGACCAACGGGTCCGCCGATGGCGGCGAGGGCCCGGCTGACGGCGATGGTGCCGCGGGCGAGGGCACCGCCGGGGAGGGCCAGGCCGAAGGCGAGGAAGCCGTCGAGGGCGAGTTCAAGGAGGTCTGATCCCTGAAGCCCAGTTCGCGCATCGGTTTCCTGGAGCTCCTCGAGCCGGGCGATCGTGCAGACCTGGTCGCCCTCGGGCGATTTCGCCGATACCGGCGCGGCGACACGTTGATGCGGCAGGGCGACGCGACTGACTCGGTCGTCGTCGTGCTCGAGGGGCAGGTGAAGATCAGCGCCGACACGCCGGACGGGCGGTCGATCGTTCACGCCGTGTATGGGCCGGCAGACATCGTGGGGGAGTTCGAGGCGATCGGCGACTACACAACGCGAGCCGCCAACGTCGTGGCAGTCGGCGACGTGACGTCGCGGGTCATCAGCCGGGACCTGTACCTCGACTACCTCCTGGGTCATCCGGCGGCCTCGCTCGCGCTCTTGCGGATCTTGATCCAACGGCTGGGCGCCGCGGACCGCCGACGGATCGCCGCGACTGCCGCGGCGGCCACAGACGCACTTGCCCACTACCTCGTCGAGCTCGCCGATTCGATGCGTCAGAACGGTTTGGATCATGCGCAGTTCACCGTTCCGCTCGCACAGCATGACCTCGCGAGCCTCATCGGCGTCTCGCGCAACTCGCTCGTGCGAGCGCTCGCCCTGCTTCGATCGCGCGCCCTCATCGCGACCGAGGGGCGGACGATCACGATCGTCGACGAAGCCGGCCTCCGCGGCTATGCCGAGGAGCATCGCGCGGAGCAAGCCGAAGACTGATCCTCGCGCTATTGCCCCATCTGATGCAGCGCGCCTGCGAGGTCATCCGGATACTCCCGACGCGGTCGCGCACGTCGCGCGAGCGCCGTTGAAGGAGGTCCCAGGAAATGCGTCGATCCATCACCGCCATGGCCTTTGCCGCGGTGGCAACCCTTGTGATCGCCGGCGCTGCGGCGGCCCAGCCGATCACCGAGCCTGCGAGCTGCGCCGGCTACCTCGCTTCCTACGCGAACCCGAATAACGCGTTCATCATCCACAACATCGTGATGCCCACCGCCGATGACCTCGGCACGACCGTCGGTGGCGTGACGAGGGCCAACGCCCAAGCGCACAACGGCGGCATCGAGGCCTGCATCCCTGATTAGGGGTCGTTCGACCGACCGGAGCCGCCGGACCTCCTGGCGGATCTGGCGCCCGCTGCTGCGTCCACCGCGCGCGATCGCGAGACTTGGAGGAACGACGTGTCTGGACGAGTCCTTACCCGTGCGGTCTTGGCATCCGTCATCGTCGTCGCCGCTGCCTGTTCGAGTTCGGCGCCGTCGAGCGCCCGGCCGACAGCCGGTGTCGTGCCGTCGGTTCCTGAAGCGTCGGCGTCGACCGCGTCGACCGCGTCGGCCCCGTCAGGGATCGATTCGGGGGTGTTTCCGTTCGGTACCTACACGGCGACGATCCCGTCGGGGCTGAACGCAGCGCCCGGGGAGTGGAAGCTCTCGGTCACCGCCACGGGGATGATGTTCACCCATCCGGATGGACACAGCTTCAGCCCCGGATCGGTCGAGGACGTCTCCGCGACCGAGGTCGTCTTCGCGCCAGATCCGGGATGTCCCGTGCAGGAAGGTACGCCGACCAGTGGCCGATATCACTGGAGCGTGGAGGGCACCTCACTCGCGTTCGAGGCCATCGCCAATTCATGCCAGGACCGCATCGATACCTTGGCGAGCAGCGAGTGGTCTCTGAACCGATGAGCAGATATCCAGCTCGTCCGGCGACGTAGCGCGGCCGTAGCCGCCGATCACCGCAGGAAGAGATCCACGCCCGGTGCGACCGCCATCGTGGCGATCACGATCGCGTACGCCGCCAGCAGCAGCACGCCGGCCAGCAGATGCAGCTGCACGTTCACGCCCATGAAGGCCATCAGGCCGTACGGGTTGTCGTAGTTCGGCGCCAGCCCGGACGAGACCCGGCGTGCCAGCGGGATGGTCAGCAGCATCAGCAGCGCCGGGATCGGCAGCAGCCCGAGCACGACACCCGCCACCACCGCCACATACGCCGCGACGACCGCGACGTTGTACCCGCCGATGACGGCCGACCGCGAGAACCGCACCGGGAGCGTCCGCTTGCCGGCATGCGCGTCGCCGCGGCGGTCGGGGATCTCGTTGACGTACAGGATCAGCGCCACGAGCAGCGCGATCGGGATCGACGCGACGAACGGCTCCCAGGCCAGGGCGCCGCGTGTCTGCACGACATACGCCCCAAGGAGCATGAGCGGTCCGAAGCCCACCGCAACGGCGACTTCGCCGAGCCCGCGGTAGACGAACTTCAACGGCGGCGCCGTATAGCCGAGCGACACGATGAAGCCGACCACGCCGATCACCAGCAGCGCCGTGGAACCGCGCGTCGCCAGCAGCACCAGACCGATCGCGCCGGCGGACACGTAGCACGCCGTCGCGAGCGTCGCCATCTGGCGCAGCGTCACGAGCCCGTACTGGATCACGCGCGACCCGCCGCTGAACTTCGTCGGCGTCACGTTGGCGTCGTCAGCGCCCTGCACTGTATCGAACACGTCGTTCGCGACGTTCAGTCCGAGCTGGACGAACGAGGCGCCGATCACGGTGAGCGCCGCCGAAACCAGGTCGAACGCCCCGTGGCTCGCAGCGATCAGGATGCCGAGCAGCACCGGCACGATCGTCGCGGTGAGGAACGGCAGGCGCGTCGTCCGCAGCACCAACGACCCGAACGACAGCCGCGGCTTGACGGGCGTGCCGCGCTCGGCCGACAGGGCGTCGAAATAGCGCCGCGACCGTGGCACGGATCGCTCCGAGTACTCGAAGAACGGGACTTCCGACTCGTCCCAGCCCCATGCCGATCGCCCGGTGAGCGTCAACACCCGCGTCATCGTGTCGGGTCGGATACCCGGCGCGACACGGCCCCAGACCGTGACATGGCGGCGCTCGTCGTAGCCGTACCCCGGCTGGGGCCGGATGTGCGAGCCGGTCAACGACACCGCCCGGTTGGTAGGCACTGACAGACCGGCCGGCGCGGTGAACGTCGCGACCTGGCTGCGCGGATCGACCGAGGCGCTGACCGCGACCGACAGCGGATAGCCGGCGTCATCGACCCACGACGCGATCTGGTACGGATAGGTGGCGAGCTTCTCGAGGCCCTGCCGGGCGTCGATCTCCGGGGTCGCACGCATCACGCCGCCTCCCGCTCTACGACCGTGACGACCGGCGGGACCGACGCGTCACCGGTCGGCCAGTAGAGCACGCGGCGTGGCGTGATCTCGATCAGCGCTCGCTCGAAGAACAGCGGCAACGCCACACGGGACTTGAGGAAGGCCACGATGGCCGGCTCCTTCGCCGACCAGATCGGGAGCAACCGCTCCCAGCCCCCGTGGGGGTCGTCGGCGATGACCCGAGCGTCGCCCTGGATCGTCACGCGATCGACGCGGCCCCCCACGCTCACGGGGTCGGTCACGGAGACCGACACGCGTGGGTTCGCGCCGATGTGCTCGAGCTTCCGGCTGAACAACGTCGACGACGTCATGTAGACGCGCTCGCCGTCCCACAGCGGGATCAGGGGATACGTGACCGGGCGACCGGTAGCATCGACGACCGTGAGCTCCGCGACGAGCGCCCGCTCGATGAGCTCGGCAGCGGGGGCGGGGATGGTGGCCATCGGTCTGGCTCCTGGCGAAGGCTTGACTGGCCACAGGATACACCCATTTGCTACCTGCGTGTAGCCAGTTTCAAGAACCAGACCGACGACCAGGACCGTCAGCTCACGGAGGCACACAACGCGTCAAGCGCGTGCTCATCACCGAACACGAAGTAGTCGTCGAAGTGCTTCGGGCCAGAGGAGCTGAGGATCTCGCCAGAGGCCTCGTCGACCAGGACCCGCCCCGCGTCGATGAGGACGCTCCCGCCGTTCGCCGCGAAGATGCGGATCTGCTGCCCTGTGACCTGCGTCGTCCCCGACGCGACGTCACCCGGCACCCCCAGGTCGTGGATGATCGTGTTGTGCGCGACCCAGTCGACCGTTACACCGGTGATGGGGTTGCTGATCTCCCCGGTGAACCGCTCGCGGAAGTGGCGCCGCAGCAGGTCGCCGGCGGCGTCGTAGAAGCGCTTCCCGACGACGATGCGGGTCTGCGAGACGAGCAGCTCGACCCCGTCGCAGATGATCCCACTCGGCTCGTCGAAGAACGGCGGATCCGAGAACGCGAGATCGCATCGGATCTGGTCGCCCAGTCGCTCGCACGTCGAGTTGAACGCCGCCGGCGGCGCCGGGTTGAGCGTGGCGGGGTCCACCGGCTCCCCGGCGGTGACGCTCGTCGTCAGCGCGAGCAACGCGATCGACCCGATGGCGATCGCCCGTGCGATCCGGTGCAGGTGCTGGGACATGGTGGTCCCCTCCAGCTACGGGCAGCGGCCAGCACAGCCGCCGATACCGATACTGGCGAGCGGACGCCGGGCAATCGTTCGGATTCGGCGGGCGCGAGGCCGTCCCGACTCGGAGTACCATGCGCGTCCATGTCCGACACGCCCGTGGCGGCGGCGTCGCCCAGCCCCCGGGCCGCGTCCACCGACCCAGCCACCTCGCTCATCCACGCCCGCGGGCTGACGAAGCGCTTCGGCGAGTTCACGGCCGTCGACGCGATCGACTTCGACGTCGCGCCCGGCGAATTGTTCGGCTTCCTCGGACCCAACGGCGCCGGCAAGACCTCGACCATGCGGATGATCGGCTGCGTCTCGCCGGTGTCGGGCGGCACGCTGCGGGTCCTCGGTCAGGACCCGGAGCGGGACGGCCCGAAGATCCGCGCCCGGCTCGGCGTCGTGCCCCAGCAGGACACCCTCGACAACGAGCTCACGGTGCGCGAGAACCTCGTGCTCTACGGCCGCTACTTCGGGCTGAGCCGCGCGGAATGCTCGCGACGGGCGGACGACCTGCTCGACTTCGCCCAGCTGACCGAGCGAGCCAACGACCAGGTCGAGCACCTGTCGGGCGGGCTCAAGCGGCGCCTGACGATCGGCCGCAGCCTGATCAACGAGCCCGACCTGATGCTCCTCGACGAGCCCACGACGGGACTGGACCCGCAGGCTCGCCATCTCCTGTGGGACCGCCTGTACCGCCTCAAGCAGCGCGGCGTCACGCTCGTTCTGACGACCCACTACATGGACGAGGCCGAGCAGCTCTGCGACCGGCTCGTCGTCATGGACAAGGCAAAGATCGTGGCCGAGGGCTCGCCCCGCGCCCTGATCGAGCAGTACTCGACCCGCGAGGTCACCGAGCTTCGGTTCGCGGCGGGCGTCCAGGAGACACTCGACGGTCAGCTCGACGGGTTGGCTGAGCGGATCGAGCGCCTGCCCGATCGCGTGCTCCTCTACGCCGATGACGGAGAGGCCGCCGTCGCGGCCGCCCACGCCCGCGGCCTGGAGCCCGAGACCGTGCTGGTCCGGCGATCGACATTGGAGGATGTCTTCCTGCGCCTGACCGGCCGGTCGCTCGTCGACTGATGACGGCGCTCGCCCAGGCAACGTCGGGCATCGGACGGGTCTTCGAGCATCGGTTCGTCACCTATAAGCGGACGTTCCGGGCGAGCATCTTCAGCTCGTTCCTGACGCCGGTGCTGTTCCTGACCGCGATGGGTCTCGGGCTCGGCGGCTACGTCGACTCGTCGAACAACGCTGCGTTGGGCGGCGTGCCGTACATCGCATTCCTCGCCCCGGGCCTGCTCGTTGCGACCGCCATGCAGGCAGCCTCCTTCGAGGCGACCTTCCCGATCATGGCCGGGCTGGTGTGGAGCCGTGTCTTCCACGCCATGTACGCGACGCCGATCACGAGCAGGGACGTCGCCCTGGGAAACCTCGTCTGGATCGGTGCCCGGCTCGTGCTGATCTCGAGCGTCTTCACCGCGGTCATCGTCGTGTTCGGGGCCGCCACGTCGCCGACGATCGTGCTGGCCATCCCGGTCGCGGTCCTCACCGGCCTCGCGTTCGCCGCACCGATCGCTGCGTTCTCGGCGACCCAGCGCACACCTGATCGGTTCGCGGCCCTGTTCCGGTTCATCGTGATGCCGCTGTTCATCTTCTCGGGGACGTTCTTCCCGGTCGAGGCGTTGCCGGCCGTCGTCCAGCCGCTGGCATGGCTCACGCCCCTCTATCACGGCGGCGTATTGGCGCGCGGCCTCTCGCTCGGCACGTTCGGGACCGACCCGACCGTCGAGCTGGCGCTCGTCCACATGGCCGTCCTGCTGGGCTTCATCGTGGTCGGGACAGTGCTCACCGTGCACACGGTCCGCGCGAAGCTGGTGCGCGGATGACGGCGCTCCCGCTGAGCTCCACGTTCCTGATCGGGAGCCGGCGATCGCTCCGGCTCGTCGAGCGCAACCTGTACGTGTACCGGCACGGCTGGCTCGTCATCCTGTCCGGCTTCTTCGAGCCGCTCTTCTACCTGCTCGGCATCGGGTTCGGGATCGGGACCCTGGTGGGGACCGTCGTCGGGCCGGGCGGCCAGGAGATCACGTACCAGCAGTTCGTCGCGCCGGCGCTGCTCGCCAGTGCGTCGATGAATGGCGCGATCAACGAGAGTACGTTCAACTTCTTCTTCAAGCTCAACTACGACAAGACGTTCGTGTCGATCCTCGCCACCCCGCTGTCGTCGGGTGACATCGCGGTCGGCGAACTGATCTGGGCCCTCATCCGGGGCGGCCTCTACGCGGTCGGGTTCCTGATCGTGATGATCGTGCTCGGCCTGGCCGTGTCCCCATGGATCGTGCTGGCGCTGCCGGCCGCGCTGCTGGTGGGCTTCGCGTTCGGGGCCGCCGGGATGGCAGCAACGTCGTTCATGAAGACGTGGCAGGACTTCGACCTGATCCAGCTCGTCGTCCTGCCGCTGTTCCTGTTCTCGGCGACCTTCTACCCGATCGAGACCTACCCCGAGCCGATCCGCTCCATCGTGCAGCTGACGCCGCTGTACCAGGGCGTCGACCTGATCCGCTCGCTGGCGGTCGGGGCGATCTCGCCGGTCCTGCTGGTCCACGTCGCGTACCTGCTGGTCGTGGGGTTCGTCGGCCTGTTCGTGGTGTCCCGTCGCCTCGACAAGCTCCTGCTCCAGTGACCGACCGGGCCGCGCTCGCGGCCCTCACCGCGGAGATCGTCGTGTGCCGCCGGTGTCCGCGGCTCGTCGCCTGGCGCGAACAGGTAGCGCGCGAGAAGGTTGCCCGGTTCCGCGACGAGACGTACTGGGGCCGGCCGGTGCCCGGCTTTGGCGACCCCGATGCGCGGATCCTGATCGTCGGCCTCGCGCCGGCGGCGCACGGCGGGAACCGGACCGGCCGGGTCTTCACCGGCGACGCGTCGGGCGACTTCCTGTGGGCAGCGCTTCATCGCGCCGGGCTCGCGGATCGATCGTCGTCACGACGGGCGGACGACGGCTTGACGCTGACCGACGTCTACATCGCGGCAGCGGTCCGGTGCGCCCCACCTGCCAACAAGCCGACACCGCAGGAACGCGACCGCTGCGCGCCGTACCTGGCGCGTGAGCTCGGCCTGCTGGACGGCGTGCAGGTCTTGCTGGCGCTGGGCGCGTACGGCTGGGATGCGGCCCTCCGGGCGATGGCGGCGAACGGCGCCTACCCCGCGACACCGACGAAGCCGCGGTTCGGACATGGCGCCGTCGTCGAGGTCGGGCCGTACCGGCTCGTCGGGTCGTACCACCCGAGCCAGCAGAACACGTTCACCGGCAAGCTGACGCCCCGCGATGTTCGACGCGGTGATCGCGACGGCCAAGGAACTCGCCCTCTCGTAGACTTCTGCGTCGATGGCCACCACGGAGCGGGATCTGTACGAGGTGCTCGGCGTCGGGCGCACGGCAAGCGACGCCGAGATCAAGCGCGCCTTCCGCAAGCTGGCGCAGCAATGGCATCCCGACGTCAACGCCGATCCGGAGGCCGAGGCGCGGTTCAAGGAGGCGAGCGAGGCGTACCAGATCCTGTCCGACCCGGACCGCCGCCAGCGCTACGACACGTTCGGGCGGGCCGGCGTCGACGGCGGCGCGGGGGGCGCCGGTTTCGAGGGGTTCGGCGGGTTCAGCGACATCTTCGATGCGTTCTTCGGGGGCGCCGCGGCCGGGTCCGCCAGACGTGGCCGACCGCAGCCCGGGTCGGACCTGCGCTACGACCTGCGGATCACCTTCGAGGAGGCGGTCAAGGGCACCGAGAAGGAGATCGAGTTCCGCTCCCTCGACCGATGCGAGACGTGCAGCGGCAGCGGCGCCGCGCCCGGGACCGAGCCAACCACCTGCCCGCAGTGCGAGGGGCGCGGCGAGGTCCGCAGCGTCCGCCAGACGATGCTCGGCCAGATGGTCAACGTCAGTGCGTGCCCGCGCTGTCGAGGCGAGGGCAAGATCGTCGAGACACCCTGCGAGACGTGCAAGGGCGACGGGCGCACGGAGCACAAGCGGACCCTGCGGGTGACGATCCCCGCCGGCATCGACGAGGGCCATCAGATCCGGTTGACCAACGAGGGCGAGGTCGGTCCGCGTGGCGGAGCGTCCGGCTCGCTGTATGTCGCCGTCCATGTCGCGCCCCATCCGACCCTCAAACGGGACGGCACCGAGCTCTACTACGAGGCTCGTGTGTCGATCGCCCAGGCCGCACTCGGCACGACCATCGAGGTGCCGACCGTCGACGGCTCCGAGGAGGTCGAGATCAAGCCCGGCACGCAGCCCGACACGGAGATCCGCCTACGCGGCAAGGGCGTGCCCCACCTGCGCCGATCCGGATCGCGCGGCGACCTGCACGTGCTGGTCGACGTCGAGGTGCCGCGCAAGCTCTCCAAGAAACAGCGCGAGCTGCTCGAGGCGTACGCGAGCGAGTCCGGCGAGACCGTTGGCGGCCCGGGCGGCATCCTCGACAAGCTCGGTCTGGGGTGACGCCGGACCAACCTGCGGCCTGGCTGGAGCTCGCGGTCGAGGCGGATCTCGAAGCCGTCGAGGCAGTCAGCGAGATCCTCGGCCGCGTGGCGAGCGGTGGGACATCCGTGGAGCCGGCGTTCGACCTGGTCGACGAGGGTCTGGGTGCACGCGTGGATCCGACGCGCCCTGCCGTGGTCCGCGGCTACGTGCCTGCGGCCGATCCTGGCGCGGCCGAGGCCGCCGCGGCGCAGGTCGCTGAGGCGCTGGGCCACCTCCAGGCATTCGACCTGCGCGGCATCGGCGACCTGCAGACCAGGATCGTCCACGAGGCCGATTGGGCCGAGGCGTGGAAGGCGTTCTTCCCGGTCCTGCGCGTGGGCCGTCGGCTCGTGATCCGGCCGACGTGGCGCCGCCACCGCGCCCGGCGCGATGACGTTGTGATCGCCCTCGATCCGGGGATGGCGTTCGGGACCGGCCTGCACCCGACGACGCGCCTGTGCCTGGCGGCCCTCGAATCGATTGCGAGCGACGGCCGGATCGATGGCGGTCGGGTGCTCGATGTCGGCTGTGGGTCGGGCATCCTCGCGATCGCGGCCATCAAGCTCGGGGCAGCCGATTCGCTCGGCGTCGATACCGACCCGATCGCCATCGAGTCGACCGTGGCGAACGCCCGCCGGAACCGACTCAGCCGGCGGTTGCGCGCACGGGTGGGCAGCCTCCCGAGCGGTGAGCGGCCTTTCGACGTCGTCGTCGCCAACTTGATCGCAGGCGTTCTTGTGCCGCTGGCTGGCGCCCTGCGGGACGAGCTGCGGCCGGGCGGGACCCTCGTCGCGTCGGGCATCTTCATCGATCGCGAAGCCGAGGTCCGCGGCGCGTTCGAAACGACCGGGCTCCGAATTGGTGGTCGGTCGGCTGACGGCGACTGGGTGGCGCTGGTGGCCAGCCGCCCTCGTTGACTAGGGCTTCCTACGTTGCGGGGCGCCAGCTCGGCGAGTCGCCCTGCAGGAGTCGCGTCAAGCCGGTGCCGTCCGGCCGGATCAGGTTGATCCAGCCGCCGCTCACGAAGCTCAGCGTCGAGCCGTCGGCTGTCCACGCGATCAGACCACCGGTGTACTCGCCGGTGACGTGCCGGCTGTTCGTCCCGTCGGCCTCCATGACGAGCAGCCCAGGCTCCGGGCCCTCGCTCTGGTACGCCAAGCGTGCGCCGTCGGGTGACAGGGCGAAGAAGACCTCCTCGCCGTCTCGATAGTCCGTGAGCGGGGTTGCGACACCCGTTGTCAGGTCGACGCGAACGATCTCGAGGCCGCCACCACCCTGCTCGTCGCGCACGGCCAGCAACGAATTGTCGGCGATCAGCCGCGCCACACCTTCGATGTGGGTCTCCGGCTCCTCGTACAACAGCTGTTCGTTCGAACCGTCGAGGTCGACCTGATGGATCGTTGCATTGTCAACGCCCGATGGTCGACCAAACACGAGCTTGGTGCCGTCCGGCGAGAACGACGGGGCGATCTCGGACTCGGGGCTCGACATGACGCGCGTAGCGCCTGAGCCGTCCGCGCCCATCACGTAGACATCACCGTCGCGGACGAACGCGATCGATCGGCCGTCGGGTGACCACGATGGATACATGTCCGCACCTGGATCGGTCGTCAAGCGGATCACGCCAGTCCCGTCGCCGTTGGCAAGGTAGATGTCCCGGTTGCTGTCGACCGACGCGTGATAGGCGACCTGACCGGTCGCCGTCGCGGCGTCCGGACTCGCGGACGCCGCGCTTGCCGACGGAGCTGGTCCGCTGGGCATCGACGACTGTGCCGTCGAGGCCGGTGGTCCTCCCACGCCCGGTGATCGATCGAGCATGCCGACGCCGATCAAGACGAGAGCCACCACAACGACAGTCGCGGTGGTGAGTACCGCGGTGCTGCGCATCATCGAGAAGATCCTCCAGTCGAGAGGCGACCTCCGGCGTCGGATCCGACGTGTCTGCTCGAAGGTGTCCTCGAGCAGCCGATCGGGAGCCTGCGGCGGCGCGTCCGAGACGAGCCACGCCGTAATCCGGTCCTCGGGAGTCGCGTTCGTATTCATGCGATCCGTCCATCGGTGACGGCAACGGTCGATCGAGCGTCCGCCTCGAGCGCGGCGCGCAGGATCCCCGTCGCGTAGTAGACCCGGGACTTCGCTGTTCCTTCCGGGATGCCAACAAGCTCAGCGATCTCATGGAAGGGGAGCCCCAGGTAGTAGTGAAGGACCACGACGACTCGGTGCTCCGGCTTCAGTCGACGGAAGCCGCGCTCGAGCTGTTCGCGGTCGGCGAGGGTGGAACTGCCGTCGGCCTCTGCCGGTTCGGCATGGACAACACGGATGTGGGCCTCGAAGCGCCGGCGATGGCGTCGCTCATCGGCGCACGCGTTGATGAGCAGACGATGGAGCCACGCGTCGAAGCGGTCCGGGTCCCGGATCCTGTGCAGGTTTCGCCATGCGTCCGTCAGGGCGGACTGGACCGCGTCCTCGGCATCGTGGGTATCGCGCAGGATGAGTCGAGCGATGGCATAGAGCCGATCCACGGCAGCGGCCGCCAGGACCTCGAATGCTTCGTGGTCCCCGTCGCGCGCCGCCTCAACGAGCTCTCGTTGCACCGACCGCCTCGTGTTCCTGGTCGGTCGAGTGACCGCCTTCATTACCTACGACTCGTTCCGAGCCAGGTGAGTTCGATCTGGAAGCGTCGGGGCGGCTGCCGCCGTTGCTCGGTCGACCGTCGCCATCCCCCAACGCCGGCCTCAGTCCCCCACCCTACAATCGGCGCTCGATGCCCGCGTCCCTCTTCACGATCGTGCTCGCCATCCATATCGGCCTGGCCGTGAGCCTGTTCCTGCCTTCGATCCTGCTGCCGTTCACGCTGCGGACCCGGCGCGCCACGGTCGAGTCCGAGAGCGGCGTCGTCCGGTTGCTCCTATGGGTGCAGACGCACGGGACGATGGTCTTCGGCGCGGGCCTCGCACTGTCGGGCCTCGCGCTCATCTCGATCCTGGGGCCCCAGCTGCTCGCGCAGCCGTGGCTGCTGGTGGCGCTGATCGTCTACGCCCTGAACTTGGGGCTCGCGTTCTTCATCCAGCGCCCGAACCTGCGGCGGCTGATCGGCATCAAAGCTGCCGCCGATGACCGCATCTGGCTCGATCGCGCCCGACGGCAGCGCTACGTGTCGTACCTGATGGCGGGCCTCGTTGGCGTCATCGGGTTCCTGATGAGCACGAAGCCGAGCTTCTGATGGCCGAAGCCGAGCGTCTGACGGCCACCGACTGCCTGTTCTGCCGCATCGTCGCCGGTGAGATCCAGTCGACCAAGGTGCACGAGGACGATCTCGTGCTGGCGATCCGTGACATCGCCCCGCGTGCTCCGACCCACATCCTGCTCATGCCGAACGCCCACATCGCGTCGGCGCTCGACCTGACCGACGCCGACAGCGAGCTGGTCGGGCGGATCTTCGCCGTCGCCGCCGATCTGGCGCGCTCGGAGGGGATCGCCGACGGCGGCTACCGGCTCGTGTCGAACGTCGGGCGCTGGGGCGGGCAATCGGTCGACCATCTCCACGTCCACCTGATGGGCGGCCGAGCGTTCGAATGGCCGCCCGGCTGACCCTCGTCGCCCCGATCGTGCTTGCGCTGGCCGGCTGTGCCCCGAGCGGCACCGCGGTGATCACGCCCGGGCCGCCTGCCGCGACCGCGGGACCGACGAGGACCGCCGGTCCGGTCGTCGCCCAGACCCGCGCCGAGCTGGTCCGGGTCCTCGGTGGCCGCAACCTCATCCTGCAGGACTCGGCCGCGCCCTTCCGGCCCCCCGAGGACGCTCGCTTCACGGTCACGCCGCGCGCTCTCTATCAGGTGATCCTGCCGCAGGCGCCGCAGGAGGGATTCATCGTCGTCTACGAGTTCCCCGACCCGACGGCCGCGGCCGAGGCGGCCACCGCCCAGGCGGCCTACCTGGCGACCGGTCCGGCCAAGGTCCAGTCGGCGTTCGGGGCGCGGCACATCATCCGACTGGTCGGGCAGACCGTGGTCATGTATTCGTGGGTACCGAACGCCGTCGAGGACCCGTTGCAGCCGGACATCCAGACGGCGCTCGAGATGCTCGGGACCGGCGTGCCGGTGCCGTCCTGAGGCTCAGGCCCCGTCGCTGACCGACACCGGCGCATTCGTCGCGGCCCAGCGGCGGATGGGATCGCGCTTGATCTTGAGCGTGTGGGTCCTGGGGAAGTCCTCGTCCGGCCAGCGCCGCCAGCCGGCGATCCGCTGGTTCGGGCCGAGCGTCGCGTTCGCGGCCTTGACCGCCGCGTCGACACGGACCTTCGTCGCGGCCGCGTCCTCGCCGTCGAGCGCGAGCACGACCGCCTCGATGCGGCCGGGAGCGGTCTCGATCACTACGGGGTCGCGAAGCTCGGCGATCCGCAGCGCGTTCTCGATGTCTTCCGGATACACGTTGAAGCCGTTCGGCAGGACGATCATGTCCTTGATCCGGCCACTCAGGATCAGCCGGCCGGCGTCGTCGTAGCGGCCGAGGTCGCCTGTCCGATACCAGCCGTCGTCGGTGAACGCCTGGGCGGTGAGCTCGGGGGCGTGCCAGTAGCCCTTGAAGACCGATCGGCCGCGGAACTGGATCTCGCCGTCTGGCGCGATCCGCATCTGGATCCCTTCCGGCACCCGTCCGACGGTGCCGGGCTCGTGGTCGTCGAGCGTGCCGCACGCGCCGGTGCCGGTCTCGGTCGTGCCGTACCCCTGCAGGACGGTGACGCCGATGTCCTCCCAGGCCTGCTGCAGCGCGGGCGGCAGGAATGCGCCGGACGAGAGGAACAGCCGGAAGTGGCCGCCGAGCTGTTGATGAATGCTCCGGAACATGATCCGCCGGACCGCGAACGGCAGCCGGCGCGCGATCCGTCGAAGTCGGTCGACCGTCGCCGTCCGCCCCCGCTTCGCGATCTCACGCTCGATGGCGCTCCAGAACAGGTCGAGCACCTGCGGCACCACGACCATGCTCGTGACGCGGTGGTCCCGGAGCGCATCGAAGATCACCCGCGGGTTGCGGCTGCGGACGTAGAGCACGTCCGCGCCGACATCGAGGGCGTAATACAGCGTGACGGCCTGTTCGAGCAGATGCGACAGGGGAAGCAGCGACACGATCCGGTGGTCCATCGCCGGCACGATCCGGTGGAACGACTCGATGGATGCCACGACGTTGTCGTGCGCCAGCATCACGCCCTTGGGCGTGCCGGTCGTCCCGCTCGTGAACACGAGCTCGAAGAGCTCCTCGGCCTCGGGCCGCTTCCAGGCCGCCTGGCGTGCCTCCCAGTCGGGCGGGAACGCCTCGTCATCGTCGGTCGGCGGCGCCGTCAGGGCGTCGACCGTCGTGGTCGGGAAGTCGGCAAGACCGGCTTCGGCAGGATCGGGTGCGTCGCGCCCGGTCCCGAGGATCAGGTGGCGCGCGCCCGACGCGCGGACGATCGTGTCGATCGCGTCTGCGGACATCCGCAGGTCGAGCGGCACCAGCACCAGTCGCGCGTGCATCGCGCCGAAATAGGCGGCCGGTAGCTCCGGCGTCGAGGGGCTCCAGGTCAGGATCCGGTCGCCCGGCTCCAGGTCGAGCGCGCGTAGGCGCCACGCCGCGATCCGCGCTCGCCAGTCGAGCTCGCGATACGACCAGGTGGTCGTCGAGCCATCGTCGTGACGCACGCCGAGCGCGGGTCGCTCGCCGTAGCGTGTGACGGCGGCGTCGAGCACATCGAGGAGGGTTCGGGACAAGGGCGTGGGCCTCGGACAGCGTGGCGGGTCGTCGCATCCTACGACGCGCAGATCGCCCATTCGTAGCAGTCCGGCGTCGTGCCGCCGGGCCGCAACCGCCGGACGGCGAAGGACTACGATCGGTTCGATGCACCCGATCCTGGTGGAACTCGGTCCATGGCGCATCCTCACCCACGACGCGTTCTCGGTCCTGGCCGTGGTCGTCGGGTTCGCGATCTACTACCGCGAGCTCCGTCGCCGGGGCTGGCTCGATGGCCGGATCGTCGGGGTCTCCATCGCGGCCGTGGTCGGCGCCCTCATCGGCGCCCGGGTCATCACCGCCTGGGAGCACGTCGAGTACTACCGCGCGCTTGACGGTGTGCCACTGACCGTCGCCATCGAACAGAGCGGCAAGAGCCTGATCGGGGCGTTGGCTGGTGGCTACCTCGGGATCGTGCTCGCCAAACGAGCGACGGGCTACCCGCACTCCACGGGCGACGCTTACCTGCTCGCCATCCCGGTGGCCACCGCGATCGGGCGCGTCGGCTGCTTCCTGTCCGAGCTGCCGCTCGGCACCTCGACCGACCTGCCCTGGGGGATCGCCGTCTCTCCCGAGGCCGCGGCGGCGTTCGCGCGCTGCCCCGGCTGTGGCGGGCCGATGCACCCCTCGATGCTGTACGAGATCGGGTTCAACGTGATCGCCGCGATGGTGATCATCCGCTACCGCGACCGGGTCCCGGTGCCGGGTGACGGGCTGCGCTTGTATCTCCTGGCCGCCGGCATCTTCCGGTTCCTGGTCGAGTTCGTGCGCGCCAACGAGCCCCAGGCCCTCGGGCTGACCGGCCCGCAATGGGTGCTGATCCCGCTCGTCGGGCTCCTGATCGTGCACTTCGTCCGCCAATGGCGACGCGGGGCGCATCGCGTCCCGGCGGCGCCGATCCCACTCCCACTCGGAGGGACGTAGCACGATGGTCGACGAACGAGGTCCGACCGTTCCCGCGGTCGAGGAGGACAGGATCGGGGTGCTCGCGGCGTACGTCGGCACCAATCGCGACCGGTTCACGGACGAGGCGCTCCGGGATGCTGCCCGTGCAGCCGGCTACACCGACGCCGAGATCACCGCGGCGTGGTCAGCGGCGGGGAACCCAGCGAAGTCGATCCCGACCGAGCGGCGGACCAACGTCGGCGTCGTGCTCGCAGTCGCCGTCGGCTATACCGCCGCGATCTACGGTGTCGGCGCCCTGGTCGGTTCGATGGGTGTCGGCGACATCGCCGCGGTCATCGGGCTCGGTCTCGTCGTGGCCGGCATCGTCGGCTGGGTCGTCCTGCGCGATTCGAAGCCGTCGCTCGCAGCCGGGCTGGGCTGGGGCGTGTTGATCGCCGTCGGTCTCCCGATCGTCATCGTCCTCGGTCTCTTGGGGATCTGCCTCGTCGCGAGCAGCGTCCCCATCGTCCCGCAATGAACGGAGGTCGCGATGCTCGCGCTGCGCCCGTATCTGCCGCTCCGCATGGTGTTGACGGTCTGCGGCCGCTGTTTCAGCGAGGATCCTGACCGCGACATCGACTACGAGACCGACATCCTGCAGGGCAACCTGGTGGCGATGGACGGCGCCGTGTACCTGCGCCGTACCTGTCGTCGCGGGCACGGCGTGGTGACGAGCCTGTACGAGGAGGACCACGCCCGCTGGGAGTATCTCCAGCAGTGGCGGACCCCGACGCGCGAGATCATCCCCGATACGACCGGCAACACCGCGCCCATCCCGATGGGCTACGCCGACGGCCTGGGCGACCTGCAGACCCAGCACTCGTGCGTGCTGCTGCTCGACATCACCGAGAACTGCAACCTCGAGTGCCCGACCTGCTTCGCTGCTGCCGCGCCAGGGATCGGCCGGTTCGCGCGACTGCCCCACATCGTGCGCTCGCTCGACGCGGCGATCGAGCGCGAGGGTGGCCGGATCGATGTCCTGATGCTGTCGGGCGGCGAGCCGACCGTCCACCCGGAGGTCCTCGAGATCATCGAGGCCGCCACTGAGCGGGCCGTGACGCGCGTGGTCCTCAACACCAACGGGATCCGGATCGCCAAGGACGACCGGTTCGTCAGCGCGCTCGGCCGGCTCCGCGGACGCGTCGAGGTCTATCTGCAGTTCGACGGATTCGAGCTCGATTCGCACCTCTACCACCGCGGCGAGGACCTGCGCGACGTCAAAGCCGAGGCGCTCCGCCGGCTGGCCGCGGAACGGGTCTTCACCACGCTCGCGGTGGCCGTGGCGGAGGGCGTCAACGACCGCGAGGTCGGCGCGATCGCCGAGTACGCCCTCGCGACCGACTACATCGCGGGTGTCGCCTACCAGCCGGTCTTCGGCTCGGGTCGGATGAGCCCCATCGACCCGATGCGCCGGGTCACGACGACCGGCACGCTCGACCGGCTGGGCAAGCAGACGGCCGATCGGGTCGGCCCGGACGACTTCATCGCGCTGCCGTGCTCACACCCGGACTGCTCGTCGATCACCTACTTCATCAGGGGCGACAGCGGTGAGTGGCGGTCGGTCCCGCGGATGCTCGGCGAGGACCGCCTGAAGGAGTACCTCGGGCTCGTCTCGAACCGGATCGCGCCCGACGACGCGATGTGGACGGCGCTCGTCGGGATGATGTCCGAGACCACGCTCGTGTCACGCCCGGAGCTGGTCGACCACCTCCTCCGGGTGTGCGAGGCGTGCGACCTCGGCGTCACGGGCTTCGTGAAGTCACTCGGGCGGTGGTTGTTCGACCGCGAGGCCGCCGTGGAGGAGATCGCGCTCCGGGTCAAGCGCTTCTCGGTCAAATCGTTCATGGACGCCTGGACGCTCAACATCGAGCGGCTCCAGCAGTGTTGCGTCCACGTCGGCTCGACCGACGGCGAGGCGAACCCGGTCCGCGTGCCGTTCTGCGCGCGGCAGCTGTTCGGCGGGCTGCGGCGGACGACGTCAGCCGGCATGGTGCCGGCGCGGGAGCTGGTGTCGCTCGATGACGTGCGCTCGCGGCGGCCGTTGGCGGTGCGGTCGTGAGCGCCGCGCCCGCCGGGGCCGTCGGGCCCGCCACGTACGTCCGGCCGCCCCTGAGCCCGCCCGAGAAGTACGAGCGACTGGCCTTCACGTTCTGCCGGATGGGGACGGTCGGGCTGATCGCCTGGCTCGTCTCGCCGGCGGTGTTCGTACTGGTCGTGGCCGTCGTCGCGATCGTGCTGTATGCCAAGTCGATCACGCTCGGCGTGTCGTGGAGCAAGTGCTTCCTGCGCCGACCGACCCTGATCATCGGGTTCTGGGCGGTCGTCGCGGTGCTCGATCTGTACTGGCTGGTGGTGCTCGGCGGGCGCCTTCCGGCCGTTTGACCGCCTTTGGGCCCTCGGGTAGACTCCGGCGGCTTTGGCCGCCCGTGGCCGTCGAGCGGGCATCCCGGTCGGTCGGCCGCGCACCGGATGCAGAACACGAGACCCAGGTCGGAGGAGGTGAACACCGATTGGCTGAAGTCCGAGTGGGGGAGAACGAGACGTTCGAGAGCGCCCTGCGCCGCTTCAACAAGAAGATCCAGCAGAGCGGCATCCTCGCCGAGGCTCGCCGTCGCGAGCACTACGAGAAGCCCTCCGTGAAGCGCAAGCGCAAGGAAGCAAAGCGCAAGAAGAACGCCCGAACGCAGGCCGGCTGAGCGGGATCGACCCGCCGCCGCGACCCTGCGGCCCCACGGGCGAGTGCGACGACCGCCCGAGGTAGCCAAGATCGGTGTCCCTTCGAGATCGAGTCCAATCTGACATCACCACCGCGATGCGCGGCGGTGACGCGCTGCGACGCGACGTCCTGCGCATGGCCGCCAACGCCGCGTACAACGTCGAGAAGCGCAACCAGAAGCCCCTCACCGAGGACGAGTTCCTGGCGGTCCTGACCAGGGAGGTCAAGACGCGCCGCGAATCGGTCGAGGCGTACGAGAAGGGCGGCCGGGACGACCTCGCGGCCAAGGAGCAGGCGGAGATCGCCATCCTCAGCGAGTACCTGCCGCAGGCGCTCACCGAAGCGGAGATCGGCGCGCTGGTCGACGAGGCCATCACCGCGACCGGTGCCTCCAACGCCCGTGACCTGGGCAAGGTGATGGGCTGGCTCGCGCCACGGACGCGAGGCCGGGCCGACGGGAAGGTCGTCAGCGGGCTCGTCGCGAGCGCCCTCGCGCGCGCCGACCTCGCCACCCATGACGGTGGCACGCACTGATGCTGACCCAGCGCGCGCCGGTCCTGGCCCGCTTCACCCGCAGCGACGCCATGCGTCTGGCGGTCGCCGCGACGAGCCTGGTCGTGGCGCTGACGGCCATCCTCGCATTCGATCTCCCGGTCGACCCGGTCCGGTACGAGATCGGCGAGGTCATCCGCGAGGACATCACCGCGCCTCGGGCCGTCTCGTTCGACAGCACGACGCTGACGGACGAGGCCCGTAGCGCCGCCCGCGCCGCGGTGCCGCCCCAGTTCGACTACACGGCCGACAGCGCCATCGCGATCGCCAACGAGCAGGCCGCCGCGTTCCAGCAGCGGGTCGGCCGGGTCGATACCGCCTTCGCCACCGATCTGACGCCGGAGGAGCGGACGGCGCTGCTCGAGACGGCGATCCCTAGCCTGAGCGACACGGCGCAGGCCGCGCTTGTCGCCATCGATACCCCACGTTGGGCCGCCGTCCGGACTGAGGCCGCCCGGGTCCTCGATGCCACCCTCCGGACCGAGCTGCGCGATACCGGGGTGGCCGACACCCGGGCGACCATCGCGGGGCGCATGGGCGGCGACCTCGACGAGGCGGAGCGGATGCTGGCTGCCGAGATCATCCGGCCGCTCATCGTCCCGAACTCGTCGTTCTCGCAGACCCTCTGGGACCAGGAGCGCGACCGCGCCGCCGAGGACGTGGCACCCGTCCGCGTCGAGATCGCGCAGGGACAGATCGTCGTACGGAACGGGGAGCCGCTCACGGCCGCCGACCTCGAGGTCATCGAGGAGCTCGGCCTCGGCGAGGACGCGCCGCTCGACCTCGCCACGTTCGCCGGCTGGTTCCTCCTGGCGGTCCTGACGGTGGCGATGCTGCTGGCCTGGATCTGGCGGTTCCGGCCCGCCCTCTGGCACCGCGACAACGTCCTGTTGCTGGTCGGCCTGCTGCTCGTCGGCACGGCGTTGGCCCTGAAGGTGACGGCAGGTCGGGAGCTGCTCGGCTACTTCCTGCCGACCGCCGCGATCGGCATGCTGCTCGCGATCCTGCTCGACGCTTCGATCGCCACCATCGTGATGGCCATCGTCGCGATCATGGGCGGGGCACTGGCGGGCACGTCGCTCGAGTTCGCGAGCTACATCTTCCTGGGCGGGCTGGCGGGTGTCGTCGCGGTCCGCAAAGGCGATCGGCTGCAGGTGTTCGTCCAGGCCGCGATCGCGGTGTTCATCGTCAATGCCCTGGTCGTGTCGGTCTTCTCGTTGCTCGGCACGACGGACATCCGCGGCGTCCTCGAGCTGTGGTTCGCATCGTTCGTGTCCGCGGCCGGCTCCTCGGTCGCGGCGGTCGGCACGTTCGCGGTCCTGGGCTCGGCGTTCGGGATCCTGACCGTGTTCCAGCTCCTGGAGCTGGCGAACCCGTCCCAACCGCTGCTACGTCGGCTCCTCGTCGAGACCCCCGGGACGTATCACCACTCGCTGATGGTCGGCAACCTCGCGGAACGGGCGGCCGAAGCGATCGGTGCCGACCCGCTCGTCACGCGTGTCGCGGCCTACTACCACGACGTCGGCAAGCTCGCCAACCCACTCGGGTTCATCGAGAACCAGGCCGGCGCGGAGAACATCCACGACCAGCTCGAGCCCGAGGTCAGCGCCCAGATCCTCAAGCAGCATGTCGCCGATGGCATCGACGCCGCCTACGGGGCGCGGTTGCCGAAGGCCCTCATCGCGTACATCCCGCAGCATCACGGTACGGCGGTCATGAGCTACTTCCTTGCGCGCGCCAGGGAGCGAGCGGCTGAACCGTATGGCGGCCTCGCCACGGCCGACGGCGCCGCGGCGGCGGCGGCGGTCGATGAGCGGAAGTTCCGGCACGCCGGCCCGAAGCCGCAGAGCCGCGAGGCGGCCCTGATCATGCTGGCCGACAGCGTGGAGGCGTCGGTCCGCTCGCTCGCCTCGCGCGAGGAGCCGGCGATCAGGGCGATGGTCGGCCGCATCATCGACGAGCGCATCGCCGACGGCCAGTTCGACGAGTGCGAGATCACGCTGCGCGACCTCGAGAAGATCAAGGGGGCATTCGTCGAGCAGCTGCTCGGGATGTACCACACGCGGATCGCCTACCCGCAGAACACCGTGGTCGAGTTGGAGTCGCGCCGCGCGGCGGCCGGCGGTGGAGGCGACCGACCCGCCTCATGACCCGGTCGATCTACCGCCCGCCGTGGCGGATCGACCTCGATGTCCGCGACGGCGTACGGCCGCCAGTGGCCGGCACGGCGCTCGCTCGAACGACCGCCGCCGCGCTCGACGCGGTCGGCGCTCCCGCGCCGGCGTCGATCGGGCTGATCCTGTCCGACGATGTCGAGCTGGCGCAGCTGAACCTGACGCACATGGGCGTCACCGGCCCGACCGACGTCCTGTCCTTCCCACTGCTGCCACCCTCGGCGTTCCGGCGCGGTGCTCCGGATCCGGCCGTCCCGCGCCCGCCCGGCACCCGGATCCATCTTGGCGACATCGTGGTGTCGGTCGAGCGGGCGACCGAGCAAGCGGCGAGCGGCCGCGGCGGCCAGACCGGCGACGTCCGCTGGAGCCCCGCCGACGAGCTCCGCTTGCTCGTCACACACGGCGTGCTGCACATCTGCGGCTGGGACCATGCCACCCCCGCCGAGGAGACCGCCATGCGAGCCATGGAGCGGCGGTTGCTCGGGCACCCATCAGGCGGTGTCGACAGGTAGGCCATCTCTGTATCGCTCGGCCACCGGGATCGTCGCTAGCCGCCGGCCGATCAGCTCCAGGCGATCAAGCGCATCGGCGCGCCACGGTCCGGTTCCCACGACCGCCTCGAGGTCGAGGTGGATCGATCCGGCGATCCGCACAGCCAGCCCGCCAGGAAGGGTGAGCTCGATGCGCCGGGTTCTCCGGTCGTGCGGAAACGACACCTCCCGCGCGTAACCGCGATGCACGGAACGCCGAACGACGTCGGAGAACGCGGCGTCGCGTAGTCCCAGGGACCGTCTGATCATCGCGGTCGACGCGTCAGGGTTGAGGATGGCGGATCGAAGCACCAGGTATTCCTGGGTGCCGATCCCGAGCTCCGTGGTCCGATCGTCGAGATGATGGCTGAGGAGGTTGCTGGCTCGCACAAGTCTGGCAAGGAAGGTGAGCATGACGTGGCCTCGCGCTACGCGGCGGTGCAACCCACGGTACGAGGTCACGCTCAACCACGGCTTGCCGGCTCATGGCCGAACGGTTCCTTCGATTTCGAAGGTCGCCAGGGGCGATGACACGCGGACCCGCGCTCGGACACCCTCGTCTCGATCCTTCGATTTCGAAGGATCGACCTGGGTGGTCGCGCCGCGGGCCGTTCGCCGCGCAGTCCCGGCGGAGGTCCAGCCAGCCGGGTACCATCGGCACTCGGCCCTCCCGCCGAGACCGGGCAGCCATTGCAGCCTGCCACCCTCGGACCGGGATTCGGGCCGCCTCGTGCTGTCCGTCGTCTCATGGAGGAGTCATTGAAGGTCGTCGTCGGTCTCGGCAATCCGGGTGGGCAGTACGCCGGCACGAGGCACAACGTCGGCTGGCTGGTACTCGACCGCATCGCGGAGCGCGCCGGCTGGTCGGGGCGTGGCCGGCAACGCGATGCCTCGAACGTGGCGATGGGGCGTTACAACGGCCTCGACCTGACCCTCGTCAAGCCGCTCACCTGGATGAACGACTCCGGGCTGGCGGTCCGCAAGGTGCTCGCCCGGGAGCACGCGCCGCTGGCAGACGTCCTGATCGTGGCCGACGATTTCGCGCTGCCCTTCGGCAAGCTGCGGTTCCGCGAGTCGGGCAGCCACGGCGGTCACAACGGGCTCCGGTCGATCGTCGACGAGCTCGGGACCGAGAAGTTCAGCCGGCTCCGGGTGGGCATCGGCGACCCGGTGCGGAATGCGCGCGATCACGTCCTGTCCCGGTTCGAGCCCGATGAGACGCAGCGGCTCGACGAGCTGCTCGACGCGGCGGCGGACGCAGTCGAGGCATGGGCCCGCGACGGCACCAGCAAGGCAGCCAACCGGTTCAACACGTTCCAGCTCCGCGAGGCCGACGTGACCCGTCTCGCGCCACCCGGCGAGGTCGACGGCCCGCCCGACGAAGCGGGCATCCGGCGGACCAAGACGGGTTGGCGCCGCGTGCTGCCGCGCCTCGATCGGAAGTCGGATGCCTGAATCGACTCGGCCCCCGCTCCGGGGCAGGCGCGGCCGCGACCGGCGGATCGCCGAGCGTGTGGCGGCCGAATTCGCGACGCGCCACGCGCCCTCGCGCGACGACGAGTCGGTCGATTTCGATGTCGCCGCGGTCGACGCCGAGGTCGAGGACGCACGACGGGCGGAGGCCCGCCCCCAGCCGCGTCCAGCCCGGCCCCGGGACGACCGCCCGCGATCGGGGCATCGACTGCCGGACCTGTCCGCGCTGCCGCCGTTGCTGGCAGCCACCGGCTCGTTCGGCACGCTCCGGGAGCGGCTGGGATCGCCGGCCGATATCGGTCGGGTCGGACGGCACGCCGGTGTCGTCGCCGTCCCGCACGGCGCGAAGTCGTACCTCGCAGCGGCACTCGCGCTCGAGGAGCGGATCGTCTGGATCGCCCGCGACGCTGAGATCGGCGACCGGGTCGCGGAGGAGCTACAGGCGTGGCTTGGCGAGCCGTCGGCCGTCGCGATCCTGGAGCCGCGGACTGCGCTCGCTTACGAACGCAGCGAGCTCGTGGCCGACGAGACCGCCGCGCGCGTCGCGGCGTTGGCGGCGTGGCGGCACGGCCGGGTGCGGGTCCTGGTCGCGAGCGTCCAGGCGCTCCTCCAGCACACGATCGCCCCCGAGGACCTGCCGGACAAGGCGCGCGAGCTGGCGGTCGGGGCGCGGTTGCACCAGGACACGCTGCTGCGCGAGTTGCTCGATCTCGGGTATAGCCCGGTCACCGAGGTCGCCGGTCGTGGCGAGTTCGCCCGTCGCGGCGGCATCGTCGACGTGTTCCCGCCGTCGATGGAGCTGCCGATCCGGATCGAGTTCTTCGGTGATGAGATCGACTCGCTGCGGGCGTTCGATCCGACTGACCAGCGGACGACCGGCAAGGTCGATCGGGCCGTCCTCCTGCCCGCGTCGGAATTCCTGCTCCCGACCACGGGCGTGGCCGCGATCCGCGAGCGCCTCGGACGCGCCGCGTCCCGTCTGCCGGAGCGCCTCGCCGGCGACCTTGCCCGGTTCGAAGGCACGACCGGCGACCCGCTGCGGGCCGACGCTCGTGCCCCCGAGGCGTCCCGGGCGCTCCACGTCGGCGATGCGGCCGAGGTCTGGGCCGCCCAGCTCGCCCCGGCGACCGGCCTCGACCACATCGATCCGGGCACGGTGCTGATGCTCGATGAGCCCGGCGACATCGCCGAAGCGGCGGCCTTCCTGTGGCGGCAAGCCGACGAACGGCGGGCCGAGCTCGTCGATGCCGGCGAACTGCCCAAGGACTGGCCGTCGACCTACCTGCCGCCGCGCGACTGGAAGGGCCGGCTGGCCGCCGCGCGGACGCTCGAGCTGACGTGGGAGTCCGAGCCAGCCCCGGACGTCGCGATGGCGTCGCGCGCCCGCAGCTCCGGCGACCTGTTCGGCTGGCGCGAGCCCACGCTGCCGTTCGGTCGTGCTGGTCGCCTGGCCGATGCCGTCGAGGCCTGGCGCGAGGATGGCGCCCGGATCGTGCTCGCGTCGGATCAGGCGCCACGGCTGGCCGAGGTGCTCGATGAGGCGGGCCACAGCGTCGCCGTCGTCGATCGGCTGGAGGCGGCGCCGCCGCCCGGCGCGATCGTGCTCGTGGGTCGAAGCCTGAACGGCGGGTTCAGCGGCGGCCCCGATGGCGTGACCTTCGTCACCGACCGCGAGCTCTTCGGGACGGTCCGCGTCCGCCGGCCGAAGGCGCTGCGGCGCGTCGTCCCGCGCGACATCCTCGAGCGCCTCACACCGGGCGACCTGGTCGTCCACATCGACCATGGCGTCGCCCGCTATGAGCAGATGCTGCGGCGCGGCGGCTCCGGTGAGGAACGCGACTATCTCGAGCTGTCGTTCGCGGGTGGCGACCGGATCTTCGTACCGGTCGAACAGATCGGGCGCGTCACGCGCTACGCCGGTGGCGAGCGACCGGCGCTCAGCAAGCTCGGCGGCACCGAGTGGCTGCGCGCCAAGCAGCGCGTCCGCAAGGCGGTCGCGGAGCTCGCCGACGAGCTGCTCGCGCTGTACGCCGCTCGTTCCAACGCGGACGGGCACGGCTTCGCACCCGACACCCCATGGCAGTCCGAGATGGAGGCGTCGTTCCCGTACGAGGAGACCATCGACCAGCTGCGTGCCACGGCCGAGGCCAAGGCCGACATGGAGCGTCCCGTGCCGATGGACCGGTTGGTGGTCGGGGACGTCGGGTACGGCAAGACCGAGGTCGCGCTGCGTGCGGCGTTCAAGGCCACCCAGGACGGCAAGCAGGTCGCGGTGCTCGTGCCGACGACGGTGCTCGCCGCGCAGCACTTCGCGACGTTCGGCCAGCGCTTCGCCGCATTCCCGATCGAGGTCCGCATCCTGTCGCGGTTCGTCTCGGCGAAGGAACAGGCGGCGACGATCGAAGGGCTGGCCGACGGGTCGGTCGATATCGTGATCGGCACCCATCGACTGCTGTCGAAGGACGTCCGGTTCAAGGACCTCGGCCTCGTCGTGGTCGACGAGGAGCAACGGTTCGGGGTCGCCGCCAAGGAGAAGTTGAAGCAGCTGCGCCGCGAAGTCGACGTGCTGACGCTGTCGGCGACGCCGATCCCGCGGACGTTGAACCTGGCGATGGCCGGCATCCGCGACCTGTCGGTGATCGAGACGCCGCCCGAAGACCGATTGCCGATCCAGACGCGCGTCGCCGAGGCGTCGGCGGGGCTCGTTCGCGACGCGATCCTGCGCGAGCTCGACCGCGGCGGGCAGGTGTTCTACGTCCACAACCGGGTCGAGACGATCGAGGCGCAGGCCGAGCAGCTCCGGCGGTTGCTGCCCGACGCGCGGTTCGTCGTCGGGCACGGCCAGATGCCGGAGGGTGCCCTCGAGAAGGTCATGATCGCGTTCGCCGCCGGCGAGGCCGACGTCCTCGTGTCGACCACGATCATCGAATCCGGGCTCGACATCCCGAATGCCAACACGATCATCATCGATCGCGCGGACACGCTCGGGCTGGCGCAGCTCTACCAGCTTCGCGGACGGGTCGGTCGATCGTCGCGCAGGGCGTACGCGTACTTGTTGTATCGACGGCGCGAGCGGCTCTCGGACGAGGCGCGCAAGCGCCTCCAGGCGATCTTCAACGCCTCGGAGCTCGGAGCTGGCTTCCAGATCGCGCTCTCGGACCTCGAGATCCGCGGTGCCGGCAACATCCTCGGCGGGGAGCAGTCGGGGCACATGGCGGCGGTTGGGTTCGACCTGTACTCGCGGATGCTGGCCGAGGCGGTCGAAGCGCAGAAGGCGTCGCGCGAAGGGCGCGCGCCGATCGTCGAGGCGCCGCAGGCGGTGGTCGACCTGCCGGTCGATGCGCACCTGCCCGACGACTACGTGCCGGACGTGGCACAGAAGCTGGAGCTGTACCGGCGACTGGCGCGGGCCCGATCGGCCGGCGACCTCGCGGCGTTCCGGCAGGAGGTCACCGATCGCTTCGGGCCGCTGCCGGCGTCGGTGACCCGGCTGGTCGAGGTCGCCGAGCTGCGTCTAGCGGCCGAGGCAGCCGGCATCTCGTCGATCTCGCGCGAAGAGGGTCGGCTGGTCGTGCGCTTCGGGGCGGGGCTGACCCGCGACGCGGCGATGCGGCTGCTCGGCGATGGGGGATTGCCGGGCGTCCGTCCCACCGACGTGACATTCGCCTCGAACCAGGTCCGGATCCGGGTCCCGGCGGGCCCGGGCCGAGCGTGGCAGCTCACGCAGGCCGTGGTGGCGCGACTCGGTGCGAAGGCGTCCGTGGCGTGATCGCGTCCCGCGACACTTGACGTAGATCCGTCGGACGGACCGCCGAGGCGCGCCGTGGCGAACCCCGGCACACTTGGACCATGACAGTGAGCCAAGACGCACGGACCGCGGCACACCGCCGGAGCGGCGGCCTGTGGTCGCCCGGCCGGCGCAGCCTGACCATCGGGCTGGTCCTGACGATCACCTTGGTCGCGTTCGAGGCGCTCGCGGTGTCCACGATCATGCCGATCGTCGCCGACGAGCTCCACGGCATCCAGCTCTACGGCTGGGTATTCACCGCGTTCATGCTCGGCTCGCTGATCGGCATCGTGCTCGTCGGCGGGCTGATCGACCGGCGCGGACTCGGTGGGCCGTTCGCGGCAGGCATCGGGTTGTTCGCCATCGGCCTGATCGTCGGTGGCCTCGCCCCGTCGATGGAGATCCTCGTCGCTGCCAGGTTCGTCCAGGGTCTCGGTGCCGGCACGGTGCCGCCGATCGCGTATGTCGCCATCGGCCGCAGCCTGCCGGAGCACCTGCGCCCCCAGATGTTCGCGACGCTGTCGACGGCGTGGGTCCTGCCGGGCGTCCTCGGACCGGCGCTGGCCGGCATCGTCGGCGAGGCGGTCGGCTGGCGCTGGGTGTTCCTCGGCCTGCTGCCGCTGATCGTCTTCTCGTCGGCCATCGCCTTCCCGGCGGTGCGCCGCATCGGACCCGACCCGTCCGATGCGGCGAATGCCGCCACCCTGCGTGAACGCGGGCCGCTGGCCGTCGTCGTCGCCGCGGGTACCGGTCTGCTGCTCGCCGGTCTGACGAGCGGCGAGCCCGTCCTGCTGGTGGTGCTCGGCGTGCTCGGCAGCGCCCTGGCCATCTTCGCCCTGCGTCGCCTGACGCCGGTGGGCACGCTCCGAGCGGCACGGGGCCTACCGACCGCGGTGCTCATGCGCGGGATCATCACGTTCGCGTTCTTCGCGGTCGATGCCTACGTGGCGCTGGCGCTGGTCGAGTGGCGCGGCCTGCGCCCCATCGAAGCCGGGATCGCCCTCACCGCCGCCACGATCAGCTGGACCGCCGGGTCGTGGACGCAGGCCCGCTATTCGTCGCGCTTCAAGCCGGAGCGCTTCGTCCGGGTCGGGTTGGTGGTGCTCGTCGCCGGTCTCGCGACGTTCGCGGTCGTCCTGTTGCCGGAAGTCTCGCCGCTGGTCGCCATCCCGACCCTCGCCCTGGCCGGCTACGCGATGGGTCTCGCCTATTCGCCGCTCGCGCTGATCGTCCTGCGCGAGGCGCCGACCGCCGAACAGGGTCGCGCGTCGGCCGCCATCTCCCTCACCGATTCGCTCGGGACGGCGCTCGGCACCGGCGTCACCGGGGCGCTGGTGGCGGCATCGGTGCGTGGCGCCGGCGACCCAGCCATCGGGCTCGCCCTCGGGTTCGCGGTCGCCGTGGCGGTCGCGCTGCTCGGTGTCGCGATCGGCAGTCGGCTGCACGAGCGAACCGCCACGGAGCCGGTCAGCGGCGTGCTGGTCGCGCCGGGCTCCTGATGCGCGGGACGCGGGCACGCCTGCGGTAGACTTTCCGCCGGCCCAGCGACGCCCAGCCGTCCGGCCGCATCCTGCGTGACCCATCCAGGGAGGACCCGATCCCGATGTCCGCCGAGGCGCTTCGCGAGCGGATCCGCGAGATCCCCGACTTCCCGAAGCCAGGGATCCTCTTCTACGACATCACGACGCTGCTCAAGGACCCGGTCGCCTACAAGGAATCCATCGACCTCATGCTCGAGCCGTACAAGGACGAGCAGGTCGACATCGTGGTCGGCATGGAGTCGCGCGGGTTCATCTTCAGTGCCCCCCTGGCCTACCTGCTCGACGCCGGGCTCGTGCCCGTCCGCAAGCTCGGCAAGCTGCCGGCCGAGACGATCACCGTCGAATATGCGCTCGAGTACGGCTCGAACACGCTCGAGATCCATCGCGACGCGATCCAGCCCGGCCAGAAGGTGCTGATCGTGGACGACCTGCTCGCGACGGGCGGCACGGTCAAGGGCACGATCGAGCTCATCGAGCGGCTCAAGGGCGAGGTCATCGGCCTGGCGTTCCTGGTCGAGCTCGAATTCCTCAAGGGCCGGGAACGCCTCGATGGACGCCGGGTCACCAGCGTCATCCAGTACTGAGCGGGCTGGATCAGCCCGTATCGCGGCATTGACCGAGCCGTCCGGACCCGACGCTCCCGCCCAGGTGCCCCCAGAGGGGGTGCCCGGCGCTACGGCGCCCGACGAGGGCGCGCACCTCGCGCGGCGACGCTTCTTCCGCCAGTTCGCCGGTGACATGTTCCAGGGTGCCGCGACCGTGGTCGGTGCCGCGCAGGCACTCCAACGCGCCTCGGCCGAGGCGGCCAATGCGATCCTGGACCCGTCCTCGTATGCGCCGGCGGACGTGCCGGCAGGACCACCGACCGGCTTTCGTGCCTCGTTCCGCGAGAGCCCGGGCACGATCCACATCGTCGACCAGCGCAAGCTGCCCGACGTGCTCGAGGAATTCGATGCGAGGAACGCGGCCCAGGTCGCGTATGCCATCCGCGAGATGATCGTCCGCGGCGCACCCGCCATCGGCCAGGTCGCCGCGCTCGGATTGGCACTGACGGCACACCAGAACCGCGCGACGAGGCCGTACGCCCGCCGCGCCACGCTGCGCGGCGCGGCGAACGTCCTGCGCAACTCGCGACCAACCGCGGTCAACCTGGGCTATGCGGTCGACCGGGTGATGGCCGCCTACGACGCGGTCGGCGACCTGTCGGAGGACGGCGATGCCATCGCCGCCGCGATCCGCGCCGAGGCGGACGCGATCGTCTTCGAGGCGACCGAGGACCATGGCCGACTGGCCCGCTTCGGGGTCGACGAGCTCGTCTTCCCGGCCGACGGGCCACTCCGGATCCTGACCCATTGCAACACCGGGCCGCTCGCGTGCGGGCAGTTCGGCACGGCGCTCGGCGTGGTCCAGGTCGCGCACCACGACGGTCGGGACATCCAGGTCTGGGTCGACGAGACCAGGCCGTATCTCCAGGGCGCGCGGCTCACGGCGTGGGAGCTGGCGCAGGCCGGTGTGCCCCACACCCTGATCCCTGATGTGGCGGCCGGGCACCTGATGGCGCAGGGCGAGGTCGACGTGGTCATCGTCGGGGCGGACCGCATCGCCGCGAACGGCGATACCGCCAACAAGGTCGGGACGTATCCGCTGGCGGTCCTGGCAGCGCGCCATGCGATCCCGTTCTACGTCGCGGCCCCGACCAGCTCGATCGATCTCGGTACGCCGACCGGCGCCGACATCCCGATCGAGGAACGCGCGGCGGCCGAGGTGCTGCTGGTCCGCGGCGTGCGCCTGGCGCCGCCGGACACGACCGTTCGCAATCCGGCGTTCGACGTCACGCCCGCCGAGCTGATCACCGGCATCATCACCGAGGAAGGCGTGGCGCAGCCACCGTTCGACGCGTCCCTGGCCGACGCCGTCGCGAGGCGCGACGAGCGGCGCGCCACGACGCCCGGCTTCGCGGCCCTGGCCGCGCCGACCGCCTGATGGCGAGCGTGGTCATCGGCCGGCGCTCCGCGACGGTCGCCCGCCAAACCACCGATCGCGCGGTGTTGCGGTCGTTCCTGACCCAGGATCGGCTGTACTCGGCCTACGCGATCTGCGACCTCGAGGAGCGCGAGTTCGGCCGGACGCGCTGGGGCGCGGCATACGAAGGCGACGAGCTCGTGGCGGTCGGCCTCGAGTACACCGGGCCGACGCCGCAGCCGCTGTTCGTCATGGGCTCGACCGACGGGATCGCCGCGGTCCTGCGCGACGTGATCAAGCCGCGCGCCGCGTACATCGCCGCGCGGTCCGGGATGCTCCCGGCGATCGAGACCCAATACCGCGTCGATCCCGGGCCCGAGATGGTCCGGATGTGGGTCGATCGGGCGCACTTCCGGCCGTACCCGGCGACCGTCCAGCGGCTGCTCCCGGTGGAGATCGGGGAGCTGAACCGGCTCTACCAGCTGGGGTTCGCCTCGTGGCTCCCCTCGACGGCCATCGCCGACGGCGTGTACTACGGCATGCGGGTCAACGGCCGGCTCATCGCCGCGGCCGGCACCCACGTCGTCAGCCCCACCGCGCGGCTCGCCGTCGTCGGCAACGTCCTGACCCACACCGACTTCCGCGGTCGCGGGTTCGCCACCGCCGTCACCGGCGCGGTCACGGCGGAGCTCCTCCGGACCTGCGACCAGGTCGTGCTCAACGTCCGTGCCGACAACCCGCCCGCGATCAACGCCTACCGCCACCTCGGCTACGCCGAGCACGCTCGCTTCGAGGAACGCCTCATCCATCGACTCGGTCCGCCATGGGCCGAGATCACGGCGCCGCTGCGCCGCCTGTTCGTGCGCAAGGAGACCGACCGCCGATGACCGCCCACACCATGCTGCCCGCCCATGACGTGACCGACCTCGGACTGGCGTCCGAGGGTGTGCGCCGCATCGAGTGGGCCGAGCGGGAGATGCCCGTCCTGCGCCTGATCCGCGAGCGATTCGAGCGCGATCGGCCGCTCGACGGCATCCGCGTCGGTGCCTGCCTCCACGTCACGACCGAGACCGCCAACCTCATGCGGACCCTCAAGGCGGCCGGCGCCGACGTCGTCCTGGCGGCCTCGAACCCGCTGTCGACCAAGGACGATGTCGCGGCCGCGCTGGTCGCCGAGTACGGCATCGCCACGTTCGCCCGACGCGGCGAGGACCGCGACACCTACTACGACCATCTCAAGGCCGTCGCCGACACGCATCCGCAGATCACGATGGACGACGGCTGTGACCTCGTCTCGCTCCTCCACAGCGAGCGGCCCGAACAGATCAAGGAGGTCCTCGCCGGGACCGAGGAGACCACGACGGGGGTCATCCGGCTCAAGGCCATGGCCGCCGACGGCGCGCTCGGCTTTCCCGTGGTCGCGGTGAACGAAGCGCAGACCAAGCACCTCTTCGACAACCGCTACGGCACGGGCCAGTCGACGGTCGATGGCATCCTGCGCGCGACGAACATGCTCATCGCCGGGCGCAAGGTCGTCATCGCCGGCTACGGCTGGGTCGGCAAGGGCATCGCCGCCCGGATGTCGGGCCACGGCGCCCACGTGGCCATCGTCGAGGTCGATCCGGTCCGCGCGCTCGAGGCGCTGATGGACGGGTTCGCGGTGATGACCCACACCGACGCCGCCCGCTGGGGTGAGCTGTTCGTGACGGCGACCGGCAATCTCAACGTGTTCCGCCGCGAGCACTTCGAGGCGATGCGCGACGGTGCCGTGATGGCCAACTCGGGCCACTTCGACGCGGAGCTCGACCTCTCGGCCTTGCGTGCCCTCGCCGAAGGGCACGTCCGGGAGGTGCGCGAGAACGTCGAGGAGTTCGACCTGGGCGGCAAGAAGCTGCACCTGATCGCGGAGGGCCGCCTGGTCAACCTGGGTGCGGCCGAGGGCCACCCCGCCGCCGTCATGGACATGAGCTTCGCCAACCAGGCGCTGTGCGCGGAGTACGTCGCCAAGCACCACGCCGAGCTGGAGCCGATGGTGTACGTCGTCCCGGAGGCGATCGATGCCGAGGTCGCGCGCCTCAAGCTCGCAGCGCTGGGCATCGAGCTCGAGCCGATGACACCCGAGCAGGCCGAGTACGTCGCCTCCTGGCAGCACGGCACCTGACGACCGCCGCGCACGGCGGCGGGACGCGGTAGGGTTCGAGCGATGGACGCCGAGCCCGCCGTCGAGCCCGCCGCTGAGCCCGTCGGACCGGCCCAGATCGGGCCGGTCACGCTGCCCTACGGCAGCTGGCCCTCGCCGATCCGGGTCGATGACATCGTGGCCGATGCCGTCCGGCTGAGCGACCCGTGGGTCGACGGCGACGACGTCTACTGGATCGAGGGGCGGCCGGCCGAGCGTGGTCGAAGCGTCATCGTCCACCGCGCATCGGATGGGACGACGGCCGACCGGACGCCGGCGCCCTTCGACGCCCGCTCGCGGGTCCACCAGTACGGCGGCGGCGCGTACACCGTTGCGGGCGGCACGATCGTGTTCTCGAACGTCACGGACGGCCGGCTGTACCGGCTCGATCCCGGCGACGACACGCCGCAGCCGATCACACCCGAGGGGCCGTTCCGCTACGCCGACCTGCGCTTCGACGGGCGTCGCCGGCGGTTCCTGGCCATCCGCGAGGATCACTCGGGCGAGGGTGAGCCGACGGCGGCGATCGTCGACGTGCCGCTCGACGGGGAAAGGCCGCCGGGCGTCCTGTATGCCGGCCCGGACTTCCTGGCCGCGCCCCGGCTGTCGCCAGACGGCGGGCGGCTGGCCTGGCTCGAATGGGACCATCCCGACATGCCGTGGGACGTCACTCGGCTGCGGGTGGCGCCGGTCGGCGATGACGGCTCGCTGGGCACGAGCGATCTGGCCGCCGGCGGGATGGACGAGTCCATCGCCCAGCCGGAGTGGTCGCCCGACGGCGTCCTCCATTTCGTCAGCGACCGGACGGGCTGGTGGAACCTCTACCGGCTCGCCGAGGGACCGAGGCTCGAGCCGCTCGCCCCGCTCGAGGCCGAGTTCGCCGATCCGGCCTGGATCTTCGATCGGTCGTCGTATGCCTTCCTGCCGGGCGGCTCGATCGTCGCCGTGGGCAGGTCCCGCGGTCGCGACCGGCTGTTCCACATCGCCCCGGGCAACCTCATCGGTGAGGTCGACTCGCCGTACACCGATGTCGGCACGATCCGGGTCGGCGCGGCGGGGGTCGTGGCCAACGTCGGGACGCCGACCGAGCCGCCGACGATCGTGCTGCTCGACCCGTCGACGCTCGCGACGTCGGGCGTCCTCCGCCACTCGACATCGACCGTCGTCGACCCCGCGTACATCTCGACACCCGAGCCGATCACGTTCCCGACGGCCGGCGGGCGGATGGCGCACGCGCTGTTCTACCGACCGGTCAACCCCGCTGCCGTGGCACCCGACGGGGAGCTGCCACCGCTCGTCGTGCGCTCGCATGGCGGCCCGACCTCGAGCGCGGTGAACGCGCTCGACCTGGGCTTCCAGTTCCTGACGTCGCGCGGGATCGCGGTCGTCGACGTCGACTACGGCGGCAGCGCCGGCTACGGACGCGAGTACCGCCAGTCCCTCGAGGGGGAGTGGGGTGTCGTCGACGTGGACGACTGTATCGGGGCGGCGCGCTACCTCGTCGACCGCGGCGACGTCGACGGCGACCGGCTGGCGATCGAGGGCGGCAGCGCCGGTGGCTACACGACCCTCGCCGCGTTGGCGTTCCGCGACGTGTTCGCGGCCGGCATCAGCCTGTTCGGTATCGGCGATCTCGAGCTGCTCGCGCGCCATACCCACAAGTTCGAGTCGCGCTACATGGATCGGTTGGTCGGACCGTATCCGGCGATGGCGGACCGCTATCGCGAACGCTCGCCCATCCATTACCTCGATGCGATCTCATGCCCGGTGCTGATCCTGCAGGGGCTCGACGACAAGGTCGTCCCGCCGGAACAGGCGGAGGCGCTGGCCGAGGCGCTGGCCGCACGGGGCATCCCGCACGCCTACATCGCATTCGAAGGCGAGGGGCACGGGTTCCGCGGCGAGGCCGCCCAACGGCGCACGATCGAGGCGCGGCTGGCGTTCCTCGGCGCGGTGTTCGGGTTCGCGCCCGCCGACGCGGTCGAGCCGCTGCCGTTGCCGGGCATCGACGCGTGGTCCGAACGGCGCCGCGTCGCCGTCGGCTGAGGTCACCCCGGGATGAGGTGCTACCCTTCGCCGCGATGAGCATCGTCGACGCCCAGCAGTACCTGTTCACCTCCGAATCCGTGACGGAGGGCCACCCGGACAAGATGTGCGACCAGGTCTCGGACGCGATCCTGGACGCCATCATCCGCGACGACCCGGACGCCCGCGTGGCGTGCGAGACGGCCACGACGACGGGCCTCGTGCTCGTCCTTGGCGAGATCACGACGCACACGTACATCGACTTCCAGGCCATCGTCCGTGACACGGTCCGCGAGATCGGCTACACCCGCGCCGACTACGGCTTCGACTACCAGACCTGCGGCACGCTGGTGTCGGTCAAGGGCCAGTCGCCGGACATCGCCCAGGGCGTCGATGCGGCACTCGAGGTGCGCGATGATGCCGCCTCGGCCTTCGAGCTCGGAGCCGGCGACCAGGGCATGATGTTCGGCTTCGCCTGTCGCGAGACGCCCGAGCTGATGCCGCTGCCGATCGCCCTGGCCCACCGCATGGCCCGCCGGCTATCGGAGGTCCGACGCTCCGGTCAGCTGCCCTACCTGCGCCCCGACGGCAAGACCCAGGTGACGGTCGAATACGAGCGCGGCGTGCCGGTGCGCGTACGGACGGTCGTCGTCTCGGCCCAGCACGATCCCGACGCTCGCCCCGAGCGACTGCGCTCGGACATCGTCGAGGCCGTCATCCTGCCGAGCATCCCGACCGACCTTCGCGACACGGACCCGGTCATGCACGTGAACCCGACCGGCCGGTTCGTGACCGGCGGCCCGATGGGCGACGCCGGCCTCACCGGTCGCAAGATCATCGTCGACACCTATGGCGGCATGGCCCGTCACGGCGGCGGCGCGTTCTCGGGCAAGGACCCGACCAAGGTCGACCGCTCCGCCGCGTATGCGGCGCGCTGGGTGGCCAAGAACGTCGTCGCGGCGGGCCTCGCCGACCGGTTCGAGGTCGAGGTCGCCTACGGGATCGGCATCGCCCGCCCGATCAGCTTCAGCGTCGACTCGTTCGGCACCGGCACGATCGACGACGCCGAGATCCAGACGCTGATCGAGCGCCACTTCGACTTGCGGCCCGCGTCGATCATCTCGGCCCTGGACCTGCGCCGGCCGATCTACCGGCAGACGGCGGCGTACGGCCATTTCGGCCGCCCCGATCTGGACCTTCCGTGGGAGCGCACCGACAAGGCCGCATTGCTCGCGTCCGAAGCCGGTCTCCCGGAACCGGAGCCGATCTCCGTCACGGCCTAGTTGCCGCCGGCGTTCTCCGCGACGATCCCTGCCACGCCACCGACCTGACCCGCGACCGCCCGATCGGCGCGCGCCGCGAGACAGCGCCCATTGGCCGACCAGCAGGATCGACAGCGTGATCAGCAGCATCACCGCGGCGATGGCGTTGGTCGAGGGCGTGACGCCGACCCGGATCTGGCCGAACACGTAGAGCGGCAAGGTCGACGTCCCGCGGCCGTTCACGAAGGTCGAGATCAGGTAGTCGTCGAACGCGAACGTGAACGCCAGCAGGAAGCCGGCGACGATCGCCGGCAGCAGCTGCGGGAAGGTGACCTGCCAGAACGTCCGCCACGGGGTGGCGTACAGGTCATAGCTCGCCTCGACGTGGGTGCGGTCCATGCCTGACAGCCGCGCCCGCACGAGCAACAGCACGAGGCTGATGTTGAACAGCGACAGCGCGCCGACCATCGTGTGGAACCCGAAGCCGAGCTCGATACCCGTGGCGTTGGTCAGGATCCCGTCCCGGCCGATCGTGCTCGCGAAGAACACGAGCGTTGCGAGCGCGATCACGAGCTCGGGCACGATGACGCTGATGTACGTGAGGCCGTCGAACGGGAGGCGGAACCACTTCGGGGCGCGCTGCAGGCCGAGCGCCGCCATCGTCCCGACCACGGTGGAGATGACCGCGGTGAAGAAGCCGACGATCAGGCTGTTGCCCAGGTAGCGCTGGACCTCGCGGTTGGTGAAGACGTACTCGTACCAGCGGAGGCTGAAGCCGTCCCAGTCGGTGACGCGCCGCTCCGTGGCGTTGAAGCTGAACACGACCACGATGACGATCGGCACGTACAGGAACACGTAGACCAGCGCCGTGTGGCCGCGGAGCCACGCCTCGATCAGGCCGCCGAAGCGGTCCGTGCCGGCCTTCGCGCGACCACCGAGGCGTGCGGGCGACGGGGATCGGGACCGACGGGGCCGTCACAGGACGCTCACGTCACGGACCTGGCGGCCGCGGTTCGTGAACCACACGTAGAAGGTGACGCTGATCATCATGACGAAGATCAGCCCCACCGCCTGGGCCGAGCCAGCCGGCCAGTTCCGAGCGTCGAAGAACCGGAGCACGAGCGAGTTGCCGACCGTGAACACCCGGCCGTAGCCGAGGATCTCCGGGATGACGTACTCGCCCATCATCGGGATGAACACGAGGATGCTGCCGGTGATGAGGCCCGGCAGGGCGATCGGCAGGGTGATCTGCCGGAAGGTTGCGAGGCGTCCCGCCCCGAGGTCCTTGGAGGCCTCGACCAGCGTCCGGTCGATCCGCTCGAGCGTGACGTACAGCGGGAACACCATGAGCGGCAAGTAGCCGTAGACGAGCCCGATGAGGACTGCCGCTTCGGTCCCGAGGATCCGGAACCGCGCGTTGCCGGTGGTGTCGGCGATGAACCCGGCGATCCCGTCCGGCCCGAGGATCAGGATCCAGGCGTAGGTGCGGATCAGGAAGCTCGTCCAGAACGGGATGACGAGCAGGATGATGAACAGGGCTTTCCGGTTGCCGCCCCGTGTCGCGATGAAGTACGCGAGCGGCAGCCCGACGAGGAGGCACGAGAGCGTGCCCAGGACCGCCAGCATGAGGCTGGTGATGAACGGGTCAGGGCTCCTGATGATGCTCGTGTAGTTCTGGAGCGTGAACCCGCCCGCGTAGCCGCCGGTCGGGCTGCGCTCGCCGAAGCTGAACAGGATGACGATCGCGATCGGGAGGACGAGCAGGATGAGGTACCAGGCCGACGCCGGCAGCAGGAGGGCGGCCGTCAGGAATCGACCGCGCCCCCGTTCGGGCGCCGGCCGCGCGGAGGCGGCCGGCGCTGCGCTTGTCATGACGTCGCGACCTCCCGACGATCAGCCGCCGACGCTTGCGCTGAACTCCTCCCAGATCTCGACGCGCAGCGGGTCGGTCGACACGTCCCGTGCACCCTCGAGGCGGCCGAATGCCTCATCCGGCACGAACACGGTCGGGTCGTTGAGGATCTCCGGCGCGACGAGCTTCTTGGCCTCGTCATTGGGCGTCGCGTAGCGGTTGGTCTCGGTTTCCTTGGCCTGGATGGCCGGCTCCTGGATGAAATTGAGCCACGCGTAGGCAGCCTCGGGGTGCGGGGCGTCTGCCAGCATCGTCCACGTGTCCAGCCAGTACAGCGTGCCGTCCTCAGGGACGATGTACTCCGTGTCGGCGGTCTCGGGCTCATCGCGCAGATCGACGACGCCACCGGTCCACACGAGGCCCATGACGGCTTCCTCGGTGGCCAGCTTGTCGGCATAGTCGTTGGAATCGAGCGCCAGGACGTGCGGGGCGAGGCCCTGCAGGAGCTTGCGCGCCTCACCGAGCTCGGTCGGGTCCGTCGAGTTGAGCGAGAAGCCGAGGGCCTTGAGCGGTGCCGTCATGACGTCACCCGCGGACTCGACCAGCACGATCCGGCCGGAGTACTTGGGGGCCACCTCGAAGAACTGCTTCCAGGTCTTGACCTCCTCGGTCACGACCTTCTTGCGGACAGCGATGCCGGTCGTCCCCCAGTCCTTGGGGACGTGGTACTTGTTGTACTTGGCGTCGGCGCCGGCGGGATCGTAGAAGTTCTGGAACGTCGGATTGATCAACGCCGCGTTCGGGATGCGCGAGAAGTCGAGCTCGACGATGAAGCCCTCATCGGCCATCACCTTGACGAACTCCGCCGTGGGGGACGCGATGTCATAGAGCCCGGTCGCGCCGCCCTGGAGCTTCGTCAGCATCGACTCGTTCGAGTCGTAGATGTCGTACGTGAAGTCGGCGATGTTGTAGCGCGCCTTGAACTCTTCGATGTTCTGCAGGTCGATGTACTCGGCCCAGTTGTACATGAACAGCGCGCCCTCGGTCGCGTACGACGGCGCCGGAGCCGCCGACGGCTCGCCACTGCCTGCCGGAACCGATGGCGCGGCGCTCGGGGCGGCCGACGGCGCAGCCGACGGCCCACCGCCGGCACTGCACGCCGCCAGGAAGGCGGCGCTCGCCGAGAGCGAGCCAGCCTTCAGGAAGCCACGTCGGTTGAGGGGCCTCCGGGCCATCTGCTGCATGATCCGCTCGATGTCCTGATCACCCACGTTCGATCTCCTCCTCCCGGTCGACCCGGGACCTGTCGACCTCACCCGGCAAGGATGAGGTTCGCCTCCTCCTGCCACCGGACGACCACGGGGTCACCCGGACCGACCCCCGGGGCGCCCCCGGCGCCCGCAGCATTCTGGTGCCGGACGATGATCTCGCCGGCCTCATCGGTCGCGATCCGATACTCGGTCTGGTCCCCGAGGTACGTCCCCTGCTGGACGCGGCCGCTGATCTGGGTCATGCCGGGACCAGCGGCGACCGCGGCGTCCGCAGGGATCACCTCCAGGCGCTCGGGCCGCGTCGCGACGACGACGTCGTCGCCGGCCGCCGGTCGCACGAGCGGGTCCGTGACCGCGCCACGCATCGTCATGCCGCGGCTCGTCCGTACGCTCACCAGCCCGTCGCCATCCCCGTCGACGACCGTCGCATCCATGAAGTTCGACGTCCCGATGAAATCGGCGACGAAGCGGTTGACCGGCCGCTCGTAGAGCAACGTGGGGTCGCCCTTCTGCTGCACCACGCCGTCGCGCATCACCACGATCACGTCGCTCATCGTGAGCGCCTCTTCCTGATCATGGGTGACGTACACGAACGTGATGCCGACCTCGCGCTGGAGCGCCTTGAGCTCGAGCTGCATCTCCTTGCGTAGCTTCAGGTCGAGGGCGCCGAGCGGCTCGTCGAGCAGCAGCACGGTCGGTCGGTTGACCAGCGCTCGGGCGAGCGCGACTCGCTGCTGCTGGCCTCCCGACATCTCCCAGGTCCGGCGCTTGCCATACCCGCTCAGGCGCACGAGACGGAGGGCCTCCGTGACGCGACGCTCCTCCTCCTTCTTGTCGACCTTGCGCTGGCGCAGGCCATAGCCGACGTTCTGGCTCACGTCCATGTGCGGGAAGAGCGCGTAGTGCTGGAAGACCGTGTTGACGTTGCGCTGGTACGGCGGCACGCCGGCGATCGGCTGACCGGCCAGGAAGATCTCGCCTTCGGTCGGCTGCTCGAAGCCGGCGATCATGCGCAGCGTCGTCGTCTTGCCGCAGCCGGATGGCCCGAGCAGCGAGTAGAACTCGCCGCGTTCGATCGACAGGTCCATGTGGTCGACGGCCGTCACTGTGTCGAAGCGCTTGGTGACACGCTGGATCAGCACGTCCGGGGCGTCCGCCCCGCGCGGCGCAGGCGGCTGTACGGTGGAACCGTCAGGCCGGGCGTCGATCGTCGGGGAAGCGGTCAACGGCGGTCCTCGCGCGATGGTGCCGGGCATCGAGCATGGGTCGCTGTAGCGGTGCTACAGGACTTCGCATCCTAGGGGCGAAGCCCCTGCTCGTCAACGCACAGAACCTGCGAATCTCGCACGGAACGACGCTTGCGTTACGCGCTCGTCGTAGCATCCTGAACCTATACTTCAGGAACCCGAAGGCGCGCGCGTGCAGCGGAGGGTGCCAGGCGTTGGTCACGGAGCTGGGACTCGGAGCGCGAATCCGGTCGCTGCGACAGGCTCGCCGGTTGACCCTGCGGGACGTCGCGGAGCGCGCCGGCGTCACCGAGAGCTTCCTCTCCCAGGTCGAGCGGGACGTGACCAGCCCATCGATCGCGACGGTCCATCGGATCGCCCGGGCACTCGACCTGTCGATCGCCCAGCTCTTCGCGCAGGACGCCGACACCGGGCGCGTCGTCCGTCGGGAAGCGCGGCGGCGGGTCGAATATCCGGGGCTGAAGGCGGTCGACGAATTCCTGACCTCGAACGTCGCCGGCCGGCTCCAGGTGATCATGTCCACGATCGAAGCGGGCGGCGGCACCGGTGCCGAGCCGTACACGCACGAGTCCGACGAGGAGACCGTCGTCGTGCTGGCCGGCATCCTCGACCTGTGGGTCGGCGACGAGCACTACGTCCTGCGCGAGGGCGACGCGATCACGTTCCCGTCGCGCATCCCGCATTGGAACGTCAACCACGGCGCCACGCCGGCGACCGTGCTCTTCTGCATGACCCCGCCGAGCTTCTGAGACGCCCCTGTAACGGTCCGGTGTTCGTAGGCAACGGCTGGGACCATCGGGGAGGGAGCAGGGGCTGGTCTCGCGGGGGTAGGCTGTCCCCATGGAGCGACGACCGGCATCGAGTGGCCGCCTGCCCCGCGTGATCCTCGCCGGCATCATCGGCCTCGCGGCCCTCGGCGCGATGCCCTGGTCGGTCGCCGCCGACGAGACGCCGTCACCGGCGCCCGAGGCGACCGTGGAGCCGACCCCCGAACCAACGCCGGAGCCCACCCCCGAGCCGACGCCTGCGCCGACCCCAGAGCCCACCCCGGCCCCGATGCCCGCGCCGGCGGCCGCGCCCGACCAGCCCCAGGGCGACGAGCCCGACCCCACCGAGACGCCATCGCCGACGTCGACGCCGGCCCCGACCGCGACGCCATCGTCCCCGAACTACGCGCTGGCCAGCATCAACCTGTACCGGTCGACCGCGATGGTCCGCCAGTTCACGAGCTACTGGTGTGTGCCGGCGACCGTCCAGTCGATGGCCAACCTGATCCTGCGCACCAGCAACCGCACCTATTCGCGCCAGGCCTACATCTATCGCCTCACCCGCGCGCACAACCGCTACCGCTACGCGACCAAGGGCAACGACCCGCAGGGCTGGGCCTGGTCGATGCGCTACTTCAGCGGTCGGAACTATCAGGCGCGCGCTTATACGAACAAGAGCGCGGCGATCAACTACATCGCCTACTCGATCGGACGGACGAAGCATCCGGTTGGCGTGACCGTGCGGGCGGGGACCCACGCCTGGGTCGTGCTCGGCTACAAGCAGACGTTCGATGAGGATGAGCCGAGCAAGAAGACCTTGCTGGGCCTGTATGTCAGTGGCCCGCTCGGCACGACCGCCGATAAATGGCCCTACAAGTACCTCACCGTCGCCCAGTTCCGCGAGTACTTCACGCGCTACCACGAGTGGCAGCGGAGCGTGCCCTGGGAGGGCAAATGGGTGGTCATCGCCCAGTGACCGTCTAGGTCCCCGACGGACCCGACGCGTCGCTCCTAACGGACCGACCGGGCGGCGCTACGATTCCCGGCATGTATGCGGTCATCATGGCCGGCGGTGGCGGGACGCGACTCCACCCGCTGAGCCGCCCGGAACGCCCCAAGCCGTTCCTGCCGCTCGTCGGCGATGAGACCCTCATCCAGGCGACCGACCGACGGCTCCGCGCCCTGACCGACGACATCACGGTCGTCACCGACCGCCGCTACGAGCGGCTCGTCCGCGACCAGGTGCCCGCCGCGGCGCTGCTGCTCGAACCGATGGGCCGCAACACGGCCGCCGCGATCGCCCTCGCCACCACCGCGATCGATCGTCCCGCCGCGGACGTCATGCTCGTGATCCCGGCCGACGCCTACATCGACCCGGGACGCGAGGACGTGTACCAGGACGTCCTGCGCTCGGCCGCGGACCACCTGGCGACCGGTGCGTTCGGGATCGACGATCCGCTGGTCACCCTCGGCACCCAGGTCACCCGCGCCGCCACCGAATTCGGCTACCTGCTCCCGAGGCTCGCGGATCGGGCGGAGATCGACGGCCTCGACGCGTTCCCACTGAGCGCCTTCGAGGAGAAGCCCAAGCCCGCGCGGGCCGAGGACCTGTTCGAGCGGGTGCCCGGTGCGGCATGGAACGCCGGCATGTTCCTGTGGCGGCGGCGAGCGATCCGCGCCGCGCTCCTGCGCTACACCGGACTCGTGCAGTCACTCGAACCCATGGCCTCGGCCCCGCAGCTGCTCGAACGCGCGTACGAGGCGATCCAACAGGCGCTCTCGATCGACCACGCGGTCATGGAGGGCGCTGCCCGCAACGGGCAGGTGGTCATGGCGAGCATGGACGTCGGCTGGTCGGACCTCGGCTCGTGGACCGCCTTGCTGGCCGCCATCGGTGCCCGCGGCGAGGGAGCCGTCGTCCAGCCCGGCGAGACCGTCCAGGTCGACGGCGACGACCTCGTCGTGCGCCGGGTCAACGGGCGGCTTGGCGTCATCGCGCCACCGGAGCGCGGTAGCATGACGGCGGCGCAGCCGATCGCCGTCCTTCGCGGTTCGGCAGCCGACATCGACACCGTCAACGCGCTCATCGAGCGGTGCGCGCAGGCTGGAGGCTGAGTGTCCACGACCGCCGGTGTGTCGGCGCCCACCTCGATCGTCTTCGGGACTGACGGCTGGCGAGCACGGATCGCCGACGAGTTCACCTTCGACAACGTCCGGCGCTGTGCCGACGGTGTCGCCCACTACGTCGCCGAACAGGGAGCGACCTCGAAGGGCGTGGTCGTCGCGTTCGACCGCCGCTTCGCGTCGGAGCACTTCGCGGCAGCGGCTGCCGAGGTCCTGCTCGCCCACGATATCCCCGTGGCCCTCGCGGCCCACGCCGTCCCGACCCAGATGAGCTCGTATGAGGTCGTCGAGCGGGGCGCCGCGGCAGGCATCGTGATCACCGCGAGCCACAACCCGTGGGTCGACAACGGGTTCAAGGTCAAGGCGCCTACCGGCGCCGCGGCCGGGGCGGAGATCCTCGGCGTCATCGAGGCACGACTCGCGGTCAACGGCAGCGAGGCCGTCGATCGCCGACCGCTGGCGGACGCCGAGGCTGCCGGTCTGGTCGAGCGATTCGATCCGTACCAGGGCTACGAGCAGTTCGTCCGCCGGACCGTCGATCTCGATGCATTGCGGTCGGCCGACATGACGGTCCTGGTCGATCCGCTCTATGGAGCGGGCGCCGGCTGGATGAGCCGATTGCTCGAGGGCGGCCGGATCCGGGTCGACGAGATCCACCAGGAGCGGAACCCGTACTTCGGCGGGATCAACCCCGAGCCGATCCGGCCCAATGTGGACGAGGCGCTCGAGCGAGTGGCCGCGGGCGGGTACGACCTCGCCCTGCTGCTCGACGGCGATGCGGATCGGGCGGGGGCCGCGGACGAGCAAGGGACGTTCATCCACCAGCTGCAGGTGACCGGCCTGCTGATGTACTACCTCGCCGAGCATCGGGGCTGGCGCGACCCGGTCGTGGTCAGCGTCAACAACACCTCGATGGCCGTCCGGCTCGGTGAGCGCTACGGCATCGCTACCTATGAGACGCCGGTCGGGTTCAAGTTCATCGGGCCCAAGATGATCGAGACCGGGGCGATGATGGGCGCCGAGGAATTGGGCGGCTTCGGGTTCGGGATGCACCTGCCCGAGCGGGACGGGATCTACGCGGATCTCCTGCTCCTCGACCTCTTCCTGCGCGAGAAGGCAGCCGGCCGCTGGCCGGTCTCGAGGGCGATCGCCCATTTCCACGAACTCGCCGGCCCGTCGTTCTATCGCCGCATCGACGTCCATTTCGACCGATCGGAATACGCCGACGTGAAGCGTCACCTGCTCGTCGACCTGGCGGCCGAGCGTCCGGCCGAGCTCGCCGGCGAGCCGGTCGCGCGGATCGTGGCCCTCGACACCGGCGACGGCTTCAAGTTCTTCCTCGACGATGGCTCGTGGCTGCTCATCCGCGCATCCGGGACCGAGCCGCTCGTCCGCGTCTATACCGAGGCCACCTCGGCGGATGGCCGCGAGGCGATGCTCGCGGCTGGCGAACGGCTGGTACGCGGCACATGACTGGTCAGCGGGTCGAGAAGCCGTGGGGCTACGAGATCATCTGGGCGCACACCGACCGCTACGTCGGGAAGGTGCTGGTCATCGAGACCGGCAAACGGTTGTCCCTGCAACGCCACGAGATCAAGGACGAGTCGATCCTCGTGCGGTCGGGCGTGTTGCGCCTGTACCTGGAGGACGACGACGGCGTCGTCCAGGCGCACGATCTGGCAGCCGGCGACGCGATGCGGGTCCCGACCGGTCGGATCCATCGGTTCGAGGCCGTCGAACGATGTGAGCTCATCGAGGTCTCGACGCCCGAGCTCGACGACGTCATCCGGCTCGAGGACGACTTCGGGCGGGAGGGGACCAACGCACCCTGAGCCTGGGACGATTCGGGGGTGACCGGATGGGCCACCCGGTGTACGCTTCAGGGACGCGACCGCCATCACCGGTCGAAGGTGCAGACCGGACGGCGGCCTCGAGAGCGCCCTTGTGGCGACGGAGGATGCACGAGATGCACAGCTCCCTGATCGGCAAGGTCGAGAAGGCGAACCGCTATGCGCGAGAGCTCGATCGAATGACCATCGATCGCCTCTCGCTCACGTTTCGCGGCGACAACGACACGCACCGCGTCGCCCTCGATTCCGGTCAGTGGCGCTGCACCTGCCACTACTTCGAGAGTTGGGGTTCCTGCGTCCACCTCCTGACCCTGCAGAAGGTCTTCGGCGTGATGCTGCCCGAAGACGCGCAGGTGTCGATCTTCTCGGCGGGCCAGCCGGTCGCCTCCACGTAGGCATGGCGCCGGAAGGCCGGCGCTCGCTCAGGTGACATCCAGACGCCAGAAGTAACTGGCGTCGCCACGCCCTGCGACGAACGCCACGTGGACCTCGACGGTCCATGAGCCGGGCGACGGCGCCCCGAATTGTGGGTCGCCCGCGCCCTGGCCGAGCGAGGTCGCGCCGGCCGGGCCGGCAGCCGCGGCCGGCACTATCCGTGCCCGCCACGTGTTGACCGGGATCGCCGGGTCGAAGGTCACCGCGAGGGGTTCGCCGGCCCCGACCGAGATCGGCGCCCCCGGCAACCACGGGCTGTCCGACCCGGCGTCGCCCCAGACGTATGTCCCGAGCTGGCCCGTGACGGGATCCCCGCCCTCGGCCGCCATCCGAGCCGCCGGTGGGCCGTCGGCCGACGGTTCATTGCTCGGCGCATCCGTCGCGATCACGGGCGAGGGTGACGGCGACGGAGGCGTGATCGAGTTCGCCGGTGTCGGCGGCGCGGTCGATCCGTTGCAGGCGGCGAGCGCCGCGACGAGCATCACCACGATCGCGATGGCACGTGCTGGCATCGGGTCCTCCGTCACTGCGTGGTGAGTGGATCGGGACAGTTCGCCGTGCACGGCGCCACGGTCACCCGCAGCGTGGCGCTCGTGTCCCCGCGCAGGCCCTCGGTCGTCGGCGCCGAGAAGACGGTCCTGAAGTCGGCGGTCTCGAACAGCCGCAGCGTCGCCCGATACGTGCCGGTGGGCGTCGACGGCGGAAGCGTGTAGAAGGTCGTCCAGGTGGTCGAGCCGACGGCTCGACGCTGGAGCCGGACCGTCCGCTTGCCGATCGGGTTTGCGCTCAAGCGGCCGTAGTCGGTGTTGGTGGCGACCCTGAGCAGCGACCCGAAGTCGACCGCGGCACCGAACGCGATGGAGCTGTCGTTGACGCCCAGCGTCACGATGGTCAGGAGGTCCAGACACGGTGAGTAGGGCGACGACAAGGTCGGCACGTCGTACTTGATCTGGAGCGTCGCGGTATCGCAGACGCCGTAGCTGTGCATGTTCCAGCCCGCCTTGGGCCGCGTCCGCGAGAACGTCTGCACGACGGCGTCGGTGTAGTCGCTCTCGTCGGCGAAGTTCACGTGGTGGTTCAGGATCTCGACGTGCCCGAACTCGTCGAGGGCGATCGTCTCGGCGTCATAGCAACCGTTCGTCGGCTCGGTCTGCATCTGGCACCAGCGCAGGACACCCCAGTCGAACGAGCGGCCGTGTTCGCGCAGCCACATCGTGAAGCTCGTGGGAGCGGTGCGCGAGAAGCAGCCGATGCCGTTCACGCCGCAGGTCCCGGCGCCGTAGCCGATCAGGTTGGCGCCCGCCGAGTCGTAGACGAAGGTCGCGGCCCGGGATGCTCGCGTGGCGTTGCTGTCGTCGGCCGCCGCCCGGATCGCCGTCCGCATCGCCGCCGGTGGCTCGGAGCCGGAACGCCAGCGGAAGCGCAGCGCCTGGTCCTGGTTGAACAACGAGCCGCTCAGCGTCGGATCCGGGGCGTGGGCCGCTGCCGGCCCGGCGATCGCGGCGCTGACCACGACGCCGATCAACAGCGCGAGCCGGCTGTACCGGCGTCGTTCCGTGGTGATCATCGGACCGTCTCCTCGAGCGAGACGGTGCGTCCGTCCCCGACATGGCGGAGGATGGCGGGCGCGCTGCCGTCGATCGGCAACCGGCCGTCCGGGCCGAGCACGATCCAGTCGGGTGCGTGCTCCACTGCGCCACCGGACCAGCCCGGGTTCGCGACCAGGCCCAGCCCAGGTTCGACGTCGAAGACCGCGCGCTCGCGGCCGTCCGTGCCGACCACCCTGATGGCGTGACCGTCGGCACCGACCTCGTGGATCACTGCGGGACGACCCTGCGCATCACGTCCGATCACGGCGCGACCTGCTGCTCGCTCGAGCACCGATGTCTGGCCAGTGCCGAGGTCGATCGAGAGCAGCGGACACGGCAGACCGCGGCACGCCCCGTGCGCCACCAATCGATCGTCCGTGAGCCCGACCGCGTCGCCGACCGATGGATCCGGCTCGATGTGCCGAAGCCGCCCGTCCTCGCCCACCAGGCGGAATCGACAGGCGATCTCACCGCAGGACTCGACGATCAGCGTCCGACCGTCGGTGCTCCATGACAGCTCGGTCCGCCAGGTCGGGCCGAAGTGCGGGTCCGCCACGATCGCGCCGACCACGCGTGCCGGCGCGCCGCCGTCCAGCGGCCGCCGCCACACGCCGACGTCCGCCCGGCTGCGCCGGTCGACGCGATGCTCGTAGATGGAGCGCCCGTCCGGGCTGAGCGTCGCGTGACGGATCACGTCCCGTTCCGTGGCCAGGTCCCATCGACACCCCGCGCCGATGTCCAACAGCGCGAGGGACGACGCTTCGCCATCGTCCGTGCCGACGAGGACGGTCCCGCCGAGCGGCCCGCTCGCGAACGACTCCGCGTCGAGGTCCACTCGCCACGGCCGTCCGCCGCCCGCCCGACCGAGCGTCAGCCGCTGGCCGCTCCAGACGCCGTCGACGAGCACCGGGTCGATCCGGTACCACGCCCCGATCGGCGCTGCGGCCGGGCCGACCGGATGTTCGCAGGCTGGCGGATCCCAGTCGGGCGACCTGGCACCGAGCGTGGTCGATGCGATCACGACAAGGGCACCGACCGCGGCGATCCCCGGCCCAGCTCGACGGAACCAACGCGACTCCACCATCTGGATGCCTCCTCCGGCGGACAGGGATGCCGGCGGGAGGGGCGAGGAAGGCATCCTAGGGAGGGCCGCTTCGCTGCGACTTATCTGGCTTCCAGGCGTCGTGTGCTACGCTCGCTGGGACGTTCCGTCGAACGCCGCGTGGTCGCGAAGCCGGTGCGATTCCGGCACAGTCCCGCTACGGTGAACCGCCCTCGGGCGGAAGTCCGGTCGCCGACCCCGCGGTGCATGCTCGAACCTTCGAGAGAAAGGTAGGCAGGACCGTGCACCGCATCACCTGACCCCTCCTTCGACCTGTTCGAAGCGAGGGGTCTCGCGTGTCTCCACGCGATCCCTCCGGAGCCACCCTGCTACCCGGAGCGCACTTCGATGTCCATCCTCGATCGACGCCGTGGCGTCGTTCTCGCCGTCTTCCTCGTCACGGTCCTGGCCGGCTGTTCCGGCCAAGCGGGTCCGTCCTCCGTCGCGCCATCGACGAGCGCGGCGCCGTCGCCATCGGTCGCCACCTCGCCCTCACCGGCGGCCGCCTTCCCGGTCACCGTGACCGACGACGAGGGCACGTCCGTGGAGATCCCTGCCGAGCCCGCGACGATCGTGTCGCTCACGCCCGCGACCACCGAGATCCTGTTCGCGTTGGGCGCTGGTGATCGCATCGTCGCCGCGGACGATGGCAGCGACTACCCGGAGGAGGCTGTCGCCCTGCCCGACGTCGCGACCTTCTCGAGCGTCGACGTCGAGAAGGTCGTCGCCCTCGAGCCCGACCTGGTGCTCGCCGGTGGTCTCGGGTTCACCCCCGCCGACTCCATCGCGCGACTCCGCGACCTCGACGTTCCGGTGGTCGTCATCTACGCCGCCTCCCTCGACGGTGTCTACAAGGACATCGAGCTCATCGGCACCGCCACCGGCACGACCGACGCGGCGACCACGCTCACGACGGACATGAAGGCCGAGATCGATGCCGTGGCTGCAGCAGCGGCAGGTGCCGGCACGAAGCCGCGCGTCCTCTACGAGGTCGGCTACGACGACACGACCAGCGCGATCTATGCACCCGCGGAGGCCTCGTTCCTCGCCGAGATGGTGACGCTGGCCGGCGCGGAGACGATCACGACGGGTGACCCGAACACCTACGAGATGTCGCTCGAGGACCTCCTCGCCAGGGATCCCGAGATCATCATCCTCGGGACGAACCCGTTCTACACGCCGACGCCGGAGGCGGTCGCCGGGCGACCCGGCTGGGGCGCCATGACGGCGGTCCGGAATGGCGACGTCCGGCCCGTCCGCGACATCGAGATCACCCGCCCTGGCCCTCGGCTGCCGCTGGGGCTGCGCAACCTGACCTCGGCCATCTGGCCGGATCTTCGTCTGCCGGCGGCCGGCTAGACGATGTCGGTGGGAGCGGTCACCCGCGACCTCGGCTCGAGCGGCGTCGCCGCCTGGGTCCGGTCGCGGCCGCTCGCCATCGGTCTGGCTGCCGGGCTCGCACTGATCGCGATCCTGGTGCTCGGTGTCGGGCTCGGGTCGGTCCGGATCGGGCCCGCCGAGACGCTCGGGGTCATCCTCTGGCGCACGCTCGGGCTCGACATCGGCGTGACCTGGTCGCCGGCGACCGAGGCCATCGTGTGGGACCTGCGGCTACCCCGCGTGCTCACCTCGATGGTCATCGGCTGTGGCCTCGCGATCGCCGGTGCCACGTTCCAAGGGCTGCTGCGCAACCCGCTCGCCGATCCCTACGTGCTCGGGACCGCGTCGGGTGCCGCGCTCGGGGCCTCGCTGGCCGTCATCCTGCCGATCCAGGTCGTGGTCATCGAGTTCGGCCTGCTGCACGGCTTCGCGTTCGCGGGGGCGCTGGCTTCGGCCTGGCTCGTCTTCCGGCTGGGTGGGACCGGGGGACCCGGCGGGCTCACGCGCCTGCTGCTGACCGGCTACGCCGTCGGATCCGTGCTCGCGGCGATGCTGACCATGGCGATGTACGTGTCCGGGACCGAGTTGCGACAGATCTTCTCGTTCCTGCTGGGTGGTCTCGGCGGGTCGTCGTGGACGCGGTTGGTCGTCGCGGCGCCGCTCATCTTCGGCGCGTCGGCCCTGATCATCGCGCGCGGGCGGGCACTCGACGGCATGCTGCTGGGGGACGCCGCCGCGCGGCACCTCGGCATCGACGTAGCGCGCGAGCGTGGGATCCTCCTCGCGCTCGCGTCGATGGCGACCGCGGCCGCCGTCGCGATCAGCGGGCTCATCGGTTTCGCGGGATTGGTCGTGCCGCATCTCGTCCGACTGCTGGTCGGACCGGCGGCGTACCGCGTGCTGCCGATCTCCGGCGTCGTCGGAGCGCTGCTGGTCGCCACCGCCGATCTCGTCGCGCGGCTCGCGGGGGACGTGCCGGTGGGCGTGGTCATGGCGTTGCTGGGCGCGCCGTTCTTCCTGTTCCTGCTGCATCGGACCCGGTCGGGGTACGAGCTGTGACCGACGCCAAGCCGAGCCTTACTGCGACCGGCGTGACGATCGCCTACGGCGACCGAACCGTAGTCGACACCGCGACGCTGACCATCGCCGAGGGCGAGCGGGTGGCCCTCGTCGGACCGAACGGGGCCGGCAAATCGACACTGCTTCGAGCGCTGACCGGCGTGCTCGTCCCGCGCGACGGCCAGGTGCGCCTCGCGGGCGATCCGATCGCCGACGTCGCGCGCACAGCCCTCGCGCGGGCGATCGCCGTGGTCCCCGAGGTCGCCGACCTGCCGTTCGCGATGCCCGTCGAGGAGGTGGTCGGGTTGGGGCGGTTGCCCCACGATCCGCCGCTCAGCGGCCTGCGGCCGAGCGATCTCGCCGCCATCGACACCGCCCTCGAACGGGTCGGGATCCTGCACCTGCGCAAGCGCGATGTCCGTGAGCTGTCGATGGGTGAGCGGCAGCTCGTCTTCATCGCGGTCGCGCTCGCACAGTCGGCGCCGATCCTGGTCGTCGACGAACCGACCGCCCACCTGGACATCCGCCATCAGGTCGATGTGATGCAGCTGCTCGTGGAGCTCAACGAGCGCGACCGGGTCACGATCGTGGCGGTGCTCCACGATCTCGCCCTGGCCGCGCATTTCTTCCCACGGGTCGTGGTCCTCGACGGCGGCCGGATCGTCGCCGACGGGACGCCGTCGGAGACGTTGGACGCGAGGCGGATCAAGGAGGTCTTCGGCGTGGACCCGGCGCTCGTCCGCTTGCCGGTCGGGGCTGCCTGACGTGTCGACCGTCCGTGGCGCGATGACGCTGCTCACCCGCATCCCGGTCGGCGTCGTCCTGACCGACGGACCCGGCGCCGCTGCCTTCGGCGTCGTCGGCGGGTTCGTGGGGCTGGTCGGGGCGGTCCCGCTCGTTGTCCTCGCCGGGCCACTCGCCGAGCCGTGGCTCGGTTCGATCGCGGCCGTCGCAGCCATGGCCGTGGTCACCGGGGCGCTGCACCTCGACGGATTGGCCGACACGGCCGATGCGCTCAACGCGCGCGACGCGGCAGCGGCCGAGCGGGCACGAAAGGATCCGGCTCTCGGACCTGCGGGTGTCGTGGCGATCGGGCTCGTCCTGGCCGGCGAGGTCGCGGCCCTCGGCAGCCTGACTGGGGCGATCGAGCCGATCGCCAGCGGCTGCGTCCTCGTCGCCATCATCGCGACCTCTCGGATCCTGCCGGTGCTGGCCACCCTGCTTGCCGGGCCCGCCCAGGTGGACGGCCTCGGCGCCTGGTTCGCGGAGCGCATCACCACCAACGTGGTCTCGATCGCCGCCGCATCCGTTGCCCTGATCGTTCTCGGGACGGCATGGCTCGCCGCCCCAACGGGCTGGGTCGTGGTCGTCGCCGCCGCCGGCACAGCCGTGGTCGGCGCCATCGTCGGGGTGGTCGTCGTGGCGCGCCGCGGCGGTCTCGACGGCGACGGGATGGGCGCCATCGTCGAGCTGTCGGTCGTGGCGGGGCTGGCGAGCGCGGCCCTCGCGGTGGTCTGATCGTGGCCGCGCCCCTGATCCTGGCCCTCGGTGGCACGCGGAGCGGCAAGAGCCGCTTCGGGCTGGCGACCACGCGGCGGCTGGCCGGCGACGGCCGGGCCTGGTTCCTGGGGACCGCGTGGAGCGGTGACCCCGAGCTCGACGACCGGATCCGTCGCCATCGACTCGAACGCCCGGACGACTGGCCGACGGTCGAGGTCGGCACCGACCTGGCCGCTGCGATCGCCGCGACCGAGCCGGCGGAGCCGGTCCTCGTCGACGGCCTCACGCTGTGGCTCAGCGCGCTCCTCGGCGACGACGTCCCCGCGATCGACCCGATCCTCGACGGTCCGGTCGCGGCGGCCTACGCGGCGATCGAGACACGCCCGGGACCGGTGGTGGTCGTGAGCGACGAGGTCGGGCTCGGCATCGTGCCGATGCACCCGAACGCGCGCGCCTACCGCGATCTCGTCGGGATCGCCCATCAGCGGCTCGCGGCGATGGCGGACGAGGCGTACCTGTTCGTGGCCGGGCTGCCCGTCCGGTTGAAGGGACCATGACGACCAACGACGAAGCCCGGCTCGCGGGGTATGTGGACGCCATCGAGGCGCTCGGCCCGCTCGACGTCGCGGCCATGGCGGCCGCGACCGCGACGCTCGACGCGTTGACCAAGCCCCCCGGCAGCCTGGGCGTCCTCGAAGCGCTCGTGACGCAGCTGGCCGGCATCCGGGGCACGCCGCGGCCCACGTTCCCGCGGCGGGCGATCGTCGTGGCCGCGGCCGATCACGGCATCGCGCGCCAGGGCGTCTCGGCTTACCCGCCCGCCGTGACGGGGCAGATGGTCGCCAACTTCCTCGCCGGGGGTGCCGCGATCAACGTGCTTGCGGCGGCCGTGGGCGCCGAGGTCACCGTCGTCGATGTCGGCGTCGCAAGCCAGATCGTCGAGCCGCCGCGAGGTGAGCAGCCAGGTGGCGAAGGCGGGCGGCAAGCGAGCCTCGTCCGCGCGGCCATCCGGCCCGCCACCCACGACATGACGGTCCGCGACGCGATGTCCCGCGCCGAGGCGCTGCGCGCGATCGCGGTCGGGCTGGAGGTGGTCGAGGCGCACCTTGCCCGGGGCATCGACTTGCTCGCGGTCGGGGAGATGGGCATCGGCAACACGACCGCCGCCGGGGCGATCACCGCGGCGATGACGGGTCTTCCGCCAGATCGCGTCACGGGTCGCGGGACCGGGATCGATGACGCGACGCACGCGCACAAGGTCGAGACGATCGTCCGAGCGCTGGGCCGCCATCGACCCGACCCGGCAGATCCCGTCGCGGTGCTCGCGGCGGTCGGCGGGTTCGAGATCGGCGCGCTGGTCGGGGTGATCCTCGGGGCGGCGGCGAGTCGTGTGCCCGTGATCCTCGACGGGTTCATCACGGGCGCCGCCGCTCTCATCGCCGTCACCCTTGCTCCGGCGGCCGCGCCTCGTCTGATCGCCGGCCATCGAGGCAGCGAGCCCGGCCACGGGATCGTCCTGGAGCGGCTCGGTCTGCGACCGCTGCTGGAGCTCGACCTTCGCTTGGGGGAGGGGACCGGCGCGGCGCTGGCGATCCAGCTGGTCGACGCCGCCGTGACCCTGCGCGACGGCATGGCGACGTTCGGCTCCGCGGGCGTCTCAGGACCCGTGGAGCGGGTCACGTCTTGACCACATGACCGAGATCGTCCTCGTCCGCCATGCGGCCACGGCCTGGACGGGCACCCGCTACTGCGGCCGGTCGGATCCGCCGTTGTCCGAGGACGGCCTGCGGGCGGCAGCACGGCTGGCCGCCGACCTCGGACCGACGCTCCAGCCGGACTGGGTCATCGTCTCGAGCCCTTCGATCCGGGCGCGCGAGACCGCAGCGGCCATCGCCTCGGCGGCCGGCCGCAACCCCCACGTCGAGGTCGACGACCGTTGGCGCGAGGCCGACCTCGGGGTCGCCGAGGGGCGGACGTTCGATGAGCTCGCCACGCTCGCCCCGGAGCTTGCGGCTTCGCTGGCCGGTGGCGTCCTCGCCATCGACTGGCCCGGCGGCGAGACGCAGCGCTCGCTGGCAGAACGGGTGGCGGCAGCCTGGGATGCGCTCGTCGAGCGGGGGTGGTCGGCAGTCGTCGTGACGCATGCTGGGCCGCTGATGCACGCGCTAGCCATCGCGCAGCGACGCGCCCTCAGCCCGGACGACCTCGTCGCGCCCGCTGCCTTCACCCGCATCCAGCTCGGCGCTCGGGGCCGTGATCGTGGCCTCGTGCTACCCTCCGGCTCGTGACGCTACCCAGGATGCGTTCGCCGGGACGTCCGTCTGCCGTTCGTCACCGGCCCTTCCTCACCTCGCTCGCCGTCATCCTCGTCGCCCTGTCGGGCGCCGCCTGCATCGGCGGTCCGACCGCGGCGACGACGGCACCGAGCGCCTCCCCGAGCCTGGCTCCACTACCGTCGCCGACACCGAGTGCCGCGTCGAGCGCGCCATCGGCGGAAGCGCCGACACCCGCACCGACGGCGACCGAGTTCCCGACGGAGTCACCCAGCTCCTCGCCGGCGAACGGCGTCGAGGGATGCACCGGCACCGAGGACAACCTAGGGTTCTACGAGGATGCCGCCGCGGACCTCGACTGGCCGCTCTACTGCCCGGCACTGCCGGCGCGCTGGTCGGTCACGACCGGCAACTACAGCGGACAGGGCATCGGCCGTCTCACGATCTCGTACCGCGGTCCGGGTGGCGCGACGTTGTCCCTGCACCAGGGTGCGTTCTGCGACGACGGTGACGGCTGCGTGCCCGCCGGCACCGACGCCGGCGACGCCCCATTCGGGGACCAGAGCGGCACGTTGGTGGTGCTCGATGGTGGCGGCTACGCGCTCGTCGTCGATCGCGGTGCGAGCCCGAGCTGGCTGGCGGTCGGCCAGGGCCTCGACGAAGCCACCTTCCGCGACTTCACCGCGAGCTTCATCCGCCTGGACTGATCACGTCGGTCGCGACGCGGCCTCGGGCTCGGACAGCGCAGCCTCGGTCAGGGCCGCGATCGCATCCACCGTCGGACCCATGTCGACACCGTCGCGGGGCATCGCGGCCGTCGCCCCGAACCCGATCACCGGGGCGCCGCTCGTCGCGATGGCCCGCACGGTCGCGATCGCGGTGGCGAGCGACAGCCCGTCGGGCTCGGGCGTCGCCACCGACCAGCCCCCGGCCTCGTCGAGCGCATCGAGGTCGAATGCGATGTACCAGCCGTCGATCCGTTTCGCGACGGTGGCGCTCCAGGCGGCGACCGCGGCCTGACCAGCTGGATCGGCCAGCATCCCCGAACCGAACTGGGCGACACCGCTGGCCGCCAGCATCCGAGACTCAGTCTCGTCGAGGACCTGACCGCCGAACAGCCCAGCGTCCAGTGCGTCGACGGACGGGCCTTCAGCCGCCGCGACCAGGGCCGGATCGCCGCGCCCGCAAGCCAGCGCGAACGGCATGCCCCAGACGTTGCCCGACGGGGTGGTATCGGGCGTGTTGAAATCGCCATGCGCGTCGAACCAGGCCAGGCCGAGACGGCTCTCGGGTCGTGCCCGCCGGATGCCCGCCAGCGCACCCGCATGCGACGTGCAATCGCCCCCAAGGACGAGTAGCTGCACGTCGTCGCCGCCCTGGACGAGACCGGTCTGGACATGGGTCGCGAGCCGGCCAAGGTACGCCGCGATGCGTCCCGCATTCTTCGCCCGCGGGTCGTCATCGGCGACCCAGCCCGGGTCGTTCGCAGCGTCGCCGTGGTCGAGCCAGGTGATGCCGGCCAGTCCCTTGCGCAGGGCCAGCCGTTCCCGAAGCCCGAGGCGTCGCAGCTCGGCGGGGCCTCGCTCCATGCCGGCGAAGTGGCCGCCGAGGGCGGTCGGGGAACCGGCGATGACGATCGTCGGATCAGTCACGCTGTCCAGCATACCGGTCACGGTCCGGTCGACCTCCAGGCTGCCATCATGTGCGACGTGCGCATCGCCGAATTCGCGTTGGAGCGCTACTTCGCCCGCTGGGAGTTCGCGGTCGAGCACCTGCTGTGTGCCTCTGACATCCAGGGCTACGCGATGGCCGATCTGCTGGACCTGGCTGACGACGAGACGCGCGCGCTGTGGGACGCCTTGACGCTCGGGTACACGGAGTCGACCGGCCACCCGCTCCTCCGTCGCGAGATCGCTGCGCTGTACGACGCCATCGGCCCGGACGACGTGCTGGTGTTCGCCGGGGCAGAGGAGGCCATCTTCTGTCTGGCGAACGTGCTGCTCGGCCCCGGCGATCACGCCGTCGTCACGTGGCCCGGCTATCAGAGCCTCTACGAGGTCGCTCGCGCGACGGGTGCCGACGTGACGTTGCACGAGTTGCGCGAGGACGCCGACTGGCGCATCGACGTCGACCAGCTCCGACGCCAGGTCACGCCATCGACGCGGCTGATCGTCGTCAACGCGCCGCATAACCCGACCGGCATGCACCCCGACCGTGGGACGTTCGACGGGCTGGTGTCGATCGCCCAGGAGACCGGCGCCCACCTGCTGCTCGACGAGGTCTATCGGTTCCTGGAATTCGACCCTGCCGACCAGCTGCCGACGGGTGCCGACGCGACCGACCGCGGGATCTCGCTCGGCGTGATGTCCAAGTCGTTCGCGATGGCTGGCCTGCGCATCGGCTGGCTCGCCACCCGGGACCGCGAGCTCCTGGCCAGGTGCGCGGCATTCAAGGACTACACGACGATCTGCTCGGCGGCGCCGTCCGAGATCCTGGCGCTGATCGGGTTGCGCGCCCGCGAGGCCGTGATCGCTCGCTCGCGCGACGTCGTGGCTGCCAATCTGGACCGTCTGGACGTGTTCTTCGACGACTGGGCGGACCGGTTCAGCTGGGTCCGACCCCGGGCGGGGTCGGTCGGCTTCCCTCGGCTCACCGTCCCGGGTGTCGGCATCGACGACTGGGCCGCCGGGCTGGTCGAGGCCGAGGGCGTCCTGCTGCTGCCGGGGTCGCAGTTCGGCTACGGCGGCAATCACTTCCGGCTCGGCTTCGGTCGGACCGACCTCCCGATCGCCCTGGAACGCCTCGAACGGCACGCTCGCCGGACCCTTCGCTGACGGTCGGGTACCGCCCGACGCTGCCGCCAGAGCCGCATCCGGACCCACGCGGACCGCCCCCCACCCTCCCAGCGCCAGTACGTTCGGATGCCCGCGTCGTGGGACGTTGCCGGGATGCACCGTTGCATCGCCGCACGGTCCTACCCGAACCGTCCTACGCCGCGTACCAGTTTCTCCCTTAGTAGAAGGGCTCCCACCCCATAGCGTTCGCCTCCCATCGGGGGATGGGCGCCGCGTCATCCGACACGGCCTCCTGAGATCGAAAGGACAAGCCGGGGTGGTCCGAACCAAGCGCCTCCAGCGCACCGATCGACTCGTCGCCGCGTGGCTCGTGGCGCTGTCGTCGGTGGCGCTCGCGCCGGCGGCCCCCTTCGTCGCTTCGACCGCGATCGCGGCTGAAGCCACGACGGTCGACGTCTCCCCGGAGCACGGCGCCGGGCCGACGGGCGGTCACGTCGTCCTCACGGCGCGCGTGTACGACGAGAACGGCGACCTGTACGCCGGCATCGGCACCTCGACCCATGTGCGGTTCTACTTCGACTCGAGCAGCCCCAACGACATCGACAGCCCCGGCAACAGCCCGGACCTCGACTGCATGACCGGTGTCCTTGGGCTGTGCACCGTCAGCTATGCAGCAGGGGTGCCGGGCACCGACGTGATCTGTGCCCTCATCGGCGGCCCGAGCTCGCAGTGCGACTCCGAGGCTGTCAGCGACGCCGAGCGCAACGATCGCGTCGACGCCGTCGAGCACACGAACCCCGCATCACCGGCGCCGACGCCCACGCCGGAACCGACGCCTGATCCGACGCCCGAACCGACGCCGGATCCGACGCCCGAACCCACGCCGACCCCGACCCCTACCCCGGAGCCTACGCCCACGCCCACCCCGACCCCAACGCCGACGCCGACCCCCACGCCAGAACCCACGCCGACGCCGGAGCCGACGCCGACGCCGGAGCCCACGCCTACCCCGACGCCGACCCAGACGCCGGAGCCCACGCCGACACCCACCCCGACGCCGACGCCCAGCCCGACCCCCACCCCGACGCCGACGCCGACACCAACCCCGACGCCGACCCCGACGCCGACGCCCAGCCCGACGCCCGACCCCGACGCCGACGCCCAGCCCGACCCCGACCCCGACGCCGACGCCCAGCCCGACGCCGACCCCGACGCCCAGCCCGACCCCGACCCCGACGCCGACGCCCAGCCCGACGCCGACGCCGACGCCCAGCCCGACACATACCTCCAACCCCACACTCACGCCGACGCCAACGCCCGACCCGACGCCCGAGCCCACCCCCACGCCGGAACTGCAGCCCGAGCCGACGCCGACGCCCGAGCCGACGCCGACCAGCGAACCCGCCCCGGCGCCGACCGGCCCCATCCCCTCTGACACGCCTGGCGGAGCCGGGCCGGTCGATCCGGGCGCTAGCGGCGATCCGACGTCCGGTGGTGGCGGTCAGTCCGTCCCGGCTCCTGAGCCGCCTCCGGCGACCAGCCCCTTCCGCGTCGTCCTCCCCGAGCCCGGACTCGTCGTCCAGGGCATCGTCGACGGCGTCCGCGAGCGCGTGGCCGCCACCGTTCGCCCCGAGGCTGTCGCCGCCGTCGCCGAGGCCTTCACCTTCCCGCTCGTGCTGATGGCGGCAGTCCTGATCTTCCTGGTCGCGCAGTGGCGGATGGACGACCCCAAGTTCCGCATGGCGCCGCTCACCAAGGCCGATACCACGATCCGATTCGAGGAGGCGCGAGCCTGATGCAAGCACCGGCGCACCACGACTACACGCCGTTGACCGACCGCATGAACGCCCTGCTCGGGCTGCGTGTGGTCATGGCCGGGTTCGTCCTCATCTGGGCGTTGATCCGGCCGGATGTCAGCGCCGTCCCGATCGATGCGCTGCTCGCGCTCAGCGTCGGCTACGTCGCCGCGAGCGTCGTGCTCGAGGGCACCCGCCGGCGCTCCGGGCGGCGAGGGCTATCGGTCATCACCGGGCTTCTGCTCGCCGACGGCGTCTACCTCATCGGCTCGATGTATCTGACCGGCGGGATGGGCAGCCCGATCCGCTTCCTGATCTATCTCCACCTCGTCGCGGTCTCGCTGCTGGCCTCGTACCGCACCGGCCTGAAGCTCGCGCTGTGGGACTCGTTGCTCCTGCTGGTCGTGCTGTACGCGCAGGCGGCACAGCTGATGCCGGCCGTCGACGTCGTGCCGGGCCAGGCGGTCGAGTTCGAGCAGATGCCGATCCTGAACCTGATCGCGTTCTGGCTGTTCGCCCTCGCCACATCGGTCTTCTCCGCGATGAACGAGCGGGAGCTCCGCCAGCGCAGGGCCGACCTGCAGTCCCTGGTCGATGTCGGTGCGCGCCTCGACGACGTGACCGACCCGGTCCGTCAATCGAACCTCGTGCTGGGCGGGCTCGTCGACCGCTTCGGGTTCTCGCGCGGCGTCGTGCTCGGCTCCGTCGACGACCGGATGGTCGTCTTGGCCTCGAGCGGGATCTCGCATCCGCCGACCGCCACGGCGATGCCCGACGCGATCGTGTCCCGCGCCCTGTCTGGCCGCGAGACGCTCGCCATCCGTGCCCTGGACCCAGCCCTCGATCCGTTCCTCACCACCGTCATGCCCGACGCGGTCAACCTGCTGGTCGCGCCGATGGTCGCCGACGGCCGCGCGGTCGGCGCGATCGTGGTCGAGCACCCGTCGCGCGTCCTTCGCCGGATCGATCGGCGCGTCACCACCGTCCTCGAGCAGATGTGCGCGATGGCGGCCCTGAATCTGCGCAACGCCGTGCTCCTGCGCCACGTCCAGGATCTCGCCGAGCGAGACGCGCTCACTGGCGCGGCGAACCGGCGCACCTTCCAGCTCCACCTCGAGCGCATCCTCGATGGTCACGAGCTGCGCGATCGCGACACGATCACGGCGGTGCTCTTCATCGACCTCGACGACTTCAAGGTCGTCAACGACACGCTGGGTCACGCCGCCGGGGACGGCCTGCTCCAGGCCGTGACGGAACGGCTCACCGATTCGGTGCGTGACGGCGATCTCGTCGCACGCCTCGGCGGCGATGAGTTCGCGATCCTGACCTCCGACGCCCCGGACCTGAAGCGGGCGCTGGCGATGGCTGAGCGCCTCACCCGCGACCTGCGGGCCCCGTACCTGATCGGCGAGCATCACGTGACGATCAGCGCGAGCATCGGCATCGCCAGCGCACGCGAGACGACCGAGAGTGCCGCCGACGTGGTTCGCAACGCCGACGTCGCGATGTATATGGCCAAGGCCAACGGCAAGGCCGGGTTCGCGGTCTTCGACCCGGGCATGCACGCCGCGATCCGCGAGCGCCACGAGATGGGCGCGCAGCTCCAGCGAGCCGTCGAGCTGGGACAACTGCGACTGACCTATCAGCCGATCGTCGATCTGGCCGACGGCGGCCTCGTCGGCATCGAGGCGCTCGTGCGGTGGCAGCACCCCGAGCGCGGTCTCGTGTCGCCCGGTGAGTTCATCGAAATCGCCGAGGAGAACGGCGCGATCCTCCCCATCGGACGCTGGATCCTGCGCGAGGCATGCCGCGAGGCGATGTCGTGGTCGACGCTCGATCGCGCCGCCTTCCTGTGCGTCAACGTCTCCGCGCGCGAGATCCAGCAGCCGGGCTTCGTCGACGCGGTCCGGGACGCGCTCTCCGAAGCGGGGATGGCCGCCTCGCGGTTGAGCCTGGAGATCACCGAGACGGCGCTCCTCCGGGCGACCCCGAAGACCATCGACACCCTCGAATCCCTGCGCCAGCTCGGCGTCCGCATCGCCATCGACGACTTCGGGACCGGGTACTTCTCGCTCAGCCATCTGCGCCAGTTCCCGGTCGACGTCCTCAAGATCGCCAGCGAGTTCGTCCAGGTACCCGACAGCGACGCCAAGACCGAGGCCCTCGCCGGCGCGATCGTGGCCATGGGTCGCTCGCTGGGCATCAGGACCGTCGCCGAAGGCATCGAGACGGCCGAGCAGGCCGACAGGATGCGCGCCCTCGGCTGCGCGTACGGGCAGGGCTATTACTTCGCGACGCCGATGCCCGGGAGCGAGGTGGCCACCGGCGCTTTCGACGCGCTCAGCGGCGTCGACCGTCCGGCCTCGACGGCGACCGTGGACAGCGCGCATATGCCGGCGCCGGTCCTGTTCCGAGCGCCGTTCGGTGGCTTCAGCCGCCGCCGCATCATCGCCCGCACCGAGACGACTTCGGCCTGATCCCACGCGGCGCGGCGCCAGACGCGACCTGGCGCCCGCTGCCGCTCCATCGGGATGGGGTCGCGTCGGCGGTCTACGCCACCCGAGCGCGACCGACCGTCGACCGAACGCGGGGACGGTCAGCGACCCTTGTCGCCGCCGAGCATGCCGCCGAGACCGCCGAGCAGGTCGTCGAGGTTGCCGGTCCCGGCCCCGCCGGCACCACCCATCAGCCCACCGAGCAGGCCACCGAGGTCGCCGAGACCACCGCTGCCAAGCGCTCCGTCGAGACCGCCTTCGGGCGTCTGCCCGTTCGGCGTGAGCATGTTGATGAGCTGTGGCAGGAACGCCGCGAGCAGCGGCAACAGGGCCTGGATGTCGAGACCAGTCCCGTTGGACAAGCGCTGGACCGTTTCCGGCCCGAGCGCCTCGCCCAGCCGCTGCGGGTCGACCTGACGGTTCTCGCCGGCCGACACCCAGGAATCGACCTCCTCGCCGAGGCCGCCCTGGCGCAGCTGCCCGACGATGCCATCGAGCCCGCCCGACTCCTCGATCGCGCCGGCCAGATCGCCCATGGTGGCGCCGACGTCGGCCCCGCCGGCTGGGCCGAGCCCGCGGCTCAGGTTGGAGAGATCGTCCATTGCGGGGCCTCCGATGGATCGGCTGGCTGGGGGCCGGCTGATGGTACCCCGCGCGGGGCTCAGGCCCGCTGGCGGCGACCCTTCACAACCTTCTCCGCCTTCGGCAGGTCCCAGCGCCAGGTCTTGAGCCGCCGCAGCAACCGCCGGCCCGTCAGGTCGAGGTGGATCGGGGTGACGGCGATGCGCCGATTGATGACGGCGTGGAAGTCTGTGCCGGGCACCGCGAGACCGGACGGTGGTGGGCCGCCGATCCAGAAGTAGGGGATGCCGCGCGGGTCGAGCCGCTCGACGAGCTGATCCGAATACACGCGGCGGCCGAGCCGCGTGACCTCGATACCCTCGCACTCCTCCAGCGTCACCGCCGGTACGTTGACGTTGATGAGCTCGCCGCGCGACAGGCCCTCGCGCAGGATGTTCTGGGCCACGATCGTCGCCGCATACCCCGCGAGCGCGAAGTCCGGATGCTCGTAGTACTCCTGCGAGATCGCGAACGCCGGGCAGCTGTTGATGACTGCCTCCATCGCCGCGCTGACCGTCCCCGAGTAGGTGATGTCGTCGCCGAGGTTCGCGCCGTAGTTGATGCCGGCGGCGACCAGGTCGAAGCCGTGCCCGAAGTAGCCGAGGAACGCCAGGCTCACCGCGTCGGTCGGCGAGCCATCGACGGAGTACGCCAACGAGCCGTCGTCGAGCGTCCGCTCGCGGACGCGCAGTGGGCGCATCAGCGTCTTCTGGTGGCCGACCGCGCTCTGGTTGGTGTCGGGCGCGACGACGGTGACCTCGCCCATCGGCTCGAGCGCCTGCTTGAGGGCGAGCAGTCCGCGCGATTCGACCCCGTCGTCGTTCGTGACGAGGATCCGCGGCTTGCTGGTCCATTCCGGTACCGGACGGCTGGGCACCCGCAGTGCGCGCGGGCCGCCGCGAGCGGCACCACCGGCCACCGGCTCGCCACGTTCCTTGTCGAGGTCGCGCCGCTCGGACCGCGCGCGTTCGCGCGTCATGTCGGGGACCTGCGCCCGGGCGGCCTTAGCTTCGCGCGGCGTGGAGAGGTCGTCGGGCGGCTCGTCGGGCGGACGCGCGTCGTCGTCGGTCATGGTTCGGGGACGTCCGCGGCCTGCCCGGGTGTCGGCTCGCGGGGTACGGTCACCGGTCGGCCCTCACGCTCGCTCAGCCGCTTCGCAGCCCGTCCCGCCACGGACCGGTCGCCGGCCGTGCGATGGAGGAAGTGGAAGAAGAATGACGACACGACGGCGGCGACCGGGATCCCGAAGATGGCACCCGGGATGCCCGCGATCTTCGACCCGATCAGCACCGACCCGAGGACTACGATCGGATGGATGCCGACGGCGCCCTGCATGATCCGCGGCTGGAGGGCGTTCATCACGACCATCCAGCCCGCGGCCATGATCACGACCGCGGGCAGCAGCACATCGGGCTTGGTGACGAGGGCGACGAGGACCGGTGGTGCCCAGGCCAGGAACGGGCCGAAGAACGGGATCGCCATGAGCACCCCGGCGCTGACGGATGAGAGCGCGGTGAGCTCGAGCCCCAGGCCGAGGTGGGTCGCCAGGGCGATCGTGAAATAGACGATGCCCATGAGCGCCTGACCGCGCAGGAAGCCGCCGAACGACCGCGCGACGGAGGTCTGCAGCAGCCGCGCCTCCTCGGCATAGGACGGCGGCACGAGCCGGAAGAGGAAGGCCATGATCAGGTCGCGGTCGATGACCATGTAGATCGACAGGATGAACACGATCAGCATGGTCCCGATCGCGCCGACGCTGGCGACGGCGATCGACTGGAGCGGGACGATCAGCTGCGCCGCGAACACATCGAGGTTGTCGAGGATCGCCAGCGCCTGCGTCGCGAGGTCGACCTGCTCGAGGCCGATCGAGTCGAGCCAGCCCTGCACTGGGGCGACGATCGAGCCGATGTTGCCCCGGATGTTCGGCAGTGACGCGGCGAACTGCGTGATCGAGGTCGAGAGCGCCTGCGCGATGACCAGGATCAGGAACACCAGGAGGGCGACGATCAGCGTGTAGACGAGGACGGTCGCCAGCACCCGCGGCAGCCGCGGGATCAGGTCGACGATGCGGGTGACGACCGGGCTGATGATGAACGCCAGCAGCCAGGCCAGGAAGAACGCCAGCAGGATGTCGCCGAAGAACCCGATCGCCGACGCCGCGAGATTGACCGCGACGAAGAAGAGGACGACCGTCCCGAGGACGAGGATCGCGCTGACGAGCCGCCGGTCGCGGCCTCCGGGCGCGATCGTGTCGAGCATCCCGCCCTACCGCAGTCCCATCTTGTGGCGGACCTCGTCCATCGTGGCCTGGGCGATCGGCCGGATCCGCTCGGCGCCGTCGGCCAGGACCGTGTCGATGCGGGCCGGGTCGGCCATCAGCTCGCGATAGCGCTCGCGCGCCTCGGCGTAGTGGGCCAGGATCCGCTCGGCGAGCAGCTTCTTGGTGTCGACGCAGCCGGTCCGGGCCGTGCGCTCGCCCTCCCAGATCTCGTCGTAGTCGTCACCGAACGACTTGTGGAGCTGGCAGACGTTGCAGACCTCTGGCCGACCCGGGTCGGTCCGCAGGATGCGCTTGGTGTCGGTGACCATCGACATGATCTGCTTCCGGATGACGTCCTCCGGCGCGAAGATGTCGATGGTGTTGCCCAGTGACTTGCTCATCTTCCGGACGCCATCGGTGCCGAGGATGATCGGCGACTCGGTCAGCACGGCCTCGGGCTCCGGAAAGGTATCGCCGTACGTGCGGTTGAAGGCACGCACGATCTCCCGCGACAGCTCGAGATGGGCGACCTGGTCCTTGCCGACCGGCACGAGCGAGGCCTTGTAGATGACGATGTCGGCTGCCTGCAGGACCGGGTAGGTCAGCAGCCCGTGGTTGACGTCATCAGGCTGGAACTGGCGCTTCTCCTTGTAGGTCGGCGTGCGCTCGAGCCAGCTCACCGGCGTGACCGTCATGAGCAGCCAGGCGAGCTCGGTGTGCTCGGGCCGGTGGCTCTGGACGAACAGCGTGCAACGCTCGGGATCGAGCCCGAGCGCCAGCAGGCCGGCGGCCATCTCGCGGGTCTGGCGCCGAAGCAGGTCGGGCTCGTGCAGGCTCGTGAGCGCGTGGTAGTCGACGATGCAGTAGATCGCCTCGTACTCCCACTGGAGCTTCACGTAGTTGCGGATCGCGCCCAGGTCGTTGCCGATGTGGGGCACGCCGGACGGCTGGATCCCGGAGAAGATCCTCGGTCGCGGTTCAGGCGCCTCCACCGGCGACGGGGCAGGGAGGATCTCGGTCGTCATCGAGTGCCGAGTGTAATGGACCGTCCTTGGCCGCCGATCACCACGTCAGGGCGGTCAACAGCGGGCGATCTCCGTCCTACGTCTCGCCGATGTCCTCGAACCAGATCTCGGGATGCGCGGCGATGAACTCGTCCATCAGGGCTTTGCATTCGGCCGAGTCGAGGTTCACCACCTCGACGCCGCGCGCGCGGAGCAGGTCCTCGCCGCCCACGAACGTCCGGTTCTCGCCGAGGACCACACGCGGGATGCCATACAGCAGGATCGCGCCGGTGCACATGTCGCAGGGCGACAGCGTCGTGTACATCGTCGCCTGGTGGTATACGGCAGCGGGCTGGCGACCGGCCACCTCGAGGGCGTCGGTCTCGCCGTGGCGGATCGCGCTGCCCTGCTGGACGCGGCGATTGTGGCCGGCACCCAGCACCTGCCCATCGACCACCAGCGCGGCGCCGATCGGCACACCACCTTCGTCGCGCCCGATCCGGGCCTGTTCGATCGCGACGGCAAGGAACTCCTGGTCGGTCATTGCCTCCTCAGCTTCGACGGTATGGCTTCAGGTAGGCACCTGGGTACGCGACGTTGCGACCGGAGATCGCGAGCGCCGCGATGACGACAAGATACGGAAGCGCGAGGAGCAGCTCGAAGGGGATGTCGCCGAACCCCGGGAGGATCCGGAGCCGGAGCTGGAGCGAGTAGACCGCCGCGAACAGGAGTGCCCCGCCGACGACCCGCAAGATCCTCCACCGACCGAAGATCACCAGAGCGACGGCGACCCAGCCGCGGCCCGCGATGATGTCGAGCGTGAAGCTGCCGAGCAGCGCGAGGGTGATGAAGGCGCCGCCGATCGCCATCAGCGCGCCGCCCAGCATGAGGGCGACATAGCGTGTTCGGCCCACTCGGATGCCGGCCGCGTCGGCGGCCTCGGGGTTCTCCCCGACGGCGCGCACGTCCAGCCCGAACGATGACCGGTTCAGGAGCCACCATGCCATTGGAACCACGACCAGGAAGGCAAGCCATGTGAGCCCGTACTGGCTGAAGACGGGTGCGAAGGGACCGAGCGCCGCCGGAGCGTCGAGCGTCGGGAACGGGTCGACGCGCACGATCTCGGTGCCGCCGAAGATCAACCGATTCGCGAACTCGGACAGCCCGATCAGCCCGATCGTCAGACCGATGCCGGAGACGTGCTGGTTGGCGCCCAAGGTCACCGTGAGCAGCCCCATGAGCGCTCCGGCGGCCAGTCCCACGACGATCGCGGCGGCCAGCCCGAGCACGAGCGAGCCCGTGGCGTACGCGACGGCGAACCCGGAGAACGCGCCGGCGTACATCGTCCCCTCGATCCCGAGGTTGAGGACGCCCGAGCGCTCCGCGAACGTCTCACCGACACCACCGTAGACGAGCGGCGTGGCGTTGCGCAGGGTGGCCGCGATCAGGTCGACGACGAAGATCACGGCGGGCCGCTCCCGCGGTCGGGCGCGGCGGTCTCGTCGAGCTCGACCAGGCTGACGGACAGGTCGGCTGCCACGACGTCGGCCGCGACGCCTGCGGCCTCGGGCGTGATCGCCGCGCCGACCAGCCGGTTCCTCCGTATCGCGAGGAGCGCGATCGTCACGAGGAGCAGGGTCGCCTGGACGACCGCCCCGAGCTGGGAGGGGATCCCGAGCGCCCGTCCCGCCGAGCTGGCGCCGACCGCGAGGTCCCCAAGCAGCAATCCTGCGAGCGCGACGCCCGGCATGGACAGCGCGCCGAGTGTCGCCACGACGATCCCGGTGTAGCCATAGCCCGGCGAGATCCCGGATGTCAGCCGGTACTGGATCCCGGCCACTTCGCCGACCCCCGCGATCCCGGCGATCGCGCCGCTGGCCAGGGCCGTCAGGAGCAGGGTCCGCCCGACATCGATGCCGGCGAATCGTGCACCGTGCGGGCTGAGGCCGACCGCCCGAAGCCGCAGCCCGGCCGGCGTCCGCCGGACCACATAGCCGACCGTCAGCACGACCACGATCGCGACGAGGAAGCCGAGATGCAGGCGTGACCGGTCGAGCAGCTGCGGGAATTCCGCAGCCTCCACGATCCGCGGCGACTCGGGGAACCCCGACACCGGATCGCGCCACGGTCCGTGGAGCAGTGCGTTGACGAGCAGCAATGCCACCGGGTTCAGGAGGAGGGTGGTCACCACCTCGTCGATCCCGAAACGGACCCGGAGGAGCGCGGGACCAAGGGCCCACAGGGCGCCCCCGATCGCACCGCCCACGATCATGAGCGGGATCGCGAGGACCTGCGGCAGCCCGGCGACCTGGCCGATGGCCGCCGCCATGATGGCGCCGACGAGCAGCTGCCCCTCTGCCCCGATGTTCCAGTAGCCGCCCCGGAAGGCGAGCGCGACCGCCGTCCCGGTGAACAGCAGCGGCGTCGCGGTGACGAGGACCTCGAGGATCGAGAAGCGCGACGTCAACGGCACGACGAGGAATTCGGCGTAGGCGCTGATCGGGTTGGCGCCGGCGAGCGCGATCGGACCGGCCGTCAGGAGGAAGGTGATCACCAGGGCCATGAGCACGAGCCCGGGTGTCGACCAGGGGAGCGCCCGCCAGCGCGGAGCGCGCGCTCGGCCGGTGCCGGCGGTCATGCGGCCGGTCCGTCAGGATCGGCGACCCGTCCGGCCATCAGCAACCCCAGGCGCTCCGGGTCGGCGTCCACCGCGCGCATCTCGCCGACGATTCGCCCCTCGTACAGTACGATCAGGCGATCGGCCAGGGCCAGGAGCTCGTCGAGGTCCTCGGACACGAGGAGGATCGCGCTCCCGGCCGAGCGTCTCGCGAGGAGCTCGGAGCGGACGTACTCGGTCGCGCCGACGTCCAGTCCGCGCGTGGGTTGGGACACGACGACCACGCGCGGATCCCTCGACAGGACTCGGGCGAGTAGCACCTTCTGGACGTTCCCACCTGACAGCGTCCCCAGCCGGTCGGCGGGGCGGGCCCGGATCGAATAGCGCTCGATGAGGTCTGCGGCGTGATCGTGGATCCGGCGCTCGTCCAGCCGAGCCCATCCGCCGAAATCGTCGATGCGCTCGAGGACCAGGTTCAGCGCGACGGACAGGTCCGGCACGAGCGACGCGTGGCGGTCCTCCGGGATGCGTCCCACCCCGGCCTCGACGACCTGCCGGGGCTGCGCGCCCGCGAGCTCGGCGTCGCCGACCATGACCGATCCCGCATCCGGACGGCGCATCCCGGCGAGCACGTCGACCAGCTCGGTCTGACCGTTGCCGGATACCCCCGCGACACCAACGATCTCGCCCGGGGCGATGTCGAACGAGACGGAACCGAGGGCATCCACCCCGGCACCGCTGACCCGCAGCTCACGAACCCGGAGGAGCGGCCCGTTCGTTTCTCCGGGCGTATCGGCAGGCCGCTCGACCGGGGTCATCGTGCGGCCGACCATCATCCGCGCCAGCTCGCGCTCGTCGGTGGAACCCGCCGCCGTACCGACGAGCGACCCCTTGCGGAGGACGCTGACCCGGTCGCTGATGGCGCGGACCTCGCCCAGCTTGTGGCTGATGAAGACGACGCCGAGCCCGTCGGCGACAAGGTGCTGCAGCGTGGTGAAGAGGGCGGTGACCTCCTGCGGGACGAGCACGGCGGTCGGCTCGTCGAGCACGAGCACGCGGCAGTCACGCGAAAGAGCTTTGAGGATCTCGACACGCTGTTGCTCACCGATCGACAGATCCGCCACGCGTGCCGTCGGATCCACCGTGATCCCGTAGCGGGTGGAGACCTCGGCGGCGCGCGTCCGTGCCGCCGCATCGTCGTACCGGAACGATGACCTGCCGAGGGCCAGGTTCTCGGCGACCGTCATCGGACGGACGAGCGAGAAATGCTGGGTCACCATGCCGATCCCGGCCGCGATGGCATCGCGTGGCGAGCGGATGGAGACCGGCTTGCCATCCACCCGGATCTCGCCAGCGTCCGGCGTGGTGAGCCCGTAGAGGATCCGCATCAGCGTGGTCTTGCCCGCCCCGTTCTCGCCGAGCAGGGCGTGCACCTCGCCGCGTCGGATCGTGAGATCGACGCGGTCGTTGGCGACGAGGTGGCCGAAGCGCTTGGTGATCCCGCGGAGCTCGACGAGTGGCTCCGTCGCGGCCGGGGTCACGCCACGGTCAGCGACCGGCGGGTTCGTCAGCCGGCCGGGACGGTGGCACCCGGTGGCGTCGCCTCGTTGATGTCCACGCGGAACGTCCCGGACTTGATGGCGGCTTCCTTCTCCTGCACCTTGGTCAACAGGTCGGCTGGGATGCCCCCGCTGATCGACTCGTTTACCGGAGCAAGGGCGGCGCCGCCCTTTGCCACCATGCTGAAGTCCTTGAGGTCCTGGGCCGTGTAGGAGCCGGCCATGACCTGGTCGATGACGTAGCCGACAGTCGGCTTCATGTTCCAGGTCACGCTGCTCACGACGTGCTCCGGCGCCAGTTCCTTCTGGTCGCTCATGTTCCCGATGGCGACGAGATCGTTCTCCGAAGCTGCCTCGATGACGCCGAATTGCTCGGCGAACAAGACGTCGGCGCCCGCCCCGACCTGGGCAAGTGCGGCCTCCTTGGCGGCCGCTGGATCGAACCAGCTGTTCAGGAACGTCACCTTCACCTCGACGTTCGGATTGATCTCCTTGGCCCCGGCGATGAACGCGTTCACGATCCGGTTGACCTCGGGGACGGGGTAGCCGCCGACGACGCCGAGGGTGTTCGACTTCGTGAGGCCGCCCCCCAACATCCCGGCGAGGAAGGCCGGCTCGTGGATCCAGTTGTCGAAGACGGAGAAGTTCGGCTCGGCGGGACCGCCGCCGGAGCCAAAGACGAAGGCGATGTCGGGGTACTCGGCCGCCACGCGACGCGCCGCCTCCTCGTTGCCGAACGCGTCACCGAAGATGATGGCCGGCTGATCGCGCTCGGCGACCTCGCGGAGGACACGCTCCATGTCCCCCGAGTAGCCGATCGCGTCCGTGAAGTCGTAGGTAACGCGCCCGGCGGCCTTCTCGTCTTCGAGCGCGCTGTGGATGACGCCATCCCACGGTTCCTCGATCTCGGTGGCGAATGCGCCGAAGACCGACAGCGTCCCCGCGGCGGATGGGCTGGCCGCCTGGCTGGGCAACCCGGCCGAGGCGCTGGCCGCGGGCGCCGACCCGCTCGGGGTGGCGGCGGTCCCGCATGCGCCTACGAGCAGGATCGCGACGCCGAGCGCTGCGATCCTGATCGTGTGAGACATCGGCCCGATGATGGACGGGTGGCGATGACGATGACCGAGCATGGCCTCCTCCTGCCTTCTCGTATCTCACCCTGACCTTTGGGACGACCAGCGTGACGTTGCGCGGTCGTGGTGGTCGCGGCGATCCGGCCGCGGTGTCCCGACGCAACGGTGGCGGCAGTGTCCGGCGGTCGTCCCGCGGTGTCAAACATCCGTTGGCACACGAATGCAACGTGTCCAGGGCCGTGATGACATACCGCCCCAAGGGCCCGAGCGGTTGCATCGCGATGACCCCCAGGTCGAGCTCCTCCGCGCCCCAGCCCGAGGGGAGGTGAGCCGTCCGAGCCTGACCGCGCTCCCGCCTGACCGAGCCCGCGTGCCCATGCGTGTGCTGCCCCGGCCCGACCGGGTCGCCCCAGGAGGAGGGATCAGTTGGCCACCACGACTGCGCCGCTGCCCGCGGCACAAACCGAGCCCTACCGCTACAAGTTGCCGTTCGTGATCGCGGCGTCGGCCGCCGGGACGGTGATCGAGTGGTACGACTTCTACCTGTACGGCGTGCTCGCCGCCTTCTTCGCCACGCAGTTCTTCCCGCCCGGCAACGAAGTCGCCGCGTTGCTGTCGTCGTTGGCGACCTTCGGTGCAGGGTTCGCCGTACGCCCATTCGGCGCAGCGTTCTTCGGCCGGATCGGCGACATCATCGGTCGCAAGTTCACGTTCCTCGTCACGATCTCGCTGATGGGTGGCGCGACGGCGCTCGTCGGCGTCCTGCCCACGTACGCGCAGATCGGCGTCCTCGCGCCGATCATCCTGGTGTTCCTGCGTCTGGCGCAGGGACTTGGCGCTGGGCGGTGAATACGGCGGCGCCGCGATCTACGTCGCCGAGCACGCGCCCGACCATCAGCGCGGCAAATACACCAGCTGGATCCAGACCACCGCGACCATCGGACTGCTGCTGGCCCTGGCGGTGATCGCGCTCTTCCGAGTGTCGATGGGCGATACGGCGTTCCGCGAGTTCGGCTGGCGGATCCCGTTCATCCTGTCGGCCGTCCTGGTCGTGTTCGCGCTCATCATCCGCCTGCGTCTCCAGGAAACGCCGTTGTTCACGCGACTCAAGGCCGAGGGCAGGTCGTCGACATCGCCGTGGCGCGAGAGCTTTGGCGACCCCGCCAACCGTAGGCTGATCATCCTCGCCCTGTTGGGCATGACGGCCGGCCAGGCCGTGGTCTGGTATCAGGGTCAGTTCCAGGCGCTGTTCTTCATGCAGAACATCCTGGGCCTCGGCTACCTGAACTCGTACCTCGTGGTCGGGACGGCGATCGTCCTCGCCACGCCGTTCTTCGTCGTGTTCGGGCGGCTCTCGGATCGGATCGGGCGCAAACCGATCATCCTCGGCGGGTGCCTGATCGCGGCACTGACGTACTACCCCATCTACAACCTCATGTTCGCGGTCGCGAACCCCGTCGTGAACCCGAAGACCGACCCGGCGATCACCTCGACGTTCATCAGCACGAACCCGAATCTGGTAGCGCTCATCGCGCTGGTGTGGATCCAGGTCGTGTTCGTCACCATGGTGTACGGGCCGATCGCGGCGTTCCTCGTCGAGTTCTTCCCGGCCCGCATCCGCTACACGTCGCTGTCGATCCCGTACCACATCGGGAACGGCTGGTTCGGCGGGTTCCTGCCGCTCATCGCCGCCAGCCTCTTCGCGGCGACAGGCAACATCTATGCCGGCCTGATCTATCCGATCGTGGTCGCCCTACTGACGGCGGCCATCGGCTGGCGATACATCCGCGAGACGAAGGACGTCCGCATCTGGGATGAGGTCGGTGGGCAGACCGACAACGTCCCGAAGTCGAGCGCCACCGTGACCTGAGCCGGACTCCGAGCGCGCCATGGAGGGAAGGCGTCGACCGAGGGCCGCGACCGGCGACCCTCGGTCAGCCTCGACCCGCCGCGGCGACAGCACGGCGGGCTACCATGCGAGGCGATGCGCGCCCCCCGTCGCGAACCGCGTCCGTGAGCCGTCCGCCGCTGCGTGTGGCCGTCCTCGGCGCCGGCACCGTGGGCGGTGCCGTGCTCGATGGGTTGCTCCACCACCCGGAGCGTCTCGTGACCGCCGACGGCCCATCCCTGGTCGTCGCCGCCGTCGCCGTTCGTGACGTCGACAAGGCCCGCGGCGATGGCCTTTCGCCGTTCCTGCTCACCGATGCGCCGGCGCATCTCGTGGCCGACCCCGACACCGACGTCATCGTCGAGCTCATGGGCGGCCTCGAGCCCGCACGGACGCTGATCGCGGCCGCGCTCGCTGCCGGCAAGCCGGTCATCACTGCCAATAAGGCCGTGCTCGCCCACCACGGCCCGGAGCTGGAGACCGAGGCTCGCCGGACCGGGGCGGCGTTCCGGTTCGAGGCGGCGGTCGCCGGTGGCATCCCGGTGCTCGGACCGCTGGCTGGCGACCTGGCAGGCAACGAGATCACCCGCGTCCGCGGCATCGTCAACGGCACGACGAACTACATCCTGAGCTCGATGGCCCAGGATGGACAGCCGTATGACGACGTGCTCCGAGAGGCACAGGAGCAGGGCTTTGCGGAGGCGGATCCCGCCGGCGACGTGGAAGGCGACGACGCGGTCAACAAGCTCGTGATCCTGGCGCGGCTCGCCTTCGGGCGCTGGCTCGACCCGTCCACCGTCGGGCGCCGCCCGCCCACGGCCCGGGGCATGGGTCGACCGGGGATCACCGGCGTCACCGACCACGAGCTCGAAGGTGCGGCGGCGCTCGGACTGACGATCAAGCTGCTGGCGACGGCCGCACGCCGGGACGACGAGGTGGAGGCCGCCGTCGTGCCCACCGCCGTCCCGGTCGACAGCCCGTTCGGCTGGACCGACGGCGTGACCAACCGGATCGAGGTCGAGGCGGAGCCGCTCGGGACGGTGGGTCTGGCCGGCCCGGGCGCCGGTGGTGCGGCGACCAGCAGCGCGGTGCTCGGTGATCTCGTGGCGGTCGCCCGCGGGCTCGGGTCGACGTGGGCCGGCCTGGCGCCGGCTACGGACGCGGCCACACCGGCCGTCGATCCGCTCGACGGCCCACGCCGCTGGTACGCGTTCGTTCCGACGGTGCGGACGACGGGGGAGCCGCTGCCGCCCGCGATCGCACGCTCGGCCTCCGTGGACTTCGACGACGGCACCGCGATCCGCACGGACGTCGCGACGCTGGCCGATGTCCGGATGGCCTTCCTCGCGATCCTTCCCGACGATGCCGATGTCACCCTCTATCCGGTCGATGACTGACACGGTGATGGCGACCGTCGCTGGGTCCGAGCCGCTCCTCATGGACCGCTACCGGCGGTTCCTGCCCATCACCGACCAAACGCCGATGCTCAGCCTTGGCGAGGGCGGGACGCCGTTGCTCCGTGCCGAGCGGCTGGGCAAGGCGATCGGCGCGCCGCACCTCTACCTCAAGGTGGAGGGCCAGAACCCGACCGGCTCGTTCAAGGACCGCGGGATGGTCGTGGCCGTCGCCAAGGCGGTCGAGGACGGCGCGCGGGCGATCGTCTGCGCATCCACCGGCAACACCTCGGCATCCGCCGCGGCGTACGGCGCGGCAGCGGGTCTCGAGGTCATCGTGGTCCTGCCGCGCGGGCAGATCGCGCTCGGCAAGCTGCTCCAAGCGCTGGCGGCCGGGGCGCGGGTCGTGGCGGTCGACGGCAACTTCGATGACGCGCTGCGGATCGTGCGGGCGCTTGCCGAACAGGACGAGCACCCGGTGACCCTGGTCAACTCGGTCAACCCGTTCCGCCTGGACGGCCAGAAGACCGGCGCATTCGAGGTCTGCGACGCCCTCGGGCAGGCGCCCGACATCCTGGCGATCCCGGTCGGGAATGCCGGCAACATCAGCGCGTACTGGGCCGGCTTCAAGGACTATGCGGAGGTCGGGCTGGTGCGATCGCGACCGGCGATGTGGGGGTTCCAGGCGGCGGGTGCCGCACCGCTCGTGCACGGTCGTCGTGTCGAGCGGCCCGAGACGGTGGCCACCGCCATCCGCATCGGCGCCCCCGCCTCGTGGGACAAGGCCATCGCCGCACGCGACGAGAGCGGCGGCCGGATCGACGCCGTGACCGACGACGAGATCCTCGCGGCCTACCGCGACCTCGCGCGCCTCGAGGGGGTCTTCTGCGAGCCGGCCTCGGCTGCCGGCGTCGCCGGTCTGCACAAGCTGGCCGCCGCCGGCCAGCTGGATCCCGAGGTCACGGTCGTGGCCGTGCTGACCGGGCACGGGTTGAAGGACCCGCACACCGCCGAGCGGCAGGTCCCGGGCGTCATCGAGGCCGCCCCGACCCTGGGTGCCGTCGCCGTCGCGCTGGGCTGGAGCTGACGATGGTCGCGCACTGGCTGGCGGAGCTGGACGGCCGACGGGTCACGGTGGAGGTGCCGGGGTCGTCGGCCAACCTGGGTGCCGGCTACGACTGTCTCGGCGTGGCGCTCGCGCTGACCAACACGATCGCGGTCGAGGTCCGCGGCTGGAGCCGCGGCCAGATCGAGCTGACCGTCGAGGGCGAGGGTCGCGAGGAGCTCACCGAGGACCGCGACAACCGGTTCGTGCGGGGTCTCGAGGCGGCCATGGGTGCCGCGCGCGGCGAGCTGCCCGAGGGCGTCGGCTGGCGCATCGAGATGCGCAACGACATCCCCATCGCTCGCGGGCTCGGCTCGTCGGCCGCCGCGACGGTGGCCGGCGTCGTCGCTGCGAACGCGCTGCTGGGCGGGCCGCTCGACATCTCCACGCAGCTGCGGATCGCCGCCGGCATCGAGGGCCATCCCGACAACGCTGCCGCGGCCCTATTGGGCGGGTTCGTCGCCAGCGCCGTGACCCCCGACGGCGTCGAGGCCGTGCGCATCGACACGTCCCGCGACCTGCGCGCCGTGCTGTTCATCCCGGAGCGACGCTTGCCGACCGATGCGATGCGCAAGGTGCTGCCCTCGACGATCCCGCTCGAGGACGCGGTGGCGAACCTCGGTGCCGTCGCGCTCGGTGTCGCGGGGCTGGCCGCCGGGCGGACCGACATGCTGGCGCGCCTCACGGTCGATCGGGTGCACGAGCCGTACCGGGCGCAGGTCTATCCGGAGCTGCCGCGGATGGTCGTGGCCGCGCGCGAGGCAGGGGCGCTCGGTGCGTGCCTGTCGGGTGCCGGCTCGACGATCCTCGCCTTCGCCGATTCGATGTCGCAGATCTCGCGCATCGAGGCCGCGTTCCTGGCGGTCGCCGCCGACACCGACCTCGACGGCCGGGTCGTCGTGGTCGAGCCGCGGAACGCCGGCGCCAAGATCATCCCGGAGCGCTGACCGCCGCGTCGCATTGACGGGTTGCAGACACTCAGCCCATGGACGACCTAGGGCGAACCGTGGGCAACGGCATCACCGGCCTGGTCGGCGGCGCGTTCGACGCCATCGGCGGGGCGTTGCGCGGGATCGTCGCCGAGGGTGAGCGGGTCCTCCCCAACGGCCTCCTGTGGGCCGTGATCTTCGTGCTTCTCGTGATCGGCGCGTGGACGCTCGCGAAACGCTGAGCGCCAGGGCGGTCAGCGAGCGACGCTGCTCCCGGCCGGGCTGACAGCGGCCGCCCCGAGGAGGTCGACGAGCCGGTCGGCCGGCACCGGCGGCGAGAACAGGAACCCCTGGCCGCGATCGCAGCCGAGCTCGCGCAGCAGCGCCGCCTGCCCGTCCGTCTCGATGCCCTCGGCGGTGACCGACAGGTCGAGGGCGCGGGCGAGCGCGATCGTGGCGCTGACGATCGCCGCATCCTCACGGCTCCTGCCGAGCCCAGCGACGAAGCTGCGGTCGATCTTGAGCGTGTCGGCCGACAGCCTGCGCAGATAGCCCAGCGCCGAGTAGCCGACGCCGAAGTCGTCGATCGCGATGCGCACGCCGAGCGCTGCCAGGCCCCGGATGATCGACTCGGTCAGGTCACTCTCGATCATCACCACGCTCTCGGTGATCTCGAGCTTCAGCCGGTCGGCCGGGAGCTCGGTGCGGCGAAGGATCTCTGCGACGGCCTCGACGATGCCGGGCACGCGGAACTCGCGGGCCGACAGGTTGACGTCCAGCGTCAGCTCGCTGGCCGGATCCTCGGCGCCCCACGAGCGCACCTGTTGACAGGCGGTCTCGAGCACGAACCGGTCGATGTCGAGGATCAGCCCCATCGACTCCGCGAACGGGATGAAGTCGGCCGGCTGGAGTAGGCCCCGTTCGGGGTGCTGCCAGCGGACGAGCGCCTCGACCTCGACGACCCGTCCGCTCGTCAGGTCGTAGATCGGCTGGTAGTAGACCTGGAGCTGCCCATCCTCGATGGCACGCCGCAGCTCCGCCTCCATCTCCAGGCGGCGCCATGCCTCGACGCTCATCCGCTCGTCGTAGATCTCGAATCCGGCCTTGCCGTTCTGCTTGGCTCGGTACATCGCGACGTCGGCCTGGCGGACCAGGTCCTCGGCCCCGGTCTCGCCCGATCCCGAGATGCCGATGCCGATGCTTGCCGAGACCGTCAGCCGATGTTCCCCGACGTCGATCGGCGCCGTGATCCGCTCGAGGATGCGGCCGGCATAGCGCGCCACTTCGTCGACGCTCGAGACGTCCTCGAGGAGGATCGTGAACTCGTCGCCGCCAAGGCGAGCGGCCGTGTCGTCCGCCCTCGACGCGTCGACCAGGCGCTGGCTGACGGTCTGCAGCAACTGGTCGCCGGCCGTATGGCCGAGCGTGTCGTTGACGACCTTGAAATCGTCCAGGTCGAGGAACAGGACCGCCACGATGTCATCCGGCCGGCGCATCGACCGCGCGAGTGCGTGATCGAGGCGCTCGATGAACAAGGCGCGGTTGGGCAGGCCCGTCAGGCCGTCGTAGAACGCCTGGTGAGTGAGGCGTTCCTCGAGGTGCTTGCGATCGGTGATGTCGATCATCACGCCGCGCATCTGCGGGACCCGGGCGCCATCGCTCGGGATCAGCATCGCCTCGTCGCGGATCCAGACGACGCCACCGTCGCGGGCCAGCATCCGGTACTCCCACGTGGCCGATTGCTCCACGTCCCGTGAGCGCAGCTGTTCCTCCGCCGCGAGCACGAGCTCGCGATCGGCCGGGTGGATCTGGCGCGCCCATAGGCCGGCATCGGCGAGCCATTCGTCCGGCGTGAAGCCCAGCACGGCCTCGATCTGCGGGCTGACGTACCGCCACGTGCCCTGCGAGCCGAAGTCGGCGACATACACGATGGCCGGCAACCGTTCCACGAGCGTCCGATAGCGCTCCTCGGCGTCACGCAGCTGCCGCTCCGCGTCTACCCGGTCGCTGATCTCCCTGACGTATGCCATGAAGATCGGCGGGCCGGGGAGGTCGACGTGGTTGATCGCGAGCTCGACCGGAAAGGTCGATCCGTCGGCGCGCATCGCCTCCACCTCGATGCGCCGACCGAGGACCGGCCCGTCACCCGTCGCTAGGTAGTGGGCGATCCCGCGGCGGTGGGCGTCGCGCGTACCGGGCGGGATGATCATCGCCGCCATCTCCCGACCGATCGCCTCGTCCCGGCTGTAGCCGAACGTGCGCTCGGCAGCCGGATTCCACTCGCGCACCGTGCCGGCGTGATCGATGGTGATGATGCAATCGAGCGCGGCCTCGAGGATGGCGCGCGTCAGCGCCGACTGGATGAGGCTCGGATGGTCGGCGCCATGGTGGTCGGCCGGTGCCGATAGGTCGTCGGGCATGCGATCCGCTGCTACGTTGGACGTCGTGAAGCGGCGGTGTCAGACGGCACCGCATGTCGAGCGTGGTCGCGCGGGCGCGTGCGCGAAAGAGGACGAACGTACCGGGCCGGCACCGAACGAAGCGCCGCACGCGATCGACCGGTGGACGGCGGTTTGGCCTCAGCGCTGCGCCTGGGCCTCGATGAAGCCCATGACCTCCTGCCACGCCGCCGCGCTCTCGCTCGCGAAGTCGGTCGCCTTGCGGTCGAAGAAGCTGTGGGGCGCATCCGGATAGGTCACGATCCGATGATCGACGCCGCGTTCGGCCAACCCGTGCTCGAACCGGGCGATCGCCTCGGCGGAGATGCCTCGATCGGCACCGCCGAAGAGCCCGAGGACGGGAGCTCCGATGTCGTCGAGCCGGTCGAGTGGTGCGGGCGCGTCGTTGCGCCACGGCCCCTCGAGCGTGCCATACAGACCGATGACGCCGGCGAGGCCCAAGTCCAGGGTCGATGCCAGGAACGACATCCGGCCGCCCATGCAGAAGCCGATCGTGAAGCGCGAGCGGAGGCCGTCGGCCTCGAGCGCCGCGACAGCCGCCCCGATGTCCGCCGAGATCCCTGCCCAGGTCGTCGCCGCGACATGGGGCATGTGCTCGAAGCCTTCGCCGCGGGGTTCGCTCCGCGCCGTGCGACCGAACCAGTCGATGGCGACGGCATCGATGCCGCGCTCCGCGAATTGCAGGGCCAGCTCCTCGTAGAACGGATGCAGGCCGCGGACGTCGGGGAGGACGACTACGCCGGCCCCGCTCGGCGTCGCCGGCCGAGCCCGGAATGCCGCGAACCCGTTGCCGTCGGCGGCAGTCAGCTCGATACGCGCGCCGTCGAGGGCGCCACCGGCGATCGGCGGGATGGGCGGGCGGCTATCGAGGTCGTGACACATGCGGCCTCCTGTTCCGGGCACTCCGAACGATCAGATCCTTCGAAATCGTAGGTTCGCGGGTCTCCGATGTCGCCGTCGCCCGCACGAACCTTCGAAATCGAAGGAAGTGTTCGGGCGATGTCGCCCGAGGCCGGCGTCAGAGCCCGCGAAACCCGGCGGTAGAATGCCCCGCATGCCCGGCCCCCTCGTCGTCCAGAAGTACGGCGGCTCATCGGTCGCCGGGGCGGACCGGATCAAGCGGGTCGCCCGGCGGATCGCGCGTGAGCGCGCAGCCGGCAACGACCTCGTGATCGTCGTGTCGGCCATGGGCGACGCGACCGATGAGCTCATGGGCCTCGCCGCGGCGATCACCGAGGACCCAGATCCGCGCGAGCTCGACGTTCTGCTCGCCACCGGCGAGCATCAGAGCGCGACGCTGGTGTCGATGGCGCTCCACGCGATCGGCGTCCCGGCGATCAGCCTGACCGGGCCGCAGGCGGGCATCACGACCGATGGCACGTACGGCCGTGCCCGCATCGCCGGCGTCGAGCCCCGCCGGATCCGCGCCGAGCTCGAGGGCGGCAAGGTCGTCATCGTCGCCGGCTTCCAGGGCCAGAGCGCCGATCAGGCCCATGAGCTCGAGCTGACGACGCTCGGTCGCGGCGGCAGCGACACGACCGCGGTGGCGCTGGCGGCCGCGCTCAGGGCGGATCGGTGCCAGATCTTCACCGACGTGCGCGGCATCTTCACCGCCGACCCGCGGCTCGTGCCGACGGCCCGCCAGCTGCCGCTCATCGGCTACGAGGAGATGCTCGAACTCGCCCACCAGGGCGCCCAGGTCATGCAGGTCCGGGCCGTCGAGCTCGGTTGGATCAACGACGTCGTCATCGAGGTGCTCAGCTCGTTCGAGGACGCGCCGGGCACGCGCATCAAGGAGGACCCGCTCGTGGAGCAGCGCAACAAGGTCCGCGGGCTCGCCCACGACCGGAACGTCGCCAAGGTCACGGTCGTGGCGGTGCCCGACCGGCCGGGCATCGCGCGGGCGATCTTCGACCCGCTCGCCGCAGCCGGAGTCAACATCGACATGATCGTCCAGAACGTGGGGCACGGCGGCGAGACCGACCTGTCGTTCACCGTGCCCCAGGTCGAGCTGGGCAAGGCGAAGAAGACGCTCGAACCGGTCGTGCGCGAGCTCGGCGCCCGTGAGCTGACGACCGACGCCTCGGTCGCCAAGGTGAGCATCGTCGGGGCCGGGCTGCACAACGCTCCGGGCTACGCCGCCCGCATGTTCGGCACCCTCGCCGATGCCAAGGTCAACATCGAGATGATCTCGACATCCGAGGTGCGGATCACCTGCATGATCGCCGAGGACGAGCTCGAGACCGCGCTGCGCGCGCTGCATGACGCCTTCGAGCTCGAGCGGCCCGAGCCCGTGGAGGTCGCGGCCGCCGGCTGACGCCGCCGACTGCCCGGAGCCATGGCATCGTTCCTCGCCCGCCAGCAGCGCTTCGACGTCGTCGGCTCGACCAACGACGTCGTCCGAGGCTGGCTGGCGGAAGGGACGCCGGAGGTCTGCCTGGCATCGGCCGACGAGCAGACGTCGGGTCGAGGCCGCGAGGGCCGTGCCTGGACCGCCCCACGCGGTCACGCGCTGCTCTTGTCGCTTGGTTTCCGACCGACGTGGCTGCCTCCCGACCGGGTGTGGCGGCTCGCCGCCATCGCAAGCGTCGCGATGGCCGAGGCAGCCGAGTCCGTGGCCGCGACCGGGCCTGGCTCCATCCAGCTCAAGTGGCCGAATGATCTTGTCGTCGAGGATCCCGGCGGTATCCGCAAGCTGGCTGGGGTGCTGGGCGAGACCGATGGCCTCGGGACTACCGACCCGCGAGCAGTGGTCGGCATCGGCATCAACGCGGACTGGCCGGTCGATGCGTTCCCGCCTGACCTGGCCGGGTCGATGACGTCGCTGCGCGTCGTCGGCGATCGCCGCATCGAGGCGCAGGAGCTCCTCGAGGCCTTCCTGGCCTCGCTGGAGCCACGGTTCCTTGCGCTCCGGGCGGGGGGCTTCGACGCGGACGCGTGGGAGGGCCGCCAGGTCACGACCGGCCGGGACATCGAGCTGATCGGGGCGGACGGTGGCAGTTCCCCGTTCCGTGCCGCGGGGGTCGACCCCGAGAGCGGCGCGCTCATCGTCGAAGACCCGGACGGCCGCAGTCGGTCGGTGGTCGTCGGTGAGATCCGCCACGTCCGACTCACCGATCCGGCGACGGTGTAACGACATGGCTCGACCGGCATTGAGGAAGGTGACGCGGCCAGAGGAGGCCGGTCGCCCGCGTCTCGCCCACCTCGACCTCGATCGGTCGCTCGTGGACGCGGCTCAGGCCGACCCCGCGCGGTTCGACGCGCTATACCGGAAGTACGTGGCCCAGGTGTACAACTACGCGGTCTACGAGCTCGGCGATCACCACGAGGCGGAAGACGCCACGGAACGGACGTTCCTGTCGGCGCTCGCCGGTCTGCCGCGCTTCCAGGAGCGTGCCCGCGCCGAAGACGGTCGTGACGCCTCGACGTTCCGGGTATGGCTTTTCCGGATCGCCCGCAACGTCGTCAACGAACGCCGCCGCCGTTGGCGGCGCCGCCCCGAGGCGCCGCTGGATCTGGCGCTCGACGCGCCGGACCCGCTCGATGTGGAGCGGGCCGTGGTCGACCGGGAATCGGCGATGTCGGCATGGCGCGCGGTCGATCGGCTCAGTGGCGACCGGCGCCGCGCGGTCATCCTCCGCTTCGTGCACGAGATGTCGACTGCCGAGATCGCCGCGGTCCTCGAGAAGTCCGAGGGGGCGGTGCGGGTGCTGATCCACCGGGGCCTCCGTGGCGTGGCGCGCGACCTGCGCGACCGTCGCGAGGGGAGGGGGTGACCCTCGGCTCGTCCGCGCGTGACGGGGAGGTGGAGGCGCTCGTCATCGACCGCTATCTCGACTCGCTGCTGGCGCGCGAACCGCGTGATCGCGCCGACGTCCCGGAGGAGCTGCGAGCCACCGCCGACCTGCTGTCGGTCGGCCTGCCCCGCTACCACCCGTCGTTCCGCTTCGAGGAGGCCCTCGCGGCGCGCCTGGCCGTAGCCGCCACCGGGGATGCCGCAACGGCCGATGTCATCGACTTCCCCGCGGCCGTTCACCCCGGCCCGATCGACCGGTCAGGCCAGGTACGTCCCGTCGTCATCGGCGGCGTGCTGACCTCGGCGGCGATCTCCCTGGCCGGTGCCGCCGCGTGGGTGGCCTGGCGACGCGGCCGGTCATCGACTGACCCGATGACCCGCGCGATCCGCGCGGTCGCCCGGGCGAGGGTCGTCTGATGCCGCTCAAGCTGCCGTCGTTCCGCGCGCGCCGGGATGTCTACCCGCCCGATCTGTGGACCAAGTGCCCGACCTGCTCGACGATGCTGTTCAACAAGCAGCTCGAGAAGAACCTGCGGGTGTGCACGACCTGCGGGCATCACTTCCGCCTGTCGGCCGAGGCGCGCATCGGCCATCTGCTCGACCCCGGCACGTGGAAGGAGCGCGACGCCGGCCTCCAGTCGGTGGACGCGCTGGGCTTCGTCGACCAGAAGCCGTACCCGGACCGGCTTGCCGCCGCGCAGCTGGCCACCGGGATGCGCGACGCGGCGGTGTGGGGCAGCGGCTCGATCGGCGGGCATGAGGTCGCGATTTGCGTCATGGACTTCGGCTTCATGGGCGGCTCGATGGGTGCGGTCGTCGGCGAGAAAGTCGCCCGCGCGGCCGAGCACGCGCTGGCCGAGCGCATCCCGCTCGTGGTCGTCAGCGCGTCGGGCGGTGCACGGATGCAGGAGGGCACGCTCGCCCTGATGCAGCTCGCCAAGACGCTCGCGGCGCTGGAGCGGCTGCGCGCCGGTGGCGTGCCGTTCATCTCGATCCTGTCCGACCCGACGACCGGTGGCGTCTTCGCCTCGTTCGCGGCCGTCGGCGACGTGAACATCGCCGAGCCGGACGCGCTGATCGGCTTCGCCGGCGCGCGCGTGACCGCCGGGACCATCGCCGCGGAGCTGCCGCCCGGGTTCCAGCGCGCCGAGTTCCTGCTGAGCCACGGGTTCGTCGATCGCGTCGTCATTCGCTCCGAGCTGCACGACGAGCTGGCGAGCCTCCTGCGCCTCCTGCCGCCCCGCGGTGCGCTCCAGGAGCCCGAGCCCGAGGAGGAGATCCTTGCGTTCCGGCCGTTTTCGTTCCTGACCACGATCGCGGACCGTGTCGGCGAGCTGGCGAACGGCGACGGGCAGCCGACCGACCAGGAGCCGGAGGCAAGCGCCTCGCCCGTCACCGTGCCCGCCGTGGACCCCGATGGCGCGGTCGCGATCGCCCCGCCCGACGCCGCCGCGAAGGATGACGTGTGGGCGCGTGTCCAGCTCGCCCGGAGCCTCCTCCGGCCACGAACCCTCGAATTCGTCGACGCGATGGCCGACGAGTTCTACGAGCTCCACGGCGACCGGCTGTTCGGCGACGACGCGGCCATCGTCGCCGGGCTCGCGCGGATCGGCGGTCGACGGGTGGTCGTCGTCGGTCAGCAGAAGGGCGCCGATACGGACGAGAACATCCGGCGCAACTTCGGCATGCCCCACCCCGAGGGCTACCGCAAGGCGATGCGGGTCATGGAGCTCGCCGAGCGCGTCGGCCTGCCGATCGTCACGTTCGTGGACGTCCCGGGCGCCCATCCCGGCCCGGAATCCGAGGAACGGGGCATCGCCGAAGCGATCGCCCGGTCCATCGGCCTGATGAGCCGGCTGCGCACCCCGATCGTGACGGTCATCACCGGGGAGGGCGGTTCCGGCGGTGCGCTGGCGATCGCGGTCGGCGATGTCGTGATCGCCCTGGAGAACGCCGTCTACTCGGTCATCAGCCCCGAGGGTTGCGCGTCGATCCTGTGGCGGACGTCGGACGAGGCAGCGACCGCCGCTGCGGCGATGCGCATGTCGGCCAGCGACCAGCACGCGCTGGGGGTCATCGACATCGTCGTGCCCGAACCGGGCGAGGGCGCACATGCCGAGCCCGAGGCGACCGCCGACCGGCTCCGCGCCGTCATCCTCGATCGACTCGACGCGCTCGCCGAGCTGTCGCTCGACGACCTGATCGAGCAGCGCTACCGACGCTACCGTGCGCTGGGCGCCTACACTGAGGTCGCCCGACCCGAAGTGCCCGGTCGCGTCGACAGGAGTCTGGCCGATCGCCTGCGCGACCTGCTCGATCCAGCCCGACGTGGGCTCGTCGGCGTCGAGGTGTGGTCGCGAGACGACGATCCACCGGCTCGCGAGGAGGTGTAGCGAGTGCCCGACCCGCTCCCGCCCGACGAGGGGGCTGCGCGCGACGCGGATGGGCGCGCCGCCGACCATGCCGCGATCGACCGGCTGACCGGCGAGCTGCTGCCCGCGCTGATCGCCAAGCTCGGCGTGACCGGGCTCGGCGAGCTCGAGGTCCGCGAGGGCACCTGGCGCGTGCGCCTCCGGCGTCCGGCCGGCGTCGTCGCCAGCGGCGCCCGTGACCGGCGCGTCAGCGACCGCGGCGCGACCGACCGCTCGACCGACCGCGCACCCGAGCGACCGCCCCGGGCCCAGCACCTCCATGCCCATCCGGAGCCGCCATCGGCGGGTCGGAGCGATGCGCGCAGCGTGGCCACCTCGCCGGCGGTCGGCCTGTACCAGCCGCGCAAGGACCTCACGGTCGGGTCCCGGGTGCGGGCTGGCGATCCGCTGGGCGCGGTCGATATGCTCGGCGTGGCCCAGGAGGTGGTGGCGCCGATCGATGGCCTCGTCGGCCAGAGCCTGGTCGAGCCGGGCGACGCCGTCGAGTACGGCCAGGAGCTGATCGTCATCGAACTCGGCGTCCCGATGTCGACCAACGGCACCGGCGCCTGATGTTCCGGAAGGTCCTGATCGCCAACCGGGGAGAGATCGCACTCCGCGTCCTGCGCGCTTGCCGGACCATGGGCATCGAATTGGTCGTGGCGTACAGCGAGGCCGACCGCGAATCCCTGCCTGTCGGGCTCGCCGATGAGGCGATCTGCATCGGCCCACCCGACGCCCAGCGCTCCTACCTGTCGGCGCCGGCTGTCATCTCCGCGGCGCTGGTCACCGGCTGCGATGCCATCCATCCTGGCTACGGTTTCCTGTCTGAGGACGAGGGCTTCGCCGAGGTCGTCGCGGCCCACGGCATGACGTTCATCGGTCCGCCGGCGAACGTCCTCGAGCGCTTCGCGAGCAAGGCGGGCACGCGCCAGCTGCTCGGCGCCCACGGCCTCCCGACGATCCCGGGGTCTGACGGGATGCTGCGCGACGACATGCACGCGCTGTCCGAGGCCGAGCGCATCGGTTACCCGGTGCTGGTCAAGCCGTCGGCCGGTGGCGGCGGCAAGGGCATGCGTATGGTGCGCACGCCGCGCGAGCTCGAGTCGGTGCTCAAGGTGTGCCGCAGCGAGGCCAAGGCCGCATTCGGTGACGACTCCCTGTACCTCGAGAAATGGCTCGACGAGAACCGCCACGTCGAGGTCCAGGTCGCGGTCGATCGCTATGGCCACGGGGTCCACATGGGCGAGCGCGACTGCTCGGTGCAGCGCCGCCACCAGAAGATCCTCGAGGAAGCGCCAACGCCGGCCCTCAGCGAAGAGGCTCGTACCGAGCTCGCCGAGCGCGCGGTCCGGGCCGTGGTCGCCGCCGGCTACGAGAACCTCGGCACGCTCGAGTTCCTGGTGGACCGCACGGGCAACTACTACTTCATCGAGATCAACTGCCGCATCCAGGTCGAGCACCCGGTCACCGAGAGTCTGACGGGCCTGGACCTCGTCGCGATGCAGATGCGCATCGCGGCGGGCGAGCCACTCGGGATCAGCCAGGCCGACATCGAGTTCTCCGGGCACGCCATCGAGTTCCGAATCAACGCGGAGGATCCGGCCCATGACTTCCGACCCGGCGCCGGCGTCGTCGAGCGCTATCACGCACCCGGCGGCCCGGGGGTCCGGATGGATTCGCACCTGTTCACCGGGTACGAGGTGCCGCCGTTCTACGACTCCCTGCTGGGCAAGCTGATCGTGTGGGGGCCCGATCGCGAAACGGCGATCGCGCGCGGCCGGGTGGCGCTCGAGGAGCTGGTCATCGACGGCATCACCACCAACGTCGACATCCACCAGGCGCTCTTGGCATCGGAGACGTTCCTCGAGGGACGGATGACGACCAACCTGCTGGATCGCGTCGGCAGCGCGGCCTTCCTCGCGGCGGCCGCCCGGGTATGACCGTCGTGCAGACCTGCACACGCCGACCCGCAGCCAACCCCCGTCACGACCCAGACTGTGCGTCACACCCTGCCTGGAGCTGCCCGTGACCGACACCGTCCACACGACCGCCGAGATCGAACGCCTGATCCCGCATCGCCATCCGTTCCTGCTCGTCGACCGGATCGTCGAGTACGACGCGGAGGCGAAGCGCATCGTCGGGCTGAAGGGCATCACGGCGACCGAGTGGTACTTCGCCGGGCACTTCCCGGGGCTGCCGGTGATGCCCGGCGTGCTGCAGGTCGAGGCGCTCGCCCAGACGATGGCGGTGTACGTGGCCAAACAGCCGGGTTTCGGTGACCGGATCGGACTGTTCGCCGGCATCGACGACGTGCGGTTCAAGCGCATCGTCGCCCCCGGTGACACGCTCCGCCTCGAGGTCACGATGGAGAAGCTCGGCTCGCGCTTCGGCAAGGGCCGCGGCGTGGCGTCGGTGGACGGCGAGGTCGCCTGCGAGGGCGTTCTGAGTTTCATCATCCCGCCCGAGGGTGCGCTGCGATGAGCCGCATCGCCGCCCTGTCCGACGTGCACGGGAACGCCGTCGCCCTCGAGGCCGTGCTGGCCGACGTCGCGCGCGAGAAGCCGGATGCCCTGATGGTCGCCGGCGACCTCGTGCTCAACGGTCCGGAGCCCGCCCTCGTCATCGACGTGCTGCGCAGCCTGGCCGACGACGGCGCCCTGATCATCGGCGGTAATACCGACATCGCGGTCGCCGACTTCGACTATGCCGCGGCCTTCCCGTGGATGACCGACGGGGTGCCGGACGCGATCGTCGACGCTGCCGAGTGGGCGCACGACGCGATCGGCGCCGACCGGCTCGACTGGCTCCGGCGGCTCCCATCGGAGCGGCGCTGGCGGACCGACGACGACACGCTGGTCGTGGCGTGCCACGCCTCGCCCGGTTCGCAGACGGCCGGCTTCGACCAGCATCTCGACCCGTCGGTGACGATCGAGCGGGTCGCGCGCACCGACGCACGGGTCATCGTCTGCGGCCACACGCACCTGCCCGAGGTCCGCGACCTGGGCTGGAAGGTCATCGTCAACGACGGGTCGGCCGGCTACGTGTTCGACGGCGACCCGACCGCCTCCTGGGCGCTCATCGACATCACCGACGACGAGGTCAACGCCGAGATCCGGCGGACGACGTTCGACACGCTGGCGGTCGCCAACGCGATCTCGGCACGCGGCCTGGCGGGCGACGTCTATCGCGCAGCCACCGTCCGCACGGGCAAGTTGGTTCGATGAGCCCGCGACGGGTCGTGGTCACCGGGATGGGCCTGATCACACCGCTCGGCAACGACGTCATGACGTCCTGGTCGGGGTTCGTTGCGGGGCGCTCGGGCGTGACCACGATCGAAGCCTTCGACCCGTCGCGCCTGACGTCCCGGGTCGCCGGCGAAGTCCACGATCTCGACTCCAGCCACGTGCTTGACCGCAAGGACCAGCGGCGCACCGACCGCTACATCCAGCTCGGGCTGGTCGCGGCCCGCGAGGCGATGGATCAGGCCGGGCTGCCCGACCGACTCGAGGGCGAGCTCGCCGAGCGGACCGGGGCGATCCTGGGGACCGGTCTGGGCGGGGTCGGGACGCTGTGGGAGGGGTTCTCGATCAACGCCACGCGCGGCCCCGATCGGATCAGCCCGTTCCTGATCCCGATGGGCATCCCCAATGTCGGCTCGGGGCAGATCGCCATCAACTTCGGCATGACCGGGCCCAACTACGCGACGGTGTCGGCGTGTGCGACCGGCGGGCATGCGATCGGTGAGGCGTACGAGACGATCCGCCGCGACGACGCGGACATGATGCTCGCCGGCGGCGCCGAGGCCGGCATCTTCGAGGTGCTGATCGGCGGGTTCGCGGCGATGCGCGCCCTGTCCACGCGGAACGACGATCCGGCGGCCGCTTCCCGGCCGTTCGACAAGGAGCGCGACGGGTTCGTGTGCGGCGAGGGGGCCGGCGTGGTGGTGCTCGAGGAGCTGGAGCACGCGACGGCCCGCGGCGCCACGCCGCTGGCGGAGCTCGTCGGCTACGGCGCCACGGCCGACGCCTCGCACATCACGCTCCCGGCGCCTGGTGGCATCGGCGCGGTCCGTGCCGCGCGTCGGGCGCTCGAGAAGGCCGGGCTGACGCCCGACGACGTCGACCACGTGAATGCGCACGCCACATCGACTCCGGAAGGCGACAAGGCCGAGCTGCAGGCCATCAAGACGATCCTCGGCGACCACGCAGGGGACGTGCCGATCACCGCCAACAAATCGATGATCGGACACACCCTCGGGGCCGCCGGAGCCATCGAGGCCATCGTCACGGTCATGACGATCCGCGAGTCGTGCATCCCGCCGACCATCAACCTCGACGACCCGGACCCGGAGGCGGCGGGGCTGACGATCGTGACCGGCGAGGCGGCCCGCCACGACGTCCGCGTCGCATTGTCGAACTCGTTCGGCTTCGGTGGCCAGAACACCGCCCTGCTCTTCCAGCGGTTCGCGTCGTGACCGACGATCTCGAGCCCATGGCGATCGACCCCAGCGCCGCCCCGATCACCGACGGCGTCCTCGAGGGCGTCCTCGACGCGCCCTCGGCGGCCCCGCCCGGCGACGACGGGGACCGCGAGTTGCTCGCGCTCATCGACCGACTGGCCGCGCTGCTCGACCGGTCCGACCTGACCGAGCTCGAGGTCGAATCGGGCGGCACGGGCCTCGTCCTGCGCAAGCCATCGGCGCTCGCCCCGATCAGCGTTGCGAGCGTCGCGGCCTCGTCGCCGGCGGCCACCGCGACGATGCCCTCGACCGGCGAGGCAACGACCGCAGGCTCGCTTCCCGCCGCGAAGCCGTCGATCAAGGCGCCGTTGACCGGGATCTTCTATGCGTCGCCGGCGCCGGGCTCGGCGCCCTACGTGTCGGTCGGCGGCGAGGTCGCAGTCGGCCAGATCATCGGACTCATCGAGGCGATGAAGCTGTTCAACGAGATCAAGTCCGATCTGGCAGGGCGCGTCGTCCGCGTGGTGGCTGAGAGCGGCACGCTCGTGAAGGCCAAGCAGGCGCTCATCGAGGTGGAGCCACTGTGACCGAGACGACGCCGCCGCGCGGCGCGCACATCACGGGCTGGGGCCGCTACGCGCCTGCCCAGGTGCTGACCAACAAGGACCTCGAGCGGATGGTCGACACGTCCGACGAGTGGATCGTGACGCGCACGGGGATCCGCGAGCGCCGGGTCGCGGCCGCCCATGAGACGACGGCGTCGATGGCGGCGGTGGCGTCGCTGCGCGCGATCCGGACGGCCGGCATCGAGCCCGACGATATCGACCTCATCCTGCTCGCGACGCTCACCCCCGACTACTGGATGCCCTCGACCGCGGCTCTGGTGAAGGAGGCCATCGGCAATACGCGGGCGGCCGCCATGGATATCGCCGCGGCGTGCTCTGGGTTCGTGTACGCCTTCGCGACGGCGCAGGCGTACATCACGAGCGGGCTCGCCAAGCACGTCCTGGTCATCGGCGCCGAGCTGCTGACGCGGTTCCTCGACTACACCGACCGGAGCACCTGCATCCTGTTCGGCGATGGCGCCGGTGCGGTCGTGTTGTCGGCGAGCGACGAGGCGGGCGGTGCGCTCGGCATCGAGCTCACGACGGCACCCCAGGGCGCGTACATGATCTGGCTCCCCGCCGGCGGGGCGAAGAGCCCGCCGTCGGCCGAGACGATCGCGCGCGGCGAGCACTTCATCCGGATGGAGGGCAAGGAGACCTACCGGTTCGCGACCAAGACGATGGCGACCACCGCGCTGGAGTCGGTCCGCAAGTCGGGCCTCCAACCGTCGGACATCGACCTGTTCATCCCGCACCAGGCCAACATCCGCATCGTGGAGGCCGTCGCCAAGGGCCTCGACCTGCCGATGGACAAGATGTACGTGAACCTCGACCGCTACGGGAACACCTCGGCCGCGTCCGTGCCGATCGCTCTTGCCGAGGCGGTCAACGAGGGACGGGTGGCGGTCGGCGACCACATCGTGATGGTCGCATTCGGTGCCGGGTTCACGTCCGGCGCCGTCACCGTCGAATGGACGGCGGACCCGGCACGCGGACGGGCCGGCGACGCTGCGGTCAACGCCGACGATGTCCAGGTGCGGCTGCCGGTCGATTGGGATTCGGTCGACCCGATCCCACCCGCCCTGGCCGAGCTGCTGGCACGGCCCGGCCCGGTCGACGTGCCGCTCGACGACGTCGTCCCGGGCGAGCCGGAGTCGGCGCATTCGGAGGTCCACGCGTGATCGATCTGACCGGCAAGTCGGCGCTCATCACGGGCGGGTCGCGCGGGATCGGCAAGGCGATCGCCCTGCGGCTGGCGCGCCAGGGCGCCGACGTGGCGTTCAGCTATCGCGGCAATGCGGAGGCGGCCAAGGAGACGGCTGCGGAGATCGAGTCGATCGGGAAGAAGGCAGTCGCGATCCAGGGCGACGTGAAGGACCCGGCATCGGCCGAGGCCGTCGTGAAGTCGGCGCTCGAGGCGTTCGGCAAGATCGACATCCTGGTGAACAATGCCGGCATCACCCGCGACGACCTGATCATGCGCATGAGCGAGGAGGCGTGGCGCGACGTCCTCGAGACGAACCTGTTCGGGGCGTTCTGGATGACCAAGGCCGTCACCCGGCCGATGCTCAAGGCGCGCGCGGGTCGGATCATCAACATCACGTCGGTGTCGGGCCAGGCCGGCCAGATGGGCCAGGCGAACTACTCGTCTGCCAAGGCCGGGCTGATCGGGCTGACCAAAGCGACCGCGCGCGAGCTCGCCTCGCGTGGCATCACCGTCAACGCCGTCGCCCCCGGCTTCGTGCTGACCGAGCTCACCAAGGACCTGCCCGAGGCGCTGCAGAACGAGATCACGTCGCGCACGCCGCTCGGCCGGTTCGGGACGACCGAGGAGGTCGCCGATGCCGTGGCGTTCCTGGCCTCGGACGAGGCCGGCTACATCACGGGCCAGGTCCTCGCCGTCGACGGCGGCCTGGTGATGATGTAGGGGTCGTTCCGGGCCGTCTTACGGCCGGGGTCATGAGCGGGCTGTGTCAGCCCCAGGCACACATCTCCAACGAGAACGCCCAGCGGTCAGGGCCAAACCGCCCCCTTCGTGCAGGAATCAGGGCTCGGCCGTGCATATTCGTCCCGGATGGGTGCCCAGGGGTGACATCGCCGAACGCTTCGCCAGCGCATGGACACCACGCGCTATGCTCGGGTCGCGATTCGAGTGCTCCTCACAGGTCCTACCACGTAGCGGGAGGAGGGAATGGCTGAGTCGCCTGCGTCGCCGCTTGGCCGATGGCGGAACGGCATGTATCCGCGTGCGACAGGGATGCGGATCCGTTCCCTTGGGCGTGTCTCCCTTGAGCTCGGCGAGGCACTCCGCCTGGAGATGCACGCCGACGAAGACGGCGAGGACGTCGTCCACCTGCAGTACTACATCGCCACGGACGTCGGACCGTGGGCCCTGTGGCTCACGTGCGCACAAGAAGATGTCGCCGACAGCGAGGCGTTCCTTCGGGAGCTCACCCCTGAGTTCGCGGAGGAACAGCGCACCTAGTTCGCTGCGGGTGACACGCCGTGGCGCGAGGCTCCACGAAGTCCGTGCCCGGCTTGTCGCTGTGGCGCACGCGTTTTCGATGAATCAGCACGCGCGATCTGACCAGGCTGCTGAAATGCGCACGCTGGGCGAATGGCGCGTGCTCATTCGTGCGGATCGTGTGTGCCACAACGACATCGGCGAGAACCCGCGCCCGAGCGCCCACCCGTAGGTCGAACGACCTAGGACCTCCATCAGGCCGTTCCGGTACCGCTGGCGAGGGTCCCGCCCCGGACCCCCGATGGGACCATGCACGCGATGACCGCGCGTGCCCGTCCCCACGTCGTTGCTGGTTCGCACCCCGAGGGGGCCGTCGCGCCGGCTCGACCGTCCGTGTTCCGCAAGCTCCTCCCGGTCCCCGACCCGACCGAGGTCGACACCGTCCCGCCGGCTCCGAGTGCCGGCCTCGAATCGGAGCTCGCGGAGCGCCTGGACAGCCTGCTCGGGATCGCCGAGCGGCTGGCCGCGTCCCACGACCGTCAGGAGCTCTTCCGCACCATCGTCGACGAGACCCGCCGCGCGCTCCGCGTCGACTACGTCACGATCCGGATCCTGCGCGACGATCAGCTGCACGTGGCCGCCTCCGCGGGCGTGCCGGATGCCGTCGCCGCGGCGTTGCCCGCGCTCGGTGTCGACGAGGGCTGGGTCGCCGAGGTGCTGCGGACCGGCCGCGCGGCCTGGTGGTCGGATACGCGCACGGACCGGCGCGAGGGCAGCGACAAGTACGACGGCATCATCGAGTTCGCCGGCGACCTGATCGCGCCGGTGACCCACCACGACCGCGTCATCGGGGCGTTGTCCGCCGTCACCCGCGAGCCGCGGGAATGGACCGACGGGGACGTCGCGTTCATCACCACCCTCGCCACGCACGCCGGTATCGCGTTGACCAACGCCGAGCTGTTCGAGCAGACGGAAGCCAGGGCCGCGCAGCTGACCGTGCTGCAGGCCGCATCGGCCCGCCTCAGTCGGGCGACGACGTTCGAGGCCGTCGGGCGCGCCGTCGTCGAGGAGACGCGTCGCATCATCGATTACCACAACGCGCGGGTGTACCTCATCGAGGCGCCCGACCAGGTCGTCCCGATCGCGTTCGAGGGTCGGGTCGGGGCGTACGAGCAGGTCGACTTCGGCCTCCTTCGATGCCGGCTCGGGGAGGGCTTCACCGGCTGGGTGGCGCAACACGGCGAGCCGCTGCTGATCAACGACGCGAACAGCGATCCGCGCGGCGAGACCATCGCCGGCACCGAGGACATCGAGGAGTCGATGCTGGTCGTCCCGATGCGCCATGACGCGGTGACGGTCGGGGTGATCACGCTCTCGAAGCTCGGCCTTGACGGGTTCGATGCCGACGATCAACGGCTCCTCGGGATCCTCGCCGACCATGCAGCGACCGCGGTCGAGACCGCGCGGCTGCTGACCCGGAGCCAGGAGCTGGCGGGCGAGTTACGGCGGCTGCTCGACATGAGCGGCGAGCTGTCCGAAAGCCTCGACCCGCGGCAGGTCGCCAACCTGATGGCCGGTCACCTGGTCCGCGCCATGGGCGTCGACGAGTGCGCGATCAGCTACTGGGATCGCCGGGCGAACCGCGTCGAGTCGCTCGGGTACCACCCGCCCCTCGACGTCCTCGAACCCTACTTCGAAGTGGACGGCTTCCCGGAGACGCTCCGGGTCCTGGAGCGCCAGGCGACGGTCATCATCGATGTCGAGGACCCGGCTGCCGACGAGGCCGAAGTCGAGCTCCTCAAGCGCGACGGGATCCGCATGCTGGTGATGCTCCCGCTCGTCGCGAAAGGCCAATCGATCGGTCTGGTCGAGCTGTTCTCGAGGTCCGAGGTCCACTGGGATGCCCAGCACCTCGAGGTCGCCAGGACGATGGCCAACGAGGCGGCGATGGCGCTCGAGAACGCGCGGCTCTACGAGGACGCCCGCAAGCGAGCCGACCGGGACCCGCTGACCGGCTTCTTCAATCACCGCTATCTGCACGAGCGGATGGGTGAGGAGGTGGTCCGGTCGCAGCGCGGCAAGCGACCGCTGAGCATGCTGATGCTCGACCTCGACGACTTCAAGCTCGTCAACGACACGTTCGGTCACCTCTTCGGTGACCGCGTCCTGACCTGGGCCGCCGAGCTCATCCGGGCGACGCTTCGAGCATCGGACGTGCCGGCCCGCTACGGCGGCGACGAGTTCGCGGTGATCCTCCCGGATACCGACGCGGCGGAGGCCAGCCATGCCGCGGAACGCATCCTGGAGGCGTTCCGAGAGCAGCCGTTCGTCGGTGAGCAGCGCGGACCGGTCCCGATCGCCGCCTCGATCGGGGCGGCGACCTTCCCGGCCGACGGCCGGACGGCGACCGAGCTCATCGCCTGTGCCGACCGCCGCCTCTACCAGGTCAAGCGCGAGGGTGGCCACGGCCGCGACGCCGGCCATGGAGAGGCCGTGACAGGAGCCGGCGCGGGGGAGCCAGACCTGCCCGCTGACTGAGGGTCAGGACGGAAGTACTACCCCGTATCCCCCATCGGTACCACGCGCGCCTCTGGACGTGCGGTCCGCTTGGCCGCATCCTGTATTCCCGAGTTGACCCGCTCCACCCCGCGTCCCGCACGCCTCGTGGACCCGTCGGATCGTCGGATCCGCCGGTCCTGGTGGACCTTCTCCCTCGCCTACCTCCTCGTCGTCATCGCTGCCCTGCTGCGCGCCGTCGGACCCGAGGCGACCCTCGCGGATCGTGTGCTCTTGGGGGTCGTCGTGGTCGCCGGACTGGCGGCCTACGTCCATTGGTCGGCGGTCGCCGAGCTCGACTCCCGCCGGCGCGGCGAGGCGGAATTGTTCGCCCGGATCCTGAGCGGCCTGTCCCGCTCGGTCTCGCCCGATGCGATCGTCGATGCCATCGCCGAGGATCTCGGTGAGGCGACGACGGCCGATCATGTCGTCGTCGTCCGGCGCGACGAGGACGGCCGCCAACTGGCCGCCCGTCTGGTCAGCCTGCGCGCCGGCGTGCCGGATCACTCCACGCCGCTGCCACTTGGTGACCTCGAGGATCCCGTTCGTGGCCGGCCCGCGACGCCGGCGGAGACCGCGGACCGCATCGCCCGCCGCGTCCGCGACGTGTACGGCCTGGGCCAGGTCCTCGCCGCACCGCTGGCCACGACCGAGGGCATCGTCGGGGCACTCGTCGTGTCACGCCGCGCGGGGTCCCCGTGGCCGGAATCGACGGCGCGGATCCTCGGCGGTGCCGCCGTCGAGGCGTCGGCGGCGCTCGCCCGGGTGTATTCGCACCGTGATGCCGAGGCGCGTGCATCGACCGACGCGCTGACCGGCCTGCCGAACCGTCGCTATTTCGACGAGTTCGTCGGATTGCTGGCGCGCCGTCGGCGGGCCGGTGACGCGGTCGGGATCCTGATGGTCGATATCGACAAGTTCAAGGCGCTCAACGACCGACATGGGCACGCCACCGGCGACGCCGTGTTGCGCCGTGTGGCCGGTGCGATCGTGTCGGCCGTCCGCGCCGACGACGTCCCGGCGCGGTTCGGCGGCGAGGAGTTCGTCGTGCTGCTACGAGATCCGGGACCGGGTGTCGCGGTGGAGGTCGGTGAGCGGATCCGCGCCGCGGTCGGTGCGCTCGACCTCAGGCGACTCGGGGTGCCCGGGATCAGCGTGTCGATCGGTGTGGCCGTGGCAAACCGCAAGGACGAGCCCATCGAAACGCTCATCGACATCGCCGACCAGGCGCTCTACCGAGCCAAGCGCGCCGGCCGCGATCGGGTGGTCGCCGCCTAGCGTTGGCCAGCCCGTCGCTCTGACGCACACGTTTCGAACGAATGAGCACGGGCCATCTGCTCAGGTTGCAGATAACCGTCGCCTGGGCGAATGGCCATGATCGTTTCGTTCGATGCGCGTGTGCCACAGCGACATGCCGGTGAGCGCGTCGGCCCGCCCGCGTACCATCGCGGCCATGCCCCGCCGCGTCGCCCGCACCGATCCGCCGCCCGAAATGGCGGCCGAGGCCCCGCCGGACGCGCCACCGCCAGGTCCGGCCGCGGACCCGGCCGATCCCGACCTCGAGCCCGCCGACGCCGACCTCCGCGCCGACGACGAGGCGCCGGCGCGCGACCTGACCAACGGCGACCTCGCGCGGATCTTCCACGAGATCGGCGACATGCTCGAAGTGAAGGGCGAGCTGCGGTTCAAGACGGTCGCCTATCACCGCGCTGCCGACGCGATCGGTCGCAGCCCGATCGATCTGGTCGCCGCCTATCGCCAAGGTGACGTCCCGAAGATCCCAGGCATCGGCGCCGCCATCAGCGACAAGATCCGGGAGATGGCCACCACCGGCCGGATGACCTACCACGAGAAGCTGATCGCGGAAGTGCCGCCGAGCCTCGTCGAACTGATCCGGATCCCCGGCTTGGGGCCCAGGACCGTCCGCCAGATCTGGACCGAGCTCGGGATCGTCACGATGGCGGACCTGCGCCAGGCCGCCGAGGGCGGGAGGATCCGCGAACTCCGTGGGCTCAGCGATCGGACCGAGCAGCTCATCCTGGAGGGGATCCACCGCCTCGAGACCACGCCCCGCCGGATGCTGCTCAACCGCGCGGAGGCGACGATCCTCGGCATGATCGAAGCCCTGACCGACACGCCGGACGTCCGCTCGCTCGAGCCGGCCGGGTCTTTTCGCCGGCGCCGCGAGTCGATCGGCGACCTCGACCTCCTGGCCGAGACCGACGACGGCCCGGGGCTGATCGAGCGGTTCACCACGATCGGCCTCGTCGACCAGGTACTCAACAAGGGCGGCTACAAGGCCGCGGTGCGCCTGCTGCGCGGCCCGCAGGTCGACCTGATGGTGATGCCGCCCGGCGCCGCCGGGACGTACCGCATCCATTTCACCGGCTCGAAGGAGCACAACGTCCGTCTCCGGGAGCGCGCACGGGACCAGGGCTGGAGTCTCTCGGAGAAAGGGTTCCTGCGGATCGGCGAGGACGGCGAGCCCCTGACCGGTGACGACGCCGAGTTGCGGACGTTCGCCACCGAGGAGGAGGCGTACGCATTCCTCGGCCTGCCCTTCATCGAGCCCGAGCTGCGCGAGGACGAGGGCGAGATCGAGGCCGCGCTGGCCGGCCGGCTGCCGCGACTCGTCTCACTGGCCGACCTCTCGGGCGACCTCCACAGCCACTCGGACTGGTCGGACGGCACCGAGAGCATCGAGGTCATGGCGGAGACCGCTCGTCGACGCGGTCACGCCTACCAGGTCCTCACCGACCACAGCCAATCGCTGACCATCGCTCGCGGGCTGACCCCGGATCGAGTCGAGCAGCAGCGCGCGATCATCGCCGCGCTCAACGCCCGCTACGAACAGGAGGAAGCCGACGGCTCGGCGCCGCCCGAGACGCCAGCGGAGGGGTTCCGCCTCCTGCACGGCTGCGAGCTCGAGATCCGCGCCGACGGAGAGCTGGATTACCCGGACGAGCTGCTCGAGCGGTTCGACCTGGTCGTGGCCTCGGTCCACGTGTCGCGCCGCCAGTCGAAGGCGGAATTGACGCGCCGGACGCTCAACGGCATCCGCAGCCCGCACGTCGATGTCATCGCCCATCCGTCGGGGCGGATGATCGGGACGCGCGACGACCTCGATCTCGATTGGGACACCGTCTATGGCGAGGCCGCGAGGACTGGCACCATCCTCGAGATGAACGGCTCGCCACATCGGCTCGACCTGGCCGTCGAGCGCGCCCGGCGGGCGATCGGGATGGGCTGCACGATCTCGATCGATTCGGACGCGCACAAGATCGCCGAATTCGATCACCTGCGCTGGGGCGTCAGCCAGGCCCGGCGCGCGTGGGTCGAGCCCGCACACGTGCTGAACACGCGGTCCCGCGCCGAGGTCCTCGCGTGGGTGGCCGGCAAGCTGGGCCGGATGTGAGCGGGATGGCCTCGCGTACGATCGCCGCGATGCAGGACGACCGGGCTGGCCGCCGCGATCTCACGCTCGCCGCGGTCACGATCGTCGGACTCTCGCGCCTCATCGAGCCGCCCGGCACCTGGCTGGTCGCGATCTTCCTGCTCGGCGCGGTGATCCTCGGCAGCTTGCAGGTCCTCAACGACGAGACGGCACAGAGCGAGACGCATGCCCTCGGGATCCCGATCGAGGCGCTGATCCTGCCGGCCGTCGCCGCCGTCGCATGTCTTGGCGCGATCCGGCTCGTGCCATTCGGCTTGGCGCTCGTGCCGGCCTTGCTCGTGACCGGGCTGATCATCGAGCGTTGTCTGGCCCTCGAGGCACGCATCCTCGCCTCGCCCGCAGGCCTTGACGCCGACGGCCGCACTGCCGTGCTCGTCACCACCCTGATCGTCGGGTTCATCGCCTTCGTCGGGGTCGCCGCGACCGTCCCCGGCGGACTCGCGCAGCCGGGCACGAGCGGCGCGGCGGGCTCGCCGCTCCCTCGGCGTGAGCTGCTGGTACTGGCGGCCGGCGATGCCGCCGTCGCGTTCCTGCTCGGCTACCGCGCGGCCGCCCTTCGGGTGGGGAGCCTGCGCGACGCCCTGTGGTCCGCGGCCACGTACGGGATCGCCATCGCGATCGCGGCCGCGGCCCTACGGTTCGTCCAGATCCCGCGGCTCATGGGCCCGGCGCTGCTGACGCTCACCTTCTACCTGTGGGACGCGTTCCATGCCGCCAGCCCGTCGCGGCGGCGGGACGTGCGCTGGCTGTGGCAGACGGTCCTGCTGGCCGTCCTCGGCATCGTCGTGATCGGGCTGAACCTGCTCGTCCGCGAGTAGCCGCCGACCGGAGCGGGCGGCCCGTTTGACGCCACCTGCCACCGGTGTTAGAAAGCGATGCCCGACCACCTGCCCGGCCCGAACCCGTTCCGATCCTGGATCGACCCGCTGGGACAGGCGCGCCCCGAAAGGACGACCATCACGTGACCTTCCCCGATGTCGAGACGACCCCGCAGAGCCCGGTCAACCTGACCCGAACGAAGCGCCAGCTGGCCGAGCAGGCCATCGCCCAGGCCTCCGCCGCCCAGTGGGACGAGGCCGCCGCGACCAACCGCAAGCTGCTCGAGCTGGGGCCCGATGCGGAGGCCGAGAACCGCCTGGCCAAGGCGCTCTGGGAGCTCGGCCTGCTGGCCGAGGCACGCGAGCACTACCAGACCGCGCTCGCGCTGGATCCGACCAACCGCATCGCCGAGCGCAACATCGACCGGCTCAAGGTCCTCCTTAACGCCGCCGGCGAGAAGACCGTGCCCGCGGCGGACGGCAGCAAGGCACCGGTCAGCATCTTCGTCGAGGAGACCGGTAAAACGGGCTTCGCTTTCCTGACCGACCTCGCCAGCCCGAAGGAGCTCGCCCAGGTCAACCCGGGCGACGCCGTCGAGCTGACGCCCGAGGGCAGCCGGCTCATCGCCTTCGCCAACGGCATGCGCATCGGCGTCGTCGAGCCTCGCGTGGCCGCCCGCCTGCTCAAGCTCATCGCCGACGGGAACAAGTACGCCGCGGGCGTCACGAGCCTGGGTGACAAGGACGTGCGGCTGATCATCCGCGAGACGTTCCAGGATCCCAGCAACTACGGCAAGGTCAGCTTCCCGACCGCGGCCAAGTCGACCGACCTGCGCCCATACACCAAGGGCACGCTCGTCCGCGAGGAGATGGAGCTCGAGGAGGACCTCGAGGACGACGAGGAGGACGAGGAGATCGAGGACCTCGATCGCGTGCTCCCGCCGGAGTCGACCACGGACGAGGCCTTCGAAGAGGAGCCCGACGAGCTCGACGAGGCCTGATCCTCGTCGAGGCGAGGGCCGGCCGGTCGTGCGTCCGCCGCTGCCGGCCGGCAGCGGCCCTTCCCTCGTGGTCTAGCATCTGCCGAGATGACGGTCCGCCTTCACGCATCGCGCGCCGACGTCGGCGGGAACCTGCCGGTCTTCGAGCGGCTTGCCCCGGCCCCGAACCCCGCGCTCCTGGCCGCCCGGATCGAGGCGCATACCGGTCCGGGTGACGTCGTCGCGGATCTCGCGGGTCGCGGCGGCTGGGTCGCGCGCGCGGCCGTCGACCGCCAGCGACGGGCGGTCTCCATCGAATCGAGCCCGCTGACGCGGATGCTCGCGGAGGTGGTCCTGCGGCCGCCCGACGTCCGCCATCTCGACGCAGCGTTCCAGGGCATGTCGGCGTCGCCGCGCGGCGAGTCGAGCCTCAAGGTCTCGATGGGCGACCTGTTCGCCACGCGTTGTGCGACCTGCGGCCGGATGCTCGTCGCCGACGAGTTCACCTGGTCGACCGATGGTGATGGTCCTGCCCGGCCGATCACCCGCCATTACCGCTGCACGGTGTGTCGCGACATGCGCGGCGGGACCGAGGCCCGCCACGGTGCGCTCGAGCCCGAGGATGTCGCCCGCGCGATGAACGACAACGACGCCGCCGCGGCAAGAGCCTCGGCGCGCGACCGCTTCCCGGTCGTGGACGGCGCGCCGGACCTCGTCGACGAGCTACTGGACCTGCACACGCCGCGCCAGCTCGTGGCCCTGACGGCGATGATGGACCGGATCGAGGCCGACCTGCGCGCGGCGCCCGTGCTCGCCGCCCTCCGACTCGCGTTCCTCCACGCGCTGATCCCGTCGAGCCGGCTCGCGACCGGGGCCGGTCGGGGTGGGGCGCTGCGGGTGGCCGGCGGTCATGTCCGGCTCCCGGCCGCCGCCCAGTGGCGCGAGCGCAACCCGTGGCTCGCGTTCGAGGAAGGCTTCCGCACGGTGCGTGGCTTCGTCCAGCACCTCGAGGGCGGGGCGCTCGGCCCGCTCCAGGCTCGCCTCGGGGAAGACCTGCAGGCCCTCGCCGAGGGCTCCGCCACCGCGGTCCTCGCGGTGGCCAGCCCGTCCGCACTGCGCGCCCTGAGCGAGGGCGATGGCTCCGGGCGACAAGGTGGCTCGACGCCCTCGGTCCGCCTCGTCCTCGGCCAGCCGCCGATGCGCCCCAGCCTGGACCGGCTCGGCGTCGCGTACCACGGCACCGCGTGGTGCCTGGGGCGGGAGGCGGCCGCGCTCCTGCCGATCGACGCCCTCGCCGATCCGTCGCTGCGCGCCCCGTGGTCGTGGCAGGCGGTCACGATCGCCCGTGCGCTCGCCGCCGTCGAGCCGTCGATGGCACGCGATGGTCGGGTGGTCCAGCTGGTCGATGGCGGCGCCGAGGCGCTCGCCGCGGTCGCGATCGGCGCGGCCTCGGCGGGGTACCGCGTGGTCGTGGCGCGGCAATCGGATCCCGATGACGTCGGCGCCGGGGTCATCGAGATGCTGCCACCGGGCGCCGCCGTCCCGCCCGGACCGCGGACCCGGGCGAACGTGGCGCTGCCGTACCCGTCATCCGGACCGTCCGAGGTCGATGTGGCGCCGGGCCGCGGCCTGTTCGCCCCGCCCGAGCGGTTCGACCAGCGCCCGTTCTCGGCGACCGACGCCGCGCGGGTCGTGACCGAGGCGGCCGTCGAGACGCTCCGTGCCCGCGGCGAACCCGCACGGACCGAGCGCCTGTTCGGCGAGATCCTCGTGGGCCTCGACCGGTCCGGGCACCTCCGCCGGTTGTCGACCGGCACGCGTCCGACCGACCCGCGTCCGACGCCGGATCCCTCGCGCGGCGACGACGGCCGCCCGTCGACACCACCGTCGACGCCACACCCGGAGCCCGAGGGATCGCCGGGCGGCGGACCGACCGCGCCGGGCGGGGGTCCAACGGCCGGCGTCCGCCCCGCCGCCCAGCTCGCCGATGGTGGAGGTGGACCGCCGGTCGCCACGCGGCGTGCGACGGCCGTCGTCGACCCGGCCCCGGACCCGGTCGAGCGCCTGCTGGCACTCATCCGCGACGAGCTGTCACGCGAGGACCAGCGGCGCCTCGTCGAGATCGAGCCCGGTCGCTGGTGGCTGGCCCAGACGGCCGACCGTGAGGCGGCGGCCCCGCCCCTGGCCGATCGGGTCGAGTGGGCGGTGTTCAGCCTCCTGTCGACCGCAGGCCCGCTCTCGGAGGGGGCGTTCTACGATCGCATCGCCACGCTGTTCACCGGTCACGACCTGCCGGACGAGACGCTCGTCCGGGCCTGCCTGGACAGCTACCGCAGCCTCGCGAGCACCCCGGACCACCTCGTGACGAGCGATGACCTGCTGCGTCGCAGTCAGGAGCACACCGAGATGCTGGCCGCGATCACCGACACGGGGCACCGGCTCGGGCTGCGGGTCTGGCTCGCCGAGCGAGAACAAGCGCGCCGGCGCGGGCGCGGGCATCTCGGCGACCTGCTCGACGATCGCGAGCGCGGTGCCTATCTGGGCAGCATCGGGCGCGCCGTCGACGCGCTCGCCGAGGTCGATGCGATCTGGTACATCCGGGGCAAGGTCGCGATGCTGTTCGAGGTCGAATGGACGGCCATGCTCGGCGAGCCCCTGTTGCGCCGCCACGCGCGCATCGGCGCCGACGAGCGGTTCGTGCGGTTCCTGGTCGTGGCGCCGGAGCGGACCGACCTGATCCGGCACAAGCTCGATCGATCGCCGTTGCTCCGCGCTGCGATGGAGGAGCACGGCTGGAACCTGATCAAGTGGGACCACCTGCGCGCGTTCATGGCGGCGGAGCACCCAGACCTCGACGACCTCGAGCCGCTCCTCGGCCTCGACCCGGTCGTCGAGCGCGGCGGCGAGCAGATGCCGCTCTTCAGCGGCTGAGCCGCCCGCCCGCTACCCTAGCCGCCGGCCCTCGACCGACCGCGACCCGAACCGAATCCGAGAGGCTCACCTCGTGACCGATCCGTCCCAGTCTGCCGTCAACGACCTCGCGCACCGCTTCTGGGAGGGCGTGCTCGAGCTGAACCCGACGACCGCCACGTTCTACGGCGACACTCGCTACGCCGACGAGCTGGAGGACCCGTCGCCGGTCGGTCGCGCGCGGGTCAGGGCGCTCATGGAACGGACGGCAGCCGAGGCCGCGGCGATCCCGATCGACGGGCTGTCGACCGAGGAGCGCATCACCCGGGACATGCTCCAGGTCATCGGCGAGCTCGGCGTCGAGGAGGACGACCAGGGCCTCCACCAGCTCCGCGTCGTCGACCAGATGGGTGGTCCGCAGCAGCTGCTCCCGCAGCTCACCGCGTTCCAGCCGGTCGACACGGCCGAGCGGCTCGAGGCGTTCATCGGGCGCTTGCATGCGTATCCAGCGTTCATGTCCGCCAACGCCGACATCCTGCGCGAGGCGCTCGAGAGCGGCCTGACCGCGCCATCGATCGTGACCGAGCGGGTCATCGCCCAGCTCGAGCGGATGCTGGCGATCCCGACCGAGACCGCCATCATCGCGGGCAGCGTCCAGGGCGCCACCGACGCGGATCGCGAACGCATCCGCGAGGTCGTTCGCGACGAGGTCTACCCCGCGGACGCAGCATTCCTGGAGACGTTGCGCGGCGAGTACCGCCACGCCAGCCGCGAGGAGCCGGGGATCTGGTCGGCGCCCAACGGCGACGCGATCTACCGGACCGCCATCCGCAGCTGGACCACGCTCGAGATGGACCCCGAGGAGATCCACCGGATCGGCATCGATGAGCTCGCCGCGATCGACGATGAGCGTCGCGTGATCGCCGGCGACGCCGGCTTCGGCGACGACATGGCGGCATACCGCGTGTCGCTCGAGGCCGTGCCCGGCAACACGCCGGCATCGAAGGCCGAGCTGGTCGAGCGCGCCCGCGAGGACGTCGACCGGGCCATGGCGGCCGCGCCGGGCTACTTCGGCGTGCTGCCGAGGGCGGGGCTCGAGGTCCGACCCGTCGAGGAGTACAAGGAGAAGGACGCCCCGTTCGCGTACTACTATCCGCCCTCCGCGACCGGCGACCGGAACGGCATCTATTATGCCAACGGCTACGACCTCGCGTCGCGCAAATACACCAAGCTCGCCTCGACGACGTACCACGAGGCCGCTCCCGGGCACCACTTCCAGATCGCGCTGGAGATGGAGAACCCGAACCTCATCACCTTCCGACGTCTCGGCGCACGGATGGTCGGCGGGGCGTACGTCGAGGGCTGGGGCCTGTATAGCGAACGACTGGCCGACGAGATGGGGTTGTACCGCTCCGAGGCCGAGCGGTTCGGCATGCTCGATGCGCAGGCGTGGCGCGCGGCCCGGCTCGTGGTCGACACGGGCATGCACGCCCTCCGCTGGGAGCGGCAGCGGTCGATCGACTTCCTGCGCAACGACGCCGGTCTGTCCGAGACCGACGCCGTGATCGAGACCGACCGCTACATCTGCTGGCCCGGACAGGCGCTCACGTACATGCTCGGGCAGCGCCAGATCCAAGCGCTGCGACGCGAGATCGCGGCCCGCGACGGGTCGCGCTTCGATCTCCGCGAGTTCCACGACCAGGTGCTCGGCCACGGCTCGCTGCCGCTCGCCACCCTGGCCCGGGAGCTGCCAACCTGGGTGACCGCACCGGCCTGACCCGGACCCTCGTCGAAACCGGTGCCTCGTCGCACCACCCCGCCCGGGCAGTGCGGCGGCGATGTTTGCGCCCCCGGCCGAGTCGCTGCACCATGGCATACCCCAGCGGACCGCCCCTGACCGGATCCGAGCCCGAGAGGAGGCCCACATGCGCGCTGCGACCCCCCACGGTCAGCGCATCCATCTCCGCCTGATCGTGATCGCCGCGATCGGCCTGGTCATCGCCGGCACCGTCCCTGCGAGCGCCGCCGGTGGCGGCGTCAAGACCAGCCAGCCCGCGATGCTGACGGCGGTCGGCGCCGGCGTCACGGTCGAGGCCCTCATCACCGTCGGTGAGACGGCCGGTGACGACGGCTACATCTTCGAGTCGATCCCGGACGGGATCGCGCTGAAGACCCGTGGCAACGGCACCGCCGAGGTGTTCGTGAACCACGAGACGTCGACCGTGCCGTTCCCCTATACGCCGGCCGCGCCGACGGAGACGAACTCCCAGAACGACTTCGACAACGCCCAGCTCAGCCGGCTGATCCTCAACCAGAAGAGCGCGGGCGTCCAGACCGGCAAGATGGTCATCACCTCGAGCGAGAACTTCCAGCGCTTCTGCTCGAATTACCTGGCGACCGCCGCCGAGGGCTTCGATCGGGAGCTGCTGTTCACCAACGAAGAGAGCGTCGACTGGGTGAACCGCGCGGGCAAGGCGTGGCCGGCGACGATCGGCGCCGACGAAGCCCGCCAGTCCGGGGTCGTCGTGGCGCATGACATCAAGACCAACAAGACCCGCGCGATCTGGGGCATGGGCCGCCACAACCACGAGAACTCGGTTGCGATCCCGGGCTTCGACGACGTGGTCCTGTTGTCCGGGGACGACACGTTCACGAACAATCCATCGCAGTCGCAGCTGTACTCGTACATCGGGTCGGACGCGGACGCCGTCTGGAACGATGAGGGCTCGCTGTGGGCCTTCAAATCGACGACCGCCGGCAAGACGAAGTACGAGGAGTTCCTCCGGAACGACCCCACAAGCATCACCGGCGAGTTCATCTCCGTCCCGCGGAACATCGCCGAAGGTCGCAATGCCGACGGCAGCGAGATCATGGCGGCCGACGTCGGGTTCCCTCTCCCGCCGAATGACGGCAGCTGGCAGCGCGATCCCAACGGCATCGGCATCGACGGTCCGCAATGGGTGCTCGAGCACTGGTCGCAGGTCAGCGGCGTCTTCAACTTCATCCGCGTCGAGGACATGGCCTACGACAAGCGACCTGGCATGTCGAATACCGTCTACGTCGTGGATTCCGGCCGCGCGAGCACGGGCCCGGCAGCCGACGGCAAGTCGACGAATGGCCGAGTGTGGAAGATGGTCCTCGATCCGAACGACCCGAAGAAGGTCACGTCGATGTCGATCCTCATCGAGGGTGACGACAATCCGATCAAGACGATCGGCGAGATCCACCAGCCCGACAACATCGAGTCGACGGTTAATGGCCTGTATATCACCGAGGACCCCGGCTCGGGCCAACAGTTCAACTTCACGCCCGAACAGCTCGCCGACCCGAATCGGACCGAAGCGCGGCTATGGCAATACCGCCTGTCGACCGGCGCCACGACAGTCATCGCTAGGGTCGACCAGTCACTCGATGAGACGGCGATCGACATGGACGCCGCGTCCAGGGGCAACCTCGGGGCGTGGGAATCCAGCGGCGTCGTGGACGCGTCGGCAGCGTTCGGACCTGGGGCGTTCCTCGTGACGGTCCAGGCCCACTCGCTTTGGATCGACAAGGCGCCGGGCGACGAGAACGTCGATCCGCCCGGCCCGGACTTCACCTACAAGAAGGAAGGCGGCCAGCTGCTCCTCGTTCGGGTACCGAACGGCTGACCGTCGAGTCCCCAGCAAGCTCGAGGCCCCGCCACCGGCGGGGCCTCTGCACGTGCGCGGACGCTGGGCTCATGAGTCGAAGCCGATCCCGATCGCGTCGAGCGTGCGCAGGAGCAGGCCGCGTCGACCCTCGTTCCGGTCGGCCCGATCGAGCTCCCAGCGAACGGTGTCCACGGTCAGTGAGCGCAGCGGCTCGGGCGGGAACGGGATCGACGGGCTCGTCACGAGGCGAAGCCGCAGGCGGTCCTCAGCGGGCCGCAGGATGACGTCGCGCACCACGCCGCCCGCCCAGCGGCTCGCGCCGACGCCGAGACCGGTGTAGCCAAGGACAGATACGACCCGGCCGCCGAAGAGCCTGCCGAAGCTCACGGTGAACCGCGACGTCGTGTCGATCGCGCCACCCCAGCGATACGGGAACTCGAGACCCTCGAGCTGCGGGAACGCCCGGAAGAACTGCGCCTCGAGCCGCTCGAACGTCGCCGGGCGCCGGTCGAGGCTCGCATCGACGCGGCTCCCGCGGTGGTGGATCGCGTCATAGCCGCCCCACAGGATCCGCTCGTCGGCGGTGAGCCGGAAGTAGTGGAACTGGTTGTTGCCATCCGACAGGCCCTGCCGCCGGCGCCAGCCGATCGCATCCCGCTGCGCCGGCGTGAGTGGCGTCGAGACCAGCGCGTAGTCGTAGACCGGCACGAACGTTGATGCCAGGCGCGGAAGCCAGCCCGAATACGCGGACGTCGCGACCACGACGTGGTCGGCCGCGACCCGGGCCCCATCCGCGGTCGTCACGACCACACCGCCGGCGCGCCGCTCCAACCCGGTCACGCGCGTGCCCTCGTGGATCGTGACGCCGCGCTCGCGCGCGACGCGCGGCGATCCCGCGGCACAGCTTGGCCGGGTCGACCAGGATGTCCCGCCCGGGTGGCCGGTACAGGCCGGCCTGCCAGATCGGGGAATGGACCTCGGCCTGAGCTGCCTCGCGATCGAGGAACTCGAGGTGCTCGCCGTGCTCGGCCGCCTCGTCGACCCAGGCGCGGAACTCGTCGACCTGGTGCGGTTGGTCGGCGAGGGCGAGGACCCCGGTCTCCTCGAGGTCGCAGTCGATGCTGTGCTCGCGCGTGAAGTCGATCAGGCCCTGCAGGTTGTCGATCCCCTCGCGCTCGAGTCGGTCGAGCTCGTCGGGGAAGTGCTTGATCCCGTTCGCCAGGCCGTGGGTCAGGCTCGCCTCGCAGAACCCGCCATTGCGGCCGCTCGCCCCGAACGCGATCGACGCCATCTCGAGGACGGCCACCCGCAGGCCGGGGTCCGTGTCGGTCAGGGCGATCGCGGTCCACAGCCCGGTGAACCCGCCGCCGATGATCGCGACGTCGACATCGAGACGTTCGCCCCCGCGGAGGGGCGGATCCGCGACGTCCGCTGGCGGGGGATCGCGTAGCCAGAAGGAGATCGCCTGGCTGGGATCGGTCATCGGGGCATGGTGGCACGCCACGGTGTGCGGCGCGGAGCCTGCGGGATTCGTCGGCGGGCCGCGTGGCACCGCGTGAATTGTCGTGTCCGGCCCACGACGCGACGAATGTCGCGTTGACGCCGCCTTCGGGGCTGTGGCACGATGAGCGCCCGCGCGTCCCGTAGCGCGCAACGCCCGTCCCACGCTTCGGGCCCGTCAACACCCCACCACCTGAGGACTGCATGGCCAGCGAGCCCGCCCCCGCCAGAACGACCCCCCGACTCCGGCGAGATCGGCAGAACGCGCTCTACCGCCGCGCCTCGGAGCGCATGCCGGGCGGCGCGGACTCGAACTTCCGCGCCTGGGGCGAGAGCACCATCTACGTCGACCGCGGCAAGGGCGGCCTCGTCTGGGACGCGGACGGCAACGAATTCGTCGACCTGCGGATGGGCTATGGGCCGGTCATCCTCGGGCACGGCGACCCGCGCGTCGACGACTACGTCAACGAGCGCATGCGCCAGGGCGTCAGTTTCAGCCTGACGAGCGAGGACGAGATCCGGACGATCGAGCTTGTCTGCGAGCTCACGGGCTGGGTCGACATGGCGCGGATGACGGTGTCCGGCACCGAAGCGACGATGCACGCGATGCGGCTCGCCCGCGCGTTCACCGGCCGCGAGCGGATCGTGAAGTTCGAGGGCCAGTATCACGGCGTCCACGACTACGCGCTGATCAGCGTCGGGCCGGACGACATGTCCGAGCTCGGCGACCCCGACGCGCCGGTCGCCCTGGCGTGGGGCCGCGGTATCCCGGGTGCCGTCGCCGAGACGATGATCCCAGCCCGCTACAACCGCATCGACCGCCTGCGCACCCTGTTCGAGCAGCGCGGGGAGGAGATCGCGGCGATCATCGTCGAGCCGGTCCTCGGCAACGCGCAGGGGATCATGCCCGAGCCCGGCTTCCACAAGGAGATGCGCGCCCTCACCGAGGAGTTCGGCATCCTGCTGATCTTCGACGAGGTCAAGACCGGCTTCCGCTTCGCGCGGGGCGGCGCTGCGGAGTTCTTCGGAATCAAGCCCGACCTCGCTACCTACGCCAAGGCGATGGGCAACGGCTATCCCGCCGCGGTCTTCGGTGGCCGCCGCGAGATCATGGAGCTGCTCCCCGACAAGGTCAGCCACGGTGGCACCTATGCGGGCAACCGGGTCGCCGCCGCGGCGGCCGTGGCGACGCTCCAGATCCTGCGCGACACCAACGCACTCGAGACGATCCACGCCACCGGACGGACGATCCAGGACGGGCTGAAGGAGATCCTCGACCCGGTCGGCATCCCGTACCACTTCACCGGCCACCCGTCGATGTTCGGGATCATGTTCCGTGACGAGGTCCCGACCGAGTACCGCGACTGGGCGAGCAGCGACCACGAGCTGTACGACGCGATCGCCATCGGGATGCACGCCCGCGGCGCGATGCCGGAGCCCGACTCGCGCGAGCCGTGGTTCATGTGCGAAGCGCACGCCGACGCGGACATCATCGACCGGGTGCTGACCGCGTTCCAGGATTCCCTCGACGCCGCCCTCGACGAGCGCGCGCACGGCGGACCGGCGCCCACGCCGCACGGCGGCATGGCGTCCCCGGCTGCCGGCTGAGCAGGACGTATCGATGGTCCTCGACGGCAACGCAGTCCGCTCGGTCGACCGGGCCGCCGCGCTCTTGCTGGCACTCGGCGAGTCGCAGGGCGAGGCCGGCGTGACGGAGCTCGCGCGCCGCCTCGGGCTCCACAAGTCGACGGCATCGCGACTCTTGGCCACGTTGCAGAAGCGCGGCCTGGTGGAACAGGACGACGAGACCGGCAAGTACCGGCTCGGGCTGGTCGTGATCCGGTTGGCCGAGCGAGCCGAACGCACGCTCGACTTGCGCGGCATCGCGATGCCCGAGCTCGAGCGTCTGGCGAGGCTGACGCACGAGACGACCGGCGTCGGGATCCTCGACGCGGAGGCGTTGCTGACCGTAGCCCAGGTGGACGGGCCGAACCTGATCGCGGTCGGTGATTGGACCGGCCGCTCGACGCCGCTGCATTGCGTCGCGTCGGGCAAGGTGCTGATGTCCTCGCTGGCCGAGCGTGAGGTCCTGCGCATCGTGCGCCGCGGGTTGATCCAGTACACGGAGCGGACCATCGTCGAGCTCGAGCCACTCCTCGAGGAGCTGGCACGGATCCGCCGGCGCGGGTACGCGACGGCGATCGGCGAGTACGAGCTGGGGCTGAACGCGGTGTCGGCGCCGATCCACGATGCGCGCAGCAACGTGATCGCCGCGGTCGACATCTGGGGGCCGGCGTTCCGGCTCACCCCGCGGCGCATCCCCGAGCTGGCCGCCCAGGCCCGCGAGGCCGCCGCCGCGATCTCCGTCCGCCTCGGCGGAACCGTCCCAGAGCGCCAACCCGCCCCGCAGGTCCACGCGACGGCCTGACCCGGCGACCCCGGGCCGCGGCCGTCGCCCCGACCCAGGGCCGGGCGATGTCAGCCTCAGGCACACCTTTGGGATGAGTCCTGCGTGGGCGGCCTCGAAATCGGCCGTAACTGTCGGAACTCGCGGTTGGTCGTGCTCATTCATCGAGGATCGGTGCCTCACACTGACATGAGGCGAGCCGCCTCCCTGCTATCGCGGTAGGGAGCGACTGACCGCCGTCCGTCCACGCGGCTCGCGATCAGCCACGTTCCATGCCGGTTGCGCGGGTCGATCAAGGCGATCCCTCGAGACGGTGGATTCGGATCGTCATCGGCCAGGACGGCACGCAGATCTCGCGCGCGCCCCGGAAAGGCGCGATCGATGACGTCCCGATTGCGGCGTAGCGTCTCGTCGATATCCGCCGTGGCGAGGGCGAGCACCCAGCCGACCACTCGTTGCGGACGCCAGCCCAGCTCTCGGGCGATCGCCGGGGCCTCGCGTACGTACCAATCCAATTGGCGCTCGACGGATCCAAGGTCATCGATCCAGGTCTTGATCTCGACGACGAGCAGGATGCGGCGCCGTGGTTCGTAAGCGAGGAGGTCGATCCAGCCACGGACGTGCCCTCGGACGATCGTGACCTCGCCGCGGGTCTGCCACCCCAGGCTCACCAGTCGACGGTCGGCGTGCCCCGAGCAGCGGGCGTGGACCACATCACGTTGGCGCGGGCTGTTCATGACGGCCGGTGGCCGCCCGACCAGATGCAGCTCGAGCCCGAGCGCGGATCCGATGCGCTCGACGACGTCGAGCGACGGATTCGCCCGACCTGATTCGATCGCCGCGATGTACGGCCGCGAAACGCCGACCGCGGCGGCCAGCTCGGCCTGGGTGATGTCGAGCATCGTCCGGGTCTCGCGACACCGGCGCGCGAAGCGCATCCGCAGTGGCGTCGCCATCGGGTGAGTCAAGCAGGACCCGCTTAGCTGCGACTCACTCGCTAGGCTGTACGGCGATGCCGGAACTGACGCCCGCGGAAGTCTCCGACCTTTTCCGCTCCACGCTCCTGCCGATCCTGTTCATCGTGGTCGTCGCGGTCATCGCGACGCGGCTGGCCAGCCTGTTCGTGCATGGCATCGTCAAGACGCTGCTCGACCGGGAGGCGACCGAGGGCACCGCCCAGGAGCTCAGCGCCGTCGAGCTCAAGAAGCGCATGGACACGCTCGATGGCCTGGGCGCCCGCGCCATCCAGTCGTTCATCGTCGTCATCGCGACGCTCATGATCCTGGGCCGGCTGGGGCTCGATATCGCGCCTGCCGTCGCGGGCCTCGGCGTCATCGGGATCGCCGTCGGGTTCGGTGCCCAGACGCTCGTCCGTGACTACCTGAACGGCGCGCTGATCCTCGTCGAGAACCAGTTCAGTGTCGGCGACGTCGTCCGGCTCGCCGGGGTCGCCGGCACCGTCGAGGACTTCAACCTCCGGCGGACGACGGTCCGCGACATCGACGGCGTCGTCCACACCATCCCCAACGGGGAGATCAAGGTGGCCTCCAACCTGACCCGCGTCTGGGCCCGCATCAACCAGGACGTGACGGTCGCCTACGGCACCGACATCGACCGCGCGATCGACGTCGTCGACGGCGTCGGCGCGGCGATGGCCGAGGATCCCGTCTGGAAGCGCCGGATCCTGGAGCCGCCGCGCGTCGAACGCGTCGAGGCGCTCGGCGAGTACGGCGTGACGCTCAAGATCCTGGGCTCGGTACGTGCCCCGGAACAGTGGGCCGCCGCCGGCGAGTTCCGCAAGCGCCTGCTGGCGGCGCTCGAGGCCAACGGCATCGAGATCCCCCGACCGCAGCGCGTCGTGCTCTCTCGGGACCCAGTGGATCCGGCCGTCCTCGCGGCCGCCGGTCTCGGAGCGACAGCTGCCGACGATGCGTCGGGCGGCGGCGCCGGGGCAGGGGACTGACACGGTAGGATGACCCGGCCAGCCACGACTCGGGAGGTGTGAATCCGTGAGCGTCGACCAGTCGCCTCCGACCGCCGCCATCGAGAATCTGCTCGCCGAGAACCGCACGTTCCCGCCCGACCCGGCCTTCGTGGCAGAAGCCAACGCCAAGGCCGACCTGTACGCCCAGGCCGAAGCCGATCCGGTCGAGTTCTGGGCTCGGCTCGCCCGCGAGCGCATCGATTGGGACGAGCCATTCACCACGACGCTCGAGTGGGACCTGCCGTTCGCGAAGTGGTTCATCGGCGGCAAGCTCAACATCGCCTACAACTGCGTCGACCGGCATGTGCAGAACGGGCTCGGCGACAAGGTCGCCTATCACTGGATCGGTGAGCCCGGTGACACCCGGACCGTCACGTATGCCGACCTCCACCGCGAGGTCCAGAAAGCCGCGAACGCGCTCAAGGAGCTCGGCGTCGAGACCGGCGATCGCGTCGCGATCTACATGCCGATGATCCCCGAGCTACCCATCGCGATGCTGGCCTGTGCCCGCATCGGCGCGCCGCATACGGTGGTCTTCGCGGGCTTCTCCGCCGAGGCGCTCGGGGGGCGCATCAACGACGCCCAGGCCAAGCTGGTCATCACGGCCGACGGCAGCTATCGACGCGGCAAGGCGATGCCGTTGAAGGCGGCGGTCGACGACGCGCTGGCCGACAGCCCGACCGTCGAGCATGTGCTGATGGTCCGCCGGCTGGGCGACGACGCGCCGGGGACCGCGGTCGTCGACGGACGGGACGTGTGGTGGCACGAGATCGTCGATCGCCAGGCGCCCGACTGCCCGCCGGTCCCGCTCGACTCCGAGCACATGCTGTATCTGCTCTATACGTCGGGGACCACGGCCAAGCCCAAGGGCATCATGCACACGACGGCGGGCTATCTCCTGGGCACGAGCTTCACCCACGAGATGATCTTCGACATCAAGCCGGACGACGTGTACTGGTGCGCGGCGGACATCGGCTGGGTGACGGGCCACAGCTACATCGTCTACGGACCGCTGGCCAACGCCACCACCGGGATCCTGTACGAGGGCTCGCCGGACACGCCTGCCTGGGATCGCTGGTGGTCGATCGTAGAGGAATACAAGGTCAACATCCTGTACTGCGCGCCGACGGCCATCCGGGCATTCATGAAGCAGGGCGAGTCGTACCCGGCCAAGCACGACCTGTCCTCGCTTCGGGTGCTCGGGTCGGTCGGTGAGCCGATCAACCCCGAGGCGTGGCTGTGGTACAACGAGAACATCGGCGGCGGCAAGGCCCCGATCGTCGACACCTGGTGGCAGACCGAGACGGGCATGATCCTGATCACGCCGCTGCCCGGTGTCACCACCACCAAGCCGGGGAGTGCCACCTTCCCCTTCCCGGGCGTCGAGGCCGACGTCGTCGACGGTGACGGCAACAGCGTGCCGTTCGGCGGTGGCGGCTACCTCGTCCTCAAGCGGCCATGGCCAGCGATGCTGCGCGGCATCTACGGCGATCCGGAGCGCTATAAGGAGACGTACTGGAGCCGCTTCCCCGGGATGTACTTCGCGGGCGACGGTGCCAAGCGCGACGACGAGGGCTACTTCTGGCTCCTCGGTCGGGTCGACGACGTCATGAACATCTCCGGCCACCGCCTGTCGACGACCGAGATCGAGAGCGCGCTGGTGTCGCATCCGGCGGTCGCGGAGGCCGCCGTCGTCGGCGCGCCCGACCAGATCACTGGCGAGGCGATCAACGCCTTCGTCATCCTCCGCCTTGGCCATGAGCCGACGACCGAGCTCGGCGAGGAGCTGCGCAAGCACGTCGCGACGAAGATCAGCCCGATCGCGAAGCCGAAATCACTGATGTTCACGCCGGACCTGCCGAAGACCCGGTCGGGCAAGATCATGCGCCGACTCCTGCGCGACATCGCGCAGGGCAACAAGCTCGGGGACACGACGACCCTCGCCGACGCGGCCGTCGTCGAGACGATCCGCGCCGAAAGCTGGAAGGCCGAGGACTGACGCGTGCCCTTCGACTTCCTCCGGCGCAAGAAGCCCGATGCCGGCTCGTCTTCGACCGGCGCGCCTGCCCAGCGGCGGGGCGCGATTCGTGGCATCCCGTTCGACGGCCTGACCGAGGAGTGGCGGATCGTCGGCAACATGGACGTGACCGGCCGACTGCTGGACGCGCTCAACAAGCGTGAGTCGGTGACGATCTCCGACGTCCAGTGGGCGCCGCTCGACGGCTCAGCCCCGCTGGCGCCCGCGCCGGGCCTCAAGGCGGTCGATCCCTACGATCTGATCATCGTCCTCGCCGGCGAGGCGACGCTGCCGCCGCATGACGACGCGGAGCGGACCGCCCACCGCGTCCACAAGGTGTCGTACGACGTCGCGCTCGAGGTGCCGCCATTCCGCGTCGTCGGCACGGTGCAGTTGCACCCGGGTTCCGAACCGGAACGCCTGCTCGATCGGGCGACCGAGATGTTCCTGCCGGTGGTCGACGCGACGGCGTACCTGGGCGACCAGCCCGTCGCGCCCGAGATGGACGCCATCCTCGTCAACCGCTTCTACCTGCGCGGGATCGAGCAGGTCGACCGGCGCACCGGCGAGCGGCCGCAGAAGCTACCCGGCGCGCCGATGGGCGGCATCTCCTGGCAGGACCGCTCGAGGTAACGGCCCGCCGCAGGAGGGTTAGGCGCGGGCTCCGGTCTTGACGCGGTTGAAGAGCCCGAACGGCACCTTCACCGGAGGCGGCGCCACCGGCGTCCCGAGGACCCGGTCGGCGAGGGCGTCGAAGTCGTCGGTGATCTTCTCGCGCGGGAACATCTCGATGACGGTCCGGCCCTCGTTCGCGGCTCGCACGAACAGGAGGCCGCCCGAGCGGATGAGCGCGATCGACGGCATCCCGACCGTGCGCTCGATGTCGGCCACGCCGACGCCGCTGTTGGCGCGATTGATCACCAGCGCCAGGCGCTCGCGCACGCCGAGCTCGTCGGCGTAGTCGGTCAGCTGCACGGCCGCCCGGATGGCGGGCACGTCCGGCGTGACCGGCACGAGGATGCGATCGGCGATGGCGAAGATCGCGAGGTTCAGCCGGCTGTACGAGGGGTGCAGGTCGACGACGATGAAGTCGAAGCCGCGGCGGGCGGCGGTGATCGTCTCCGCGACCCGCTCCGGATCGAGGATCTCGGTGTCGAGCGGCGACGTCGTCAACGACGCCACTCGCATGCCGGACGAGTGGGCCGAGGCGATCTCGGCGAGCGTTTCGCGCGGCCCGCCTTCCTCCACGTCGCGCCAGCTGTCGGCGAGGGTACGGACACCATCGATGCCGAGTGAGGTCGTGACGTGGCCCGTCACCGTGTCGGCATCGACGAGCAACACGCTGTGACCGCGACGGGTCTGCAGGACCGACGCGAGGTTGGTCGCGATGGTCGTCTTGCCGACGCCGCCCTTGGGGTTGAAGATCGCGAGGATCGTGGCGCGCTGCGCCCAGCCGTCGGCCTCGAGCGGGCCGCCCTGCAGCACGGGGCCGGAACCGTCGTCGACGGTCTGGCTGCGGATGCACATCGCCTCGACGCGCCAGCGGAGCGACTCCGCCGAGTAGGGGCGCGTGAAGTACTCGTCCTCGACGTCACCGGAGGACGGATCGAGCCGCGCGAGTGCGCGCTGTGACACCACCATGAGCGCCGGGATCGCGCGCCCCGCGTCGCGCAGCAACGAGTAGAACTCGAGCGATTGATCGAGGTCGGTCTCACCGTCCAGGATCGCCACCGCGACGTCGCGGCGGCTGGCCAGCAGCGCCTCGAGCTCGTCCGGGTGCGTGACGGTCGCGACGGTGAAGCCAGCGGCGCGCAGCTCCGCTGAGACGGGGGTCGCTTCGCTGCCAGGAAGGGCGACGGCGATGGCCGGGCGGGCCACGGGTTTCAGCCCTCCGATTCGGGGTCGCGTGCGGCCACGGTCAGCTCGCCCGGGGTCTCGTTCGTGACGCGGGCGCCGAAGCCCGGCAACGTGGTGATGGCATCCGCGAGCCCAAGGTCGGGATCGTGGGTGACGGCGAAGACGAACTCGCCATCCGGGCCGGACGACACGCCGACCGAGCGGACGCCCGCGACGCGGGACAGGCTACGCTTGAAGCCGGCGATGCTCGCGACGCTGACGAGGCCGGTCACGACGACGCGCGTCGAGGCGACGTCGGTCGGGGCGGCATGATCGTCGGCGACCAAGCCCGCCAGGCGAGCGGCCAGCGCATCCTCGGCGATCGTCGGGATCTCGTCATCGGGGCTGGCCGTCTCGGTCGGGAATGCGGCGGCCTCGGCTTCCGCCGCGGCGAAGTCGTTCTCGATGCCGAGCGCGGTGAGCCGCGGGTCGGTCTCTTCGGTCTGCGGCGACTCATCGGCAGCGATGCCGAACAGGTCGCCGTCGTCGGCCGGCGTCTCGTCGGCGACGGCCGCAGCGACGGGCTCCTCGGCGGGCTCCATGGCGGCCTCGACGTGGCTGTCCCGCCAGGGATCAAGCTCGGCGGCCTCGGGCTGCGGGCTCTCGACGGGTTCGTCGACGGCCTCCGGCGCGGCGGGCAGCTCGTCGACCGGCGCCGCTGCGACCGGCGCCGCGACCGCGGCGGGCGTGTCGCCGATGGTCGCCGTGGCGGCCCAGGCCGCATCGTCGTCGAAGGGCGGCGGCTCAGGGAGCGTCTCGGCCATCGCGGCGAAGCGCGTCGGGTCCTCCTCGCCGAGCAGTCGCTCGAAGAAGGCGGCCATGTCGGACTCGAAGGAGGCGACGTGCGACTGCACGCGCTCGATGCGGGATTCGATCTCGGCGGCGTGCGCCTCGATCTCGCGCTCGAGGACTTCCTTGCGATGGGTCACGCGCTCGTCGGTCTCCTCGCGGATGCGCGCGATCTCCTGCTTCGACCACTCGCGGATCGCGGCGATGTCGTCATCGGCCTTCTTGCGCAGCTCGGTCGACTGGTCGGCCGTGCTGGCGTGGATGCTCTCGATGTGGGCCTTGGCTTCAGCGGAGAAGCGCTCGAGCGTGTCGGCACGCGCAGACTCGGCTGCGGCCTGCATGGCCTTCGTCAGGTCGGCCATGAACTTGTTGGCCTTGCGCGGTGCCGCGCTGGGGGTCGCGGTCGCGTTGTCGGCTGGCAGTGCCGGCTCGTCCGGGGCCACCTCGCTCGAGGTGGACGGCGCGGTGTCGATCATGGTCGGCGTCTCGCTCTCGCTGTGCGACTGTGTCTGATCCACCGCGCTCATGTCGGCTCCGGTCGTCTCGGTCCCCTCGTCGGATTCGTTCCGGTCCGTGCTCCAAGGAAGACGGAAGCCGCTCTTCGCGTCGGTCGATGCCATGCGGTGGATCCCTCGTCGGATGGATGGTGCTTGGGGCGTGGAGGCATCGTGCCAGCGAGGTTTGGTGTGGTGGAGTCCGCTAGTGGTACCAGCGGTGTACGCCGGTCGTACCGCTGGACCACCCGTACGACGTTACGTTGTGCTGGTGCAACGCCGTTCGGCGTTACGATGGGCGTTCGATGGACGTCCCGATGCTGGCTCCGCCGCTCGACCGCTTGGGTCGGCCGCTGCACGATCTGCGGATCTCGGTGACGGACCGCTGCAACTTCCGCTGCACCTACTGCATGCCGAAGGAGATCTTCGGTCGCGACTACGAGTTCCTGCCCAAGGACCAGGTCCTCTCCTTCGAGGAGATCCACCGGGCGGCACGGGCATTCGTCGAGCTCGGCGTCGAGAAGTTGCGCATCACCGGGGGCGAGCCACTCGTCCGGCGCGGCCTGCCCGGGCTCATCCGGATGCTGGCCGAGTTGCGCACGCGAGATGGCGGGGAGCTGGACCTGACGCTGACCACCAACGGCGCGGCGTTGCGCGCGTTGGCGAAGCCGCTTGCAGAGGCGGGGCTTCGGCGGGTGACGGTCAGCCTCGATTCGCTCGACGACCACGTGTTCAGCGCCATGAACGGCGTCGACTTCCCGGTCGCCCGCGTGCTCGACGGCATCGACGCGGCGATAGAAGCCGGTCTAGCGCCGATCAAGGTCAACATGGTCGTCCGCCGCGGCATCAACGAGACGTCGGTCGTGCCGATGGCCCGGTGGGCGCGCGAGACCGCGGTGACCCTTCGGTTCATCGAATACATGGATGTCGGCCATTCGAATGGCTGGCGGCTCGACGACGTCGTGCCGGCCGCCGAGCTCGTCGACGCCGTGACCGCGGCGTGGCCGGCGGCGCCCGTCGATCCTGGTTATCGCGGCGAGGTCGCCGATCGGTGGCGCTATGCCGACGGCGCCGGCGAGTTCGGGATCATCTCGTCGGTCACGCGACCGTTCTGCCGGGACTGCACGCGCGCGCGGCTGTCCGCAGACGGCAAGCTCTACACCTGCCTGTTCGCTGTCGACGGTCGCGACGTGCGGGCGGTGCTGCGCGACGGGTCGACCGACGAGGAGCTCGTGGCGTTCCTGGCCGACATCTGGCATGCCCGTGACGACCGGTACTCCGAGCTGCGGGCGCAGTCGACGTCCGATCTGCCGAAGATCGAGATGTTCGCGATGGGTGGCTGACCGTCGCGTCTTGCGCTCATCCACAAGGTTATCCACAGCTCGACCACAGCCCGGATATTCCCGTGGACAGGCGTCGAACGATCGGTCCGAGGTTCGTGGATAAGCGCGTTGACCGGCCCACGAGCCGCCCGATACCGTAGGTCGTGCCCGAAGGGGCCGACAGGACGCAGGAAACCGAGATCACATCAAGGACCCTCCGTTCGCCGCCGGTCGCTTCGGGCGCTTCGTTGCCCGGGGTCACGCGGCCGTCTCACCACGGCCGGTCCACGGGAGGCGCCCGACGGGACGCGATCGGCATCCCGGTGTCGATACTTCCGTCGGGCGCGACGAGGCCCCCCACACGCTCCCCACCGAGCCCTCGCGTGCTGTCATGCTGGTGGGCGATGCTCGGATATCCCCATCGGCGGACGCTGTGACCATCGACCCGACGCTGCCGATCCCACCGATCGCACAGCCGGCGCGCATCGCCGCCCTCCTCGCCGCCGTGCGCCAACGGACGGTCCTCGTGCCCGAGGTCGGGATCGTGCTCGGCTCCGGGCTGGGCGGTCTGGCCGACGACCTCGAGGACCCCGTCGCGATCCCCTTCGCCGACCTGCCCGGCTGGCCCGCGGCGACGGCGCCGGGGCATGTCGGCAGGTTGCTGCTGGGTCGGCTCGCGGGCAGGCCCGTCGTCATGCTCCAGGGCCGGTTCCACCTGTACGAGGGCAACCACCCGGGGCTCGTCATCCAGCCCGTGCTGCTATTCCATGCGCTGGGGGCGCGGATCGTGGTGCTGACGAACGCGGCGGGCGGACTCGACCCGTCGTTCGGACCGGGCACGCCGATGATCATGCGCGACCACATCAACCTGACCGGTCGCTCCCCGCTCCTGGGTCCCAATGCAGACGACCTCGGGCCACGGTTCCCGGACATGACCGACGCTTGGAGCCCGCGGCTTCGACGCCGTCTGCATGACGCCGCCGCGGCGGAGAGCGTCGACGTGCGCGAAGGGGTCTACATCGGGCTGACGGGGCCGACGTACGAGACCCCGGCGGAGGTCCGCATGCTCGCCGCGTTCGGGGGCGACGCGGTCGGGATGTCGACCGTGCTCGAGTGCATCGCCGCTCGGTGGGTCGGCCTCGAGGTGTGCGGCGTCTCCCTCGTCACGAATGCCGGTGCCGGCTATAGCGGCGAGCCGTTGACGCACGAGGAGGTGCTGGCGGCCGGGGCCGAGGCCGGTCCGCGGCTCACGCGCATGATCCGGCGGTTCGTGATGGATCTGGCGGACGACTGACCGGCGGCGACGAGATGACCGAGATCCGACTCGTCCAGGCCGATATCACCACGGTGGCGGCGTCCGCCATCGTCAACGCCGCGAATAGCGGGCTGGCCGGTGGTGGCGGTGTGGACGGCGCGATCCACCGCGCCGGTGGCCCGGCGATCATGGCGGATCTCGAGCGTCGGTACGGGAAGGGTCGCCACTGTCCGACCGGGAGCGCGGTCGTGAGCGATGCCGGCAACCTGCCGGCAACGGTCGTCATCCACGCGGTCGGCCCGATCTGGCGGGGTGGCTCCGCGGGAGAGCCGGAGTTGCTCGCGAGCGCCTATCGATCGTCGCTGGACCTGGCGGCGAGCGAGGGCTGCCGGACGATCGCGCTGCCGTCGATCTCGACCGGGATCTACTCGTACCCGGTGGATGCGGCCGCGGCGATCGCGATCGGGACGGTGGACGCGTGGATCGCCGACAACCCCGATGCCCTGGACGAGGTCATGTTCGTGCTGTTCTCCGCGGAGACCCTGGAGGCGTTCGAGCGGGCGCTCGCCCGATGACCGCCGTCAAGACCACGGTGCCCGTCCTCAGCCGTCGGGTCCTGAACCGCACGCTGCTGACCAGGCAGTTGCTGCTCGAACGCGTCGACCGTCCCGCGGCCGAGCTCATCGAGCACCTCGTCGGGATGCAGGCCCAGGAGCCGCCCGACCCGTATGTCGGCATGTGGACCCGCCTATCGGGCTTCGATCCGGACGAGCTCAGCCAGCTGATCGCCGAGCGCGGCGCCGTGCGCATGGGCCATCTCCGCGGGACGTTGCACCTCGTCACGGCTCGCGATGCGCTTGCGCACTATCCGATCCTCGCCGACGTCATGGCGCGGTCGTGGCGGAGCAGCCCGTTCGTGAAGCGGCTCGTCGGCGTCGACATCGATCGGGTGCTCGCGCGCGCGCGCGAAACCGTGGAGGAGCGGCCGCGCACGCCGAGCGAGCTGGGCGCAGCCCTCGCGCCGGAGTGGCCGGACCGCGACTCGCCGTCGCTCGCCTATGCCGCGCGCTTCCTGCTGCCGCTCGTCCAGGTGCCGCCGCGCGGGCTGTGGGGCAAGACCGGTCGCCCCACGAACACGACGGCCGAGGCGTGGCTGGGACGGCGCATGGACAGCCAGCCGAGCGTGGACGACCTCGTGATGCGCTACCTGGCCGTCTTCGGGCCGGCCACCGTCGGCGACATCCGGGTGTGGTCGTGGCTGACCGGCCTGCGCGAGGTGGTCGACCGGCTGCGGCCGCGGCTTCGGACGTACCGCGACGAGGCCGGTCGCGAGCTGTTCGACGTCCCGGATGGGCCGATCGCGGACCCCGACGTCCCGGCGCCGATCCGGTTCCTGCCGCAGTACGACAACGTGTTCCTGTCGCACGAGGATCGCTCGCGGATCCTGAGCGATGGCGTATCCGTCCCGGACCTCGCCTGGCGCGGTGGCGTGCTGGTCGACGGCTTCGTCGCGGCGGCTTGGCGCGTCGACCGTGATCGGCGGAGCGCGACGATGACCGTGACGCTCGCACAGCCAGTCAGCGCCGAGCAGCGGGTGGAGCTGGAGGCCGAGGGCGAGCGACTCTTCGCGTTCGTGGCCGGCGATTCCGATGCCCGGGAGCTCCGGATCGCCGCGGGGTATTGACCCCGCCGCACCTGCCGACCGCATCACATCGAGATGCTGGGCTCGAAGGGCCTGCTTGGTCGACAGGCTCATCGCCTGTCGCTGCTACACGCGATCTCGACGAACGAGCGTGCGCCATCGCCGCGAGCTGCGAATCGTCGCAGTCTGCGTAGATGGCGATGACCGTTTCGTTGGATTCGCGTGCGGGGGAGCAACAAGGCCCATCCCGGGGCTGGGGTGATTGCTCGCAGCGATCGTTTTCGGCGCGAAGCGCTCGAGTCGACCTGCGATCACTCCCTGGATCGTCGATTGATCGCTCGCAGCAATCGATACGTGCCTGAGCGACACCCTTTGAGCGCTAGCGCACGGATTCGATCCCTCTTGGCAATCACCCGGCGTGCGGCGCTGGCCCACAGCCAAGATCTCCGGCCCGGATCGGGAGCGGCGGCCTGGTCAGCCCGCCGCGCGTCCGAGCCCGCTACGCCTGGGGCAACTCCCGCCCGGCGGCTCTGGCCGCGGCAGCCTTCTCGGCCCACGCGCCCAGGACGTTGTCCTTGTGCGGTCGGATGGGGCAGTGCTCGTCGCGGTTGCCGAACTCGTCGCAGTAGCCGAGCGGCACGCACTTCGGCGCCAGGAACGACCCGAGGAACGGCGACACCGTGAAGATCTGCTGGCGGATCAGCTGGAACAGGCGGCGGATCTCCCACTGCGCCATCGTGCACAGCCGTAGCCCGGACATGTGGATCAACGCCCGGAGGTTGGCCGTCATGACCAGGTTCGTGCGCGTCGCGTTCGGGAACACGAACCGGGCGTCCTCACCGGGCAACCCCGCTTCGAGCATCTCGCCGTACAGGTCGAGCGCACCGGACACCTGCGTCTCGTATCGATCGCGCAGCTCCGGGTCGCCCTCGGCGATGGAGTGCGGCAGCATCGTGGCGGCGCCCTTGAACTTGACGTAGCGCTGGCTCTGCTGGTCGAACGCCACGCCGGCCCGGTGGCGGACCAGCTGATGCGACAACGTCCGCGACACGCCGGTGATGCCGAAGGTGAAGACGATGTGCTCGATCGTCGAGCCGTGCCCGGACTCGATGACCGACGAGATGAGCTTCTGCATCTTGGCCGGGTCGAATTCGCCGTCCACCGACTTGCGGAAGATCTCCTCGGGCGGCATCTCCGAGTAGCACGTCCGACAGGCCGTGTAGATGATCGGGACGTAGAACTGCTCGACGATCTCGCGGTTCGGGAAGAGCAGCGTGGCCGTCATCCCGAGCTCCCGTCGCCCGGGGTTCTTGGGGATGCCGGTCTTCGGGCGAGGCGCTGGGATCGGCTCGGCGGTCATCGACGGCCAGTCTAGCCGAACCGGCGGCCGCGACCCGCCGGCTGGACGACGGTCATCCGCGGACCTCCTCGTGCGTCAACGCTGGCTTGGCCTCGGGCGTGTCGAGCGCGTACGCCACGATCTCGTCGAGCGACATCGCGGCGCCCTCCGGCCGCGAGCCGCTTGAGCTCGTCAGGCGGGAGCGCATCCTTCGGCGTCGGCACGCCGAACAGCTGCTGCATCTGTTCGACGTAGTCGGCCAGCCCGGTTCCCGTCGTCTGCTGGAGCCGGCGTGCCGCGCCCCACAGCCGACCGGCGCGCTCCGCGTCACCGGTGCCCAGCGCGCTGAGCGCGAGATCGTCGAGGGAGAGCGTCACGCCCGACACGTCACCCGCCTCGTAGAAGTGCTGGAGGGCGTGTCTGCCGGTCTGCATCGCCTCGCCGAAGTCGCGCTTCCCGACCATCGACAGCGCGAGCATGTGCAGCGACCACGCCTCCATCGTCCGGTTCCCGGCGGACCGATGGAGCTCGAGCGCCTGGCGATACCAGGATTCGGCGGTCTCGGCGCTCGACGTGAAATAGGCGAGGCTGCCGAGGCCCCACAGGATGTTCCCCTCGCCACCGCTGTCGCCCAGCTCGCGATAGATGGCCAACGCCTCGTCAAGCTTCTCCCGACCCGACGTATGGTGGGCGGCCGCCACGTTCCCTTCCATGATCTCGATCATGTCGGCGTATGCCCGGTTGTACAGCGCGTTGGCGATCTCGCGCTTGTCCCCGATCTCGCGCCAGATCGCCAGCGCTTCGTCGTACAGCCGCGTAGCGGTCGACTGGTCCGATTGCCAGTAGGCGATCCCGCCGTGCGCCTCATCGACCCTGGCCTGGTCGATGGGTTCGAGCGTCCAGCCCTGCGCCGCGATGCGCTCGAACCGCGCCCGCGCCTCGTTCAGGTACCCGCGCTGCTGCCAGAACCGCCAGAGGGCGAAGGACAATCGGGCGCCGAGCGCAGGATCCGGTCGTGCGATGGCCCAGTCGAGGGCCGCGCGCATGTTGTCGTGTTCGCGCTCGAGGCGCTCCAGCCAGGTGCGTTGGGCAGCCCCAGCCAGCTCGGGCGCGGCCAGCTGTGCGAGCTCCAGCATCGCGGCCGCATGGCGGTCGGCGATGGCCTCGGCGTCGCCACGGTCGGCCAGCATCTCGGCCGCGTACTCGCGGATGGTCTCGAGCATCGTGAACCGCGGCTCGCTCGCGCCCTCGTCGAGGCGGACGAGGCTCTGGTCGACGAGCTCGCCGATCCGCTCGACGACATCACCGCCGACCTCGTCCGGCGGCCCGCAGACGGCCTCGGCCATCTCGAGGTCGAAGCCACCGCGGAAGACCGAGAGCCGGTCGACCAGGCGCCGCGCGCCGTCGTCGAGCAGGTCGTAGCTCCACCCGATCGCTCCACGGAGCGTCTGCTGACGCTCCGGAACGTCACGAGCACCCAGGGTCAGGAGGTCGAGGTGGTGCTCGAGACGGGCGAGGATCTGGTCGGGGGTCAGGAGCTTGACCCGGGCAGCCGCCAGCTCGATGGCGAGCGGCATCCCGTGCAACCTGCCCGCGATCCCGGCCACCGCCGGCGCATTGGCGTTGGTGACCGCGAACCCCGGGCGGATCGCCGTCGCCCGGGCGATGAACAGGCGCACGGCCTCGAACTGGGTCAGGGTCCCGAGATCGAGCTCGCGCAGCTCCCTGGGCAGGTTCAGGCGCTCCATCTCGGAGAGCAGGCTGTGATCCGGGGGCGCCGGCAGGCCGGGGACCGGGTACTCCTGCTCCCCGGACACCCGCAGCGGGATGCGGGTCGTCACGAGCACCCTGACGTTCGGGGATCGGCGGAGCAGCTCGGCAACGTCGGCGCCGGCGGCGACGACCTGTTCGAAGTTGTCGAGCACGAGCAGCACGCGACCGTCGCCGATCTCATCGGCGAGCAGGTCGATCGAGCGCTTGCTCTTGGTCTCCGCCAGGCCGAGGGTGCGCGCGATCGTCGGTGTCACGAGCTCCGGGTCGCGGACCGCATCGAGGGCCACGAACCAGACCCCGTCCGGGAAGTCGTCGGCCGCCGCCGCGGCGACCTGCAGCGACAGCCGGGTCTTGCCCGTTCCCCCTGGCCCGGTGAGGCTCAACAGCCGGGTCGCACGCAACAGGCCGGCCGCCTCGACCAGCTCACGTTCTCGCCCGACGAATGTCGTCAGCTGGGTCGGCAGGTTGTTCGGCCGAGCGTCGAGCGAGCGGAGCGCCGGGAAGTCGTCCTGGAGGCCCTCGATGACCAGCTGCCCCAGCCGCTCGGGTTCCCGGAGGTCCTTGAGCCGGTGCGAGCCGAGGTCCCGCAACGTGACGCCGTCGGGCAGGCCGTCGGCGACGAGCCCCCGGGTGGCGTCGCTCAGCAGGACCTGCCCGCCGTGGGCGAGCGCCGCGATCCGAGCCGTGCGGTTGATGTCGTAGCCGACGACGTCGTCACCGCTCGACTCGACCTCGCCCGTATGCAGGCCCATCCGAACTCGAACGTCGACCCCGTCCGGCCACGACTCGGCGCTTAGGGCGCGCTGGGCGGCGGCCGCCGCGGCCACCGCATCGATCGCCCGGCGGAACAGGACGAAGAACGAATCGCCCTCGGTCGACTGCTCGTAGCCGTCGTTGGCGCGAAAGGCGTCGCGGAGGAGCACGCGGTGGCGCTCGCGGAGGTCCAGGTACGGCCCCGAGCCGATCGCGAGCTCGATCCGGGTCGACCCCTCGATGTCGGAGAACAGGCAGGTGACCGTGCCGGTCGGCGGCCCAGGATCCGCGCGCATATCGGTGGCGGCTCGGCCGGTCAGTGCCGGTGGGCCTCGGTCAGCTCGCGGAGACGCCCGGCCAACCCGCGCAGGATGCCGAGCGCGACCGCCGGCTGCTCCTTGATGACGGCCTCGAAGTCCCAGCTCGCCAGGGCGAGGCAGACCGTCGGCTCGTCGGCGATGACCTGCGCCACGCGCGGGCGACCGTCGAGCACCGACAGCTCCCCGAAGAAGTCCCCCGGCCCGATCCGCGCGATCGTCGCTCCGTCCCGGACGACCCGCACGCTGCCGCTCGCGACGAGGAAGAACCCGGTACCCACATCGCCCTGTCGCGCGATCACCGCGTCCTTCGGGAACTCGACCTCGACCACCCGCTTGGCGATCATCGCGATGCCCTCGGGATCGACCCCGGCGAGGAGCGGCGCGCGCGCCAGCAGCTCGGTCCGATGGTCGTGGGTGAGGGTCATGCCGGTCTCCATGGTGGACCTCGTGATGCTGCGCTGCGTCGCGGTCGAGCGTCAAGGTCGAGCATGACGGGTCGATGACGCCGGCGCCGCCCGGGATGCACGCTGCCGTGGCACGATGCGCGCATGATCGAACGTGACGAGCTCCTCGACACGATCGCCGGCTTCGGCCTGTTCTCCGACCTCTCGGCGCCCCAGCTCGAGGCGATCATCCACATCTTCGACGAGCGGCTGTTCGCGGAGGGCGAGACGATCGTCCACCAGGGCCTGTCGGGCTCCGGGTTCTTCGTCATCGTCGACGGCGAAGCGGTCGTCGAGGTCGACGGCACGGAACGGGCGCGTCTGGGCCGCGGCGAGTTCTTCGGGGAGGTGTCGATCCTCCTCGGCGTCCCGTCCATCGCCGATGTCACTGCCACACGCCAGCTGCGCTGCCTGGTCCTCCCGGGGGGCCAGGTCGAGTCGTTCCTCGTCGGCCATCCCAAGGTCATGTTCCGGATGCTCCAGGCGCAGGCCCGTCGGCTCCGAACCGCGAACCGCTCGGGGACGTGATCGATCGCGCCCTTCCGTTCCCGCCGGGCGAGTACCCGGTGCTGGTCATCGGCTCCGGTCCCGGTGGCCTCCAGGTGTCGTACGCGCTGCGCCGCGAGGGCATCGACCACGCGCTGATCTCCGAGGACCCGTTCCCCGGCGGCATGTTCCGGCGCTGGCCCCACTTCCAGCGACTGCTGTCGTGGACCAAGCCGTACGCTCCAGCGCCGCGCGGGTCGCGCGCATACGAGCGGTACGACTGGAACAGCCTCCTCGCCGACGAACCGGAGGCGCGAGCACTCCAGCCCGAGCTCATGGACGGCAGCTCGTACTTCCCATCGCGGCCGGAGATGGAGGCCAACCTCGCCCGGTTCACCGAGCGGACGCACCTGGAGGTGCGCTACGGCTGCCGCTGGACCGGGACCCGGAGGGTCGAGGACGAGACGGGCCCGGGCTTCATCGTGTCGACGACCGATGGTGAGTACCGGGTCCAGGCACTCGTCGTCGCGGTCGGTGTCGCCCAGCCGTTCTCACCGCCGGGGATCGGCATGGAGCTGACCCACCACTACGCGCAGGTGCGCGAGGCCGAGACGTATGCCGGCCACCGCGTGCTCATGATCGGCAAGCAGAATTCCGGGTTCGAGCTCGCTAACGGGCTGCTGCCGTGGGCCCGCGGGATCCTCCTCGTCTCACCGTCGCCGGCCAAGTTCTCGGTGCAGACCCACTCGCTCGCCGGCGTTCGTGCGCGGTACGTCCAGCCCTACGAGGATCACGTGCTGGGCGGTGGCGTGTCCGTCCTCGATGCGGCGCTCGACCGGATCGAGCGGACCGAGGGCGGCGACGGCAGCCTGACGGTCCGCCTGCGCCGGACCGACACCGGCGGGGAGCTCGCAGTCGAGGTGGACGACGTCATCTCGGCCACCGGCTTCGTGACCCCGATCCTCGACCTGCCCGAGATCGGCTGCTCCATCAGCGGCCGGAGCCGGCTGCCGCTGGTCACGTCGTGGTGGGAGAGCACGACCCTGCCGGGCGTGTACTTCGCGGGCACCATCGGGCAGGCGGCCAAGGGGCTGGTCAAGCACGGGGTGCCGGCGAACTCCGGGGCTGTCCACGGCGCTCGCTACAACGCGATGGTGCTCGCCCGCCGGATCGCCGCGATCCGGTTCGGGAAGGACCACCCCCGACCCGCCGTTGCGCCCGGCGATCTCGTGGCGACGATCGCGTCCGAGCTGGCCGAGGCCCCGGAGCTGTGGCACCAGCGGGCGTACCTCGCGCGCGTGTTCACCGTCGATCCCGAAGCGGGCATCGTCGACGACGGCGTCCAGCCGCTGACCCACTATCTCGATGCCGGCGGACCTGACGCGGTCGCGGTCACGCTCGAGGCGGATGGGACCGGCGCCATCTACCCGGTCCTGTACACGCGGATGGGCGGCGAGATCCGGGAGCGCAACGTGCAGCCCGATCCGTTGCTCCGCTACGACGGCGCCGACGCGCGCCGTGAGATCTGGGCGATCGTCCGCGAGGCCATCCCGGACCTTCCCGCCGAGGCCTGACGCCGAGCTCAGGCGAGGCGCGCCAGCCGCTCCGCGGCAGCTTCCAGGGTCTCGCGCTTCTTGGGGAACGCGAACCGCAGCTTCGAGCGGCCGAGCGCCGGCTTCGAGAAGAACGACGAGCCGGGCACGGCCGCGACACCAGGCTCCCGGATAAGCCGGTGGGCGAACGTGACGTCGTCCTCACTGTCGCGCGCGAGGTCCCGGATGTCGGTCATGACGTAGTAGGCGCCGGCCGGTTCGTGCACGCGGAAGCCAGCCGTCCGGAGGGCCGGGACGAGGAGGTCGCGCCGCTCGCGATAGCCGGCGAGCAGCTCGGCGTAGTAGGTGTCCGGGAAGCACAATGCGGTCACCGCAGCGGCTTGCAGCGGCGCGGCGGCCCCGACCGTCAGGAAGTCGTGGACGCGACGGATCCCGAGCGACAGGGTGGGTGAGGCGATCGTCCAGCCGATCCGCCAGCCGGTGACCGAATACGTCTTCGACATCGAGTGGATGCTGACCGTCCGTTCCGCCATCCCGGGGAGTGTCGCGAGCGGGATGTGCTCGCCCTCGTACACGAGATGCTCGTAGATGTCGTCGGTGAAGGCGATGACGTCGTGCTCGACGCACAGCGAGGCGATGAGCTCCAGCTCGTCGCGCGAGAAGACCTTGCCGGTCGGGTTGTGCGGGGAGTTGACGACGATCCCGCGCGTCTTCGGACCGAATGCCCGGCGCAGCTCGTCGGGGTCGATCGACCAGTCCGGCTCGTGCAGCGTGACGTAGCGGGGCACGGCGTCGGACAGGATCGCGTCCGGCCCATAGTTCTCGTAGTACGGCTCGAAGATGACAACCTCGTCGCCCGGATCAAGCAGGGCGAGCATCGCCGCGATCATCGCCTCGGTGGCACCGCAGGTCACCGTGACCTGCGTCTCCGGATCGATCGCGCCGAACCCGGGGAAGTGGCGCACCGTCGAATCGACGATGGCGTCGCGCAGCGGCTTCGCGCCCCAGGTGATCGCGTACTGGTTGATGTCGGCGTCGACGGCCTCGGCGACGGCGCGCTTCAGCTCCGGCGGGCAGGCGAAGTCGGGGAAGCCCTGGGCCAGGCTGACCGCACCGTGCGCGACCGCGACTCGGTTCATCTCGCGGATGACCGATTCGGTGAATGACTCGGCCTTCCGACTGATGCGCAGCACGGGCGGAGTCTAGCGGTCGCTCGGGCCGTGGGTCAGGGCGCCGCCAGCACGTCGAAGAACTCGGCGAGGCGCTGTTCGTACGCGTCAGGCTCGAGCCACATCGCCTGGGTGTGACCGGCTCCCGGCACGATCCACGAGCTGACATCGACGCCGGCGGTCTCGGCCGCATCGACCAGCGTGGCCGCGTAGTCGACGCTCAGGCGATCGTCGTCCACGCCATGCGTGATGAATAGCTGTCGGCCGGTCATCCGGCTGACCGCCGCCAGCGGGCTCCGCGACTGCAGATCGTCGCCGCTGAGCAGCCGTGCCATCGCGACGCCGCCGAACTCGAGGAACTCGGGATAGCCGTTGCGGGACAGCTCCGCGCGGATCGCCACGCCGATGTCCGCGTAGCTCGAGTCCGCCCAGGTCGCCGCGACACGGGGCTCCTCTCCGGTCCCGATCAGGGCGGTGGCGGCCCCGAGCGAGATACCGACCAGGCCGATCCGCTCGGCTGGGATCGACTGGGCGGCCTGGAGCCAGTCCCACGCACCCAGGACCTCGCGGTATTCCTCGGTCCCGCCCGCGAAGCGGAGGTCCTCGTCGGTCGAGTCGCCGTGATCCCGAAGGTCGATCAGCAGGACCGAGAACCCGCGCCGATGCAGCATCCCGGCCGGGAGCAGCACGTCGTCGTCGCGCTTGCACGAGGTATGCCCGTGGACCACGACGACCGCCGGCGCCTCCGCATCCGCCGCGGGGACCCACCAGCCGCTGACCGTGACGGCCGGATCTCGGCTGGGGAAGCTCACGTCCTCCGGCGCGGGCATGGCGTACGCGGTGGTGTCCAGGGCGGGGTGACCGGGATCGGCGAAGGCGGTCGGGTCGTTGGCCGCCCATTCCGCATGACACTTGCCATCGACCTTGGTAAGACGGTCCCAGGTCACTGCGCTGGCCGCGCCGTACCCGAACACGACGACCGCGACCAATGTGATGGCAAGGATCTTGACGGCGCGTCGCACAGGATGAGGTACCTCCCTTGCGGAGACGACGCCGAGCCCGTGCCCGTCGTTTCGCCCGTCGTCGCGTTGATGGTGGACCCTAGCCCGTCGCCGTCAGACGAGGTGGCGCGGGATCGTCTCCTGCCAGACGCGCTCGAAGAAGCGCTGGCCGTCGACGTCGACCTCGAGGCGCACGGTCAGCTCGAAGTCGGTCACCGTGCTGCGTTGCGTGGAGACCGCCCGGATCTCGATCCGCGTCAGCTCCCCATTCCGGCCCGGGTCGCGCTCCTGCCAGCGGTAGACGACGTCGGCATCGAGCTCCGCGCGCGCCGGGTCGTCATCCCACGCGGTCATGCGGATCGACTCCGCGGCATACAGCCGCCGGCCGTCGGGCACGATGTCCTCGCCGCCGTCGTGGAACCGGACCGTGACCGAGCCATGGAGGACGTCCTCCTCGATGCGCCACTCGGGCGGATCGTCCACCGCCGGACCCGCGCCGTCGGCAGCCTCGGCGACGGGCCAACGGAGCTCCGGGGGCTCGGTCCGGAATGCCGGCACGGGACGGTCGCCGTCGCCGCCGGCGGGCGGGATCACCGGGAGCTCGAGGCGGGACGGCGCGGCCGACCCGCGGTGCAGGCGGAAGGTCGCCGGGTAGGGCGAGGGCCACACGACCGGCCACGATGACGACGCGATCGCCACTCGGAGTCGATGCCCAGGCAGCCATCGATAGCCCGCGGTCCGGAGCGGGATCCTGATCTCCTCGACCACCCCAGCCGTGAGCGGTTCGGGCTGACTGTGCGACCGCCGATGGGTGAGGTTCAGCAGGCCGGCGCTCACCAGCGCCGACGTCCCGTCCGGCGCGACGTCCGACAGCCGCACCGACAAGGTCGCGACCGGCGCGTCGACCTCGACATGGACGACGACCTCCGGGACGCCGAGGATCTCCAGCGCCTCGGCGAGGGGCACCGACGTGTAGGTCGGCCCGGCGGCCTCGTCGGGGCGGAGGTCGCGTGCGAGACCGTTCGGTGGATCGCCCGCGCCCCACGACAGCGGGCCGTGCGTGCCGGTCGTGGGGCGGTGTCGGAATGCGTCGACGCCATCCTCGGCCGGTGCCGCCTCCTCCAGCGACCCCGCCCCGAACGCCCAGGTCGTGAGCGTCATCGCCGGGTGCGGGTAGGCGGCCGCCGCTCGCCACCGCCCGGGGAGCGTGGCGGGGAACGGCTCGGGTGCCGCGTACTCGTGCTCGAACCAGGCGATCGGCGGTTCGTCGTCCCAGCCGTTGTCGACGCCGTTCAGGTGCCGGTCGAAGAACCGGCTGATCTCGTGCAGCTCGTCGAGGTTCGGTCCCGGGATCGCCGAATGCGGCCACGAGTGCACCCAGTTGCCGACCAGCGTGTGGGACGGCGAGGCGCAGCGGGCCTGCATGCGGAAGGAAGGGTCGACATACGAGTCGTGCCAGCCGCCGATGTTGAAGATCGGGACCTCGATGGCGTCGTAGTCGGGCGCCAGGGAGCCCTGTCGCCAGTAGGCGCCATCGGTCTGGTGCCGCAGCCAGGCGAACAGCCACGGTGGCGTCGCGGCGAGACGATCTACCCACTCGTCGCGCCAGCCCGGGCCGCGGAACGACGCGTCGGGCGGCATCGCGTTCATCGCGACCTGGCTGACGGCGTACTGCGACAGCTCGCTGACGGTCACGCAGCCGCCGCGGTAGTGGACGTCATCGAGGTATCGATCGTCGGTAGCCATCACGGGCACGATCGCGCGCAGGTGTGGCGGCCGCAGTGCGGCGACCTGGATCGACGTGAAGCCGCCGTACGAGATGCCCCACATCCCGACCGATCCATCGCACCACGGCTGGCCAGCAAGCCACTCGACGGCGTCGTAGCCGTCCTCGGTCTCGTCGGCGGTGTACTCATCCATCGCCACGCCATCGGACGAGCCGGTCCCGCGGACATCGAGCCGGCAGAGCGCGAACCCCCTCGCCGCGAACCACTCCCCGCGGGTGACATCGGCGTTCCGGCGCCAGTTGTCCTTGCCGTACGGGATCATCTCGAGGATCGCCGGGAACCGGTCCGGCGGGGCGCCCGGCGGCGCCACGGGTCGCCAGATGTTGGCCGACAGGTCGGTGCCATCCCTGACGGTGATCCGCGCGTCCCAGTCGACCTGGACAGCGAAGCGAGGTTCGGGGGCGACGCGGGCATCGGTCATGGCGGCGAGTCTACGAGCCGGTCCGCGCGGCCCGACACCACCGCTCGTGCCATGCGACGATGCCGGACATGGAGCGTCGGTTCGTGCGCCGCAGCCGGCGCGTCGCCTACGAGAACCCGTGGATCACGGTCTGGCACGACGAGGGGACGAGGCCCGACGGCAGCCCCGGCATCTACGGCGTCGTCCATTTCGCGAACCTCGCCGGCGGGGTCGTCGCCTTCGACGACGATGACCGGATCGTGCTGGTCGGACAGCACCGCTACACCCTCGGCCACGACTCGTGGGAGATCCCGGAAGGCGGCGTCGCGGCGGGGGAGACCGCCCTCGCAGGGCGTCCAGCGCGAGCTTCGCGAAGAGACCGGACTCGAGGCGGCCGACTGGCGCGAGCTGTCCCGCGTCGACCTGTCCAACTCGGTGACGGACGAGCAGGCCGTGCTGTTCGTCGCCAGCGGGCTGCGCCATGGCGACGCGACGCCCGAACCGACCGAGTCGATCGCGATCCGCTGGGTGCCGTTCGACGAGGCGCTGGCGATGACGCTCGACGGTCGGATCACCGACGCGATGAGCGTCGTCGCCATCCAGCGTGTGGCACTGGAGCGGGCGATGAGGCGATGACGCGGCGCGACTGGGACGTGATCGTCGTCGGGCTCGGGGCGTTCGGCTCGGCGGCAGCCTATTGGGCATCCACGCGTCCGGATGTCCGCGTCCTTGGCCTGGAGCGCTTCGAGCTCGGCCACGCCAACGGGGCATCCGCCGATCACAGCCGGATCATCCGGCTGTCCTACCACCGGCCCGACTACGTCCGGCTCGCCAAGCGCGCCTACGAGAGCTGGTCGCTGGTCGAGGCGGAGGCCGACGATCGGATCGTGACGGTGACCGGCGGTCTCGACCTGTGGCCGGCCGATCCGGCCATCCCGCAGGCCGACTACACGGGCAGCCTCAGCGCCGAGGGCGTGCCGTTCGAGCCGCTGGATGCCACTGAGATCACCCGGCGATGGCCCGTCTGGCGGCTCACCGATGACGTCACCGGTGTGTGGCAGGCGCACGGCGGCATCGCCGATCCGTATCGCGGTAACGCCGCCCATCGTCGTCTCGCGGCCGAGCGTGGCGCCACCCTGCTCGACCGGACACCGGTCGATGCCGTGCGCGCGGCCGGCGGCGCGTACGAGGTCGACGCGGGCGGCACGACCTATGGCGCCGGCCGGGTCGTGATCGCCGCGGATGCCTGGACCAATGAGCTCCTGGCGCATTTCGAGCGTCGCTTGCCGCTCACGGTGACCAAGGAACAGGTCACCTACTTCGCGGCACCCGATACCGCAGCGTTCGCGCCGCATCGGTTCCCCGTCTGGATCTGGATGGACGACCCGTCGTTCTACGGCTTCCCGGTGTACGGCGAGGCGGGCCCCAAGGTCGCCCAGGACTGCGGCGGCCAGCCGGTGACCCCCGAGACGCGCACGTTCGACCCGGACGAGGCCATCCGCACCCGCGTTCGGGGCTTCCTCGCGGAGCGGCTACCGTCGGCACTGGGCCCCGAGATCTACACGAAGACGTGCCTGTACACGATGACGCCGGAGCGTGACTTCGTGCTCGATCGCGTGCCCGATGCGCCCGGCGTGGTCGTCGGCCTGGGCGCCGCGCACGGGTTCAAGTTCGCATCGGTCATCGGGCGGATCCTGGTCGAGCTCGCACTCGACGGGTCGTCGCCATCAAACGGGGAGCTGGGGGCGTTCCGCATCGACCGGCCGGCCCTCCTCGCGGCCGACCCGCCGCTGCGTCCACTCGTCTGAGCGACCACGCATCTGAGCGACCACCCTGCGAGCCGTTCCTTGCATGCGACCGCGGCGTGTGCGACGGTACCGCCGATCCGACCGGCAACGGTGACGGACCCCTGACGAAGCGACCGTTCGCGGGAGGAGCGGCCGTCCTGGAGGAGATCTCGATGCGATCGACCCCACGCGCCCGGCTGGGCCGAGTCATGGCCGTCGCCGGCCTCATCGGCGCGCTCCTGCTCCCGGCCGCGGTGCCGATCGGGGCGGCGGAGGCGCCGGGTGGCGTCCTTCGCGCCGGGACCGACCAGGATCTGCAGGTCCTGAACCCATGGCACTCGGTGACGGTCGTCGACTACGAGATCTTCACCCTGAACTACGACCTGCTGGTCGGGTTCGGGCAGAATCTCGAGCCCGTCCCCGGTTTCGCGGAGTCGTGGTCCTCGTCGACAGACGGCATGACCCACACCTTCAAGATCCGCGATGGCATGGAGTGGTCCGATGGCACCCCAGCGACGTCCGAGGACGCCCGCTGGACCTACCAGCTGGTGCTCGACGCGGTCGCGTCGGAGGCCGGCGGCCTGGGGTCGTACTACCTGGAGCCGTACCTGACCAACGCCGGTCTCAAGACCGTGACCGCGCCAGATGCGACCACGCTCGTCGTCACGACCGAGTTCCCGACGACGCTCCTCACCCAGGCCTACGTGCCGATCCTGCCGAAGCACATCTGGGAAGGCCACTCGCTCGACGAGATCGGCAACGCCGAATCCGCGAACTTCTTCAAGAACGAACCGCCCGTCGTCGGGACCGGGCCGTACCAGGTGGTCGAGTGGGAGCCCGGCAACTTCGTCCGCTTCGAGCGCAACGCCTCCTACTGGGGCCAGCAGGGCGCGGCCGACGAGGTGATCATCCAGCACTTCGACAGCACCGACACCATGGTGCAGGCCCTGCGTTCGGGCGAGGTCGACTACGTTCGCGGCGTCGGGGCCGACCAGTTCGACGCGCTGGCCAACGAAGACAACATCGTCGCTGTCGAAGGCTTCGCCAACGGCTATTCGTACCTGTCGTTCAACACCGGCGGCAATACGAACGGCTTCCACGCGTCCACGTCGGCGACGGCGGACCCGGCGTTCCGCGACGCACTCGGCTACGCGATCGACCCCGCGCGGCTCGTCGACGAGACGCTCGCCGGGCATGGCGTGCCGGGCACCACCCAGGTCCCGCCCTACCACGCCAACTGGCACGTGCCGCCGGCCACCCCCCGGACGTTCGATCTCGAGGAGGCCAAGCGGCGCCTCGACGCGGCCGGCTACGCGCTCGACGGCAGCAGCAAGCGGCTCGACAAGCAGGGCAAGCCGATCACCTTGCGCCTGACCTGGCCCGATTCCGAGTCCGAGATGGCGACCAACGCGCAGTTCATCACCGAGTGGTATGCCGAGCTCGGGATCACGGTCGACGCCGCCGTGACCGAGGAAGGCAAGCTGCTCGACGATCTGTTGGGTCCGCCGAACGACCCGCCCGGCGAGGCGAACTGGGACTTCTACATGTGGGGCTGGGTCGGCGATCCGGACCCGATGTCGCTTCTGTCGTTCTTCACGTCGGACCAGCTGGGCGGTCTGAACGACAGCTTCTACACCAACGAGCGCTACGACGAGCTGTTCGGCCTCCAGCAGAAGGCGCTCGATCCTGAGGAGCGGGAAGGCTACATCACGGAGATGCAGGAGATCTTCTACCGCGATGCGCCGTACCACGTCCTGTACTACGACTCGGAACTGCACGCCTATCGGACCGATCGGTTCGGCGGCTGGGTGAACCAGCCACCGGAGAACGGCACGCCGTTGTTCGGCTTCGGGCCGGTCAGCTACACGAAGCTCACGCCGGCTGTCGTGGCGTCGCCGGAACCGAGCGCCGCGTCGCCCGGTGCCGGGGCGTCGTCGGCACCGTCGCCGGCCCCGGGGTCGGGGAGTGGCTCCGGCGTGTCCGACACGACGCCGATCCTCATCGGGTTGGTCGCGGTCGTAGCGATCGTCGGCGTCGGCCTCGTCCTGGCCCGCCGCGGACGAGGAGCCGCGACCGAAGAGGAATAGCGTGGGACCGGCCCGATCAGCGTGACCACGTCCAGCACGAAGGCGCCGCGCCAGCGGCGCCTTCGTTTCCCCGGGTGACGTCGTGACCGCGAGCTACGTCGGGCGGCGCCTCGGTGCGGCCGCGATCACGATCCTGCTGATCGTCCTCGTCAACTTCCTCTTGTTCCGGGCGATGCCCGGGTCACCGGAACGGTTCCAGCGCAACCCCAACGTCACGCCGGCATTGCTCGAGGCGCAGCGGGTGCGCTGGGGCCTCGACAAGCCGGTCATCCCCGACCAGCTCATCGCCTACGTCGGGGCGTCGCTGCGCGGCGACCTCGGGTACTCGTACGTGGCCCGCGGCCAGACCGTGGTCGAGGTCCTCGGCCAGCGGTTCTGGCCGACGCTCCTGCTGTTCGGCCTGGGCGAGGTCCTCGCGATCATCGGCGGTCTCGCCCTCGGCGCCTACTCGGGCTGGCGACGCGGCGGCCCGGTCGACCACATCGGCAACGGGCTCTCGTTGCTCCTCTATTCGACGCCGTACTTCCTGCTCGGCATGGCCCTCCTGCTGATCTTCGCGACCTGGCTCGGCTGGTTCCCGACGTTCGGGATGGTTACGGCGGGTGCGACCTTCGCCTCGCCGGTCGACCGCCTCATCGATGTCGGTCGTCACCTGGTCCTGCCGGTCGCCACCGTCGCACTCGGGTTGATCGGCCAGTACGCGATCGTGATGCGCTCGTCGATCGTCGAGACGATGTCCGAGGAGTACGTCACCACCGCACGGGCGAAAGGGCTGTCCGACGGCTGGATCCTGCGCCACCACGCGTTGCCGAACGCGCTCCTGCCGACCGTGACGCTGGTCGCCATCAACCTCGGTTACGTCGTCGCCGGTGCGATCACCGTCGAGGTCGTGTTCAACTGGCCCGGTCTCGGCACGCTGACGGTCGAGGCGCTGTCGGCACGCGACTACCCGGTCCTGCAGGGCATCTTCCTGCTGCTGTCGGTGTCGGTCGTGCTGGCCAACCTCGCGGCCGACCTGCTCTACGGTCGGCTCGATCCGAGGGTCCGGACGTGACCGCTCCGTCCGTCCCCGTCGGCACGATCGTCCCGCGGCGTCGGCGGCTCGAAGGCGTGCGCTCCGCCGTCGGTCGATTGCTCCGTCGGCGCGATGCCGCCATCGGCATCGCGATCATGGTCGTGTTCACGGCGGCGGCCCTCATCCCAGACCTGCTCGTCGGCAAGCTCGAGACGGCGGTCACCGCGGCCGGCCCGCGCCTCGGCCCACCGCAGGCTGGCTTCCTGTTGGGCACCGACGAGCTGGGTCGCAGCATCGTCAACCTGACCGTCCACGCGACGCGGATCTCGATGGTCATCGGGCTGCTCGCCACGATCGTGACGGTCGTCGTCGGGGTCGTGGTCGGCATCGTGTCCGGGTTCGTCGGCGGTCGTACGGACGCCGTCCTGATGCGCATCGCCGACTTCTTCCTCGTGACGCCCACGTTCGTGCTGGCCATCATCCTGACCTCGCTGATCCGCGACGTGCTCGGCGGCTCGACGCGCGAGATCTTCGGGATCCGGTTCGGCCTGCTGGTGATCGTCGTCGTCATCGGCATCACGTCGTGGTCGTCGACGGCCCGGATCATCCGCTCCGAGACGCTGTCCCTGAAGGAGCGCCCGTTCGTCGACCGAGCGCGTGTCATCGGCGCGGGGCCGGCACACATCATGCGGCGGCACATCCTGCCGAACGTGGTGAACCTCATCGTGGCCAACGCCGTGCTCACGTTCGCGGGTGCCGTGTTGACCGAGACGACCCTCTCCTTCGTCGGTCTGGGCGACCCGTTCCAGCCGTCGTGGGGACAGCTGCTCGACGCAGCGCGTGAGGTCGGCGCACCAGGGCTCGGGGCGTGGTGGTACTTCGTCCCACCGGGCCTGTGCATCGTGCTGGTGGTCTTCGCGTTCACCCTTGTGGGCGCGGCACTGGACGACCTCCTCAACCCGCGTCGTCGAGGTCGAGCGTGAGCCTGCCCGTCCCGCCGTCGGGCCACACACCGTCGGTTCCCGGTCACGAGCCGGCCGACGAGGGCCACGCGCACACGATCATCGAGGAGCCGTCCGACGCCGCGCTCGAGCAGGCGGCGCTCGATGCGCTCCCGGAGCGCCGGCCGGGCAAGCGCACCTGGCCGCTCCCCAAGCAGGCCGACCCGAACGCGCCGCTGCTGGTCGTCGAAGGCCTGCGGACCCACTTCTCGCTCGCCTCGGGGAGCGTCAAGGCGGTCGATGGGGTGTCGTTCCGGCTCGATCATGGCGAGGCGCTCGGGATCGCCGGAGAGTCGGGCTGTGGCAAGACCACGACCGCCCTCTCGCTGGTGCGGATCCTGCCGTCCAACGGCCGCATCGTCGACGGCCACGTGCGGTTGATGGGGATCGATCTCGTCGGCAAGAGCGAGACCGCGATGCGCCGCTACCGCTGGCGGGAGATCAGCATCGTGTTCCAGGGCGCCATGAACGCGCTGAACCCGGTCAGCACCGTCCGCGACCAGATCGCCGAGCCGATCGAACAGCGGCTCGGCGAGTCGGCCAGCGCCGCCCGCAAGCGTGCCGGCGACCTGCTCGAGCTCGTGGGCATCCCGCGCAAGCGGGGGAGCGCCTATCCGCACGAGCTGTCCGGCGGCATGCGCCAGCGGGTGATGATCGCGATGGCGCTCGCCTGCGACCCGGCGATCATCATCGGCGACGAGCCCACGACGGCGCTCGATGTCATGATCCAGGCGCAGATCCTCGAGCTGCTCGACCAGCTGCGCCACAAGCTCGGCCTGTCGCTGATCCTGATCACCCACGACCTGTCGGTCATCGCCGAGTCGTGCGACCGGGTCATGGTCATGTACGCCGGGAAGGTCGCCGAGGAGGGGCCGGTCGACGAGGTCTTCCGGCGTCCGCGGCATCCCTACACCCAGAAGCTCCTGTCGGCGTTCCCGAACATCCACGCCGACCGGCGGACGCTCGACGTCATCCCCGGATCGCCGCCCGACCTGCGCGATCCGCCGCCCGGTTGCCCGTTCGCGCCCCGCTGCCCGATGGTGATGCCGGTCTGCACGGAGGTCATGCCGCCCGAGACGACGTTCGCCGGCGTCCGCGTGGCGTGCCACCTCTATCCCGCGAGTAGCGACGGCGTCCCCGTTCCGGTTCCCCACGCAGCCCCCGTCGGGCTCACCGCGGAGGAGGTCGCATGACGGGCGACGACGTCCTCCGACTGTCCGGCATCGAGGTCCATTTTCCGATCCGCGGTGGCTTCCTCGACCGCCTGACCGGGCGCATCGCCGGCTCTGTCCGGGCGGTCGACGGCATCGACCTGACGCTGCGCCGTGGTGAGGTGCTCGCGCTGGTCGGCGAATCGGGGAGCGGCAAGACGACGACCGGTCGGGTCATCGTCAAGCTGACCCGGCAGACCGCCGGCCACATCGAGTTCGAGGGCCGGGATGTCAGCGACCTCTGGTCGCCGCGCTCGCTGCAGTACTACCGCCGTCGCGTGCAGCTCATCTTCCAGGATCCGTACGCGACGCTGAACCCCAAGCAGACGGTGTACGAGTTCGTCGCGGAGCCGCTCTCCGTGAACCGCATCGGCACCGCAGGTGACCGGCGTGAACGGGTCCTCGACGCGCTCCAGGCGGCGGGTCTGCGACCGCCCGAGGTATTCGCGGCGCGCTATCCGCACGAGCTCTCCGGCGGGCAGCGCCAGCGCGTCGTGATCGCCGGCGCCCTGGTGATGGATCCGGACGTCATCGTCGCCGACGAGCCGGTGTCGATGCTCGATGTGTCGATCCGAACCGAGCTCCTGCGGCTGATGCTGACTCTGCGCAAGGAGCGCGGGCTGACGTACCTGTTCATCACCCACGACCTGTCGCTCGCCTGGGTCATCGCCGATCGGATCGCGGTCATGTATCTCGGCCGGATCATGGAGATCGGGCCGGCGGAGGCCGTCATCCGCACACCGCAGAACCCGTACACCGAGGCGCTGGTGTCGGTCTCGCCGTCGCCCGACCCGCCGACCGCCGGGAGTCGCGCCGCCCGCACGATCCTCAAGGGTGAGACGCCCGACGCGGCGCACATCCCGAGCGGCTGTCGGTTCCACCCGCGCTGCCCCAAGGCCTTCGACCGCTGTCGGGTCGAGTCGCCGCCGCTGTTCGACCTCGGCGGCGGGCAGGCGTCGGCATGCTGGCTCGCCGAGCCCATGGCGGGAGGCAAGGCGTTGCCGGTCATGGACGTGCCCCCGCTGCCAGCCGCCGAGCGACCGCCAACGGACCCACCGGCCGCGGGGGCCGCCAGCTGACCGCTGGAGCGGGTCGACGGGTCGCGTCGCTCGCAGCGCTCGGTGTCGCCGTGGCGCTGCTGCTCCCGGCCGGCACATCCGGGGCCGACGAGGGCGCCACGCTTCGGATCGGCACGACCCAGGAGTTCGACTCGATCAACCCGCACCTCGCGTTCATCGCGTCGTCGGCCGAGGCGACGACCCTCGGCTACGACACGCTGGTGGGGCTGGGGCCGGACCTCGAGTACGCCCCGACCGGGTTCGCCGAGTCGTGGGTCCGCGACGGATCCACGTGGACGTTCACGATCCGCGAAGGCATGCGCTGGTCCGACGGACGCTCGGCCGACGCGGACGACGTGGCCTTCACATACGCCTACATCCTCGCGAGCATGGACCGGACCTACGTGGGTCCGTGGGCCCCCGCCGGCAACGATCTGCCGCGACCCGGCCAGACACGCGGCGACCGGCGAGCCGACAACCCCCTGTCGCTCTACGGCGAGGTGCTGCGGGACGCAGTCGGGCTGACCTCGGTGGAGGCCGTCGACTCGCAGACGGTCGCGCTGACGACGCGTGAGCCGACGACCCTGCTGCTCGGTGCCGGCATCCCGATCCTGCCAGAGCACATCTGGTCGTCGGTGACCTTTGCCGAGGCGGTCACGACCTTCCAGGCGGAACCGCCGGTCGTCGGCAGCGGGCCGTTCAAGCTCGTCGAGTGGCAACGTGGCAGCTCGGCGAGATTCGCCCGCAACCCGTTCTACTGGGGCAGGCGGCCGTTCCTCGAAGAGGTCCAGTTCCGCTTCTACCCCGACCAGACCGCACTGAACGCCGCACTGCGGCGCGGCGACATCGACTACGCGCGCCCCGTGGCGACCGACGAGTTCGACGAGCTCGATGGCGATGCGGACGTCGTCGGCGTCGAAGGGCTCGGCGCCGGTTTCACGCATGTCGCGTTCAACACGTACGGCGAACCGATCGACGGCGGTGGGGCATCGACCCCGGCGGTCCGCGACCGCCGCTTCCGCGACGCGCTCGGGTACGCGCTGGACCCCGATGCTCTCATCGGCGCCGCCCTGCATGGACACGGGACGCCGGGCACGACCGTGATCCCGCCGGCCATCGTGCCGTTCCACACCGAGCCGACCCGACCTCGGACGTACGACCTCGACGAGGCGAACCGGCGTCTCGACGATGCCGGCTATCTCGACAGCGACGGCGACGGGGTCCGCGAGGACCGGGACGGTGCGCCGATCGACCTGAGCGTCTACTACCCGACGACCGAGCCGAGATACCGGCTCGCTGCCCGCGTCGTCGAGGCGGGCTGGGAACGGGTCGGGGTCGGGGTCACGCCCCACGGCCTCGAGCCCGACACGCTCACGGAGCAGCTCTACGTGCCGGAGGCCGGTGGGACCGCGGAGTACGACGCCGTCCTGTGGGGCTGGACCGGCTCGCCCGATCCGGACTTCCTGCTCTCGCTGTTCACGACCGCCGAGATCGGGGGATGGAGCGACAGCAGCTACGCCAGTGCTGCCTATGACGCCCTGTTCGAGCGCCAGCGAGGGGCGGCGACGCTCGAGGCCCGGCAGGCGGCCGTGGCCGACATGCTCGACCTCGTGTACGACGATGCGCCGTACCACGTCCTCTTCTACGACGCTGAGCTCCACGCCCGGAGGACGGATCGTTTCGACGGCTGGTCGACGCAGCCACGTACCGGTGGCGTCAGCCTTTTCGCCTATGGCGTCCAGGGATACCTCGACCTGGTGCCGGCCGTCGAGGCGAGCCCGACACCGGCCACCACCGCGCCGCCGAGCCCGACGCCCGCCGCTTCGCCGTCGTCGGCGCCGTTGTCCGGCGTGGTGCTGCCACTCGGTGGCGGGACGTCGCTGCTGGTCGCTATGCTCGCGTTCGTGGGTGTGCTGACCCTCGTGGTGGTCGCGCGCCGCGCCCGCCGCCGGAGGTCCCGACCATGACCGACCCTGGGATGCGCGATCCGTCGCCGACGCCACTGCAGCCCTCGGCGATCGCCGACCTGCTCGCCGCCACGACGGTGACGGTCGAGGCGGAGCTGCGCGCACTCGGCGAGGTCGCCGGTTGGCGACCGGAACCCCGGGAGTGGAGCGCGAACGAGTGCGTCGGGCACCTCATCGAAGCGGAGCGGCGCGGGTTCGCCGGCCGCATCCGCACGATCCTCGGCGGGGTGCGACCGGATGGCTCGTTCGAGCCGCCGACGCTGGAGGCGTGGGATCCGCCGGCCGTCGCGGCGGCACGGCGCGACGATCAACGGCCGCCGGCGGAGCTGGCCGAGGAGTTCGCGACGCTACGCGCGGCCAGCGTCGACCTCGTCCGGTCCCTCCGGCCGGAGGACCTCGGCCGCGGCGGCACCCATCCCGAGGTCGGCGCGCTGCGGGTCGACGAGCTTCTGGGCGAATGGGTGCATCACGACCGCAACCACATCCGCCAGCTGCTCGCCGTCACGCAGTCGCGGGTGTGGGATCAGATGGGCAACGCGCGGACGTTCAGCATCCTCGACGTGGAGTAGCCCGCCGTCCGCTGACGTTCAGCGCGGCTCGAGGATGACCACCTCGATCTTCCGGTCGGTCTTGCGCTTGTAGGCCGCGTAGTTGCGCAGACCGGCCACGAACTGCGGCCACAGCCGCTCGTACTCGGTGGTGCTGGCCACCCGCGCCTGGACGGGGCGCCGCGCCTTGCCCACCTCGACCTCGGCGTCGGGTGCGGCCTGCAGGTTCAACCACCAGGCCGGTTCGCGGTCCCGCCCGCCGTTGGAGGTGACGATGGCGAGGGCATCGCCGTCGTCGACGTAGTACAGCGGCGTCCGCCGCGCCTTGCCGGTTCGCCGGCCGACCGTGTGCAGGTATAGCGTCCGCACGGCTACTCGGCCGGCGACGCTGACGCGCCTAGGCGGCGACCTCCTCGGGCTCGTCGAGGAGGCGGAAGATCGCCCACCCGCCGAGGGCGCCGACGATCGGCGCGACGATGTAGATCCACAACGCAGCCAGGTCGGCACCGAGGAGCGCGGAACCGATGGACCGCGCCGGGTTGACCGATGCGCCCGTCAGCGTGGCTGAGGCGAAATGGATCGCTACGAGCGTCAGGGGGATGGCGAGGGGTGCGAGGCCCGCGGCCCGCTTCGTCGCCACGAGGATGACCAGCACGAATCCGGCGGCCAGCACGATCTCGAGGATCAAGGCTCCGATCTCGGTGATGCCCGCGCCAGGTTTGGTCACGCCGGCGGCCACCGCTCCCTGACCGGCCACGACGAACACGATGGCCGCCGCGGCGATCGCTCCGATGACCTGGGCCAGGATGTAGCCGATGGCGTCGGGGGTCTCGATGCGCCGATCGAGGACCGCCGCGACCGTCACCGCGGGATTGAAATGACCGCCCGAGATGTGCCCGACCGCGAAGATCGCCGCGAGCAACCCGAAGCCGAACGAGAAGGGCACGACGAGCAGACCGGGGACCGTCCCGGCCCCGAACGCCGCCACCGACGAGTAGCCGATCGTCAAGAACAGGAACGTGCCGACCAGCTCGGCGATGTACTTACGGGTGTCCATGTTCCCTCCACGTGGCCGCGGCGCCTCGCGGCGCCGGTCTGGGCGAGATCGATGCTACCCGGTCGGTCCAGCGTCTCGCGCGCCCCGGATCAGCAGGCTGTCGCGCCACGTCCGGCACAGGACCTCGACGAGCTCGAGCCTGTCCACCGCGGTCGCCAGGTCGGGTCCGACCGCGATGGCACCGTGCCGCTCCAGCAGCACCGCAACGGGGAGCGGTGCAGGCCCGGCGGTCAGCGCCTCGGCGATCCGCGCCGCGAGCTCATCGCTCCCGGGCTCGCCGAATGGGAGATACGGGAGGCGCGGGATGAACAGCGCCGTCTCCGGCAACGCCGCGGGGTCCGGCACTTCGCCGGCCAGGCTCAACGCCATCGCGGCCGGGAGGTGGGCGTGGGCGACCGCGCCGATGTCGCGCCGCGCCGCAAGCACGGCGAGGTGGATCGCGAGGTCGGACGACGGGGCTGCGTTTGCCGCGGGTGACCCGTCCACACCCGCATCCGCGACCCGCACCACGACGATGGCATCGTCGGTCAGCTCATCCTTGCGCCGGCCACGTGGCGTGATGGCGATGCGGTCATCGTCCAGCCGGATGGAGAGGTTGCCTTCACCTGCGGAGATCAGCCCACGCGACCCGAGGCGTCGCCCGGCGGCGACGATCTGCCCGGCAGCCGTGCGTTCGTCCACGGCGCCGATCGTAGGGCACGGGACCGTCCCAGGATCGGTCAGCCCGGCGAAGGGGAAAGCCGCGTCAGGCGGCGACCTCGAGCGGGCGGCCGATCTCCGGCGCGATCTCGACAGTCACGCCGCACCCGTCACAAGTGACGTTCGTGAGCGCGTCGTCGGTCGTTGCTTCCCCAGCACAGAGCGGGCAGTCGATGGTGATCATGTCGTCGAGGACTCCAGGTGGTTGGTTCCGATGGGCCGGAGTCTCGACGGGCGTCGTGACAGCTAGCGTGTCACGCCGATCGCCCCGTACCGGAAACAGCCGGGGAGGTGGTCGTCCACCAGCCCGACGCTCTGCATGAACGCGTAGACGATCGTGGAGCCAACGAACCGGAACCCTCGCCGGCGGAGGTCCTTCGAGAGCGCGTCGGACTCCGGCGTCGACGCGGGGATCTGGCCGGACTCCGTCCCGATGGGCAGGCACATCGGCGGACTCGGCACCATCGTGGCCAGGTAGGCATCGAACGACCCGAACTCGCGCGCCAGGTCGAGCACGCCGGCCGCGTTGCCGATCGTGGCATCGATCTTCGCGCGATTGCGGACGATGCCGGCGTCCGCCAGCAGCCGAGCGCGGTCGGCGTCATCGAAGGCGGCGACCACCCGCGGGTCGAAGTCGCGAAATCCCGCCCGGAACGCCGGCCGCTTGTTGAGGATCGTCGACCACGACAGGCCGGCCTGGAAGGACTCGAGTGCCAGGCGCTCGAAGAGCTCCTGGTCGTCGTGGGTCGGCACGCCCCATTCGGTGTCGTGGTAGTCGACCATCCGCTGGTCGGGGCGCTCGCTTGCGCCCGCCGACCACCAGCAGCGCGCCAGTCCATCGGTCATGACCGAAGGCTACGCTACGGGCGGTATGCCACTCCACTGCTACCTGGGCCACGGTGCGTCGGGCACATCGGCGAGCATGAAGCCGTTCGTCGACGGACTGCGCGCCCGCGGGATCGAGGCCACAGCGATCGACCTGCCGAAGCGCAAAGCGGAGGAGGCACTCCCGGCATTCCACAAGGTCGTGCCGAGCGCGCCGGATGTCGTCGTGGGCGGCCATTCGTACGGCGGGCGCGTGGCGAGCCTGGCCGCGGCAGAGCCCGGCGCGCCGTACGCCGCGTTGGTCCTGTTCTCGTTCCCACTCCATCCGCCAGGATCGCCCGATCGCACCGACGTCCGGACGGCCCATTTCCCGTCGATCCGCTGCCCGGTCCTGTTCCTCTCCGGCGAGTCGGACCCGTTCGCCCGCGTCGAGCTGCTTCGTGCCGCCGTCAAGCGGATCGGCGGCCCGGCCGAGCTCGTGACCTACCCGAAGCTCGGCCACGGGCTCCTGCCCGTCCTCGACGACGCGCTCGACCGTGTCGCAGCGTTCCTGGGCGGGCTCAAGGAGGACTGAGTGCAGCGCGGCCCGTCAGCGGGTCGCGATCACCTCGATCTCGACCGCGTAGTCGGCCGCGAGGGCCGTCACGCCGACCGTGGCCCGTGTGGGTGGGTCGTCCGGGAAGAACTGGCGGTACACGCCGTTCATCGCCGCGAAGTCGTCGAAGTCACGCAGGTACACCGTGCACTTGACGACGTCGGCGTATGTCAGGCCGACCGCGGTCAGCAGCCGCCCGACGTTCTCGAGCATCGCCCGCGTCTCCGCCTCGATGCCACCGGGGACGGCGCCGTGCGACCCGGGTGCGTCGCCCACCTGGCCGGCGAGGAACACGAACCCATTGGCCTCAACGACCTGCGAGAACGGATACGGCCCAGGTTCGAGATCAGGGCCATGGGGCACTACCTTCGGCATGCATTCCTCCTCGTGCGTTCAGAGGCGCCGATACGACGCCTCGACGGCTTGCTCGCACCACCAGGCGAGGTCGTCCGCGGCGCTCACCCCGGACGGCAGCAGCACGCCGGCCCGGGCGTCCAGCCCCTTGCGCCATCCCCGCAGCAGCAGCCCGATGATCCATGTCAGGTCGCGCTGCAGGTCCCAGTCGCCGACCACGTCGAATTCCGCTGACTGGGCCATGGGCCACGGCTGGCGCTCATCACGCTCGAACGCGGCGTTGTAGCGGCGCAGCGTCTCGTCCGGCGTGACCGGCAACGACCCGCTGTTTGAGACCAGGAACCAGCCCATCTCGACGGCGACCGGCGCCCGCATCGTCATCTGCCAGTCGATGAACCCGACCTGGTCGTCGGGGAGCAGCGCGACGTTCGCCAGTTTCAGGTCGCCGTGCAAACCGACCCACGGAAGGACCTCGAGCGCGCGGATCAACGGCGACAGGTCGGTGTCCAACCGCTCGACCAGCTCTCTCGCGGTCGGGGACGCCAGTCGACCGAATGCGTCCCAGCCCTCGAGGAAGCGGGGGCCGACAGGGTTGGCCTCGGCCGCATAGCGAGCGGCCGACGCGGGCGAGAGCAGCGTCAGGCGCTCGGCCAGCGGGCACCACGGGGGTGCCGACGCACCTTCGCGCTCATTGATCGTCTCGAGGACCGAGGCCCACGGGACGGCGTGCAGGCGAGCCGTGGCCCGCAGGACCCGATCCAGGGTGGCGTCATCGATGGCCGGTTCGTGACCAGGGCGCTCCCAGGCGATCAACTCGTTCGATAGGTCCGGCGTGAGGATCGCGACGCCGTCGCCGTCCGCAGCCGCGCCGAGATACGACGTGGTCGCCTTCGGGATCCACACCAGGCTGCCCGGCGGCAACGCAGCGAACCATCCCTCGCGCAGGTCCTGATCACGCGTGGCGCGGGCGATCCAGTCGACGGCCATCGACGTGCGCTTGAGGACGAACCGACGCCCGTACCCATCGACGATGCTCGTGAACGTCGCCCCGGACCAACCGTCGGTCGGGAAGTCGTGCTCGGGGAGCAGCTCGAGCCCGAACTCGGTCAGCAGCTCCAGCAACGTCCGGTCGCGCCAGGTGCCGGTCACGGGTCGGCGATCAGCACGGTGCCGGGACGTCGTCGGCGCCATCCGGGCCGCCGTCGACGTAGACCACGTGGGAATCGGGGCAGTTCCGCGTCAGGACCACGACCAGCGGCTCGCTCGCACTGGCGTTCTCCTCGACGTGGATCTCGCCGGCCGGGATGTAGACGAAATCGCCGGCTCGCGCGTCCATCTCGTGCTCCAGTCCGGTCGGCCCCCACGTGTAGCGGGCACGTCCCGACACGATGTAGATCGACGTCTCGCAGTCGCCGTGATGGTGGATCCGGGTCTTGTCGCCGGGCGCCGTCGAGACGATCGAGGAATACAGCTGCTCGGACCCGACGGTCGGCCGTGAGATCGCGATCGAGCGCTCCATGCCGGCGTGCTGGCCCACGCTCGTGATCCGGTCATCGGGCGACACGCGCGTCGCCATCAGGCCGGCGCGTCCAGGCGCTCGACCACCCGGAACCATTCGCACACGACCACGGTCGAATCAGTCAGCGCGAAGTCGGGGTCGCGCAGACCGGTGCGAAGCTCATCGATGTAGCCGTTCCAGAACGCCTCGTGGCCGACTCGCCAATCGTGCGCGTCGGCGAAGCCCTCGCCCTCCGCGCGGGCGAACTCGTCGCTGACCAGCCCGATCGTCGAGAGCTCGACCCTGGTGATCTCCACGATCGCCACGGGTCGGCCGTCCGAGTCGAGCACGACCTCCCGATCGCCCGGCCGCGGCGGCATCACGCCGTCGACGACGTAGTCCACGCCCAGGCTGGCGGTCGCGGTCTTGGTCCCGTCGAGCGCGAGCGCCGTCAGCTCATCGCGCAGCGGCCCCGGGAAGGCGAAGCCCCACGCCGTCATGCCCATGTACGTCGTGGGTTCGGCGGGTTCGGGCATGCGCCGATGATAGGTCGCTACCATCGGCCCGATGGCGTCCCCGCCCCGGTTCCAGCTGATCGATGCGCCATCGCCGTTCCATGCCCTGCCCCGCTTCAGCGAGGCGCTCGGCGGTCGGGTGGAGGTCTGGGCCAAACGGGAAGACCTCTTGCCGCTGGCCTTCGGCGGCAACAAGCTGCGGAACCTGGAGTTCCTCATCGGGGCAGCGCTCGCAGCGGGGGCCGACACCGTCATCACGAGCGGCCGGCGCTGGTCGAACCACGCCCGGCTGACGGCCGCGACCGGGGCCCTGGCCGGGTTGCGCGTGCACCTGGTCCTGTCGGGGCCCCAGGCCGAGGCGCCCGGACCGGGGATCGTCATGGCGCGTTCGTTCGGCGCCACCGTCCACCTGCTCGACCACTCGGATCGTGTTGCGCGTGCGGCGGCCGTGGACCGCGTCGCCGCTGACGTCGAGGCCGGCGGCGGCCGGCCGTTCGTCATCGGTGTCGGCGGCTCCGGCGCGATCGGCGTGCTCGGCCAGGTACTGGCTGCCCGAGAAGTCGCGGCACAGGCACGCGACGCCGGCGTCCGCATCCAGCGTGTCGTCGTCCCAACAGCGACCGGCGGCACGCAGGCCGGACTGCTCACCGGTCTGGCGCCCGACGTCACCGTCAGCGGGATCGTGGCGGCCCGGTCCGCTGCCGAGCTCCGGCCGGCGATCGCCGCGATGATCACGGCAGGCGGTGGGTCGGCCGATCCGGCCGAGATCGATCTCGACGAGCGCCAGCTTGGCGACGGGTACGGCAAGCGGACTGCGGCCGCCGAGGAAGCCGCCGCGCTGCTGGCCCGGACGGAAGCGATCCTGGTCGACCCGATCTACACCGCCAAGGCGCTGGCCGGGCTGGTCGCCGGCGTCCGGTCAGGCGCGTGGGATGGCGAGCGGATCGTGTTCTGGCACGCGGGCGGGCTGCCCGGCCTGTTCGAGACGCTCGACTGAAGCCTCCGTGGATCGACCTGTTGCCGTGGTACGGCAACGATCTACCCCGAAGAGGGCGATCATGTCTGATCTTGCCGTCCCACGCTAGAGTGCGACCCGCTTTGCCGCCCCGCGGCAAGAACGATCTGTCAGTGGGCCCTTGACGTTGCCTGCTGCCGTGGGACGGCAACCGGGACGCGTGGCGGTCTCCCTTGGCGGCCTGCTCAAGAGGAGGAGGCTGCCTACTCGGCGGTCAGGGTCCCCGTCATGTTGGGGTGCACCTCGCACCAGAACGTGTACGAACCCGCGGCCAGCGCCGGCACCGCGTTCGTGACCTTCTTCGACGAGACGATCTCACCTTTGAACAGCGTCGCGCCGGCGGCGTCCTTGACCGCGATGTTGTGGGGCGCCGACTCCTGGTTGTCGAGGACGATCTCGGTGGGGGTATCGGCCTTGATGGTGAGCGAGGTGGGCTGGAAGGCGAGGTCCTTGGCCACGACCACGATCTCGCTGCCGGCCGGGGCCGACGCCCCGGGGCTCGCCGGGGGGACCGAAGCAGGTGCCGGCGTGGTGCCGCCGCCGCTCGAGCAGGCGACCGTGAGGACTGCGAGGCCGGTCAGTGCCAGGACTTGGAAGAACCGCTGCATGCGTGGGACTCCTTGGGACGTGGAACGAGCCGCGTCACGTGGACGCGGCTCGACCCAGGTGGTGGTCGGTGATGCGCTCTGGTGTCGCGCTAACGGTAGCGCGGTTCGCGGTTTCCCTACGCCTCGGCGCCGGCGGAGCGGCCACGCGTCGTGACGAAGGTGCTCAGGGCAGCCAGCTCGCGCTTGACGACCGCGACGGGGTTGCCGTCCATGCGGGCGAAGTCGATCGCGACCAGCGCGATCAGCGCGACCTCGATGGCCTTGGCGATGTACGCCGTCTGGAAGTACGGGCCCTGGATCGCCCACGCGATGATCGTCGTCGCCGCATAGCCGATCAGGCCGAGGCGGACGAACCAGCGGAAGCGGACGGCCAGCGCCAGCGGCACGACCATCGCGATCGCAGCGGTGAAGTAGCCGAGCGCGTTCAGGGTGAAGAGCAGCCCGCCCAGCGTCAGGTGGATGTACCCGGTGGCGATGGCAAGACCGACGATGGCGGCGCGGATCACGACGTCGGAAAGACGGAGCGGCGTTCGGGTGGCGAACATCTCGTGGTCGGGACCTCGTCTGCGGGGTGGTGCCGGATCAGTCCGGTCGGTGATGTCGCCATGCTCGGCCCGCCGACCCGCGCACCGCGCCCGGCAAGGGACGCCGATCCGACCCGACGCTCGCCCGGGGCGGTCGTCGCTTGCGGTCCAACCCGCGATCGGCCGGATGACGTAGCCGGCTCGGCCGAATAGCGATGCCCCGTGTTCGACCGCCCGGCGTATCCTCAACGGCCGATGACCGCCACCTCCCGATCTCGTGCCGCCCGCGCGCCTCGACCCGCGAGCACCGCGGGGGGTCCGAGCACGCCACGTCGGACCACCAAGGGCCGTGGCGGCGACCCCGATGGCGGCTCGGGCGACCTGCATCACCTGCTGACCGCGGCCGTGGCGGAGACCGCGCGCCTGCTCGACGCCGACGGCGCGATGGTCTACCTGGTCGATCCGGCCACTGGGAACCTCCGGTTCGCGCACGACGCGGGCATCAGGAAGGCACGCACGCGCGAGTGGATCCGGGCCATCGAACTCGCGCCGGGCGTCGGGATGTTCGGCAGGGCCGTCGCCGACCGCACGGTGGTGACGACCTCCGACTACCGGGCGGACACCTCGTTCCGCCATGCAGCCAGCGCCGATCGCGTCGTCGACGACCTCGGCATCAGGTCGATGGTAGTGGCCCCGCTGGTGGCCGGCGACGAGGTCTTCGGTGCGCTCGGCACGTTCTCGAAGCGTGCGGACGCGTTCGATGCCGCCCACATCGCCCTCGTCCGCTCGTTGGCGGAGCACGCCGCCAGCGCGATGGCGAACACCAGGCTGATCGAGGAGCTCGACCGTTCTCGCCAGGAGCTCGATCGCTCGCGGAGTCACCTGGCGCGGCGCGCCGACGCCGAGCAGGCCTTGCGCGAGATCGCCGCTCGGATCACCGCGCTGCGCGATCCGGCCGAGATCCTGCAGGAGGTGGTCGAGCTCGCGAGCCGCCTGGTCGGCGGCGAAGGGGCGATCCTCGACCTGCTGGACCCGGAGACCGGCGACCTCCGCTGGGCGTACGACGATGGGCTCCGTCGGCAGTTCACGGAGCAGGAGCGCGCCAACCTCTGGATCTCGGTCGGGCAGGGCGCGACCGGCGTGGCGGTCGCCGAGGACCGCGTGATCGTCGCCGGCGACGACCTCGCATCGCTCTTCCCGCCCGGCCCCGAGAACACCGCGTTCTACGAGCGGACCGGGTTCCGCTCGATGATCGCCGCGCCGATCACCGGCGAACACGTGCCGCTCGGCGTGATCGAGGTCTACGCGGTCCGTCCGGACGCGTTCGATAGCGCCGATGCGGACCTCATCCGAGCCCTCGCCGGTCAGGCCGCCATCGCCATCACCAACGCTCGCCTCATCGCCGAGCTTGCCGAATCGCGGTCGGCGCTCGAGCGCACCGCCGACGCGGAGCGGACCCTGCGCGAGATCGCGGCGAGCGTCACCGCGATGCGGGACAAGGACGAGATCCTCCAGGCGATCGTCGACGCGGCCACGCGCCTGCTCCGGTCGAGCGGCGCCATGATCGACCTGATCGACCCGAGCCTCGCGGAAGGTGATACGTACCGGCATACCGATACGCGGCTCGAGTACAACCAGGACTTCCTCGACGAGGTCGAGGTCACGCCCGACGCCGGCGTCTCGGGGATGACGTTGCGGACCGGCAAGGTGGAGTGGAGCGGCGACTACCTCGCCGACGACCGGTTCGAGCACACCCCGGAACGGGACGCGTTCGTCCGGGAGAGCGGGATCCAGTCGGTCATGGCCGCCCCGTTGCTGCGCCGCGGCGAGGTCATCGGGGCGGTCACCGTGTACACCGATCGCCTCGACGGCTACGACGCCCAGGACGCGGCGGTCCTTGCCGGGCTCGCCGACCAGGCGGCCGTCGCCATCGCCAACGTGCGGCTCATCGCGGAGCTCGAGCGGTCGCGCGAGGAGAACGCGAAGCGCGCAGACGCCGAGCGGACGCTGCGCGAGATCGCCGTCCGCGTCTCCTCGATCCTCGATCCGACCGAGGTCCTGGACCGCATCGTCGTCGAGGCCGCCCGGCTGCTGGGCTCGGATGGCTCGCGCATCGATCTCTGGGACGAGGCGGCCGGGTCGTTGCTGTGGGCGTACTCCGCCGGCGACGCGATGCGCGACGTCCCGGATTGGGGACGCACCGGCGGGATCAAACCGGGCCAGGCGGTGGCCGGGCTGGCGTTCGCCGAGCAGCGGCCGCAGATGACGGCCGACTACCTGGCCGACGACCGCTTCGAGACGACACCCGGCATCGAGGCGTTCATCCGCAAGGCCGGGATCCGAGCGGTCATCGCGGTGCCGCTGACCGGCGAGGACGCGCGCCCGCTCGGCGTGCTGTCGGTCGTCTCGCGCGAGCCGGGCGCGTACAGCACTGCGGACGTCGAGACGCTCACGGCGTTGGCGACGCATGCGTCGATCGCGATCGTGAACGCCAACCTGATGGAGGCGCTGGCGCGCTCGCAGTCCGACGTCGAACGGCGGGCCGAGGCCGAACAGAGCCTGCGCCAGATCGCTGCCCGGATCAACGCCCTCCGCGAGCCCGACGAGGTCCTCCAGGACGTGGTCGACGAGGCACGCCGCCTGCTTCGCGCCGACGGTGCCGTCATCGACCAGTACGACCCTGAACGGGGCACGCTGCGGTGGGCCTACGACGCCGGGCTGCCGGACGCACAGCGCGAGGCGCTCAAGCTCAACAGCCTGCGCCTCGGGAAGGGCGCCGCTGGCAAGGCAGTGGCCGAGCGACGGGCGGTCCACGTCGGCGATTACAGCTCGGCCGAGATCGAGCACGACGACCTGACCGACTCGCTCGCCGAGCTGGCTCGGGTGCGCGACCTGCTCGCCGTGCCGATCATCGGCGAGGCCGGTCCGCTCGGTGCGATCGAGGTCATCAGCCACCAGCCCGACGCCTTCGACGAGTTGGACGGAGCCGTGCTGGCTGGCCTCGCGGAGCAGGCTGCCATCGCGATCACCAACGCCCGGCTCATCGAGGAGCTCGAGCGGTCCAAGCTGGCCCTTGCGCGTCGGGCCGAGACCGAGCGCTCGCTGCGCGACATCACCGCCAGGATCGCCGCGCTGCGGGACCCCGACGAGGTCCTCGAGCGCGTGGTCGAGGACGCCAAGCGCCTGCTCGAGACCGACGGCGCGCACCTGACCCGCATGGCGCCCGACGGCGGCTACCTCATCCCGGTGGTAGTTGCCGGCGGCGCCGACGTGGAGACGCGCGCGTGGCTGCTCGGCATGCGCTTCCCGCTCGGTGGCGGGATCAACGGCCTGGCGGCCCAGGGTGGCGTGGCGGTGTGGACGTCGGACTATCTTGCGGATCCGCGCATCCCGCACGAGCCGGACGACCAGGCAGTGGCCCGCAGGATGGGGTTGGTCGGCATGGCCGCCGCCCCGTTGCGTGCGCCGGGCGGCGAGGTCATCGGCACGCTCGCCATCTCGACCGCGCAGCCGCGCGCCTTCGAGGCCGACGATCTCGACCTGCTCCAGGGCCTCGCCGATCAGGCCGCGATCGCCCTCACGAACTCGAACCTGTTGGCGCGGGTGACGCAGGAGGAGGCGCGGTTCCGCGGCCTCGTGCAGACCACGCCGGACGTCATCTGGCGAGCCGACACCGAGGGCATCTTCACGTTCATGGCCGATGCGGCCGAGGTGCTCTTCGGCTGGCCGGTCGACCGCATCGTCGGCGAGCACTTCGCCTTCCTGACCGACCCCGATTCGATGCCGATCGCGGTCGTGGCGTACAAGGCCGTGAGCCGTGATCCGGATCTGATCGAGCGCGTGCCGCTGACGCTGGTCCGACGTGACGGCTCGACGTTCGCGGCCGAGGTCACGACCGCCGGCGTGTTCGAGGACGGCCGTTGGGTGGGTGCCCAGGGCACCGTCCGCGACGTGTCGGAGCGCGCTCGGCTCGAGCGCGACCTGCGCGCCTCGGAGGAACGCTACCGCTACCTGGTCCAGAACGCGCCGGACCTCATCTGGTCGATCGGCGCGGACGCGCGCTTGACGTTCCTGTCCGCAGCAGTCGAACGCCTCACGGGCTTCCAGCCCGAGGAGCTCCTCGGCCAGCATTTCGGGGCGCTCGTCCACGAGTCGTCGAGCGACGTTGCCGAGATCGACTGGACGTCGGCGCTCGTCGGTCCGTCGCAGGAGGTCCGCGGCCGGCTCAACCTGCGGCACCGCGACGGCTCGGCCGTGCCCGCCGAGTTCATCGCGATCGCGACGCTCGACGACACTGGCCGGTTCGCCGGCGCCAACGGCTCCGTGCGCGACATGCGCGACCACGACCGGCTCGAGCGCGAGCTGCGGGCGTCCGAGGAGCGCTTCCGGTTCCTCGTCCAGAACTCGCCGGACATCGTGTTCTCGACCGACTCCGAGGGCCGGTTCACGTTCCTGTCCGATGCCATCGCGCGCGTGACCGGGCACCGCGCCGAGGACGTGATCGGGCAGCACTTCTCGGTCCTCGTCGACCAGACCACGATCCCGCTGGCCGGCAACCGCTGGGCCGAGCTCGTCGCGCATCCCGACCGCGAGCAGCAGGCGGCGCTCGTCCTGCGCGGCGTCGACGGGCGGCACGTGCCGGTCGACGTCCGGGCGATCGGTATCACCGACGGCGACGCCTTCGCCGGCATCCAGGGCGCCACGCGCGACGTGAGCGACCAGGTGCGCCTCGAGAACGAGCTCCGCCGGCAGGCCGGGGAGCTCGCCGCAGGCGAGGAGCGGGCCCACCTCGCCCGCGAGCTGCACGACTCGGTCACCCAGGCCCTGTTCTCGATGACCCTGGTGACGCGATCCGTCGAGATGCTGCTCGACCGCGACCCCGAAGCCGCGCGGGAGCAGCTGACCCAGCTCCGCGAGCTCCAACGCGAGGCGTTGGCGGAGATGCGCGCACTGATCTTCGAGCTGCGCCCGGGCAACCTCGAGCAGGACGGCCTGTCGCGCGCGCTCAAGACGCATGCCGCGGCGCTCCAGGGCCGACTCGGCCTGCCGATCGTCGTGGACAGCGAGCTCCCTGAGCGCCTGCCGCTGCCGGCCGAGGAAGTCCTGTACCGCATCGCGCAGGAGGCGCTCCACAACGTGGTCAAGCACGCCGCGGCGCACCGGGTGCGTGTCGAGGTCCGCCGGCTCGACGGTGGCGTCCGGCTCCGCGTCGAGGATGACGGCAAGGGGTTCGATGTCCAGCGCGTGCCCGAGGGGCACCTCGGCCTCGCCGGGATGCGGGCGCGCTCAGAGCGCGTCGGGGCCCGGTTCTCGTGCACGAGCGAGATCGGCGCGGGCACGACCGTCGAGGTCACCATGGACGCGTCCGTGCTCGAGCGGCTGGCCGCCTCGACCAGCGTCCCGCGCGTCACGGCCCCGGACGAGGTCACGTCGATCCGCGACGGATGACGTAGGGGCACCTCGTCGTTCCGCCGAGGCGATGCCTAGCCGGAGGTCGCTTCGCACGCCGCCGGGCACGCCCCACGATGGGGCCATGTCCCCAACCAGTCCCCGGTACGACGGCCCGCTCCGCGTCCTGGTCGTCGATGCCGATGACCGGGTGCGAGAAAGCCTGACCGGACTCCTTGCCATCGGCGGCCGCTGTATGGTCGTCGCCAGTGCCGGCCAGGTCGGTCCGGCGCTCGAACTCGCCATCGACCACCAGCCTGACGTCGTCATCGTCGATCCCCGTCTCCCGGAGGTCGACGGCGGCATGGCCTTCATCGCCCGGCTGCGGGCGGATCTCCCCGCCGTGCGCATCCTCGCGATGAGCTGGTCGGACACGCTCGAGGCCGGCGTGCTCGAGAGCGGCGCCGACGGCTTCGTCCGCAAGACCTTCCGACCGAGCGAGCTCGTCGCCGCGGTGCTGACCGCCGGACGGGTGCTCGATACCCCCGCATCAGAAACCGCCTGACGCAGTCCAAGCCGGAGGATGGTCCTTTGCTAGACTCGACCACGCCCACGCTCGATCCCGTGCCGACGTCCACGACCGGCGCCGCTGCTGCGCCAGGAGCCGATGTGACCGATCCCTCGCCGATCCGCGTCCTGATCGTCGACGACCACGCGGTCGTCCGGATGGGACTCAAGATGTTCTTCGACCTGCAGTCGGATATCGAGGTGATCGGCGAGGCCGCCGACGGCTCCGAAGGCGTCGCGATGGCCCGCCGGCTCGAGCCGGACGTCGTGCTGATGGACCTCCTGATGCCGAACATGGATGGCATCACGGCCATCGGCCGCATCAAGGCCGAGCGACCCGAGACCGAGATCGTGACGATGACCTCGTTCATCGAGGAGGAGAAGGTCACTTCGGCGCTCGAGGCCGGCGCGTCCGGCTACGTCCTCAAGGATGCCGAGGCCGAGGAAGTCGCCGCGGCCGTCCGCGCCGCGTTCGCCGGTGAGGTCCACCTGGACCCGGCGGTCGCGCGCCTGCTGGCACAGCGCATGCGTGCCAAGAAGTCGCCGGAGGACGAGTTGACCGAGCCGCTCACCGAGCGCGAGAAGGACGTCCTGCGCCTGCTCGGGCAGGGGATGAGCAACAAGGAGATCGGCACCGAGCTGTTCATCACCGAGCGGACCGCGCGGACCTACGTGTCGAACATCCTCGGCAAGCTCGGCCTCGCGTCACGCACCCAGGCCGCCCTCTACGCGGTCGAGCACAAGCTGGTCTAGGGCCTACTCGACCGACACCACCCGGTAGGTCACGCTCCCGCGCGGTGTCTGGATCGTGACGTCGTCACCGGCCTTGGCGCCGACCAGGCCGCGCCCGACCGGCGACACCGCCGACAGCCGACCCGCACCCGGGTCCGACTCGGATGACCCGACGAGCGTGTAGGTGACTTCCGCTCCGTCGACCTCGACCGTCACGGTCGACCCGATGTCCGCCCCGGCGCCGACCACCGGCACCTCGGCGATGACCGCGTCGCGCAGGCGCGCCTCGAGGGCCTGGATGCGCCCCTCCAGGAACGACTGCTCCTCACGAGCCGCGGTGTAGTCGGCGTTCTCCTTCAGGTCGCCGAGCTCCTTGGCGGCGCGGATCCGACCGACGACCTCGGGGCGCCGTCGCTCGGTGAGCTCGGTCAACTCGGCGCGCATGCGCGCCGCGCCGCTCGCGGTCAGCCGCGCGTCGGGCGTTGCGGCAGCCGCGGGCCCAGAGCGGGCCGTCGAGCTGACCGCTCCGGCGCGTGCCCGCCCGGTGCCGGCCCGCGACCGCCCCTTCTGCTCGGGCGGCTCGCCACGAGCGCCCTCGGCATCCCCGTCGGGCACGACGACGACATGGGTCGGCGGTGGCGGTGCCTCACGCGTATCCGGGAGCAACGACCCGGCAAGACCGGTGCTCCGACGCTCGCCGGTCGGCCGCCGCAGGTTCGCGAAGGGCAGCACCACCGCCCGATCCGGGAGCGCAGCCAGCTCGTCCTCCGGGATGCCCGCGGCGAATGCGCCGAACAACGCGTCCTCGTACTCCTCGGGCGCGTCCGTCTCGGCCCACCACACGCGCATCGACGCAGACGATCGGAACGTATGGAGCCAATGCCCGCCGGGATACGGCCGCCGATCGCCGAGCACCGTCTCCTGCATCGCCGCGATGCGCCTGCCGACCGAGGTCGTCGCCGAGCCGACGTACAGCACGTCCTGGGACGGCAGCCAGAACGACGCCAGGCGTGCCGCGAGCGCGCGCGAGGTCGGTCGTTGCCCATCGAGCGTCAATGTCGGCACCCGCTCGATCCACTTGCCGACCCGCGTCAGCTCGATGGGCGCTCGTGGCAACGGCGCCGTCGACTCGACCACGAAGACGCCCCCCGATCGCGCCGGGACCGGACGGCCCCACACCACGGGACCGTCGGGCAGTAACCCGACCTCCCGGAGGAGCGTCGAGGCATTCACGACCGTGGGGCAGGGGAGCGGGGCACCCGGGGATGGTACCGGTCGGGGCTCCGCGGTATCGTGCCCGCTGCATGGCCGCGTCCCGGTCGCGCCGGGCGGGGGCTCGGCAGACCCTTCTGATCGTCCCGATCGCCTTCGCTGCAGCCATCGGCACCGTCATCGTCGGGCCGATACTGTCGGCGCCGCCCGCCGCCGGCCGGATCAGTGCCCCCCACGTCCTCGCCGCCGCGCCGTCGTCGCCCTCGGCGAGTGGCGCTCCAAGCGCCGCACCCTCACCCGTCGCGACCAGCGGCTCGCCGGCACCCTCCACCGCGGTCCCGGGACCCGAGGCGGGCACGCCACCGGTCGTCGAGCAACCGCAGCCGATCACCCGGCCACGCCTGGCGCCGGCCACGCGGCTCGCCCTCCAGGCCCGCCTGGACCGCATCCGCGAGCGGTACGCGATCCCGGGGATCTCGGTCGCCATCGTCCTGCCCGACGGCGCGACCTGGAGCGGCGTCAGCGGCATGGCCGATGTCAGGACCAATACGCCAGTCACTCGCTCGACCAGCTTCGCGATCGCGAGCGTCAGCAAGACGTTCACGGCGGCCTTGATCCTGGCCCTGGCCGAGGACGGACGCATCGACCTCGAGGCGCCCGTGCGCCGCTACCTGCCCGACCTCAAGAAGGTCTCGGTCAAGGTGAAGGTCCGTCACCTGCTCGACCACACGAGTGGCCTGCGCGATTACTTCTTCCACCCGTCGATCGACCGGCTGCTGCTGACCCGCCCGGAACGGCGCTGGGACGCCGCAGCCGCGCTGAAGTACGTCGGCAAGTCCTACTTCGAGCCCGGCAAGGGGTGGGCCTACTCGAACACGAACTACCTCGTCCTCGGGATGCTGGCCGAAGCCGTGGGCGAGGCACCGCTCGCCGACCAGGTCAGGACGCGCTTCCTCGAGCCGCTGCATCTCGAGCACACGTGGTACCAGCCCGAGGACGACGCCCCGGCGGACGTCGCGCACGGCTACCGCTTCGCATCGACGGCCAAGGCGGCCCCCGCCATCGACCTGTCGGACGGCACGCCGCTCGTGCCGTTCACGTCGGTCGTCACGGCCGCCGGCGGCGCCGGCGGATTCGCCGCGAATGCCCGCGACCTCGCCCGCTGGGCACAGGCGTTGTACGGCGGCGACGTGCTGGCCCCGCGGTACCGCGAGGCGATGACGAACGTCGCGGCGACGAAAGCCGTGAAGTCGGCCATCCCGTACGGCTACGGCGTCCAGGTGCTCGAGATCGACGGTCGTCCGACGGTCGGGCATTCGGGGCGGCTGCTCGGGTTCCGGGCGGCTGTCCGCTATCTGCCCGACCAGGGCGTGTCGATCGCGGTCCTGACAAACCAGAGCCGGACGGACCCGGCGTCGATCGTTCGCTCGCTCCTCCGACTCGCGCTCACGCCAGTCGACGAACCCTGCCGCTGTCGCGTGCGGCGCTGACCGTCGCGCTCACGCACGGCACGCTTCTGACCACCGGATCGGCCGGAGTGGTACCCAAGGACTACTTGTCGCGCGCGCGTGATAGCCCCAGGGTTGGCCCACGTTCTCGGGGGACGCAGTTGTCGATTCGCGTCGATGCATACATGACAGGGGGCATGGCCAGCGGTGTGCTCGCGCGCGCCGGCACCCTGCGCGAGGTGCTCGAGCACGACGGCGTCCTGGTCCTCGAGCAGGTCCAGTGGCAGCCGCTCGACGGGCAGGCTGGACCCACCAGCGCGATGCGCATCCCCATCGACGACGTCCTGATCGCCGTGGCGAATGACGAGCCGGTGATCCCGGTCCACGCCACGTGGCACGGCATCCGGCTCGACATGGGGCCCTACACGATCGAAGGGGAGATGCCCACCATGCCCGGCTTCGACCCGGGTCGTGCCCTGACCCGCCCGAGCGGTGAGTTCGTGATGCTCAAGGACGTGTCGATCGGCCTCCGCACGGATGTCGCGGGCGCGGCGCCGCTCACGCCGGCCGGCCACCACGCGCTGGTGAATCGCTACGTCGTCGAGAGCGTGGCCTGCGACCTGATGCTCGGCTTCTTCTTCCCGGGTGCCACCATCGTGCAGGCCGACGTGGCGGAGACCGGCGCGGTCTGAGCTAGCGGCCTCGCGCCTGCCCGGATCGCTCGGGCCGCCGGCCCTCGCGCGCCGGGCCACCAGACCGCCGCCGCACCGGCTTTCGATGCGCATGGTGCTCGCGCCCGACACGGGCGTGGCCGGCGCGCATCCCGAGCGGCCGCGGTTCCGCGGAGCGATCGGGCACGAACCCGTCCTCGACCGTCCACGGGATCGCACGTCGAAGCATCCGCTGGATGCCGCGCAGCAGGTCGACCTCGTCGATGCACACGAGGCTGATCGCCTCGCCTGACGCGCCCGCTCGGCCCGTCCGGCCGATCCGATGGATGTAGTCCTGCGGGTTCCACGGCAGCTCGAAGTTGACGACGACCGGCAGGTCCTCGATGTCGAGGCCGCGGGCCGCGACGTCGGTCGCGACGAGGACCCGGATGTCGCCCGACTTGAAGCCCTCGAGGGCGCGCGTCCGTTCCGGCTGCGAGCGGTCGCTGTGGATGGCGACGGCGTCGATGCCGTCGCGATCGAGCCGTGACGCGAGTCGAGACGCGGCGAGCTTGGTGCGCGTGAAGACCAGCACCTGGTGGAGGTCGTCGGCGCGGATGAGGTGGGCGAGCAGCTCTTCCTTGCGGTCGCGATCGACGGGGTAGACGAGTTGCTTGATGCCCTCGACGGTCGTGTTGCGGGGCGCGACCTCGACGGTCTCCGGGTTTCGCAGGATCGTGCCGGACAGCCGGCGGATGTCATCCGAGAACGTGGCGGAGAACATCAGGTTCTGGCGCTGCTTGGGCAGCAGCTCGAGGATGCGCTGGATGTCGGGCATGAACCCCATGTCGAGCATGCGGTCCGCCTCGTCGAGGACCAGCACCTCGACCTGGCCGAGGTTGGCGACGCGCTGCCCGACCAGGTCGAGCAGGCGGCCCGGCGTGGCAGTCAGGATCTCGACCCCGGCTCGGAGCGCCTTGATCTGCGGTTCCATCGGGATGCCGCCGTAGACGACCGCGGAGCGCAACGGGACGGTGCGCCCGTACGTCCGCACGGACTCGTCGACCTGCATCGCGAGCTCGCGCGTGGGCACGAGGATCAGCACGCGGACCGGGTGTCGGGCCGGCGAGAACGAGTCGTTGGCGTGCCCGCGCAGTCGGTCGAGGATCGGCAGCGTGAACGCCGCGGTCTTGCCGGTGCCCGTCTGGGCGGCCGCGAGGACGTCGCGGCCCTGGAGGACGATGGGGATGGCAGCTGCCTGGACCGGCGTCGGAGTGGTATAGCCCTCCGCGGCGACGGTCTGGAGGAGATCGGCCGAGAGGCCGAGCGAGTCGAAGGTCAAATGGTGCTCCTGCATGGATCCGAGGCCGTCGCGAGGCGGGGATCCGCGGGAGCGCGACGGCGGCGCCGGCCGTGCGCGCGATCGCGCAGCCGCCCGTCGGCCGCTCGGAGCATAGCGGAAACCACGGCATGACAGTGGCCGGGATGGCTCGTGCGACATGGTTCCGAGGGACGTGGTGGGCGCTGGCGGTGCGCGCGGGCACCGCAAAGCGTCTCGGGAACCCCCCGTCAGGGTCGATATGGGACCTCTGGCGGGGGACAGCCAGGCAGACCCGCTGCCATACTCCCGCACGACCCCCACGCGCCATCCCCGATAGACAGGCCTAACAGAAGACTCGCCGCCCCCCACGGCAGGAACCCTGTCATCCGTCGGGTATCTCGGTACTCGACAACCCTCGCTCCGGCTCACCCGGTCCGAGGCTTGCGCCGTCCGCGCTCACCGCGGCCCGACGCGCTCGGCCTCATGCGCGCTTCGCGCACCTTGCTCCACTGCCGCGGCGGCACGTACCTCCGTCAGCGCGTCCCCACGCGTTGTTCCGGGAGAGAGGAGGCAAGGACATTGCCGGTTCACCACTACGGCGCCCAGCGGGCGTCCATCAGCAGATCACGACGCTTCATCGTCGTGGCGCTCCTCGCTGCCTTCGCTGGCAGCCTCGGCGTCCTGGCGACGCCCAAGGTGACGCACGCGGCGACCATGAAGGTCGTGGTGGTCGTCGGGCCGGCCGGCTCGAGCACCGCCAAGTACCGTGACAGCGCCCGGGTCTACGCCAAGCTCGCCCGAACGTACGGCGCCTCCGTCAAAGAGATCTACAGCCCATACGCGACCTGGAGTCGGGTCAAGGCCGCGGCCCAGGGCGCCAATCTCCTGATCTATCTCGGTCACGGCAATGGCTATCCCAGCCCGTACGGTGCGTTCCAGCGCTACACGAAGGACGGCATGGGCCTCAACGCCACGTATGGGGCCGGCAACTCTAACGTCAAGTATTGGGGCGAGTACTACATCGACCGCGATATCCAGATGGCTCGCAACGCGGTCGTGATCCTCAACCGGCTGTGCTACGCCTCGGGCAACTCGGAATGGGGTTGGTCCAACCCGACCAAGTCCACCGCGATCAAGCGCATCGACAACTACGGCGCCGGATTCCTGCGCGCAGGCGCCAGGGTCGTGTTCGCCGAGGCGGTCAACAGCGTGTCGCATCACGTCCGCGCGCTGTTCACGACCGACCAGACCATGAACCAGGTCCTGATGTCGCACCCGGGCGCGAGCGGCGCGCGTGACTTCTACTTCAACTCGACCCGAACCACGTGGGCCAGGGCCCATTCCGATCCGCCCCAGGCCGGGAAGTACTGGCGATCGGCGATCGGCAACCTCAACCTGTCGGCAGCGACCTGGCGACTCGGCGGCTGACCTGGTCCGCTGCCACTTCGAACTCGCTGATGAGGCCCGGCATCCGCCGGGCCTCATCGTTTGCGCAGGTCTCGCCGTTGGTATGTGGAGGCCCCGGGGACGTCGGGGGGAACGTCCGCACCGGGGCCATGGGATCCGCTCGGGTCGGTCCTTGTGCGCTAGACGGTCGCGGCCTGGGCCACGATGCCGAGGCTTGCAAGGACCAGCAGCAGCAGGATGAGCAACGACGGGAGGAGCCCGAAGGCATCTGCCCGCATCATCGGGGTCGAGGCCATCGCCGAACTCCTTCCATCCGTCATCGCCCGACCGACGTGATCGGGTGTTCCGATGATGCTTCCCGAGTCCGGCTGACCGCAGCCGTCATCCGTGGCGAGTCGGGCTGGACGGATGACGGGGGCGGGGCGCAGTTCCCCCGCGAGCCGACCTTCGCGCTCGCGCGCGCTGAGCGCCCCGCGACCGCCTACCATGCGGTGATGACTGCGACGATCGATCGACTGCCGTTCACCGGCGACGACGAGGCCGACCGCCTGCTCGTCGCCAACCCGCTGGCCCTGCTCATCGGCTTCGCCCTGGACCAGCAGGTCACCGTCCAGAAGGCCTTCTCCGGCCCGGCCGAGCTGCAGCGACGACTCGGCCACCTCGATGCAGCGCGGATCGCCGCGACCGATGCGGCGACGCTCGATGCGGCGTTCCGCGAGCGACCGGCGCTCCATCGCTTCCCGGGCTCCATGGCCGGCAAGGTCCAGCAGCTCGCGGCCGCGATCGCCCAGGACTACGGCGATGACGCCAGCCGGATCTGGACCGAAGCGGCCGACGGCCCCGACCTGGAGCGGCGCCTGCTCGCCTTGCCGGGCATCGGTGACATGAAGGCGAAGAGCCTCATCGCCATCCTCGGCAAGCGTCTCGGCGTCGACCTACCCGGGATGGACCGCGTGATGCCCAAGCATCCGACGCTCGGCGACGTCGACTCGCCTGAGGGGCTCGCGTCCTACCAGGCCGGCAAGCGCGCCAAGAAGGCCGCCATGCGGGCCGCCAAGACCTGACCCGACCGGACACGAAACGACCCCGGCCGAGGACCGGGGTCGTTCGCCTGCGCGGAGAGTCGGTGATCAGTGGCCGACGAGCCAGGGCCGGCGGTCGGCGTCGCCGATCCCAGGCCGGGAGTCGGCGCCGAAGCGGATGGCCGCGACGGCCAGCGCGATGAATGGACCCAGGAAGATGGTCGCCACAAGGGCCGCCATCGCGAGATCGATGGTCATGTCGTCGCCCTACCATTCCATTCCAGTCCTTGACAGTGGACTGGTACGAGCGCATATTGGCACGCATGACGGACGACACAAATAGCCAATCTTGGCAAAGTGGACTGAAAAGGCAATCGATGGTCTCGGCTCCGGCGCTGGTGTCCATGATCGGATCGTGGGCCGATGGCGCGGATCCGCTCAACGAGCAGCTCGCCGACGCCCTGACCAACGCCATCGAGGTCGGGATGCTGCCGCCGGGGACACGACTGCCGGCCGAGCGCGAGCTCGCCCGCGAGCTGGCCTTGAGCCGGACGACGATCGTCGCCGCCTACGATCGGCTGCGCCTGGCAGGTCTCGCGCGCAGCCGCCAGGGAAGCGGGACGCGCGTCGCAACCAGCCGTCCGCGGTTCTCCGCCCTCACGCCGACGCGCGCGGAGGATACGGACACCGAGCCGCCGACCCGGATCGCTCGCGCGTCGTCGACAGCCGAGGGTCAGGTGGATTGGCTGGTCCAGCACGATGCCGACGCGATCCAGTTCACGCTCGGGGCGTTGCCCGCGGGACCGGCGGTGGCCAGCTGTGTCGAGACCGCGATGCGCGACGACGTCCCAGCGCTCCTGGGCGAGATGGGCTATGACCCGTTCGGGCTGCCCCGACTCCGCGTCGGGATCGCCGGCTATCTCGAGCGCCTCGGCGTCCCGACCGATCCCGACCAGATCCTCGTGACGAACGGAGCCCAGCAGGCCGTCTACCTCGTGGCGTCGCAGATCGGTGGTCCGGGCAGCGCGGTCGCCCTCGAGAACCCCACCTACATCGGGGCGATCGATGCGTTCCGGACGACCGGCAACCGGCTGCTACCGATGCCGGTCGATCCCGATGGGCCACGCGTCGACGTCGCCGGGCTCCTCGCCGCGAGCGCTCCCGTCCGGCTTGCCTACGTGGTGCCCACCTTCCAGAACCCGACGGGTGCCACGATGCCGGAGTCGCGCCGACGCGATCTCGCGCGGGCCGCGGGCGAGTTCGGCTTCCAGGTCGTCGAAGACCTGACCCCCGATTGGACGCTCGGGGTGGGTGCCCCGCCGCCGATCGCGGCCTTCGACCCGGGCGACCGCGTGATCACGATCGGGTCGCTCAGCAAGCTCGCGTGGGGCGGGCTGCGGATCGGCTGGGTCCGCGCGCCACGTGCCGACATCGACCGGCTCGTGGCCGGCAAGATCGCCGTCGACCACTCGACCAGCCTGATCACCCAGGCCATCGCCGCCCGCGTGCTGGAGCGCATCGACGAGGTCGTCGCCGGGTCGTCCGCGGCTGCAGCCACGCGTCGCTCCATCGTGGTGGATGCCCTCAAGACCCGCCTCCCGGAGTGGTCGTTCGAGGTGCCGTCGGGCGGACTGTGGCTGTGGATCAGGCTCCCCGACGCGGATGCCGTCCAGTTCAGCCGGTTCGCGGCTCGGCATGGCGTGATCGTCCGACCGGGCCCGCTGGCGTCGCCGGACGGCGGGTTCCGCGATCACATCCGGATCGCCTACGGCGCGGATCCCGATCGTCTCGTCGAAGGGGTCGAACGCCTGGCCGCCGCCTGGGCCGAATACGCGCCGTCCACGCGCCGCGTCGCCCGACCGTCGCTCGCCATCAGCGTCTGACCGGCCTCGCGGGACAAATTCGCGGACCGTTCCCAGCGTCCCGGCTAGACTTGGCACTTCCCCATGTCCGAGCTGCCCGACGAGCCGCCGCCCGCACGACGCCGCGCGCCCCAAAGGGGCAAGCGGCCACGAATTCGTGATGCCGACCGAGCACCACGACGAGCGTGTCGGCGAGGTCATCGAGGCCTTCCTCGACGGTCCGCCGATCAGTCCGCGGCCCGGGCCGCGTCCGCCACGGCCGCGCGCCGCTCTGCGAAGCGTGCGCAACCAGATGCCGATGGACACGCGGCCGGACTGGGACGCGGCACTCCGTCACGAGGACGCGCGGATGGTCCGCTACGCACGGCCGGCGTCGGTGCTCGTCGTCCGGATCGAGGTCGCCAGGGCCGCCGCGCTGGACCGCATCGGGGTGCGGGTCGGTGACATCGTCCGCGAGCATGTCCGCGAGACCGACCGGGTCACGCGAGCGGCGGCCGATCGCTTCCACGTGTTGTTGCCGGAGACCGATGAGGCCGAGGCCGAGGTCCTCGCTGAGCGGATCCGCGCCGCAACTGAGGAGCGGATGACGGGACCCGCCGGCAGCATCCCCGAGGTCCTGGTGGTCTCCGCCAGCCCTGCCCACGGCCAGACGCTGCGCGACGCCCTGCTGGCGGCGCTCGACGCCGCCGGCGGCTGAGCCGCGCTAGCGGACGAGATCGTCGAGCAGTCGATCGAGCTCCGCGGCCGGATCGTCGGCCAGGCCGGTGTGGACCGCCGATGGCTGGATGATGGTGCTGGCGGGTGCGACGAGCCAGTGGAACCGCTCGGCGATCGATGATCGGGCGATCGGCCCGCCTGCCGGATCGCCCCGGGCGACCCGCTCGATGGCGTCGAGATGGCTGCGGATCATCGCGATGTCGGTGTCGGGCGCGAGCGCCCGCAGCCGGGTCTCGTCGAGGAACGTGGCGGCGCCGATGTAGCCGCGTGACCGGCAGAGCAGCACGACGCCGGCGTTGATGCACTCGCCGCGCTCGACGTGCGGGACCACCCGCACGATCGCGTACTGATAGGGGCTACGCGGCTCGTCGGGCACGGTCCGCCTCCTCCACGAAACGGGCGTTGGCGGCCAATCGGCCGTCGAGATAGTCGACGTAGGCGGCCCGCTGCGCGTCGGCATCCCCGGCGCGGTCATCGTCGGGCAGCCACGCGTCCGGGATCCCGGCGGCCAGATCCGCGAACAGTCCTCGGCTCAGACGCGGCGCGAGGCGAGCGTCCGCCGCCTCGACCGGCTCGGCGTATGGCAGTAGCACGTGGTCGCGGATCCGCTCGAACGCCTGTCGGGCATGGGTCTCCGGATCCCGCCAGGTGTGATGGATGTACAGCGCCGCGCCGTGGTCGATCAACCAGGTTCGGCCGTGCCAGAGCAGGAGGTTCGGGTTGGCCACGCTGCGATCGGGGTTGGTCGCGAACGCGTCGAGCCACACGATGTCGGCGGCCTGCGCCGGGTCGACCTCCGGCGCGGCCGCCGGGTTGAAGGTCAGGGCGCCGGGGAGGAAGTCGAGGCCGAGGTTCAGGCCACCGCTGCGATGGACGAGGTCCTGCAGCTCCTCATCGGGTTCGGCGTCACCCATGCCGGCGTCGACGTCGACGAGCACGATCTCGGGCACGAGCAGCCCGAGCGCTCGCGCGATCTCGCCGACGAGCCATTCGGCGACCAGCGCGCGGGGACCCTGGCCGGCGCCGTGGAACTTCACCACGTAGAGCCCGTCGTCGTCCGCCTCCATGAGGCCCGGCAGCGAGCCGCCTTCGCGAAGCGGTGTCACGTACCGGGTCGCGGTCACTCGGCGGGGGTCGGGCATCGCGCCGGAGTCTACCGCCCTCCAGTCGTGTGCAGGCGCGCATCGGTCTCGGGGGTCGAACGCAGCTGGGCGGGTACGCTCCGGACGACTCCGCAAGACTGACTCAGGAGACCAGGTGACCGATACCGAACGCCGCCTCGAGCCGGGACAGGCGCTCGACCACGCCACTGCCCTCGAGGCGGACCGCGCACTGCTCGTCGAGCTCGAACCCGAGGCCGCTCGTCTGTTCGATCGGCACGCCAAGGTCGCGCAGGAGTGGTTCCCGCACGAGTACATCCCGTACCGTCTCGGCCGCGACTTCGACAAGGAGCCGTGGACCCCGGACCAGCCGCGGCTGACCGGCGTCGCCCAGACCGCCTTCGAGATCGGCCTCCTGACCGAGGACAACCTGCCCTCGTACCACCGGCTGATCCATGGGATGTTCGGCAAGGGCGACGGAGCATGGATCAACTGGGTCGGGCGCTGGACCGCGGAGGAGGGTCGCCACGCCATCGTGCTCCGCGACTACCTGACGGTGACCCGGAACATCGACCCGGTCGCCCTCGAGCGCGGGCGGATGACCCAGCTCCAGCAGGGCTACGACCACGATGCGCCGAGCACCTTGCGTGGTCTTGCCTACGTGGCCTTCCAGGAACTGGCAACGCGGATCGCCCATCGCAATACCGGGCGCTACTCGTCCGATCCCGTCGCCGACCGGATCATGGTGCGGATCGCCGCCGATGAGAACCTCCACATGGTGTTCTACCGGGACATCCTCGGAGCGGCGTTGCAGGTCCAGCCGTCAGCCGCTGTTCGCGCGATCGTCGACGAGGTGCTCGCGTTCGAGATGCCGGGGGCCGGGATCCCGGGTTTCATCCGCAAGGCCGCGCAGATCGCGAAGGCCGGCATCTACGACCTGCGCGTCCACCACGACGAAGTCATCATGCCGATCCTGCGGCACTGGCGGATCTTCGAGCTGGAGGGCCTTGACGCCGCCGCCGAGGAGGCCCGACGACGACTCGCCGAGCATCTGGTGGCGCTCGACGAGGCGGCGCGCCGGTTCGAGGAGAAGGTCGCGTCGTCGACCACGCCGAGGATCGCCTCAGCCGGCTAGTCGGGGCTCAGAGCTGGGTCGAGCCGATCCAGCCGATGACGGTCGCGACCAGCCACAGGAGCCCGATCGCGAGGACCAGCAAGCCCACGAAGAACGCCTGCTCACCGCGGGTCGAGGCGCCCGGATCGAGCGCATGGCGCCGGAACAGCGCGAGGTTCCGGCTGTTCGACCGGAAGAACAGGTCGTACGCGTCGCCGATGAGCGGGATCGCGCCGATGCCGAGGTCCAGGACGAGGTTCGCAAGCATCCGTCCCAGGACGACGCGGGGGATGCCGAACCGCGACGCCTCGAGGATCACCCAGACACCGACCAGCGCGGCGAGCGCATCGCCGGCGATCGGGATCACGCCGATGACCGGATCGAGCCCGACCTTGATCGACGTGCCCGGGACCGACACCAGTTCGTCGAGGACGTGCGTCACCCGTCCGATGCGGCGTTCGGCGGCGGCGAATTGCTCGGTCCGCGACAGACCGACGACGTCCCCATGGACTGCCATGCCCTGAGTATGGACAGATGTCCATACCGGTTCATGTCGCACGCCGAGTGGTGTATTGCAGCGACGCGCCTATCGTCACGGCAAGCACGAAACGGAACGCCGGACATCAAGACCATCGACCGGCGGCGCGTCGATCCTCCGGCGGGATGCCGGGTGACGGCGGAGCCGGCAAACCTGACCGGACGGCGGTCCGCCGAATGCCAGAACTGAAGAACAACTGAAGAACAACCGAATCGCCGCTGGCCGCTCGCGCGTGGGGACGTCGAGCGGCCAAGCGGTGTTCTGCGTTGTTAGCGCGCCGGATTCATGACAGGTTCCGGCATGTACGGTCGCCATCATGAGCACATGATGAACATCGAACTCGCCCGCATCCTCCAGCACGACCGAGAGCGCGAGATCGAGCAGGAGCTCCGCCTACGCCGGCTGCTGCGCCCAACCGAGACGACCGAGCCGACCGAGTCGAGCCGCGAGGAGTCGAGGCCGGTGGGCCGCCTTCAGCGACCGGCGTCCGGCGCCCCCGCCTGCCGGTAACGGTCGGCGATCCTCGTCGCCAGCATCACCAGCTTGTCGCGGACATCTGGCGGGCCGATGACCTCCAGGTTCGGCCCGACCGCGAGCAGCATCCCCGGCGCCTCGTCGGGGTAGCCGAGGCGCAACCGCAGTCGAAGCGTCCCGGGATGGTTCGACTCATCGACGCGTTCCGACGCCGCGACGGTGCCGCGGCCGAAGACCTGGTTGATCCGCCATGCCTGGTCCTCGCGCACCCGTACATCGACGACGACCCGCGGTGCCTCGCGTTCGTAGGCGGCGCTGGATTCGGTCCAGTACGCCGCGAGGTCGAAGTCCTCCGGCCGCTCGACCGGATCGTCGAGCACCGTGGCGCCGACCACCCTTGACGCACGATACGTGCGGATCTGCCCGTCCACGACGGCCACCACGTACCAGATGCCACCCTTGAGCACGAGGCCGAGTGGACCGATCTCTCGCGGGACCACCTCGTTGCCCCGATCGTAGTCGACAGCGACCGTCCGGCTCTCCCACACACCGGTCGACAGGGTCGCCAGGTGGGGCACCGACTCGTCCGCCTGGAACCAGCCGGCCGCGTCCAGGTGGAACCGCTGGACGATGCGCGACGCGCGCGACCGCAGCTCCGGCGGGAGGGCGGCCATCACCTTGAGCTGCGCGGCGGCGACGACGGTGCCCAGCCCGAGCTGGGCGGCGGGACCGGTCACACCCGACAGGAACAGGGCCTCGGCCTCGTCGGCCGTCATGCCGGTCAGGCGCGTCCGGTAGCCGTCGACCAGACGGATCCCGCCGAGCGGCCCACGCTCCGCGTAGATCGGGACGCCGGCGGCGCTGAGCTCCTCGACGTCCCGATGGACCGTCCGCACCGACACCTCGAGCTCGCGGGCGAGCTCGGTCGCGGTCATGCCGCCCCGGCTCTGGAGCAGCAGGAGCAGATTGACGAGACGGCTGGCCCGCATCGAGACAGCATACCGCCAGACTTGACAGCTTCTGTCATGTTCAACGTTCTGATTCCGCCCGGCAGCACCCTGTGTGCTTCACAGACTGCAGAAGGCCCCCCAAGGCGTCCGCCGGAGCGTTTCGAGGTCCAAAGTGTGCTTCACAGGCACGGCCATCGGTCGAAGGTGACCTGGTCGGACCCCTCGATCGCCGCCTGCAGTCCGGGAAGCACGAACGGGGCGAAGTCCGCACGAGCCACCGCGGCTCAGCCCTGCGGCCGGCCCTCCGTGCCGCCCTCGCGCAGGAAGCGCTCGATCTCGCCGATCAGGTCGTCGCCGGACGGCAGGCGCTGCTCGTCGACCATCGACTCGAGCCGCTCGACATACGTGCGCGTCGTCTCCTCGAGGGCGGTCGCGGTGTCGAGCCGCGATCGAAGCTGCCGTGCCTCGTCGGCCAGATCGCCCGTCGGCAGCTCGACGCTGAGGTGCCGACCAAGCGCCTGGACCAACGCCAGCGACGCCGCCGGATACGGACCCGAGACATAGTGGGGGACCTGCGCGAAATACCCCACGGCCGGGATCCCGGCCTCGGCCACCGCCATCTCGAGCACGCTGATGGCCGCCGCCGGCACGCGCAACAGACCAGCTGGGCCTGGCTGGATATCCCCGCGCAGCCTTCCCGGTTCGGAGGTCGTGCCCAGGATCGGGACATCGCGCGTATGCGGGACGGCAGCCGGGATCGCCCCGAGGCTCACCCACTCGACCACACCGAGCCGGCGGGCCAGCTCCACGACGGCGTCCGCGAACGCCTGCCACCGATCGTCGGGTTCGGGGCCGGCCAGGACCAGCAGGTCGCGCTCCGAGAAGCGGGCACGCCGCACCACCAGCTCGGGCCAGGTCAGCTCGGCCAGTCGGCCGTCGACGATCTGGAGCGTCGGGCGCCGAGCTCGATAGTCGAACAGCGCGTCCGGGTCGAATGTCGCGACATCGACGGCATCATCCAGCAGGTTCTCCAGCGCCGTCGTCGCGGCGCTCCCGGCGTCGACCCAGCCGTCGAACGCCGCCACGAACGTGGGTGCGATCAGGTCGCCGGGATCGCCCGGACTGCCCGGTCCGGCCAGCGTGTAGAGACTCACGCGGAAAAGTCTACGCGGGCATCCGTTGCGGCCCCGCACGGCGGGACGGAACCCGCGTTCTCATGATTCAATAAACCAAACCAACCGTGAATCGGCGCGTGGTTGTATCGTCGCGACCGACTTTGGCAGACTCGTCGGCGGTCCCACTCCGACCACCGCTCGACACCCAGGAGGGAAACCTTGCGCACTAGGGTCGCGCGGCGTGCCCCCGTCATGGCCGCGCTCATCATCTCGTCACTCGGCCTCACCGCGTTCGCGCCCATGGCCGGCGCCGCGAACGGGCTCGAGGTCACAACGCAGTTCCCGGCCGTCGTGGTCGCTCCCGGCAACAAGGTCAGCTTCGACCTGGAGGTCACGTCGGTCCGCCGGGCAGACATCACCCTGTCGCTGGCCGGCGTGCCGAGCGGCTGGACCGCCAGCCTGCTGGGCGGCGGGTTCGTGGTCGACGCTGTCGCCGTGGCCCCGGGGTCGAAGGGCGAGGTGCGGCTCGACGTGACCGTGCCCGCCGACGCTCCCGCCGGCACCTCGACGATCCGCGTGCAGGCTCGCGGCGGCGGCGCCGACGACACACTGCCGGTGAGCATCCGCGTGAATGCCGAGGCCGCCGGGACCCTGACCCTGACGACCAACACCCCGGAGCTGACCGGCGCCTCCGACAAGGAATTCAAGTTCGACCTGCAGCTCAAGAACGACACGGCGCAGGACGTTACGGTCTCGGCGACCGCCACCGGCCCGACCGGCTGGACGATCGACACGGCACTCGTCGGGGCGACCGACGCGGCATCGACCGTGGTGGAGACCGGTGCGACGCAGAACATCAGCGTCACGGTCACGCCCGCCGAGGGCACGCCCGCCGACACCTACCCGATCCAGGTGACCGCGACGGCCGGTGAGCGGACCGTCCAGGCCGACCTCGCGATCGCCGTGACGGGTTCGTACTCGATGCAGCTGTCGACGCCGGGTGACGTCTTGTCCACCCGGGGTTCCGCTGGTTCGGCGACCAAGCAGGATTTCGAGATCACCAACACCGGGACCGCGCCGATCACGAATGTGACGCTCGTGGGATCGGCACCCACCGGCTGGACCGTGACCGTCGACCCGGAGGCCGGCCTTCCCTCGATCGAACCGGGGGCGACCGGCAGGATCTCGGCGACCGTCACTCCCTCTGGCGACGCCGTGGCGGGTGACTACGTCGTGACATTCGATGCGAAGTCAGCCGAGAACACCACCGGCGAGACGGCCCAGATCCGGTTCACCGTCGAGACGTCGCCCATCTGGGCGATCGTGGGGATCGGCCTGATCGTGCTGATCCTCGGGGGCCTGTTCTACGTCTTCCGGACCTACGGGCGACGATGAGCACAAACCCGGGACGGATCGCGTCGAAGCGTCGCTCGGGGAGGCGTGAAGGAACGGCAGCGGTGGCCGACGGGGCCACGCCATCGATGCCGATCCGGATCAAGACCCGCGGCCTGACCAAGCGCTACGACGATCTCGTCGCCGTCGACCATCTCGATCTTGACGTCCGCGCCGGCGAGATCTTCGGGCTCCTCGGCCAGAACGGCGCGGGCAAGACGACGACGATCCTGATGCTCCTCGGTCTCACCGAGATCAGCGAAGGCGCGGCGCGCGTCGTCGGGCTCGATCCGTCACGCGGCCCGCTCGAGGTCAAGCGGCGGGTCGGCTACCTGCCCGATAGCGTCGGTTTCTACGGCGACCTGACCGGACGCGAGAACTTGCGCTACACCGCCCGGCTCAACCGACTTGATCGGGACGAGACGGAGGCCACGATCGACGCGGTGCTCGACCAGGTCGGTCTGACCGATCGCGCTGACGATCCGGTCGAGGAGTACTCGCGGGGCATGATCCAGCGCCTCGGCATCGCCGATGCGTTGGTCAAGGATCCCGACGTCCTGATCCTCGACGAGCCGACGACCGCGATCGACCCGCTCGGCGTGACCGAGATCCTGGATCTGCTCCGCAGCCTCGTCCGTGAGCGCGGCATGGCGATCCTGCTGTCGTCGCACTTGCTCAACCAGGTCCAGTCCGTGTGCGACCGGATCGGCATCTTCGCCGCCGGGCGGCTGATCGGGCAGGGCACCATGGAGCAGCTCGCCGAGCGGTTCGGCGAGGGGCAGAAGGAGCTCGAGATCGGGCTCGACGTGCATTCGACCCAGGACGTCGAGGCGGCGCGGTCGGTCCTCCGCGCCGTTCCCGGCGTCACGGCACTGAACGACAGCATCAGGCCCGGCGATCCGTGGCACATCTCGATCGCCCAGGGCGCGGACCCCGCGACCGTCCGCACAGCCGTGCTGGCGGCGGTGGCGCGCGAGCAGCTGCCGTTGACGTCGATCCGGGCGATCGTCCCGTCGCTCGAAGACATCTATCGGCGAGCCGTGTCGGGCCCGCGCGCTAGCGGCCGGTCCGAACCGTCTCGACGGACGCCGAGAGAGGTGCCGGCATGACGAGCACGACCGCCGACACCACCGCGACACCGGCCGCGGAGCAGCCGGAGCAGCCCGCGGTGCGCGAACGCTCGATCCCACGTGCGGGCTGGATGGTGATCGCCAGGAAGGAGTTCGGCGACCACCTGCTGTCGTCACGGTTCGTCGTGCTGCTCCTGATCCTGGGTCTCGCCGCCGGCATCCCGATCTTCCTCGCGACGGAGCAGATCACGAGCATCGCCTCCGAGGTGAGCGGGATCCCAGCGCTGTTCATCGCGCTGTTCATCGCCGGCACCCAGGACATCTCGATCCTGCAGCTCGACCTGACCGTCCAGTCGTTCGTCGGGTTGGTGGCGCCGCTGCTCGGGCTGGCGTTCATGTTCGACGCCATCAATGGCGAGCGCTCGCAGGGCACGCTGCCCAGGCTCCTGTCGCAGCCGATCCACCGCGACGACGTGATCAACGGCAAGTTCGCAGCCGGGCTCGCCGTGATCACCCTGGTCCTCGTCACCGTCTGCGGGTTCGTCGCCGCCTTCGGGATCCTCAGGCTGGGTATCGTCCCGGCACCCTATGAGATCCTGCGGCTCCTGCTCTGGATCCTCGCGACGATCGTCTACGTCGGCCTCTGGTTGGCATTCGGGCTCTTGTTGTCCGTGGTGTTCCGACGAGCGGCGACCTCGGCACTCATCGGGTTCGGGGCGTGGCTCATCCTGACGGTCTTCGGTCAGTTCCTGGCTCGCTTCGTCCTGGCGTTCCTCGTGCCGGTGTCATCCGCACTTTCGGAGGAGAACCTGCGGGCGGCGTCCGCCCAGTCCACGATCCTGCGACTCCTGCCGACGACGCTGTACAGCGACATCTCGCTCGTGCTGCTGAGCCCGCGGATCACGGGGACCGGCACGTCGGGGAGCATCGGCGAGGAGATCCAGCGCCAGTTGCAGATCCAGTCGTTCCTGTCGATCGACCAGAGCCTGCTCCTCGTGTGGCCGCAGCTCGTGGCGCTCATCGCGATGACGGTCGCCTGCTTCGCCGCGGCCTACGTGCTGTTCATGCGCCAGGAGGTCCGCGCCTAACCCAGCGTTCCCGCGACGAGGCCCAGTTCGCGCTCGGCGGCGGCCGTCGACCAGGCCACCACATCCTGGCGGCTGATCGTCGTGCCATGGGCGACGACCTGGAGCGCCAGCCCGTCGAGCAACGACAGGATCCGCCACGCGGCACTCCCCGGGTCGGGGCAGGTGAACGCGCCGGACCGCACGCCATCGGCGATCGTCCGTTCCAGCAGCCCTTGCCACTCGAGGTTCAGCCGCCGCGACGTGGCTTGGACGGCCGGCCGGCGGGCCGCCTCGGCCCACGCGTCGAGCCAGAGCTGGAACGCCCAGTCCTTGTCGGACGGGGTGTAGGTCCGGAAGAACACCCGCAGCGCCTCCACCGGCGAGGGCGCCTCGGCCATCAGCCGCGCCGAGAGCCCGAGGTCCTGGCTCGCGACGACCTCGAACGCCGCGGCGAGCACCTCGTCCATCGATGTGAAGTAGTGGTGGATGAGCCCGGACGACGTCCCCATCTCGGCCGCGACATCGCGGACCGTCGTCGACGCGAGGCCCTTGCGTCGCGCCACCTCGACCGTCGCCGCCACGATCGCCTCGCGGCGTTCCGCCGGCGTCATCCGCTTCACGCCCCGCAGCGTAGGACGATATTGCGCAGACGTCCAATAGCGGGTATCGTCCCGAACGATGGCGATCCGCGGCACCCCGTTCCATGAACGAACCAACGCGCTCAACGAGACGCAGCTCTGGAGCCACTGGTCGGGCTACCTGGCGGCAGACAGGTACCAGATGTCGGACAAGTTCGAGTACTTCGCTGTCCGCAACGCCGCCGGCATCTTCGACACCAGCCCCCTGTACAAGTACCGCATCACCGGGCGGGACGCCGAGAGGTTCCTGAGCGGCGTGCTGGCACGGGACATCCGGGCCTGTGAACCCGGCCACGCCCAGTACACGTGCTGGCTCGACGACCGCGGCTTCGTGGTCGAGGACGGCGTCATCCTGCGGCTGTCCAAGGACGAATACCTCCTTACGTGTGCTGAGCCGAACTTCGCCTACTTCGCCGACCGCATCGGCCGCGACGGCGTCCGGATCGAGGACGTCAGTCAGGAGATGGGCGCCCTCGCGCTGCAGGGCCCCCGCAGCCGCAACCTCCTTAAGCAGCTCGTCCCGCAGATGGAGCACATCCCGTACTTCGGCGTCGCCAAGGGCGAGATCGGTGGTGCGGGTGTCACCGTCAGTCGGACCGGCTACAGCGGCGACCTCGGCTACGAGATCTGGATCGACACGCCCGACGCACTCCACGTCTGGGACACGCTCTGGGAGTCCGTCGAGGGTCACGGCGTGCTGCCGTTCGGCCTGGCCGCGCTGTACATGCTCCGCATCGAGGCCGGCCTGTTGCTAATGGAGGCCGATTTCGACTCGAGCCGGTTCGCCTGGAACGACGCCCATCGCTCGTCGCCCATCGAGCTCGGTTGGGGGTGGATGTTCAAGGATCTCAAGACCGACGACCGCGCGTTCATCGGCCGCAAGGCGCTCGAGAAGGAGATCGCCGACAAGACGTCGCGCTGGTCGCTGCGTGGCCTGATCGTGGACTGGCGGGACTACGATCGTGTCTACAACGAGGCGGGGCTGATCCCACCCAAGGACCACGCCCCGGTGGTCGAGGACTGGATGCTCTACGACGACGAGTACGAGCGAGTCGGCTACGCGACGAGCTTCATGTACTCACCGATGCTCCAGCGCCACATCGCGATCGCCCGCGTCCGGCCCGACTTCGCCAAGCTCGGGACGAAGGTCAACCTGGAGTTCACCGTCGACCATCACTACGAGCAGGTCGCGGCGCACGTTGCGCGGCTGCCGCTCTACAACCCGGAGCGAAAGACGGCCTGACATGACGATCACCGCGCCCAAGCCAACCAAGCCGACGACCCGCAAGAACGGCGGCCCGAAGTCGACCAAGGCCACGAGCCGCGGCGACCGGACGTATGACGCGATCGTCATCGGTGGCGGTCACAACGGCCTGGTCAACGGCGCGTACCTGGCCAAGGCCGGTCTCAAGACCCTGGTCCTCGAGCGCCGGAACGTGGTCGGTGGGGCGGCGATCACCGAGGAGCTTCGACCGGGCTTCTGGTTCACGACCTTCTCGTACGCGCTCAGCCTGCTCCGGCCCGAGATCATCCACGACCTCGAGCTGACCAAGCACGGCTTCATGCCGCTGCTGATGTCGACGACGTTCGCGCCCGGGCTCGATGGCGACTACCTGCTGTTCACCCAGGACCACGCCCAGAACCAGCAGGAGATCGCGCGGCATTCGAAGCACGACGCCGACGCCTACGATCAGTACAGCCACGACATGGAGATGGTCTGCCAGGCCATCAAACCGCTGCTCGACATGGTCCCGCCCGACATCTTCAGCGACGACCCGGAGGAGCTGATCGCGCTCGCGAACCTCGGGTCGCGCTTCAAGCGGATGGACAAGCGGGTGCTCCACAACGCGGTCCGGCTGTTGACCGGCAGCGCCGCGGACTTCCTCGACGACTACTTCGAGTCCGAGCTGCTCAAGGGCTACCTCGCCTCGTCGAGCATCATCGGGACCAAGGTCGGACCGCGATCGCAGGGGAGCGGACTCGTGCTGCTCTACCACTCGATCGGCGAGCACGACGGCGAGTTCGGGTCGTGGGCCTTCCATAAGAAGGGCAACGGCGGGTTCACCCAGGTGCTGGCACGGGCCGCCGAGTCGTTCGGTGCCGAGATCCGGCTGGAAGCGCCGGTCGACTCGGTCATCACGAAGGACGGGCGGGCGACCGGGGTCGCGCTCCAGGACGGGACCGAGTTCTACGCCGACACCGTCGTCTCGGCGCTCGACCCGCGGCGCACCTTCCTCGAGCTCGTCAACCCGCGTGAGCTGCCCGACGACCTGGTCGAGAACATCCAGCGGTTCCGGTTCCAGGGCACGTCATCGAAGGTCAACTTCGCCCTCGACGGGCTGCTGAAGTACCCGACCCTGGGCGATCGTGGCGACCAGTTCCGTGGCTTCACCAATATCGGGCCGTCGCTCGACTACCTCGAGCGAGCGTTCGACGACGCGAAGTACGGCTGGTACTCGGAAAACCCGTACATCGACATGGCCATCCAGTCGACCATCGACGCCGATATGGCGCCTCCGGGCAAGCACGTCCTGTCCTGCTTCATCCAGTACACGCCGTACAAGCTGCGCGAGAGCGACTGGGACACCGAGAAGGAAAACCTCGGCGACACCGTCCAGCGGACGCTCGAGCGGTTCTTCCCGGGCTTCGGCGATCTCGTGCTCCAGCGCGAGGTGCGCACGCCGCTCGACATCGAACGGACCGTCGGGCTGTCCGAGGGCAACATCTTCGCCGGCGAGTTCTTCGCGCCGCAGATGTTCTTCTTCCGACCGGCGCCGGGCTGGTCGCAGTACCGCACGCCGATCGATGGCTACTACCAGTGCGGTTCGGGCACGCACCCGGGCGGCTGCGTGATGGGCGCGCCGGGCAAGCTCGCCGCGGGACAGATCATCAAGGACCGCGCCAAGACCGGCTCGAAAGCGCGGGTGGCCGCCCGGGCCTAGAATCGATGGCGCGGGGCCGCGACGGCCCGCGAGGGGGTCGGTCGCCACGTCCCGCCAACGGACGGGCTCGGCCATGACCAGACTCCGCCACGACGTCGACTTTGTCACGACCGTCGGACTCTTGGCGACCGTGGTCGCCACTGCGCTCACCGGCGTCATCGCCGATCTGTGGGACCTCAACGACTTCTGGTATCACACCGTGTCCGGCTACGCGATGGGTGTCTTCGCAGCCGCCCACGTCGTGCTGAACCAGGACCGACTGATCGCCTATGGGCGGTTCCGGTGGCGGTCGCTGCGGCAACCAAGGCCTCCAGCCCCTGTCCCCGTGCCGCTGCGCCGCACGATTCGGGACGTTGACGCCGAGCCGGTCGGCTGGCCGGCGACGTTCGGGCGATCGATCCTTTCACGGCGAGGCCTGTTCGGGCTGACGCTCGGCGGCGTTGCCGGGGTCCTGCTCGGCCGAGGACTGCGGCCAATGCCGCCCATCGAGGCCGGTGCCGACGTCGGGGTCATCTACCACCAGTGGAGCAAGCCGGGCATCCTCGACGCCCTCGGATCCGTCGCCAACTGGGGCCAGCCGATCGCGCTGTACAAGGCCTATCCCGGTGCCGTGGTCGTCGACCTGCCGGCCCCCGACCTCGACGGTGGGCTGCCGACGGCGCAGGCCATCGCCGCGCGGCGCTCCACCCGCGATTACGTCCCGACGCCCATGTCGTCAGCCGAGCTGTCGAGGCTGCTGTTCCTCACCAGTGGCATCGCGGCCGACAAGTACGGCAATGCCCGGCGGACCGCCCCGTCGTCGGGGGCGCTCTATCCCATCGAGGTGTACGCGGTCGTCCATCGCGTCGATGGCATCGACCCCGGCGTCTACCACTACGCCTACCGCGAGCATGCGCTCGAGCAGGTTCGGGCTGGAGACTTCCGCGCGAAGGTCGTCGAGCAGGCCATCTCGCAGGAGTTCCTCGGCGAGTGCGGCGTGGTCCTCTTCCTGACGATGATCATGCAGCGGATGCGGCCCAAGTACCAGGATCGGAGCTATCGCTACGGGCTGCTCGAGGCCGGCCACCTGGGCGAGAACGCCTACCTGGCGGCCACGTCGATGGGTCTCGGCGCGTGCGGCGTCGGGGCGTTCATGGACGACCAGATCAACGAGATGCTCGGCGTCGACGGCGTCGAGGAGGCCGCGGTCTACATGCTGGCGGCCGGCCGCGTGGCGGCTGCGGCCTGAGACGAAGATCGCGATTTCGTCTCGCTCGCGCGAATTCGGAACTGGATCCGCTACGGCTCGCTCATAGGCTGTAGCACGACCACCCCGGTCGTGCATCACCCGGAGGCCCGATGGATCGGGATCTCGTGGAGCGAGCGATGGCGGGCGACCATGACGCGTTCAGTGAGCTGGCGCGCGTCTCGGCCGGCCGGCTCTACGCCGTCGCCCGCCTGATCCTCCGCGACGAGGGTCAGGCCGAGGATGCGACCCAGGAGGCGCTCGTCGCCGCCTGGCGCCACATCAAGGGACTGCGCGACTCCGATCGATTCGACGCCTGGCTTCACCAGGTGCTGGTGCGGACGTGCTATCGCGAAGCGCGTCGACACCGCTCCCTGAGAAGCCTCGATGTCAGTGTCGGGCTCATCGAACTCGCCGAACCGGATCGATCCCTCGATCTCGCCGATCGGGATCAGCTCGAGCGGGGGTTCGCCCGGCTCGATGTCGATCAGCGATCGATCCTCGTCTTGCACTACTACGTCGGACTGCGCCTGGATGAGGTGGCCCAGGTCCTGGGTCACCCGCCCGGCACGATCCGATCGCGGCTTCACCGGGCGACGCAGGCGATGCGCGCTGCGCTCGACGCGGACGCCCGTCCTGGACGACTCCCCGGAGGGAGGCTGGCATGACGACGAACGATCCGCGTTCGACCGACGTCGGCGCCCTCCTCACCGCCTGGTTCGAAGTGGATGCACCGACGCGTGAGCCCGACGGGCTCGTCGACGCCGCGCTTGCGCGGACCGCACGGACGCGACCACTGCCGGCTTGGCGGCTCCCCGAAAGGTGGATCCCCATGCAACTCACGATGCGGCGATCGACGGTCGCAAACGCCGTCCCGATCCTCGTGGTCCTCGCGCTCCTTCTTGCGCTCGCCGTCGGGCTCCTGCTGATCGGCGTCGGTCAGCCGAGTCCCAAGCTGCCGCTCCCGGATGGGCTGGCGGCCAACGGGCGGCTGGTCTATGCCACAGGCGGAAACCTCGTCAGCGCCAACGACGATGGGGTCGACGTCCGGCCCCTGATCGACATCGATCGCGTCGTGGGTGAGCCGGTCTGGTCGCATGACGGGACGCGGTTCGCGTTCAAGGCCTATACGGACCCGGCGTCCAGTCGCCAGGCGAGCGTCATGGTCGCCGATGCCGACGGCAGCCATCAGGTGACGATCGCAGCCGACGTCTGGGATGCATCGGTGCCGTCATGGTCTCGCGACGATCGGAACCTGCTGTTGGGGTATAGCCCGAATGGCACCGATCTCTCGGAGCGGCTATACGTGGCGCCTGCCGACGGCTCGGCCCCACCGGCGCGGCTCGCACACGATCCCGGCTTTGCTGTCGGCGCGAGCTTCTCGCCGGACGGCACGCTGATCGCGTATGAGACCGGCACGTTCGAAGGCGGTCAGGCTCTCTGGCTTGCCAGGCCCGACGGGTCGGAAGCTCGCCGGTTGACGTCTGGGCGCTATTACGACATCGGCAGCGCCGAGCAGGGGAGCCACGGCTTCCATTGGAAGCCGGACAGCAGCGCGATCCTGTTCGCGGCCGGCGACGATCGTGCGCACGACCTGTACGTCATCGACATCGCCCGGGGGTCGCAGGACCGTCCGATCGCGACGTCGCCGCTGCACGAATTCGGGGCGACCTATGCGCCGGACGGTGGCGCCATCTCGTACCTGGTCGCTCCGCGTTTCGAGCTCGCGACGCTCATGATCGCTGGTGGCGACGGGTCCGATGCGCACCCGGCGATCGATGGAAGCACCCAGACATTCGCGTGGCGCGCGCCCCGCTGGTCACCGGACGCCAGGTTCGTCACGGCGACGACCGGTACGCCGACGGAGGTTCCCCAACACGAGGTCTGGATCATCGATGTGGCTTCGCGGACCATCCACGCCAGGATCGCGGTGCCGCCGTTCGCGGCGACGATCGACGGCGAGGAAGGACCGGGCGGCACCGATGTCGTCGGGTTCCAGCGCGTAGCGCCCTGACGTCCATCGATCGCCTGAATCACGAGGCCGGCGGTTGTCGCCGCCGGCCTCGATCTCCCCCCGGAACCCCGGGTCGTCTTAGCTCTTGATGGGCTCGCCGTCGGCGCCGACGACGTACCAGACGTCGTTGATGCCCTGGCCGTTGACGTCGCCGGCGGCGGCGTCGTTCGCGAAGTAGTACAGCGTCCAATTGCCGTACTTGACCTGCTTGCCGCCATCGGTCCGGTCGACGACCGTGATCTTCGAGGCGTCAAGGCCCGTGCCGGCCGTCACGGACGCGGCGTCGTCGGCGAGCAGCGGCGGCCATGCCGCGGCGCAGTCGTCGTAGCACGTCGGCGTCCCGGCCTCATCCGGCTGGAACATGTACAGCGTCTTGCCGGCGCCGTCGACGATGATCTGGCCGAGCGAGCTGTCGGCGAGCTTGATCTCGGCAGCGGCGGCGGCGGGCGCCGATGCGGACGCCGCTTCCGAAGCAGACGCCGAGGGCGCCTCGGACGGCGCGACGGATGGGGCTGCGACCGATGGAGCTGCCGTCGCAGCACCACCGCTCGAGCAGGCTGCCACGACTGCGGTCGCGGCCAGCAGGGCAGGTAGCAACAGGGATCGACGCGGGTCGATGGTCATTCGGGTGTTCTCCTCGCTTGGCTGGGGTCCAATCTCCCCTACGTCGCGCCGCATCCGGTCGGTTTCCGGGCGCTACCCTCAGCGCGTGGCAAACCGCCGGACCGCGCGCACGCGGAGTGCACCGCCGCCTCTGCCGCCGAGCGGCCTGCTGTTCTTCGTCCACGGCGCCAACGAGACGTCCGAGGGCCTCGCCCGGAACCTCGCGCGGATCGAGGACCAGGTCCGCGGACGGGGCTGGGACGTCCGCGTCGTGGCCCCCGAATGGCGGCGTCGATCGGGGCTCCGCCTCGGCAACTGGCGCAAGGCGCTGTACCGCCAGCCCCGACCGGCATCGATCTCACTGGCCAGCCTGCCGACAGGCGTCGGCCGGGCGGCGGTGCTCCGCCTCGTCACGAATTACTTCGAGGGCCGCCGCGAGGCGCTGCTCGACACGATGGGGGCACAGCTCCTGGCCGACGTCATCGGCTATCACCAGCACCGGGCGTCGATCCACGCGGCGCTGCGCGCCGAGCTCGAGAAGGCGCGGCGGGCGGCGCGCGGCAAGCCGATCCTGCCGGTCGGGCTCAGCCTCGGCGGCATCGCGCTGGTGGATCTGATCGCCGACTGGCCGGACGCCCCGATCGACGCCTGCGTCACGGTGGGCTCGCAGGCGCCGTTGCTGTACGCGTTCGATGCGATCCCATCGATGCCGTATGACGAGGCCGACCCACCGCATCTCCCCGTCCCGTGGCTGAACATTTATGACAGCCGCGACTTCCTGTCGTTCGTGGCCGAGCCGCTGTTCCGGCGCAGCGACGGGCTCGCCAGCGTGGTCGACCTGCGGGTGCACTCCGGCCGCGACTTTCCGCGGTCGCACGGCGCGTACTGGGAGCTCGCGCCGGTGTGGGACGCGATCGCCACGGCGTTCACCTGGAAGCGCACGGAGCGGCTGACGGTCCGCGAGGCACGCGAGCTCGGCTTCGAGGCACGCAAGGCGCCGTCGCCGCGGTCCTGAGACGCCCGCCGGGCGTTTTCGTCGATCTGATTGCTGCGAGCGATCGATTTCATGTCGAGAGCTCATCCGGGAGGCCCAGGGCACGCCTTCCGTCCAAGACTGATCCCTGCGAGCAATCACTTGACATCGAATGGCCGCTGGAATGGTTGCCCGCGCCCGCTTCCCGCCGGAATCGATCCCTCAGAGCAATCACTTGCCGTCGTTCGCCCCGGACGGCCACCGCCCCGCCGCCGCACTTTCGGTTCATGCTCGAGGCGACTAGCGCGCACTCGGATCGGCCGATTTGCTTCTTGCTCATTCGCCGAGGGACTGCGCCGCAAGCAGATTAGCCGTCCGCGCGGATCCTGAGTCGTCTCACGGGTAGGCCGCAAGCGCGGGGCCGTATCCGACTCGACACGATAGAACATCTGTTCTATCCTGCTGCAACCATGCGGCCGACCTACCGCGACGAGCCTTGCCGCAGCGCCCTGAACCGCGTCCGCAACATGGGCTTCAAGTGGTCGCTCAACCCGTACATGGGTTGCGCCCACCAGTGCACGTTCTGTTTCGTCCGGGCGTTCGAGCAGATCGCCGACCGCCCGTCCGACGCTCGTTACGGCACGTCGATCCGCGTCAAGTCGAACCTCGTCGAGGTCTTGCGCCGGGAGTTGGCGCGCAGGTCCTGGCGACGCGAACAGGTCGTCGTCGGCACCGCCACCGACCCGTACCAGCCGGCCGAGGGCCGCTTTCGCCTGACCCGTGGCGCGATCGGGGCGCTCGCCGAGGCCGCAACGCCGATCGGCCTCATCACGCGCGGGCCGCTCATCGTCCGCGACATCGACGTCCTGGTCGAGGCGTCGCGACGCGCCAAGGTCGGCGTGACCTTCTCGATCCCGACGCTGGATGCCGAGATCTGGCGGCGGACCGAGCCCGGCACCGCGCCGCCGCGCCAGCGGCTGCGCGCCATCCGGACGCTCATCGACGCCGGCGTCGACGCCAGCGTGGGCATGGCCCCGATCCTCCCGGGCCTATCGGACGACCCGGCGAAGATGGCCGACGTGATCCGAGCCGCTCGCGACGCGGGTGCCACCGCGGTCTGGGCCAACGTCCTCTATCTAAGGCCGGGGACCCGCGAGCACTTCCTCGAGAACCTGGCGCGGGACTGGCCGGAGCTGGTGCCGACGTACAAGCGTCTGTACGACGGTCGGGCGTACGTGGAAAAGTCGGTGGTCGGCATCGTGAAGGGCCAGGTCCGCGACCTCGCCTCCACCCACGGGATCGCCGACCGGCGTGCCAGGCCCGTCACGCCGATGACGGAACCGCTCGCCGAGCAATTGCCGCTGTTCGCGTTTGCGTCCGGCGCGTAGTCCGTTTCAGCCGCCCTCGGTCGTGGGCCAGCGTGGAGCCCGCGGCTCGGAGCGGGGGAGCGCATCCCAGTCGGCGCGGACCGGGGCGAAGATATCGACGACGACCGCGCCGTCCGGCCCCGCGACCGCGTCATGCGGCAGGTTCGACGGGATCCGCCACGTCCCACCCGGGCCGAGCGATCGCCGCTCCCCGTCGATCGTGAACGTGATCGAGCCCTCGATGCAGAGCCCGAGCTGCTCGTGCGCGTGGCGGTGCTCGGGCACGATCGCCTCCGGCCCGAGCTCCACGACGGCCAGGCTTGCGTTGCTCCCGACGATCACCCGCGCCTGGACGGTGTCGCCCCACACGTCGCTGGCGGGCACGTCCCCGATGTCGCGCAGGTTCGATTCGGTCGTCATGCCGACAGCCTAGCGCCGGTACGCTTGCCATCGTGAGGATCTCGCTCCAGACGGCCCGCCGGTTCATCCTCGGGCGGCAGGGCCTCTGGCCGGGCCGGCGATGGCGCGGCCTTGCCGGCACGGAGCGCGCGATGCGCGTGATGGAGCATCTCCAACTCGATCCGCTCGGGATCATGGCCCGCGCCCAGGACCTGATGCTCCACAGCCGGGTGCTCGACTACCGACCGGACGACTGGGCGCGGCTGACCTACGAGCAGCGCCGCTTCTTCGATTGGGGCGGCTGGCTCGCCGTCCGGCCGATCGACGAGCTGCCGTACTGGCGCAACCTGATGCGCCGCGAGCGGGACAGCGATCGCTGGCGCGAATTCGAGCAAGAGCACCACGACACGATCGTCGAGATGCGCAAGGAGCTGCTGGCGCGCGGCACGATCGCCAATCGTGACTTCACGATGGAGAGTCGCACCCGGACGGACAGCTATCGCGGGCGGAAGGACAGCGCCATTGCGCTGTACTACCTGTGGCGCATCGGCGAGGCGATGGTCCACCATCGCGAGCGGTTCGAGCGGGTCTACGCCCCGACCGAGTCGATCGCCCCGCCTGCGCTCCTCGAGGAGGCGTCGGATGCCGAGACCGACGACTTCATGCGTCGCAAGCACGTCGCGTTCGAGGGCATCTCGGCCGTCACCGGGACGTCCTACACGATGTACGAGAAGGGCGGACGCCCGGCGGCCATCGCCTGGCGTGAGCGAGCGGTCGAGGACGGCGTCCTGATCGAGCTGACGGTCGAGGGTTGGCGCGCCCCGCGCTGGGCGCTTGCAACGGACCGGGACGCTATCGAGACGGTGGCCGCCGGTCGCGTGCCTCGCGACTGGAAGCCCAGGGAGACGACCACCACCGAGGAGGCGACCTTTCTCGCGCCGCTCGACCCGGTGAGCGCGCGGAAACGCGCCAAGCCGCTCTTCGATTTCGACTACATCTGGGAGGTCTATACGCCGGCCCCGAAGCGCAAGTTCGGCTATTACGCGCTGCCGGTCCTGTGGGGCGACCGACTGGTGGCGCGGTTCGACGGTCGCTTCGAGCGCGCTTCCTCGACGTTCGCCATCCTGGGGTTCTGGCCCGAAACAGCCGAGCTGATCGAGGACGAGGCCTTCCACGCGGCGTTCGCCGCCGGCCTCGAGCGGATGCAAGCCTTTCTCGGCGCCGAACGCCTCGACGCCACGAGCATCCGATCGCGGACGCTCCGTGACCGTCTGAAACGGCGGACGCGCATGATCGCCGCGGAGGGATGACAGGCATGGGTCGCGTGCTATGGACGCTAGTGCTCACCGTCGCATCGGCGGCGGGCTGCGCGGGACCCGCCGCCTCAGCGGCCCCGAGTTCGTCCGACCTCCCGGCCGCTGTCGCGACCGCTACGCCAGGATCGCCGTCGCCCAAGGCAAGCAGCCTTCCGCATTTCGCCGACACCGTTGACATCGGCGGGGGACGAGAGCTGTTCGTCGAATGCACCGGGGCCGGTGAGCCGACCGTCGTCTTCGAGAGTGGTGATACTGATGACGGACGGGCCTGGACGCGGGTGGTGCCCGGTCTCGTCAAGGAGACCCGTGCGTGCACGTATGACAGGCTCGGAAACGGGCGAAGCGGCGCGGCCACCGGCTGCCGAGGAGCGGATGACCTGCGGGGTGACCTGGAGGCACTGCTAAAGGTCGCCGACATCGCTCCACCCTATGTGCTGGTGGGGACCTCCGGTGGCGGGTACCTGATCGCCAACTACGCGCTGGCTCACCCTGGGGATGTCCAGGGCATGGTCATCGTTGACACGTTCCCAGCGATCGACCTCGGTGAGGCACCTCCCCAGCTCGCGTTCGAGATCGGCTGCGACAACCCGGAGAACCAGGAACACCGCGACTATGCAGCGGTCGAGCACGCGGCCTGGGACAACCGCCGCAAGATCGGTGACATCCCTATCACGGTCATCTCGAACGACTACACCGGATACGCCTCGAACCCGGACGAGGAGAACAGCATCGAACGCCAGCAGGGATGGTTCGTCCTGAACCCGGACCAGGCGAAACAGGTGATCGTCACCACCGGGCACGACGTCCCGGGGAACGAGCCCGATGTCGTCGTCGAAGAAGTGCTCCGAGTCCTCGAGATCGCTCGAACGTCATAGCCTTAGGTCGCGAGCCGGGCGGCCTTTCCTTCCAGGTAGCGTCGCTCGGGCAGGCTACTCGTGCGTCGCGCCGCCAGTCGATAGGCGGCTCGTGCGGCGTCGCGCTCGCCGGCCATTTCGAGCAGGTGCCCACGCACAGCTTCGAGCCGGTGATGCCCGGCGATCCGCTCGTCGTCGTCGAGCGCGGCGAGCATCCGCAGCCCGGACGCCGGCCCGTTGACCATCGCCGCCGCGACGGCGTGATTGAGCGTGATCATCGGGTTCGATGCCAGCTGCTCGAGGAGCCGATAGAGGCTGAGGATCTGGGGCCAGTCGGTGTCCTCGGCCCGGGCCGCCTCGTCGTGGATCGCGGCGATCGACGCCTGGAGCTGGTACGGACCGATCGCGCCGAGCGGCAGGGTCGCAGTGATGAGGTCGACGCCCTCCCGGATGAGGGCGGGATCCCAGCGCGAGCGATCTTGCTCGGCGAGCGGCACGAGACTGCCGTCGGGCAACGTCCGTGCGGCACGTCGCGCATCGGTCAGCAGCATGAGTGCCAGCAGCCCGGCAACCTCGGCGTCACCGGGGAGTCGCTGCCGCAGGTCGCGCGTCAGCCGGATCGCCTCGGCGGCGAGCTCTGGTCGCTGCAGGTCCTCGCCGGACGACGCCGTGTAGCCCTCGTTGAACATCAGGTAGAGCACGTGCAGGACCACCCGGAGGCGGTCGGCGCGTTCGGCGTCGGGCGGCAACTCGAACCTGGCCCCGGCAGCCTTGATCGTGGCCTTCGCCCGGCTGATGCGCTGCGCCATCGTCGCCTCCGGCACGAAGAACGCCGCCGCGATCTGGGCCGTCGTCAGGCCGCCGACCGCCCGCAGCGTCAGTGCGAGTTGCGACGCCGGCGAGAGCGACGGGTGGCAGCACAGGAACAACAGCGTGAGCGCGTCGTCCTCATGCTCCGGAAGCGCGTCGATGTCCGGCGCCGGCACCTGCCACGCCTCGGGTGGCATCAGCGCGATCGCGGCCGTCTCGCGCCGCTGCCGCGCGCTGTCGCCACGCAGCTGGTCGAGCAGCCGACGCGAGGCGACCGTGATCAGCCAGCCGCGCGGGTTGTCCGGGATGCCGTCGGTCGGCCACTGCTGCGCGGCTGCCAGGAGTGCCTCCTGGACGGCGTCCTCGCACAGGTCGAACTGGCCGTTGCGCCGGGTCAGTGCCGCCAGGACCTGCGGCGCGAGCTGCCGGAGCAGGTCCTCGATCGCCAGATCGGTCGTCACATCTCCGTCCCGGCGTCCTCCATGAGCGCCCGGATCTCGACGACGCCGTACTCGGAGATCGGGCCGGCCACCTCCTTGGCGCGCTCGAAGCTGTCGACATCGACCACGAACAGGCCGGCCAACTGCTCCTTGACCTCGCCGAACGGTCCGTCGGTGACCGCGGGAACGCCGTCCCGGAACGAGACGAACGCGCGCTCGTGGGCAAGGCCGTCGACGCGGATCAGCTCACCGGATGCCTTCAGCTCATCCATCAGCTTGAAGTGGTTGCCGATCACGCGATCCATCTCCTCCTTCGGGAGGGAGTCCCAGAACGCCATGTCGGAATGGATCAAGAGCACGTACTTCACGTGGTGGCTCCTTGCGCGCGCGGGCCGCTCGTCGGCCCGTCAGAGGGATGTCGTGGCCGCCGAGCGGGTCTCGACATTTTCTGCGACATCGATGTCGAGAACCGGCTGTCGGCTCCGACTGCATGGTGACGGCCCTCACGGGACCGACCACCGATCACAAGGAGCACAACGGATGCGCAAGATCATCGCCGGCCTGTTCATCTCCCTCGACGGCGTCGTCGAGGCCCCGCAGGACTGGCACTTCCCGTACTTCAATGACGAGATGGGCGAGGCGGTCGCTGCCCAGGCGGACGGCGCCGACACGATGCTGTTCGGCCGGAACACCTTCGAGGAGTTCGCCGGCTTCTGGCCGCAGCAGGGCAGCGACGTGCCGTTCGCCGACGTCATCAACAGCACGCCGAAGGTGCTCGTCTCGACGACCCTCACCAGCGTCGACTGGGGACCCACGACCATCGTCAGCGGCGACGTCATCGAGGCCGTGACGGCGCTGAAGGAGCAGCCCGGGAAGGACATCTCCATCACCGGTAGCCCGACCCTCGTCCGCTCGCTGTTGCGAGCCGGCCTCCTCGACGAGCTCCGGCTGCTCGTCCACCCGATCGTCGTCGGGCACGGCAAGCGGCTCTTCGAAGCCGAGGACCAACCCATCCCGCTCCGCCTCATCGAGGCCAAGACATTCACGACCGGCGTCCAGGCGATGACCTACGCGCCGGCCGACTGACAGCGTATCGACGAGAATCGACGTCGACGACAAGGAGGACCCGATGAACCCCACCACGCTCGAGTACGTCACATCCAAGGACGGCACCACGATCGCCTACGACCGACTCGGTGACGGTCCGCCCGTCGTCCTGGTGAGCGGCGGCTCGGTCGATCGCTCCTCGAACGCCGGGCTGGCCGACCAGCTCGCCGGCCAGTTCACGGTCTACAACTACGACCGCCGCGGCCGGGGGCCGTCGAGCGACTCGCAGCCCTACGCGATCGAACGCGAGATCGAGGACATCGACGCCGTCATCGGCGCCGCCGGTGGCTCGGCCGGCCTGTACGGCTCGTCGTCGGGTGCGGCGCTCGCGTTGCTGGCGACGGCAGCCGGCTCGCCGGTCACCAAGCTCGCGATGTGGGAGCCGCCCTGGATCCTCGACGAGACCCGTCGGCCGCCGGCCGACACGGCCACGACGTATCGGGAGCTGGTCGCCCAGGACCGCCGCGGCGACGCGGTCGAGTACTTCATGTCAAAGGTCGTCGGGATGCCTGACGAATTCGTCGCCTCGGCGAGGACGCAGCCGTGGTGGCCGTGGCAGGAGGCCCTTGCCCACACCCTTGCCTACGACGCCGAGATCATGGGCGACTACTCGTTGCCGGTCGACGCGATCAAGCGCGTGACCGTGCCGACCATCGTGCTGGTCGGGGGAGCCAGCTTCGACTTCTTCGGTCCGACCGCGCAGGCGATCGCCGCGGCGCTCCCCGGCGCCGAGGTCAAGACGCTCGAAGGCCAGGAGCACAACGTCGATCCGGCGGTCCTGGGCCCGGCCCTGGCCGAGTTCTTCGGCCGCTGACCCCACCGTTCGCAGATTCTCCGCGCCCCGGGCCTCCACAGGCTCGGGGCGCATCCGTGCTCAGGCGAGCGTCGCGAGTGCCTCGGCCACGAGCTGCACGCCCTGATGGATCTCGGTCGGGGTCACGGCGCCGTAGCCGATGATCAGGCCACCCTGGGCCTTGCCCGCATCGTGGTAGGTGTGGGCTAGCCCTGTCATCTTGACGCCGCGCGCCAGAGCAGCGTCGATGAGCGACGCCTCATCGACGCCGTCGGGCAGTCGGGCCATGACGTGGAGCCCGGCCGATGCACCGGTCGGCCGGAGACCCGGCAGGTGGCGGGCCAAGCGCCTCGAGCAGGACGTCGCGGCGCTCCCGGTAGATCGGGCGCATGCGCCGCAGGTGCCGGTCGAACTCGCCGCGCGACAGGAAGTCGGCGAACGCCAGCTGGTCGAGGCTCGATGATCCACGGTCGTTGGCATCCTTCAGCGCCCCGACCGCATCGATGTGCTCGGCCGGCACGATCATCCAGCCGAGCCGGAGGCCGGGAGCGAGCGTCTTGCTGGCAGATCCCGCGTAGATGACGCGCTCCGGCGCCAGGCCGTGGATCGCGCCGATCGGCTCGCGGTCGTAGCGGTACTCCGCGTCGTAGTCGTCCTCGAGGATCAACGCGCCGCGCTCGTCGGCCCACGCCAGCAGGTCGGCCCGGCGATCTGGCGCCATCACCGCGCCGGTCGGGTAGTGGTGCGCCGGCGTCAGGAACGCCGCGTCGGCCGCCGATCGGCGGAGCGCCTCGATCGAGATGCCACCCGCATCGACCGGGATCGGGACCGTCTCGAGCCCATGTCGATGCACCGCCACCCGGCCGTCGGCGTCGCCCGGATCTTCGACCGCGATCCGTCGACCGCCGCGGGCCTTGACCAGCTGCGCGATGAGGTCGATGGCCTGGGCGAAGCCGTTGCAGATCACGATTCGCTCGGCATTCGCGGCCGTGCCGCGCACTCGGTTGAGGTACGCCGCGAGCGCCTCGCGGAGTTCCTCGGCGCCTCGTCGGTCCAGGTAGGTCAGTCGGTCGTTGGGCGCCTCGATGAGCACCCGCCGCATCGACCGGAGCCAGGCCTGGCGCGGGAACTGCGACACGTCCGGGCGGCCATACGCGAAGTTGATCCGGATCTCGGGCGCGACCGTGGGTGCCGGGCGCTCGGGTGCCGCGACGGTGGCGCGCGTGGCGACCCGTGTCGCGCCACCGGGCAGGCTCGTGAAGTAGCCCTCCGCCACGAGCTGCTCGTACGCCTCGACCACGACGCCACGCGACAGGTCGAGTTGTTCGGCGAGGACGCGCGTCGACGGGAGCGCCGAGTCGGGTGCCAGCCGCCCCAGCCGGATCGCGCCGCGCAGCTCCTGCTCGAGCTGTTGATGGAGGGGCAGGGGATCGTCCCTACGGAGCTCGACCAGCAGCTCCGTCGGGAATCTGGTCCTCGTTCTGGGCATCGAAGCGGACCTTATCAGATGACCAGTCTGACGTCACCATGGTGGCATCGAACCAAGAAGCCATCGACAGCAAAGGAGATCGAGATGGAGCTCCTCACGATCATCGTCACGGTCCTGGGCAGCCTGGTCCTCCTCGACGTCGCGGCGCTCCGCACGGGCACAGACTCGCGCGACCGGATCGGGGACGACTGGCACCGCTCGACGATCGCCTAGTCCCAGCAACCCGACCTCGAGCCGAGCGTCGATGCAGGCGACGCTCGGCTTCTTCATGCCCGGGACGACGAGGATCGCGACTTCCGGGCAGACTGCCGGGGTGCGTCGACTCGGAGTGATCGCCACCATCACCCTCGTGGCCGTGACGGCTTGCGCGCCCGCCGGTAGCCCGAGCGCCGCGCCAAGCACGATCTCGCCTGCTAGCGCGCCACCGGCCACATCCCAGGCACCGTCGGCCTCCGGTCCCGCGCGGGTGCCGACGCTCGCCATCCGCGAGTTCGACGTCCCTGCTGGGTCGCATCCGCATGACGTCGCGCCCGCCGCCGATGGCGGCGTCTGGTACACGGGCCAGCACGTCGGCACGCTCGGGCACCTCGATCCGGCGACCGGCACGATCCGCGAGATCCCACTCGGTAGTGGATCGGCACCGCACGGCGTTATCGTCGGGCCTGACGGAGCCGCGTGGATCACCGACGGCGGGCGCAACGCGATCGTCCGGGTGGACCCCGCGACTGACGAGGTCAAGGCATTCCCGCTCCCGGCGGACCGATCGGGCGCGAACCTCAATACCGCCGCATTCGACGGCGACGGCATGCTGTGGTTCACGGGTCAGACGGGCGTCTACGGCCGACTCGATCCGAAAAGCGGCGAGATGGCCGTCTTCGATGACCCGGACGGTCGCGGCCCGTACGGCATCACGGCCACGCCGGCCGGCGAGATCTGGTACGCGTCGCTCGCCGGGAGCCACATCGCCCATATCGACCGAGCGACCGGCGATGCGCGGATCGTCGAGCCCCCGACCAGTGGGCAGGGTGCCCGTCGCGTCTGGTCCGACTCGACCGGTCGGATCTGGGTCGCGGAGTGGGATGCCGGTCAGGTGGGCGTCCACGATCCAGCGACCGGGGCGTGGGAGGAATGGAAGCTACCCGGCGGCGGCCCGCAGGCCTACGCCGTCTATGTCGACGAGCGCGACATCGTGTGGCTGACCGACTTCGGTGCCAACGCGATCGTCAGGTTCGACCCCTCGACCGAGCGGTTCGACGCGATCGAACTGCCGAGCCCGGGTGCGGCAGTGCGCCAGCTGCTCGGTCGCCCCGGCGAGCTGTGGGGTGCCGAGTCGGCGGTGGACAAGCTGGTCGTGGTCACCGAAGGCTGACCAAGCCGCGCATCACCGCCGGGGTCAGGCGGAGGATCGTCTCGACCGAAGGGCGCAGGCGGACATCCGCGAGCGATCGTATGGCTAGACTCGCCGCATGGGACTCTTGACCTTCAGCATCAACGTCACCCTGGACGGCTGCGTCGACCACCAGGAGGGAATCGCCGACGACGAGACACACGCCTTCTTCACCGGCCTCATGGACGAGGGCGGGGCGATGCTGTGGGGCCGCGTCACCTACGAGATGTTGGAGAGCTACTGGCCGGCGGTCGCCCGCGGCGACGAGGAGGCGCCGCCGGCAATGCGCGAGTGGGCGGTCAAGCTGGAGGCCAAGCCGAAGTACGTGGTGTCGTCGACGCGAAAGGACTTCCCGTGGACCAACAGCCACCACCTCGCCGGCGACCTGCGCACGGGCGTGCAGAAGCTCAAGGACGCGACCCCGGCCGGCGTGCTCCTCGGTAGCGGCAAGCTCGCGACCGAGCTGGACCGGCTGGATCTGATCGACGAGTACAAGTTCCTCGTCCACCCCAGGATCGCCGGCCACGGCCCGACCCTGTACCAGAGCGGGCTGAGCAGCACGCGACGGCTCGAGCTGGTCTCGGCGAAGCCACTCCGCAGCGGCGTGGTCGCCATGCACTATCGGCGCGCGCGCTGACTCAGAGCAGCCCCATCGCGCCCAGCTCGCGGGCCAGCGCGTCGTACGGGATCCTCCGCCAGGGAGCGACCGGGCGCCCCGCAATACCTTCCCCTCACCCTGTTGATGCCGGTGTAACGGTGGGCGCCATACCATGCTGCGGCTACGAGATGGAGGTCGTTCATGTTGCCCACGACCAATACCTATTCGAGCTTCGCCGCCAAGGACATCGCGGCCGAGAAGCAGTTCTACAGCCAGACTCTCGGCATCGACATCGGGGAGCTCTATGACGGCGGGCTGCTCGAGCTCCGCCTCGGCGGCGACAAGCGCGTCCTGATCTACTCCAAGGACGACTTCGTGCCGGCGACCTACACCGTGCTGAACTTCCCGGTCCCCGACGTGGACGCCGCGGTCGACGATCTGGTGCGGTCGGGCGTCCAGATGGCCCGCTTCGACGGTTTCGAGCAGGACGACAAGGGCATCGCCCGTGGCAATGGCGGCCCGACGATCGCCTGGTTCCGCGATCCCGCAGGGAACATCCTGGCGGTCCACAGCGACGAGGAACCGCCCGACTGACCGACCGTCTCGCGCGATGAGCTACCCGCCCCCGAAGTACGACGGCGAACCCGGGCTCGTCAACGCGCGGCTTCGCCGCGCGGGCGGCGAGCCCGAGGTCCGCAACAAGAACGGTGGCACCGCCGAGTATCTGGCGACCGGCGAGTCGACCAATGGCCAGTTCGGCCTGTACCGCTGGAACATGTCGGCGGCCCGGAGTGGGCCCGACCCGCACTTCCACCGCTCCATCTCGGAGTCGTTCTTCGTGATCTCCGGGACGATCAAGCTGTACGACGGCAAGACCTGGATCGACGGTCGGCCCGGCGACTTCCTGTTCGTGCCGGAGGGTGGCATCCACGGGTTCCGGAACGAGTCAGGCGAGGACGCCTCGATGCTGATCCTGTTCACACCGGGCGCGCCGCGCGAGGATTACTTCGAGACCCTCGCCCGCGTGTCCCACGGCGAGTCGATGACCGACGACGAGCGGGCCGCGTTCATGCTCCGCCACGACACCTTCTGGGTCTGACGGTCGGGCGCACGATCTGCGCCTCCGCGAGTGCGGTCAGCAAGGTGACCCCGACCTCGACCGCATCCGCGTCGCCGAGCTCCTGGTCGACTGCGAGCGACCGCCAGGTCCGGTAGTCGAGGACATGGCGGGCAGCTGCATGAAGGCGTCGGCTCGTGGCGCCGGCTGACGCAGCGTCCCCGACCAGCAGCCCGCCGACGCGTCGATTCTCCGCCCGCGTCCGTTCCTGCCCCGATGCGGGCATCGACGAGAAGTCGCGATAGATCGGGAAGAGCTCGTCGGCGTGCTCCCTGAACCAGCCGTACAGCCGGGTCAGTGCCGTCCGCGCCCGCGTCTCGAGGTCGGGGATCTCGGTCCACGCGCTGATGTCGGGCGGCGGGTTCTCGGCCCGCCAATGGGCCCGGCACGCCTCGAACAACACATCCATGTCGGCGAAGTGGCGGTACACGGTCAGTCGAGTGACGCCGGCCTTCTCGGCGATGGCGGCGACCGAGGTGTTCGCGGGTCCGATCGTCGTGTGCAGCCGTGCGGCTGCGGCCGTGATGCGCTCGCGGGTCTGATCCACAAGCTCCGCGCGACGGGCCATTCGATAGGGTCTAGATTTCATTGAACGCTGTGTCCACTCGATATTGACAGCCCCTATATCGACGTTCAGTATACATGCCTGTTCACTCGATTTACGAGGAGGCGACGATGGCGATCCAGCACGCGGAAGTCGGGGCGCGACTCAAGGTGGTCCGACCCGGCGAGGGCCGAACCGGTGGTTTGGCGCCCGGCGTCGGCGTCGTCTTCAAGATCGATGCCGAGGACACCGGCGGCGCGCTCTCGATCGTCGAGCACCCGTTCGCCGTCGGTGCGCTGGTCCCGCCGCACGTCCACACGCTCGAGGACGAGTATTCCATCGTGCTGGAGGGCGAGATCGGCTTCCGGTCGGAGGACCAGGAAGTCGTGCTCGGGCCTGGCGGCTACATCGTCAAGCCGCGCGGCCAGGTCCATGCGATGTGGAACGCCGGTTCACAGCCCGCGCGGATGATCGAGGTCATCAGCCCGGCCGGGTTCGAGCGGTTCTTCCGCGACCTTATCGAGATCACCGACGTCCGTCGACCCGACCCGGCCGAGGTCGGCGAGATCGCCGGCCGCTACGGGATGCCGTTCGCCGATCCCGCCTGGCTCCCCGATATCATCGAGCGGTTCGCCCTGACGCCACCGCGCCGCTGAGACGACGTTGCCGGGTACCATCCCGGCGATGACAGGCGACGACCGACCGAAGGGTCACATCGTCCCGTTCGACGAGCTCGACCATAGCGAGCATTCGCACGAACTCGTCGGGGCGCAACATGGCGACGTCCCGTTCTGCGTGATCCTGGTCCACTCGCGGCCGGGTGTCGGGCCGAAGCTCCACCGACACCCGTACAGCGAGGTCTTCATCGTCGAGTCGGGTCAGGCCACGTTCCGCATCGGCGACGACACGGTCGTGGTCGAGGGAGGCAACGTCGTCGTCAGCCCGCCGGGCGAGGCGCACGGGTTCACCAACACCGGCACCGGCGAGCTGCGATTGACCGCGATCCATGGGGCCGCACGGTTCGACACCGAGTGGCTCGCCGGCCCCGACCCGACCTGGACGTCCGCGCGGAAGCCCTAGCCGGCAGCGACCGGCTGCGCGGCGGGCCGATCCTGGCTGACACCGAGCTGACGCATCAGGGTCATCGAATCATGGACGGACCAATGCTCGACCGCCTTGCCGTCGCGGAAGCGGAGGATGTGGACGTAGTCGTACGCCACCTCGCGCCCAGTCGGCGGAAGACCCATGAGATCGCCGGTGTGGCGACCGTGATGCGTCGCATGGACGACGACCATGTCTGCCTCGGCGATCACGTGCTGGATCTCCCAGCGCTGATCGGAGAAGACACTGCCAAGCCACAACATCGTCCGGATGACACCCTCGATCCCCGCGGGCTCGTCGGGCCGCGCGCCGTGGTGGACGACGTCCGGGTCAGTGACCTCGGCGAGCCCGTCGACGTCGAGCGCGGGCAAGATCTCCTCCAAGGTGCGGCGCGCCGCGGCCTTGATGTCTGCTGTCATCGGATCCCTCCGGCTGTACGATCGAGTGGACGCACCTATATTGATGCCAGTACCATTCTCATGAAATGAGCGAGACTGTCAAGACCCGGCGGCCATATCGGTCGACCCGGCGCGCCGAACAGGCGGCCCAGACGCGACGCGACATCCTGGCGTCAGCCGGCGCCCTGTTCCGCGAGCACGGCTATGCGGGCGTCTCGATGCCGGTGATCGCCGCCGATGCGCGCGTCGCGGTCGAGACGATCTATCGCGCGTTCGGCAGCAAGGCCGCCCTCTTCAAGGCGGTGATCGACGCGGCCGTGGCGGGTGGCTCGACGCGTGCCGACACACCGGTCGAGGAACGACCCGCGATCAAGGCCATGATCGAGGAGCCCGACCCAGGCCGACAGGTCCGGATGTACGCGGCCACCCAGCCGGGGATCCATCGACGGTCGGGCCCGTTGCTTCGCGCGCTGGCGGCGGCGGCCGGGTCGGACGCGGAGCTGCGTGCCCTCTGGGATGAGATCGAGTCGAGCCGGCTCATCGGCCAGGCGAGGTTCGTCGGGATGCTCGAAGGACGGGGAGCGTTGCGAACCGGCCTGGCCGTAGAGGAGGGGAGGGACATCCTGTGGACCCTCTGCTCGCTCGCCGTGTTCGATTCGCTCGTCACGACCCTAGGCTGGTCGGTCGAGCGCTATGAAGCATGGCTCGCCGACGCGCTGACCTGTGCACTCTTGCCGGAGGCCTAGTCCTCACCGATCCCGAGTCGCACCACCGTCTCCCCGCCGAATGCCATCGGGTCGCCTGTCTGGTACGTGTCGGCGATCTCGTTCCAGGCCGCGAAGCCCGCGTGCGAGTCGTGGACGTGATGCCCTTCACCCGAGGAGAAGATCACCGCCACGAGGTACTGGACCGCGCCCTTGACCGGTCGCGACGAGATGTCGAGCCGATTGAGCGTCGCCGCCAGCAACAGACCCCGATCCTTGAGATCGTTCCAGACCGGCAGCTCGTGCTCGCGGAAGCCGGCCTCGAAGGCCTCCACCTGATCCTCGCGGACGTTGAGGACGATCGTCACGGTCTCCACTGGCTACCGCCGTGACTTGCGCGCGGCCTCGATGCTGAACGTCCCGGCGTACGGCCGGATGCCCGACTCATGGCCGTCGTCCCAGCGCACGCGGTACTCGGGTCGGACTTCGTGCGTGATGACCTCCACGATCTCACCGCGACGAGCGGAGACCCCGACCTTGTTCGACTCGATGACGATGCGATCGCCGACATTGCCCGCCATGCGCTCCTCCTCTATGCCCTGGGCTGTTGGTTACGACCCTATTGTCCGTCGCCGAGCGAGCCTTCGGCGCGGAATCGAGACTTGCAATCCGCAAGCGACGTGCTATGTTGTTGCACATGCAACCAACCACGGACACCGGTCCGACCACGAACATCGACCCCAAGCACCAGGCGATCCAGCGCCTCCTCGATCGAGGTGGCCTGATCGACATCACCACCACCGGCCGCCGGAGCGGACGTCCGCGGCGCCTCGAGATCGTCTTCCACAACATGGACGGCCGCATCGTCATCAGCGGCATGCCCTCGCCCGGCCGCACCCGCGCGTGGATCCACAACCTCGAAGCGGATCCGCGGATCACCGTCCACCTCAAGGGTCCGCTGGCCGCCGACCTCCCGGGCACGGCCCGCGTCATCACCGAACCCGCCGAGCGCCGAACCGTCGCTCGTTGGCTGGTCGAGCACTCGTGGCCGCGGATGGACGCCGACATGATGGCCGCCTATTCGCCGATGATCGAGGTGACCCTGGACCAGCCGGCGGTCTGACGGCCGCTCCCCGGCCCGCGGCGGTACGATCGGCCCGACCGCGACGCGCCAGACGGAGGAGTGCCCGATGGACTGGACCCTGGAAGTCGTCATCCTCCGTCGAGCATCGGGTTCGATTCGGGGCGTGACCTGGGACTGAGCTGATGTCGCCGACGCCGACACCGCCATCTCGCGACTCCAACGTCCTGTGGCGACTCGCGTATTACGCGACCGCCGTGTTCTCGGGTCTGTTGCTGGTGACCGGGATCGTGCCGTCGCCTTGGGACATCGTCGCCTACATCGCCGTCGCCCTGGGCGCTACCTGGATCCAATACCGTCGGGCCGGCCGCGACACGTTCACAAGCTCCCTCAGCTGGCTCGCCGTCATGGGCATCACCTGGCTGCCGCTAGCCTGGTTCCTCGGCCGATCGCCATTCGACTGACGGGGTCGCCTGGCCTCCGCGGAGAACATCGATCACTGGCGCGAACGCCTCGACGCCCGCGACGGAGTTCGGTCGAAGCTGGACCTGCAAGTGGTCGATGCCCAGCTCGCCGAACCGGCGGAGCTCGGCGGTGATCGCCGCGGCGTCTCCCCGGATCTCGCGACGTTCTGGCGGCGGGTCGGTCGGGATGGTCCTGACGAGGACTTCGATCGACTTCGTGATGGGTGTCGTTCGACCGACCTCGCGGCACGCCACGTCGAGTGCCGCGAGCTGCGCCGGAACCTCGTCGATCGACCGCAGGCCACCGTTCCAGTGGTCGGCCAGCTCCGCGGTCAGTCGCAGCATCCGCGGTCCGTTGGCACCGACCATCACGGGCAGGCCGCTCGGCCTCGGTCCGCGGGGCTCGAGCCGCGCCGAGCGCGTTCGTATCGTTCGCCCGTCGAGCGTCGATCGACCGGTCCGCAGCATGTCGGTGATGACTCGCAGGCCGTCCTCGAACCGCCGGAACCGATCCTCGTAGGGGATGCCGTAGCTGGTGAACTCGGGCTCGTTCCAGCCCGCGCCGAGACCGAGGATCAGGCGGCCGCCGCTGACCTCGTCCAGCGTCTCGGCCATCTTTGCCAGCAGGGCGGGGTTCCTGAGCGGGACCGCCAGCACGTACGGGCCCAGCGCGACGCGCCCGGTCGAGGCGGCCAGGGCGGAAAGCAGCGTCCACGACTCCCAGGCGCCGCGCCACTCGCCCTCGGGGTCGCCGAAGCCGACGTGATCCGACACCCACAGGGCATCGAAACCGATCGATTCGGCCGTCTGCGCCATCCCGAGGATGTCGGTCCAGCGTGGCGTCCGCCGGTCCATCGACCCCTCGACGTACGGCAGGTTCAGCCCGAGCTCCACCCATCTCCTCCATCGCTGCGAGGTGCAGTCTGGACCGAGCCCGTAGGATTGGGGTTCGTCGCCCGACTGTCGCGACCCGGGGTTCCGAGCATGCATCTCCGCCGAACCGCTGCCGCATGACCACCGAGGGCCGTTTCTGCCCGACCTGCGGGACGAAACGCACTGGGTTCTTCCGCTTCTGCAGCAAGTGCGGGTTCGACTTCGACGAGCTGACACGGGCCGCACCCGACGTCGCGCGCGTCGTTCCGGGGCAGGTCGCGCTGCCGGCGGCCCCGGCCACGCCGGTCGCGCCCGCGCCGGTCGCGCCCCTGCCGGTCTCACCCGCGCCGGTCGCGCCCCTGCCGGTCTCACCCGCGCCGGAGCCGTCGATGTTCGACGTCGTCTCGACCGTGCGACCCGAAGTCGTCACCCCGGAGCGGCCGAGATCCCGGGAGCGGGTCTTCGTCCGGGTCGCGATCGTAGTGCTGGCCGGGGTGTTGGCGCTGAGCGCGATCTCGAATGCGCTCGGCCCGCGGAGTGGGTCCACGGCGCAACCGAGCACGGCCATCGGATCGCCGCTGGTGGGCGGTTCGGTAGCGCCCGGGGCGGCGTCCGGCTCGCCGGCTGCGCCGACATTCGGTCCTACCAGCGAGACGCAATTCGCCGTCGTCAACAGCGTGACCGACGGCGACACGATCCGTGTCGACGTCGACGGGGAGGAGTACCCGCTGCGCTACATCGGCATCGACGCGCCCGAGCCCGACGCGTCGGATCCGACGATCAAGGGTTGGGCCGATGCGGCGACGGCGGCCAATCGGGCGTTGATCGAAGGCCGCGAGGTGTACCTGGAGCGGGATGTCTCGGACACCGATCAGTTCGACCGCCTGCTTCGGCACGTCTGGTTCGTGGGTCCCGACGGCGACTGGGTGCTCGCGAACCTCGAGCTGGTTCAACGCGGGTTCGCCCAGGCCAAGACGTACCCGCCCGACGAGAAGTACACAAGCCTCCTGATGCAGGCCCAGGAGTCGGCCAAGACAGCGGCCATCGGACTCTGGGCGCCGGCGGCCTCGCCCTCGACCGGATCATCGCCAGCGGCCGTCGAATTCGACCCCGCTGTCGCCCGGATCGATCGACCAAGGAGGACGTGCCATGGATCGCACCGACGAGCAGGCTGTCGCCCGCTACCGCTACATGCTGCAGACCGCGCCGCCCGAGGAGATCGAGCGTGCGCACGAGGAGGCGTTCGCCAGGCTGACGCCCGACCAGCGCCGCCAGGCGCTCGCGGCTCTCGCCCAGGTCGTCCCGCCGGGTGAGATCCGCGGCGACGATCCAGCGTCGTTGGCGCGGACGGCGACGCGGGCAGAAGTCCGCCAACCGGGCACGATCGAGCGAGTGTGGGGCAGTGGCGGCGGCGGTATCGGCATCGGCGGCTGGTTCCTCGCGACCCTCGCGGCGAGCTTCATCGGGACCGCCGCCGCGCAGGCGTTCTTCGACAACGACCCAGGCGCAGGCGGCGATGCTGGCGACACGGGCGACTCGGGCGACCGGGTTCGGGAACGAAGGCGACTCGGGCAGCGAATTCGGCGAGGGCGACGTCGCCAGCGGCGATATGGGCGGCGACTTCGGTGGCGGCGACTTCGGTGGCGGCGATTTCGGCGGCGGCGACTTCGGCGGGATCTGACCCGTCCCGTTCCGAAGCTCACGCCTCCGCTGCGGAGACCACCCCGGACGAGCCGTCGACCGTGATCGTGTCGCCCGTGGCGATGCGCTCGGTCGCATTCGCGACGCCAACGACCGCAGGGATGCCGTACTCGCGCGCCACGACCGCGCCGTGCGACATCATCCCGCCCATCTCCATCACCAGGCCGCCAGCGGTGAGGAAGAGCGGCGTCCAGCCCGGGTCCGTCGAAGGTGCGACGAGGATCTCGCCCGGTTCCAGACGTGCACCGCGCGGAGAGTGGATCACCCGTGCCTTACCCGTGACCGCCCCCGGCGACGCCGGCGATCCCCGTAACGCGCCTTCGATCACCTCGACCAGGGCGACCTCCGCGTCCGTGCCGTCGGACAGGAGCACGCGTGGGATCCGGCGACGAGCCTGCTCCCGCACGAACGTCGCACGATGCGCGGCGACGGTCGCGCGCATGTCCGCGCCTGCGATGGCGGCTCGAGCCTCGGCGATGCTCAGGAAATAGACGTCGTCCGGGTGCTCCAGGCGACCGGCCGCGACGAGCTCCTCACCGACTGGTCGGAGCATCTCCCGGAGCGGCGCGAAGATCCGGCGGATGAGCGTGAACTTCGGCAGCTCGCGCGACCCCATGAGGGCCCGCGCCCGACCGAGGAAGAACCGGAGCAGGACCCGCCTCGGTCCGCGAACACGACCGAGCAGGGCAACCACCATCGCCTCCGCCTCCCGGGCGCCGCGCTCGAACTGCGCGTCGGGTGCGAGGGCGTCGTCGGAGAGCTGGAGGTAGTTCGAGATCGCGCCGAGGAGATGCGTAGGATCCTCCGACCAGCGCGCGACGCCGAGGTCGATCTCGCCGACGGAACGGAAGCCGTAGCGCTCGAGGAACCGCGCGAGGCCGGCCTGCACGACCAGCGGGGCGTCGCCCGCCAGGTAGGCGTCGCCGAGCTCCACAGGCGTCCGGCCGGCCATCCACTCGGCCGACAGCGTGTCCGTACGGATCTCTCGTGACAACGCCCACAGCGCGAGGTCCATCTCCGTGGTCGGGTTGTGGGGAAGCCCACGTGTCAGGGTCAGGAGCTCGTCCGGAGTCGCGCGAGCGCCGAGGAGCCGGCCGACCGCGACGTACGACACGCATGCCCGCCACGACGAGGCCGAGGAGGCGCGGGAAGACGAATGGCAGTGCACGCTGCATGAGTTCCTCGAACGCATCGAGGCGCTCGGTGGCGGTCATGTCGCTCCGCGGTTCGATGCGCGTGGCGCGCTCGATCTCTCGGATCGTCCGGGCGCGGGCCCGCGTGGGCGACTGGAGGAGCCGGACGGCGTAGAGCGGGATCCGCGAACGGAGGAGGAGCGGGATCACCCGCCCGATGGACCGGATCGGAACGCGGCGACGCGGACGGAATCGCGAGTCCTCCGCGAGCTTCCGGAAGACGACCGAACTCCGCGCCTCACCGACCGAGGTCGCGCGCTCCAGGAGCTCCCGCCCAAGGCGATCGCGCAGCACCGGCGTGAGGTCGACGAACGGTCGTTCGCCGGCCATGACCACAGGCGAGCGGCCGGCCGCTGGATCTCGCCGATCCGCGAACGCGGCGCCGACGCGGCGACCGATGGCAAGGAACGTCTCGGTGCCCATCGGCGTGATCGGATCGAAGTACCCCTGGGCGACGCTGATCGAGAAATAGACTCGATTTGCCTGGGTGACGCCGACAGGCAGCGGATACAGCGTCGTGATCGGTCGTGACTGGACGATCCAGACGCGATCGTCGCGATCGACGGCGAATTCCACGTCCTGGGGGCTGCCGAGCGCGTCCTCGATGCGCCCGCCCACGGTAGCCAGCTCGCGGATCAACGCGTCGGTCAGGACGGGACGGTCATGCCGGATCGCCCGCGCGCTGATCCGACCGGAACCCGGGTCGACCACGTAGTGGTCCGGATCGACCGCGCCGGACACGACGGCGTCTCCCAGACCAAGGGCCGCATCGATGACCACCGTTCGCCGCCGGCCGGTGATCGGATCGGCCGTGAACAGCACCCCGGCGGCGTTGGCGTCGACCATGCGCTGGACCACGACGGCGAGCGCCATGCTGTCGTCGATGTTGCCGTGGTCGGCCCGGTACGCCACCGCTCGCTCATTCCAGAGCGAGGCCCAACATCGGCGGACGGCATCCAGGAGCGCCTCAGGTCCCTCGACGTCGAGGAACGTGTCCTGCTGCCCGGCGAAGCTCGCGCCCGGGAGGTCCTCCGCGGTCGCCGATGAGCGGACGGCGACGTTTCCGGAACCGAGGGACGCATAGGCCTTGGTCGCAGCGACGGCCACCGCCCGCGGGAGCTGCGCGTCGCGGAGTCGCTGGGCGGCCTCACCCGGCTTCGAAGGATCGACGCGCGCTGCTCGGGCGGCGGCGCGATACGCGGCCGTGGTCAGGACATACCCGTCCGGTACCGCGAACCCGGCCGCGATCAGCTCCCCCAGATTGGCGCCCTTGCCGCCGGCTACGGCGGTATCGGCGGCGCGGACCTTCGCGAGTGGGAGGGCCATGGGAACGGCCATCCCCGCAGCCTACGCCGCAAACCCGCCGACCGCGATCCGCTGCCGTGCGCGGGTGGGCGCCGATGCGCGAAGCTGTCGGCGTGACCGGCAGGCTGTTCTGGAACGAGGAGATCGAGACACTTCCGCCGTCCGACGTGCGGCGGCTCGAGGATGCGCGGCTCGTCGAGCAGATCGCCTACGACTACGAAGACGAGCCCGTATTACCGGGCCAAGCTGGACGATGCGGGGGTGACGCCGGCGGAGATCCGGCACGTCGAGGACCTCGCCCGCATCCCGTTCATGGAGAAGAGCGAGGTCGCCGCGTCCCAGGCCGACGGCACGCTCCTGGGCGTGAACCGTTGCGCGCCGATCGATCGCATCGTCCGGATCCAGGCGACGGGTGGCACGACCGGGCAACCCATCCGGATCGGCCTGACGCGCCGTGACATCGAGGATTACGGCGAGATGGGCGCGCGGGCGCTGTGGGCCATGGGCTGCCGGCCCGGCGAGGTCGTGTTCGAGTGCATGAACTACAACCTCTATTCGGGCGGCCTGTCCGACCATCTCACCTTCGAGACGCTGGGCGCGGCGACGATCCCGTTCGGCGTCGGACAGTCCGAGCGGCTGCTGACGATGATGGCCGGTCTTGCCGACACGTTCGGCATCTGGGCGACCCCGTCATATGCGGTCCGCCTCGCGGATGTCGCGCGCGACATGGGCATCGAGCCCCGATCGATCGGGCTGCGGAAGGGGTACTTCTCGGGCGAGGCCGGGCTGCAGGTGCCCCGTTACCGCGAGAAGGTCGAGGATCTGTGGGGCATGGTCGCGCGCGACCAATACGGGACCGGCGAGCTCGGTCTCCATTCCGGCGAGTGCGACAGGCTCGACGGGGTGCATTTCGGTGGAACCGGGTTCGCCGTCGCCGAATTGATCGACCCCGACAGCGGCGATGTCCTGCCGTTCACCGACGGGCAGCAGGGGGAAGTCGTCTACACCTCGATCCGCCGCGAGGCGAGCCCGCTCCTGCGGATGCGCTCGCATGACGTCATGCAGGTGTTCACGGATCCGTGCGGCTGCGGTCGGACGACCTTCCGCTTCAAGATCCTGGGCCGGTCGGACGACATGTTCATCGTCAAGGGCGTCAACGTCTTTCCATTGGCGATCCAGACGTCGCTCATGTCGCTCGCGCCGCGGGTCACCGGCGAGTTCCGGGTCGACCTCGATCGGCCGCCGCCCATCGACTACGCGGTCCCGCTGTCGGTCGAGGTCGCCGGCGAGGTACCGACCGATGGACTCGCCACCCTGACAGGCGAGGTCGTCGCGCGGCTGCAGCGCGATCTGAACTTCACGGCAAGCGTGACGCTCGTCCGACCCGGAGCGATCGCGGGTGAGGGCAAGACGCGTCGCGTCATCCGCAGCTATCGAGGGGAGGTCCTGTAGTGGCGGTCGTCGAGGTCCTGGCCAGGGGCGACGTCGCGCTCGTCACGCTCAACCGCCCCGAGAAGCTGAACGCCATCAGCGTCGAGATGCTCGACCTGCTGTACGACGCGATCGAAGCGGTCGGCAAGTCGGACACGGTCGGCGCGGTCGTCCTGAGCGGCCGCGGTCGGGCGTTTTCGACGGGCGGTGACATCGCCGCGATGCAGGCGATGGATGCGGAGCAGTTCGCCGACACGATCCCACGCTACATGCGCCTCTCGGCAGCGTTCCGGTCGTGCCCGAAACCGATCGTCGGGGCGATCCACGGCTACGCGCTCGCCGGCGGTTTCGAGCTGGCGCTGATGTGCGATGTCCGGTTCGCGGCTGTCGGGACGCAGTTCGGGCTGCCGGACACGCCACTCGGGTTGAGCCCGACGAGCGGGATGACGTACCTGCTGCCGCGGATCGTCGGGCTTGGGCGGGCGCTCTACCTGGCGCTCGGTGCCGAGAACATCGGCGCGGAGGAAGCAGAACGGATCGGGCTGGTCAGCCGGGTGCTCGACCCCGAGCTATTGCTCGCCGAAGCTGAGGCGTTCGCGCATCGGATCGCGTCCTACCCGCGCGTCGGCGCCGCGTGGACCAAGCGGACCGTTCACGAAGGCCTCGACCTCGACTTCGACGCAGCCACGCGTCTCGAGACCGAGGCCGAGCTCGACTGCTTCGGGTCGCCGGCGACGCGGGAGCGGTTGCAGGCGTTCGTCGACCGGAAGCGCGGCTAGACCGCAGGCCGAGTTACGACGAGGCGGGCACGTGGGCCCGCTCCGTCCGTGGCCCGGGGCCCTCGATCAGGACGATCGCCAGCAGTGCCACCGCGACGACCACCAGTGGCCAGACCGGCGCCATCGGCGCGACGACGATGAGCCCGACGAGCATCACCGGCAGGATGGCGAGGCGTGGCACGAGGAGCGGGCCGCCGCACAAGCGGAGCGCCACCGCCGAGCTCGCCACGAAGAGCGACACGCCGATGCCGAGCGACGCGAGCACGGCCGCCGTCGCCGGGTCGTCCGGATGGAGGCCGATCTCTTCGAGCGCGACGGCGAACCCGACGATGCCGCCGATCAGTGGGAAATGCGCGAGGCTGAATGCGTCGCGCGCCAGCGGACCGTTGCGCTCCGGCGGCGCCGACGCGTAGCGGTGTTCGAGGGCGTCCTTCAGCCAGCCGAAATACGTCCACCACAGCAGGCTGGCGACGACGATAGCGGCCGCGGCGGCCGACGCTAGCGCCCTCGAGCGCTCGTCGTCTGCCACGGCCGTACCGGCCACGATGATGGACTCGCCGATCGCGATGATCACGAACAGGCCATGGCGTTCTGACAGGTGCGCTGGGTTCAGATCCCAGGTCGTGTTGCGCCCCGCGATCGCAGCGGAGATCAGGTCGGCAAGGATCGCCACCAGCCAGATCCACGGCCTGACGGATGAATCGACGATAGCGCCGATGAGCACGAGCGCCAGACCGATGGACGAGAGCGAGACCCAGCGGATGACGCCCCCGTGATCCTCACCGCCGCGCTCGAGCTCGACCAGGACCTGGAGTCCCAGCCCGAGCACGCGGACGAGCAGGTATGGCGCGGCGAACCAGAGCGCGTCGGCGGCGAACGCCCGCGGTACCGAGGCAGCCATGACCAGCGCTGCGCCGGTCGCCGCGAGCGTGATGATCCGCACGGTCGGATGGGTCGTGTCGGCCGGATTGAGCGTCCAGGTGAACTGCGTCCACGCCCACCAGATGATCCAGCCGAGGAGGATCGATCGCAGGATGCCGTCGGGCGTCAGGTGGTGCGCGGTCAGGACGGTCAGCTGGGTGATCGCGAACACGAAGACGAGATCGAAGAACAGCTCGACGAACGTCACCGACTGCGCGTCCGCCGCGCGCATGCTGCCCCGCATTCGCCGCACCACGGCGTGAGGGTAGCGCGCCAGCGCGCGCAAAAGGACGTCGAGGTGGCGCTGGCCGACCTCGACGTCCTGTTCCGATGACGCTCAGCCCGGGGTGTCGCCGCCTGGCTGCAGCACTCCGGTGATCGATGTCGCGTCGATCGCTTGGCTGGTCGTGAGACGGACGATCCTGTCGAAGGCGATGGCGTCGCCCGTGCAGGGTTCCTGGACCACAGTGAGCGTCGACCCACCTGCATCGACGACGATCGTCGGCGTCGAGTCGCAGGGGCCGGCTGCCCAGGTCACGACGAGGGTCGTCGGGCTGTCGTTGGTCAGCAGCACCGCGCCGGAGGCCACCGAAGCGCCGTCGCCTGGCGTGCCCGAGGTCGCCCCCGTCACGAGGCCGGTCCAGTCGATGACCGTCGCCGTGACGGTGTGGCTGGTGGCGATCGTCAGCGGGACCTCGAACCGCGTCCCCTCACCGGAAGTCGACGCGCTCGGCGCTGCCGGAGGAGCCGCGGACGGGATCGGGCTTGGCGACGCGGGTGCGGGGCTACCAGTCGTCGCTGCGCCGCTGCAGCCGGCGAAGACGCCGACCGCGAGCAACGTCGCGACGGGCAACACCGCCCGGCGCAAGGACATCCGGGTCACGAGGCACGCTCCTTTCGGGCGTCGCGGATGGCCTTGAGACCGCCCGCGATGAGGCTGATGACGCCGATGATCACCAGGGCGTCGAGGAGCGTCGATGTCTCCGTGACGATCGTGATGGCGACGGCTGCGAAGAGGATGGCTGGGATGAATGGCCACGGGTTCGTCTCGCGCGGCTTGGCGAGGAGCCCGAGCAGCCAGATGACGAGGAAGCCGCCCGCGAACGACGCCATGAAGGCGACGCCGTCGTACGGATCCGTGTAGAAGCTGCTCAGGATCACGCCGACACCGAGGCCGCCGGTGATGCCGGTCGCGACGGCATAGCCGTACTCACGCGTCAGCGCGAAGGCGACCAGACAAACGATTCCCACCGCGAGGAGGGTGTACTGCCCGAACCCGGGGATCAGGTAGCCGGCGATCAGCACCAGGCCGATGGCAACCAGGACGAGGCCGCCGACGGCCTTCTCGGGGATCATCCCATCCAGCGGGCGAGGGGTGTTCTGCGCGGTCATGTCGATGTCTCCTTTCGTTCCATTGTCGGGGTTGACCAGGCAAGCGTCGGTCGCTCGACCGGCCAGGTGATGAGCAGTGACTACTCAATCCGCGACGGGGCGTCACCGGTATCGAGGCCGTCATCCAGCAGCTGCTCAGCCTGGTGTTCGATCCGCTGCGCACGACGTCCGTAGTCCCGAGCGGCCGATAGGCGGTCGAGCAAGGACGTGCGCGTCGTCAACCGGCGGTACTCGGTCACGACGTCGAGCCAACCCGCGCGCTCGGCGGGCATGAGGGGATGCACGCGATCGCGCCGCGCCCACGCCCGGCGCTGGAGTCGGTCCTCGATCGAGCGGAGCCGGTCGGTGCTGGCGGTCTGAGCACGCGACCAGAGGCCATCGATGACGACGACAGTCAGCAGCGCGCCGACGACCTCGATGCCGAGGTTGAGGGACAGGTCCCCGAGCCGACCACCAAGGAGGACACCGATCGCAAGCAACGCGGCGGCGAGGAGTCCGAGGAGGATGGCGATGGCGACCAGGTAGTCACGCGGGGCACGCTCGCGAGCGTCCCGGATGACGACGAGCGCCTCCTCGAGGAGGCGCTCGTCGGGGTCGCGAGGGGAGATCGAGGCCGTCATGGTGTAAGCGTCGCTGGGACCGGCAGGCCGAGGGGCCCGTCGGCACCGCGTCTCCGCGCCATGACCACCAAGGCGGCCGCAACGATGGCGTACAGGGCGCCGGTGACCAGCAGCCACCAGCTCCGATCGACGTTCGGCAGCAGGAAAGGCGTCGCGATATTGGCAGCGCCATGCATGACCGTCGCCACGATCACGCTGAACCTCGCACCCTCCGCCACGGCACCCATCGCTACTGACAACGGCAGGACCCACCAGGCGAACACGAGGAAGGCGCCCAGGCCTTGCTCGGGCGCGAGGTAGATCGGCAGGTGCCAGAGGACCCAGACGACGCCCGTCGCCAAACCAGCGGCCGCCAGACCCATGCGACTCCGTAGGCGCGGCTGGAGGAAGCCCCGCCACCCGATCTCCTCACCGATGACGAGGACGAAGATCACGACCTCGATCGCGGAGATGGTCCCGAAGCCGTCGATCCGGGTTCCCGTGAGCGGTGCGAGGAGGCGTGCGAACGCAGCGACGCCGAACGGGATGCCGAGCGCGAGTGCGTACCACCCTAGGCCTCGACGCCATGCGCCGATCCGAGCCCGCAGCTCCGGCCAGGTCCCTTCGGCGCGGGAGACCACGATCGCGGCCACGGCCGGCCCGAACAGCGCGACCAGCCCGAACATGATCGAGATGCTCAAGGCGAACGTGAACGCCCAGGAGAACGCGAACGCGATGACGATGTAGGCGGTGATGGGGTGGCGTGCGATGGCGGAACGGATGGCGGTCATGCTTCCTCTCCTCCCATGATGGACGGCGGCGCCGCGATCGATTCGCCAGCGTAGAGCCGTCTGAACGCGCCGCGTACGAAGGGATCCGTCGCGATACGGTCGGACCAGCCGCGGCGGATGCCGGTCCAGACATCGACGGTCAGCCCGTGGTCCGCGAGCGCCGATTCGAGCTGGCGAGCGGATCCGCCAGGCAGTCGCACGAGGGCCCGGCAGACCTCGGCGTACATGGCTAGCGTGTACCCGTCGATCGGGTCGAAGGCTTGCGGGTCGAAATGCTCTGTCGTCAAGGGATGCCTCGCGGAGTAGATTGCTCAGGCCGAGAGCGTCCACCGGTGGAGGTCGCCCGGCATGAGTAGCGACTACTCGATTTCGTCGCGAGGGGAGGAGATGCCCGCGCTCGCGCCCCTGGTTGGTCGGGAGGACCTCTTGGAACGGGCGACGACGCTGCTCGACGGCGCCGCCGGCGGTGTCGTTCTGGTGGGGGAGGGCGGCGTCGGCAAGAGCCGCCTCGCGACCGAGATCGCGCGGCGCGGCGCCGACCGCGGCTGGTTCGCCGTCAGCACCGTCGGAACGCAGGCCGCGACGGCCATCCCGCTCGGTGCCCTCAGCCACCTGCTCCCGGATCTGAGTGGGGCGAGCGGCAACGTCCTCACCGCTGCGCGGACAGCGCTCGCCCAGCAAGCGGGCGATCGACGGCTCCTGCTGTCGGTCGACGACGCGCACCTGCTCGACGACCACTCCGCGACGCTGGTCCTGCAGCTCGCGATGTCGATGCCGTCTTTCGTCGTCGCGACCGTTCGCACCGGAGAGCCGGTGCCGGACCCTGTCCTGGCGCTGTGGAAGGAAGGGCTGGCCGACAGGATCGAGGTCGGCCGCCTCGATGACGCCTCGATCGCGGCGCTCGCCGCGCAGGTCCTGGATGGCCCGGTCGACGCCCCGCTCGCCGCGGCGGTCGTACGCCGGGCGGATGGCAACGCCCTGTTCGCGCGTGAGCTGTGCCTGTCCGGGCGCGACGCCGGGGCCGTCGCCGACGTCGATGGTCGGTGGACGCTCGTCGGCGAGTTCGGCGTCTCGCCTCGCCTCGTGGAGCTCGTTCGCGCCCGGATCGACGACCTGCCGGATGCCGAGGGAGGGCCGCTCCATGTGATCGCCCATGGCGAGCCGATCGGCCTGTCCATCGCGACGGCGCTCGTCGGTGCCGCCGCGCTCCTCGCGCTCGAGCAGCGCGGCGTCGTCGTCATGCGCGAGGACGGCCGGCGGCGCGAGGTCTGGCTCAGCCATCCGATCTACGCGGAAGTCCTCCGGGCGATGACCGGGGCCATGCGCGCGGCCGCTATCAAGGGTTCGCTCGCGTCGGCGATGGCAGCGACCGGTATGCGTCGACGGTCCGACCTTCGGCGCGTAGCGACGTGGCAGTTGGAGGCCGGCACCGGCGATCCAGAGCTCATCCACCGCGGCGCCTCCGAGACGTATCGGGCAGGGGACATGGCCGGCACGGCTCGGTTGGCCGCGGGTGCCTGGGACCTGCGTCCCGACGCGGACGTCGCGACGCTGCTGGCGACCGCGCTTGCGTACATGGGTCGCTACGAGGAGGCGGACGCGATCTTTGCCGCCGGGGCAGACCTGGCACGTGACGACGCGACACTCGCCCGGATCGCGATCGTCCACGCGGCGATCCTGTCGGCGGGTCTCGGTCAGCCGGACGCGGCGATCCAGCTCCTGACCGACGTCGAAGGACGGGTGGCTGGCGCCGGTGAGCTCGCGAACCTGCGCGCACAGCGCGCCCACCTGCTCGCGCTCGGCGCGGACGTGGACGCGGCGCTGGCGCTCACCGAGCCGCTGCTCGCCCAGGTCGAGGACGGGCCCGTTCTTGTCACGGCGGCGATGGCGGCCATCATCGCCAGCCATCTGGCCGGTGCCTATGAGACCGTGCTGACCCTCGCGGATCGAGCCCTGCCCGAGACGCGGCGTCTGTGGGCCGCCGGTGTGGTGTCGATCCCACCCGAGATGCTGGAACTGGAGGCGTTCGGGGCCCGCGTGGCGATGGGTTCGCTCGACGAGACGCCGGTCGAACGTCTCGCCAGTGATGCCGTCCAAGCCGGGGTGTCCCAGCACAACCGACCGGTCGCGATGCTGACCGCGTTGCACACCGCGTCGGTCGAGCTCCACCGAGGCCGGCCCCGGAGCGCCGCCGCGTCGGTCGAAGCCGTCGGCCCACAAGCGAGCGACCTGCTGGGGACGACGGCCGCGGCCGTGCTCGCGCTCTGCGCGGCGCTGCTCGCCGAGGCGGACGAGGCCACCGGGTACCTGGAGCGCGCAAGCGCCTGGAGCCGGCCCGGCAGCATCTATGACCCGTTCAGAGACGAGGCCCGGATCTGGGTGGCAAGCGCCCAAGGCCAACCCGAAACAGCCCGTCGCATCGCAGCGGAGGCCCTGGCGTCGGCGGTCGACGCGCACCGATGGGGCCAGGCGACGCTGCTCGCCCACACCCTTGCGCGGATCGGCGGCGTGGAAGCAGCGCATGCCGCCTTGCAGCGGATCGGGGACCGCGTCGATGGCCCGCTCGCGGCGGCTCGGCGGAGCCATGTCGCGGGTTTGCTGGCCGACGCACCGGAAGGGCTCGAGGCCGCGTCAGGCTCGTTCGCCCGGATGGGCGCCGCGCTCCTGGCCGCCGAGGCCGCCGCCGATGCCGCCAGAGCGGCTCGACGGGCCGGCGATCCCCGGAAGGCGACGCGACTGCTCCGGGTCAGCGCGGACCTCGCCGGCAAGTGCGAAGGGGCTCGCACGCCGTCGCTGGTGCTGCCGGACGACGAGCTGACCCCGCTTTCCCGGCGCGAGCTGGAGATCGCCGACCTGGCCGCGACCGGGCTCAGCAGCGACGACATCGCGTCCCGCCTGTTCCTCTCCGTGAGGACCGTCGACAACCACCTCCAACACGTCTACCAGAAGCTCGGGATCGGTTCGCGGGCCGAGCTGGGTCGTGCCATGGGCCGATCCAGGACTCCGGCGCGACGGGACCCGACCTGAACGGATCTTCGGCAGCGGCCGCAGACTGACCGGGTGGTGCTGTTCAGGTACGACCCCGACATCGCCGAACGATTCCCCGCCATCGTCGGGGGCGTGCTGCACGCCACCGGGGTCCGTAATGGGCCCTCGTCGCCCGACCTCGCCGATGCGTTCGCGGCCGAACAGCGGGCAGTGCTTGAACGCCTGGGCGATACGCCGCTGTCGGAGGTCCCCAGTCTCGCGGCCTGGCGTCGGGCGTTCCGCGCCTTCGGCGTCGACCCGACCGCCTATCGCTCCGCCGCCGAGGCGCTCTTGCGCCGACTGACGAAGCAGGGATCGATCCCGTCGATCAATACGCTCGTCGACATCGGTAACCTCGTGAGCATCCGATATGCGCTACCGGTCGCGATGTTCGATCTCGGGTCGATCGCGGGCGGCTTGACCGTCCGCTTCGCCAACGGCGACGAGTCGTTCACCGACCTTGGATCCGGGGCCACTGAGCAGCCTGCGCCAGGCGAGGTCATCTTCATCGACGAGGGCGGTCACGTCGCCGCGCGCCGCTGGTGCTGGCGCCAGTCGGCCGAGAGCGCAAGCTCGACGTCGACGACCGACCTGCTCGTGACCGTCGAGGGCCACCACGGCGAGGCGCGCCGGGACGTCGAAGCGGCGGTCGCCGATCTGGAGACGCTGCTGCGCGCGCACGCCGCTTCGGCCCCGCTCCGAACAGCCACCGTGGATCCGGCTTCGCCGACGTTCGACGACAGCTAGCCTTCGGTGCGGGACACCTGGAAGGTGACGGGCCCGTATTCCCGGTTGAATACTTCGAACTCGAGCTGGTCGCCCATCAGCCGCACGTTTCGAAGACTTCCGCGGACGATCGACTTCTGGAAGAAGTAGATGTCGATCTGGCCGACACCGAGCCGGCTTGCCTGGAAGTCGGTGATCGCGTACGTCTTCAGGGGCGAGTCCTCGTCGGATCCGTAGTACAGCGCGATCATCCGCGATCCATCGAGGACTTCGTCGGTCACGGCGCTGTAGGTCCCGTCTTCGTGGAACGTGAACGTGACCTCGTACATCGGCGTCCAGGGAGTCGACACGCAGCCCCGCCACGTCCCGACGATGCCCGCGGTCAGGTCTTCGTACGAGGATGCCGTGATCTCGTCGCGGGTGAACGCAAAGCCTTCGCACGCCTCCGGGCGGCCGTCCATCGCGATGGCGGCGACGCTCGAACTGACGGTTCCGACGACACTCGGGCAGCGAGCCTGGAACGTGTGCGTGCCATCGGCGAGGGCCACATCCTGTTCCGACTTGGCGGCCAGGGAGATCGTCCATCCCGAGTCGTCTGCGTCGTCGGGTACGTACGTTTGTGTGACACGACATCGGGTTTGGTCGAGGTCTCTCGTCGTGAGGTGCAGGACCTCGACGACACTGTCTCCGTCGGTGATACGGAATCCGGCGATGCCCGGCAACCCGTATCCGTGGTCGCCGATCCGCAATTCGACCGCAGGGTCGGGGGCCGGCGTCGGATAGGTCTCGGGCGGTTCGGTGGGCGTCGGCTCGGCGACCGGGATGGCCTCGGTCGGCGAGGGCGAAGGGGTGGCGGCGGTGGCTGGCGGGCTGGGTACCGCCTCGACCGAAGCGCGCGCGAATGGCGTCGGCGTCGGGAGTGTGGGCGACGGGGTTGCCGTGGATCGGGCGGCGACCTGGGCCGCGGGAAGGTCGGGCTGTTGCGGCGCCTTCGCCGCATACGCCATGACGGCGCCGGCGATCAGCGCGGCGATCACTACGGCCGTGACCCCGAGGAGGATCCGCGGGTCGCGACGATCGAGGAGGAGGTGACGGATCTGCTCGCGAAGTGGTGCGTCCATGGCCGTTGGACGTGCCACTAGGGATGTTGTTGCACGGCCATCCCGGTGGACCAGGGAATCGATCGACCCGGGCCGCCGAAGCGACCCGGGTCGAAGGGTTTCGCGGTCAGCGGGCCGTTGATCGGCCCGCGTCAGACGCCTTAGGCGGCGCGCACCTTGTTGGCACGCGGGCCCTTGGGGCTTTCCTCGACGTCGAACTCGACAGACTCACCGCCGACGAGGCGGTCGAAGTCGAGCGGGGCCTCGAGGCTGTTCCGATGGAAGAAGTATTCCTTCTCGCCCTCGGTGGCGATGAAGCCGAAGCCTCGATCCGCGACGACGCGCTTGATGGTACCGGTGGCCATGATGACCTCCCAATATTCTCGAACTGCCACTGCAGCCACACGGTCCGTTCGAGAGGAAGGCGACCACGCGGAGCTCCGCCACAAGAGGTGGCGAGCGCCTACCGTACCACGCGAAGGGCCGAACGGTCGGTCGAGCTCAGTCGGACGAGCGCGCCGCGTCCATCACGTCGCGCAGGCTTTCGACCGGACCGAGATGCGCGAGCTTGTCCGGGTTGACCACCGATCGGATCGTCGCAACGCGGCCGTCGACGACCTCGATCGACATCACCGAGAACACGCCGCCGTGCGGGCCGCGGAAGATGATGCCGGGCTGGCCGTTGATCTGGCGCAGCTCGAACGTCGCCCCCAGCGTCTCGGTCTGGCGGCCCATCTTCGCGAACAGTCGGGCGACCTTGTCGGCGCCGACGATCGGCTCGTACCACTGCGGGACCTTGCCGCCACCGTCGCCATGGACGATCGCGCCCTCGGCGAGCAGCTCGATCAGGCCGGCGAGATCGCCCCGCTCCGCCGCGGCCACGAACCGGCTGACGAGCTCGTCGCGCTCCGCCGCATCGGTGTCGAAGCGAGGCCGGTTCTCGGCGATGAAGCGCCTCGCCCGCACCGCGTGCTGACGGCATGTCGCCGCTGACTTGCGGACGATCCTGCCGATCTCCTCGAAGTCGTAGTCGAACACGTCGTGGAGCAGGAAGATCGCCCGCTCGACCGGGGTCAGCCGCTCGAGCAGGACGAGAAACGACATCGATAGCGATTCGGCCTGCTCGGCGTGTGCGGCCGGGTCCCCGGCGCTCTCGTCGGTCACGAGCGGCTCCGGGAGCCACTCGCCGACATACGTCTCCCGCCGGACGCGAGCCGAACGGAGGTGGTCGATCGCCAGGCGGGTGACGACTGCGGAGAGGTACGCCTTCGGCGACTCGACCGCGGCGTCCTTGCCGAGGGCCCGTTGATAGCGGACGAACGCATCCTGCACGATGTCCTCCGCCTCGCTGACGCTCCCGAGCATCCGGTATGCGATCGAGAACAGCAGCGGGCGAAGGTCGCCATAGGCCTCAGCGACACCCGGATCAACGTCGCGGATCACGCTGCCGAGATTGCCTCATCGCCGATGTCGGGTGCACGCGGCGGCAGCGGCACTGGGGTGTCGAGCCCGTGCCGGAAGCCGTCGCGCCAGCTCGGCCAGATCGGCCGCCAGCCGAGTTCGCGCTTCGCCTTTGCGTTCGACGACCCGCGCCCCTCGGTCATCATCGTCACTGCGACCTCGCCCGCGAACAGCCGAGCAAGCCAGGCCGGGATGTGGAGGGGCTGCTTCGCCTCGACGGCTTCAGCGATCGCCGGGATGAACTCGCGAGACGGCGTCGGCTCGTCATCGACGATGTTGTAGATACCACGCCGGCCGCGCTCGAGCGCTGCCAGCGTCCCACCGGCCGCGTCGTCGATGTGGGTCGATGACATCGACACCGGCGCCGTTGCCGATGACCGGGAACATGCGCTTCGGTAGGATCTCGACGAGCGCCTCGGACGAGCCTGGGCCGTAGAGACCGCCGTAGCGCACGACGATCCCTTCGAGTGGTGCCTCGAGCACGGCGCGCTCGAGGAATTTGATCGCCGCAAGCGTCTCAGCCTGATCCTTGACCGGGTGCGGATCGAGCGGGTCGTCCTCCGTCTTGATCCAGGAGCCTTCCCGGTTGTTGCTCCAACCGGTGAAGCTCTGGGCGACGAAGCGCTTGACACCGCTCGCCCTGGCGGCCGCCAGGAGGTTCTCCGTGCCCTCTGTCCGGAGCCGGTTCGTCAGTGCGAACCAGCGGTCGAAGTGGCGGAAGTCGGGCGTGCCCGAGAGGGCCGTCATCTCATGGATGATCGCATCCGGCTCCGCCCTTGCCACGGCTTGGCCGATGCCGACGGGATCAAGCCCATCGACGACGACCGGTTCTGCGCCGAGCCGTCGGATCTGCCTCCGCTGACTCGGGTCGTGAGGTCGTTCCCGTCACCTGGTGGCCGCGAGCGACCAGCATCGGCACAAGTCGTCTTCCGACGGCGCCTCCGGCGCCTGCAACAAAGACCCGCATGGTGGGCCTCCTTTCTCGTCTCTACACCCAAGACGAGATAGGGGCCCAGTCGCGTGAAACGTTCTCGGCTACGGGTCAGGCACGGGCACGGGTTGCCAGGCGGGGCTGCCCCACGCTTGGGCGGCCACGTAGCGGAGGCCCGTCCCGTCCGCGTTCATGACGAGCAGCCTCGAGTCGCCGTCGTTGCCGGTGGGATCGCCCGCCGGGATCCCGTTCCCGCCCAGGCTGCTGAAGGCCAGACTCGTCCCGTCGGGTGACCAGTCCAGGCCCGGCGCAAAGCCGAGGCAGAAGCAGTGCCCGGCCGTCGACAACTCGCGAGGCGCGAGGGTGTTCAGGTCGACCGCCATGACGTGCAGATCCCACTCGTCGTGGCAACTCTCCGTCGAGCTCCCGTCGCAGACCCGGACGTCGGTCGAGCCGAGGTAGGCGATGGTCGATCCGTCGGGCGACCACGCCGGGTCCCACACCCCGATGCCCGGCAGGGGGCCGAGGAGCTCGGTCCGGTCAGACCCGTCCCGGCCTGATCGTGACCAGCCGGCGACGCTGGTCGTTGGGATCTCCGCCGATGATCTGGAAGGCGATCCGGCCGCCGTCAGGCGACCAGATCGGCTGCACGATCCCCTGCTCCTCGTGGATGACCGTGCGGTTATCCCCATCGGGATCCACGAGCTCGAGTCTGCCCGCCTGCGCCACGGCGATGCGAGAGCCGTCCGGCGACCAGGCGATCGAGCAGGCGTTCGCGTCGATACCGCAGGTCACGATCTGTCGAGAGATCGCGTCGGACACGTCCATCACCCAGACGCCGCCGGTGGCAGCGAATGCCAGTCTCTGCCCATCCGGTGCCCAGGCCAGATCGATCGCGACGATCGGAGCGTTCTCGTCGGTCGGCTTTTCGATGAGCACCTTCACGGTCGCCCCCGTGGAGGGGTCGACCAGGACGAGCCTCGAGTCGAGCACCGTTGCGATGGCGCCGTTGTGGGCGGGGCGACGGCTCGCCGCGGCTGCCGGGCTGGCCGAGGCTGATGGGGTCGCGTCGAGCGATGGGATCGCCGCTCCGCCGAACCGTGGACCGATCGTGACGCCGCCGACGATCGCGATGACGGCGAGCACGGCCGCAGTCGCGGCCAAGTTGGGCAGATGCGGCATCGGTCCAAGCCTCCGCGGCAGGCGTACGGTTCGCCCTTGCGGGACGGAGGGGACGGCCGCCAGGACCGTCGTGAGGACCTGGCCAGGTGCGCCGTGCGGACCCTCCTCGAGCCAGTCCGCGACGCGTGGATCGAAGCCAGGATCGGGATCGTTGGAACGGGTCATGCGGGTCGCTCCCCGGATGGCGCGAGGGATCGTTCCCCCGCGTCCAGCACAGTCCTCAGTTGACGGATCGCGTAGTGGAGCCGGGATCTCGCCGTCCCGACGGGGATCCCGAGGGTCTCCGCGATCTCCGTGAGCGGATACCCCAAGTGGTGGTGCAGCACGACGACCGCTCGATGCTCCGGCGACAGCCGGCGGAAGGCATCCTCGAGCTCGTCTCGGTCAGCGACGACGCGCGCTACATCGGGATCGACCGGCGTGTCGAGTGGCAACACCCGGACACGGGCCGCCCAGCGTCGCTCGCCCCGCGCCTCGGCGTAACAAGCGTTGACCACGAGACGGTGAAGCCAGGCGTCGAAGCGATCGTGCTCGCGAAGGCTCGGCAGGTCGCGCCACGCCCCGAGCAACGCCTGCTGGGTCGCGTCCTCGGCTCGATGTGGATCGCGCAGGATCCGGTAGGCGAGGGCATAGCATCGGTCGACGCTTGCCCTGGCCAGGGATCCGAAGGCGTCCTGATCGCCCCGACTGGCCCGCTCCACGAGCTCGGCCTGCATCGTGCGCTCCGGATTGGTGCGACCGATCTGGTCGCGTCACCGAGTATGGAGCCGGCCGAGGTCGAAACGTTCAGTCGTGCTTGTGGATCCGCCTGCCGGATAACGAGTACCGGGCTCGCGGAGATCGACGCGATCCTCGCGACGCTCCGCGTCGGCAACTGAACCACTGGCACGTCGCTGCCTCGGCAAGGACAAGGATGGAACTTTTCGACGCCATAGCTTCCACATGGTGAATGAACCTATGGGAGGGATGAGTATGCGAACGATGGTCGGCGCCCTGATCGGCACGCTCCTCGTCGCCGGCTGCGCCGGCGCGACGGGCAGTGCCGCGCCAGCCGCCTCAGCTCCGGCAGCGAGCACCCCAGCGTCAGTCAGTCCGTCAACGCCGGCATCGGCGAGCCTTGGCGCATCGCCCAGCCAGAGCGGGGCGATCGGTGGCACCGTGCAGTACAAGGTCGACGGAGCCGCCGCCACGACGGAGGTCGACCTCGTCGCCGATGGCGCGACCGTGTCCGGCACGGCCGTCACGACGTTCCGCGAAGGCACCCACACGGTCCGGGTCGGGTGTGCCGCCAAGAACGGCGATACATGGGCCCTCGGTGGCACGACCGAGCAGACCACGGTCCCAGGCGAGCGTGCCGGCGACTGGTCGGCGGTCATCGTCAAGGACGGCTCGCCCCAGATGATCGGGATCTGGCTCTCCGACGACCCCTCGAAGGCTAGTGACTGCGCGGCCTGGCTGGCAACGACCGATTTCGGCACCATCGGTGCCGAGAACTTCAACGCCGTGGAGTCCGGGGCGCTCGTGCCCCCGCCTGATCTGGCGCCCTGAGGGCGAGCGAGGACTGGATCGACGTCAGTTGCGGAACTATCCCTTGACCACGCCCAGCGGCGTCAGCCGCTTGGTCGGCCGGACCAGGGACGCCGAGGCGGCCATGACCGACTCGATGTCCTTGTACGCGAAGGCCGCCTCCTCGGCGACGCCCTTCGGGTTCGAGGACCGAAGGTCTCTGCTAGCGGTAGAGAGCATCGGCCCTGGGAAATGGCGACTGGTACACCGTGCCCGTCGTCAACTCGTGGTGATCGGCGTGCATCTTGATCAGACGATCGAGTGGGTTGGGGTCGTAGCGGATTTGGTTGAGCGTCAACAACATCGGATCGAGTGTCGTCATGGCCATCAGGCGCGCTGAATTGCCCTCGGATTGCTCAAACATCTCGTCGTCGACGGACATTACGCGGTCGTACAGCTGAGGGCCACTGGCGCCAAGGAACCAGAAATGCTCGGAGGCTTTGTCCGCCAGATCTAGATCGTGCGCAATGGTCGCCCAACCTCGCAGCCCAACTTCAGGAGGCTTCTCGAAGGCACGCTTGATGTTTCGGTATTCCTCGACCGCCAGCCTGATGATGTAAAGGAGGACCAGCTCGGACAGGTAGTGGTCGTAGGAGGGCGGCACGGGAGCGGCCATCGTCCGGCCTTGGACGGTGCCGTAGCCGTAACCGGTCGCGTGGACAAAGCCTGACAGTAGGCTGTAGTGCAACTCGACTTGGAGACGCTCTCGCTCTGAAAGTAACCCCGACACCTTGAGGTTCTCGAGGATCCGGTCCAACTTCCAGTAGTCATCCCAGAATGCCCGTGCTCGATTCGCGCTCTCACGCATTCGGTCGAGGCCATTGAACTTGCGACGAACTCTCCCGAGTTGATGGTCGCGAGGCGTGGTTGGATCGTAGTCGTCGGTGAGGAAGTGGTAGACCGAGAGGGAGAATGTGGCGTCGTCGGTACTCCGCGGGCTGCGAAGAACGACGCGGTATTGCCTGCGCTTCGGGCCCGTGCCGACCGCGCTCCACTCGGTGAGGAGATCCTGGTCGTCCAGCCGTCGGCTCTCTAGCACGGCCTCGTAACGCCCGACGGTCACGTCGCCGCGGGTCCACGTTTGTACGGTCGCCGTTCCAAGGAACATGAGCCGATCGATGAGGTAATGCTCGAGCGCGACTCGGACGATCGCGAGGGCAGCTGGATACTGGTTGTCCTTCGCAAGCCCTAGCGCGGACCACAGATGGCCGTGCAGCCAGGCCGCGCGATGTGCCCATTGACGATGCCACATCGACTCGGCTCGCCGAACTTCAGCCGAGTCTCAACGCTCCCCAAATGCCCGAGGACGGTCTGAGCGGCCGCGAACAGGCCGGCATGCTCAACGGAGAACCGCAGATCCAACGTCGACTTCCTCCCGTGCCGGCTCCACGGGACTAACCGCACATGAAAGAGCCCGGCACAAGACCGGGCTCTCGTTTCTTGAGTTGACGCGGCTCAGCTGCAGCCGGAGGTGCTCCCGCAGTTCAGGCACTTGTAGCAGCTGCCGTTGCGGACCATGATCGAGCCGCATTCGGCGCACGACGGGGCGTCCGCCTGGGTCTGGAAGCTGACCTTCGTCGCCCCCAGGCTGAGCGTCATCGCGCCGCCACCGCTACCACCGCCACCGTTGCCGTGGGCCTTGCCGTTGCCGTTGGCCGCGTGGCCGTTGGCAGCCGGAGCGACGGGGTTGCTGGCGATGACCGCGAGCTCTTCCCGGGGAGCTGCCTCGGCCGCGGACCCCTGTGCCGCAGACGCCGAGGCACTCTCCGGCGCACTCCCCGAAATGGGTGGGGTCTCCGAGGCGGTTGGAGGAGCGCCCGCCTCGGAGTCCCCGGAGATTTCCCCCTGGGTGGTATCGATGGTGACGGCTGCGGCAGCCGCCGGCTGGGCCGGCTCACTGGACGCATCGGCGATGGCGGATCGGTCGATCAGGCCAAGGCTGGCCTTCTCGTCGGTCGTGAGGAACCGGGAGCCCAGCCACCGGAAGATGTAGTCGACGATCGACTTGGCGATCGGGATCTCCTGGTTGCCGGTGAAGCCCGACGGCTCGAACCGGACGTGCGCGAACTTGTTGACCAGGTCGCGCAACGGAACGCCGTACTGCAACGCGACGGAGACCGTCGTGGCGAACGAGTCCATGAGACCCGACACCGTCGAGCCTTCCTTCGCCATCTTGAGGAAGATCTCGCCGGGCTGGCCGTCCGGGTAGAGGCCGACCGTGATGTAGCCCTCGTGGCCGGCGATGTCGAACTTGTGCGTGACCGCGGTCCGCTCGGACGGCAGGCGCCGGCGATGGGGGAGGGCCGCCTCCTTCTGGGCCTTGGCGAGCTCCTTCTTGAGCTTCGCGACGGCCTCGGTGTCGATCGCGTCCGTCCCCGACTTCTTGCCGGTCGACAGCGGCTGGCTGCGCTTCGAGTTGTCGCGGTAGATCGCGATGGCCTTGAGGCCCTGCTTCCAGCCTTCGATGTAGACCTGCTCGATCTCGTCGGCCGTCGCGGCCTCGGGCATGTTCACGGTCTTGCTGATCGCGCCGCTGATGAACGGCTGGATCGCGCCCATCATCCGGACGTGGCCCATGTAGTGGATGGACCGCACGCCGTTGGCCGGCTTGAAGGCGCAGTCGAAGACCGGCAGGTGCTCGAGCTTGAGGTGCGGGGCGCCCTCGATCGTCTCGCGCTCGTTGACGTACTCGAGGATCTCCTCGACCTGGGTCGCCGTGTAGCCGAGCTTCTTGAGCGCGGCCGGGACCGTCTGGTTGACGATCTTGAGGAAGCCCTCGCCGACCAGCTTCTTGTACTTGATGAGCGCGATGTCCGGCTCCACGCCGGTCGTATCGCAATCCATCATGAACGCGATCGTCCCGGTCGGGGCGAGGACGGTCACCTGCGCGTTGCGGTAGCCGTGCTTCTTGCCGAGCTCGAGCGCCTCGTCGTAGACCTGGTGGGCGTGGCGGATGAGGTCCGCGGGCACGCCTTCGACCGGGATCCGGTACGCGGCATCGCGATGCTTGCCGATGACCCGCAGGAACGGCTGCTCGTTGACCTTGTACTCGACGAACGGGCCGCCGTGGTCGCGGGCGATGATCGCCGACTGCTTGTACGCCTCGCCGTGCATGATCGCGGTGAGGGCCGCGGCGAAGTTGCGCCCCTCGTCGGAGTCGTAGGCAAGGCCGCGTGACATGAGCAGCGCGCCGAGGTTGGCGTAGCCGAGCCCGAGCGGCCGGAACTTGTGGCTGTTCTCCTCGATCTTCGGCGTCGGATAGCTGGCGTTATCGACCAGGATCTCCTGCGCCGTCAGCGTCACCTTGGCCGCGAACCGATACGCCTCGGGGTCGAACTCGCCGTCCGCGTCGACGAACTTCATCAGGTTCAGGCTGGCCAGGTTGCACGCCGTGTCGTTGAGGAACATGTACTCGGAGCACGGGTTGCTCGCGTGGATGCGATCCGTGTTGGCCGAGGTGTGCCAGTCGTTGATCGTCGTGTCGTACTGGATGCCCGGGTCGCCGCAGACGTGGGCCGCCTCGGCCATCTTGCGGAAGATGTCGCTTGGCCTTGTAGGTGTCCATCGGCGCGCCATCGACCACGGCGTGGGTCGTCCACTCCTGGTCCTGCTCGACGGCCTTCATGAAGTCGTCGGTCACGCGCACGCTGTGGTTGGCGTTCTGGAAGAAGACGCTGCCGTAGGCCTCGCCCGTGAAGCTCGGGTCGTAGCCCTGCTCGATGAGGGCCCAGGCCTTCTTCTCCTCGTTCAGCTTCGAGTCGACGAACTCGAGGATGTCCGGGTGGCCGGCATCGAGGATGACCATCTTGGCCGCGCGCCGGGTCTTGCCGCCCGACTTCACGACGCCGGCGAACGCGTCGTAGCCCTTCATGAAGGAGACCGGGCCGCTGGCGGTGCCGCCGCCCGACATCTTCTCCTTGGAGCTCGAGCGGATCGTGCTCAGGTTGCTGCCCGCGCCCGAGCCGAACTTGAAGAGCATGGCCTCGGTCTTGGCGAGGTCCATGATGCTGGACATCGAGTCCTCGACCGAGTTGATGAAGCACGCGCTGCACTGCGGCTTCGCCTCGATGCCGACGTTGAACCAGACCGGCGAGTTGAACGCCATCTTCTGGTGGACGAGCAGGTGGGTCAGCTCGGCCTTGAAGGTCGCGAGGTCCTCGTCGCGTGGCGAAGTAGCGCTGGGTCTCGGCCCAGGCCGCGATCGTGTTGACGACCCGGTCGATGAGCTGGCGGACGCTGGTCTCGCGCTCCGGGGTGTTGAGGTGGCCGCGGAAGTACTTGCTGACCACGACGTTGGTGGCGAGCTGCGACCAGAACGTCGGGACCTCGACGTCCTTCTGCTCGAAGACGCTCTTGCCGCTCTCGGAGCTGATGCCGGCGGTCCGGTACTCCCACGTGATCTCGTCGTAGGGATGGATCCCGGGCGTCGTCCAGCGGCGCTCGAACGTCAGGCCCTTGGTCGGCTTGCCGGCAGGATCGGTGCCGTCGAAGCTGGCCCCATACGGACCGGCGTGGCGGCGAGGTGCCTTCGTCGCCTTGTCGGTGCGGTCCATGACGGGCGTGCCGTTCGCTCGGGCCATCTGCTCTCTCCTCACCTCAGTCCGCTCATCCGCGGTAGCTACCGCTGCGTGTCCGTCGTGACGTTCGTCGGAGGATCCCTGGGCGGCTCACCGCGGCGTTGGACGGGCTGCGGGAGCGTCGGATCGGGTGTTCTCAGGCGATGTTGCGACCCGCTAACGATACGCTCGTGACGGTGTCGAGCGTCAAGCCCTAAACACAAGATGTAGTGGTTGCTCTTGCCTGCCGACCGCTAGATGTGGTGGTTTCGCGGTTTCCACGCACGATCGTGCTGTGTCCACGTTCAGGCGCTCCCCATCCACAGCGCGACCCGTGGCTTTCCACGCAGCCCAGCCGGGTTGTCCACGCGGTTTCCACGACTCGCCGAACCGAACGGGCGTGCTGTTTTGGCAATACTTTCACCGGGGGACCGTTATGGCAAGCCAGGCCGTAGTCGGCGGCAGAATCTGCACCAGGTGACGACTTAGCCCCCGGATGGGCCCTCCTGGGGCTTGGAGCCTGACATAGCGGTCCGTGGGTGAAAATCTTGCCAGATAACTGGCGGTAGAGGGTCGGGCAGCAGACTCGGCTCGATGGATGACCAGCGTTTCGGGCTCGACCATCCGGGCCGTCCGGTTGAAGCGAGGCTGGCGCCAGGCCGACCTCGCATCCCGTGCCGGCGTCTCGCCGTCGACGATCTCCCGACTCGAGCGTGGCCATCCCGGCTCGCTACGCTCGGCACGATCAGGAGCGTCGCGGCCGCCCTCGATATCCGAGTCGACCTCGTCGCCCGATGGCGGGCCGGCGGACCTCGATCGACTCCTCAATGCCAATCATTCCCAGCTCCACGAGGTCGTCGCGCCGCTGGTTCGCGACGGAATTGCCCTCACTGGATCCTGGCGCCGGAGGTCTCCTATGCGATCTACCGAGAGCGCGGTGTCGTCGACATCGTTGCTCTGGCATCCCGGCAAGCGGGCGGTCCTCGTCATCGAGCTCAAGACCGACATCGTCGACGTCAACCAGCTCGTCGGGAAGGTCGGGGAGAAGGCGCGGTTGATCGGGAAGATCGTCCGTGACCGCGGTTGGGACCCGCTGACGGTTTCGACCTGGGTCATCGTGGCCTCCGGTCGGACGAATCGGGCTCGGCTAGCAGCTCATCAGGCCGTCTTGCGGGCTGCGTTCCCTTCGGACGGCCGGGCGATTTGGGCGTGGTTGTCGGACCCGGTCGGTCAGATGTCGGCGCTATCGATGTGGAGCGAGCCGTGCGGCTCGGCCGCTCGCCCCAACACGGCGCGTCCGGCGGACGACCCACAGCTAGGGGGCGCCCTCGGCTTCCTCGATCGTCAGCACCACCACGTCGGTGAGGCCCGACTTGCCCTTCAGCTGGAGCGACCGATGCTCACGGCCGACGACGCCCCCGGCGACCGCTGCGGCATCGGCGGTGATGAGGATCTCGCCAGGGCCGGCGGCTGCCGCGAGTCGTGCCGTCACGTTGACGGCGTCGCCCATCGCCGTCAGCTCCGTGTCGGGCCCCTGGCCCACCGACCCAACGAACGCGACGCCGCTGTGGACGCCGATCCCGATCGGGATCCACGGCCCGCCCGCCCGGTCGTGTCCGGTCACCTCGAGCAACCGGCGCGCCGCGTCCGTCGCGTGGCGAGCATGTTCCTGACCGGAATAGGCCGGGATGAAGATGCCGATCACCTCGTCGCCGACGAACTTGTCGACGATCGCGTTGAAGTCGATCAGCGCAGCGAAGGCCTCATCGTAGAAGCGGCCCATCAACGCTCGGAACTCGGCTGGGCGCATGCGCTCGGCGAGGGCGGTCGAGCCTCGGACGTCGGCGAAGAGCAGGGAGCAGTCCACCTCGGCGCCACCGTGGTTGGCCTGCAGCGTCCGGAAGCACCCCTCGCAGTACTTCGGGTTCTTTGCCCAGCGCGCGTGGCCGAAATACCGGAGCACCCAGCCACCCGGCGGCCCGAACGGCGCGGCGCACATCTTGCAGCGCGGCGGGCTGGGGATGCGTCGATGGCGGCGGCGGAGTCTGATGACGCTGG
>CAWEWE010000001.1:0-42045 GCA_963812745.1 uncultured Chloroflexia bacterium | reverse complement strand
ATGCTCTTGCCGCTCCGCTTGCGGGCCGCCTGGACGAGCCAGCGGACACCGAGCGAGAGGCGCCGATCGCCGCGGATCTCGACCGGGACCTGGTAGGTCGCGCCACCGACGCGGCGAGGCTTGACCTCGATGATCGGCGTGGCATTGCGCATCGCAGCCTCGAGGATCTCGAGACCGGGCCGCCCGGCCTGCGCCTCGGCCCGGGCAAGGGCCTGGCGGAGGATCCGCTCGGCGAGGTTCTGCTTGCCGCCCTTCATGAGCTTGGCCGAGAACCGATGGGTGATGCGGTTGGCCGGCACGACCTCGTACTTGGTCTTGCGCGGGATGCTGGTCCGTCGCGGCATATCGGCTTCCCTACTTGGCCTTCGCGCCGTACTTGCTGCGACCTTGCTTGCGGTCGCGCACGCCGGCGGCGTCGAGGGTGCCGCGGATGATGTGGTACTTGACCGACGGGAGGTCCTTCACGCGCCCACCGCGGACGAGGACCACCGAGTGCTCCTGGAGGTTGTGGCCGATGCCCGGGATGTAGGCCGTGACCTCCATCTGGTTCGACAGGCGAACGCGGGCGATCTTGCGGAGCGCCGAGTTCGGCTTCTTCGGCGTCATCGTGCGCACCTGGAGACAGACGCCACGCTTCTGCGGGGCGCCCGGGATCGACACCTGACGGCGTCGCAGGCTGTTCCAGTTCTTGCGCATGGCGGGCGCCTTGACCTTCTTGGTCTTGGTCTGGCGACCATGTCGCACGAGCTGGCTGATCGTCGGCACGAAGACGCTGCTCCTTCTTTGTCGATACGGGGCGGTCGTAACCGACCGCGGGGGCCGGTCCAGCGTCGCCGATCGCCCCGCGGGGCGGTCCGGCCGGGACCGGTGCTGTTGTGATGGAGTCGGAATGGGCGTCGGCGCACGCGCCGAAGGCGGACCCCTCCCGAGGCCACGAAGGCGGAGTATATCGGCGGCCCGGAATCAGTGTCAAACGTGCGGGGGTGCGTGGGCGTGCGGGGCGCCCGGGGCGCCCGGGCGCTACCCGGGACCGGGTCACGCGACTGCGCCAGATACTCGCCACAGGACTATCAGGCAGCGATTCCCGGCCGCTGACCCCGCTCGATCCCGCCGGTCGTGCACGAATAAGCGTCCGATCGGTCGCCAGATCGCCGAATCGGGCCCGAGGACGTGCCTAACGCTCCCACCACGAATATCTGGCAGTCTCGGCAGGGACCCAGCCGGGCTTGCGTCGAAACATGACGTGACCCCGGGTCGCCCCGGGGCCACGGATCTGCGAGGGACGCTTCGCGATCAGGCGGGAGCGTCCTCCTTCTCTTCCTCGGCGACGAACGGGTTGGCCGCATCTTCCTCGGCGGCGGGCGCATCGCCCTCCGCCAGGAACGGATTGACCTCGTCGCCGTCGCCATCGGCATCGCCGTCCTTGCCGGCGATGGTCGCCGCCAGTGCGAGACCGGCGGTCTCCTCGTCGCGGTCGGCTCGCCCGTCCTCGAGGAACGGGTTGTACTCGGCCTCGCCGAGACCCTCGAGAGCCTCGCCGGCCAGCGCCTCCAGGGCGGCCTGGCGCTCGCGCGCCTTGCGGGCCGCGACGTTCGCCGGGGCCCCGGAGCCGGCCGGGATGAGCTTGCCGATGATGACGTTCTCCTTGAGCCCGATCAGGTGGTCCTTGGCGCCGTTGATGGCGGCCTCGGTCAGCACCCGGGTCGTCTCCTGGAAGGACGCCGCGGCGAGGAACGACGACGTGTTGAGCGACGCCTTCGTCACGCCCAGCAAGACGGTCTGCGCCGTGGCGGGCTCGCCGCCTTCGGCCAGGACCTGGTTGTTGTGCTCCTCGAACTCGAGCCGATCGACGAGCTCGGTGGGCAGCAGGTCGACGTCGCCCGGCTGGTCGATGCGGACCTTGCGGAGCATCTGCCGGACGATGATCTCGATGTGCTTGTCGTTGATCGTGACGCCCTGGCTCTTGTAGACCTTCTGGACCTCGCGCACCAGGTAGCGCTGGACGGCGTCCTTGCCCCGGGTATCGAGGTATTCCTGCGGGTTGATCGGGCCGTCCGTGATGGCGTCGCCGGCACGGATCTGCTGGCCGTTCTCGACCAGGAGCTTGGCGTTGTGCGGGATGAGGTACTCGCGCTCGACGACGTCCTCGGCGCGGACGGCGAGACCGTCCGACGTCTTGACGAGGAACCCGGCGACAGGCGCCGTGACCTCGGTCGTCGAGCCGTCCTTGCCCGAGCGCGCGATGACCTGACCGAGTGCCACCGTGTCACCGGCGGCGGCCAGCTGCTCGGCGCCCTTGGGCACGCCGAGCGTGGTGTCGTACACCTCCGTGGAGACGACCTTGACCTTGGTCATGCCGTCGCCGCGGATGATCTCGACCACCCCGTCGATGTGGCTGATCTCGGCCTTGCCCTTGGGGATGCGGGCCTCGAACAGCTCCTCGACGCGCGGCAGGCCGGCCGTGATGTCGAGCCCCGCCACACCGCCGGTGTGGAATGTCCGCATCGTCAGCTGGGTGCCGGGCTCGCCGATCGACTGCGCGGCGATGATGCCCACGGCCTCACCACTGCCGACCATCTCGCCGGTGGCGAGGTTGCGGCCGTAGCAGGCGCGGCAGACGCCGTAGCGCGCCTCGCAGGTCAGCGGCGAGCGGACGAGCACCTCGTCGACGCCGGCCTCGTCGATGCGGGCCGCCCCCTCTTCGCTGATCATCTCGTTGCGCTCGACGAGGATCGGGGCCTCCTCGCCCTTCTTGAGCTTGACGCTCGGGTCGGGTAGCGCGGCCGCCGCGAGGCGACCGGTGAGCCGGCGCTGGAACGCGCCCTTCTCGTCGCTCGACTCGGAGCGGATGATCCAGCTCCCCTCCTCCGTGCCGCAGTCGTCGTCACGGGTGATGACGTCCTGGGCGACGTCCACCAGGCGCCGGGTCAGGTACCCGGAGTCGGCGGTCCGCAGCGCGGTGTCCGCGAGCCCCTTGCGGGCGCCGTGGGTGGAGATGAAGTACTCGAGGACCGTCATCCCCTCGCGGAAGTTGCTCCGCACGGGGACGTCGATGATCCGCCCTGACGGGTCGGCCATCAGGCCACGCATCGCGCCGAGCTGGCCGATGTTGCCCTTGTTCCCTCGGGCGCCGGACGCGGTCATCATCGTGACCGGGCCGGTCGGGTCGAGGGACTTCATCATCTCGTCCGACATCTTGGCGGTGGTCTCCTGCCACACGCCGACGACCTGCTCGTAGCGCTCGTCCTCGGTGATGAGGCCACGCTGGAACTGGCGGTCGATCTCGGCGACGGAGTCGTCGGCGGCCACGAGGCGCTCCGCCTTGTCCTTCGGGATCTCGATGTCGAACAGGCCGATCGTCATCCCGCCGCGGGTCGCGAACTCGAACCCGACGTCCTTGATGCCGTCGACGAGGTGGGCGGTCTCCTCCGGACCCAGGTCCCGGTAGCACCGGTCCACCAGCTCCTTGAGGTCACTGCGCTTCATGACGCTGTCGTGGAACCGCAACTGGCTCGGCAGGATCTGGTTGAAGATGACCCGGCCGATCGTCGTCCGGCGGCGCTCCTCGCGGAGCGCTTCGGTCTCGGCGTCCCACGCCTGGACCATGACGTCGATGACCTCGTGAAGCGCGGCGTTGGTCTTCTCGCGAAGCTGGTAGGCGAGGATCGCCTCATCCTCCGACGCGAAGGAACGGACGGGCTTCTTGGACTTGGTCGCGGTGGCGTCCATCGTCAGGTAGTAGCAGCCGAGGACCATATCCTGGGTCGGCGCCACGACCGGGCTGCCATCGGCTGGCGACAGCAGGTTGGCGGTGGACAGCATCATCGTCCGCGCCTCTTCCTGGGCGGCCGTCGAGAGCGGCACGTGGACCGCCATCTGGTCGCCGTCGAAGTCGGCGTTGAACGCCGTGCAGACGAGCGGGTGGATCTGGATCGCCGAGCCCTCGACGAGGACCGGCATGAACGCCTGGATACCCAGGCGGTGGAGCGTCGGGGCGCGGTTGAGCAGGACCGGATGGTCCTTGATCACGTCCTCGAGGACGTCCCAGACCTCGGGCCGCACGCGCTCGACGATGCGCTTCGCGCTCTTGATGTTGTGGGCGAAGCCCTTCTCGACGAGCTGGCGCATGACGAACGGCTTGAACAGCTCGAGCGCCATCTTCTTGGGCAGCCCGCACTGGTGGAGCTTGAGCTCGGGGCCGACCACGATGACCGAGCGGCCCGAGTAGTCCACGCGCTTGCCGAGCAGGTTCTGGCGGAACCGGCCCTGCTTGCCCTTGAGCATGTCGGACAGGCTCTTGAGGCGGTGGTTGCCGGTGCCGGCGATCGCCCGGCCACGACGGCCGTTGTCGATCAGCGCGTCGCACGCCTCCTGGAGCATCCGCTTCTCGTTGCGGATGATGATCTCGGGCGCGCCGAGCTCGAGGAGCCGCTTGAGCCGGTTGTTGCGGTTGATGACGCGGCGATACAGGTCGTTGAGGTCGCTGGTCGCGAACCGGCCGCCATCGAGCTGCACCATCGGGCGCAGGTCGGGCGGGATGACCGGCAGCACCGACAGGATCATCCAGTCGGGGCGCGTGCCGGAGCGGCGGAAGGCCTCGATCAGGCGCAATCGCTTGATGGCCTTCTTGCGCCGCTGGCCGGAGCTCGTCCGGACCTCGACGTGGAGCGTGCGGGCCAGCTCCTCGAGCTCCATCCGGCTGATGATCTCGCGGACGGCCTCGGCGCCCATCCCGGCACCGAACACCCGGCCGTTCTTGGCGGTCGAGCCGTACTTCTCGTCGAGCAGCCGGAACTCGGTCTCACCGAGTGTCTGCATCGGCTTGATCGCCTCGAGCTCGTCGCGCCGCTGGCGCAACTCGTCCTTGAGACCCTGCGCCTGCTCCTGCAGACCGGATCGCTCGTGCTGCAGCGTCTCGTCGACGCCGCTCGACAGGTCGGCGATCTTCTGCTCGACCGCGCGCGCCTCGTCGGCCTCGCGCTGTTGGAGGTCGGCGTTGACCTGCTCGGTGTACTCGGCGACGACCTTGCGCAGGCGCGCGGTCGCTTCCTTGCCGCCCTTGTCGCCGGCGGCGACGATGACCTCACCGGTCGGGGCGAATGCGATGGCGTCCTCGGCGACGCCGGTCTTGACCTCTGCCAGTGACGCCTCGGTGGCCTGGGCGGCGGCCGCGATCTCCTCGGTCCGCGCCGCGCGCTGGGCCTCGAGGTCGGCCTTCGTCCGGGCGAGCTCCTCGTTGAGCTCGTCCTTCTGCTTGTTGACCTTGGAGCGCAGCTCGTCCTCGAGCTCCGCCAGACGCTCGCCGGCTTCGCCGCCGCGGCCCTGCGCCTCTTCCTCGATCGCTGCGAGGGCGCGCTTGCGGGCGTCCTCGTCGACGTGGGTCACGATGTACAGCGCGAAGTAGAGGATCCGCTCCAGGTTGCGCGGGCTGATGTCGAGCAGGATGCCGAGCCGGCTGGGCGTGCCCTTGAAATACCAGATGTGGCTGACCGGGCTGGCGAGCTGGATGTGGCCCATCCGCTCACGGCGCACCTTGCTGCGGGTGACCTCCACGCCACACTTGTCGCAGATGATGCCCTTGTAGCGGATGCGCTTGTACTTGCCGCAGTAGCACTCCCAGTCCTTGGTCGGACCGAAGATGCGCTCGTCGAACAGACCATCCTTTTCCGGCTTGAGTGTCCGGTAGTTGATGGTCTCGGGCTTCGTCACCTCGCCCTTCGACCACTCCCGGATCTGGTCCGGGCTGGCAAGCGAGATGCGGATCGCGCTGAAGTTATTGACCTCGAGCATGGTTCTCCTCCACGTCACCGCCTGGCTCGGCGACGTGATGCGGACCGTGAGCGAGCGGACTCGCGCCGGCCAGGGCGCGAGGCCGACGCGAGCCGGCCGGGACGCGACCCCGCGGGAACGGTGATCGGTTGCGGGTGAAAACGGTGGTGATGACGGTCAATCCTCGAACCCGGCGAGGTTGATCCCGCCGAGATCGGGGAGCAGGTAGCCTGAGGCGTCGTCCTCCGCGAGCGGGATCTCCTCCTCGTTCTGGTCCAGGATCTCCGCGTTCAGCCCGAGGCTGCGCAGCTCCTTGATGAGGACCTTGAACGACTCGGGCACCCGCGGCGGCTGGATCTCCTCCCCCTTGACGATGGCCTCGTACGTCTGGACGCGTCCGAGGACGTCGTCCGACTTCACGGTCAGCAGCTCCTGGAGGATGTTGGCCGCGCCGTAGGCCTCCAGTGCCCAGACCTCCATCTCGCCGAAGCGCTGGCCGCCGAACTGGGCCTTGCCACCGAGCGGCTGCTGGGTGATGAGGCTGTACGGGCCGGTCGAGCGTGCGTGGATCTTGTCCTCGACGAGGTGGTGCAGCTTGAGCATGTAGATGTAGCCGACCGTGATGTGGCGGTCGAACGTCTCACCCGTCCGACCGTCGCGCAGCTCGATCTTGCCGCTCTCCGGCAGACCGGCATCGCGCAGCTCGTCCTGGATCTGGGCTTCGGTCGCGCCGTCGAACACGGCGGTCGCGGCCTTGAGGCCCTTCTTGTGGAGGGCCCAGCCCAGGTGGGTCTCGAGGATCTGGCCGATGTTCATCCGGCTCGGCACGCCGAGCGGGTTGAGGATGATGTCGACCGGCGTGCCGTCCGGCAGGAACGGCATGTCCTCGGCGGGCAGGATCTTGGCGATCACGCCCTTGTTGCCATGGCGGCCGGCCATCTTGTCGCCGACCGAGATCTTGCGCTTCTGGGCGACCGACACGCGGACCAGCCGGTTGACGCCGGGCTGGAGGTCGTCGTTGAGCTCGCGTCGGAACTCGCGGACCTCGACGACCTTGCCGCGCTCGCCGTGGGGCAGGCGCAGCGAGCTGTCCTTCACCTCGCGCGCCTTCTCACCGAAGATCGCGCGCAGCAGGCGCTCCTCTGCCGTCAGCTCGGTCTCGCCCTTGGGCGTGATCTTGCCGACGAGGATGTCGCCGGGGCGGACCTCGGCGCCGATGTAGACGATGCCCTCCTCGTCGAGGTCCTTGAGGGACTCCTCGCCGACGTTGGGGATGTCGCGGGTGATCTCTTCGGGGCCGAGCTTCGTGTCGCGCGACTCGATCTCGTGCTTCTCGATGTGGATGCTGGTGAACAGGTCGTCGCGCACGAGTCGATCGCTGATGACGATCGCGTCCTCGTAGTTGCCGCCCTCCCAGCTCATGAACGCGACGAGGACGTTGCGGCCGAGCGCCAGCTCGCCCATGTCGGTCGAGCTCGAGTCGGCGATGGCCTGGCCATCGGTGACGCGGTCGCCGACGTTGACGATCGGGCGGTGGTTGATGCACGTGCCCTGGTTGGAGCGGACGAACTTCTGGAGCTTGTACTCGTCGAGCTCGCCGGCGTCGGTCTCCACGGCGATGCGCTGTGCGGTCACGCTGGTGACCACGCCGCCGCGGATGGCGACGAGGACCTGGCCCGAGTCGCGCGCGGCGCGCTCCTCCATGCCGGTGCCCACGATTGGCGACTCCGGCTCGAGGAGCGGCACGGCCTGGCGCTGCATGTTCGAACCCATGAGGGCACGGTTCGCGTCGTCATGCTCGAGGAACGGGATGAGCGCCGTGGCGACGGAGACGACCTGCTTGGGCGACACGTCCATGTACTCGATCTGCGAGGGACGCGCCTCCGGGAAGGTGTCGCGGAAACGTGACGGGATCCGGTCGGCGGCGAAGTGGCCCTCATCGTCGAGCGGCGCGTTGGCCTGCGCGACGACGTGCTCCTCCTCCTCATCGGCCGGCAGGTACTCGATGTCGTCGGTCACGATCGGGCGGATCGGGAAGGCATGCGCCTTCTGCTTCTTGAGCTCCGAGACTGCAGCGCTGGTGAACGGCTGGCCGGCCTTCAGGACGACGCTGCCGCCCTTGGACACGAGGTCCTGCCCGGCCTCGTACTGGGTCAGGTTCGCCTCGTCGTAGCCGACGGTCCGCTTGACCTTGCGATACGGGGTCTCGATGAAGCCGTAGCTATTGATGCGGCCATAGGTCGCCAGCGACCCGATCAGACCGATGTTCGGACCCTCCGGGGTCTCGATCGGGCAGATGCGGCCGTAGTGGCTGTGGTGGACGTCACGGACGTCGAACCCGGCACGCTCGCGCGACAGGCCGCCCGGGCCGAGCGCCGACAGGCGGCGCTTGGAGGTCAGCTCGGCCAGCGGGTTGGTCTGGTCCATGAACTGGCTGAGCTGGCTGCCGCCGAAGAACTCCTTCATCGCCGCCACGACCGGACGGATGTTGATGAGGGCGTTCGGCGTGGCCTTGTCGATCTCCTGGATCGTCATGCGCTCGCGAACGACGCGCTCCATGCGCAGCAGACCGATCCGGAACGCGTTCTGGATCAGCTCACCGTTGGCGCGGATGCGGCGGTTGCCGAGGTGGTCGATGTCGTCCTTGGGATGCAGCCCGCGGTTGCACTCGATCAGGTGACCGACGATCGCGGCGATGTCTTCCTTGGTGATCGTCCGCTGCTCGCGCTCGAGCTCGAGGCCCATGCGCGCGGCGACGGCATCGAGCTTCTTGTCGAACTTGTAGCGACCGACGCGACCGAGGTCGTAGCGCCGGAAGTTGAAGAACAGGCTCTCGACGAGCTGGCGCGCGTTCTCGCCCGTGGGCGGGTCACCGGGGCGCAGCTTCTTGTAGACCTCGATGAGGGCCTCGGCCTGGGTCTTCGTGAGGTCCTTGTCCAGGGTGCTCGCGATGAACGGATGATCGGCATCGGTGTCGATCGAGCTGAACAACGCGGTGATCGCGTCGTTCTCCTCGTAGCCGACGGCGCGGAGCAGGGTCGTCGCGGCGATCTTGCGCTTGCGGTCGACCTTGACCCACAGCTGGTCCTTGTTGTTGGTCTCGAACTCGAGCCAGGCACCGCGGTTCGGGATGACCTTGGCGCTGAACAGCATCCGGCCGGACGCGAGGTCCTCGGCTTCGCTGTAGTAGACGCCCGGCGAGCGGACGAGCTGGCTGACGACGACCCGTTCGGCACCGTTGATGACGAACGTGCCCTGATCGGTCATCCACGGGTAGTCGCCCATGTACACGCGCTGGCGCTGGATCTCGCCCGTCTCCTTGATCAGGAGCTCGACATTGACGTAGAGCGGCTTGCTGAACGTCAGGTCCTTGGTGCGGCACTCCTCCTCGGAGTACTTGGGCTCACCGAACTCGTAGTCGAGGAACTGCAGCTCCATGACCTTGCCGGTGAAGTCCTTGATCGGGCTGATCTCGTCGAACAGCTCACGCAGCCCCTTCTCGATGAACCAGGCGAACGAATCGAGCTGGAGTTCGATCAGGTTGGGGATCTCGAACTTCTCGTAACTGACGCCATCGACCTTCTTGTCGATGCGGGCGTACGAGATGCGACCCGATGGGGTCACGGCGCGAGTCGACGACTCAGCGGAAGACAGCATGAAACACCGCTCCTTGACGGAGGACGAAGAGATAATGGGGGGCCGCGCTCACAGAAGGGGTATGGTACCGCGATTTCGCGTCTTGTCAAACGCCTTGGAACATGTTAAGGGGCCACCGTAGACTGACGTAGCTGCGGCGGCGGAGGAAAACGAACTCGACCGATGGCACTCGACGCGTCGATCGTACCCGCGAACCAGGTTTCCCGGTTGGAGGCGAGCCGGTTCGCCTTGGCCGCGCTCGTCGTCGTACTCCTGCTCGGAGCCCTCGCGTTCGAGGCGCTTCGTCTGATCACACCATCCGACGGCACGGATATCGGCGGGTCGGCCGATCCGTACGGGACGGGCGGCGTGACGATCGAGCCGCATCTCGGCAACGCACCCACGACGCCGTTCCGACCGGGGGACCGAGTCATCGCGATGATGGGCCGGCCGGTCGAGGCGTGGGCCGCACTCCTTCTCGACCCGGCCGTCCCGCGCCCGGAGGTCCGCGACGGCGACCCGATCGCATTACACGCTCGAGCGCAACGGTCGCCAGGTCGACGTGACGTTCACCGCTCGTCCCTTCGATACGCTCTCGGCGCTGGCTGCGGACTGGGGCGTCGTGGTCCTCGCCCTGTCGATGCAGGTCGTCGGCGTGTACCTGTTCGCGCGACGTCCAGCCGAACCGGCGGCCCGTGCGTTGCTCATCGTCGGCACCGGGATGTTCGCGAGTACGGTCCCGTGGGCGCTCGGGATGCAGGTCACGGACCTGGCGATGGCCTCCGGATTCTGGCTGTATGCGCTGACGGCGGGCCTCGCCTACTCACTGTTCTGGTCCGGCGCGCTCCACTTCGCGTTGGTCTTTCCCAAGCCTCATCGGTTCTTCGCCGATGCCAAGCGGCTGGTAGGCATCGCGTATGTGCTCCCGATCGTCGCGCAGGTCCTGGTGATCGTCGGGGCGGCGGCGGCGAGCGGTCGCGTCCTGCCGGCCATCGGCGCCTGGCTCTTTGGGCAGGCCGTGATCGGCGTCGCCATCATCGTGACCTCGGTGGCGCTCATCGGCCACAGCTACTTCCGGCTCGCCGACCCGATCAGCCGGCTGCAGCTCCGCTGGGTGGCGGGATCCGTCGCACTGGCCGCTGTCAGCGGACTTGCGCTCTGGTTCGTCCCCGAGCTGGTCATGGGCGAGCCGCTCCTCCCGCGGAGCGCGGTCGCGCTGCTCGCGTTGCCCTTCCCGTTCGCGCTGGCCATCGCCATCGAGCACCATCACCTGTTCGACCTTGACAAGGTCGTCAATCGCTCGCTCGTCTACGGCGGGCTGACGGTCGGCATCCTCATGACGTACACCCTGACGGTCGCGTTGATCGGTGGCCTCATCCCGGGCAATGCGCCGTACGCGGTGGCGTTGTTGGGCGCCGGGGCCGTGGCGCTCGCCGCATTGCCGTTGCGCGATCGGATGCAGCGTCAGGTGAACAGGCTCATGTTCGGCGACAGGGATGAGCCCGACCGAGCGCTCCGGCGTCTCGGCCAACGTCTCGAGGCCTCGCTCGATCCACAGACGGTGCTCCCTACGCTGGTCCAGGCCGTGGCCGAAGCCATGCGCGCGCCATACGTCGCGATCGAACTCCAGGGCGATGGCCATCAACGGGTGGAGGCCTCGTACGGATCCACGCCGATCGATCCGCACGGCCCGCGCGAGCCCGTTCGCCTGCCGATCGTGTACCGCGGTCTGCCGATCGGACGCCTGGTGGTCGTTCCGCGCGGCGCGGGCGAGCGATTCAGTGCGGCCGACGAGCGGCTCCTCGCCGATCTCGCTCGCCAGGCGGCGCCCGCGATCGAAGCCGTGCGTCTGACGGGTGATCTCCGTCGCTCGCGCGAGGAGCTCGTGGCGACGCGCGAGGAGGAACGTCGACGGCTGCGGCGGGACCTCCACGACGAGCTCGGTCCGGCGCTTGCCGGCTCGCTGATGAAACTCGGTGCCGCGCGCAGCATGATGGCCGCCGAACCCGTGCGTGCCGGTGAGCTCCTCGATGGCCTCGAGACAGATGCCCGCGCGATGATCGACGACATCCGGCGCATCGCCCGCGATCTCCGTCCGCCGGCACTCGACGAGCTGGGTCTGGTGGGCGTGCTCCGGCAACGGGTCGCCACGTTCGATGACGGATCTCCGAACCCGCATCTTCGTGTCTCGCTCGAGACCCCGGACCCGTTGCCGCCGCTGCCCGCTGCCGTCGAGGTCGCAGCCCTTCGCATCGCGCTCGAGGGACTGACCAACGCCGCCCGTCACAGCCACGCGGCGTGCGCGCAGATCCGGGTCGCCGTGGACGGCGAGACGCTCATCGTGTCGGTGACCGACGACGGGATCGGCATCCCGGCCGGCGCACAGCCCGGCGTCGGCCAGGCGTCGATGCGTGAACGAGCGGACGAGTTGGGCGGCAGCCTTACCCTGGCGACCCCCGAGGGCGGCGGCACGACGGTCCTGGCACGACTGCCGATCGCGATCGCGAGGACACCGTGATCACCCCGGTTCGACTCGTCGTCGCCGACGACCATCCCATCGTGCGCGATGGACTTCGCGCGCTCATCGAGGCGTCGTCGGGTATCGAACTCATCGGCGAGGCGACGACCGGCGACGAGGCGATCGAGCTCGCCCGTGCGGTCCGACCGGATGTCGTCCTGATGGACCTCGCGATGCCGGGTCGAAACGGGATCGAAGCCACCCGCGAGATCGCATCGAACGGCTGGGCCTCAGCCGTGCTCATCCTGACGATGTTCGCCGACGACGAATCGATCTTCGCTGCGATGCGGGCGGGGGCACGTGGTTACCTGCTCAAGGACGCGGGTCACGAGGAGATGCTCCGAGCGATCGAAGGCGTCGGGCGCGGTGAGGCGATCTTCGGTGCAGGCGTGGCACAACAGATGGTCGGGTTCTTCGCGCGTGCCAGGGAGCTGGGGGTCCAGCCGTTCCCCGAACTGACCGATCGCGAACGCGAGGTGCTCGCCGATATCGCCAAGGGGGCCAGCAATGCGTCGATCGCGCTGCATCTCGGCATCAGCGTCAAGACCGTCCGCAATCACGTGAGCACGATCCTGAGCAAGCTCATGGTCGTCGATCGTGCCCAGGCGATCGTGCGCGCCCGCGAGGCGGGGCTCGGCGTCCGGGTCGACCGGCGGGAGCGGTCCGACGGATGAGCAGAATTCGACATGGTGCTTCCCGACGATCACGGGACGTTCATCCCATGACAGCGGGACGCACAGGCCGGGACGATCAGACGATGGCAGATGCCGTCCGAGCGATCGGACCCGCCCGCCTCGGTTTCATGCTGGCCGCCTGGCTGTTCGTGGTGTCCGTGGTGGTCCAGACGCTCCTCGTCGGACTCGACATCTTCGCCGACCTTGGCGGCTCGATCCATCGCGACTTCGCCTACGTCTACGGCTGGCTGGCCCCGATCCTCGTCCTGCTTGCCGGCCTCGCCCGGGCGCCGAAGGACCTGCGATCGATCTCGCTGGTCCTGCTCCTGCTGTTCGCCGCCCAGACCGTGCTTCCCTCGCTCAAGGATCAGCTCCCGCTGCTCGCAGCCTTCCACACCGTGAACGCTCTGGTCATCTTCGGCCTCGCGGTGCTGCTCGCCAGACGTGCGACTGCCTGGGTGCGGCAGGCCTCGGACGGCGTCGTCGGCGAGACATGAACCTCCGGCGACTCGCGTTCGCGGTCGCCAGCTGGCTGTTCGTCTTGGCGGTCGTGGTCCAGGTCTTCCTGGCGGGTGCGGGCCTGTTCAAGCTGACCGACTTCACCCCCCATGGCTATCTCGGTTGGTACCTGGCGCTCGTGCCCGTCGTCCTCGTCATCCTCGCCGTCGTGGCGCAAGTGGATCGACGGACGCTCTTCCTGTCGATCGCACTGGTCGTGGTGACCGCGATCCAACCGGAACTGGCGGCCGGGCGTCGGGACAACCCTGTCGTGGCGGCGTTCCATCCAGTCAATGCGCTGCTCATCTTCTGGCTGGCATGGACCGTCGCCCGACGCGGGACCGACCTCGTCCGCATCGCGGACCGCCCTCCGGTGACCGCGACCGACTGACAAGGTTCCCGGGTCCGTCGGGACTCGAGCCTCTCCGCACCGGGACAGGAACCGCGGTACGACTCGCCCGACAGCCCCGCCACCCGGCGGCGGTCGTATCCCGGAGTGGAGGTCGAGCGATGGTCTGGATCCGTCGAGCGCACCTGGTCCTGGCTTGGGGATTCGTGGCCGGTGTGGTGCTCCAGGTCTTCCTGGCCGGCCGCGGCGTGTTCGAGAGCACGCTGCTGTTCAAGGATCACAGCGGATGGGGCTACCTGCTGGGGATGCTCGCGATCGTCCTCCTCGTGCTTGCGGCCGCCGGGCGGCTCGGACGCCGTCAGGTGCTCTACGCGATCGCGTTGTGGGTGATGTTCGCGCTCCAGTCGATCTTTATCGTCCTCCGCTCGGACTTCCCGACGATCGCGGCCCTGCATCCGGTCAATGGGTTCGCGATCCTTCTCGTCTCGATCCTCATGGCCCGCGAGGCATGGCTTGCGCGGGACGTGACGCAGCCGGTGGCAACCGCGACGACCGAGCCGGCAACCAGCACGGCGGTGCGCTAGGCGACGACGTGCCGACAGTCGAGGTCGAGGACCTCATCAAGGTCTACCCGGGCGGAACCCGGGCCGTCGACGGCGTCACGTTCCAAGTCGGTGCCGGGGAATTCTTCGGCTTCCTCGGCCCGAACGGCGCGGGCAAGACGACGACGATCCGGATCCTCGCGACGCTCCTGCGGGCAACGAGCGGACGGGCGCGCGTCGACGGGAACGACGTCGCATCGGCGCCCGGGGCGGTCCGCACCCGGATCGGGTTCGCGATGCAAACCGTCGCGACCGACCCGCTCGCCACCGGCCGCGAGAGCCTCGAGCTCATCGGACGGCTGTACCGGGTTCCGACCGCTGCGCTCCGGAGTCGGGTCGACGAGTTGCTCGACCTGATGGGCCTGACCGAGGTCGGCAACCGGATGAGCGGGACGTACTCCGGTGGCATGCGGCGCCGACTGGATCTGGCGTCGGCGCTCGTCCACCGGCCGTCCGTCCTCTTCCTGGACGAGCCGACGGAGGGACTCGACCCGCAGAGCCGATCGGCACTCTGGGAGGAGCTGCGCAGGATCCGCGCAGGCGGCACGACGATGTTCCTCACGACCCATTACATGGAGGAGGCCGACGAGCTGTGCGATCGCATCGCGATCATCGATCGTGGTCGGATCGTGGTTTCGGGCACACCCGGCGAGCTCAAGCGGTCGGTCGGTACGGACACGGTCGAGCTGCGACTCGCGAGCGACGGCGGTGACGGCCTGACCGGCGCACAGGACGAGGTGGCGCGTCGCCTCGATGGTTTCGCGCCGCTGGTGGCATTCGAACGAACCGAGACCGGCGTGCGCTTGGCCCTAGTGGAGGCCGGCAGCGCGATCCCTGGACTCGTCCACCGCCTCGACGGCGACGGCGTCGCGATCCGCGGCCTCGCCATGTCCGAGCCGACGCTCGCCGACGTCTTCCTGCGGTACACGGGCCGTGAGATCCGGGCCGAGGAGGCAGACCAGCCGATCGAACTCGGGTGGTGGGGCTGACGATGACCACGCTCGCCTGGTTCGGGCACGACACGTTCTTCCTCGGGCGACGGGCCCTCCGTCGCTTCTATCGAGTGCCCGCGAACCCGTTCAGCATCGTCCTGTATCCGCTCATCCAGCTGATCGTCTTCAGCCAGCTCTACAAGGACATCGTCCAGCTGCCCGGCTTCGGCGGCGGGAGCTACCTCGCCTACCTCGCGCCCGGCCAGATCGCATTCACGGTGTTCTTCGCGGTCGCCTGGTCGGGCGGGAGCTTGCTGTACGACTTCCGGAACGGGTACCTGGACAGATTGCGGGTCGCGCCCATCAACCGCTACGCGATCCTGGCCGGCGAATTCGTGCCGTTGTTCGTCGTGTGCGTCGTGATGGCCGGCATCATCCTGGGGCTGTCGGTCTTGCTGGGTGCCCCGATCGCGACCGGCCTACCCGGCGCGATCGCGGTCGCGCTCCTCGGCGGCGCCTTCGGCGTCGCATGGTCCGGGACCTCGTTCGTGCCCGCCTTGATCACGAAGAACGAGCAGGCGACGAGCGCTCTATCGATCCTGCTCTTTCCGGTCGCCTTCATGTCCACGGCGTTCGTACCGCCGGCACTCATGCCCGAGTGGCTGCAGGTCGTGAATGACTGGAATCCGATCAGCCACGTCATCGAGGCGATGCGGTCGTTGATGACCGTCGGGTTCGAATGGCAGATCGTCGGACGGGCGGTCCTGTCCATCGTGCTAGTCGGTTCCCTGCTGCATGCATTGACGCTCTGGGCGTTCCGCCGGCTCACCGACTGAGCGCCGTCTTGCCCGCCGTGCTTCCCGGCTGAGCCGGGACGCACACCCCATGACCTTGGGCTCGTCACGGGTGACCCTTGTCTGGCATCACCGACAAGGGAGGGACGTGCACCATGACCCGCAGGCGGTTCGAGTCAAGCGTTACCGCGATCTCGTGGATCCCATCAGAGGCGATCGAGGGTCTGTCGAAGATCCCATTCGAGCTCGGGATCACCCATTACGACCAGCCGCCGCCGGATCGGATCACGGATCTCGACGAGCTTCGCGCGACGGATCGGTTCCGGGAAGCGAACGAGCTTCGCGCATACATCGATGTCGAGGATGGCGGGATCGTCGGACATGGCTATCTGGGTGGCGGCCGCATCGGCGCCACGACGGTGCGCGTCGGCCCGGCAGCGATCCGCTTCCCTGCAGTCCAGCTCCCCGACATCCAGAAGGAGCCCGAGGTCTTGGCGGACGCGGTCAGGTTCGAGCAGAGCATCGGCGGTCGGATGGGGATCCCGACGCCGCGGCCCGTGCCACGCAAGCCATACGCCCAGTTCTGGCCGTCGATCGCATGGACGACGCTGTCATTAACCATCAAGGCCGATGGGACGTCATCGCACGCGCTCGTGGGGGCGAGCCCGTTCCCACGCCACTGGGTCTACGACGAGGACGGCAAGCTCGTCGAGAAATCCGGGGTTGTGGACTTCACGCGGTGGTTCGACGATTTGTTCGGCGATCACACGCCTTGGGGTGCCTACGACTCGGAGGCGGTCGTGACCAGCGTCGAGTCGGCCCTCGAGCGCCAGCTGTCGGGCCTGATCATGCACGCCGGCGGCAAGCCGACGATCCGCAGGATCGCGGACGGCGAGACGTTGATGACCCAGGGCGAGGCCGGAACGCAGGTCTATCTCATCCTCGATGGCATGTTCGTCGTCGAGGTCGACGGCCGCAGCGTGGCGGAGATCGGGCCGGGTGCCGTGGTCGGGGAACGGGCGGCGTCGGCTGGCGGGGTGCGCACGGCGACGCTCCGCGCGACGACTCGCGGCCGGGTGGCGGAGGCATCACCGGACGTCCTCGCCGACCTCGACCTGGCTCCGCTGGCGGCGTTGCACAAGCGGGAAGAAGCCGTGGTGTGACCACAGCGCGCCGCGCCACTTGGCAGGGCCGGCGGGTTGCACGGCCCACGGGAGGGGTTCGAACCATGAAAACCAAGACATTCGCGATGACCGTGTACGCGATCGCCTACTGGGTGCTGGTGATCGCCGTGCTGGCCGTGATCGTGCTCGCCTTCCTGCCGGCACTCAGCACGAGTCCGGATGAAGTGATGCCGGTACTGGTGCTCGTCGGGGCGTTCACGATCGTGTTCGCACTCTGCGCGGCGGTCGCTACGTTCCTGCCGTCTGCGGCACGACGGCGCGGGCTGTGGTTGGTGCTGGCGATCCCGGCAGTCCTCTTCGTCCTGCTCAACGCGCCGTACCTCATCTACCCGCTCACGCATCCGGCGGACACGCTGTTCGCGGGGTCCCTCGTGATGGTGGTTGCGACGATCGTGCTGGTCGTCACGGGCGCGATCGCGTATCGGGAGGCGGGCGATCCATCGAGGGCGACTGGTGCTCGGGCACGCCTGGTAGCAACGGTCGTCAGCGGCATCACGATCGGGGCGGTCGCGACGGGCCTCCTCGCGGGGGCGGCCGGGGCCGGTGCGAGCCAGCTCGCCGCCTCGCCCACGACCACGGCCACGCTCGTGGCCGAGGGGACGAAGTTCCTCCCGACCACGTATTCGATGTCCTCGTCCGACGTGTTGGGCCTCTTCGTCGAGAACCGCGACTCGATCTCGCACTCGTTTGACATCGACGCTCTCGACATCCATGTGCAGGTTCCAGCGAACGCGACCGTCGCCGTCGCGATCACGCCGGCGCAAGTCGGACCGTTGGAGTTCTACTGTGCGATCGGCGGCCACAAGGAGGCCGGCATGGACGGGACGATCGCCGTGAGTTGACCGCGAGGCGTCGCGTCGGCGGATCAGCCGGGGACGGCGACCCGCCGGTCGTCGGTCGCCGACATCGGCAGGTCCGAGAGGACGCTCAGCGGAGGGGCGTAGTAGTACGCCCCGCTGACGGGGCGCGAGAAATCGGTCAATCGGTCGCGCAACCCATCGTCGCCGGTCCCGAACATCCGCCCCAGCATGGTGTCGAAGCGGGATCGATCCGCGGAGAAGGCGACGAAGTAGAGGCCATGTTCGGCGACCGTGCCGTAGGGCACGCTTCGCCGGTAGATGGGCAGTTCGACCCCGGCGGCATCCTCGATCTCAACGCGCGCGATGTGGGCGGTCGGCGGCTTGGCGCCATCGGCCAATTCGATGCTGTCAGCCTTCGTCCGACCGAAGATCCCTTCCTGATCGCCCGTCGGCAACGCCTCGAAGGCATCGAGGTCATGGACCCAACGCATGGCCAACACGTGGCTTCCGCCGGCGCCTGGCTGCCCGTCGGGGACCAGCGCCGCGTGAGGTGCCTCGAGCAGACTCGGGTTGGCCGTCCCGTCGATGAAGCCCGTCAGGTCCCGACTGTCGCGATGGACGAAGGCGACCTGCTCATTGGCGAGTAGAGCGACGGTGTCGATCGCCGCGGCCGCCGCCCGCGTGTGCTCGAAGACGACGTCCTGCGAACTGCCATTGATCCACAGCCACAGGTCGTGTTGGGTGGCGGGTGCGTGGTGGCCACCGATCCGGCCGACCGGCTGGAACGGTGCGAGGCCCACGGGCACATCCGCTGGAGCCAGGACCCGCCAGAGTTCCGAGCCGAAGGCAAGCACCAGATTGACACCACCTGCCGCGACCCTCGGGCCGCGAAGGCGGCCGAGGACGGACGCCGCCTGGCGAAGGTCGACGCCGGGGCGAAGGTCCCACTCCACGAACGCGTGAGCATTCGTGCCTTGCGCGAAGATCCCGAACTGGGGCACCGTCACCATGCGACGGATCCGATCCACGAGCGCCCGCGCGATGTGACGGCCGAGCCCGGGAAACTCGTCGATCATCGCGTCGAACTGACCATGGTCGAGGGCCAGAAGGAAGGCGTCGCCATCCGCGATCGCCGTCGCGGTCCGGGGGCGACCGTCGATCAACGAGATCTCGCCGAAGAATTCGCCTGGTCCGAGACGAGCGAGTCGCTGGTCGTCGCGTTGGACGACGACGTGGCCGGACGCGACCACGAAGAATTCGTGTCCGGTCTCGCCCTGGCGCATCAGCACGTCGCCATCGGCCGCCTGGACTTCGCTCGTCAGATCTGCAAGCCGTTGGACCTGTGACAGGTCGAGGCTTTGGAACAACGGCACTCCCAGGAGGAGCGCCACCTTGGGGTCCTGTTCCATGGGTCCGCCTCGCGATATCAGCGGACGCAGCATAGACCGGACCTGCCGTCCGAAGGACCCAGAATCCGAACGCCGAGGCCCGGCAACAGCCAGACCTCGGCGCTCAGCGCGCGACTACTTGATCTCGACCTTGGCGCCCTGCTCTTCGAGGGCGGCCTTGATCTTGTCGGCCTCGTCCTTGCCGACGCCTTCCTTGACGGGCTTGGGCGCGGCATCGACCAGGTCCTTGGCCTCCTTGAGGCCGAGACCGGTCAGCTCGCGGACGACCTTGATCACCGGGATCTTGTTCGGGCCGACCTCGGCGAGGACGGCGCTGAATTCGCTCTGCTCCTCGACGGCGGCGGCGGGGGCCGCGCCGTCACCGCCACCGGCCGCGGCAGGCGCAGCGGCGACAGCCGCAGGGGCGGCAGCGGTCACGCCGTAGCGCTCCTCGAAGCGCTTGATGAACTCGGACAGCTCGAGGACGGTCATCTTGTCGATCGCTTCGAGCAGGTCGTCCTGGGTCAGGGTTGCCATGGGTCTCTCCTGTTTCGTGGTGTTCGGGTCGTGGGTGGTCGACGGTTCGGGTGAAGGTCTATGCCTCGGCCTGGCGCTTCTGCTCGGCGACCTGCGCCAGGGCATAGCCCAGGTTGCGCAGCGGCGCCGCGAAGAGCCCGGCGAGCGTCCCAACGGGCGCTTGCATGCCGCCGGCCAGCTTGGCCAGCAGCACTTCGCGCGGCGGAAGGGCCGCGAGCCGGGTTACGGCATCGGCGTCGATCGCCTGGGTACCGAGGATCGCCCCGGTGATCCGCACGATCTTGTTGTACGGACGCGTGGCGTCGAGGACGGCCTTCGCGGTCCCGGCCTCATCGGTGCCGAACGCGATCGCGGTCGGACCGGTCAGGAGCGGGTCGAGTGCCTCGCCGAGCGTGTCGGCGGCAGCGATCCGCATCAGGCGGTTCTTGATGACCCGATACCGGACGTCCTGCTTCTGCAGGGCGCGCCGGATCTCGGCGATCTCCTTCACCGTGAGGCCGCGGTACTCGGACACGATCAGTGTCCGCGCATTCGCCAGCTCCGTACGGAGCTCAGCGACAGTCGCTTCTTTGGCCTCGGTGGGCAATGCGTGCCTCCTTATCGACTATGGCACGCGGACCGGCGTGCGGCGGTGGGTCGACCGGACGGTTCGCCCGGAGTTCCCCTGCGACGGATCCCATGGCAACCTCCCGAGGGAGGCTGACCCCGGCTCGCAGGGGCGCACCCACCGATGCGGTGGAGGCACCGACTGCCTCGGCGTGCTCGTCGTCGTCCCCGGCGTCACCCTCGCGGGCGGTCGACCGGTCCGGTCCGACGGATCAAGTCCGGCACGACGACCCGTGGGTCGCGCGCCTTGGACGCAGGCTGTCTGCGGCGGTCCGTCTGTCTTGTCAGATGGCCGGTCTCTCGACCGCCATCGCGTCATTGGTGCCGGCGACCGCCGGCGGGGTTCAGGCGGCGTTGGCGACCGCGAGGACTGCCGGTACATCCACGTGGATGCCCGGGCCCATCGTGCTGGCGATGGTCAGGGTGCGCAGGTACTGGCCCTTCGCCCCCGACGGCTTCGCGCGATTGACCGCGTCCACGAGGGCGGCGAGGTTCTCGGCGAGCGCTGCTGCCTCGAAGCTGCTCTTCCCCACAGGGACGTGGACGATCGCGGCCTTGTCGACCTTGAACTCGACGCGGCCGCCCTTGACTTCCTTGATGGCCCGCTCGAGGTCGAATGTGATCGTGCCGGCCTTCGGGTTCGGCATGAGCCCGCGGCGACCGAGGATCTTGCCGAGGCGGCCGACGAGGCCCATCGAATCGGGCGTCGCCAGCGCGACGTCGAACTCGAGCCAGCCGGCTTCGATCTTCTTCACCAGGTCCTCGCCGCCGACCTCGTCGGCGCCGGCGCGCAGCGCCTCCTGGGCCTTCTCGCCCTGCGCAAAGACGGCGACACGCACCGTATTGCCGGTGCCGTGCGGGAGCACCACGGTGCCACGGACCATCTGGTCGGCGTGGCGCGGATCGACCCCGAGCCGAAGGTGCGCCTCGATCGTCGCGTCGAAGTTGACGGTGGTCGTCTGCTTCGCGAGCTCGGCGGCCTCTGCCGGGTCGTACAACCGCTCGCGGTCGACCAGCTTGGCTGCGTCCTGATACTTCTTGCCGCGGTGGGCCATGCCTGGTTCCTCCTGTCGGCCGGCGGACCCGGCCTTCCCCTGTCGATCCGCCGCGGCTCGGGGTGCCTGCCGCGGCGTGAGGCTGTGGGCTAGCCGGAGACCTCGATCCCCATGGATCGGGCCGTGCCTTCGATCTGGTTGGCGGCCGCCTCGATGTCATTCGCGTTGAGGTCGGACATCTTGACCGCCGCGATCTCGCGCAGCTGGTCGCGGGTCACGCGACCGACGCTGTCGCGGCCGGTCGTGCCGGATCCCTTCTCGACACCGGCGGCCTTGCGAAGCAGGTCCGCGGCGGGTGGTGTCTTGAGGATGAACGTGAACGAACGATCCTCGAAGATCGTGATCTGGGCCGGGATGATCTGACCGCGCTTGTCCTGGGTCTTCTCGTTATACGACTTGGTGAACTCGACGATGTTGATGCCATGCGGGCCCAACGCCGTGCCGACGGGCGGCGCGGGCGTCGCAGCGCCGGCGGGCAGCTGCAGGGTCAGCACGATACGGACTTTCTTGGCCACGTCTGGATCCGGTCCTTTCTAGAGTTTCTCGACCTGGAGGAAGTCGAGCTCGACCGGGGTCTCGCGGCCGAAGATGCTCACCAGGACCTTGACCTTGTTGCGCTCCGGGTTGATCTCCTCGACCGTGCCGATGAACTCGGCGAACGGACCGTCGGTGACCCGGACGCTCTGGCCCTTGGTGAACGCGACGCGGTACTTGGGTGTCTCGACGCCCATGTGCCGCAGGATCTGCTTGACCTCCGTCTCGGTGAGCGGGATGGGCTCACTGCGGACGCCCGGGATGTTGGCGCCGCCGACGAAGCTGGTGACGCCCGGCGTGTTGCGGACGACGAACCAGCTGTCCGGGTCCAGGATCATCTCGACCAGGACGTAGCCCGGGTAGACCTTCTTCTGGACCGTGTGGCGCTGACCCTGACGGATCTCGATCTCGTCCTCCATCGGGACGAGGACTTGGAAGATCTTGTCCTCCATGCCCATCGACTCGATGCGGTGCTCGAGATTGGTCTTCACCTTGTTCTCGTAGCCCGAGTAGGTGTGGATGATGTACCAGCGCTTGTCGGGCGCCTTCGTCTCGGTGGTGCTGCTGAGGTCGGTCATCATCGGTTCCTAGCTCGCCGCCGTCGTGGGGCTGATCAGGTTCAACACCCCGAGGAAGATCCGATCGAGCACCGTGATGTACAGCCCGATCACGATGCTGATCGCGAAGACCAACACGGTCAGGTTGCGCACCTGCTCACGGGTCGGCCAGCTGACCTTTTTCAGCTCGGACCAGACCTCATCGAAATAGCGGCGGATTCGCTTCAAGTCGTTCTTCTTCTCTCAGGCTGTTCGGCGAGTAGTGGCAGGGGCGATAGGACTCGAACCTACAACCGCTGGTTTTGGAGACCAGTGCTCTGCCAATTGAGCTACACCCCTGCGGCGGCGCGGCGCGCGGCCTACTTCGCCTCGCGGTGAAGTGTATGCCGTCGCTCGCGCGGGCAGTATTTCATCAGCTCGATCCGGTTGGGATCGTTCTTCTTGTTCTTGCGCGTCGTGTAGGTCCGCTGCTTGCACTCGGTGCACGCGAGCTGGATCGTCGGACGGTTCTCGACTCTCGCCATGGCGTACCTACTCGGCGATCTTGGTGATGGCGCCGGCGCCGACGGTCCGGCCACCCTCGCGGATGGCGAATCGCTGGCCGACCTCGAGGGCGATCGGGGTGATCAGGTCGACCGACATCTCGACGTTGTCACCGGGCATGATCATCTCGGCCCCATCGGGCAGCCCGATGGCGCCGGTGACGTCCGTCGTTCGCAGGTAGAACTGCGGGCGGTAGCCGTTGTAGAACGGGGTATGCCGCCCGCCCTCCTCCTTAGTCAGCACGTAGACCTGTGCCGAGAACTTGGTGTGCGGCTTGACCGAGCCCGTCTTGGCCAGCACCTGGCCGCGCTCGATCTCCTCGCGCTCGATACCACGCAGGAGGGCACCGACGTTGTCGCCGGCCTGGCCCTGGTCCAGGGTCTTGCCGAACATCTCGACGCCGGTCACGACGACCTTGCGCGTCGGCTTGACACCGACCAGCTCGACCTCGTCGCCGACCTTGACCACACCGCGCTCGATGCGGCCGGTCGGCACGGTCCCGCGTCCCTTGATGCCGAACACGTCCTCGACCGCCATCAGGAACGGCTTGTCGATCGCCCGCTCGGGGGTCGGGATGTAGGAGTCGACGGCGTCCATCAGCTCCTGGATGGGCTTGTACGCCTCGGCCGTCGGGTCGTCGCCGGCCTCGAGGGCCTTCAACGCACTACCGCGGATGACCGGGATGTCGTCACCCGGGAACTCGTACTTGGACAGCAGCTCGCGGACCTCGAGCTCGACCAGCTCCAGGAGCTCCTCGTCGTCGACCATGTCGACCTTGTTCAGGAACACGACGATGTACGGCACCTCCACCTGGCGGGCCAGGAGGATGTGCTCGCGCGTCTGGGGCATCGGCCCGTCGTTCGCGGCCACGACCAGGATGGCGCCGTCCATCTGGGCAGCCCCGGTGATCATGTTCTTGATGAAGTCGGCGTGACCGGGGCAGTCGATATGCGCGTAGTGACGCGCGTCGGTCTCGTACTCGACGTGGGCGATGGCGATGGTGATACCGCGCGCCTTTTCCTCGGGCGCGTTGTCGATCGTGTCGAAGGCGCGATACTGCGCGTCGCCCTTGAGCGCGAGGTACTTCGTGATGGCAGCGGTGAGCGACGTCTTGCCGTGGTCGATGTGGCCGATGGTGCCTACGTTGACGTGCGGCTTGGTGCGCTCGAACTTCTTCTTGGCCACGTGACCAGTCAACTCCTTAGATGGTTGCGGGCGGCGCCGCAGGGGTTCGGGGATCGGGCGGTGGAGCCCACAATCGGACTTGAACCGATGACCTCTTCCTTACCAAGGAAGTGCTCTGCCAGCTGAGCTATGTGGGCCCGGGCCGATCGCGAGGCGTGATGTCGAAGTGGTGGGCCGGGAGGGATTCGAACCCCCATGCCTTTCGGACCTGGTCTACAGCCAGGCGAGCCGCCGTTGCTCAACCGACCCACTGTAGCGGCGCGCCGGATCGAGACTGCGGGCTCGTGGTGGATCCGACGACCGATGGATGTGCTCTGGAGCCGACGACGGGACTCGAACCCGGAACCTGCGGTTTACAAAACCGCTGCTCTACCAATTGAGCTACGTCGGCGCGACGGGCAGGACCTTACCGCAGAAAGACCCTTTCGGCGCCGGGAGATGATAGGGCCGAGCGGTCTGACGGGTCAAGCGCGCCAGCGACCCACTACCATGCGCTCCGACCATCCCACGTCCGATCCGGAGGCCCTTCCGATGGTCGTCCTCGCGACCGACGGCGACATCTCGACCGTCCCGAAGGTCGAGCTCCACGTCCACCTCAATGGTTCGATCACGGAGGCGACCGCGACCACGCTCGCCCTGCGGCACGGCGAGGATCCGGACGAGACGCTCGGGCTCGTCGATGGGCGGTATCCGGGGGTGTACCCGGACTTCGAAGGGTTCCTCGCCTCGTTTCTCGCGGCCAACGCGTTCGTTCGCACGCCCGCGGATCTCGAGTTCGTCGCCGCCGAGTTCGCGCGGGGTCAGGCCGCCCAGAACGTCGTCTACTCCGAGGCCATCTTCACAGCGATGATCAGCGTCCGCAACGGGATGGAGCCGACGGCGATGTGGGCGGCGCTGCGGCGAGGTCTCGCTGCCGCCGGGCCGTCGACCCGCATCGCACTCGTCATCGACGCGATCCGCGACCTCGGGCCCGACGAAGCAGCGGCGACCGTCAAGCTCGTCGATGCTGCAGATGCGCCGATCGTCGCCCTGGCACTCACCGGCATCGAGGGCACGTGGCCGATCGAAGCCTTCATCCCGTTCCGCGAACACGCACGCCGGCTTGGTCTCGGCTTCGAAGTCCACGCCGGCGAGATGGGCCCGCCGTCGAGCGTCGTCGAGACACTCGATGTCCTCCAGGCGGACCGGATCGCGCACGGCGTCGCCGCGATCCATGACCCGGCCCTCCTGGAGCGGCTGATCCGCGATCAGACGCCCCTCGTGGTCTGTCCATCATCGAACGTCGGGGTCCGCCTGTTCCCGTCCCTGGAGGCGCATCCCGTGACCGAGTTCTGGCGGCAGGGCGTCAACTTCTCGATCTCCGCCGATGACCCGCCGTTCTTCCGCACGACGCTGATCGACGAGCTTCGCCACGTCGTCGGGTTGGCCGAGCTGTCGCGCGACGACCTGGCCGAACTCCAGCGGCGGGCCGCGCGCAACTCGTTCGCGACGGAGCGCGCGAAGACCGAGGTCCTTGCCGCTATCGACGCTTGGGCGAGGAACGCGTAGGGCGCGTCGTCGGCGGGGCCGCTGGGGCTCCCTGCTCGGTCGGTAGGAGCGAGTCGTCGCGAGCACCCGGCTCTTCTTCGACCACCGATGCCGTCTCGCTCGGTGGGGTAGGCGGCTTCGTCACCTTCCGCCGCTTCGCCGGTTTTGGCGGCGGCTCCTGCTCGGGCGGATCCGTCGGCGCCGGGGCAGGTTCCTCCCCGGGTCCGCCGTCGTCCCGCTGGGCGACGGCTTCGAACAACAGGATCGAGCCGGCGACGGCCGCGTTGAGCGACCCGACGGCGCCTTTCATCGGGATCCGCATGAACACGTCGCAGCGACGGCGGATGGCCGGTCCGAGGCCCTGGCCCTCGCTGCCGACCACGATCGCCAGCGGCCCACGCAGGTCCGTCTGGCGGGCGGTCAGCGGTGCGTCCCCATCGGCGCCCGCGATGCGCAGGCCGCGCAGGTGGAGGTCGCTCAGGGCCGCCGGCAGATCATCGGCGGGGCTGAGCAGCAGGTGCTCGATCGCCCCCGCGGATGCCTTGATCGCCGATGGGCTAAGGGGCGCCTGGCGATGCGTCGGGAAGACCACGCCGTGCACGCCGGCCGCCTCGGCGCTCCGGAGCAGCGATCCGACGTTGTGCGGGTCCTCCAGTGAGTCGAGCACCAGCACGAACGGTGGCTCGCCACGCTCGGCAGCACGGGCGAAGATGTCGTCCAGGCTCGCGAACGATCGCGGTTCGACGACGAGCGCGATGCCCTGATGGCCGTCGAAGCCGGCGAGCGCCGTCAGCGAGCCGCCCTCGACCTCGACGATCGGGATGCGCAGGTTCGTAGCGTGGAGCACCAGCTTCTCGAGCGCAGCGCGACGCTGCGGGACCACCAGTAATCGGATCGCGGGGCGGCGCGCGACGAATGCCTCCTCGACCGGGCGGCGACCGGCGACAAGCTCCTCGTCGGGCGCCAGATCCTCCGGCGGCGGCAAGGCCGGTCCGCGTTCCGGCGGGCCTGACCGGAAGTCGCGCGGGCCCGGATACGGTGGTCGGGTCGGGCGTCCGCCGGGACGGCCGCCATACGGGGGACGATCACCGTACGGCGGGCGACCACGGTCCGCGGGACGCCCGGGACCCTGCGGCCGACCGCCGAACTGCCGCGGACCCGGTGGGCCGCCGGGGCGACGCTCGAACGGCCGACCACCGGTCGGTCTGGGGCGGTCGAACGGCGGGCGATCTGCGGGTGGACGGTCGGGGCCCCGGTCCTCCCAGGGACGAGGCCGGTCGTCCGAGGGTCCCGGCTGCCATGGACGTCGCGGGCCAGCGGTGGGCGGGCCGCCGCGGCCGGGTGGGCCACGGCGTGGTCCGGCGTCACCCGGTCCGTCCCGACGTGGACCTGATGGACGGGGGGCGTCCGGCCGCGGTCCGTCACGGCGTGGTCCGCCGGGGCGCGGCCCTCCCGGGCGCGGCCCACCGGGGCGGAACCCGCCGCGCGGTGTCTCTCGTCGCGGCCCGCGGCCGGGCCCGCCCCGACCGGGTCCGCCTCGCCCTGGTCCACGACCCGGTCCCCCGCCCCGCCGATCGTCGTCGGGCGGCCGGTCAGCCACGACTGACCTCGGCGATGCGATGCCAGCGCTGACCGTCGCGGGTGTCCTCGACCGAGATGCCACGGTCGGCCAGGGCATCGCGCAGTCGATCGGAGGCCGCCCAGTCCCGGTCGGCCCGAGCAGCGGCTCGTTCGTCGAGCAGCGACTGCAGCTCCGGATCCAGCGCATCGGCCCCGGCCTCCGGCAGCACGCCGAGCACCTCGTCGAGATCACGCAAGGCAGCCAGGGCGCGGCCCGCATCGTCCGTCGAGAGGGAGCGCGCCTCGATCCGTCGGTTGAGGTCGCGGACCAGATCGAAGACCACGGCCAGGGCAGGCGATATGTTGAGGTCGTCGTCCAGCGCCTCGCCGAAGCCGATCCGGGCTCCCGCCAGCACGTCCGGCAGCTCGGGATCGCCGTCGCCAAATTCGCGATACGTCTCCAGCGCACGAACCAGCGTGTCGAGCCTGCTGACCGCCGCACCAGCCGCCGCCAACAATTCGTCCGAATGATCCAAGCCCGCCCGGTAGTGGACAGCCAGCAGTGCATACCGCAACGCCCGCGGCGAGACGCCGGTCGCCAGGACCTCGTCGACCCGCGCGATGTTGCCGGTCGACTTCGCCATCTTCGCGCCGCTGCTCTGCAGGTGGGCGCAGTGCAGCCAGGTCTGGACGAACGGCTCGCCGGTGGCCGCCTCGCTCTGCGCGATCTCGTCCTCGTGGTGCGGGAAGATCAGGTCGACCCCGCCCGTATGGATATCGAACGACGTGCCGAGGTGGGCCATGCTCATCGCCGAGCATTCGATATGCCAGCCGGGCCGACCTTCGCCGATGCCCGTCGTCCACGACGGCTCGCCGGGCTTGTGACCCTTCCACAGCGCGAAGTCACGGACATCGTCCTTGGCGTACTCGTCGGCCTCGACCCGCTCGCCGACACGGAGCTGCTCAGGGTCGAGTCGGGCGAGGCGGCCGTAGGCCGGCCACGACGAGATCCTGAAGAAGATCGAGCCGTCGTCGGTGCGGTATGCGTGACCACGCTCGAGGAGCGTCTCGATCAGAGTCGCCATGTGGTCGATGTGCTCGGTCGCCCGCGGCAGCACATCGGGGCGGGTCATCCGCAGCGTCTCGGCGTCGGCCAGGAACCGCTCGAGATAGCGATCCGCGAGCTCGCCGATCGGCTCGCCGGCAGCCACCGCACCGCGGATGATCTTGTCGTCGATGTCGGTGATGTTCATCACCCATCGCACCGTGTGGCCGCGCCAACGGAGGTAGCGCACGAGCAGGTCGGCGAACAGGAACGACCGGAAGTTGCCGATGTGGGCCGGCCCGTACACGGTCGGTCCGCATGAATAGATGCGCACGCCATCGTCGCGCAGCGGCACGAGCGGCCGGGTCTCGCCGGTGAGCGTGTCCTGGAGCCGGATCTCGCTCACGAGGTCGCCTCGATCGTGGCCAGCGCAAGCGCGGAGATCGACCGGCCGGCACCATCCTCGCCGCCGAGGTTGCCACTCGATGCTTTCACGTTCACGCGGTCGCAACCGATGCCGAGCTGTGTCGCCAGCGCATCGCGCATCGGATCGAGGTGCGCCACCAGCCGTGGCCGCGCAGCGACGATGGTCAGGTCGACGCTCGCCGGTCGCCAGCCCGCATCGGCCAGGCGTTCGAGCACCGCGCGCAGCAGGTCGCTGCTGGGGACGCCGGCAGGCGTCGACGGACCAGCGGGGAACATCCTTCCGAGATCGCCGAGGCCCGCCGCCCCGAGCAGCGCGTCGGCCACGGCATGCAGCGCGACATCGCCATCGGAGTGGCCGTACAGGCGGGGCGCGCCTGACAGCTCGATCCCGCCCAGCCGCAGCGGCTCGCCCGGCCCGAACGGATGCCGGTCGTGCCCGATCCCGGAACGCGTCCGGGCGGGCGTCGACCCGAGTACCGCCGCCGCGCGATCCAGGTCGGCGGGCACCGTCACCTTGAGGTTGGCGGGATCGCCGGGGACGACATGGACGGGAATCCTACAGGCCTCCAGGAGGGCGGCCTCGTCGGTCCAGGTGCCGTCCGCGGCCACGATCGCTCGCCAGCGCCTCGCGCAGGAGGGAGCGGCGCACGCCCTGCGGCGTCTGGGCGGTCGCCAGGTCGGACCGATCGACGGTCGCGCCGATCCGGCCGTCATCGACGCGCTTGAGCGTCTCCAGGACGGGAAGCACCGGGATCGCCGCGCCATGCTCCAGCACCCCGCCGATCACGGCGTCGACGAGGGCGGACGATGCGGCCGGCCGCGCACCGTCGTGGACGAGGACGACACGATCGCCCACCGGATCCGGCACGGTCCGTTCGAGCGCGTCGAACCCAGCCCGCACCGAGTCCTGCCGCCGTGCGCCGCCCTCGGCGAAGCTGAAGCGGTCGCCCGGCGTCCAGCCGCCTGCCGCGAGGGCCTCGCGGCGCTCGGCCGTCGTCACGACCACGATCGAACCGATCGCCGGAGAGTCGGCGAGTGCGCCGATCGCGTGCGCCAGGAGCGGCCGATCGCCGATCGTGGCAAGCAGCTTGTCCGTGCCGCCCATCCGTGTCGATGCGCCGGCGGCCACCACGATCGCGTCGGCCTGCGGACTGGCACCGCCCGCATCAGCTCGTTAGTCGAGGCGCGGCTGCGCGAAGATCATCCGACCGGCCACGGTCTGGAGGACCCGCGTGACCGCGACGTCGAGATCCTTGTCGATATGCCGTGCGCCACCCTCGACCACGATCATCGTGCCGTCGTCGAGGAAGCCGACACCCTGGCCCGCCTCCTTGCCCTCCTGGATGACACGGACGCGCAGCTCCTCGCCGGGCAACACGGCAGGTTTCACCGCGTTGGCCAGCGAGTTGATGTTCATCACGCGAACGCCTTGCAGCTCGGCCACGCGGTTGAGGTTGAAGTCGTTGGTGAGGATGACCCCGCTGCGGGCGCGCGCGAGCGCAACGAGCTTCGCATCGACCTCGGACTCCTTCGGGACGGTGTCCTCGACGATCTCGACCGGGGTCCCGGGTTCCTTCTGCATCCGGTTGAGGATCTCGAGCCCTCGCCGGCCGCGGTTCCTACGAAGCGTGTCGGAGCTGTCGGCGATGTGCTGGAGCTCGTCGAGCACGAAGCGCGGCACCACCAGCGTCCCGTAGATGAAGCCGCTCTCGACGATCTCGGCGATCCGGCCGTCGATGATCGCGGACGTGTCCACGACGATCCGCGGGTCACCGGCGTGGTCGTCGTCGCGGTCGGCGTCGCCGCGGCGCAGGAAGCCGACGGCCTGGGCCGCCATGATCAGGTCACGCCGCTTGGCGACGGTCAGCCCGAGCATGCCCAGCCCGAGGAACAGCGACACACCGAGCGGCAGCGCGTCGCCGAACGGCGGCGGCAGGTTCGCGAGCGGCACGCCGAGGAGCAGCCCCATCAGCAGGCCGAGGGTGAGGCCGATGACCGCTGTCACGAACTCCGCGGTCGACAGCTCCTCGACCTGCGAGATCAGCCAGGTCGCCGGCACCAGCGTCAGGTACGGCAGGATCGCGAACCCTACGACGACCCATGCCACGACCCATGCCGCGATCAGGAACCCGGCATAGCTCGCGTCCTGGAAGAGCCCCTCCCCGAGGGTGGCGAGCATCAGCCCGATGAGACCCCCGAGCGCGGCTCCCAGTAGGCGGATATAGCGGATCAACCTGGACAACCTCGGTGGATCTTCTCGGTCGTCCACCCGGAGCGGCCTGGACGGGTCGTCAGCCTAGCATCGCCGGAACCGCATCGCCACGAACGCCCGGGCTTTCGCCGAGCCCCGCCGCGATCGCGTCGCGGAGCGTGGCGACCTCGATCAACTGGAGTCCGGGCGTCTCCGGCGGGTGTCCGCCGCGGCCCGGACGAGGCACGATCGCCGTCGCGAATCCCAGCCGGGCGGCTTCCCGCAGGCGCCACTCGATGCCGGCCACCGGGCGCAACTCGCCGAGCAGCCCGACCTCGCCGATGGCGACGGAATCGGGGAGCATCGGGCGGTCGCGCAGTGACGATGCGAGCGCCAGCGCGACCGGCAGGTCGAGCCCGGGCTCGGCCACGCTCAGCCCGCCGGCCAGGTTCGCATAGACGTCATGCGAGCCGAGACCGATGCCCGCGCGCCGCCCGAGCACCGCGACGAGCAGGCCCAGCCGGTTCGGGTCGATGCCGCTCGCCTTGCGCGCCGGCGTGCCGTAGCCCGCCGGCGACACCAGGGCCTGCACCTCGACCAGCAGCGGGCGGCTGCCCTCCATCGTCGGGGCCACGACGCTCCCGGGCGCGGCCTCGGGGTGGTCCGCGAGGAACGCGCGGGCAGGATCGGCCACCTCGCGCAGGCCGTCGCCGGTCATCTCGAAGACACCCACTTCGTCCGTCGAACCGAAACGGTTCTTCGACGACCGGACGAGCCGCAGCGCGGCGAACCGTTCGCCCTCGAGCGCCACCACCGCATCGACCAGGTGCTCCATCGTCTTCGGTCCGGCGATCGAGCCGTCCTTGGTCACGTGGCCGACGAGCACGACGGCGATCCCCTCGCCCTTCGCGAACTCCATGAGCCGAACCGTCGATTCACGGACCTGGCCGACGCTGCCCGCTGCACCGTCGAGCTCATCGATCGTCGCGGTCTGGATCGAGTCGACGACGAGCATCGCCGGACGAGCCGACCGTGCCACCTCCACGATCCGCCCGATGTCCCGCTCGGCGAGCACTTCGATGGCGGCACCCGCCGGGGCGTCCAGCAGGCCGAGGCGCTCCGCGCGGAGCCGCACCTGGGCAGCCGATTCTTCGCCGGTGGCATACACGACGGACCGACCGATGCCGGCCGCCGCCTGGAGCAGCAGCGTGGACTTCCCGATGCCCGGCTCGCCGCCGAGCAGGATCAGCGAGCCCGGGACGACGCCTCCGCCCAGGACCCGGTCGAGCTCGGCGATCGACGTCGGGAGGCGTGGGACGGCGGTCTCACCGATATCGCGCAACGGCACCGGCTGCGCGCCGCCCACCGCGACCCGCGCCGAGGAGGCCGCGGATGCTCGGGCACGCACGACGGTCTCGACCAGGCTGTTCCACTCGCCGCAGGCGCGGCACTGTCCTTCCCAGCGAAGGAAGGATTCGCCGCAGCTCTGACAGACGAATTGGCTCGTGGCCTTGGCCACGGGAGGGTCAGTGGGCCTCGACCGGCGTCCGGGACTCGGCGGCGTGGATGTCCAAGCCGGCCTCCGGGTCCTTGTCGACGACGATCGTCGTGCCCGGTTCGTAGCGGCCCAGGAGCAGATGCTCCGCGAGGACGTCCTCGATCATGTTCTGGATGACGCGGCGCAGTGGTCGAGCGCCGTAGGCCACGTCGTACCCGAGCTTGATGATGTGCTCCTTGGCCGCCTCGGTGACCTCGAGCGCCATCTGCTGTGCGCGCAGCTGGTCGCGCACGCGCGCGAGCATCAAGTCGACGATCTGGGTCATCTCCTCGACGGTCAGCGAGCGGAAGACCACGGTCGCATCGATGCGGTTGAGGAACTCGGGTCGGAAGCTGTTCTTCAGCTCGGTCGCGACCTTCTCCTTCATGAGCTCGTAGGAGCTCTCGGCGCGCGCCTCGTCGGTCGTGCCCTGCACGCGGAAGCCGAGGCTCGAGTTCGTCTGGAGCTGCTTCGCCCCGAGGTTCGAGGTCATGATGATGATGCAGTTGCGGAAGTCGACCCGGCGGCCCTTGGCATCCGACAGGTGCCCGTCTTCGAGGATCTGCAGCAGGATGTTGAAGACCTCGGGGTGTGCCTTCTCGACCTCGTCGAGGAGCACGACCGCGTAGTTCTTGCGGCGCACGGCCTCGGTGAGCTGTCCACCCTCGTCGAACCCGACGTAGCCCGGGGGCGCGCCGACGAGCCGGCTGACGTTGTGGCGCTCCATGAACTCGCTCATGTCGATCTTGATGAGCGCGTCCTCGCTGCCGAACATGAACTCCGCGAGCGCCTTGGCGAGCTCCGTCTTCCCGACGCCGGTGGGGCCCAGGAAGATGAACGAGCCGATCGGGCGCTTGGGGTCCTTCAGACCGGCACGGGCGCGGCGCACCGCCTTCGAGATGATGTCGATCGCTTCCTGCTGGCCGATGACGCGGTTGTGGAGGGCGTCCTCCATGTGGAGCAGTCGCTCGGACTCCTCCTGCGCGATGCGGGTGACGGGGATGCCGGTCCACATCGCGACGACCTGGGCGATCTCCTCGTCCCCGACCGTCGGCTGGTCGCCCGACATCGTGGCCTGCCACTCGCCGCGGAGCGTGTCGACGGTCTCCTTGGCGGTCGCCTCGGTCTCCCGGAGCGTGGCGGCTTCCTCGTACTCCTGGTTGTTGATCGCCGCGTCCTTCTCCTTGGTGATCCGGTCCAGCTCCTTCTGCGCTTCGCGCAGGGCGGGCGGGGCCGAGGAGTGGCGCAGGCGGACGCGCGAGGCGGCCTCGTCGATGAGGTCGATCGCCTTGTCCGGCAGGTGGCGGTCCGTGATGTAGCGGATCGACAGGTCGGCCGCGGCGCGGACAGCCTCGTCGGTGATCGTCACCTTGTGGTGCTGCTCGTAGCGCTCGCGGATACCGAGCAGGATGTCGATCGTCTGCTCCAGGGTCGGCTCCTCGACCATGACCGGCTGGAACCGGCGCTCGAGGGCCGCGTCGCGCTCGATGTACTTGCGGTACTCGTCGAGGGTCGTCGCGCCGATGCACTGGAGCTCGCCGCGCGACAGGGGCGGCTTGAGGATGTTGGCGGCGTCGATGGCACCTTCGGCGGCACCCGCACCGACGAGCGTGTGCAGCTCGTCGATGAACAGGACGGCGTCGTTCGTGTTCCGCAGCTCCTCGATGATCTTCTTGAGCCGCTCCTCGAACTCGCCGCGGTACTTCGTGCCGGCGACGAGCGAGCCGATGTCCAGCGTCAGGACGCGCTTGTTGAGCAGGATGTCCGGGACGTCGCCGGCGATGATCCGATGCGCGAGACCCTCGGCGATGGCCGTCTTGCCGACGCCGGGCTCGCCGATCAGGGCGGGGTTGTTCTTGGTCTTCCGGCCGAGGATCTGGATGACGCGCTCGATCTCCTTCTCGCGGCCGATGACCGGATCGAGCTTGCCGGCCCGCGCCGCCTCGGTGAGGTTGATCCCGAGCTGGTCGACGGTCGGGGTCTTGCTGGCGCGCTTCGTCTCCTGCGCGCTCGGGCCGGCCGACGAGCTCTGCGACAGGACGCGGATCACCTCGTGGCGGACCTTGTCGAGGTTGACGCCCAGCGACTCGAGGACGCCGGCGGCGATGCCCTCGCCCTCGCGGACGAGGCCGAGGAGCAGGTGCTCGGTGCCGATGTAGTTGTGCCCGAGGCGCCGGGCCTCGTCGATGGCGAGCTCGATGACGCGCTTCGCGCGCGGGGTGAGCCCGACCTCACCGACGACCGGTCGATCGCCACGGCCGATGATGAACTCGACGGCCGTGCGGACCTTGGCCAGCTCGACGTTCATGTTCTCGAGGACGCGCGCCGCCACACCTTCGCCCTCGCGGACGAGGCCCAGGAGCAGATGCTCCGTGCCGATGTAGTTGTGGTTGAACCGCTGCGCCTCGTCCTGAGCAAGTGTCAGCACCTTGCGCGCGCGATCCGTGAATTTGTCGAAACGGTCCATCGAGTCGAACGCCTGTTCCCTTCGTCAGCCCCTCCGGGTACCGACCTGAGGCCCATGCTAGCACGACGTTCGCGCCAGCAAGCCGGTGCCATGAGTACCGGTCTCTTATAGATTGAATTGCCGGTCGACAGGCGCTCGGATGCCATGATTCCGATGAAGGAATTGAAACGACCCGCCGGTCGGCGGGTCGTCGTCGGTCGGATCGGGCCCCTGACGGGTCAGGCCTTGGGCTCGTCCTCGGTGCTCGCGTCGCCAGTGGCGTCGTCCGCAGGCGCGTCGGCAGCTGCGGATTCGTCGGCCTCGGCGTCGGCTTTGGCCTCTGCCTTGGCCTCGGCCTCGACGAGCGCTTCCGCCTCCGCGGTGTCGTCGACCGCGGCCTCGGGTTCGGCAGCGGCCTCGGGTTCGGCAGCGACCTCGGGTTCCGCTTCGGCCTCGACGACCGGCTCGGCCTCGGCGACCGGCTCGGCCTCGGCGACCGGCTCTGCCTCTGTGGCGGCTTCCGGCTCGACTGCCGGCTCTGCCTCCGTGGCGGCTTCCGGCTCGACTGCCGCTTCCGGCTCGACTGCGGCTTCGGCCGGCTCGGCCTCGGCGACAGTCTCCGGTTCGACTGCGGTCTCGACGACCGGCTCGGCCTCGGCAACGGCTTCCGGCTCGGCCGGCGCGGCCGTCTCGGCTTCGGCGTCGGTCGCGACCACAGGCTCGGCCTCAGCGACCGGTTCGGCTTCAGCGGCTGGCGCCGCTTCGGCCTCGGCTACGTCCGAGCCAGCTGCAGCCGGCTCCGCCTCGACGGCGGCGGCAGTCGCGGTCGGTTCATCCGAACCCTCGGCCTCGGCCAGTTGCTGGCGGACCTGCGCGAACGCGGACGCCAGGGTGTTGTCGATCCCGCCTTCCGGCTCCTGGACCGCATCGCTCATCGAGTAGCTGCGTTCCTGGCGCGGGCGGCGCTCGCCGCGCTGGCCACCACCTGATGGGGCGGCCTGGCCGGGCTCAGGTGCCGGTCGGGCCGGCGGCTCCTCGGCCTGCTTGAGGCTGAGCCCCAGGCGGTGCCGCTCGGAGTCGAGCGAGATGATCTTGAGCTTGAGCTGCTGTCCCTCGTGGACGACGTCGCCGGGATGGGCCACGCGCTGGTGCGACAGCTCGCTGATGTGGATCAGGCCCTCGAGGCCGTCGCGCACCCGCACGAAGGCGCCGAAGTTGACGAGCTTCGTGACCGTCCCGTCGATGACGTCGCCGACCTTGAAGTCGGCCACCGTCGAGTGCCACGGGTCGGGCTGGAGCCGGCGGATCGACAGGCTGATCCGGCCACGCTCATGGTTGATATCGATGACCTCGGCCTCGACCTCGTCACCGACCTTGTAGCCGGCTTCGGGGTTGTTGACCTTGTTCCAGGACAGCTCGCTCTTGTGGACGAGACCGTCGATGCCGCCGAGATCGATGAACACGCCGAACGGCGCGATCGAGCGGACGGTACCGGTCACCTTCTGGCCGACCTGCAGGCTGCTGAACAGCTCGTCCCGCTTCTCGCGGCGCTCCTCGTAGAGGGCGACCTTCTCGGACAGGATCAGGCGGTTCGCCTTGCGGTTGACCTCGAGGATCTTGAGCCGGAGCTTGCGGCCGACGAACGGCTGCAGCTTCTCGGCGATCTCCTGGGCGGCGTCGCGCGGCTGGTCGTTCTGGGGTCGGCGTGGGAAGTCGACGATCTGGCTGATCGGGACGAAGCCGCGGATGCCGCAGTCGACGATGAGGCCACCCTTGTTGTGGTCGATGACCGGCGCCTCGATGATGACGCCCGCCTCGAACTGCTCCTGCATCGCGCGCCACTTGCGCTCCAGCCCGGCACGGCGCAGCGACAGCACGGCGTGGCCTTCGGGGGACTCGGGCTGGAGGACGTACACGAGCACGGTGTCGCCGATGGTCAGCGGCGCCTGACCCTCGCCACCGTGGCGGCCGAACAGCTCACGGTTGCTGACGACGCCTTCACTCTTTGCGCCGATGTCGACGAGGATCTCGTCCTTGTCGATGCGCACGACCGTCCCCTCGACGACGTCGCCGTGCTTGAAGCTCTTGATATCGGATTCCTGCTCGGCGAGCAGCTCCTCCATCGTCGTCGGCTCGGGGCCGAGGTCGCGCGGCGGCGCCGGAGGCGCTGGCTCGACCGGTGCCGGCTCGGGCTCGGCGGCGGCTTCCGTGGCCGGTTCGTCGGCCATCGCAGCGGCGGACTCGGTCTCGGGCGCGCTCTCGGTCTCGGGCGCGCTCTCGGCCACGGGTGCTGCTTCGCTCTCGGGTGCGGTCTCGCTCTCGGCGACCGGCGGAGCATCGTCGGGCGCGGCCGGGGTCTCGACGGTGGCGTCGGCGAGCGTGGCCTCGGGGGTCGTGGTCTCTGCCTCGGTGGCCTCACCAGGATCGGCGGTCGCGGACGCGTCCGGGTCGGGGGCCGCCTCGCTCTCGTCGACGGGCGCCTGCGCATCCGTGGCGGCGGTCTCGACCTGGGTCGATCCGGCGGCCTCGTCGGGCGCCTCGCTGGTGGGGTTCTCGGAGTCGTCGGTCGCCGGCTGGGCCGGCTCGTCGGCGACGGCGATCGCCCCGGCGGGTCGGTCAGACGCCTGCTGGTCCACCGATGCGTTCGGCTCGGTGGGAGGCGTTGTGCCGCCCTGCTGCTCGTCGGTCAATGTGTTGGTCTCTCCTGTCATGGATTCGCACCCAAGAATCAGAAACGACCTGAGCGATGCTCAGGCCGGGCCGAGGGTCCGTTCGGGTGTGGTCCGTGGTGCTCTACTCCGCGGTCCGCTCCTTCGCGCTCGTTGTGGCCTGATTCCGCTCTTCAGCTGTCCTGCCTCTCGGGGCCGGGAGAGTCTAGCACAGCGTTTCGAGCGTCAACAATCGGCTACGATCGGCAGCCGTGCCCGAATTACCCGACCTCACGATCGTCGCCGAGGCCTTCGACACGGCCCTCCGCGGTCGCCCCATCACCGCCGCGACGGCACCTGGACCGCTCGCCATCCGAGGCACGCCGGACGAGCTGGCGAGCCTCGTCGGGCAGGTCGTCACGAGGATCGAGCAGCGCGGCAAGTTCCTCATCGTGGATCTCGATCGCGACCGGATCGTGGTCAACCCGATGCTCACCGGCCGCTTCCAGCTCGCGGCGCCCGGCACGAAGCAGCCGACCAAGACGGCGGTCGTCCTCGGGTTCGGCGAGGCGGGTCCCACGAAGGCGTTCAAGCCAGCCGCCTGGACGCGGGGTGCGTCCTGGCTCCCGGCGGCGAGCGACCACCCGGAGATCCGCTATCGCGACCCGACCCAGATGGGCAAGGTCTACCTGCTCCCGACCGGCGTGGGGCGCGACGTGCCCGGGCTGGGCACCGACGAGATCGGCCCGGATGCGGACGACCCCAAGCTGACCCTCGATGTCTGGCGCGACCGGATCCGGCGCCACCCGGGCGAGCTCAAGAACCTGCTGCGCAACCAGGCGTTCGTGGCCGGGATCGGCAACGCCTACAGCGACGAGGTCCTCCACGCCGCGCGGCTGCTCCCCTTCCGGAAGCGTTCGACCCTCGCGCCCGAGGAGGTCGATGCCCTCTATGACGGGATGCGATCCACGCTCGCGCACGCGATCGATGTGCTTCGCGAGCGGGTGCCACCGACCTTCGAGACGCAGGTGCGCGACTTCCTCGCGGTCCATCTGAAGGGCGGGCAGGCCTGTCCGCGCTGCGGGACCCGGATCACGGAGGTGAAGGCGGGCGGGTTCGTGACGTCGTACTGCCGGGGCTGCCAGCGCTGACGATCAGCCGGGGAGCTTGATCACCTGCCCGACCCGGAGATGTCGCGGGTTATCGATCTTGTTGAGCTCGGCGAGCACCTGCCAGGTGGTGCCATGGGCGCCGGCGATGCCGCTCAGCGTGTCGCCGCTCTGGACCGTGTAGGTGGTCGGCGCGGTCGTCGGGTCGGCGGTGGGCGCCGGCGTCGGCGCCGGGGTCGCGGCCGGCGTCGGGCTGGGCGGGGTCGTCGGTTCGACGTTCGATGGGACGAGGGTCCGCGTCGGGGCGTCGGGCGATGCAGGGACGGTCGTCGCGTCGGGGGTCGCGGAGGCGACTGCCGCGGCCGTCGGGGAGGCGCCATCCACGCCCGCCACCGGCGTGATGCCGGGTCCGCCGTCACCGAGACGGGTCACGGCCAGTGCCCCGAAGGCGACGACCATCAGGGCCACGAGACCACCTTGGCCGGCGCGATCAGGGAGTGCCGGCACGGCGAACGGGAGCCGGCCCCGGTCGAGGACCAGCGGAGCGGTCTTGGTCACCGACCGGTGGAGCGGACGCGCGTCGACGGACCCACCTTCCTCGAGGACGCTGGTCGCTGCGAGATAGGTGGCACAGCCGACGTGCGCACTGACAAGGCATAGTCGGCGCTGTTTGGCGCCAGCCAGGACGGCGGCCGGCGCGACGGCGTGGCAGCGGTGATCGCGCGAGACGGTCGACGACCGCCAGGCCGAATCAGCAGCGAGCAGGAACGGGCAGACCGCGGCCGTATCCGGCGCGGTGGACAGGGCGGCGGGACGTGGGACCGCGATGTCCGCCATCGGTCCGGAGGATACCCGCTCGTGTCACGTTGCCAATGGGTTTTTGTCCCTAGACACGCAAAAATCCCGGCGACGACCTATTTTCCCGAAAGGCTGCCCTCTCAGTATCTTCGGCGCTGGAGAGCTTGACTTCCGTGTTCGGGATGGGAACGGGTATGGCCTCTCCGCTAGAGTCACCGGGATTTTCGCTAACTGGACGTGTTCGGCAGCGGCACGCTGCAGGTCCGCAGAGGGACCCGGCGGGCGCCGGAAGAGATCTTCGATCTCGGATGAGTCGTCAAGGATCGGATCACGATCCCCAGCCACTGACCCCTGGTCAGTTGCTGAAGAGGTCAAGCCCTCGACCGTTAGTACCGCTCAGCTTCATCCGTCACCGGACTTCCACATGCGGCCTATCAAACAGGTGGTCTCCCTGCGGTCTTACCCGGTTGACCCGGTGGGGAACCTCATCTCGAGGCGAGCTTCGCACTTAGATGCTTTCAGCGCTTATCCCGACCGAACATAGCTACCCAGCGGTGCCCCTGGCGGGACAACTGGCACACCAGCGGTTCGTTCACTCCGGTCCTCTCGTACTAGGAGCAACTCCTCTCAAGTTCCCTACGCCCACGGCGGATAGAGACCGAACTGTCTCACGACGTTCTGAACCCAGCTCGCGTGCCGCTTTAATTGGCGAACAGCCAAACCCTTGGGACGTACTTCCGCCCCAGGATGCGACGAGCCGACATCGAGGTGCCAAACGGTGCCGTCGATGTGAACTCTTGGGCACCATCAGCCTGTTATCCCCGGGGTAGCTTTTATCCGTTGAGTGATACCCCTTCCACTCGGAGGTACCAGATCACTAAGCCCGACTTTCGTCTCTGCTCGACTTGTGGGTCTCGCAGTCAAGCTCCCTTATGCCTTTGCACTCTACGGCTGGTTTCCATTCAGCCTGAGGGAACCTTTGGGCGCCTCCGTTACCTTTTAGGAGGCGACCGCCCCAGTCAAACTACCCGCCTGACACTGTCCTGCGCCCGGATCACGGGTCGCGGTTAGAACCGAGATACAACAAGGGTGGTATTTCAACGTTGGCTCCACCGAGGCTAGCGCCCCAGTTTCTCAGCCTCCCACCTATCCTACACAAGCTAAATCCCAATCCAATGTCAGGGTGTAGTAAAGCTCCACGGGGTCTTTTTGCCCTGCCGCGGGTAACCTGCATCTTCACAGGTACTTCAATTTCGCCGGATCCCTCGTTGAGACAGCGCCCAGATCGTTACGCCATTCGTGCGGGTCGGAACTTACCCGACAAGGAATTTCGCTACCTTAGGACCGTTATAGTTACGGCCGCCGTTTACCGGGGCTTCGAATTCAAAGCTTGCACCTCTCCTCTTAACCTTCCGGCACTGGGCAGGCGTCAGCCCCTATACGTCAGCTTTCGCTTTCGCAGAGACCTGTGTTTTTGCTAAACAGTCGCCTGGGCCATTTCACTGCGGCTTCGATCGACCGCTTGACAAGCAAGCAGCCGCGAAGCGCCCCTTCTCCCGAAGTTACGGGGCCATGTTGCCGAGTTCCTTAACGAGGGTTCTCCCGATCGCCTTGGTATGCTCTACCCGCCTACCTGTGTCGGATTGCGGTACGGACACTATTGATCTCGCTAGACACTTTTCTTGCCAGCGTGGCTCACTCGAATCGAGGCAGAAGCCCCTTTCATTCGCTGCTCGGGGTTTGAATGACCGGACGGATTTACCTGTCCGATCCCCCTACCGGCTTAGACGCGTATAGCCAAAACGCGCTCGAATTACCACACCGTGTCATGCCATTGCTCTCACCTGGGATCAGATCCGGGACTTGAACCGGCTTGCGCCGGCCTCCTCCCATCTCCTACCCCCAGGCGACACCTTGCGGTGCAAACGATCGTTAGTGGTTCCGGAATATCAACCGGATGTCCATCGCCTACGACGTTCGTCCTCGGCTTAGGCCCGACTAACCCTGAGCGGACAAGCCTTCCTCAGGAAACCTTAGGCTTACGGCGTGTGAGATTCTCACTCACATTGCGCTACTCATGCCGACATTCGCACTTCCGCCCACTCCAGCCGTCCTCACGGTCGACCTTCACGGTTGACGGAACGCTCCCCTACCACCAGATGATCGGCGAACCGATCACCTGATCCGCAGCTTCGGTACCAAGCTTGAGCCCCGCTGAATTTTCGGCGCAGATCCACTTGACCAGTGAGCTGTTACGCACTCTTTCAATGATGGCTGCTTCTAAGCCAACATCCTGGTTGTCTGAGCAAATCCACATCCTTTACCACTTAGCTTGGATTTAGGGACCTTAGCTGGCGGTCCGGACTGTTTTCCTTTTGACCACGAAGCTTAGCCCTCGCAGTCTGACTCCCGGGCTCTGAAATCACGGGATTCGGAGTTTGGTTGGGGTTGGTAAGCGGGAAGCCCCCTAGCCCATCCAGTGCTCTACCCCCGTGATTGAACGCCCGAGGCTAGCCCTAAAGCTATTTCGGGGAGAACCAGCTATCTCCGAGTTCGATTGGCATTTCACCGCTATCCACAGCTCATCCCCTAGCTTT